>NZ_JBIBKX010000004.1:0-587390 GCF_042959425.1 Streptomyces sp. NPDC007896 | reverse complement strand
CGCCGGCTTCACCTGGATCGCCGGCGACGCCGCCGACGACAACGTCCTCGCCTTCCTCCGCCACGACACCGACGGCACCCCCCTGCTCGCCGTCTGCCACTTCTCCCCCGTCGTCCGCCACGACTACCGCCTCGGCATCCCCGAAGACATCCCCGCCTGGCACGAAGTCCTCAACACCGACACCGCCCGCTACGGCGGCAGCGACGTCCACAACCCCCACCCCGTCAAACCCGAGCCCCACCCCGCCCACGCCCACCCCACCAGCCTTCGCCTGACTTTGCCTCCCCTGGCCACGATCTGGCTCCGCCCCGCCTGACGCCCCCGGTCACCACGGCGTCGACGGTCGCGCGTCGGTGCTGCCCGGGCGGGGCGAGGAAGGTGAGCGCCTCGCCCCGCCCGTTGGTCAGACCGTCGCCGCCCGCAGCGCCTCGGGCAGCTCGCCCTCGTACACGATCCCGAGCGCCTGCGTCGCCCGCGTCAGCGCCACGTACAGGTCGCTCGTGCCGTACCGCGCCGGTTCGACCACGAGGACGGAGTCGAATTCCAGCCCCTTGGCCTGGCGGGGGTCGAGGAGGACGACCGTCCGGGTCAGGTCGGGTTCCTCCCCGGCCGTCACGTCCTCCAGCCGGGCCGCGAGCGAGGTGTGCAGTTCGCGGGGCGCGATCACCGCGAGCCGTCCCTCGGCGGGGGTCAGTTCGGCGACGGCCTTCGCGACGGTGCCGGGCAGGTCGTCCCCGGCGGCGCGCGCCCACGGCCGTACGCCCGTCGAACGCACCGAACGCGGCGGCTCGAAGTCCGGGTGCTGCGCGCGCAGTACGCCCGCCGCCACGTCCATGATCTCGGACGGGGTGCGGTAGTTGACGGCGAGACGCTTGTGCTCCCAGCGGTCCTCGACATAGGGGGTGAGGATCTCCGACCAGGAGCCCACTCCGGCCGCCTCCGCGGTCTGCGCGGGGTCGCCGACCAGAGTCATCGAGCGGGTCGGGCTGCGCCGCATCAGCAGGCGCCAGGCCATCGGCGAGAGCTCCTGCGCCTCGTCGACGATGATGTGGCCGAACGCCCAGGTCCGGTCGGCCGCCGCGCGTTCGGCGGCGCTGCGGTGGTCCTCCTCCTCGTGCCGCTCGGCCATCCGCTCGGCGTCGATGATGTTGTGCGCGGACAGGACCTCGGAGTCCTCCTCGTCCTTGTCCTCGAACTCGTAGGTACGGGAGGCGTAGGACACGTCCAGCACGCCCTGCGCGTACGCCACCTGGGCGCGGCGTTCCTGGTCGGCGAGGGCGCGGGCCACGCGGTCGTCCTCACCGAGCAGTTCGGCGGCCTCGTCGAGGAGGGGGACGTCGGCGGTGGTCCAGGCCCCGTCGACCGGGCGGCGGATCGCGGCCGCGTCCTCGTCCGGCACGTATCCCTCGGGGTCCGCGAGGAAGTCGGCGACCAGGCTCTGCGGGGTCAGCCGCGGCCACAGCTGGTCGATGGCCGACCAGACCTCGGGGTTCTCGGCGAGGTCGTCGCGGATCTGGGTGATGTCGCTCGGGTCGAGCAGGTTCGAACCGTCGAAGGGGTCGGTGCCGATGCGCTCGGCCAGCATGTCGGTGAGTGTGTTGAGGATGTGGCCCTCGAAGTACTCGCGGGCCACGTTGTGCGGCAGCCTCGCCTCACGGGTGCGCTCGCGGGCGACCTGGACCAGTCCGGCGTCGAGCATCAGGATGTCCCGGTCGTGCTCGATCGCGATGACCGGGTCGGGCAGCACCTGGCGGCCCTGGACCACGGCGGCGAGCACCTCGGCCATGTCGGCGCGGCCCTTCACCGCGGCGGCCCGCGGGGTGTCGCCGACGGTCGCCCTGACGCCGGGGAACAGTTCGCCGACGGTGGCGAGGAGCACGCCCGTCTCGCCGAGCGAGGGCAGTACCTCGCCGATGTAACCGAGGAAGGCGGGGTTCGGGCCGACGATCAGGACGGCGCGCTTCGCCAGCAGTTCGCGGTACTCGTACAACAGGTACGCGGCCCTGTGCAGCGCCACGGCCGTCTTTCCGGTGCCGGGGCCGCCTTCTACGACCAGCACGCCCTTGTGCGGGGCGCGGATGATCCGGTCCTGTTCGGCCTGGATGGTCTGCACGATGTCGCTCATACGGCCGGTGCGCGCCGAGTTCAGCGCGGCCAGCAGTACGGCGTCGCCCGTTGGGTCCTCGTGGCCGGTGCGCTCGTGGTCGCCGAGGTCGAGGATCTCGTCGTGCAGGTCGGTCACCCGGCGGCCGTCGGTGGTGATGTGCCGGCGGCGGCGCAGGTCCATCGGCGTGTGACCGGTGGCGAGGTAGAAGGGGCGGGCGACCGGGGCCCGCCAGTCGATGAGGATGGGGGTGTGCTCGGTGTCGTCGGCGCGGATGCCGATACGGCCGATGTGATGGGTGACGCCGGAGGTGAGGTCGATCCGGCCGAAGCAGAGCGATCCGTCCACGGCGTTCAGCGCGGCGAGCAGGCCCGAGCGCTCGGCGACGAGCACGTCCCTTTCGAGCCTGGCCTGCATGGGTGTGTTGCCCTGTGCGAGCGCGTCGCCGACGGAGGCCTCGGTGTCGCCCCGCAGCACGTCCACGCGTGCGTACAACCCGTCGATGAATTCCTGCTCGTGCAGCAATTCATCGTCGGGAAATCCTGTGGTGCCCTCTACGTTTGCGCCCCTGTTTGACAATTCCGCTCCCGGCCGGATATACTGTGCCCAGTGAACTTCTCCGCGATTCAATTCTTCTGAAGTCGCGAATCATTCAATATACGCAAAGAAATCCCCCGAGCGCAATTGCCCGGGGGATTTCTTGTGGTTCCGCTGTATATCGGCGAGGTCCGGGCCCGCCGGACTGTCAGAGCACGTCGGACAGCTCCTCCAGCAGCCGGCGCTTCGGCCGGGCGCCCACCATCGACTTCACCGGCTCACCACCGCGGAACACCATGAACGTGGGCATCGAGAGCACCCGGTAGGCGTTCGTCGTCAGCGGGTTGGTGTCCACGTCCAGCTGGACCACCTTGAGCCGCTCGCCCTCCTCGGCCGCCAGGGCGCTCAGCACCGGCCCCATCTGCCGGCACGGCGGGCACCAGTCGGCCGTGAACTCCACCAGCACCGGGAGCTCGGCGCCGATCACCTCCGTCTCGAAGTCCGCGTCCGTCACCGAAGCCACGCCTGCCACCTTGATCACCGTGTCCGCCCTTCCAGTTCGCATACGGGTTCCGGGCCGCCCGGAACCTCCGCCTCGGCCGCCAGCTCGTCACGCGCCCGCTCGGCCCGCGCCAGCTGCGCGCCGACCTCGGCCCGTACGGCCTGCAACTCGTCGATCAGCGAGTCCAGCTCGCCCAGCTTGCGCCGGTAGATCGCGAGCGAGGCCGGACAGGAGTCGCCTTGCGGGTGTCCCGCCCGCAGACACTCCACGAAGGGCCGGGTCTCCTCCAGGTCGAACCCGAAGTCCTGCAGCGTCCTGATCTGCCGCAGCAGCCGCAGGTCGTGCTCGTCGTACGTCCGGTACCCGTTCTCGTCCCGCCGCGCGGGCAGCAGCCCCCGTGACTCGTAGTACCGAAGAGTCCGCGTGGTGGTCCCGGCCCGCGCCGCCAGCTCGCCGATGCGCATGCCCCGACGGTATTCCTTGACGCCGACGTCAAGGCAAGGGCGGCAATGGCTTTCGCTCCACCGGTGAGGACAGCACGATCGAGGTCGTCGTGCGCCCCAGCGCGGAGGTCTGTTCCAGGACCTCCTCCAGGTGGATCGTGTCCGCGACGGCGACCTTGAGGATCCAGCAGTCCTCGCCGACGACGTGGTGGACCTCGATGATCTCCGGGCGGGAGATCAGCTCCAGGGTCCTGGGGTGGCGCAGGGTGTAGCCGCCGTGCGGGTTGACGCGGACGAAGGCCTGGATGCCGTAGCCGAGGAGGGGCGGTGAGACATGGGCGCCGTAGCCGGTGACGGCTCCCGTGGACTCCAGCCGTCGCACGCGTTCGGCGACGGCCGCCGGGCTCAGCCGGACGCGCCGGCCCAGCTCGCTGAGCTTGATCCGGCCGTCGCTCTGCAGCAGTTCCAGGATCTGCCGGTCCAGCGCGTCGAAGGCCACCGACGTTTCGTTGGCGACCGCACGCGGTAGCCGTGGTTCCTTCGGTACAGCGGCCGGATCTCCCATGTCTCCCCCTTCAGACGTGACGCGTACGCCGGGAGAATTATGACCACAGAAGCCCAGTGGGCGTGGGAAGTGCGAGGGGGAGGAACGCCGTGCGCGAGATAGGTGTCATTGGCGGAAACCGCTATTTCGGAAAGCGGCTGATTGCCCGGCTGCTGGCCGCCGGAGACCACGTCACCGTCATCAATCGCGGTTCCTCCGCACCACCCGCCGGGGCGGTCCATCTCGTCGCGGACCGCAATGACGGAAATTCTTTGGAGAAGGCGCTGGGTTCACGCACCTTCGATGTCGTGGTCGACCAGGTCTGCTACACACCGCGGCAGGCGGAGATCGCGCGCCGGGTCTTCGCGGGACGCACCCGGCGGTACGTCATGACCTCCACCGTCGAGGTGTACGAGTACGAGGACTCGGCGGATCTCGTACGGGAGGACGCCGTGGACCCCCATGCCGTGCCCGTCGACCTCGAACTCCCCTGGGACGAACCGGAGTTTCTCGAGGGCCACTACGGGGAGGGCAAGCGTCAGGCCGAGGCGGTGTTCGCGGCCGGCCCCGCGTTCCCGTACACGGCCGTCCGGGTGGCCCACGTCCTGGGCGGGGACGACGACTTCACCGGCCGCCTCCAGCACTACGCGCAGCGCATCCGCACGGGCGAGCCGATCGCCGTACCGCCCGTGAACCACCCGGCGACGTACATCCACGTCGAGGAGATCGCCGACTTCCTGTTCTGGGCGGCGGGCGAGGACTTCACGGGCCCGGTCAACGCGGCCTCCCACGGGCCGCTGACCACACAGGAGCTGTGCGAGGCGATCGCCGCGCGCCTCCCGGACGGCAAGACCCTCCTGCGACCCGTCGAGGTGGGCGAGGTCTCCCCCTTCTCCTTCAACCGTTCCTACGGCATGGACAACTCCCGGGCCGGCCGGCTCGGGTTCGCCTTCGGCGACACGCGGGCGTGGCTGCCGCGGGCCGTGGCCGAGACGCTGGGAAAGGACGTCTGACATGCGGTACCGCACGCTCGGCGGCCTGCGCGTGAGCGCCGTGGGGCTCGGCGCGATGCCCCTGTCCCTCGAGAACCGGCCGGACGAGGCGCGGTCCCTGGCCACGGTGCACGCCGCCCTCGACGCGGGCGTCACCCTCCTGGACACCGCGGACTCCTACCATCTGCCCGGGGACGAGCCCGGCCACAACGAGCGGCTCGTGGCCCGCGCCCTGGCGTCGTACGGCGGCGACACGGCGGACGTCCTGGTGGCCACGAAGGGCGGGCGCGGGCGGCCGGCCGACGGCAGCTGGACGGTGAACGGCTCCCCGCGCCACCTCAAGGCGGCGGCCGAGGCCTCCGTGAAGCGGCTCGGCGTGGCGGCGATCGGCCTCTACCAGCTCCACAAGCCCGACCCCGCCGTCCCCTTCGAGGACTCGGTCGGCGCCCTGCGCGAACTCCTCGACGAGGGCAAGGTCCGGCTGGTCGGCCTCTCCAACACGGACACCGACCAGATCCGCCGGGCCCACGCGATCCTCGGCGACCGGCTGGTCTCCGTCCAGAACCAGTACTCCCCCGCGGTACGCGACAGCGACCCCGAGCTCCGCCTCTGCGCCGGGCTGGGCCTCGCCTTCATGCCGTGGAGCCCCCTGGGCGGCATCTCCCGCAGCTCCCTGGACGGCTCCTCGGAACTGGCACCCGAGGGCTTCGCCGCCTTCCACGAAGTGGCCCGCGAGCGCGGTGTCAGCCCCCAACGGATCTGCCTGGCCTGGCTGCTGTCGCTCTCCCCCACCGTGCTCCCGATCCCGGGCTCCGGCCGCCCGGAGACGATCCGCGACTCGGCGGCCGCGGCGGACCTGGTGCTGAGCGCGGAGGAGCTGGCACGGCTGGGCCACTGGACAGCGGACGCGTAGCACTCGTACGGCCGTGCCCACCGAGCGGTCAGCGACCGACCGGCAGGCGGGACGCCGTGCGGTACGGGGCCGTCAGGCGTGCGCGGCCACGCCCGCCGATTCCTCGACCTCCAGCAGCGACGCGCTGTGCCGCTCCTCCTCGAACGCCTTGCGTCCGCCGCGCAGCCCGAAGAGGCGTTTGGCGAGGGCGATGTAGAGGACGGCGAGGATGTTGAGGACCAGGGTGGCGATCTTCAAGTAGCTGACGTGCTCGGTGAGTTCGTAGATCTCCAGGGGCAGGAAGGCGGCGGTGGCGACCACCGTCAGATACTCCGCCCAGCGCTTGGCGTACCAGAGACCGCCCGCCTCGACGAGTTCGATCAGCGCGTATGCCAGCAGCAGCGCGGCCACCAGGGCCAGCGTGGAGTGCTTGTAGCCGAAGGACTTCTGGATGGTGCCGACGACCGGCGAGTGGTCGAGGTCGTAGTGGAAGTGCCTGAAGACCGGCCGGAAGACGTCGAGGTTCTCGTCGAAGAGCCGGCGCACCGAGTCCTGGCTGTTGCTGAACTTCCACACCGCGGCCGCGACCAGCACGATGAACACCCCGCGCACGGCCCGTTCGATCGCCAGGAAGCGCAGGATGAACAGATCGCGCAGCACCTTGCCGCGCGGCACCAGGGGAGCGTCCTGCGCGGGGCCCGAGCCATGCGGTTCGTCCAGCACGAAGTCGCCGCAGCGCAGACAGCGCCAGGCCTCGCCGAGGCTCGTCTCGGCGCGCAGCCGCCGGCGCAGTTCCGGCTCGTCGGGCGCGTACGTCACATGACCTTTGCGCGCGCACGTCCGCCGGTCCCAGTCGATCTTCATACTCCGTGTCCTCCGCAGAACATGCCGCGCCGTGCCGGTCAGTCCGGCACGGCACGGTAGTGCATGTTCTACGAGACGGAGGCCCGAGGGTCACGGTTCCGAGGCGGGCGAGGATGCGCTCAGCGCGTCGCCGCGCCGGTGAGTTCCTGTTGTTCCTGCGCCACCTGCTCCGGGGCCTCCCCCGGGTGCGCACCGCCCCTCCGGGGCAGCAGGACGGCGACCAGCACGGTCCCCACTCCCAGGATCACCGCGCCGATGAGGCTGGTGTGCGCCACCGCGTCCGAGAAGGACGAACCGACGGCGTCCGCCATCCGCTGCGCCCCGTGGGCGAGCTGGTCTGCCTGCGCCTTCAGCTGCGCGGCCTTCTCGGTGTTCCCGGCGTGCCCCGCCCGCGCGGCCTGCTCGCCGAGCTGCCGGGCCTTGTCACCGATGCCCTGGGCGACCGCGTAACCCGCGCCGACCGAGTCCTGCGCCGTGGACAGGGCGCCCGCCGGGAGCTTGCTGCCCGCGGTGGCGTCCGAGAGGTGCGAGGAGTACGAACTCGCCAGCACGGAACCGAGGATCGCGATGCCGAGTGAGCCGCCGAGCTCCAGCGAGGTGTCGTTGACGGCGCCGCCGACGCCGAGTTCGGCCTCGGGGAACGCGCCCATGATGGCGTCCGTGCAGGGTGAGAGCGCGAGCCCGATCGCGAGGCCCAGGATGGTGAGGGGCAGCACGAAATCGCCGTACGAGGATGCCGAGTCGACCCGGGTGAGCAGCGCGAGCGCCGCGGTGCCACCGACCATGCCCGCGGTGACCGTGATCTTCATGCCGATGCGCGGGGTGAGGTACCCGGTGAGCGCCGAGCCGACGAACACGGCCCCGGCGAGCGGCAGCATCCGCACCCCGGTGTCCAGCGCGTCGTAGCCGAGGACGAACTGGAGGTGCTGGGTGAGGTAGTAGAAGGCGCCGAAGACGGCCAGGAAGAAGAGGGCGACGGCGAGGTTGGAGCCGGCGAACCGGCGGTGGGCGAAGCGGCGTACGTCGACGACCGGGCGCGGGTGGCGCAGCTCCCACACCACGAAGGCCACGAGGCCGACACCCGCGACGACCGCGGCGGTCACGGCTTTGACGCCCCATCCGAAGTGCGGCCCTTCGATGATCATGTAGACCAGCGAGCCGATCCAGACCACGGACAGCAGGCCGCCGACGTGGTCGATGCGGTGGTGGTGCGCGGCCTTGGACGGCGGTACGAGGACGAGGGCCCCGACGATCGCGAGCGCGGCGATGGGCACGTTGATCAGGAACGTGGACGACCAGCCGTGGTGCTCCAGCAGCGCACCGGCGACCAGTGGCCCGGCCGCGATGGCGAGTCCGGCGGTGGCGGTCCACAAGGTGATCGCCTTCGCCCGCTCCTCGCGCGGGAAGGTCGCGGCGAGCAGGGAGAGCGTCGCGGGCATGATCAGGGCGGCGCCGACGCCCATCACGGCACGGGCGGCGATGACCCCGGTGGAGCTGTCGACGAGCGAGCCCGCGACCGCGCCCCCGCCGAAGACGACGAGCCCCAGGATGAGCGCGCCGCGCCGGCTGTACTTGTCGCCGATCGCGCCGAGCAGCAGCATCAGCGCGGCGTACGGGACGGTGTAGCCGTCGATGACCCACTGCAGGTCCGCGCTGGACAGGCCCAGGTCCTGGGTCATGTCGGGGGCCGCGACCGTGAGGGCGGTGTTCGCCATCACGATGATCAGCAGGCTCAGACAGAGCACCAGCAGCGCCCACCAGCGCCGGGCGTAGGGCCGGCCCATCCCCTCGGCCGGTTCGTTCATGACGAGACGCATGACTACGGTCGCCCTCCCTCTCTCTTCATCCCTCTTGCACACCGACGTGCAACTGCACAACCATGTGCAATGTACGTCGATGCACAGCACTGTGCAAATGGAGGAGGTGGAGCCCTTGTGGAGGGCACGAGTGATCACCTCGCGCGGCTCCGGGGGCGTGCAGAATGGCAGCCATGACCACGGGTAGTGCCAGCCGCGCGGATGCGAACCGCCGCCGCATCCTCGACGTCGCGCTCGCCGAGCTGCTGCGCGACCCCGACGCGTCCATGGACCAGATCGCACGGGCCGCGGGCGTCGTACGGCGCACGGTGTACGGGCACTTCCCCAGCCGCGAGGCGCTGATCAGCACGTTGACCGACGGCGCGGTGGAGGCGGTGGCCGCGGCGCACGCGGCGGGCCGGGAGAGCGGCCGGGACCCGGCGGAATCGCTGGTCCGCTCGACACTCGCCGTCTGGGAGATCGCCGACCGCTACCGGCTGCTGGTCGCCCTCGCCCAGCGCAGCGTCACGGTCCAGGGCATCCGCGAGCGGCTGACGCCGGTGCGCGAGGCCTGCGCGGAGCTGTTGCGGCGCGGCCTCGACCAGGGCGTGTTCGAGTCCGCGCTGCCGGCGCCCGCACTGGCGTACGTGCACGAGCAGATGCTGTTCGCCCTCATGGAGGCGGTGAACGACGGCCTGCTGGCACCGGAAGAGGCGGGCCGCTCCGCCGCGATCACCATGCTGACCGCGGCGGGCGTACCCGCCTCCAGAGCCACCGAACTGGTGACCAAGCTGAGCGATTGAGCTTGTCCGACACATACACCGAGCGGCCAGGTCTACGGGGGGAGAACCTGGCCGCCCGGCGGCTTGGGGCGCCCCGAAGGGGCGCGGGGAACTGCGCGACCAGCCACAACGGACCCGCAGCTCCAAACGGCGCTTACGCCTTCGCCAGCTCCTTCTCGCCGCCCTGCTCCGGCACCTCCGCGGTGAGGACCGCGTCCTCGTCGTTGTCCAGCAGAGTCTTCTCGTCGAACGGCAGCTCACCGGCGAGAACCCGGTTCACCCGCTCCTTGTCGACCTCACCGGTCCACGTGCCGATCAGCAGCGTGGCGACCGCGTTGCCCGCGAAGTTGGTGACCGCACGCGCCTCGCTCATGAAGCGGTCGATACCGATGATCAGACCGACACCGTCCACCAGCGCGGGCTTGTGCGACTGCAGACCACTGGCCAGGACGGCGATACCGGAGCCGGAGACACCCGCCGCGCCCTTCGAGGCGACCATCATGAAGAGCAGCAGGCCGATCTGCTGACCGATGCTCATCGGCTGGTCCATCGCGTCGGCGATGAACAGCGAGGCCATGGTCAGGTAGATCATCGTGCCGTCGAGGTTGAAGGAGTAGCCGGTCGGCACGGTGATGCCGACGACCGGGCGGCTGACACCCAGGTGCTCCATCTTGGCGATGAGCCGCGGCAGCGCGGACTCGGACGACGAGGTGGAGACGATCAGCAGGAACTCCCGTCCGAGGTACTTCAGCAGTTGGAAGAGGCTGACCTTGGCGACGAGCTTCGTGAGCGTGCCGAGCACGATGACGATGAAGAGCGCACAGGTGATGTAGAAGCCGAGCATGATCGTGCCCAGCGCCTTCAACGCGTCCATGCCGGTCTCGCCGATCACGGCGGCCATGGCGCCGAAGGCACCGACGGGCGCGGCCCACATGATCATGCCCAGGATGCGGAAGACCAGCTTCTGTATGTGCTCGACACCCTTGAGCACCGGCTGTCCCGCACGGCCCATGGCCTGCAACGCGAAGCCCACGAGGAGGGCGATCAGCAGGGTCTGGAGCACCTGGCCCTCGGTGAAGGCCGAGACGAAGGTGGTCGGGATGATCCCGAGGAGGAAGTCGACGGGGCCCTCGGCGGCGGCCTCGGCCTGCGTGTGCCCGACTCCCTTCACGGCCTCGGTCAGGTGCATCCCGCTGCCCGGGTGGATGATGTTGCCGACGACCAGGCCGATGGCCAGCGCCACGAAGGACATACAGATGAAGTAGCCGAGCGCGAGACCGCCGACCTTGCCGACCTTGGCGGCCTTGCGTACCGAGCCGACGCCGAGCACGATCGTGCAGAAGATGATCGGGGAGATCATCATCTTGATCAGGCTCACGAAGCCCGTGCCGATCGGCTTGAGCTCCTTGGCGAAGTCCGGCGCGGCGAACCCGACGGCGATGCCGAGCACAACCGCGATGATCACCGCGATGTACAGATAGTGGGTGCGGTCCCGCTTGGCGGCGGGTGCGGCAGGTGCCGTTTGGGTGCTGGCCACGGCTGCCCTCCTTGACGACGTCATCGGCATCATCCGGCGTGCGGCTCACGTCCGGCGGAACCCGGTGTGCGGTCTGCTCCTGGGGGATCCCAGGGTGCGGCTCACTCGGGGGGATCCCGGGGTGCGGCTCACTCCGGGGGATGCGGTGACTATCTCCCGCCCTGTGAGGGCGGTCACCCTTCCGTTCATTTAGTTCACGCTTATAAGGAGAGGCAGACTGAACGACATGCGCTTCCTCCCCGTCCCGCGACCCCGCAGCCTGGCCGGCCAGCTCTTCGCCATGCAGGCCGTGCTCATCGCGGTGCTCGTCGCCGGGTACGCGCTGTTCAGTTACGTCAGCGACCGCAGCCAGGCCGAGGACGCGGCGGGCCGCCAGGCCATGGCCGTGGCCCGTTCGATCGCCGACGCACCCTCCGTCCGCGATGCCATCCGCACCACGAACCCCACCAAGGATCTCCAGCCGTACGCGCTCCAGGTGCAGCGGGACACCGGCGTGGACTTCGTGACGATCATGAACCCGCAGGGCATCCGCTGGACCCACCCCGACGAGACGCTGATAGGCAAGCACTTCCTCGGGCACATCGGACCCGCCCTGCACGGCAAGTCCTTCACGGAGACGTACACGGGCAGCCTCGGGGCGTCCGTCCGCGCCGTCACCCCGATCCTGGACAACGGCCACATCGTCGGCCTGGTCAGCGCGGGCATCAAGGTCGAGGCGATCACCCAGCGCGTGCAGGAGCAGGTGACCGCCCTCGTCGGCGTCGCAGGCAGCGCACTCGTGCTCGGCGGCATCGGCACATACGTCATCAACGCCCGGCTGCGCCGCTCCACGCACGGCCTGAACGCGGCCGAGCTGAGCCGGATGCACGACTACCACCAGGCCGCGCTGCACGCCGTGCGCGAGGGGCTGCTGATGCTGGACGGGCAGTACAGGGTGGCGCTGATGAACGACGGCGGGCGGGAGCTGCTGGGCGTGACGGACGAGGTCGTCGGACACTCCGTGGCCGACCTCGGGCTGCCCGCACCGCTCACCGGCGCCCTGCTGTCGGCGGAGCCACGGGTGGACGAGGTGCATCTGACGGCGTCGCGCGTGCTGGTCGTGAACACCTCCCCGGTGTCCGGCGGCGAGCGGCGCGGCACGGTGGTCACTCTGCGCGATGTGACCGAACTCCAGTCCCTGATGGGCGAGTTGGACTCCGAGCGCGGCTTCACCCAGGCGTTGCGCTCACAGGCGCACGAGGCCGCGAACCGGCTGCACACGGTGGTCTCGCTGATCGAGCTCGGGCGCGCCGAGGAGGCCGTCGAGTTCGCCACCGCCGAGCTCGAACTCGCCCAGACGCTCACCGACGAGGTGATCTCGGCGGTCAGCGAGCCGGTCCTCGCCGCCCTGCTGCTGGGCAAGGCGGCCCAGGCGAACGAGCGGGGCGTGGAACTGGTGGTGTCGGAGGAGAGCGGTATCGACGACGGGCTGCTCCAGACCGGCCTGCCGGCCCGTGACCTGGTGACCGTGCTGGGCAATCTGATCGACAACGCGATGGACGCGGCGCAGGGGACGGTGGGGGCACGGGTGACCGTCACGGCCTTCACGGACGACTCCGGCCTGGTCCTGCGGGTCGCCGACACGGGCGCGGGAGTCGACCCCGCCCACGCGGAGGCGGTCTTCCAGCGCGGCTGGTCCACCAAACCGGCGGGGCCAGGCGGCCGGGGCCTCGGGCTGGCCCTCGTACGTCAGGCCGTGAGCCGTCACGACGGCACGCTGACGGTGGCGGAGGCACGCGGGGGCGGGGCGGAGTTCGAGGCGCGGCTGCCGTTGCCTACGGTGGCCCCGGGCGCCCCTGCCGCACCCTTGCCGGAGGCCGCCGGAGAACCGGCCCCGGCCCCCACCGAAAGAGCCACCACCGAAGGGGCCGCCACCAAAGGGGCCGCCGCCGAGCCCGAGTCCGCCCAGCACGCCCTGCCTGGAGGCGACGTATGACCGCCGACCCCATCCGCGTACTCGTCGTCGAGGACGACCCGGTCGCCGCCGACGCGCACGTCATGTACGTGGGCCGGGTGCCCGGCTTCACGGCGGTCGGCAAGGCGCACTCCGGCGCGGAGGCGCGGCGCGCGCTGGACCGTACACCGGTGGACCTGCTGCTGCTCGACCTGCACCTGCCGGACGTGCACGGACTGCAGCTCGCCCGCTCCCTGCGTGCCGCCGGCTATCACGCGGACGTGATCGCGGTGACGTCCGCGCGGGACCTCGCGGTCGTACGGGAAGGGGTCTCGCTCGGGGTCGTCCAGTACGTCCTGAAGCCCTTCACCTTCGCCACCCTGCGCGACCGCCTCGTCCGGTACGCCGAGTTCCACGCGGCGGTGGGCGAGGCGAGTGGTCAGGACGAGGTGGACCGCGCCCTGGCCACCCTGCGCGCCCCGAGCCCGGCCGCCCTCCCCAAGGGCCTCAGCGCGCCGACCCTGGAGAGGGTCACCCGGGCGCTGCGGGACAGCGCCGAGGGCCTGACGGCGGCCGGGGTCGCGGAGTCGGTCGGCATCTCCCGGATCACGGCCCGGCGCTATCTGGAGCACCTGGTGGACGCGGGACGGGCGGCGCGCGCTCCGCAGTACGGGCAGGTGGGACGACCGGAGTTGCAGTACCGGTGGGTCAAGGGCTGATCGCGCGGGAGGTCAGCCGTTCGGCAGGATCACGGCGCGGCCCTTCACCTTCCCGGCGTGCAGCCGCTCGTACGCGAGGGGGGCCTCGTCGAGGGAGTACGTCTCGGTGTGCACGGAGACGGCGCCGGTGCGGGCGAGGTCGAGGACCTCGATCAGCTCGCCGCGGGAGCCCCAGTAGGGGGCGTGGACCGACACCTCGAAGGGCAGCGTGCCGAAGCCGACGGGCAGGGCACCCCCGCCGATCCCGACGATGCTGATCTCGCCCTCCACCGCGGCGAGCGCCCCTGCGGTCCGCACGGTCGGCTCCGCGCCGACGAAGTCGAACACGGCCTGGGCACCGATGCCGCCGGTGAGTTCCCGTACCTTCGCCGCGGCCCCGGCGTCGGACAGGACGGCCTCGTGCGCCCCGACGCTCCGGGCGAGCGTGAGCTTGTCCTCGCTGACGTCGAGGGCGATCACCCGGGCCGCGGTCATCGCCCGCAGCAACTGGATGGCGACGTGGCCGAGTCCGCCCGTACCGATGACGACGGCGGTGGACCCGGGCAGCAGCTTGGGCAGCGCCCGCTTGATCGCGTGGTACGGGGTCAGTCCGGCGTCCGTGAGGGGCACGGCGGCGACCGGGTCGAGACCGTCGAGCGGTACGAGGTGACGGGCGTCGTCGACGATCAGGTACTCGGCCATCGCACCGGGCGCGCCGAGCCCCGGCGGGCGGATGCCGAGCTCGTCGGCGCGCAGACAGTAGTTCTCCTTGCCCTCGGCGCACTTGGCGCAGAGGCCGCAGCCCCACGGCCCGTACACGGCGACCGGATCGCCTTCCTTCAGGCCGCTCACTCCGTCGCCGAGCGCGGCGACCGTGCCCGCGCCCTCGTGCCCGAGGGTCAGCGGCAGCGCGTAGGGGAAATTCTCGGCGGGCCGGCTCATCACGGCGATGTCCGAGTGGCAGACGCCCGCCGCGGAGACCTTCAACAGGACCTGTCCGGGGCCGGGTTCGGGATCGGGGACGGTGACGACCTCGGGGGCGGCGCCGATGGTGCGGTACTGGAGTGCCTTCATTCTTCCCACTCCTTCGAAGGGGGCCGCTGGTGGCTCAGACGGCCGTGTAGGCGCCGTCGACCAGGTGGTAGCTGCCGTGGACGAAGGAGGCGCGCTCGGAGAGCAGGAAGGTGACCAGCTCGGCGACCTCCTCGGGGCGGCCGAGGCGGCCGGCCGGGTGCAGCGCGACCAGGCCGTCGTACTGGGCCTGCTCCATCTCCTTCAGCAGTGGGGTGTCGATGAAGCCGGGGCCGACCGCGTTGACGCGGATGCCCTTCGGGGCGTACTCGGCGGCGGCGGTCTTCGTCAGTCCCACCACGCCGTGCTTGGCGGCGACGTACGCGGACGAGCCTGCCGAGGCGACCGAGCCGAGGATCGAGGAGACGTTGACGATCGCGCCGCCCCTGCCCGCCGCCTCGATGGCCGGAAGCTCGTAGCGCAGGGAGTGGAAGACACCGTCGAGGTTCGTGCGCACCACGCGGTGGTAGGCGCCGATGTCGTACGCGCCGGTGGGCACGACCGGTCCGCCGACGCCCGCGTTGTTCACGGCGAGGTGCAGGCCGCCGAAGGTGTCGACGGCGAAGGCGACGGCCGCCTCGACGGACTCGGGCCGGGTGACGTCGACCGCGACGGCGGCGGCATGGATGCCCTCGGCCCGTAGTTCGGCGGCGGCCTTCTCGGCGCCCTCGGCGTTGTGGTCGGCGATGACGACGCCCGCGCCGCCGGCCCCGAGGCGGCGGGCGGTGGCGAGGCCGATGCCGGAGGCGGCGCCGGTGACGAGGGCGGCCTTGCCGGAGAACTCGGTGGAGTAGTCGGGGACGAGGGCGCTGAGGGTGGTGAGGGCCATGTCGCTGATCACTTTCCTGATTCGAGGGTGGCGCGGTGGGAGGCCGCGAGGGCGGCCTCTCCCATCAGGGCGTCGTAGGCCTGCTCCACGAGAGCGGCGAGGTCGACGGCGTCCGGGTCGTGGTGGTCGTCGGGGCGGCCGCCGGGGTGGGCGTCGGAACGGTCGCCGGGGTGCCCGTCGGGGTGGTCCGCCTGTCTGCCGCGCGCCCAGGCGCGCAGCGCGGCGGTGAGGACGCCCGCGGCGGCGTCGACGACGACGGCCGGGCGCAGATCGCGTATGTCGTCGGCGCCGAGCCGGTCGGCGATGATGCGGATCGACTCCTCCTGGGCGTCGACCCGGATGCGCTCGTACGCCGCGAACAGCGCGGGTTCGGTGTCGACAAGGGCGAGCAGCGCGCGCATGCGCGGCCGTATGTGCGAGGCCGGGTTCTCCTGGTCGGCGAGCCAGTCGGCGACGGCCCTGCGGTAGGCGAGGAGCGGGGGTTCGTCGGCGGGCCGGGCCCGCAGGAGGGCGTTGATGCGGTCCCCGTCGCCGCGGACGAAGTCGAGGGCGGCGTCCTCCTTGCCCACGAAGTGGCGGCTGAAGGTGCGGCGGGTGACGTCGGCGCGGTCGGCGACGGCCCCGACGGTGACGTCCGCGAGGCCGCGCTCCAGGATCAGGTCGAGCGCGGCGGCGGCCAGTGCGTTGCGGGTCTGCCGGGCCTTGCGCTGCCGACGGTCCTCGACTCCGTCCTGAGCCGGGACGGGGTCGGGAAAGGTGTCCTCGTTGACCTTCATGTTCCCGACCGTACCCCACAGATGTCCCAGTGGGACATGAGACCCGGTGAGACTCATGTCCCACCGGGACATCACAGGCCCATCTCGGTGAACGCCGCGAGGTCACGAGCCGCTGCAAGGTCATTGACGTGGACTAGTCCACGCTCTTACGTTCACCGGGCAGACAACTCGGCCACCAATGACGTCGGCCAGTAGGAGGTCGTGCCCGTGCGCCCCACCGCCGCCCCGCTACTCCTCGCCACTCTGCTCACCGCGACCGCGCTCAGCGCCTGCGGATCGGGCTCCGGAAGCGATCCGGACACCGTGAAGGTCTCCTTCAAGCAGTCCACGGACAACTCGATCCGCGTCATGGACACCTACTTGGGTGAGATGAAGAAGGAGTTCGAGAAGGCCAACCCCGGCAAGAAGGTCGAACTCGTCCCGATCAAGGCCCCGGACTCCGAGTACTACACCAAGCTCCAGCAGATGCTGAGATCTCCCAAGACGGCTCCGGACCTGGTCTACGAGGACACCTTCCTCATCAACTCGGACATCACGAGCGGGTACTTGAAGCCCCTCGACCCCTACCTCGACAAGTGGCCGGACTGGAACCAGTTCATCGACACGGCGAAGTCGGCCGCGAAGGCGCAGGACGGGAAGACGTACGGCGTCCCGGACGGCACGGACACCCGGGGCCTCTGGTTCGACAAGGGCATCTTCAAGAAGGCGGGCCTGCCCGCCGACTGGCAGCCGAAGACGTGGGACGAGGTGCTGGCCGCCGCACGCACCATCAAGGCGAAGGTCCCCGGCGTCACCCCGCTCAACGTCTACACGGGCAAGCCGGCGGGCGAGGCGGCCACCATGCAGGGCTTCGAGATGCTGCTGTACGGGACGGGTGACGGAACGTCGGACCCCCTGTACGACACGGCGTCGAAGAAGTGGATCGCGGGCAGCCAGGCCTTCAAGGACGCGCTCACCTTCGTGCACACGGTCTACAAGGAGAAGCTGGGCCCCGACGTCTCGGACGCCCTGGACCCGAACTTCCCCACGAGCGTCCGCGGTGAACTGATGCCCAAGGGCAAGCTCGGCATCAACCTGGACGGCAGCTGGCTCCCGCAGGACTGGCTGAAGGGCGCGGGGCACGAGTGGCCCGAGTGGTCGCAGAAACTCGGCCTCGCCTACATGCCGACGCAATCCGGCCAGGCCCCCGGCAAGGTGAGCATGTCCGGCGGCTGGACCTGGTCGATCCCCGCCAAGGCGTCCAACCCGGACCTCGCCTTCAAGTTCATCGAGACGATGCAGACCAAGGCGAACGCGCAGAAGTGGTACATCGCCAACTCCGGCATCGCGGTGCGCAAGGACGTGGCCTCCGACCCCGGATACGTGAAGGCGCAGCCCGGCATCAAGTTCTTCACGGACCTGGTCGCGAGCACGCACTACCGCCCCGCGTACCCGGCCTATCCCAAGGTCTCGACGGCCGTCCAGGAGGCCATGGAGGGCGTGACGACGGGTGACAGCTCGGTCGACAAGGCGGCGAGCGGGTACGACGAGGAGCTGAAGACGGCCACCGACAACCAGGTGATCAGGAAGTGAGGCTGCGCCGCACCCTGACCCGCGCCCTGCCCCTCACCCCCGCCGTCGCCCTCCTGCTCCTCTTCCTGGCGGGCCCGATCGCGTACTGCGCGTACATCGCCTTCACCGACCTCCAGCTCACCGGCCAGGCGCACTCGTCCTTCGTCGGCTTCGAGAACTTCCGGGCGGCGTTCAAGGACGACGCGTTCCTGAACGCGGTCTGGCTGACGCTGGTGTTCACGGTCCTGTCGTCACTGGTCGGCCAGAACACGCTGGGCCTGGCGCTGGCTTCGCTGATGCAGCGGGCGTCGAAGCCGGTGCGGACGGTCGTGGGCGGGATCGTGATCACGGCGTGGGTGCTGCCGGAGGTGGTGGCGGGGTTCCTGCTGTACGCGTTCTTCCGACGGGAGGGCACGCTGAACGCGATCCTGGACCGGCTCCACCTCCCCACCCAGAACTGGCTGTTCACGCTGCCGATCCTGGCGGTGTCGTTCGCGAACGTCTGGCGGGGGACGGCCTTCTCCATGCTGGTGTACTCGGCGGCCCTGAACGAGATACCGAAGGAGATCACCGAGGCGGCGGAGGTGGACGGGGCGGGTGGCTGGCGCCGTATGTGGCACATCACGCTGCCGATGATCCGCCGCTCGATCGGCACGAACCTGATGCTCAACACCCTTCAGACGCTGTCGGTGTTCGGGCTGATCTGGGTGATGACGAGGGGCGGCCCGGGGAACAGGAGCCAGACGCTGCCGCTCTTCATGTACGAGCAGGCCTTCCAGAAGAGCATGATCGGATACGGCACCGCGGTGGCGCTGCTCCTGCTGGTGGTCGGCTCGCTGTTCTCGCTGGTGTACATGCGGCTGCTGCGGACGGAGGTGTGACATGCCGGTCCGTACGACACTGAGGTCCCGCCGCACCGGCCGCCGGCTGGCCGCCGACGCGGGCCTGCTGGCGGTGGCCGCCGCCTTCGCCCTCCCTCTCGCCTGGGTGGTCCTGTCGGCCCTCGACCCGCACGCGGGCCTCAGGGTGAAGGTTCCGGACGGTCTCACGCTGGGCAACTTCGACGCGGTCCTGAAACCGGACATCACCTACACACCGCTGCTCAACAGTCTGATCCTGTGCGGGGGCGGGACGCTGCTCACGGTGGTGTGCGCGGCGCTGGCCGCGTATCCGCTGTCGCGGTTCCGCTCGCGCCTGAACCGCCCCTTCCTGCTGACGATCCTCTTCGCGACGTGCCTGCCGATCACGGCGATCATGGTCCCGGTGTACGCGTTGTTCGTACGGGTGAACCTCATCGACACCGTGCAGGGCACCATCTTCTTCTTCGCCGCGTCCCAACTCCCCTTCGCCATCTGGCTGATGAAGAACTTCATGGACGGCGTACCGAAGGAACTGGAGGAGGCGGCGTGGACGGACGGGGCGTCGTCGCTCCAGTCCCTGATACGGATCGTGCTGCCACTGATGGGGCCGGGGGTCGCGGTGGTGACGGTCTTCTCGTTCGTGATGATGTGGGGGAACTTCTTCGTCCCGTTCATGCTCCTGCTGACACCGGACCAGATGCCGGCGTCCGTGAGCATCAACGACTTCTTCGGAAATCGGGGGACGGTGGTCTACGGGCAGCTGGCCGCGTTCTCGGTCATCTACTCGACGCCGGTGATCCTGCTGTACGTGCTGGTGTCCAGGCGGCTGGGCGGGGGGTTCGCGTTGGGCGGCGCGGTCAAGGGGTGAGAGCCGGGCCGGTCTCGCCGGGGTGCCTGGTGGACGTGACGGGAAGGGAAGGGGCGGCGAGGGCAACACCGTATGTTCGTACGATCCGTAATTGTGGCCGAACAGACCGTAGTCACCACCGCCCCGGCCCCATACTTTGTGCGCGTGCAGCGACCGCAGGCCCATCAGCCCACCCCGCCCTTCAACGCTCCGGCCGCCCGCAGACTGCGGGCTGCCCTCGGCATGGGCCCCGAGCATGTCGCGTACGGAATGCGAGCCTCGTACGGGCTGCCGTACGTCACCCCCGACCTCGTCGCGGCCTGGGAGAGAGGGACGACCACCCCCACTGGGCCCGAACTCACCGCGCTGGCGGGCGTGCTGTGGTGCTCACCGGGTGAACTCATCGGCGCACCAAGGACGTTGCGCGAGCACCGCGTGTCACGCGGGCTGGCCCAGGAGGACATCGCCCGTACCGTCGGCCTCGAACTCCTCGCCTACCAGAGGATGGAGGAGGCCGACGAGTGGCGCGGCAACGACCGGCAGTCGGTCGCCCTCGCCGACACCCTCGAACTGTCGCTTCGGGACTTCATCACCGTCACCGGACGCGACGCCAAGCTGGCCGAGCTGCTGCGCAGCGCGGTGACGACGCGCTGGCAGGCGTACGTCCGTCCGGTCGGGAAGATGATCCCGCTGGACCGCCGCCTCCTGGAGGACGTCCTCCAGGAGATGCACACCGAGTACCAGGGGCAGATGGTCGTCACGCTCAGCTGGAGCGGCGGATCGGCCGCCGCCGACGCCGAGGACTCCGGCCGCGACTTCCTCGACCGGATCGTCGATCACTTCTGGGCGATGCTCCAAAGAAGCACGTACTGAGTCCGCTCGACCCGAGGTCGTGCGACCCGCGGTCGTGCGACCCGCGGTCGTGCGACCCGAGCCGGTACGACCTAGAACACCAACTCCGCCTCGTCCATCCGGTCCTTCGGCACCGTCTTCAGCTCCGTGACCGCCTCCGCCAGCGGCACCATCAGCACATCCGTGCCGCGCAGCGCCGTCATCCGCCCGAAGTCGCCCCGGTGCGCCGCCTCCACCGCGTGCCAGCCGAACCGCGTGGCAAGCACCCGGTCGTACGCGGTCGGGGTGCCGCCCCGCTGCACATGACCGAGGATGACCGGCTTGGCCTCCTTGCCGAGGCGCCGCTCCAGCTCGTACGCCAGCGCCGTACCGATGCCCTGGAAGCGCTCGTGGCCGAACTGGTCGATGGCGCCGTGGCCGTAGTCCATGGTGCCCTCGACGGGGTGGGCGCCCTCGGCGACGCAGATGACCGCGAACTTCTTGCCGCGGGCGAAGCGCTCCTCGACCATCGCCATCACGTCGGACGGGTCGAAGGGGCGCTCGGGCAGACAGATGCCGTGGGCGCCGGCCGCCATTCCGGACTCCAGGGCGATCCAGCCCGCGTGCCGGCCCATGACCTCGACGACCATCACGCGCTGGTGGGACTCGGCGGTGGTCTTGAGGCGGTCCATGGCCTCCGTGGCCACACCCACCGCGGTGTCGAATCCGAAGGTGCGGTCCGTCGACGAGATGTCGTTGTCGATCGTCTTGGGGACACCGACCACCGGCAGCCCCGCGTCCGACAGCATCCGGGCGGCCGTCAGCGTGCCCTCGCCGCCGATCGGGATCAGCACGTCGATGCCGAACTCGCGGGCCATGTCCTGCGCGTTCTCGCAGGCCTCGCGGAGCCGGTCGCGCTGCAGCCGCGAGGAGCCGAGAATCGTGCCGCCACGGGCGAGGATGCCGCTGACCGCGTTGAGGTCGAGGGTGCGGTAGCGGCCGTCGAGCAAGCCCGCGTAGCCGTCCTCGAAGCCGATGACCTCGTCCCCGAAATTGGTGACCGCTCGGTGCACGACCGACCGGATCACGGCGTTCAGGCCCGGGCAGTCGCCGCCTGCGGTGAGAACTCCGATACGCATCGTGCTGTGTCTCCTGCTCGCTGCTGGTACGTGTGAGCCGGTCCGATTGTTTCACGAGACGAAGGGCACCGACGATTCCCTCCTCCCCACCAGGCCGTTTGTCCTGGCGGGCGCCTTAGCTACCCTCAGAGGTATTGTCAAGAGGGTTCCGCTCACCCCAGTGGGCCATTTTTCCGAGCCCCGAAACCACCCAGCGCCGCAACGGATGGAGAGCACGCGTGACCCGCAGCGTCTACGTGACCGGGATCGACCGCGGCGACGGCCGCCAGGTCGTCGAGCTGGGGGTGATGGAGCTCCTGACTCGCCAGGTCGACCGGGTGGGCGTCTTCCGTCCGCTCGTCCACGACGGCCCGGACCGGCTCTTCGAGCTGCTGCGCGCCCGCTACCGGCTGACCCAGGACCCGGCGAGCGTGTACGGCATGGACTACCACGAGGCGTCCACGCTCCAGGCCGAGCAGGGCGCGGACGAGCTGGTCTCCACCCTCGTCGACCGGTTCCACCTCGTGGCCCGCGACTACGACGTCGTCCTCGTCCTGGGCACCGACTTCGCCGACACCCAGTTTCCGGACGAGCTGGCGCTGAACGCGCGGCTCGCCAACGAGTTCGGCGCCTCCGTGATCCCCGTGGTCGGCGGACGCGGGCAGACCGCCGAGTCCGTGCGCGCCGAGACGCGCAACGCCTACCGCGCGTACGACGGTCTGGGCTGCGACGTCCTCGCCATGGTCGTGAACCGGGTGGCCCCGGCCGACCGCGCCGAGATCAGCGAGCGGATCGACCACCGTCTGCCCGTCCCCTGTTACGTCCTGCCCGACGAGCCCGCCCTCTCCGCGCCCACCGTCGCGCAGATCACCCACGCCCTCGGCGGCAAGGTGCTCCTCGGCGACGACGCGGGCCTCGCCCGGGACGCGCTCGACTTCGTCTTCGGCGGCGCGATGCTGCCGAACTTCCTGAACGCCCTGACGCCGGGATGTCTCGTGGTCACCCCGGGCGACCGCGCCGACCTGGTGATCGGCTCGCTCGCCGCGCACAGCGCCGGCACCCCGCCCATAGCCGGCGTGCTCCTCACCCTGAACGAGCGGCCCAGCGACGAGGTCCTGACCCTCGCGGCCCGTCTCGCCCCCGGCACCCCGGTGATCTCGGTGGCCGGGAACTCCTTCCCCACCGCGGCCGAACTCTTCTCCCTGGAGGGGAAGTTGAACGCCGCCACCCCCCGCAAGGCGGAGACCGCCCTCGGCCTCTTCGAGCGATACGTCGACACCAGCGACCTCCTCAGGCGCGTCTCCGCGCCGAGCAGCGACCGCCTCACCCCGATGATGTTCGAGCACAAGCTCCTCGAACAGGCCCGTTCCGACAAGCGCCGCGTCGTGCTCCCCGAGGGCACCGAGGCCCGCGTCCTGCACGCCGCCGAGGTGCTGCTGCGCCGGGGCGTGTGCGAGCTGACGCTGCTCGGTCCCGTCGACCAGATCCGCAAGAAGGCCGCCGACCTCGGCATCGACCTGGGCGGCTGCCAGCTGATCGACCCGGTCACCTCCGAGCTGCGCGAGCGCTTCGCCGAGAAGTACGCCGTCCTGCGCGCCCACAAGGGCGTCACCGTCGAGCTGGCGTACGACGTCGTCGCCGACGTGAACTACTTCGGGACGCTGATGGTGCAGGAGGGGCTCGCCGACGGCATGGTCTCCGGCTCCGTGCACTCCACCGCCGCGACCATCCGGCCCGCCTTCGAGATCATCAAGACCAAGCCGGACACCAAGATCGTCTCGTCCGTCTTCTTCATGTGCCTCGCCGACAAGGTCCTCGTCTACGGCGACTGCGCCGTGAACCCCGACCCGAACGCCGAGCAGCTCTGCGACATCGCCATCCAGTCGGCCGCCACCGCCGAACAGTTCGGCGTCGAGCCGCGGATCGCGATGCTGTCGTACTCGACGGGTACGTCCGGGTCGGGCGCCGACGTCGACAAGGTGCGCGAGGCCACCGACCTGGTACGGCTGCGTCGCGACGACCTGAAGATCGAGGGGCCGATCCAGTACGACGCCGCGGTCGAGCCGACCGTCGCGGCCACCAAGCTGCCGGACTCCGAGGTCGCCGGGCAGGCCTCCGTGCTGATCTTCCCCGACCTCAACACCGGCAACAACACCTACAAGGCCGTACAGCGCTCGGCCGGCGCGATCGCCGTCGGCCCGGTCCTGCAGGGCCTGCGCAAGCCCGTCAACGACCTGTCCCGCGGCGCGCTGGTACAGGACATCGTCAACACGGTCGCGATCACGGCGATCCAGGCCCAGACTCCGAGCAGGGCATGACCACCACCGTCCTCCACCCAGAAGGCACCCCCGCAGTGACCGCCACCCGCGTCCTCGTCCTCAACTCCGGCTCCTCGTCGGTGAAGTACCAGCTGCTCGACATGCGCGACAGCAGTCGTCTCGCCATGGGCCTCGTCGAGCGCATCGGCGAGGGCACGTCCCGGCTGAAGCACACGGCGCTCACCACGGGCGAGACCCGCGAGACGATCGTCCCCATCGCCGACCACGCCGCCGCGCTCAAGGCCGTCGCCGAGGAGCTGGCCAAGGACGGCCTCGGCCTGGACTCCCCCGAGCTGGCCGCGATCGGCCACCGGGTGGTGCACGGCGGGAAGCAGTTCACCGCGCCCACGGTCATAGACGAGGCCGTGCTCGCCGAGATCGAGCGGCTGATCCCGGTCGCCCCGCTGCACAACCCGGCGAACCTGATCGGTATCCGTACGGCCCGGGCGCTGCGCCCCGACCTGCCCCAGGTCGCCGTCTTCGACACCGCCTTCCACACGACGATGCCGGAGTCGGCGGCGCGCTACGCGATCGACGTGAGGACCGCCGACGAGTACCGCATCCGGCGCTACGGCTTCCACGGCACCTCGCACGCGTATGTGTCCCGGGCGACGGCCGAGCTCCTGGGCAAGGCTCCCGAGGACGTGAACGTCATCGTGCTGCACCTCGGCAACGGCGCGTCCGCCTCCGCCGTACGGGGCGGCCGATGCGTGGACACCTCCATGGGGCTCACGCCGCTGGAGGGACTGGTCATGGGCACGCGGTCGGGCGACGTGGACCCCGCGGTCATCTTCCATTTGATGCGCGTTGGCGGGATGTCCACGGACGAGATCGACACTTTGCTGAACAAGAAGAGCGGCCTGATCGGTCTGTGCGGCGACAACGACATGCGGGAGATCCGTCGCCGTGTCGACGAGGGTGACGAGCAGGCGCGGCTCGCCTTCGACATCTACATCCACCGCCTGAAGAAGTACATCGGCGCCTACTACGCGGTACTGGGCCGGGTGGACGCGATCGCCTTCACCGCCGGAGTGGGCGAGAACGCCGCCCCGGTGCGCGAGGCCGCGGTGGCCGGCCTGGAGGAACTCGGCCTGGCGGTCGACGCCGACCTGAACGCGGCTCGAGGGGACGGGCCCAGACTCGTCTCCCCCGAGGGCGCACGGGTCGCGGTCGCCGTGGTGCCGACCGACGAGGAACTGGAGATCGCCACGCAGACCTACGCACTCGTGGGCGCGTCCCACGACCTCATCTGAGCGGCACCACGCCACCTCGAACGGGCGGCACCGTGCCACCTCACCTGAGCGGCAGCGCGCCCCTTTGTATCTTCCGCCAGACGGAATATTCCGTAGCGAAACAAACCGATAGGATCGCCCTATGCGCCGTTCGAAAATCGTCTGTACTCTCGGCCCCGCGGTCGACTCCCACGAGCAGCTCGTCGCGCTGATCGAGGCCGGCATGAACGTGGCCCGCTTCAACTTCAGCCACGGCACGCAGGCCGAGCACCAGAGCCGCTACGACCGGGTCCGGGCCGCCGCGGCCCAGACCGGCAAGGCCATCGGTGTCCTCGCCGACCTGCAGGGCCCGAAGATCCGTCTGGAGACCTTCGCCGAGGGACCCGTCGAGCTGGTGCGCGGTGACGAGTTCACCATCACCATCGAGGACGTGCCCGGCGACAAGCACATCTGCGGCACGACCTACAAGGGCCTGCCCGGTGACGTCTCCAAGGGCGACCCGATCCTCATCAACGACGGCAACGTCGAGCTGAAGGTCGTCGAGGTCGACGGTGCCCGGGTCAAGACGGTCGTCATCGAGGGCGGTGTGATCTCGGACCACAAGGGCATCAACCTGCCCGGCACGGCCGTGAACGTGCCGGCGCTGTCCGAGAAGGACGTCGAGGACCTGCGCTTCGCGCTGCGGATGGGCTGCGACATGGTCGCCCTGTCCTTCGTGCGTGACGCCAACGACGTGAACGACGTGCACAAGGTGATGGACGAGGAGGGCCGCCGGGTCCCCGTCATCGCCAAGGTCGAGAAGCCGCAGGCGGTCGAGAACATGGAGGCTGTCGTCGCGGCGTTCGACGCCGTCATGGTGGCCCGTGGTGACCTGGCCGTCGAGTACCCGCTCGAGAAGGTCCCGATGGTGCAGAAGCGCCTCGTGGAACTGTGCCGCCGCAACGCCAAGCCGGTGATCGTCGCGACCCAGATGATGGAGTCGATGATCACCAACTCCCGCCCGACCCGCGCCGAGGCCTCCGACGTCGCCAACGCGATCCTCGACGGCGCCGACGCGGTCATGCTCTCGGCCGAGTCGAGCGTGGGCGCGTACCCGATCGAGACGGTCAAGACGATGTCGAAGATCGTCGTGGCGGCCGAGGAAGAGCTCCTCTCCAAGGGGCTGCAGCCCCTGGTCCCCGGCAAGAAGCCGCGCACGCAGGGCGGTTCGGTCGCCCGTGCCGCCTGCGAGATCGCCGACTTCCTCGGCGGCAAGGGCCTGGTCGCCTTCACCAAGTCCGGTGACACCGCCCGCCGGCTCTCCCGCTACCGCGCGGCCCAGCCGATCCTGGCCTTCACCACCGACGAGGGCACCCGCAACCAGCTCGCGCTGAGCTGGGGCGTCGAGTCGCACGTCGTGCCGTTCGTGAAGAGCACCGACGAGATGGTCGACCTCGTCGACCACGAGCTCCAGAAGCTCAAGCGGTTCAACGACGGCGACATCGTCGTGATGACCGCCGGCTCGCCCCCCGGCGTCCCCGGCACCACCAACATGGTCCGGGTGCACCACCTGGGCGAGAGCGGCCGCACCGCCTGACCCGCGGCCCCCGTACGCCACCGAGGGCGCCTCCTGCGACAGGGGGCGCCCTCGGTGCGTGCTGATCACGGGCGGTTGCGGCAACACGTCGGCCGACTGCTGATACGCCTCCGGGCTCACAGGACTGTGGCCCGGCCCTCCGTGTGAGCGGAGGAACCGGGCCACAGTCCTGTGTGCGGCTCCCGAACGGGTCTTGGTGGTGACCGGCCGTCAGCCGGTCACGTACTGGTGCAGCCCGGGGATGGTCAGCGTGCCGCCGAACTGGCCGGCCTGTACGACCTTCACCTTGGTGAAGTAGATCAGCGGTATGTTCAGCGGCGGCGGGTTGTCCGGGCTGAACGTGATCGGGATCAGGCCGAGCAGGTTGCCGGAGATGCTTTCGGTGTACATCACCGTCTTGCCGTCACGGATGGTGGACGTCGTACCGCTGCCGGCCTGCACGTGGTACGTCTTGCCGGACTGCTTGTCGTTCACCGTCTGGTGCAGGTCGCCGATGTCCGTGCCGTCGGAGATGACGTACTTCAGGACCTTCTTGACGGTGCCGTTGGCGGTCCTCACCTTCACGATGCCCTGGTAGTCCGCGCCCTTGAGGAGCAGCGAACTGGCGTTCAGGTACCAGGGGTCGTCGGGCAGGGTCACCGGGTTGTCGACGCCGCCCTCGGCATCGGTGGCGACCGGGCAGTCCGCCGCGTTGGTGGTGGAGCTCGCGGACGGGCTGGGGGACGAGGTGGCCGCGTCGGTCGCGTCCTTGAGCGCCTTGGTGGTGTCCTCGGCCGCCTTGGTCGCCGTGTCGGTCGTGTCCTTCACGGTGTTCTTGACCGTGTCGGCGACCTTGCCGGTGGTGTCCTTGACCGTGTCGGACGTGGTCTTGTCGCCGGTGTCCTTGGTCGCGCTCGCCGAGGCGGACGCGGAGGCCGACGGCGTGGAGCTCGCAGTGGCGCTCGCCGTGGAGCCGCTGCCGCCGGTGAAGATGCCCGTGATCGCGTCGCCGATGGTGCCCAGCAGGTCGCCCCCGCTGCTCGCGGACGCCGACGGGGTCGCCGTCGCCGCGGTGCCGCCGCCACTGCTCTGCGCCGACTTGCTCGCGGACGGCGTCGGCGTGGACCCGGCCTTGTCGTCGGAACCTGAATCCGACGAAGAGGTCTTGTCCGGCGACGAGGACGCACTGGCCGAGGGGGTCGGCTCCGGCTTGTCGGTGGACGCGGAGGCGCTCGCCGAGGAAGAGGAGGACGCCGAGGCGGAGGGGGTCGGGCTGGCCGACGTGTCCTTGCCGTCCACGGCCTCGACGCACTTCTGGTACTCGTCGGCCGTCAGGCTCTTGGTGGGCGCGTGGTCGTCGGCCTGGGCGAGTGTCGGCGTGAACCCCATGCCCATGAGGACCGCGGTCGGCATCGCCGCGATGGCGACGGCCTTGCCCGCGGGCACGTGGAACCTGGTGAACAGCAGCTTCCTCGGGGCCGCGTGGCGCGGCCCGGTTCTCACCCGGGACTCGTCCACCTCGGTCCCGCGGATCACCTCGTCAGCCGGCACTGTGCCTCCCGTTCGCCCCGTGAGCGGAGCTCATTCCTGACAGGTCCCTGGGCTCGCCCGACTCGTCGGCGACCGCGGGGCCCGCGCTGTCGGCACCGTGCTGGATGCCCGTGGACTCCGGGCTCTGCGGCAGGTGCGGGGTGTTCGGGGTGGTGTCGAGGGCGTCCGGGGCGCCGCCCTCACTCTTGTGCGCCGGCGCACCCTGTTCCTCACCGGGCTCGCCAGGAACCCAGGAGACCGCCATCGCGCCGCCGGTCATGGCGAAGAGGAAGCCGATGAGGAAGCCGCCGAGGTTGGACACCGGGATGGAGACCAGCGCGAGCAGGATCGCGGCGACCCCGGCGAAGGTCCGTACGTGCTTCTGGAACCAGAGACTGATGCCCAGGACCCAGAGCAGCACGCCGATGATCAGGGAGCCGGCGCCGGCGGTGGTGGACATCGCCAGCGTCAGATGGCCGATCTGGAGGTTCGCGTACGGGAAGTAGGCGATGGGGAAGCCGCCGAGCAGGATGAACAAGCCGGCCCAGAACGGGCGATCGCCCCTCCAGGTACGGAAGTTCCGCCGGAAGACTTGGAGATAGTGCTCGCTCTGCCCGGGTGACTCGGCGCTCATGGAAACGGCTCCCTGGAACGGCTTTACTGTGTGGCGTACGCGCTTGAGTAGTTCACGTACTGCGGGAAAAGGTGGGGCGGGCGGGGCAGCTGCCGGCTCCCCCGCCCGCCCCTGGAGTGCCTAGTAGCACTCCTTGACGCCCTTGGACAGCGACATCTTCAGGCCGCTGAGCTTGAACGTACCGGCGGTGGTCGCCCACGCCGTCTGCTTCACATCGGTAAGGTCGGCCGAGTCGGCCTGCTGGGCGAATCCGTACGGGTTCGCCTGGTCACCCTTGGCAATGCCCGGACCCTTGCTGGCGTCCTTGGCCGCAACACCGATGTCGATGTTGTGGAACACCGCGTCGGCCTGCAGGTCCTCGACGTCGATGTACAGGTTCTCGGCCTGGACCGGCGTGCCACCGCCGCCCGCCTTCAGGACCAGACTGACCGATCCGAGCAGCGGGATGTTCGGGGTGACCACGGACTGGCACATGTTGGTGATCGACGCGGACTTGAACGCCGAGACCGCGACGGGGTGAGCCGTCTTCTGACCGTCGAGGGTGTACCCCGAGTCGATGGCTCCGTACTGCGAGAAGCCTTCTCCGTGGAGCGAGTCCGCCGTCACCTTGAACGACTGACCCGACACACTGAACGACGCGGCGAGAGCGCCCTGCGCGAGGGCGACACCTATCGCTGCCGTGGCGGCCACGCTGGGCACCATCACGACCGCGAACCGCTTCCATCTGGTCCCGCCACGCACCTGGGACTCCATATTTCCTCCTTCTCGGACGTACATCTCCTGGCCCTGACTGACCCATGTCGGCGGCTCAGCCGGGCAGGGATGGGAGAAGTGCTACGTCCTCGGGAAGGAGAGCGCCCGTACTCGTCGAGCGCCAACTGCGCCCGACATCACCGGCGATCACCCCCGAGCGACAACCACTGGTCGCGCCTGACACGCATCACGCACAACCTGCTGGACAGGCTCCGCCGAACGGTAGAGACCCCCCTGTCCAAGGGTCGGCGCCACTGCCGCCGCCCCTACTCGGTGGGGACCCAGAAAACCCCTTGACCCGATTGGTTGTCGGGGTAGGGGGGAATGGACCGAGCGTCGCCGATCGTGGTGCATTCTCGCCGCCCGCACAAGGGGGTTCGTTACTGGCTAGTAACGGCCGGATAACCGAACAACGACCCGGCGGTATCGGTCGACAACTCTGGGTGGCGCCAGGGGGGACACCAAAACAGTTGATCCATGGACAGAATCCGACAGATCAACGCCTCTGACTTACTCCAAGTAACAGCGGCCGCGTTTACCAAGTTTTGGTAAAGCGCGGCCACCTGCCGCTCTCTCGGCAAATCTTTCACCTGGGCATCACACGCCCCGGCGTTTAGGAACAGGTCAGCACACCGGGCGGAACCCGGTCCGGGAGTCGATCAGAACAGCGCTCTCGCCAGCGCCCGGCGCGCCGCGATCACCCGCGGATCGTCGCCACCCACGACCTCGAAGAGCTCCAACAGCCTCAGCCGTACGGCATCCCGGTCGTCGCCCGCCGTGCGCTGCACCGTGTCGATGAGCCGCCCGAACGCGTCTTCGACGTGCCCGCCCACCAGGTCGAGGTCCGCGGCCGCGATCTGCGCCGGTACGTCCTTGGGCTTCTCGGCGGCGTCCTTGCGCACCTGGAGCGGGTCGGCACCCTGCACGCGCTGCAGCAACTCGGCCTGCGCGAGGCCGAGCCTGGCCTCCGTGTTGCCCGGGTCGTCGCTCAGCACGTTCTTGTACGCCTGTACGGCACCGCCGAAGTCACCCGCGTCCAGGGCCTGTACGGCGGCCTCCAGGAGGGCGTCGTAGGGCCCTGCCGGCACCTCGTGCACCGCCGGGGCGCTGCCGGACTCGGCGTCGGGGTCGACGGTCACGCCGGTGAGGCCGAAGCGCTGCTCGGCGACCTCGACGAGCTGGTCGAGGGTCTCGCGGATCTGCGCCTCCGCGGCCGCACCCTGGAAGAGCGGCAGTGCCTGCCCCGCCACGACGGCGAACACGGCCGGGATCCCCTGGATCCCGAACTGCTGCATCAACATCTGGTTGGCGTCGACGTCGATCTTGGCAAGGACGAACCGTCCGTTGTACTCGACGGCCAGCCGTTCGAGCACCGGGCTCAGTTGCTTGCAGGGCTCGCACCACTCGGCCCAGAAGTCGATGACGACCGGGACCTCGGTGGACCGCTGAAGGACATCGCGCTCGAATCCCGCCTCGTCGACATCGATGACGAGGCCGGCGGGAGACACGGCCCCGCCTCCGCCGCCCTGCCTGGCCGCTTCGGCGCGCGCCTGCTCCGCCTTCGCCTTGGCCTCCTGGGCCGCCTTCACCGCGGCGAGGTCGACGACTCCGCTCATGGACATGTTCCGTGGCTGCATGAGTACATCCTCCCCCTTCCTCGCGCACGTGTGAAAAGCGCTGTGAAAGCCAGGCCGCTTTACGACGCGACCCGACTCGATCCGTGCTGTCGGACACCGGGTCCCCACCCGGCGTCAGTGGTTGTCACCCGTCCACGAGTCACCGTGTACGAGCTTTCGCTACGGCTCGTAGCGTAACTGTCCCGCGGCTCCCCTGTCCGCCATACCCCGGTGATCTCCCTCACGACTTCACACAACCGCCTGATTTGGCCGCCCGGGGCGGCGGATAAGGTCCTGACATGCAGAGTCGCGCCACCACCCCCCGCACGGGACGCCCGCGCAGCGCTGCCGCGGACGCCGCGATCCTGCAGGCGACGCGGGCGGCGCTGGTCGAACTGGGCTGGTCCAAACTGACGTTGGGGGACGTGGCGACGCGGGCCGGGGTCGCCAAGACGACCCTCTACCGTCGCTGGGCGGGCAAGAACGAGCTCGTGGTCGACGCGGTGGCCGTTCTCTTCGACGAACTGGAACTCCCCGACCGCGGGAGCCTCGCCGCCGACATCGAGGGCGTGGTGCTTCAGTTCGCGGCGCTCCTGAACCGTCCCGAGACCGCGACGGCCCTGATGGCGGTGGTGGCCGAGTCAACCCGTGACGAGCCGCTGCGCGAGCGCATCCGCACGTCCATCGTCGACCGCCAGAAGCGGCTCGTCGTGGAGGGGCGGGCGCGGGCCACCGCGCGCGGCGAGCTCCCTGCGGAGTCCGACCCCGAGGTCGCCGCGCGTACGGCGGACCTCATCTTCGACGTGGTCGCGGGGGCGGTGGTGCATCGCACTCTCGTCAGCGCGGAGCCGGCGGACGAGGAGTGGGTCCGCGCGTTCACCCAGATGCTCCTCCTGGGCCTGACCGGCACAACACCCACCACCTGACCCAACTCTCCTCGTCCTCAAACGAGCTGAGGCTTTCAGGGGCGCGGGGAACTGCGCGACCAGCCCCCGCGCACCCGCGGTCGAAGGAGGGCAACACGGGGGCCGGGGCGGAGCCCCAGGGGGTCAGAAGCCTGCCGGTTCCGTATACACACCCCACTCGTCCCGGAGCACGTCACAGATCTCGCCGAGCGTGGCCTCGGCCCGCACCGCATCCAGCATGGGCACGATCATGTTCGACCCGTCCCGCGCGGCGGCGAGCATCGCGTCCAGCGCGGCCCGTACGCGCGCGTCGTCGCGCCCGTCCCGCCGCACTCCCAACTCCCGTACCTGCTCCCGCTCCACTTCGTGACTGACCCGCAGGATCTCCAGATCCCCGGTCACGGACCCGTGATGGACGTTCACGCCCACCACCCGCTTGTCACCCTTCTCCAACGCCCGCTGGTACTGGAACGCCGACTCGGCGATCTCCCCGGTGAACCAGCCGTCCTCGATGCCCCGAAGGATGCCGGAGGTGATGGGACCGATCGGGTGCCGCCCGTCGGGATGCGCCCGCAGCCCCCGCTCCTTGATCTGCTCGAAGATCTTCTCCGCGTCGGCCTCGATCCGGTCGGTGAGCTGCTCGACGTACCAGGAACCGCCCAGCGGGTCGGCGACGTTGGCGACGCCGGTCTCCTCCATCAGCACCTGCTGCGTCCGCAGGGCGATCTCCGCGGCCTGCTCGGACGGCAGCGCGAGCGTCTCGTCCAGCGCGTTGGTGTGGAGGGAGTTCGTGCCGCCGAGAACCGCCGCGAGCGCCTCCACCGCCGTACGGACGACGTTGTTGTACGGCTGCTGCGCCGTCAGCGAGACACCCGCGGTCTGGGTGTGGAAGCGCAGCCACTGCGCCTTGTCCGACGTCGCCCCGTACACGTCCCGCATCCACCGCGCCCAGATCCGCCGCGCCGCCCGGAACTTGGCGATCTCCTCGAAGAAGTCGAGGTGCGCGTCGAAGAAGAAGGAGAGGCCGGGGGCGAAGACGTCCACGTCCAGGCCGCGCGAGAGCCCCAGCTCGACGTAACCGAACCCGTCCGCGAGCGTGTACGCCAGCTCCTGCGCGGCCGTGGAGCCGGCCTCCCGGATGTGGTAGCCGGAGACGGACAGCGGCTTGTAGGCGGGGATCTTCGCGGCGCAGTGCTCCATCAGGTCGCCGATGAGGCGCAGGTGCGGCTCGGGCTGGAAGAGCCACTCCTTCTGGGCGATGTACTCCTTGAAGATGTCGGTCTGGAGGGTGCCGTTCAGAACGGACGGGTCGATGCCCTGCCGTTCCGCCGCGACCAGGTACATGCAGAAGACGGGTACGGCCGGTCCGCTGATCGTCATCGATGTCGTGACGTCACCCAGCGGGATGTCCTTGAACAGGACCTCCATGTCGGCCGCCGAGTCGATCGCGACTCCACAGTGTCCGACCTCGCCGAGGGAGCGCGGATCGTCGGAGTCGCGCCCCATGAGCGTCGGCATGTCGAAGGCGACCGACAGTCCACCGCCGCCCGCGGCGAGGATCATCTTGTAGCGCTCGTTCGTCTGCTCCGCGTTCCCGAACCCGGCGAACTGGCGGATCGTCCACGTACGCCCTCGGTAGCCGGTCGGGTACAGGCCGCGGGTGAAGGGGTACTCGCCGGGCCAGCCGATCCGCTCGAAGCCGTCGTACCTGTCCCCCGGCCGTGGCCCGTACACCGGCTCCACCGGGTCCCCGGAGAGCGTGGTGAAGTCGGCCTCACGCTTGCGCGAGGTGTCGTACCGGGCCTGCCAGCGGCGGCGGCCCTCTTCGATGGCGTCAGCGTCCATGCTTCGAATTTACTAGGACGTCCTAGTAAATGTCGATGGGGAACCGCCACGGACCACTCCCGTGGCGGTAAGGGTTACGCCTTGGCGACCACGGGAGAGTCCTCCGCGATCTTCGACTCCAGCTCCTGGGTGATCTTCCGCTCCACGAAGAACGCGGCCGTCGGAATGGTGCCCGCGAGCAGCACCCACAGCTGCTTGCCGACCGGCCACTTCGCCTTGGAGCCCAGGTCGAAGGCGAAGACCAGGTAGACGACGTAGAGCCAGCCGTGCGCGATGGCGACGACGCGGGTGAAGTCCACGGCACCGTTCATGTCGAGCACGTACTTGGCGATCACACCGAGGGTCAGCAGGACCAGCAGCACACCGGTGACGTAGGCCATCACGCGGTAGCGGGTCAGCACGCTCTTCTTCATGGGGATGAGCGTAACGACCCCTTTTGCGCGATCTACGAGCACCCCCGCCCCGGCGCGTCTCCGCCCCTGTGCTCCTGCGTCCCTCGTCTATTCCTCGTCGAAGTCGCTCGCGGCGATGCGCAGGGGCCGCAGCATCGCGAAGATCTCCGCGCACTCCTCGGAGTCGTAGGCCCCGAGCCCGAAGTCCATCGCCATCAGGTCGCGGGTCGCCGCGTCGCAGACCTCACGGCCCTTCTCGGTGATGGAGGCGAGCGTGCCGCGCCCGTCGTTGGGGTTGGGCCGCTTGTCGACGAGCCCGGACCTCACCAGCCGGTCCACGGTGTTCGTGACGGAGGTCGGGTGCACCATGAGGCGCTCGCCGATCTTGGACATCGGGAGCTCGCCGGCCTTGGAGAAGGTGAGCAGGACCAGTGCCTCGTAGCGCGCGAAGGTGAGTCCGTACGGCTTGACGACCGCGTCGACCTCGGCGAGCAGGATCTGGTGCGCGCGCATGATCGAGGTGATCGCGGCCATGGACGGCACGGATCCCCAGCGCTGCTTCCAGAGTTCGTCGGCGCGGGCGATGGGATCGAAGGCAAGACTGAGCGGCTTCGGCACGGCATAAGACCTTACCCGCCGGTCATATGCTGGTCAGCCCCGTCTCGCCTTTCGGTCCCGGACCCCTCTACGGCGGGGGTCGCGGCCCCTTCCGTACGCCGCGCCTCCACCGCCAGCAGTACGCAGCACAGGGTGCCGAGCACCCCCGCGCCCGCGACCGTCGCCCGCACCCCGGCGAACTCCGCCGCCACCCCCGACAGCGCCATCCCCACTCCCTGGACGGTCATCAGCCCGGCGGTGTTCAGGGTCATCGCCCGCCCTCGCAGCTCCTCGGGCACGGCCCGCACGAACCACTGGTCCAGGCCGAGCGAGTACGCGGATCCGGCGCCCGCGAGCAGCAGCAGGACCAGCGACCAGCCGAGGTCCGGCCGCAGGACGTAGCCGACGTACGGCAGCAGGGTGACGCAGACGAGCGGGAGGGCGAGCCGGGTGCGGGTCACGGGCCGCAGCCTCGAACCCGCGTACAGCTCCCCCGCGATCGTGCCGACCGGCAGGGCGCACATCAGCAGGCCGAGCCCGGCCGATCCTGCGCCGAGCCCGTCGGCGTAGGGCGCGGCCAGCGCCTCCGGCGCGACGGCGAACATCGGCGGCACCCAGAACAGCAGGAGCAGGGCCCGTACGCGCCGGTCGGCGAGGATCCGGCGGGTTCCGCGCAGCGAGTCCCGCACCAGCGCGCCACCGACGCCACCGTCACGGGCCCGCGCGGGCCGTCGCCGGGTGCCGAAGCGCAGCAGCGCGGCGGAGGTCAGAAAGGTGCACACCGTGATGAGCAGCGCGCCGCGCGGTGACACGACGGTGAGCAGCACGCCGCCGAGCCCGAACCCGGCGAGCAGCGCGCCCTGCGAGACGATCCGCAGCAGGGAGCGGCCCAGTACGAACAGGTCGCCGTCGCCGAGGACGTCGGTCAGCGTCGCCGTCCGCGCCCCCTGGAAGAGCGGTGAGACGACGGCGAGCGCACAGCGCATGGCCAGCAGTACGGCGATGGGCGCGCCCGGCACCACCATGACGGCCACGCAGCCCGCGCACACCAGGTCGCACACCACGAGGACCCGGCGGGCCGGGAAGCGGTCCGCGGCGCCGGCGAGGAGGGTGCCGCCGACGAGGTACGGGAGGAAGCCGAGCGCGAACGTCAGGGCGCTCATCAGGGGCGAGCCCGTCAGGTCGTAGACCAGGACGGACAGGGCGAGCTCGCTGACCACCAGCCCGAGCAGCGAGAACGCGTGGGCGGCGAAGACGGCGCGGAACTCCCGTACGGCGAAGACTCGGCCGTAGCCCGTGGCCTCGGGCGCGTTCGGTGGGGTGGTCGGTGGGGCGTTGGGCGGCTCGGGCAGCGTCGTCGCGCCCTTCATCTCGGCTTCCGGCATGGGCAACAGCGTGCTCACCCGTCGGGCCGGGCCGTAGAGTTTCGGCTCCAGCCGAATCTTCAGGTCAGATCTTCGTGCCGAATCCTCAGGCCGAATCCTCAGGGGGTGCCGTTCCTTGCCTTCTCTTCTGCACTTCGGGGAGGACGACCTCCTCAACTGCCGATTCGCGGTGTCGCCCCTGTGGGAGACGCAGGAGGCGGTCCGCACGCTCAACCGTCCCGCGCGGCACGGCTACCACGCGCACTGGCTGCGCCGTATCCGCGCGGCCGCCGCCGGTCTCGACCTCGCACCGCTGTGGCTGCTGATGCCGCAGCGGGGCTACTGCCCCGACTGGCTCTGCCCGCCCCCGATCGGTCCGGCGGCCACCTTCGAGGAGGAGATCGCCGCGGTCCGCGCGGCCGACCCCGAGGCGGCCCGCGAGGAGGCCGCGAGGTCGCTCGCCGACACTCCGGGCGCCCTCGAATCGTCCCGAGGCCGGGCGCTGTTGAAGGACCCGGCGCGCATGGTCCAGGAGTTGGCCGACCTGATGGAGACGGCCTGGCACGCGCTCGTCGAGCCGGACTGGCCGCGGCTGCGCGCCCTGTTGGAGGCGGACATCGCCTTCCACTCGCGGCGGCTCGCGGAGGTCGGTCTGGGCGGGCTGCTGCCGGAGATAGACCGTCGGTTCGGCTGGCGCTCCCACACGCTGACCATCGAGTGGAAGGGCCGGCACGAGCGGGACCTCGCGGGCCAGGGCCTGATTCTGGTGCCCAGCGTCTTCATCTGGCCGGAGGTGGTCAGTTCCTTCGATCCCCCCTGGCAGCCCACGCTCGCCTACCCCGCCCGCGGCATCGGCGGCCTGTGGGCCGAACCGACGGACCACACTCCCGACACCCTGGTGCGACTCCTCGGACGGGGCAGGGCCACCGTCCTCACGGCCCTGGACGAACCCACCACCACAACAGCCCTCGCCCACCGCCTCCGCCTCGCCCCGTCGTCCGTCTCCGCCCATCTCACGGTCCTGCGTGCCGGAGGCCTCCTCACCTCACGCCGCTACGGCCACCAGGTCCTGTACGAGCGCACCCCCCTGGGGACGGCACTCACATCGGCTCCGGAGCGATAGCCCTCCGACACCCGAGGCGAAGCCGTTCGGACCGGCGGGGCGCCAGGAGGCGGGGCTGAAGAAGGCGTTGGTCAGTTGTGCGGGGCGTGGCGGCGCAGGTGATGGCGGATGGCTCGTTGGGCGACCGGGCCGAGGGTGTCGAGGGCGGTGACCAGGGCGGCCAGTTGTTCCAGGGCGTCGAGGGCGGCCCGGGAACCCTCGGGGTCGACCCCCTCGTACAGCTCGATGCCGACGAAGGACGCGGCGACGGCACGCGCCAGCCCGGCGGGATCGGCGAACTCGCCGAGCGGGGTCGGCGCGAGGACCCGGACCAGGACCCGCTCGATCTCGGTGATCCACAGGTCCAGCCCCGCCGAGGTCGCGGGCGCCAGACGCGCGTCCGTCTGCGCCCCGGCGAGGAGCTGCCCCAGGACGGCGACATGCCCCTCGGCCCGCTCCACCTCGTGCATCTCCCGCCCGAACGCGAGGAGTTCGGTCAGCGACCCGACCTCGGCGAGCCGTTCCCGGTAGTTCGCGACCCGCTGCTCCGCCCCGTACCGGACCGCGGCCGACAGCAACTCGTCCACAGATCCGAAGTGGTAGAAGACGAGGGCCTGGTTGACCCCGGCGGTCGCCGCGATCGTACGGGCCGAGGTCTTCGCGATCCCCTGCTCGGTGAGCGTCCGCAGGGCGCCCTCCAGCAGTTTCGCCCGGGTCGCCTCGCTCACGCGCGCGCCTCCTCGCGGACGGGCCGCAGCCCGGGCCGGACCCCGCGGGTACGGACGTCGGTGTACGTCGCCCGGAAGCTGCCCTCGTAGCCGAAGAGCGGGCCGAAGTGGCGGTTCACGACCCGGACCTGGATATGGAAGCGGCCCGTGGAGTCGTCGAAGGACTCGCGTACCTCGGCGTCGGCGCCGATGAGTTCGGGGACGCGGACGTCCACCGGGCCCTCCCGGAAGCGGTGTTCGCCGGAGCGGATCAGCAGGGAACCGTCGGGCTCGGCGCGCAGGTGCAGGTCGCTGGCGAGGTGCTGATGCGTGCCGAGGTAGTCCAGGACGCGGTCGCCCTTGGGGCTCAGCACCATCTGGGCGTCGAAGCGGCGGGAGCGGCCGGGCAGGTCGAAGGTGCGCACGAAGCTCACCGTCTCACGGCCGAAGGTGTCGGCGTAGGGCACATTCTCGATCATGAAGGGGACGTTCCGGCCCGCACGCGGGACGAGGATGTTGCGGGTGCCGCCCAGGGCGAGGAACGGCTTCACGAAGCCCCTCCCGTGCCAGACGCGGTCCATGACGCCGTGGCCGGTGCACGCCTCGCCGCCGGCCAGGCCCACGGAGAAGCGCCGCCGCAGCTCGGGGTGGAGGCGGTCGAAGTCGGCGCCCATCGCGGTGCGGAAGATGGAGGGTGTCACCGCTGCTCCAGGGTGGCGAGGACGCGCGGGGCACGGGCCTGCGCGATCGGGGTGCGCTGGCAGCGGCGGGCGGCCGGGGTACCGGACAGCGGAGGCGCGAAGAGGGCCAGGAGGGCGGCGACGACGGCCAGTACGGGGGTCGAGTAGAGGGCGAGCGGCGCCAGCGGGCCCGCCGCGTCCACGAGCGCGCCGTACACCGTGCCCGAGCAGGCGGCCAGCAGGACGAAGCCGCGCACGGCGCACTCGGCGAGCCAGTGGCGCAGCGCCCGCTCCGGGGTGATGCCCCGCTCCAGCCAGATCCGCAGCCGGTCGAAGGACCAGGCCGTGGCCCAGCCGATGAGGGGGCGGAAGAGGAGCCGGTCGGCCACCGCCCCGAAGCGGCCCCAGCGCGGGCGGTAGTCGTACCCGGTGAGGAAGCGGACGCCGTCGGCGTCGGGGACGTAGCGCCAGTAGCCGCTGCCCTCGGCGAGGAGGGAGAGCGGGTGCGGGGAGGCGAAGCGCAGGGCGGAGGTGCGGGTGCCGTCGGGGCGCTCCTTCTCCCCGGCGGAGACGCCGGTTCCGGCGACGGTCAGGAAAGGCAGCACCCGGGTGGCGTACCGGAAGCGCTGCGGCTCGCCCTCGATACGCGGAAGGTAGTCGATGGAGGTGAACCTCAGGTCCCAGCGCTGGTGCTGCGCGGGGTCCTGCGTCCGTGCCCACAGGTCGTCGAGATCGCCTCGTACATGTGTCTCTACGTAGAGCCCCATTTACCGAACCCCCAGATCAGTGACCACTTTTGAGCAATCGCTCAATCAACCGCGCCTGAGATTACCGGGGTTTGAGCGATCGCTCAAACGGTCGGGCGCGAGAAACCCCGGCCCACAGGACCGGGGTTTGGGGTCTTCTCGCCGAAGGCCTACGCGGACAGGTGCCGCTCCACGGTCTCCACCTTGGAGGTCAGACCGTCCGTCACACCGGGGCGGATGTCCGCCTTCAGGACGACGGAGACGCGCGGCGCCCGTGCCTCGACGGCGGCGACGGCGCGCTTGACCACGTCCATCACCTCGTCCCACTCCCCCTCGACGGAGGTGAACATGGCATCGGTGCGGTTCGGCAGCCCCGATTCACGCACGACCCGGACGGCGTCGGCGACGTACTCCCCCACGTCCTCGCCGACACCCAGGGGCGTCACGGAGAAGGCGACGATCATGAGGACTTCACGACTCCCTCGCGGCGGGCGCGGGAGGCGATGACCGCGTCCTCGCTCTCGCGCCGGAGCTTGCGCTCGGCGAAGAAACCGCCGGTGGGCAGCACGGAGAGGACGAAGTAGAAGGCCGCCGTCTTCTTGCTCCACTTGGTGCGGCTCCAGGCGTCCGCCCAGAAGATCACGTACAGGATGAAGAGGATCCCGTGGATGGAACCCATGACGGGCACCCCGTTGAAGTCCGTGGTCCGCTTCAGCACCGAGCACAGGAGCAGCAGCAGGAAGGAGACGGCCTCGGGGGCCGAGACCAGGCGGAGGCGGCGGAGGGCGGTGGCGGTCTTTATGTCCACGGGTCACCTTCGGTGGGAGATTCGCTTTCGGCGGGGAGCCGCTTTGTGAACGCAAGCACAAGCGTCCCCATTGTGGCATCCGAGCCGGGACATCCCCGCCCCGGGGTGCGGGGCGGGGATGTCCGCTTGGCCCCTAAGGGTCCGCTCAGGGGTGAGATCCACCCGTGGGCCCTGTCCGCGTTCCCACCCTGCCGCTACCTTCACCACGTGGCGATGTTCCGACTTCAAGGCAGCAAGGTGCTGGCCGTCGACATGACCGGGGACGCCGTGAAGGCGAAGAACGGCTCGATGGTCGCGTACGACGGTCAGATGGCGTTCAAGAAGCTGAGCGGCGGTGGGGAGGGGATCCGCGGGATGGTGACCCGGCGCATCACCGGTGAGCAGATGACGGTGATGGAGGTGAAAGGGCAAGGGACCTGCTGGTTCGCGGACCGGGCCAGCGAGATCAACCTGGTGAACCTCCAGGGGGACAAGCTGTACGTCGAGTCCAGCAACCTGCTCGCGACCGACGCGGGCCTGCGGACGGGCACGTCCTTCACCGGCCTCAGAGGCGCCTCCCAGGGCAACGGGCTGTTCACGACCACCGTCGAGGGCCACGGCCAGGCGGCGATCACGTCCGACGGCCCGGCGGTGGTGCTGCGTGTCAGCTCCCAGTACCCGCTGACGGTCGACCCGGGGGCGTACATCGCGCACCAGGGCAATGTCCGGCAGTCCTTCCAGGCCGGCGTGACATTCCGCACGTTCATGGGCGAGGGCGGCGGCGAGGCCTTCCAGATCCGTTTCGAGGGCGACGGACTGGTCTACGTACAGCCCAGTGAGCGCAACACGATCGCGGGGGACCTGTGACATGCCGTTCCGCGAAGTGAACTCCAAGATGATCGAGGCGACGGTCCTGCCCGGCCAGCGCCTGTTCAGTCAGCGCGGCGCGATGCTCGCCTACAAGGGCGAGGTCTCCTTCACGCCCAACGTCCAGGGCGGCCAGGGCGGGATCATGTCGATGATCGGTCGCCGGGTCGCCAATGAGGCCACCCCGTTGATGACCGTCGAGGGCAGCGGCACGGTCTTCTTCGGGCACGGCGGCCATCACATCCAGGTGATCAACCTCTCGGGCGACACGCTGTACGTCGAGGCGGACCGGCTGCTGGCCTTCGACGGCACCCTCCAGCAGGGCACGATGTTCCTCGGCTCGCAGGGCGGGGTCATGGGCATGGTCCGCGGCCAGGTGACAGGCCAGGGGCTCTTCACGACCACTCTCAAGGGGCACGGCGCGGTGGCCGTGATGGCCCACGGGGGTGTGATCGAGGTCCCCATCTCCCCCCAGCGCCCCATCCATGTCGACCCCCAGGCGTACGTGGCGCACCACGGTGACGTACGCAACAAGCTGTCCACGGCGCTCGGCTGGCGCGACATGGTGGGCCGCGGCTCGGGCGAGGCGTTCCAGCTGGAGCTGAGCGGCAGTGGTGCGGTGTACGTCCAGGCCTCGGAGGAGAAGCTGTGAGCGCGTACGGGACTCCGGGCGGCCCGGTGATCTACGACCCGATGACCCTGCCGGTCGACGACAACGTCAACAAGTACACCTTCTGCGTGGAGCTCAAGGGGAGCCAGTGGTTCCTGCAGAAGGGCAAGATGATCGCCTACTACGGGTCGATGGATTTCAACGGCATCGGGCACGGCCGACTGGACCGTCTCGTGCGCGCATCTTTCCATTCGCCTCTGCACGCAAGCGACTGGGTGGTGGCGGAGGGCTCGGGCAAGATGCTCCTCGCCGACCGGGCCTTCGACGTGAATTCGTATGACTTGGACGAAGGCAACCTGACCATTCGCTCTGGCAACCTGCTCGCTTTTCAGCCAAGTCTCGCGCTCAAGCAATCGATCGTGCCGGGCTTTTTGACGCTGATCGGAACCGGCAAGTTCGTAGCGGCCTCTAACGGTCCGGTGGTGTTCATGGAGCCTCCCATCCGGGTGGATCCGCAAGCGCTTGTCGGCTGGGCCGACTGCCCGTCCCCGTGCCATCACTATGACCACGGGTACATGACAGGCCTCATGGGCGGTCTACGTGCACTGACAGGCCTCGGCGGGGCCTCTGGAGAGGAGCACCAGTTCGAGTTCGTAGGGGCCGGCACGGTCCTGCTGCAGTCCACGGAGGTCCTCATGGCCGAGCAGGCCACGGGGGCCGTTCCGCATGAGCCGGGCGTACCCGGCGGCGGCGGGGTACCAGGTCACCAGGGACAGCACGGTCAGCAAGCCGGCACACCGCGTCTTCCCGGACAGCTCGGAGACCTCCAGCGTCGCTTCGGTCTGTGAGCGGTAGTCTGCGGAGTGTGACGTCGAACGCGTGCGCGTAGTCACACCACCCTCACTAGTTCGCCTTTCAACATTTTAGGTAGACTTGATTCATGGAGACCGAGACGGCCACGCGCTGGCTGACCGATGCGGAGCAGTGCGCCTGGCGCATCCACCTGGAGGTCAACAGGCTGTTGACGTACCAGCTCGAAAGGGATCTGCAGCCGTTCGGGCTGACGATGAACGACTACGAGATCCTGGTGAACCTCTCCGAGTCGGAGGGGTTCCGGCTGCGGATGAGCGATCTCGCGGCCGCCACCCTCCAGTCCAAGAGCCGGCTCTCGCACCAGATCACCCGCATGGAGAACGCGGACCTGGTCCGGCGCGAGAACTGCGAGTCCGACCGCCGGGGACTGTTCGCCGTCCTCACCGAGCACGGCATGGAGACGATGAAGAAGGTCGCCCCGCACCACGTGGCGTCCGTGCGCAGGCACTTCATGGACCTGCTGTCCCCGGAGGCCCTGGAGGAGCTGCACAAGTCGCTGCGGCCGATCGCGGAGCATTTGCGGGGGCAGCGGGGCAAGCCGTAACGCTCCGCTGAGTGCGCGAGAGGCGGCGGGCCGTCCTACCCGTGATGGCTGCCGCTCTGCGTGTGCGGGCCGCTGTGCGGCTGCGGGCCGTCCGCGGCTGGTCGCGCAGTTCCCCGCGCCCCTCTGGGGCGCGGACCCGCCTGGCGCACGGAGAGGAGTCCCGCCGCCACCCCCACCGTCCCCGACAGGGCGAAGCAGAGGCCCAGGGGCAGGTGGCCCACCAGGAGGCCCGCTCCCGCGGTGCCGCCCGCGCTTCCGGCGTTCACTGCGGTGTTGACCCAGGCTCCGGCCTGGGTACGGCGGCCCGGCGGGGCCGCCTCGTCGGCGATCAGGTACGACGTCGTGAGGGCCGGGGCGACGAAGAAACCGGCGCAGGCCACGGCGACGGTCAGGGTGCCGAGGCCTGGAGCGAGGCCCGCGGCCGCCAGGGCGAGGCCCAGGCCGCCCGCCAGCAGCGGCAGCCGCACCCGTGCGGGCGTACGCCAGTCGACGGCGCCGTTCAGGATGCCGCCCAGGGCACTGCCCAGCGACAGTGCGGCAAGCACCCAGGCCACCACGTCGTTCCCGTGATGGTGCCGTGTGGCGTAGGCCATCACCAGCAGGTCGACGGCTCCCACGGACAGGCCGACGCCCGCCGCGACGACGACGGGCTGCAGGAGCGCGCGCCCGTCACGGAAACGGTGCCGTGAGCGTGCGACGGGCTTCGTGACCGCCGGACGTACGCCCGCCACGGCCGGCGACAGGACGAAGGCGAGGGTTCCCGTCCACACCAGCAGGGCGCAGAGCGCGAGCGCGGCGGCCGGGAGTGCGAACTGGACGACCGCGCCCACCAGCAGCGGGCCCGAGACGAAGAGGATCTCCTCGGCGATGCCGTCCAGGCTGTATGCCCGCTGCAGGACCCGTTTGTCCTCGATGACCTCGCCCCACAGGGCGCGCACCGTGGGGCCGAGGGGCGGCGTGCAGGCGCCCGCGGTGACGGCGAGGGCGCCGAGGGCGGGTGCGGGTGTTCCGGGCCGCCAGGCCGCTGTCGCGAGGGCCGCGAGCAGGGCGGCGTAGAGCGAGGCCATCGGGATGAGGGCGCGGCGGGGGCCGTGGCGGTCGATCAGGGCCGCCCTCGCGGGCGACAGGAGCACGCTCGTCGCGCCGAACAGCGCCATGACCGTGCCGGCGGCGGCGTACGAGCCGGTGGCCTCGGTCACGCTGAGCATCATGGCCAGCGAGACCATGCCGTACGAGAGTCTGCCGATGAGGGCGGCGGTGAAGGTGTGGCGGGTGTGGGGGACACGGAAGAACGCGGCGTACGAGGGCCGCGGCGCGGGCGCAGACATGTCGGGGTTCCTCGACCGGGAGGCGGAAAGGGGTCGCCTGAGTGCCGCGACGACCCACCCACCGGTGTCCGTCGCGGGCCTGGGCGGGCCCTATGCCAAGAGGAGGAACATGCGCCGTAACGTAACAGCAGGCGCCGAAAGTCGACAGTACGCGTTCCCTCGTCCTCAAACGCCGGACGGGCTGAGGCTCTTAGGGGCGCGGGGAACTGCGCGACCAGCCCCCACCGACCCGCAGGCAAAGAACCCACCCGGGGGTCTGGGGGCGGAGCCACCAGGGACGGGATGGGACGGGTAGGGGCGGCGGGGGCGAGGAACCCCCGGCTCAGGCCTCTGTCAGGCCCTCCACCAACGAGTCCGCCGCCCGGTAGGGATCCAGCTCCCCCGCCACGATCCGCTCCGCGAGCGCGCTCAGGCGGCGGTCACCATGAAGGTCACCGATACGTTGACGCAGCGCCGTGACCGCGATCGTCTCGACCTCCTGGGACGCCCGGGAGAGGCGGCGCTCGGCGAGGACACCGTGCTCCTCCATCCAGGCGTGGTGCTTCTCCAGGGCCTCAACGACCTCGTCGATGCCCTCGCCCCGCGCCGCGACCGTCTTGACGATCGGCGGCCGCCAGTCCCCGGCAGCTCGGGACTCGCCGAGCGCGAGCATGTGGTTCAGCTCGCGCGCGGTCGCGTCGGCTCCGTCCCGGTCGGCCTTGTTCACCACGTACACGTCGCCGATCTCCAGGATTCCGGCCTTCGCCGCCTGGATGCCGTCGCCCATGCCGGGGGCGAGCAGGACCACCGAGGTGTCCGCCTGGGAGGCGATCTCCACCTCCGACTGGCCCACGCCGACCGTCTCCACCAGGATCACGTCACAGCCCGCCGCGTCGAGGACGCGGATGGCCTGGGGGGCCGCCCAGGCCAGACCGCCCAGATGGCCTCGCGTGGCCATCGAGCGGATGTAGACGCCGGGGTCGGAGGCGTGCTCGGACATACGGACACGGTCGCCGAGCAGGGCGCCTCCGGAGAACGGCGAGGACGGGTCGACGGCCAGGACACCGACCCGCTTGCCCTGCCGCCGGTACGCCGTCACCAGCGCCGAGGTCGAGGTCGACTTGCCCACGCCCGGAGAGCCGGTGAGCCCGACGACGTACGCGTTGCCGGTCAGCGGGGCCAGCGCCGCCATGACCTCGCGCAACTGCGGGGACGCCCCCTCCACCAGGGAGATCAGCCGGGCCACGGCCCGCGGCCTGCCTTCCCTGGCCTGGGCCACCAGCGAGGAGACGTCCTGCATCACAGCTCCGTTCAGATCCGTTCAGATTCGTACGCACCGAGGTCGTTCAGAGTCGTACGCACCAGGGTCGTACGGAAAGAGACAACGGCTTCAGGACTTGGGTACCCGCACGATCAGCGCGTCACCCTGCCCACCGCCACCGCACAGCGCCGCCGCGCCGACCCCGCCGCCGCGCCGCTTGAGCTCCAGGGCCAGGTGCAGCACGAGGCGGGCGCCGGACATCCCGATCGGGTGACCGAGGGCGATGGCACCGCCGTTGACGTTCACCTTTTCCGTGGATACGCCGAGGTCCTTCATTGACTGCACGGCGACCGCGGCGAACGCCTCGTTGATCTCGATCAGGTCGAGGTCGGAGACATCGAGGCCCTCCTTCTTCAGGGCGTGCAGGATCGCGTTCGAGGGCTGGGACTGGAGGGAGTTGTCCGGACCGGCCACGTTCCCGTGCGCACCGATCTCGGCGATCCACTGGAGGCCGAGCTCCTGCGCCTTGGTCTTGCTCATCACGACCACGGCCGCGGCGCCGTCGGAGATCTGCGAGGAGGTGCCCGCCGTGATCGTGCCGTCCCGAGTGAAAGCGGGGCGCAGCTTGGCCAGCGACTCCACCGTGGTCTCGGCGCGGATGCCCTCGTCCTTGCTGAAGACGACGGCCTCGCCCTTGCGCTGCGGAATCTCCACGGGCGTGATCTCCGCCTCGAAGATGCCGTTCTTCTGGGCAGCGGCCGCACGCTGGTGCGAGAGGGCCGCGATCTCGTCCTGCTCCGGGCGGGCGATGCCCAGGCGTGTGTTGTGCTTCTCCGTCGACTCACCCATGGCGATGTTCTCGAAGGCGTCGGTGAGACCGTCGTACGCCATCGCGTCGAGCATCTCGATCGCGCCGTACTTGAAGCCCTCGCGGGACTTGGGGAGCAGGTGGGGCGCGTTCGTCATGGACTCCTGGCCGCCCGCGACCACGATGTCGAATTCACCCGCGCGGATCAGCTGGTCCGCGAGCGCGATGGCGTCGAGACCCGACAGACACACCTTGTTGATCGTGAGCGCCGGGACGCTCATCGGGATGCCCGCCTTGACCGCGGCCTGGCGTGCCGGGATCTGCCCGGCCCCGGCCTGCAGCACCTGACCCATGATCACGTACTGCACCTGGTCGCCGCCGATCCCCGCACGGTCGAGGGCGGCCTTGATCGCGAAGCCTCCGAGGTCGGCCCCGGAGAAGGACTTCAGCGAGCCCAGCAACCGTCCCATGGGCGTACGAGCGCCCGCGACGATCACCGAGGTACTGCTGTTCGTTCCAGACATGAGGTGCGATCCCCTTACCGGCTGCACAGCCGAGGAGTGAACGAGGGTTTACTTGAATGTACTGAGCGGTAGGCCACCCGTCATCCGGCAGTCAGTGTGATCGCGCGCACGTTGCGTAACCGCCGTATGAGCGCTGCACTGACTCCATGCTGACGCGAATCGACCACATCGGTATCGCCTGCTTCGATCTCGACGCGACTGTCGAGTTCTACCGGGCGACGTACGGCTTCGAGGTCTTCCACTCCGAGATCAACGAGGAGCAGGGCGTACGCGAGGCCATGCTCAAGATCAATGAGACGTCCGACGGCGGCGCCTCCTACCTGCAGCTCCTGGAGCCGACCCGCGAGGACTCGGCCGTCGGGAAGTGGCTGGCGAAGAACGGCGAAGGTGTCCATCACATCGCGTTCGGTACGGCGGACGTCGACGCCGATGCCGCCGATATCCGGGACAAAGGCGTACGCGTCCTCTACGACGAGCCCCGACGCGGCTCCATGGGGTCACGAATCACGTTCCTTCACCCAAAGGATTGCCATGGTGTCCTGACAGAACTGGTCACTTCGGCGGCTCTTGAGTCACCTGAGCACTGACCTCCGTATATCTGGGCCGGTAGGGTTGGGGGCGGCCGCTGCCATTTCGGGGCGGCCCAGGGCCTGTCCGGCGACGGGCCCTGAGGTCATGCCGTCCTGAGGACGGCGTGGTCATGGGCCGGGGTCCAGGTTTCGGGGGACGAGCGTCGGGGCGACAGCCCGTGCTCCGCTGTTGATCTGACACCATTCCCCGGGGGCCCCGTTCGGCGGATGGACGGGGTTCGTTTGGAGAGACTTGCGACCAGGGGACGGATGGGACCGCGCAGTGCGGGGCTACGAACGCCAGGAGCGAGAGCCGGCGGCTGACGTCGACCACCTCTCTCGGTTCGAGGCCGAGATGGAACGGCTGAAGACCGAGCGGGAGAAGGCCGTCCAGCACGCCGAGGACCTCGGCTATCAGGTCGAGGTGCTGCGCGCCAAGCTGCACGAGGCGCGCCGCAGTCTGGCGACCCGGCCTGCCTACGAGAGCGGTGGCGACCTCGGCTATCAGGCCGAGCAATTGCTCCGTAATGCCCAGATCCAGGCCGATCAGCTGCGCGCCGACGCCGAGCGCGAGATGAGCCAGGCCCGGGCGCAGACGCAGCGCATCCTCCAGGAGCACGCCGAGCAGGCCGCCCGGCTGCAGGCCGAGCTGCACCAGGAGGCGGTCGCGCGCCGCCAGCAGCTCGATCAGGAGCTGGCCGAGCGCCGTCAGACCGTCGAGTCGCACGTCAACGAGAACGTGGCATGGGCCGAGCAGCTGCGGGCCCGCAGCGAGCAGCAGGCCCGCCGGCTCCTGGAGGAGTCGCGCACGGAGGCGGACCAGGCGCTGAGCACCGCCCGCGCGGAGGCCGAGCGGATCGCCGCCGAGGCCCGCCAGCGGCTGACGAACGACGCCGAGTCGGCCCGTGCGGAGGCCGAGGCGCTGCTGCGCCGGGCCCGCACGGACGCCGAGCGGCTGCTGAACGCCGCGTCGACGCAGGCCCAGGAGGCCACCGACCACGCCGAGCAGCTGCGCAGCTCCACGGCGAACGAGTCGGACAGCGCCCGCCGCCAGGCCACCGAGCTGAGCCGGGCCGCCGAGCAGCGCATGATGGAGGCCGAGTCGGCGCTGCGCGAGGCGCGGACCGAGGCGGACAAGGTCGTCACCGAGGCGAAGGAGGCCGCGGCCAAGGCCCTGGCGAGCGCCGAGTCGGCGAACGAGCAGCGCACGCGGACGGCGAAGGAACAGGTCGCCCGGCTGGTCAGCGAGGCCACCAAGGAGGCCGAGACCACCAAGTCCGACGCCGAGCAGGCCGTCGCGGACGCCAAGACCAAGGCCGAGAAGATCGTCGCGGAGGCCGAGGAGACCGCGCGCAGCCTCACGGCCGAGGAGACCGCCTCCCAGCTCTCCAAGGCGGCCCGTACCGCCGAGGACGTCCTGAACAAGGCGTCCGAGGACGCCAAGGCGACCAGGAAGGCGGCGGCCGAGGAGGCCGAGCGGATCCGCACCGAGGCGGAGTCCGAGGCGGACCGGCTGCGTGCCGAGGCGCACGACATCGCCGAGCAGCTCAAGGGCACGGCGAAGGACGACACCAAGGAGTACCGCGCCAAGACGGTCGAACTGCAGGAGGAGGCGCGCCGGCTGCGCGGCGAGGCCGAGCAGCTGCGCTCCGACGCCAATGCCGAGGGCGAGCGGATCCGCTCCGAGGCCCGGCGCGAGGCCGTCCAGCAGATCGAGGAGGCGGCCAAGACCGCCGAAGAGCTGCTCGCGAAGGCCAAGGCGGACGCGGACGAGCTGCGGAACACGGCCACCAGCGACAGCGAGCGGGTGCGCACCGAGGCCATCGAGCGCGCCACGACGCTGCGCCGCCAGGCCGAGGAGACCCTGGAGCGCACGCGCAAGGAGGCCGAGCACAACCGCGAGGAGGCCGTCGAGCTCTCCGACACGATCAAGGCGGAGGCCGAGCGCGCCGCCGAGGCGCTGCGCGAGGAGACCGAGCGCGCCATAGCGGCCCGCCGGACGGAGGCCGCCGAGGAGCTGGCCCGGCTGCACACCGAGGCCGAGCAGCGGCTCGCCTCGGCCGAACAGGCGCTGAGCGACGCGCGGGCGGACGCCGAGCGCATCCGCCGCGAGGCCGCCGAGGAGAGCGACCGGCTGCGTTCGGAGGCCGCCGAGCGGCTCCGTACGCTCCAGGCGCAGGCCGAGGCGGAGGCCGAGCGGCTGCGCAACGAGGCCGCCGCGGACGCCGCCGCGTCGCGCGCCGAGGGCGAGAACATCGCCGTACGACTGCGTTCGGAGGCCGCGGCGGAGGCCGAGCGGCTGAAGTCGGAGGCCCAGGACAGCGCCGACCGGGTACGGACGGAGGCCCAGGCCGCGGCCGAGCGGCTGGCCACCGAGGGCGCGGAGACGCTGGCCGCCGCCCAGGAGGAGGCCGCCCGGCGCCGCCGCGAGGCCGAGGAGCTCCTCGGTTCCGCGCGCCAGGAGGCCGACCAGGAGCGCGAGCGGGCCCGCGAGCAGAGCGAGGAGCTCCTCGCCTCCGCGCGCAACCGTGTCGACGAGGCCCAGGCCGAGGCCGTACGGCTGGTCGAGGAGGCCGACCGGCGCGCGACCGAGATGGTCTCCAGCGCCGAACAGACCGCTCAGCAGGTACGCGACGCCGTGGCGGGGCTGCACGAGCAGACCCAGGAGGAGATCACCGGTCTGCGCAGCGCCGCCGAGCACGCGGCGGACCGGACCAGGACCGAGGCGCAGGAGGAGGCGGACCGGGTCCGCGCCGACGCGTACGCGGAGCGGGAGCGGGCCTCCGAGGACGCGAGCCGCATCCGGCGCGAGGCGGCCGAGGAGACGGACGCCGCCAAGTCGCTCGCGGAACGCACGGTTTCGGAGGCGATCGCCGAGTCCGAGCGGCTGCGTTCGGAAGCCGCCGAGCACGCCCAGCGGGTGCGCACCGAGGCCTCCGACACCATCGCGAACGCCGAGCAGGACGCTTCGCGCAGCCGTGCCGAGGCCCGGGAGGACGCGAACCGGATCCGTTCGGACGCGGCGACGCAGGTCGACACGCTCATCAACGAGGCGCGCTCCGAGGCGGAGCGGCTGACGAACGAGACGAACGCCGAGGCCGAGCGCGTACGCGCGGAGTCCGTGGCCAAGGCCGAGCGGCTGGTATCGGACGCGACCGGGGACGCGGAGCGGTTGCGTGCCGAGGCCGCCGAGACGGTCGGTTCCGCGCAGCAGCACGCCGAGCGGATCCGCAGCGAGTCCGAGCGGGTCAAGGCCGAGGCGGAAGCGGAGGCCGAGCGGCTCACGTCCGGTGCCCGCGAGGAGGCCGACCGGACGCTGGACGCGGCACGCCGGGAGGCCAACAAGCGGCGCTCCGAGGCGGCCGAGCAGGTCGACACCCTCATCTCGGAGACGGCGTCCGAGGCGGACAAGCTGCTTGCCGAGGCGCAGCAGAGCGCGCAGAAGACCACGGCGGACGCCGAGTCGCAGGCCGACACGATGGTGGGCGCGGCACGCAACGAGGCCGAGCGGCTGGTCTCCGAGGCGACCGTCGAGGGCAACACCCTGGTGGAGCGGTCCCGTGCGGACGCGGACGAGCTGCTGATCGGCGCACGCCGGGACGCGACCGCCATAAGGGAGCGGGCGGAGGAGCTGCGCGACCGCATCACCACCGAGATCGAGGAGCTGCACGAGCGGGCCAGGCGCGAGTCGGCCGAGGCGATGAAGACGGCCGGCGAGCGCTGCGACACGCTGGTGCGGGCCGCTGAGGGCCAGCTCGCCGAGGCCGAGGCGAAGGCGAAGGACCTGATCTCGGAGGCCAACTCCGAGGCGAGCAAGGTCCGTATCGCCGCGGTCAAGAAGGCCGAGGGGCTCCTCAAGGAGGCCGAGCAGAAGAAGAGCTCGCTCATCGCGGAGGCGACGGAGATCAAGGCCGAGGCCATCCGCGAGGCGCGGGCCGCGGTCGAGGAGGGCAAGCGCGAGCTGGAGGTGCTGATCCGCCGGCGCGAGGACATCAACGCCGAGATCTCCCGTGTCCAGGACGTTCTGGAGGCGTTGGAGTCCTTTGAGGCCCCGTCCGCAGGCAAGGACGGTGGGGTCAAAGCGGGCGCTGCCGTCGGCGCAACTCGTTCGAGTGGCAAGTCGTCAGAGGGCTAGCCAGAACCACCCATTCCGTGCTTTGTACGGACCTTTGCCACAGGTTCTGGCAAGCCCTCTGACAGTTAGCCACCCAAAAGGAGTCTCATTCTCCAGATCAAACACGTATCCGCTCGATGACACACCGCTTTGGCCCCTAGGATTCCCCCTATCACCTCACCGGTCTCATTCGACAGGAACCCCATGAGCGACACTTCCCCCTACGGCTTCGAGCTTGTGCGGCGTGGGTACGACCGCGCTCAGGTGGACGAACGCATTTCGAAGCTCGTCTCCGACCGTGACAGCGCTCTGGCCCGTATCACTGCTCTCGAAAAGCGCATCGAGGAGCTCCACCTCGAGACGCAGAACGCCCAGGCCCAGGTCAGCGACGCGGAGCCGTCGTACGCGGGTCTCGGCGCGCGCGTCGAGAAGATCCTCCGCCTCGCCGAGGAGGAGGCGAAGGATCTGCGCGAGGAGGCCCGTCGCGCGTCCGAGCAGCACCGTGAGCTCGCCGAGTCGGCCGCCCAGCAGGTCCGCAACGACGCAGAATCGTTCGCTGCAGACCGCAAGTCCAAGGCGGAGGACGAGGGCGTCCGGATCGTCGAGAAGGCCAAGAGCGACGCTTCCCAGCTGCGCCAGGAGGCGCAGAAGGACGCGCAGTCCAAGCGCGAGGAGGCGGACGCCCTCTTCGAGGAGACGCGTGCCAAGGCCGCACAGGCCGCCGCCGACTTCGAGACGAACCTCGCCAAGCGCCGCGAGCAGTCCGAGCGTGACCTGGCGTCGCGTCAGGCCAAGGCCGAGAAGCGCCTCGCGGAGATCGAGCACCGCGCGGAGCAGCTCCGCCTGGAGGCCGAGAAGCTGCGCACGGACGCCGAGCGCCGCGCCCGCCAGACGGTGGAGACGGCTCAGCGCCAGGCCGAGGACATCGTGGCCGACGCGAACGCCAAGGCCGACCGCATCCGCTCGGAATCCGAGCGCGAGCTGGCGGCGCTGACGAACCGTCGCGACTCGATCAACGCTCAGCTCACGAACGTCCGCGAGATGCTCGCGACGCTCACGGGCGCCGCGGTGGCCGCCGCGAGCACGCCGGCCGAGGACGAGCCGATCTCCCGCGGGGTTCCGGCCCAGCAGTCCCGGTAGGTTCGGGCGGTTTCCGGCAGCACTCCGGCCCGCGCTCTCTTCTCGGGAGCGCGGGCCGTTGGCGTGCCCTGTGAGGGGCGCGGGGCGGTGACATTCCGCGGCTCCGCCGCGTGGGCGCGACAAGCCACGACGGCGCGGCGGTCGGGGACGGTGAACACCCGGCGAACACACCGCCGCCCAAGTGGCACGGCCCCGAACCGCGTCCTACCGTGTCCGCATGATCGAGCTAGAGGGGCTGACCAAGCGGTACGGCGAGAAGGTGGCGGTCAACCATCTGACCTTCACCGTCAGACCCGGCATCGTCACGGGGTTCCTCGGTCCGAACGGCGCGGGCAAGTCCACGACGATGCGGATGATGCTCGGCCTCGACCGCCCCACCGCGGGCGACGTACGCATCGACGGGCAGCACTACGACCACCTCAAGGACCCGCTGAAGTACATCGGCGCCCTGTTGGACGCCAAGGCCATGCACGGCGGCCGCAGCGCCTTCAACCACCTCCTCTGTCTCGCCCAGAGCAACGGCATCCCCAAGGCGCGGGTGGACGAGGTCCTGGACACCGTGGGCCTCACCTCGGTGGCCCGGAAGAAGGCCAAGGGCTTCTCGCTCGGCATGGGACAGCGGCTCGGTATCGCGGGCGCACTGCTCGGCGACCCGCGGATCCTGATGTTCGACGAGCCGGTCAACGGCCTCGACCCCGAGGGCATCCACTGGATCCGCAACCTGATGAAGTCGCTGGCCGGCCAGGGCCGTACGGTCTTCGTGTCGAGTCACCTCATGAGCGAGATGGCGCTGACCGCGGAGCACCTCGTCGTCATCGGCCAGGGCCGCCTCCTCGCGGACACCTCCATGGCCGACTTCATCGCGCAGAACTCGCGGTCGTACGTCCGTATCCGCTCCCCCCAGCGCGAGCGGCTGCTCGACGTCCTGCACGGGGCGGGGATCACGGTCGTCGAGAGCGGCAGCGGGGCGATGGAGGTGGACGGCGCGAAGTCGGAGCAGATCGGTGAGCTGGCCGCGCAGCACCAGATCGTGCTGCACGAGCTGAGCCCCCAGCAGGCCTCCCTGGAGGAGGCGTTCATGCAGCTGACCGCGGAGTCGGTGGAGTACCACGCGCACACCGACGCCCCGCCCCAGCAGTGGGGCGGCGGCTGGAACAAGGAGACCTGAGCATGGCGGCGACCCAGGTCCTCAAGTCCGAGTGGACCAAGATCCGGTCCGTCGCGTCCACCGTCTGGACGCTCAGTCTCGCCGCGGTGGTCACGATCGTGCTGGGCATCCTGATCTCGCTGCTGTCGAAGAACGAGTTCGACAGGATGGGCGAGAAGGACCGGCTCTCCTTCGACCCGACGTTCATCAGCTTCGCGGGGATGACCCTCGGTCAGCTCGCGATGATCGTGTTCGGGGTGCTCGTGGTCGGCAACGAGTACAGCACCGGCATGATCCGCACCTCGCTGGCCGCGGTCCCGCAGCGCGGCACGTTCCTGTTCGGCAAGATCGCGGTGGCGACGGGGCTCGCCCTCGTCGTCGGCATGATCACCAGCTTCGTCGCCTTCTTCCTCGGACAGGCGGCGCTCGGCACGCACAGCGCGTCGATCAGCGACTCCGGGGTGCTGCGCGCGGTGATCGGCGGCGGCCTCTACATGACACTGATCGCGGTCTTCTCGATGGGTGTCGCGACGATGCTGCGCAGCCCGATGCTCTCGCTCGGCATCCTCATGCCGTTCTTCTTCCTGATCTCCAACATCCTCGGCGCGGTGTCCGCGACCAAGAAGCTCGGCCGCTATCTGCCCGACCAGGCCGGCAGCAAGATCATGCGGGTGGTGACCCCGATCGGCGACGACACCCCGTACGGCCCCTGGGGCGGCCTCGCGATCATGGTGCTGTGGGTGGTCGCGGCGCTCCTCGGGGGCTATGTGCTGCTGAAGAGGCGGGACGCCTAGACATTCAGGGTCTGGAGTCCTCTGGATACTCAGGGCCTGGAGTCCTCTGGACGCTCAGGGCCCGGGGTCCTCGCCGTTCGGGTGGGGTTCCAGGGCGTCGAAGTCCGTCCAGCCCTCCCAGCGCCACACGTCCTTGTCCAGGTCCGGCTGGAGCGGCACGAAGCGGCCCAGTTCGAAGTCGCCCGCCTCCAGGTCGAACCAGCGCTCGTCGGCGACCTCGGTGCCCAGGCCCACGGTCCGTGCCGTCAGCCTGACGAGGAGCTTGACGCCGTACGAGCCGGACAGCTCCTTGCCCTGGATGCGCCGGAAGGGCAGTTCGGTCACCGGTGCCTCGACCGGTATCCACACGGTGAACGGCGCCCCGCGCTCGACCGCGAGCCAGTAGCGCTCGTCGGCCGGTTCGCCCTGCGCGTCCAGGACCTTCAGCCACTGCTTGTAGATGACCAGGCTGCCGTCGTGCGGCGAGCGCTCCAGGTAGCGCAGATGCGCACGGGCACGCAGATCCACGACCGACAGGTTGTCGAAGCGGTTGTAGAAGCGGACGGCGATGATCGCGTCCTCGCTGCCGGCGTGGCGCCGCGAGTAGCCGGGGAAGTCCGCGGTCCAGGCGTGCGAGATGCTGGCCCGCTGCCGCCAGACGAACGGCCGCAGCGCGAACATCTTGATCAGGACGATGCCCAGCAGCACCGCGGGCACCAGGGAGCCGGTGACGGAGGCGACCGTGGCGAGCAACTGGTGCGCGGTGCTGTCCGGTTCGGGGTTGAGGTTGTCCGTACCGACGCTCGCCCGCAGTACCGCGAGGCTGAGGTCGAAGAGCCGCTCCCCGTTCGAGAACCGCTGCGCCATCGACCGCGGCGAATGCTCGGTGAGCGTCCACGCGGCCGCGATGACGACGGACAGCGCGGCCAGCGCGCCCAGTGTCATCAAGAGCAGGGCGTGGACGGTGCGTCCGGCGATCCACCAGCGAACGGACGTACGGAAGCGCGGATGTGACCGACCCCGCCTCGAGTACCCCACCCGGCCCCACCCGCGTCTCATCAACCTCAACTCACGTCCCCCGTAACCCACTTCGCCCCCACTCGTACAATGGGACGGCATGATTCCCGGTGTCCGTTCCGGCCAACCCCGCCCAAACGGGGAAACCAGGCCCCGCCCCGGGTACACCTCGCGTGGAAGGCTGTTGCCCGTATCGCGCGACCACCCCCGAAGGGCGTCACCGTGACGACGAAGGACCGAAGCCTGCAGGCGCTGGGCCTGGACGACGTGCCCGCGAAGCAGCCGCTCACCTATCCCGGCCGTCCCACCACCGAGCCCTCACTGCTCACCGGCGGCGAACTGCTCCAGCTCGACGTACGGCCGCTGCGGCTGGGCGAGTGGTACGTGGAGGAGCGCCAGGAGCAGCAGCGGCTCGACGAGGCGCTCGCCGACCTCGGCCAGGTCGGCACCGGGCACCGCCACCCGGTGATCGCCGTCGGCTCCAACGCCTCCCCCGGCCAGGTCGCCCACAAGCTGACCCGGCTCGGCATCCCGGCGACGGTGCCGATGGTGCCGGTGCGGGTGCACGGCATCGGGGTGGGCTGCTCGGGGCACATCAGTCCGGCGGGGTACGTGGCGGGGACGCCGTACGTCGACCCGCGCGCCGAGACCACGCTCGTCGTCACCTGGCTGGACTCGACGCAGTTGAAGGCGGTCGACGACACCGAGTTCCCTGACTACCGGCGGGCGATACTCCCGGGCGACGCGTTCGCGATGACGATGCCCTCCGGGGAGCGGCTCGGCGGCGCGTACATCTACTTCAGCGCGCACGGGGTGCTCGCCGATCCGGCCACGGGACAGCCGCGTCCGGGCGGCGGCGACCAGGCGGAGCTGCTCGCGGCGCTGCTGGCCGGGTCCGCCCGGCTGCGCGAACTGCTCGGTCCCGACCCGGCCACCTGGGTGCGGCGTGCGGGAGCCGACCGCGCGCTGCGCGAGCGGGGCACGCTGGTCTTCGGTGAGGAGGGCTGGGTACTGCCGCAGACGGACTTCCTGCCGTACGTCGACGACGCGTCCGAGCTGCGGCTGTACGACGATCTGCCGCCGCTGGACGACTCGCTTCCCCGTCGGGCGTGAGGCGTGCTCCGTATCGGCTGCGGTATCGGGTGCGGAGGTTCCGTTTCCAGCCTGACCAGGCAGGACGGGTACCTGACAAAGACGGGGGTGCAGGTAAGGCTCCAGGTAAGACCTTTACCCCAACCGTCCCCCGCGTGACCTGCACATTTTTACTTTCTCTTGAGTGGAACCGTCAGCGCCCCGATATCCTCCTAACCCTTACGGGGGCGTGCGCCCCGACGTCCTGAACCTTTCGATGGGTGCGGAGCATGATCGAGGCAGTCGGCCTGACGAAGCGCTACGGCGCCAAGACGGCCGTGTACAACCTTTCCTTCCAGGTGCGGCCGGGTGCCGTCACCGGCTTCCTCGGGCCCAACGGCTCGGGCAAGTCGACGACGATGCGGATGATCCTCGGCCTCGACAACCCCACCTCGGGGCAGGTCACCATCGGCGGCTTCCCCTACCGCAAGCTGCCCAACGCGCCCCGCCAGGTCGGCGCGCTCCTCGACGCCAAGGCCGTACACGGCGGCCGGCACGCCCGCAACCACCTGCTCTGCCTCGCCCAGCTGTCGGGCATCCCGGCCCGCCGGGTCGACGAGGTGCTCGGCGTGGTCGGGCTGCAGGACGTGGCCAAGAAGCGCTCCAAGGGCTTCTCGCTCGGCATGGGACAGCGGCTCGGCATCGCCGCCGCGCTCCTCGGCGACCCTCAGGTGCTGCTCTTCGACGAGCCGGTCAACGGCCTCGACCCCGAGGGCATCCTCTGGGTCCGCAACCTGATGAAGGCGCTCGCGGCGGAGGGCCGCACGGTCTTCGTCTCCTCGCACCTGATGAGCGAGATGGCGCTGACCGCCGACCACCTGATCGTGATCGGCCGCGGTCAGCTGCTCGCCGACCAGAACATCAAGGACTTCATCTCGCACAACTCGGCCGACTTCGCCCGGGTCCGCACCCCGGAGACCGAGCCGCAGCAGCGCGAGAAGCTGACCGCCGCGCTCACCGAGGCGGGCGGCCAGGTGCTGCCCGAGCAGGACGGCGCGCTGCGCGTGATGGGCCTGCCGCTGCCCCGCATCAGCGACCTCGCGCACTCCGCCGACGTACGTCTGTGGGAGCTGTCTCCGCATCAGGCCTCGCTGGAGGAGGCGTACATGCGGATGACGCAGGGTGCCGTCGACTACCGCTCGACCATCGACCAGAAGGCCGGGCTCCAGCAGGAGCTGCCGCCGGGTGCCATGCCGCCGCCGCAGCTGCCGGTAGCGGGCCAGGGCCAGCCGGGCTGGTACGCGCCGCCGCCGCCCCAGCAGGGCGGGCAGCCGTTCGCGATGCCGCAGGGCGCCCCGCAGGCGGGCCCCTACGGCGCTCCGGGCACCCCGGGTGCACCGGGTGCCGCGGACGTCAACCCGTACGCCCAGCCCGCTCCCCAGGCCCCGGCGCAGCCGCCCGCCGCGCCCCCGGCGCCCGCCGCGCCCACCGCCCCCGACCTGACCAAGCCCGAGGACGCCCGATGAGCACGCCCCCGCCCCCGATGCCGCAGCAGGCCGCCGCTGCCCCCACCTGGCAGGCGGCGCCCGGCACTTCGTACAGCTCGCCGATCCCGGTCACCCCCACCCACCTCGGCCACGCGCTCACCTCCGAGTGGACGAAGATCAAGTCGGTGCGCTCCACGCTGTGGACGCTCGGCATCTTCCTGCTCCTGGTGGTCGGCATCGGCTTCCTGGTCGCCGCGCAGACCCAGGACTCCGACTTCGGCGACGTGCCGTACACGATCCCGGCCTTCTTCGGGCTGATCCTGGGCCAGATCTGCCTGATCACGCTGGGCGTCCTGGTCGTCTCCTCCGAGTACGGCACGGGCATGATCCGCACGACCTTCACGGCCTCGCCGCAGCGCCACCGGGTGCTCACCGCCAAGCTGATCATCTTCTTCGCGGTGGCATTCACCGTCTCGGTGTTCTCCATCGGCCTGGTCGGCCTCATGACCTCGGCCATGCACAACGGTTCCTCGCACGTCTCGTGGGGCGGCACGGTCATCAAGGGCGCGCTGTACGTCTCGCTGCTGGGCGTCCTGTCGCTCGCGGTGGGCTCGATGCTGCGGCACTCGGCAGGCGCGATCACCACGATGCTCGGCCTCGTGCTGGTGCCCGCGATCCTGCCCGCGTTCCTGATGATGTCGCAGAGCATGCGCACGATCGGCGAGAAGATGCAGGAGTACGCCGCTCCCAACGCCCTCGCCAGGGTCTTCGCACTGGACAACGGGAACGGAAGCGGCGGCGCGCAGCTCGGCCTGCTCGCCGGGGTGACGGCGGCGGCGATCGCCGCCGCGTTCGTGCTGCTGGAGCGCCGGGACGTGTGAGGCCGCTGCGACCTGAAGTCTCCTAGAACCTGGGCGCGTTACGGGACCGCTGCACCCTTGAGGTGCGGCGGTCCTTCGCGTTCCAGCAGGCCTTGTGCCAGTGGCGGCGCTCGTCGACGCCCGAGTGCTCCGGCCAGGCCACCACGTGCGGGACGCCGGAGGGGATCATCTGGTCGCAGCCCGGGCAGCGGTAGGTCTTGCCCTCGGCGCTGGCGCCCGCCACATGACGCACGCTCCACTCCTCGCCCTGCCAGCTCTCCGTGGACTGCCAGCCGCCGTACCGCCCGGAGCGGTCGTCCTCCGCGCTCCGGTCGGAGGGGTCAAAACCCTTGGGACGGTTGCGACGCGGGGACACAGGACACCTCACGGAGCTATACAGGGAGCAGGGTCTTCTCCAGCCTACGCGGAGCGGACAGGGGTAGCAGTACCCCACCAACCCCCTCAGACCGCCCTCCCGTCGGCCCATTCTGCAGACAATCCGCAAATCTCTCCGACAGGCCGTGTCCTCGGCACGTGTCGGACGGTTATGCCGGTGGGGGAGCTCCGCGTCGGAGCCGAGGAAGCAGGAAAGCACCATGCACGTTGGAAGTTTTGTACTGGCGGCCCAGTTCCCTGGCCAGGGCCAGGGAGAGGCCCTGCACCGCGCGGTGCGCACGGCCGAGGTCGCCGAAGAAGCCGGACTCGACGCGGTATGGCTGGCCGAGCACCACTTCGTGCCGTACGGGACGTGCCCGTCGGCGGTCACCCTGGCCGCCCTGCTGCTGGGCCGCACCAGCCGCATCCGCGTCGGTACGGCGGTCAGCGTACTGCCCACCGTCCACCCCGTCGCCCTCGGCGAGCAGGCCGCGCTGCTGCACGTGACATCCGGCGGCCGTTTCACGCTGGGCGTGGGGCGCGGCGGGCCCTGGGTGGACCTGGAGGTCTTCGGCGCGGGCCTGGAGGCGTACGAGAAGGGGTTCCCGGAATCACTCGATCTGCTGGTGCGCTGGCTGCGCGAGCCGTCCGTGGAAGGGCGGGGTGAGCGGTTCAGGTTCCGCGAAGTGCCCGTCGTGCCCCGGCCGTCGGAGGCGCTGAGCGGCTCCCCCGGCCCCGAGGTCGTCGTCGCCTGCACCTCGCCGGCGAGCGTGCGGCTCGCCGCCGAGCGGGGGCTGCCGATGCTCCTCGGTATGCATGTCGGTGACGAAGAGAAGGCCGAAATGGTGTCCCTGTGGCGGCAGTTGGCGCGTGTGGCGGGCCGTGCGACGGACGAGATCCTCGGCGCGGCCCATGTGTCGGCCGGCGTCTGCCAGATCGCGGACCGTCGCACCGACGCCGTCGAGACTCTCCTCAAGGCGATGCCGGGCTGGCTGAGGCAGGGACTGGACGCGCATGTGACGGTCGACGGCCGCGCCCGCGCGATGCGGGACCCGCTGGCGTACACGGAACTCCTGTGCGGGCTGCACCCGGTGGGCACGCCGCGCCTGTGCGCCGACCGTCTCGCGGCCACCTCGGAGCGCACCGGAATCTCCCGGTTCGCCCTCCTCGTCGAGGGCTCCGGCGACCTGGCGGCGACAGAGGAGAACATCCAACGGCTCGGCACCGAGGTACTCCCCCACCTCGGCTGAGTCAGGTCACCGCGGACGGCGTGGGCCCGGGAGAGGGTGCGGGCGCCCTGGGCCCACCAAGGGTCTCCAGGGCCCCACGACCGGCTTGTCCCGCCCCGCGGCCCGGACAACTCGGTCTCCCTGACCCGACGCACACACCCACCCACCCACGGTCCACGTCCCGCCGTCGGCCCGGAGACCCGGGGGAGCCTGCCGCCCCGTACAGATGCACCTCCCGCGTACGGAGCGGCAAGCAATGCGGCATCAAGGCGTCACGTCAGCAGTCTCGGAATTCCGGCGACTGATTCAGCAGCTGACTGCGCACCGAGGTGAAGCGTGCCAGCGTGTCGTCCACTGAGGCGTCCAGTGGGAACACCGCCACCCGATGGCAGTTCTGGAAGGCCAGCCGCACACCGAAGTGCCGCTGCAGCGCGCCGCGTATCGCGTCACTCGCGAGCGCACGCAGCAGCTGGCCACGCGCCTGCTCGTCCGGCGGAGGCGTCTGGTTGTCGGCGAAGTTGCCGCCGTCCACCTTCAGCTGAGCCACCAGGGAGCTGATCATCTCCCATGCGTAGGGCAGGGAGGTCCGGACGCAGTCGACGAATTCTGCTTCGTCGACCTCGCCTCGCTCGGCCTTCTCGAGTAGGGCCGGTGAGACGTCGAGCGACATGGGTTCTCCTCTCGCACCCCCAGACCTCGGGGGTTGCCGGACAGGTCAGGGACATTCGCGATGTCGAACACTCTGAGTACATGCATCGCGACCTCCCGTTTATACGGTAAGCAACGTACGGTGACGGCACCAGGAGAATGCGCACATAGTGAACTCCCAGTAGGCCCACAATCAGCCAAGCCCGAACAGGCGTCTTCCAGGGCGAATCGCGTGGACCTCTGCCCGTCGAGTAGCGTTGCGGACCATGCGTCTCGTCATTGCCCGCTGCTCCGTTGACTACGCGGGCCGGCTCACCGCCCATCTCCCGTCGGCCCCCCGCCTCATCCTGGTGAAGGCGGACGGCAGCGTCTCGATCCACGCTGACGACCGGGCCTACAAGCCCCTCAACTGGATGTCGCCGCCCTGCACCCTGAAGGAGGGTTCCGGCGACGAGGAGGGCGTCTGGACCGTCATCAACAAGGCGGGCGAGAAGCTCATCATCACGATGGAGGAAGTCCTCCACGACTCCTCGCACGAACTCGGCGTGGACCCCGGCCTGATCAAGGACGGCGTGGAAGCGCACCTCCAGGAGCTCCTCGCCGACCGCATCGAAACGCTCGGCGAGGGCTACACGCTCATCCGCCGCGAGTACATGACGGCCATCGGCCCCGTCGACATCCTGTGCCGCGACGGCGAGGGCCGGACCGTCGCCATCGAGATCAAGCGCCGCGGCGAGATCGACGGCGTCGAGCAGCTCACCCGCTACCTGGAACTGCTCAACCGCGACCCGCACCTCGCGCCGGTCCGGGGCGTCTTCGCCGCCCAGGAGATCAAGCCGCAGGCCCGCGTCCTCGCCACGGACCGCGGCATCGGCTGCACGGTCCTGGACTACGACGCGCTGCGGGGCATCGAGGACGACAAACTGCGGTTGTTCTGATTCGAACGACTTTGACTCAATCGGCCATGTAGTTCACCGGGCAGAAGTGAGGGCCGGGTCCGATGTCGGACCCGGCCCTCACTTGTGTCGTGGTGCTCAGATCACCGCGCCGTTCGGCGACCCGGCGGCGCTGCTGCTCGCGGGCACGCTCGCCGCGCTGCTCTGCGGAGCGCCGGCGCTGGTGCTCGCGGGGACGCTGGAGGCGGGGCCGCTGGCGGTGTTCGAGGTGGACGGCGCCGTCGTCGTCGGGGTAGTGGCGGTCGGGGAGGACGACGTCGACGGCGGATCCGTCGGGCTCACCGACGTCGAAGGGCTCGTCGACGGCTTCGGCGAGGTCGACGGCGGCTTGGACGTCGGCGGCTTGGAAGTCGACTTGGACGGCGACGTCGACGTACCCCCGCCCCCCTTCGTCCCACTCGGGCTGTCCGAAGGCTGCCGGCTCGTGCTCGTCGGCGGCGTCGGGTCGTCCGAGGTCCCGTACGTGCCGTCGGGGCCCGGATCCGTCGGCGTGGACACCACGCCCGCGTCGCTGCCGCCCCCGCCCTTCTTCGCCTTGTCGGCGCCGAGGCTGTCGTCCTGGCCGCCCTGGCTGGCCGAGGGGTTGACGCCGACCTTCTCGGACGGGTTGTCGGTGTTGTTGTTCGAGGTCGCGCCGAGGGTCACCACGGTGCCGAGCACCGCGACGAGCAGCGCACCCGCGCCCGCGGCCACCAGGTTGCGCCGGGTGCCGGTGACCAGGCGGGTGCCCATGCCCACGCGCTTCGACGCCGGGCCGGGTTCGGCCCGGTAGGTGACCAGCGTCGAGGGCTCCCCGGCCGGAGAGGACAGCACGAACGCGGCCGGTACGCCGCCGGGCGGCGATGCCGACTCCTCGTGCCGCGCGTCGGGCACCTCCTCGCCCGCCGCCGTGCGCCCACCGGGCAGTACGGCCCCGGAACGGTCGGCGACCAGCGCGAGGGCCCTGCGGCCCGCGACGGTGCCACGCTTGTCGGCGAGGGCGCCGCGCAGCCCGATGGAGGACTCCAGCTCGGCACGGGCGCGGTCCAGCTGACCGCCGCAGAGCGCGAGGATGCCCAACTCGTGGTGGAAGTAGGCCTGTTCGCCGACCTCGCCGGCGAGCCGGGAGGCCTCCGCACCGGAGCGCAGCGCGCGCTCCCAGGCGTTCCAGTTCAGTCCTGCGGCGAAGGCGGGCGCGGCCGTGCGGGCCAGCTGCACGGCGACGCTCTCGTCCTGCTCGTCGGCCGGGGGCGTGGTGAGCGGGACCAGGACGGTGAGGGCGGCGAGCACGGCGTCGGCCTCGGCGCAGACCCGTTCCGGGGTGACCGAGGGGTGTCCGGCCCACCAGGTGTAGTGCTGGGCCGCGGTGCGGGCCTGCTCCTCCAGCACGTCGGCGTATCCGGCGGCCTCCAGCTGGGCCTGCACACCGGCGGCGAGCCGGTAGCGGGAGCCGACCGGGGAGACCAGCGCGCAGCCCGCCAGTTCGGCGAGCGCGGCGTCGGCGTGGGTGTCGTCCACGAGGGCGGGCAGATGCGTCTGGTGCGGCACCTCACCGCCGAGCGCGATGGCGAAGCGCAGGGTGGCACGGGCCGACCCGCTCAGGCGGGAGGCGAGCAGCGCGGCGGGCGCGGCCCCCTCGGCGAGCGAGGGCAGCGGTACGTCGTGATCGTCGGCGGCCTCGAAGGGCGCGTCGGCCGGCAGGTCGACCGGGGCGTCCTGGAAGACGCCGAAGTCGTCGAAGGCGTCCTCCTTGGCCTGCAACTGGTCGCGCTGTCGCAGCAGGGCGCCGGCCTGCATGAAGCGCAGCGGCAGGCCCTCGGACTCGAACCAGAGGTCGCCCGCCCAGTTCGCCTCCTCCTCGGTCAGCACGCGTCCGACGGTCCGCTCCAGGAGCTCGAGGCCGCCGCTGCGGTCGAGTCCGCCGAGGAAGACCTCTTCGAGGAGGGAGTCGGTGGAGGGCGCGGGCACGTCGGGGGTCGCGGCGATGGCGAAGGCGCACTCGGGGGTGGCGTCGAGGAGTTCGTCGAGCGCGGTGCCGCCGATCTCCACGTCGTCGAGGACGACGACCGCGCCGATCCCGTGGACGAGTTCGAGCAGTTCGTCCCGTTCGGGGCGGTACAGGGCAGCGTTGTAGACGGCGGCGAACAGGTCGTACAGCAGGTCGGTCGCCGTGCGCCGGTATCCGGAGAGGCGGACGACGCCGTCGGGGGCGAGGTCCGCGCAGTCGTCGGCGACGGCGTCGAGCAGGCTGGTGCGGCCGGAGCCGGAGGGGCCGGTGAGGCGTACGGAACGCCCGCGCGCCAGCAGGCGGACGAGCCGCTCGCGCTCTTCCTGGCGCTCCAGGAGCGGCAGTCGGGGCTGGGCGGGGCCCGGCGGTACGGGCGGCAGGGCGGCGCGGGCCAGATCGGCACGCTCGGCGGCACTGAACTTCGTGGGCCGCTGCGGTCGCTCTCCCGGCGGGCAGGCCTCTATCTCGCTGCCGTCGACGGGGTTGACCGTGAGCAGGAAGTCGCCCGAGACGAGTTGGACGGTACGGGCGAGTGCGGGTGTGTGCTGACCCAGGTCGGCGGTGAGCGCATCACGCGGCGGGCGCGAGCGAGGCGCCTGGCCGTCGTCGTCATGGCCGTATTCTTCGGGTCCCCGGTTGTTCGGGTCCATGTTCCAAGCCCCCCAAAAGCGTCGTGTGCGGATCTTGTCGCCGGGAGTCCGGTGACAAGGACCCAGGCCCCTCCCGGCCTTGCTGCACACCGCGCTGTCGCTTCTGGTCCGGTGCCCGCTCGTAGGGTTTCGGGTGGCGGGCAGCCGAACCCTAAACCTTCGCACAGTATCTCCGACAGGCCGGGGTACCGCGCCGTCCGAGACGTCACAGTCTCGTGAGGATTGTGCGCGAGGTGCGTTTCGTACGCCGCTCAGGAGGCGTACGCCGGATCACACCCGGGGCAGCGACTCGACTCCGATGCCGCCCTCGATCGCGAGGATCCGGTGCAGCCGGGTGGCCACCAGCAGGCGCTGCATCTGTGGTGGTACGCGGCGCAGCACGAGCCGCCGACCGCACCGCCCGGCCCTTCGGTGGGCCCCCATGATGACACCGAGGCCGGTGGCGTCCCAGGAGTCCAGCTCGGACAGGTCCAGCACCAGGTCGCCGACTCCGTCGTCGACGGCCGAGTGCAGGACCGTACGGGCGTCCGCCGCGCTGCGTACGTCGAGGCGGCCCCCGACGACCAGCTCGGCGTGGTCGCCCCTGATGTACATATGCGCTCCCCGAGAGTGCGTCTCGTACTCTGCGTCGGTCTCTCTGCGTCAGTGTCGGTCCGCAGTTTTGCGTGTGCACCGTCTGACTGGCTTGAGGCCGCAGAGGTTGCCGTCTGTAAGCGAACCGATACCGAATTCACCTCATGGGGTGACACCCCAGAGGCACGTGCGGTTTCCGTGACGGGTGATGCTGGATGACTCGCTTGATTCAGTGCTTGTAGAAGCCCTGCCCGCTCTTGCGCCCGATGTCACCGGCGTCAACCATCCGGCGCATCAGCTCCGGCGGGGCGAACTTCTCGTCCTGCGTCTCGGTGTAGATGTTGCCGGTGGCGTGCAGGAGGATGTCGACGCCCGTGAGGTCGGCCGTGGCGAGCGGGCCCATGGCGTGACCGAAGCCCAGTTTGCAGGCGAGGTCGATGTCCTCGGCGGTGGCCACGCCGGACTCGTACAGCTTGGTGGCCTCGACGACGAGCGCCGAGATGAGACGGGTCGTCACGAAGCCGGCCACGTCACGGTTGACGACGATGCAGGTCTTGCCGACGGACTCGGCGAACTCCCGCGCGGTGGCGAGGGTTTCGTCGCTCGTCTTGTAGCCGCGCACCAGTTCGCACAGCTGCATCATCGGTACGGGTGAGAAGAAGTGGACGCCGACGACCCGCTCCGGCCGCTCGGTGGCCGCGGCGATCTTCGTGATCGGGATGGCGGAGGTGTTCGAGGCGAGCACGGTGTCGTCCCGCACGATCTTGTCGAGCGCGCGGAAGATGTCGTGCTTGACCTCGAGCTTCTCGAAGACGGCCTCGACGACGATGTCCGCGTCCGCGGCGGCGTCGAGATCGGTGGTCGCGGTGATCCGGCCGAGCGCGGCATCGGCGTCGTGCGCCTCCAGCCTGCCCTTGCTCACGAACTTGTCGTACGAGGCCTTGATGCCGTCGATGCCGCGCGTGAGCGCCTCGTCGGTGACATCGCGCAGAACGACGTCCCAGCCCGCCTGCGCGGACACCTGGGCGATACCGGACCCCATGAGCCCGGCTCCGATGACGGCGAGCTTCCCTGCCACTGTGCGACTCCCCTGACGCGGTGTTTATGTCTGCCTCTCGGGCGGACACTAGCGCTCGTGAGGGCCTGTGTGACCGGTAAGTAATGCGCGTCACGTCTCATCTGACGGACATCACACCGGATGGCTCACCCCGCGTCGCGGACCGCGTAGTTGAGCACCTTCTCGCTCAACAGCTCCTCCATGTCATCGAGGAGAAGAAGTACCTCACGTGATACTTCGTCCGGATTGCGGCCGGCCATCATCTCCCGGCCGATGACGGCCATGACCGTCTGGTGGACCCAGTTGATCTGTCCTGCGATCAGACCGGGCAGCGGGTCGTCGGCGGACGCGGCGGTCTCCTCGCGCAGCGCCTCCTCCAGGTTGTCGAGCACCTCCTGACCGATCGCCCACAGCCGTGAACGGAGGGCGGGAGCCGCGTGGATGACCTGCATGAAGCGGGCGTATCCGTCCATCAGGCCGACCCGCGGCGAGACCGCCGCGACCTCGTCACGCAGTTCGCGCAGCACGGCGACGGCGGCCGACTCCCCCTTCTCCCGGCCGCGCACCCAGCGGGCGAGCCGGTCGACGACACCCTGGGAGCGGTCGAGGAAGAGGTCCTCCTTGGTCGGGAAGTAGTTGTAGACGGTGTTGACGGAGACGTCCGCGGCGTCCGCGACCTCCGCGACCGTCACCGCGTCGAAGCCGCGCTCCAAGAACAGACCGGTGGCGACATCCGAGATGTACTGCCGGGTCTGCCGCTTCTTCCGCTCCCTGAGCCCTTCAGCCATGTCCGCATCGTAGCTTCGCTGGAGCCGATGAAACCTTGGGCGCATAGAAATATTGGTGACAGAGAAATCTTGGTGTCATTGCAAACTTTCAGGGACTCTGTTTCTCTGGGGGCATGGCAATCATCAGTACGGCCGGTCTGGCGCGTACCTTCCGGACGAAACGCGGCCTCGTGGAGGCCGTCCGCTCCATCGACCTCGCCGTGCGGCCCGGCGAGATCCTCGGCTTCCTCGGCCCGAACGGCGCGGGCAAGACGACCACGCTGCGCATGCTCACCACCCTGCTGAAGCCCACCGGCGGCGCGGCCACCGTCGCGGGCTGCGATCTGGCCACCGACCCCGCCGGGGTGCGCCGCGCCAGCGGCTATGTGGCGCAGTCGGGAGGCGTCGACCCGCACGTGACCGTGCGGGAGGAACTGGTCACCCAGGGGAGGCTGTACCGCCTGCCGAGGGCTCAGGCACAGGAACGGGCCGAGGAGTTGGCGCACGACCTGGACCTGACCGGACTGCTCGACCGCAGGACGGCCGCGCTCTCCGGCGGGCAGCGCCGCCGCCTGGACATCTCGATGGCGCTCACGCACCGCCCGCGGGTGCTGTTCCTGGACGAGCCGACGACCGGCCTGGATCCGGCCAGCCGCGCGGACCTGTGGGACCTGGTCCGCCGGCTGCGCGACGAGCACGGCACCACGGTCTTCCTGACCACGCACTACCTCGACGAGGCGGACGCCCTCTCCGACCGGCTCGTGATCGTCGACCGGGGAGTGGTCGTGGCCGACGGCACACCGAGCGCGCTGAAGCTGACGCACGGCGGTGCGCCCGACGCGTCGCTCCAGGACACGTTCCTCGCGATCACCGGGCGCGGCCCGGCACCCACCGACTCCGACCCCGTGGCCGTATAGGACGTAGAGGACCCAGGAACCGATGCTTCTCCACGACACCGCGCTGATCTTCGGGCGCTACGCCCGCCAGACCCTCCGCTCCCGCTTCGCAATGCTCTTCGGCGTCCTGATGCCGCTGCTGTACCTGCTCTTCTTCGGCCCGCTCCTGACCGGCCTGCCGCTCGGCTCGCGGGGCGACTCCTGGCAGGTCCTGGTCCCCGGACTGCTGCTTCAACTCGGGCTGTTCGGAGCCGCGTTCGCCGGTTTCACGATCATCATCGAGAAGAGCCAGGGAATCGTGGAACGGATGCGGGTCACCCCCGTGAGCCGGCTCGCGCTGCTGCTCGGCAGGGTCCTGCGCGACGCCGCCGTCTTCGTCTTCCAGGCGGTGCTGCTGGTCCTGGCGGCACTGGCGATGGGGCTGCGCGCGCCACTCGCCGGCATCCTGATCGGCTTCGCGTTCGTCGCCCTGCTCACCCTCTCCCTCGCCTCCCTCTCCTACGCCCTGGCCATGAACGTCCGCACCCCGCAGGAGTTCGGCCCCGCCATCAACGCCATGACGATGCCGGCCATGCTGCTGTCCGGCCTGATGCTCCCGATGACACTGGCTCCCGGCTGGCTGGACGTGCTCTCGCACTTCATGCCGTTCCGCTATCTGGTGGACGCGGTGCGGGACGCGTACGTGGGCTCGTACGCCACGGCCCACATGCTGTACGGCGTCCTGGTCGCCCTCGGCCTCGTGGCGCTCTCCGTGACGGTGGGCACACGTGTCTTCCGGAAGGCCGGAGCATAACTACGCTGGCCTCATGGTCAATCTGACGCGCATCTACACCAGGACCGGCGACCAGGGCACCACCGCTCTCGGGGACATGAGCCGGGTCGCCAAGACCGATCCCCGGATCTCGGCCTACGCGGACGCCAACGAGGCGAACGCGGTGATCGGGACGGCGATCGCGCTGGGCGGTCTCGACGAGGAGATCGTCGCGGTCCTCACCCGGGTCCAGAACGACCTCTTCGACGTCGGCGCGGACCTGTCGACCCCGGTGGTCGAGGACCCGAAGTTCCCGCCCCTGCGCGTCGAGCAGTTCTACATCGACAAGCTGGAGGCGGACTGCGACCGCTTCAACGACGAGCTGGAGAAGCTGCGCTCCTTCATCCTGCCCGGCGGCACGGCGGGCGCGGCCCTCCTCCACCAGGCCTGCACGGTCGTACGACGGGCCGAGCGCTCGACATGGGCGGCCCTGGAGGTGCACGCGGAGGTGATGAACCCGCTCACCGCGACCTACCTCAACCGCCTCTCCGACCTGCTGTTCATCCTGGCCCGCACCGCCAACAAGGAGACCGGGGACGTGCTGTGGGTGCCGGGGGGCGAGCGCTAGGTTCTGTCGTGGGTGACCGGGGCCCGTTCGGGCCAGAGCAGATACGTCAGGGCGATCAGGCCGTGGAGCCCCACCGCCCGTAGCGCCACCCACTGGAAGGCGCGCAGCGACGAGGTGTCGCCGGCGCCGACGAACCAGATCGCGCCCTGGAGGAGGGCGCACGCGACGGTCGCCGCGAGGAGGGTGCGGAGCCAGAGGCGGCCCTCGTGGGCGGCCCGGCGCAGGCCGAAGCGCGGGGGCTTCGGCGGGGGCGGGCCACCGGCCAGGCGGTGCGCGGCGTGGCCGTCCAGCCGGCGGATGGTGTAGTGGCCGTAGGCGACGGTGAAGCCGAGGTAGAGCGCGGCCAGGCCGTGTTCCCAGCTCGGCTCGGCGCCGTTCCTGAGGTCGATCGCCGTCGCCACGAAGAGCACCACCTCCAGCAGGGGTTCACACAGCAGCAGGACCACGCTCGTGCGGCGCAGCCTCAGCAGATAGCGGACGGCGAGGCCGGCGGCCAGCAGCACCCAGAAGCCGGCCTCGCACGCGACGATCAACCCGACGATCACGGTTCGCTCCTCTCGGTCACCCCTCCAGGCTCGCGTCCGGGGCGGCGCGGATCGTCGTCGGCGGTGACGAAGTCCCGGTACATCGAAAGATGCAGTTCCGGACCCTTCCTGGGCATCAGGCGACGGCCCGGTGCACCGTGTTGGATGAGGTCATGGACGCAGTCATGGCCAGGCGACCGCCCCGCCCCCACCGCGACGACGTGGGCATCGCGGTCGGTGGACTGCTCGGCGGGCTCTTCCTGTGGAGCGTCGGTCTCTACAGCCGTACGCCGGACGATCCGGTCTCCCGTGTGGACCAGGGCTGGGCCGTCCTGGTGCCGCTGGCCGTGATGGCCTGCTGCGAGCTGCTGCGCCGGACACGGCCGCGCACCGCCCTGCTCGTCGGCACCCTCGCGCTCGTCGCCGACCTGCTGACCCGCGGCAGCCTGGTCACGGTCGTGATGTTCACGGACCTGGTCTACGCGGCCGTCCTGTACGGCTCCCCCGGCGCGGCCCGCCGTATCCCCTGGATCACCGGGCTGGTCACGGTGATCGCGACCGTGTGGCCGGTCGCGGCCTGGCACAGGCCGGAGGGGCTGCTGATCGGCGCGTACACCGGCCTGGTGACCTTCACTCCCGCCGCCACCGGCTGGATCGTCCGCAACCACCGCGACACCGCCGTCGCCGAACGGCTGCGCGCCGAACAGACGGCCCTGCTCGCCGAGATGGACCGCGCCCAGGCCGTCACCGCCGAACGGGCCCGGATGGCACGGGAGTTGCACGACATGGTGGCCAACCATCTCTCCGCGATCGCGATCCACTCCACGGCCGCGCTCTCCCTCGACGACCCGAAGACGTCCAAGGACGCGCTCACCGTCATCCGTGAGAACAGCGTCGAGGGGCTCGCCGAGATGCGCCGGCTGATCGGGATCCTGCGCGACGGCAGCGGCGACCGCGAACCGGCCGCGGCCCCCACCCTCGACGGTCTCGGCGCCCTGGTGGCCGGCGCCCGCGCCAACGGGCTCGACGTCACGCTCACCACCGAGCACGGCACGGTGCCCGCCCCGGTCGAACTCGCCGCGTACCGCATTGTCCAGGAATCGCTGACCAACGCCCTCAAGCACGCGCCCGAGGGCCGCGTCACGGTGACCCTCGCCCAGCGGGACGGCTCGCTCGCCATCGCGGTGACCAGTGCCTACGGCGGTCCGAGCGGCCCCCGCGCCCCCGGTTCCGGCACCGGTCTCGTGGGTATGCGGGAGCGGGCCGACCTGCTCGGCGGCAGCTTCGAGGCGGGGCCCGAGCCCTCCCCCGACAGCGGGAACGGCAAGAACAGCAGGGACGGCGGGGACGGCAGGGACGGCAAGATCTGGGCCGTACGTGCCACCCTGCCCCTCGTCCAAGGAGAAACCGAATGATCCGCGTGCTCGTCGCCGAGGACCAGTCCGCCGTACGGGCCGGGCTCGTCCTCATCCTGCGCAGCGCGCCCGACATCGAGGTGGTCGGCGAGGCCGCGGACGGCGAGCAGGCGGTCGCGCTCGCCCGCGAGCTCCGCCCGGACCTCGTTCTGATGGATGTGCAGATGCCCCGGCTCGACGGGGTGTCCGCCACCCGTCAGGTCGTCGCCGAGCACCTCGCCGACGTGCTCGTGCTCACCACCTTCGACCTCGACGAGTACGTCTTCGGGGCGCTGCGCGCGGGCGCCTCGGGGTTTCTGCTGAAGAACACGGAGGCGAGGGATCTGCTGGTGGCGGTGCGGACGGTGGCGAGCGGCGAGGGGCTGATCGCCCCGGCCGTGACGCGTCGGCTGATCGCCGAGTTCGCCGCGAAGCCGGTACGGGAGCCGAGCGCCGACCCGGCCGTGCTCGACGCGCTGACGCGCCGGGAGCGGGAGGTGCTGTCCTGCCTGGGTGAGGGGCTCTCCAACGCGGAGATCGCGGGACGGCTGGACATGGCGGAGGCGACGGTGAAGACCCACGTCAGCCGTCTGCTGGGGAAGCTGGAGCTGCGTAGTCGGGTCCAAGCGGCCGTGCTGGCGCAGGAGTTGGGGGTCTGACTCACGGCGCGGGCGCACTGGTCCAGACCTATTGACCTATGGTCCAGACCTTTCTATTCTCGCCGCACTGCGCTTAGCCATGCCCACGACACTCCCGAGGAGAGGCATCATGCGCTTCAGAACCAGATTCCGACAGCGAACCGTGGCAGGACTCACCACTCTGCTGCTTCCGCTCGCCGCCCTCGTCGGGCTCGCGAGCCCCGCCTCGGCAGCCACCTCCGCCACCGCCACGTACACCAAGACCCAGGACTGGGGTACGGGCTTCGAAGGCAAGTGGACGGTCACCAACACCGGTACCACCAGCATCAGTTCCTGGACGATCGACTGGGACTTCCCTTCCGGTACGTCCGTCACCTCGGCCTGGGACGCGGACGTCACCTCCTCCGGCACCCACTGGACCGCGAAGAACAAGTCGTACAACGGCACCCTCGCCGCGGGCGCCTCCGTCTCCTTCGGCTTCAACGGCGCCGGCACGGGATCTCCGACCAACTGCACGCTCAACGGCGGCAGTTGTGACGGCGGCACCACCGTCCCCGGTGACAACCCACCGAGCGCGCCCGGCACCCCCACCGCCTCCGCGATCACCGACACCTCGGTGAAGCTCTCCTGGAGCGCGGCCACCGACGACAAGGGCGTCAAGAACTACGACGTCCTGCGCGGCGGCACCAAGGTCGCCACCGTGACCACGACCTCGTACACGGACACCGGTCTGACCGCCGGCACCGACTACTCGTACACCGTCCAGGCCCGTGACACCGCCGACCAGACCGGTCCGGTCAGCGGCGCGGTCGCCGTGCACACCACGGGCGGCGGTACGACCCCGCCCCCGACCGGCAACGCCGTCAAGCTCGGCTACTTCACCGAGTGGGGCATCTACGGCCGCAACTACAACGTCAAGAACCTGGTGACCTCGGGCTCGGCGGCGAAGATCACGCACATCAACTACGCCTTCGGCAACGTCACCAACGGTCAGTGCGCGATCGGCGACTCCTACGCCGACTACGACAAGGCCTTCACCGCCGACCAGTCGGTCAGCGGCGTCGCCGACACCTGGGACCAGCCGCTGCGCGGCAACTTCAACCAGCTGCGCGAGCTGAAGGCCAAGTACCCGAACATCAAGATCCTCTGGTCCTTCGGCGGCTGGACCTGGTCCGGCGGCTTCGCCCAGGCCGCGGCCAACCCGACCGCCTTCGCCCAGTCCTGCTACAACCTGGTCGAGGACCCGCGCTGGGCCGACGTCTTCGACGGCATCGACATCGACTGGGAGTACCCGAACGCCTGCGGTCTGTCCTGCGACACCAGCGGGGCCGCGGCCTACAAGAACCTGATGCAGGCCCTGCGCGCCAAATTCGGCACGGGCAACCTGGTCACCGCGGCCACCACGGCCGACGGCACCTCCGGCGGCAAGATCGACGCCGCCGACTACGCGGGCGCCTCGCAGTACGTCGACTGGTACAACGTGATGACGTACGACTTCTTCGGAGCGTTCAACGCACAGGGCCCGACCGCCCCGCACTCCCCGCTCACCTCGTACAGCGGCATCCCGACGCCGGGCTTCACCACCGCCGACGCGATCGCCAAGTTCAAGGCGAAGGGCGTGCCCGCGAGCAAGCTGCTGATCGGCATCGGCTTCTACGGCCGCGGCTGGACGGGCGTCACCCAGGACGCACCGGGCGGCACGGCCACGGGTCCGGCGGCGGGAACGTACGAGCAGGGCATCGAGGACTACAAGGTGCTGAAGACGTCCTGCCCCGCCACCGGCACGATCGCGGGGACGGCGTACGCGCACTGCGGCAGCAACTGGTGGTCCTACGACACCCCGGCAACCATCGGCACGAAGATGACCTGGGCCAAGAACCAGGGCCTGGGCGGCGCGTTCTTCTGGGAGTTCAGCGGAGACACCAGCAACGGCGAACTGGTGAGCGCGATCAACAGCGGACTGGGATAGCCGCTGGGCCACATTGACGCTCCCCAGACTTCGTCCGGGGGGACCCCCCACCCAGCGAGTGAATGTGGCCTTTCAGGCCACATTCACTCGCTGTCCGGGCGGGGCTGCCTCCAGCCACGCGAGGAAACCGGTCAGCGCGTCCTCGCTCATCGCCAGTTCCAGGCGGGTGCCCCGGTGCACGCAGGCCAGGATGATCGCGTCGGAGAGCAGGGCGAGTTCCTCCTCCCCGTCCGGAGTGCGGCGGCCGGCCACCTCGATCGCCGAGCGTTCCAGGACGCGGCGCGGGCGCGGGGAGTACGAGAAGACGCGATACCACTCGATGCGGTCGCCGTTGTAGCGGGCGACGCCGTAGCCCCAGCCTTTTCCGTTCGGGTCGCTCTTCTCCGGGACGTCCCAGCGCAGGCTGCAGTCGAACGTGCCTCCGGAACGCTGGATCAGCCGGCGGCGGAGGCCGAAGACGAACAGCCCCACCACCACGAGCGCCACTACCAATCCGCACACAGTCAGAGCGAGGACCATCGACACCGACCTCCTCGTCTCCTAGGTAACGGAAAAGAAAAAACCTCCGCATTTGCCTCAGCCGCGGCGGGGGCCGGAGTGATCCGGTCCCCGCCGCGGCTGAGGCAAAGCATCACACAGCGCGGCGACTCAGCGCGCCGACACCGCCCGCAGACGGACGTCCGCGCGGCGCTCGGCGGAGGCATCGCCCTCCGCCTTCGCGCGCTCGAGCTCCCGCTCCACACGCTGGACGTCGATCTCGTCCGACAGCTCGGCGATCTCGGCCAGCAGTGACAGCTTGTTGTCGGCGAACGAGATGAAACCGCCGTGCACCGCGGCGACGACCGTTCCACCATCACTCGTACGGATGGTCACCGGGCCCGACTCCAGCACACCGAGCAGCGGCTGGTGACCGGGCATGACGCCGATGTCGCCGGACGCGGTACGCGCGACGACCAGGGTGGCCTCGCCGGACCAGACACTGCGGTCCGCGGCGACGAGCTCGACGTGCAGCTCAGCAGCCAAGGTGGGCTCCTCGGGTCACCACCCGGCATGGCCGCCGGGTGTTGGGTCAAAGTCTAATGGGCGTACGGAGGGGGACGGGACGCGCCCCGCGAGGTGCGGTCCCGTCCCCCTCCCTTACGAACACGAGTTCCTCAGGGACCGGAGTCCCTCAGTTACGCGAGGTTCAGGAGACGCCGAGCTCCTTGGCGTTGGCCTTGAGGTCCTCAATGCCACCGCACAGGAAGAACGCCTGCTCCGGGAAGTGGTCGTACTCACCGTCGATGATCGCGTTGAAGGCCGCGATCGACTCCTCCAGCGGGACGTCCGACCCGTCGACGCCGGTGAACTGCTTGGCGACGTGGGTGTTCTGGGACAGGAAGCGCTCCACGCGACGGGCGCGGTGGACAGTGAGCTTGTCCTCCTCGCCGAGCTCGTCGATACCGAGGATCGCGATGATGTCCTGGAGGTCCTTGTACTTCTGCAGGACCGACTTGACCCGCATCGCGGCGGCGTAGTGATCCGCCGCGATGTAGCGCGGGTCCAGGATGCGGGACGTGGAGTCCAGCGGGTCCACGGCCGGGTAGATGCCCTTCTCGGAGATCGGACGGGACAGAACCGTCGTCGCGTCGAGGTGGGCGAACGTGGTGGCCGGGGCCGGGTCGGTCAGGTCGTCCGCGGGGACGTAGATCGCCTGCATCGAGGTGATCGAGTGACCACGGGTCGAGGTGATGCGCTCCTGGAGGAGACCCATCTCGTCGGCCAGGTTCGGCTGGTAGCCCACCGCGGAGGGCATACGGCCGAGCAGGGTCGAGACCTCGGAACCGGCCTGCGTGAAGCGGAAGATGTTGTCGATGAAGAACAGCACGTCCTGGTTCTGGACGTCACGGAAGTACTCCGCCATCGTCAGACCCGCCAGAGCCACGCGCAGACGGGTACCCGGGGGCTCGTCCATCTGACCGAAGACAAGCGCGGTCTTGTCGATGACGCCCGAGTCCGACATCTCCTCGATGAGGTCGTTGCCCTCACGGGTGCGCTCACCGACACCGGCGAACACGGAGACACCGTCGTGGTTGTTGGCGACGCGGTAGATCATCTCCTGGATGAGCACCGTCTTGCCGACACCGGCACCACCGAACAGACCGATCTTTCCACCCTTGACGTACGGGGTGAGAAGGTCGATGACCTTGACGCCGGTCTCGAACATCTCGGTCTTCGACTCGAGCTCGTCGAAGCGCGGGGCCTTGCGGTGGATGGACCAGCGCTCGCCCTCGTACTTCTCCTCGGAGTTCAGCACCTCACCGAGAGTGTTGAACACCTTGCCCTTGGTGAAGTCACCGACGGGGACGGTGATGCCCGTGCCCGTGTCGGTGACCGCGGCCTGGCGGACCAGACCGTCGGTGGGCTGCATGGAGATCGTGCGGACCAGGCCGTCACCCAGGTGCTGGGCGACCTCCAGGGTCAGCGTCTTCTTCTCGCCGGCGTTGGCCGGGTCGGCCACCTCGACGTGAAGGGCGTTGTAGATGTCCGGCATCGCGTCGACGGGGAACTCCACGTCGACGACCGGGCCGATGACCCGGGCGACGCGGCCCGTGGCAACGGCCGTCTCAGAAGTCGTCGTCATTACTTGTCACTCCCCGCGGTCGCGTCGGCAAGGGCTGCGGAGCCACCGACGATCTCGCTGATTTCCTGGGTGATTTCGGCCTGGCGGGCCGCATTGGCAAGACGGGAGAGCGTGGTGATCAGGTCTCCCGCGTTGTCGGTCGCCGACTTCATCGCGCGGCGGGTGGCGGCGTGCTTGGAGGCAGCCGACTGGAGCAGCGCGTTGTAGATACGGCTCTCGACGTACCGAGGCAGCAGGGCGTCGAGGACGTCCTCCGCCGACGGCTCGAACTCGTACAGCGGAAGAATCTCGCCCTTGGGCGCCTCTTCCGCGACCTCTTCGAGGCGCAGCGGCAGCAGGCGGCCGTCGACCGCCGTCTGCGTCATCATCGAGACGAACTCGGTGTAGACGATGTGGAGTTCATCCACGCCGCCGTCCGCCGTCGCCGTCTCGATGGCCTCGATCAGCGGCGCCGCGACCTTCTTGGCGTCCGCGTAGGTGGGCTCGTCGGTGAAGCCCGACCACGACTGCACGACCGTGCGCTCACGGAAGTTGTAGTGGGCCAGACCGCGGCGGCCGACGATGTACGTGTCGACCTCCTTGCCCTCCGCCTCAAGACGGGCGGTCAACAGCTCCGCCGCCTTGATGGCGTTGGAGTTGAAGGCGCCGGCCAGTCCGCGGTCGCTCGTGAGGAGCAGCACCGCGGAACGGGTCGCCGTCTCCGCCTCCGTGGTCAGCGGGTGCTTGGTGTTCGAGCCGGTGCCGACCGCCGTGACCGCGCGGGTGAGCTCGGTCGCGTACGGCGCGGAGGCCGCCACCTTGCGCTGCGCCTTGACGACACGCGAGGCGGCGATCATCTCCATCGCCTTGGTGATCTTCTTGGTCGCGGTGACGGATCGGATGCGACGCTTGTAGACCCGGAGCTGGGCTCCCATGAGTCAGGTCCCTTCCTTACGTCACTTGGCCGCGGCCGGAACGTCTTCGCCGAGAAGCTTGCCGTCCGAGGTCTCGAACTGCTTCTTGAAGTCCGCGATGGCGTCCGCGATGGCGGTGAGGGTGTCGTCCGACATCTTCGCGCCCTCCTTGATGGAGGTCATGAGGCCCTGCTCCTTGCGGTGCAGGTACTCCAGGAGCTCCGTCTCGAAGCGGCGGATGTCGGTGACCGGTACGTCGTCCATCTTGCCGGTGGTACCGGCCCACACGGAGACGACCTGGTCCTCGGTGGCCATCGGCTGGTACTGAGGCTGCTTGAGCAGCTCGACCAGTCGCTGACCGCGCTCCAGCTGGGACTTCGACGCGGCGTCCAGGTCGGAACCGAAGGCGGCGAACGCCTCCAGCTCGCGGTACTGGGCGAGGTCCAGACGCAGTCGGCCGGACACCTGGCGCATCGCCTTGTGCTGGGCGGAGCCACCGACGCGGGAGACCGAGATACCGACGTTCAGGGCCGGACGCTGGCCGGCGTTGAACAGGTCGGACTCCAGGAAGCACTGGCCGTCGGTGATGGAGATGACGTTGGTCGGGATGAACGCCGACACGTCGTTCGCCTTGGTCTCGACGATCGGCAGACCCGTCATCGAACCGGCGCCCATCTCGTCGGAGAGCTTCGCGCAGCGCTCCAGCAGACGGGAGTGCAGGTAGAAGACGTCACCGGGGTAGGCCTCGCGCCCCGGCGGACGGCGCAGCAGCAGGGACACGGCGCGGTAGGCGTCGGCCTGCTTCGAGAGGTCGTCGAAGATGATGAGGACGTGCTTGCCCTCGTACATCCAGTGCTGGCCGATGGCCGAACCGGTGTACGGCGCAAGGTACTTGAAGCCGGCCGGGTCGGACGCCGGGGCGGCGACGATGGTCGTGTACTCCAGCGCGCCGGCCTCTTCGAGGGCGCCACGCACGGAGGCGATGGTCGAACCCTTCTGACCGATGGCGACGTAGATGCAGCGGACCTGCTTCTTGGTGTCGCCCGAGCGCCAGTTGTCGCGCTGGTTGATGATCGTGTCGACGGCCAGCGCGGTCTTGCCGGTCTGACGGTCGCCGATGACCAGCTGACGCTGGCCACGGCCGATCGGGGTCATCGCGTCGACGGCCTTGTAGCCGGTCTCCATCGGCTCGTGCACCGACTTGCGGACCATGACGCCCGGGGCCTGCAGCTCGAGGGCGCGGCGGCCGGTGGTCTCGATCTCGCCGAGGCCGTCGATCGGGTTGCCGAGCGGGTCGACGACGCGGCCGAGGTAGCCCTCGCCCACGGCGACGGACAGCACCTCACCGGTGCGCTGCACCGGCTGGCCCTCCTCGATACCACTGAACTCGCCGAGGACGACCGCACCGATCTCGCGCTCTTCCAGGTTCAGCGCGAGGCCGAGGGTTCCGTCCTCGAACTTCAGCAGCTCGTTCGCCATCGCCGAGGGAAGGCCCTCGATCTTGGCGATACCGTCGCCGGCGACGGTGACCGTACCGACCTCCTCGCGCGAGGCCGCGTCCGGCTTGTACGACTGGACAAAGTTCTCCAGCGCGTCCCGGATCTCCTCCGGCCGGATCGTGAGCTCCGCCATCTGGGTTCCCTGCTCTCCTTGTTGGGCCCGAAGTTTTCTTGGGGGGTCTGGGGTCAGCCCCCAGGAATCCTCTGCACGGCCCAACCAGGGCCGTAAGTACTACGTGGTTACGCGTATTGAGTTGCTACTGGCCGACGATGCGTCGGCGCGCGTCCTCGAGTCGGTCCGCGACGGCACCGTCGATGACCTCGTCGCCGACCTGCACCCGGATCCCGCCGATGACCTCGGGGTCCACGTCGAGGTTGAGGTGCATCGGGCGGCCGTAGAGCTTCGCCAGAGCGGCGCCGAGGCGCTGCTTCTGTCCGTCGCTCAGCGGGACCGCCGAGGTGACGACGGCGACCATGCGGTTGCGGCGCTCGGCGGCGAGCTTGGACAGGGACTCGAGTCCCGCCTCCAGGCTACGTCCCCGGGGCGCGGCCACAAGGCGCGTCACCAGGCGTTCGGTGGTCGGGTTGGCCCGGCCGCCGAGCAGGCTGTGCAGCAGCTCGCTCTTGGCCGCCTTCGAGGCGGTGCGGTCGGTCAGCGCGGCGCGCAGCTCGGTGTTCGAGGAGACGATCCGGCCGAAGCGGAACAGCTCGTCCTCGACGTCGTCGAGCGCGTTCGCCCGCTGGGCGGCCGTGAGGTCGGCGATGCTCGCCAGCTCCTCCAGCGCGTCCACCAGGTCACGCGACTGCGACCAGCGCGAGCGCACCAGGCCGGCCACCAGGTCCGCGGTCGGCCCGCCGACCTGGCCGCCGAACAGGCGCTGGGCCAGCTCGGCCTTGGCCTCGCCGGGCTGCGCCGGGTCGGTCAGGACCCGACGCAGCGACACCTCGCGGTTGAGCAGCGCGGTGACGGCGGCCAGCTCGTCGCCGAGCTGGACCGCGTCCACGGACGTCGAGTCCGTCAGCGCGTCGAGACGCTCACGAGCTGCAGCGAGGGCCTCGCGGCTTGCTCCGTGTGCGGTCATCGAGTCGCCTCGGCCTTCTCCTCGAGCTCGTCGAGGAAGCGGTCGATGACGCGGCTCTGCCGGGCGTGGTCCTCGAGGGACTCACCGACGAGCTTGCCGGCCAGGTCGGTGGCGAGCTTGCCCACGTCCTGTCGCAGCGCCTGCGAGGCGGCCTTGCGGTCGGCCTCGAGCTGCGAGTGACCGGCGGCGATGATCTCCTCGCGCTGCCGCTGGCCTTCCGCACGCATGTCGGCGATGAGCGTGGCGCCCTGCTCCTGCGCCTCCTGGCGCAGCCGCGCGGCCTCGTGCCGTGCCTCGGCGAGCTGGGCCTTGTACTGCTCCAGCACGCTCTGGGCTTCGACCTTCATGGCGTCGGCCTCTTCGATACCGCCTTCGATCGCCGCGCGGCGCTCTTCCAGAACCTTGTTGATGTTCGGGAGGAGCTTCTTCCAGAAGAAGAAGAACACGATGGCGAAGGCGATGGCGCCGACGAGCAGCTCGGGGCCGGCCGGGATGAGCGGGTTCTGCTTCTCCTCGGCCGCCAGCTGTACCAGGTTGGCGATCACATCAGTGCCTTTCGTCGATTCGTGTCAGTAAGGGGTGAATTACTGACCGAAAACGAACGGCATGACGATGCCGATGAGGGCGAGCGCCTCACAGAAGGCGAAGCCGAGGATCTGGTTGGCGCGGATCAGGCCAGCAGCTTCGGGCTGACGGGCCAGGGCCTGGGTGCCGTTACCGAAGATGATGCCGACGCCGACGCCGGGGCCGATGGCGGCGAGGCCGTAGCCGACGGAACCGATCGAACCGGAGAGAGCGGCGAGGGTCTCAGTGGCAGCCATGCTGATTCTTCCTTCTCTTTCTTGGACCGGCGGGGGTTGGCCACCGGACGTTCTGGGGCTTTCGGGGGGCGGTGACTCAGTGGTGCTCGGCGAGCGCGCCCTGGAGGTACGAGCAGGCCAGCAGCACGAAGACGTACGCCTGGACGGCCTGCACGAAAAGCTCGAAGAGGATCATGATGACGGTCATCACGAACGAGACACCGGCCGCGGGGATCATGTAGCTGTTCAGCAGGTACCAGGAGGCGACCGTGAACATGACCAGCATCAGGTGGCCGGCGAACATGTTGGCGAAGAGTCGGACCGCGTGCGTGAAGGGCCGGACGATCAGGTTCGAGAAGAACTCGATGACCATGACGAGGGGCAGCACGCCGCCGAGCGACTTGTCGTAGCCGGTGATGTTCTTGAAGAAGCCGACGAAGCCGTGGCGCTTGAACGTGACCGAGACCCACATGATCCAGACGATCGCGGCGAGCACCACCGGGAAGGCGAAGACCGACGAGACCGGGAACTGCGCCAGCGGGATCACGGACCAGATGTTCATGATCCAGATGAAGAAGAACAGCGAGACCATGATCGGGACGTACTTCTCGCCCTCGCGCTTGCCGAGCGTCTCGTAGACGATGCCGCGGCGCACGAAGTCGTAACCGGCCTCACCGACCATCTGCAGCTTGCCCGGGATCACCTTGGCCTTGCCGAAGGCCGCCCAGAAGAAGGCGACGACGACGATCGAGGTGAGCAGGGCGAGCAACATCACCTTGTTGAACTCGAACCCTCCCACCGTGGCGATCGGCTTGAAGAGGAACGAGTGCAGGCCCGGAGCCGGAAAGCCACACCCGTTGTCGGACATGATCCGACAGCTCCAGTCAAAGGCGAGCTGGGTCTGGTCAGCACTCACCACGGGCTCCTTCGGCGTGACGCATAGGTACGGCAACCTCGTTGTGTCGGCGCGGCGCGCAGCCGCGGTTCGGCACTGGACTGGTGTAACGAATGTGGGGGCGGCTGTGGGGCATCAAGCCTCGCGATTGAGCAGGCGTCAGCTCAGATGCCCGCGCCCGCGATGCCGCAGTTGGCACCGGACGATAGCAGGATCTCCCACATGGCTTTATCCCACCCCTACCCCTCACGACGAGGACCCTGATTTCTCGGGCTTCTCGCTCTTCTTCTCGGGTTCGGGGTCGACATAGAAGATCTTGGCCTTCATGTGCGCCCGCGCCTGCGCCGCCATCCACACGACGGTCGCGAGGACGAGACCGACCGCGAACGCCTTGGGGTTGAACAGAGACGTGTTCTTGAAGAGTGCCACGAAGATCAGGAGCAGCAGGAGCTGGGCGACATAGAGCATCAGACCCATGGCCTGGAACAACTGCGGGAGCGTTTTTGCCGTCCACTGCAGGACGTAGAGGCCGATCCCCATGAAGAGGATGGCCAGCAGTGTGCCGATGCCCGCGCCGAGCGCGCCTTTGCCACCCGCGACCACGCCACTGACGGCGACGGCGATCACGCCGACAGCCGCTGTGGGGACAGCGGTGTGCAGTAGGTTCCGGGCGTCATTGGACGGCATGGCGGCAACTCCGCTTGCTTCGGGGGCAGGGTGTCGTCATGGACGAGCGTAGTCCCGGGCTGAGAGAGAACCTCACGCCAAGGGGCCGTCTCACTACGGTCCTTCGGCTCTATCCCGGGTTCTCGTGAACCGTATCACAAACTATTTGATGCGGTCTTTACCTAGAAGGTGTGCTCGCTGTCACACATGAGAGTGAACCTGCGCGTTTGTGCAATATCGAGGGCGACTTGTCTGGTATTGACGCGGTTTGCCGGTGATCCCTCTTGCGGAATTCTTACTTTGCGTCAGCGTGAAGATTCGGCTTTGCGCGCTTCAAGGAAGCGCGCACGGGCACCAATTGCCGTTGCTCCGTTGGCTCCTGAGACACCCGTGGTGACCGGGGAACGGTGTTCGCGCACGCCCTCTTCCCGCTCCTGGGCCGCCTTCTCGTGGGACGCCGGCTCCTCGTACGCGACGGAGGCCACGGCCGCCTCCGCCTCGGCCGCCAGGGCGACCCTGCGACGGCGGCGGTAGCGCGGCGGCACCAGGTGCTCGGCCCAGCGCGGGGCACGCGGCGTGAAGCGCGGCAGCAGGAGCAGTACGAGACCCACCGCGCTGAGCGCCGCGATGCCGAGCACGATCCACATGGACGCCGAGTTCACCGAGAAGGCGAGCGCTCCGAAGGCGATCAGCGCCGACCAGAAGTACATGATCAGGACGGCCCTGCTGTGCGAGTGGCCGACCTCCAGGAGGCGGTGGTGCAGGTGGCCGCGGTCGGCGGCGAAGGGCGACTGACCGCGCCAGGTGCGCCGCACGATGGCGAGCACCAGGTCGGCGGCCGGGACCGCGATGATCGTCAGCGGCAGCAGCAGCGGGATGTAGACCGGCACCGTCTGGTGCACGGTGTTGCGCTCCGAACCGGAGAACAGGTTCATCGCGTCCGGGTCGATCTGCCCGGTGATGGAGATCGCACCGGCGGCCAGCACCAGGCCGATCAGCATCGAGCCGGAGTCGCCCATGAAGATCCGGGCGGGGTGCATGTTGTGCGGCAGGAAGCCCAGACACATGCCCATGAGGATCGACGCGAAGAGGGTCGCCGGGGCGGCGGCCTCGATGCCGTAGCTGTACCAGATGCGGTACGCGTACAGGAAGAACGCGGCGGAGGCGATGCACACCATGCCGGCGGCGAGACCGTCGAGGCCGTCGACGAAGTTCACGGCGTTGATCGTGATGACGACCAGCGCCACGGTGAGCAGGGTGCCCTGCCACTGGGTCAGCGCGACCAGGCCGACGCCCGGGATGGGCAGCCACAGGATCGTCAGACCCTGCATCACCATCACACCCGCGGCGATCATCTGGCCGCCCAGCTTGATCAGGGCGTCGATCTCGAACTTGTCGTCCAGGACACCGATCAGCCAGATCAGCGCGGCGCCGGAGAGCAGCGCGCGGGGCTCGTTGGAGTCGGAGAAGACGGCGTTGAGGTTCCGCAGATGGTCGGCGACCAGCAGACCGGCGCACAGACCGAAGAACATCGCGATGCCGCCGAGCCGCGGCGTGGGTTCCCGGTGCACGTCGCGTGCCCGGATCTGCGGCATGGCTCCGGCCACGATCGCGAACTTCCGTACCGGCCCTGTCAGCAGATACGTCACCGCGGCCGTGATACAGAGCGTCAGCAGATATTCACGCACGGGCTTCCCCACAGGTCTCGCTGGCCATCTCAGCCCCACACCCTAGCGATGCGCGCATATGGTTGGGGACTTCCGGGTAGCGACGATGGTTGCACGAGTGGCTGTGCACACGTGTGCGTGTACCCCTCACTCGTCCGGATAGGGCGGAAATCTCCCGGCCAGATCCCGTACTTCTTCACGCACCCGCTTGCTGTCGGTCTCGTCCCGCAGCACCGCCGCGAACATCTTCGCGACCTGCGCCATCTCCGCCTCGCCCATCCCCTGCGTGGTCAGCGCGGCCGTGCCCAGGCGCAGGCCGCGTGCGTCGCCGTGGGGCAGCGCGCAGGTGTCGAGGACCATTCCGGCGGCGGCGAGACGGCCTCGTGCGCCGCGTCCGTCGAGACCGAGCGGAGCGGTGTCCGCGGTGAGCATGTGGGTGTCGGTCCCCCCGGTGGTGAGGACGAGCCCCTCCGCGGCCAGCCCCTCGGCCAGCACCTTCGCGTTGGCGACCACCTGATGTGCGTACGCCGTGAAGGCGGGCGTCGCGGCCTCGCCGAACGCGACGGCCTTGGCGGCGATGGTGTGCATCTGGGCGCCGCCCTGGGTGAACGGGAAGACGGCCCGGTCGACCCGCTCGGCCAGCTCGCCGCCACAGAGGATCATGCCGCCGCGGGGGCCGCGCAGGACCTTGTGGGTGGTGGCGCAGACGACATCGGCGTACGGCACCGGACTGGGCGCCGCTCCCCCGGCGACCAGGCCGATGGGGTGGGCGGCGTCTGCGATGAGATAGGCGCCGACCTCGTCGGCGATCGCCCGGAAGAGCGCGTAGTCGATGTGCCGGGGGTAGGAGATCGACCCGCAGACGATGGCCTTCGGCCGGTGCGTACGGGCCAGTGAGCGCACCTGCTCGTAGTCGATGAGCCCGCTCTCCGCGTCCACCCTGTACCCGACGAAGTCGAACCAGCGGCCGGAGAAGTTCGCGGGCGACCCGTGCGTGAGGTGGCCGCCGAACGGCAGCCCCATGGCCAGGACGGTGTCCCCCGGCCGCAGCAGGGCGGCGTACGCGGCGAGGACGGCCGAAGATCCGGAGTGGGACTGGACGTTGGCGTGCTCGGCGCCGAAGAGGGCCTTGGCGCGCTCCACGGCGAGGCGCTCGGCGACGTCGACGATCTCGCAGCCGCCGTGGTGGCGGGCGCCGGGATACCCCTCGGCGTACTTGTTCGCCAGCGGCGACCCGAGGGCGGTCAGCACCGCCTTCGAGGTGAAGTTCTCGGCCGCGATCAGCTGGAGCGTCGTCGACTGCCGCGCCAGCTCCCCCATCAGGATCTCGGCGAGCTCCGGGTCCTGCAGACGCAGAACATCCGCTTCCAGCGTTTGTGTGACCGGCATGGTGGACTCCGGGCCTCGGCGGGGTGCGCTACGTCCAATGTAGAACCGGGACCGGTGGGACGCCCGGTATTACGGCCTATCGGGCGTCCCAAGAGAAAACGCCCACAGCGGCCTATGCGCGCGCCCGCGCCGGCCTACGCGCGCGCCCGCACCCCGGTAAGCGCCGTCACCACCGGATCCAGCGCCTCGTTGATCTCGTCGCCGATCGAACGGAAGAACGGCAGGGGCGCGCCGTACGGGTCGAAGACCTCGTCCGCCTCCGCCGTGGGAGCCAGGAGCCACCCGCGTAGAGCGGCGGCCGCCCGGACCAGGGCGCGGGCGCGTTCGACCACTCCGTCCTCCAGGGGCGGCAGCGTGGCCGGGTCTATGGCGCGGACCAGCCTGGTGAACTCCTTCAGGGTGAAGGTGCGCAGACCCGCGGAGTGGCCCATGGAGATGACCTGGGCGCGGTGGTCGCGGGTGGCGGTGAGGACCAGGTCGGCCCTGATGACGTGGTCGTCGAGGAGCTCGCGGCCGACGAAGCCGGAGGGGTCCGCGCCGAAGTCCGCGAGGACCGTCTCGGCGTTGGCCTCCATGGGGGCGCCCTCGTGCCCCCAGGTGCCGGCGCTCTCGACGATGAGGCCGCCCCACAGGGGGTCGCCCAGCCGGTCCGCGAGGGCATGGCGGGTCAGCCGCTCGGTGATCGGCGAGCGGCACACGTTGCCGGTGCTGACGTGGAGGATGCGGAAGGACCCCCTGGGGGACCCATTGGTCCCCGTGATCCCCGTGCCTATGCCACGCCCCGCGTCAGGGGCTGTCAATTCGCCACCTCGAGGTCGGGTACGACCTTCCGGAGCTCCTCAGCCGACAGGGCACCCGCGCGCAGCAGGACCGGCACCTTGCCGGTGACGTCGACGATCGAGGAGGGAACGTTGCCGGGAGTCGGACCGCCGTCCAGGTACACGGAGACGGAGTCGCCGAGCATCTCCTGCGCGGCGTCACAGTCCTCCGGCGCCGGGTGGCCGGTGAGGTTCGCGGAGGAGACGGCCATCGGGCCGACCTCCGTCAGCAGTTCGATGGCGACCGGGTGCAGTGGCATACGGATGGCCACCGTGCCCCGGGTGTCGCCCAGGTCCCACTGCAGGGACGGCTGGTGCTTGGCGACGAGGGTGAGCGCACCCGGCCAGAACGCGTCGACGAGCTCCCAGGCCATCTCGGAGAAGTCCGTGACGAGGCCGTGCAGGGTGTTCGGGGAGCCGATGAGGACAGGGGTGGGCATGTTGCGGCCCCGGCCCTTGGCCTCAAGGAGGTCGGCGACGGCTTCCGAGGTGAACGCGTCGGCGCCGATGCCGTACACCGTGTCCGTCGGGAGGACCACCAGCTCGCCACGGCGGACGGCGGACGCGGCCTCACGCAGACCGGTGATGCGGTCGGTCGCGTCGTTGGTGTCGTATCGCCGTGCCATTTAGCGGGCCTCCTCGTACACGTACTGCTGGCTGGGGATCACGATGCGCGCGCTCACGGCATCGCCTTGCGGGCGGTCGCGAACCGCGGCCGGTTGTTGAGGTCCGGGTGGTCGGCCGCGTCGGCCCAGCCCCGCTCCTCGGTGAAGATCCACGGCACCTGGCCGCCCTGGGTGTCGGCATGCTCGATGACGACGAGACCGCCCGGGCGCAGCAGCCGGTGCGCGGTGCGCTCGATGCCACGGATGAGGTCGAGTCCGTCCTCGCCGGAGAACAGGGCGAGTTCGGGATCGTAGTCCCGGGCCTCCGGCGCCACGTACTCCCATTCCGTGAGCGGGATGTACGGCGGGTTGGAGATCACCAGGTCCACCTGGCCGTCGAGGTCCCTGAAGGCCTCCAGGGCGTCTCCCTGACGCAGGTCGACCCTGGACCCCTCGACGTTCTTGCGCGTCCACTGGAGGGCGTCCTCGGACAGCTCCACGGCGTGTACGCGCGAGCGCGGGACCTCCTGCGCGAGCGCGAGCGCGATGGCGCCCGAGCCGGTGCACAGGTCGACGATCATCGGCTCGACGACATCCATCGCGCGGACGGCGTCTATGGCCCAGCCGACGACGGACTCCGTCTCCGGACGCGGGACGAACACCCCGGGGCCCACCTGGAGTTCCAGATAGCGGAAGTAGGCGTGTCCGGTGATGTGCTGGAGCGGCTCGCGGGCCTCGCGGCGCGCGGTCACCTCCCAGTAGCGGGCGTCGAAGTCCACGTCCTTGACGGTGTGCAGCTCGCCCCGCTTCACGCCGTGCACGAAGGCGGCGAGCTCCTCCGCGTCGTTGCGCGGCGAGGGCACGCCGGCGTCGGCCAGCCGCTGGGTGGCCTGGGCCACTTCCGCGAGCAGCAGGTTCACGCTGGTCCTCCGGGGCTGAGCTGTTGTCGTACGGCTTGACGAGCAGGGCTTACAAGTACGGCCTCACAAAGCTGCGTTCGGCCGTTCGGCCGTTCCGCCGTTCGGCCGTCCGCCGTTCCGCCTTACGCGGCCGCGAGCTTCGCGGCCGAGTCGGCGTCGACGCACGCCTGGATCATCGCGTCGAGGTCCCCGTCGAGCACCTGGTCCAAGTTGTACGCCTTGAATCCGACGCGGTGGTCCGAGATGCGGTTCTCCGGGAAGTTGTACGTGCGGATCTTCTCGGAGCGGTCGACGGTGCGGACCTGGCTGCGGCGGGCGTCCGCGGCCTCACGCTCCGCTTCCTCCTGCGCCGCGGCGAGGAGCCTGGAGCGCAGGATACGCATCGCCTGCTCCTTGTTCTGCAGCTGGCTCTTCTCGTTCTGGCAGGAGGCGACGACTCCGGTCGGAATGTGCGTGATGCGCACCGCGGAGTCGGTCGTGTTGACGGACTGACCGCCGGGGCCCGACGAACGGTAGACGTCGATCCGCAGGTCGTTCGCGTGGATCTCGACGTCGACCTCCTCGGCCTCGGGCGTGACCAGCACACCGGCCGCGGAGGTGTGGATACGGCCCTGCGACTCGGTCGAGGGCACCCGCTGCACGCGGTGCACCCCGCCCTCGTACTTCAGACGCGCCCAGACACCCTGACCGGGCTCGGTGGCGCCCTGGCCGCCCTTGGTCTTCACGGCGACCTGGACGTCCTTGTAGCCGCCGAGCTCGGACTCGGTGGAGTCGATGATCTCGGTCTTCCAGCCGACGCGCTCGGCGTAGCGCAGGTACATGCGCAGCAGGTCGCCGGCGAACAGGGCCGACTCGTCGCCGCCCGCGCCCGCCTTGATCTCGAGGATGACGTCCTTGTCGTCGCTGGGGTCGCGCGGGACCAGCAGCAGGCGGAGCTTCTCGGTGAGCTCCTCGCGCTGCTTCTCCAGCTCCTTGACCTCGGCCGCGAAGTCGGGGTCGTCGGCGGCGAACTCCTTCGCCGTGCCGATGTCGTCCCCGGTCTGCTTCCAGGAGCGGTACGTCGCGACGATCGGGGTCAGCTCGGCGTAGCGCTTGTTCAGCTTGCGCGCGTTGGCCTGGTCGGCGTGCACCGACGGGTCAGCGAGCTTCTTCTCCAGATCGGCGTGCTCACCGATGAGTTCCTCGACCGCCTCGAACATCTCCGGCTCCAATGGACTGTCCCCAGCTCCATGATGGGCTCTGGGACGTAGGTAAGACGAATAGGGGCTGCACCGCAAAGCGCCGGTCCCGGCGCCCCCGTGCCGGGGACGCCGAAGACCGGCGCTGTGGGCTCGCTACTTCTTGGCAGCGGCAGCCTTGCCGAAGCGGGCCTCGAAGCGGGCCACGCGGCCACCGGTGTCGAGGATCTTCTGCTTGCCCGTGTAGAACGGGTGGCACTCGGAGCAGACCTCGGCGCGGATGGAACCGCTGGAGATCGTGCTACGGGTGGTGAACGACGCGCCACAGGTGCAGCTGACCTGCGTCTCGACGTACTCGGGGTGGATGTCGCGCTTCAAGGTGTCTCCTAGTTTCGGGAGGGCGCCGGGTCGCCGCCGCGGGATGCGGGTGCGTGAACCGGAGCCGACGTACCAGTCTGCCAGGACTGGCGCTATCCCCCAAAACCGGGGGCATGGATGATCTATTCCCGAGCCTGCGTACGGGGCCCGTCCGGACCTCGTACGGGCCTCGGCGCGGCCTCCGTACCGGCTCAGCCCGAGCTGACGACGCCCTTCGCGGTGCCCGTGGCCGTGCCCTTCGTGGCCGCCTTCGGGATCGTCCGGTCGTTCTTCAGGGCGGTCCACACCAGCTGCGCCTTGGCCTTGTCGACGAGGACGCGGTTGGCGTCGGCGCTGTCGTACTGGACCGGCATCGTCACCATGTTCATGTTCGACGAGCTGATGCCCTTGAGGCCGTTGGCGAAGGACGCGAGGTTCTTGACCGTGCCGAGGTCGGAGTCGGTGGTGACGGTCTTGGTCGCGGTGTCGGCGAGGTCGTACAGCTTCGTGGGGCTGGACAGCACGCCGATGTGCTTGACCTGGTTGACCAGGGCCTTGATGAACGCCTGCTGGAGCTGGATGCGGCCGAGGTCGGAGCCGTCGCCGACGCCGTGCCGCGTGCGGACGAGGCCGAGCGCCTGCTGCCCGTCGAGCGTGTGCGTGCCGGCGGTCAGGTTCAGATGGCTGTCGGGGTCCTTGATGTTCTTGGTGGTGGTCACCCGAACACCGTCGAGGTCGTCGATGAGCTTCTGGAAGCCGCTGAAGTCGACCTCGATGTAGTGGTCCATGCGGATACCGCTCATGGACTCGACGGTCTTCACCGCGCAGGCGGCCCCGCCGGTGGAGTACGCGGAGTTGAACATCACGCTGGACGCGGCGGCGTGGGTGACGCCCTTGGCGTCGGTGCAGGAGGGGCGCGGGACCAGGGTGTCGCGGGGTATGGAGACCACGCTGGCCTTCTTGTGGCCCTCGTATATGTGCACGATCATCGCCGTGTCCGAGCGGGCGCTGCCGTCGTCGGTGCCGCCGCCGAGGGCCTTGTTGCTGCCGGAACGGGTGTCGGAGCCCAGGACCAGGATGTTCTCGGAGCCGTTGTCGACCTTCAGCGGCCGGTCGGTGCCGAGGGCCTGGTTGATGTCGACGGTCTTGATGTTGCCGTTGAGCTTGACATACAGGTACCCGGCGCCGGCGCCCCCCAGCACCACGACGCCCGCCGCGGTCCAGGCCGTGATGAGCAGGGCCTTGCTTCGCGTGCTGCGCGACTTGCGGCGGCTGCCCTTCGCGCGGCGATGCGGGACGCTCGTGCCGGGCTCACCCGGTGTACCGGGTTCCGGCATGCTCTCGGCAGGCATGTGCTCCTCTTGTCCTCGTTGCGGTCGGTTACCCCCTGCTTTCAGGGCCAAGCACGGTCCGGTGCGCCATGTAGTGCCTCATGGTCACTCCGTACGGTCAGACGGGGAAACTCGGGCAAGGGTTGCACAACGCACTGCGCCCACCGCGTGGCGCGATGGGCACAGTGCGTGACGGGCGAGCTCGGGGAAACCTCGCTCACCTGCGATTTCAGCCGAAGATGTCGTATTGCTTGAAATCAGTGCCGATCTTGATGGCTGTGGCGAAGATCTCGCTGGTCGCCTTGCCGGTACCGGGGTACAGGTAGAGCGTGCCGGCGGGCGTACGGGCCAGGAAGTCGGCCTTGCCGTCACCGGTCACGTCGCCCACCGCGTCGAAGGCGTCGTAGCCGGCCCAGGTGCGCACCTTGATCCGGCTGGAGAACGCGCCGGAGCCCGCCTTGCCGGTGCCCTTGAACAGGTAGACGTACGAGCCGGTCTTGCTGCGCGCGATCAGGTCGGCCTTGCCGTCGCCGGTGAAGTCGCCGTGGGCACGCAGGGAGTTGTACTGGTTCCAGCCGGAGCTCACCTTGACGCGGGCCGAGAAGGTGCCGTTGCCCTTGCCCGGGTAGATCCACAGGACGCCGCCGGAGTCGACCGAGAGCAGGTCGGGCAGCGCGTCACCGGTGACATCGCCCGGAGCGAGGATGCGGGTGCGGGTCCTCCAGTCGCTGAAGAGCTTGGTGTCGGCCCACTTGCCCGTGGACGGCAGGTAGTGCCACCAGTGGATGTCGCCGTTGGAGGTGCGGCGCTCGACGACGTCCTGGTAGCCGTCCCGGTCGAGGTCGGCCTGAAGGACGACGTTCGACGTGCTCCAGCCGCCCCACGACTGCCGGGCGCCGAACGAGGTGCCCTTGGAGTCCTTCTCGTACAGCGTCTTGGTGGAGGAGTTGCGGACGAACAGGTCGGCCTTGTCGTCGCCGCTCAGGTTAGTGTCGTCGACGCGCGGGTAGGCGGCACCGACGTACGAGCTGACCTTGGTGAAGACGCTGTACGCGCCCTTCTCGACGCAGTCCACCACGCCCCAGGAGACGACGCCCACGATGCGGCCGCCCACGATCAGCGGGCCGCCGGAGTCGCCGTTGCAGGCGGAGGTGGTGCCGGTGTCGCTGCCGGTCGCGGGGTTGCCCGCGCAGACCATGTGGCCCTTGATGAACTCGCCGCCGTAGTAGCCGCCGCACGTGGCGTCGGACTTGATGGGCAGCGTGGCCGTCCTCAGGGTCTCGGAGATGTCCTGGGTGGCGGAGGAGGTGCGGCCCCAGCCGTAGAGCGTCGCCTTGGTACCGGAGGCGTACGAGGCGGTGTCGCCCGACGTCGTCATCCGGATCGGCTTGGCCTTGACGGGACCGTCCAGCGTGAGGACCGCGATGTCGTTGTCGATGGTCGACGCTTTGTACGAGGGGTGGTTCCACTGCCGCAGGACGGCGGTGGCGGTGCCGCCGTGCAGATCGGTTCCGCCGCCCGAGGGAAGCTGCGAGGTGCCGGTCACGACGGCGCCGTGGGCCTTCCAGTCGTAGCTCTTGCCCTGCTCGTCCTTGACGCAGTGCGCGGCGGTGAGGATCTTCGTCGGCGAGACGACGGAGCCGCCGCAGAAGAAGCCGAAGTCGTCGCTGGTGTCGCTGGTGCCCTTGTCGTCGAGGTACCAGAGCTGGGCCATCCACGGGGCGGTGGTGATGGTGGTCGTGGTGCCGCCGATGATCTTCGGGTCGACGGAGGCGCCGCTCGTGTTCGCGCTCGCGCCCGTGCTCGTACCGGTGGTCGCGGTCTTGCCCGCGCCTGTACCCGTACCCGTGCTCGTGCTCGTACCCGCGCTCGTACCCGCGCTCGTGCTCGGCGAGGCCTTCGTCGTCGGCTGTCCGGCCCTGCCGTCACTCGCGACGGCCCCGGCGATCCGCTTCTGCAGCGTGGCCAGGCTCGGCGAGGTGCCGGTCGTCCTGGCGAGCGGCGCCGGCTGCGTGGTGGCGGCGTTCGCCGACGACATCAGGAGCGCGCCCCCGACGGCCGCCGCCAGGGCCGCCGCCGCGACGGGCACCGCGATGCGTATCCGGCGTCTGTGACGACCGCGCCCGGACATGGACGTATCCACTCAAGTCCCCCCTGAGACTCATACGTTGAAAGAGAGCGCGATCGTACATGTGTCCCAGGCAGCACAAAGGGCCGCCCCCGTCACGGGGAGCGGCCCTCAGCTGTGCGGATGTCGTCAGTCGTTGCCCGGCATCGGCGTCGTCTTCTGGATCTGCAGCAGGAACTCGGCGTTCGACTTCGTCTGCTTCATCTTGTCGAGCAGCAGCTCGATCGCCTGCTGCTGGTCGAGCGCGTGCAGCACGCGACGCAGCTTCCAGGTGATGGCGAGCTCGTCGCTGCCGAGCAGGAGCTCTTCCTTACGGGTACCGGACGCGTCGACGTCCACCGCCGGGAAGACGCGCTTGTCGGCGAGCTTCCGGTCGAGCTTGAGCTCGGCGTTGCCGGTGCCCTTGAACTCCTCGAAGATCACCTCGTCCATGCGGGACCCGGTGTCGACGAGCGCGGTCGCGAGGATGGTCAGCGAGCCGCCGTCCTCGATGTTGCGCGCGGCACCGAAGAAGCGCTTCGGCGGGTAGAGGGCCGTCGAGTCGACACCACCGGACAGGATGCGGCCGGAGGCCGGGGCGGCGAGGTTGTACGCACGGCCCAGACGCGTGATCGAGTCGAGCAGGACGACGACATCGTGACCCAGCTCCACGAGACGCTTGGCACGCTCGATGGCGAGCTCGGCGACCGTGGTGTGGTCCTCGGCCGGGCGGTCGAAGGTCGAGGAGATGACCTCGCCCTTGACCGACCGCTGCATGTCGGTGACCTCTTCCGGACGCTCGTCGACCAGGACGACCATCAGGTGGCACTCGGGGTTGTTGTGCGTGATCGCGTTGGCGATCGCCTGCATGATCATGGTCTTGCCGGTCTTCGGCGGGGCCACGATCAGACCACGCTGGCCCTTGCCGATGGGCGCGACGAGGTCGATGATGCGGGTCGTCAGCACGCCCGGGTCCGTCTCCAGACGGAGGCGGTCCTGCGGGTAAAGGGGCGTCAGCTTGTTGAACTCCGGCCGCCCGCGCCCGGAGTCGGGGGCCATGCCGTTGGTCGAGTCCAGGCGCACGAGCGCGTTGAACTTCTCGCGGCGCTCGCCGTCCTTGGGCTGACGGACCGCGCCGGTGACGTGGTCACCCTTGCGCAGACCGTTCTTGCGGACCTGGGCGAGGGACACGTACACGTCGTTCGGGCCCGGCAGGTAGCCGGACGTACGGATGAACGCGTAGTTGTCGAGGATGTCCAGGATGCCCGCGACGGGGATCAGGACGTCGTCGTCGGCGAGCTGCGGCTCGCTGGTGGCGAACTCGTCGCGGCCACGACGGCCCCGACGGTCGCGGTAGCGCCCGCGACGGCCGCGGCGGCCGCCCTCGAAGTCGTCGTCGTCCTGCGGGCCGTTGTCACGCTGCTGGCGGTCCTGACGGTCCTGACGGCCGCCGCCCTGCTGCTGACGGTCCTGGCGCTCCTGGCGCTCCTGGCGCTGCTGGCCGGCGCCGCCCTGGCCCTGGCCCTGCTGCTGCTCGTCGCCCTTGCCACCGCGGCGGTCGCGGTCACGGCCACCACGCTCGCGGTCGCCACGCTCGCCGCGGTCACGGCGGTCCCGGCGGCCCTGCCGACCGTCGACACCGTCACCGGCGTCGGTCCTGGTCTCGGCGGCGGCCTCGACGGCGGCGGCCTTCGGCTCGCTCTTCGCCTCGGCGGTGACCGTCTCGGGGCTGCCGGCCTCGGCCACGGCACGGCGACGGCGGCGCTCACCCGCGGGGGCGTCGTCACTGGCCGGCTGACCGGGGATCTCGATCTGCTGCTGGGCCACGGCCTTCTCGGCCACGGGCTTCTCGGCGGCCTTCTTCTCGGCGGCCGGAGCGGCGTCGTCGCCGGTACGGGCCTTGGAGGTGGCCCGGCGCTTCGGCTTGGTCTCGGTGGCGGCCTCGGCCTTGGCCGGGGCACCCCCGCCCGCCTGCGCCTCCTTGATGACCTCGATCAGCTGGCTCTTGCGCATCCGCGCGGTGCCCCTGATACCGAGGCCGGACGCGACCTGCTGCAGCTCGGCCAGCACCATGCCCTCGAGGCCGGTACCGCGGCGCCGCCGGGAGCCGGCACCGGAGGCAGGCGCGGCAGAGGCGTCCGTGGCGGGCGCGGCAGCGGTCTCCTCGACACGTGCGCCCATCAGATCGGTGGTGTCGCTCACGAAGGGTCCTTCCCTGGAGCGGACGTCGGCCTGTCTGGCTCGGCGACCGGTTGTGCTGTCCGGCATTGGTCCTTGCTGTGTGGACCGTGCCGGGGCGGTGGTCCGCCAAAGAGGCGGAAGACATATCTGGTGATGACGATTCCGGAGCCGTGGCACTGAATTGCGGTGTCATCGGCACGGTCACGCCGGTTCCGGAGCGTGCTCAGCACTGCTCAGCGCATAGCACCCAATGCATGGCACAAAGCAGTTTGGGAGGCTCCCGGAAGAATGGTTGTCCCGGACGGGGACACGAAGCACCTCGCCATGGTGGGGTCGGGTGCAGACTTGAGGTTAACACTACCGGATCCAACAAACATTCCCCCTCTCCAAATCCGGCAACCGCGCGCTTTTAATGAACGCCCGCCGGAGCGAGCGGAAGGACGCACGCTCCCGCTGCGTCGAGGTCCAGCCGATTGGCGGCCCAGCCCTGACCTGCGAGATGAGCGACCTTGTCGGCGGATTCCTCGTCGGCCAGCGCGAGGACGGTGGGGCCCGCGCCGGAGATCACCGCGGGGATGCCGTCGGCCCGCAGCCGCTCCACCAGCGCCGCGCTCTCCGGCATGGCCGGGGCGCGGTACTCCTGGTGCAGCCGGTCCTCGGTGGCGGGCAGCAGCAGCTCGGGGCGCCGGCTGAGGGCCTCGACGAGCAGTGCGGCCCGGCCCGCGTTGGCGGCGGCATCGACGTGCGGAACGGTGCGCGGCAGCAGACCACGCGCGGTCTCGGTGAGAACCGGCTTTCCGGGAACGAAAACCACCGGAACGACGGAATCGGCAGGGTCCATCCTGATCGCCCGCGCGGCTCCGGCCTCCATCCAGGAGAGCGTGAAACCGCCGAGCAGACAGGCCGCGACATTGTCGGGATGACCCTCGATCTCGGTGGCGAGCTCAAGAAGCGCGGAGTCGTCGAGTTTGCTGTCGCCGCCTATGGTCACGGCGCGCGCGGCGACGATTCCGGCGCAGATGGCGGCCGAGGAAGAGCCGAGGCCCCGCCCGTGCGGAATGCGATTGGCGCAGACGATCTCGAGGCCGCGCGGTTGTCCGCCCAGCAGATCGAAGGCGGTGCGCAGGGAGCGTACGAGGAGGTGATTCTCGTCGCGGGGCAGCGTCTCGCTGCCCTCACCTGCGATGTCGATGTGCAGCCCGGAGTCGGCCACCCGGACGACCACGTCGTCGTACAGCCCCAGTGACAGACCGAAGGCGTCGAAGCCCGGCCCGAGGTTGGCGCTGGTGGCGGGGACGCGCACCCGGACGGCGGCGGCGCGGAACGCTGGACCGGCCATCGCTCGATGACTCTCCTTGAGCTGCGTGATGTACGAGATTTTCGATGTGCTGCGAGAGGAACTACGTGCTTCGGATGAACTCGGATGAACTGCGAGAGGGACTGCGATACGTACGGAAGACCCGGAGACCGCAGTGGCTGCCCTGACTGCACTGACCGCACTGACGGCGCGGCACCGCGGCATATGCGGCGGGCGGGTTCGGTACAGCCTATCGAAGGAAGGTTCTGTGGCGACATAGGGCGCACAGGAGGCGCACGATGCGTGTCGTAAGCCCCCCGTGCACCCCCTGTCGGGTTGCGCTAGGGGTGGCCCTGGCGGCGGCCGGATTTCGCCAACTTCTGGCGAAATCCGCCTGCCGCTGATGGCCCCTGACAGGCCCCGACGGCTTCTGGCGGATGTGCGCCAGGCGGCTTTACGCCACTCCGTCCACCCCGCCGTCCGCCGGCCCGAGCCCTTTGCCTTACGGCCTTTTTGCCATACGGCCTTTTTGCCTTACGCCAGTCCGAGCCGCTCCGCCGCCGTGGCCGCGTCCACAGGAACGGTAACCGGCTGCGGGGCGCCCGCAACGGCCCAGTCCGGATCCTTGAGCCCGTTTCCAGTGACCGTGCAGACGATCCGCTGACCGGGGTCGACCTTGCCCTGCTCGGCGGCCTTCAGCAGACCGGCGACCGACGCGGCGGACGCGGGCTCGACGAAGACACCCTCCTGCGCGGCCAACAGCCGGTAGGCGCGCAGAATCTCACGGTCCGTCACCTCGTCGATGAGGCCCTCCGACTCGTCCCGCGCGGCCAGCGCGAACTTCCACGAGGCCGGGTTGCCGATGCGGATCGCGGTGGCGATCGTCGACGGGTCCTTGACGACCTCGCCGCGCACGATGGGCGCGGAACCGGAGGCCTGGAATCCCCACATGCGCGGGGTGCGCCCGGCGATGCCGTCGGCGGCGTACTCCGTGTAGCCCTTCCAGTACGCGGTGATGTTGCCCGCGTTGCCCACCGGCAGGACGTGGATGTCGGGCGCGTCGCCGAGCATGTCCACGATCTCGAAGGCAGCGGTCTTCTGGCCCTCGATGCGCACCGGGTTGACCGAATTGACCAGCGCCACCGGGTAGTTGTCGGAGAGCGAGCGCGCGAGCGTCAGGCAGTCGTCGAAGTTGCCGTCGACCTGGAGGATCTTCGCGCCGTGCACGAGGGCCTGGCCCATCTTGCCGATGGCGATCTTGCCCTGCGGGACGAGCACGGCACACACCATGCCCGCACGCACGGCGTACGCGGCAGCGGAGGCGGACGTATTGCCGGTGGAGGCGCAGATGACAGCCTTCGCGCCCTCCTCCTTGGCCCGGGTGATGGCCATGGTCATACCGCGGTCCTTGAAGGACCCGGTCGGGTTGGCGCCCTCCACCTTCAGGTGGACCTCGCAGCCCGTGCGCTCGGAGAGCACCTGCGCGGGCACGAGCGGCGTACCGCCCTCACGGAGCGTCACGACCGGCGTGCTGTCGGACACCGGAAGCCGGTCCCGGTACTCCTCGATGATTCCGCGCCACTGGTGGGTCATTGCTGGTTACTCTCCTTCAACCCGCATGATGCTGGCGACACCCCGCACGGTGTCGAGGCTGCGCAGCGCCTCCACGGTCCCGTTCAGGGACGCGTCGGACGCTCGGTGGGTGACGACGACGAGAGAGGCCTCGCCGTCCTTACCCTGCTGGCGCACCGTATCGATCGATACGCCGTGCTCGGCGAAAACGGTGGCCACTTGGGCGAGAACACCCGGTTTGTCCGCCACGTCGAGGCTGATGTGGTACCGCGTCACGACCTCGCCCATGGGCGAGACGGGCAGCTGGGTGTACGCGGAGTCGCCGGGCCCGGTCGCCCCGCTGAGCTTGTTGCGGCAGACGGCGACGAGGTCGCCGAGCACGGCGGACGCGGTCGGGGCGCCGCCGGCGCCCGGCCCGTAGAACATGAGCTGCCCGGCGGCATCCGACTCGACGAACACCGCGTTGTACGCGCCGCGGACGGAGGCGAGGGGGTGGCTCAGCGGAATCATCGCCGGATGCACGCGCGCCGTCACCGATCCGCCGTCCGCCGCCCGCTCACAGATGGCGAGCAGCTTGATGGTGCAGCCCATCTCCTTCGCCGAGGCGAAGTCGGCGGCGGTGACCTCGGTCATGCCCTCGCGGTAGACGTCGTCGAGGCGTACACGCGTGTGGAAGGCGATTCCGGCGAGGATGGCGGCCTTGGCGGCCGCGTCGAACGCCTCGACGTCGGCGGTCGGGTCGGCTTCGGCGTACCCGAGCGCGGTGGCCTCGTCGAGGGCTTCCTGATAGCCGGCCCCGGTGGAGTCCATCTTGTCGAGGATGAAGTTCGTCGTCCCGTTGACGATCCCCATCACGCGGTTGATCTTGTCACCGGCGAGGGACTCGCGCAGCGGCCGGATCAGCGGGATGGCGCCGGCGACGGCGGCCTCGTAGTAGAGGTCCCGGTTGTGCGCCTCCGCCGCCGCGTGCAGGGCTGCCCCGTCCTGGGCGAGGAGCGCCTTGTTGGCGGAGACCACGGAGGCGCCGTGCTCGAAGGCGGTGGTGATGAGGGAGCGGGCGGGCTCGATACCGCCGATGACCTCGACGACGACGTCGATGTCCCCGCGTTTGACGAGGGCGGTGGCGTCGGTGGTGACGAGCTCGGGGTCGATGCCCTCGCGCACCTTGGAGGGCCGGCGGACGGCCACGCCCGCCAGCTCGACGGGGGCCCCGATCCTGGCCGCGAGGTCGTCGGCGTGCGTCGTCATGATGCGCGCCACCTCTGAGCCGACAACCCCACAGCCCAGCAGCGCCACCTTCAGCGGACGCGTACGCATCATCCGACCTCGTTTCCTCATACCGTCTACGGTTGGACCAGTCTCACTCACCGGACGGGAGTTTCTATCCCTGGTCCGGATCGTGAGACATCTATTTCATTTTTCCGACAGCCGGCAGCAGGAGATCTTCCACCTGGGCCGACCGTCCATTCCGACCTGGATCAGCCGGTCATTCCGACCTGAATCAGCCGGTCACTCCCACCTCGATCGGCCGGTCATTGCGGGGGTGACCAGCCGGTCATTCCGACCCGATCGGCCGGTCGTTCCGACCCGATCGGCCGGTCACCCGACGTCGAGACGCAGCAGGTCCTCCTCCGTCTCCCGGCGGACGATCACCCGGGCCTCGCCGTCGCGCACGGCGACGACCGGCGGGCGCAGGGCATGGTTGTAGTTGCTGGCCATGGACCGGCAGTAGGCACCCGTGGCGGGTACGGCGATGAGGTCGCCGGGGGCCAGGTCGGAGGGCAGGAAGCCGTCCTTGACCACGATGTCGCCACTCTCACAGTGCTTGCCGACGACACGGACGAGCATGGGCTCGGCGTCGGAGGTGCGCGAGACGAGGGCGACGCTGTACTCGGCGTCGTACAGCGCGGTCCTGATGTTGTCGGACATGCCCCCGTCGACGGAGACGTACGTCCGCAGCCCATCGAGCGGCTTGATGGTGCCGACCTCGTAGAGCGTGAAGGCGGTGGGCCCGACGATGGCCCGCCCCGGCTCGACCGAGATCCGGGGCGTCCGCAGCTTGGCGGCCTCGCACTCCCGCGTGACGATCTCGCCCAGCGCCTTCGCGATCTCGTGCGGCTCGCGGGGATCGTCGTCACTCGTGTACGCGATGCCGAGACCTCCACCGAGGTCGATCTCGGGCAGCTCGACGCCGTGCTCGTCACGAACGGCGGCCAGCAACGACACCACGCGCCGGGCGGCGACCTCGAACCCGGCCATGTCGAAGATCTGCGAACCGATGTGCGAGTGAATCCCCACGAGCTCGAGCCCGTCGAGCGCGAGCGCCCGCCGCACCGCCTCCGCGGCCTGCCCGTCGGCCAGCGCGATCCCGAACTTCTGGTCCTCGTGTGCGGTGGCGATGAACTCGTGGGTGTGCGCCTCGACCCCCACGGTCACGCGGATCTGCACCCGCTGCCGCTTGCCGAGGGACTGCGCGATGTGGGCGACGCGGACGATCTCCTGGAAGGAGTCGAGAACGATCCGCCCGACCCCGACCTCGACGGCGGTGGTGATCTCTTCCTCGGACTTGTTGTTGCCGTGGAAGGCGATGCGGTCGGCGGGCATCCCGGCGGAGAGGGCGGTGGCGAGCTCACCGCCGGAGCACACGTCGAGGTTGAGCCCCTCCTCGTGCAGCCACCGCACGACAGCGCGCGAGAGGAAGGCCTTGCCGGCATAGAAGACGTCGGCGTCGTGCCCGAAGGCGGTCCGCCAGGCGCGGGCGCGCTCGCGGAAGTCGGCCTCGTCCATGAAGTAGGCGGGGGTGCCGAACTCCTCGGCGAGCCGGGTGACTTCCATCCCACCGACGCTGACGACGCCGTCGTCCGTACGGCTGACGGTGTGCGCCCAGACCTTGGGGTCGAGGGCGTTGAGGTCGGCGGGCGGGGCGCTGTAGTGGCCCTCGGGGAGGACATCGGCGTGACGGGGCCCGGCGGGGTGTGCGGAACGGCTCATTTTTCTCTCACAGACGGTCACAGATAGTCAGGGGCGCTGATGCCGAGCAGGGACAGGCCGCCGGCCAGCACCGTCCCGGCGGCTTCGGCGAGCGCGAGCCGGGCACGGTGGGCGGCCGAGGGTTTCTCGTCGCCGAGCGGCAGCACGGTGTGCTGGAAGGCGAGGAGGGCGTCGGCGGTGGTGACGAGGTGCCGGGCGAGCCGGTCGGGCGCGCGGTGCAGGGCCGCCTGCGTCAGCACGGCCGGATACCCGGCGAGGGCCCCGACAAGCGCGTCGGTGCCCTCGCCGGGTACGTCACCGGGGTCGCCGGTGCAGCCGAGCGCGGCGGCGTTACGGGTGAGGGCCCGGGTGCGGGCGTGGGCGTACCGGACCCGGAAGAGCGGGTTGCTCTCCCGCTGAAGCAGGTGATCGGCACTGACCCGCGGCCGGTCGTGGGACGCGGGGTGCAACAGGGCCCAGCGAGCGGCGTCGGGACCGAGGGGGGTGGGGTCTTCGGGGGCGGGGGTGGGGCGGAGGGTTGCGGGCTGGGGGCGCGAGGGGCGGGTGTGCGGCGCCTTGGTGCGTGAGGGGGCGGCGGGCGAGGGCTCGACGCCTGCGGGGTTGGCGGGGTCGGCGGGCTCGGCGGGGTCGGCGGGGTCGGCGGGCGAGAGCTCGGTGCCCGCGGGGTCGGCGGGCGAGAGTCCGGTGCCCGCAGGGTTGGCGGGCTCGGCGGGCGAGGGATGGATGTGGTGCACCTCTGCACGGCCGCCCTGGGTGGCCACGATCCGTACGAGCGCGTCGGCGACGACTTCGGCCCGGATGTCGTACGGGATCCGGAGCGGGACGATCTGCCCGGCGAGGACGTCGCCGCACCCATACGCGTCACGCTGGAGCCGGATTTCCCGTACGAGAGAGGCGCCCGCGCCACCCCCCAGGCGAATGTTGAGGAACCCCGGTCCGGTGATCGCGACGTCGGCGACACCGTCGCTGCGGGTGAGGTGGGGCCGCAGGATCTCGGCGACCTGCCGTGCCGGCCGCCCGGCAGGCCGCGCCAACTGCAACGCGATGTTCGTGGCGTAGTCCCCACACCCACCCGGCCCCGGCGGCGTCACCACCGCCCGTACCGGCACGACCACACTCAGCTCGCCCTCGTCCACGGCACGGCGCACCGCGCGCAGCACGGTGCGGGAGAGCTCGACGGGGGTCACGGGACAAGCGTAGGGGAGGAGGGGGGTGGGTAGGCGAGTCGGTTTGGCGAGGGTCCGGGATGTGGACGGGGCTCGGAGGGCGAGGGTGTTCTCACTGACGGCCGATGAGTGACCACCGCCACGGCCGACGCTCAACGACGTGGACGGAGCAGGGGTGGCGACGTGGACGGAGTACGGAGTAAGGCAACTCGAACGGAGTGCGGGAACGTCGGCGAACGAGGGACCGGAACCTCAAGACGACCGCATCCTTGGCGACAGAAAACCCACACCCTCACGCAGCACTGATCACCAATCACGGATCACGGATCACGGATCACCGACACGGATGGGCAGGTGCCGGCAGGGCCGACCACCCCCGACTCCTCATCACCACCACTCAGCGGCGCGGCACCCGCTCAATGACCGGCGCGCTGGGCCTCCTCGGCCCCGATCTCCTCGGCGCCGAGCTCATCCGGACCGAACGCTTCTCCGCCAAAGGCACCCCCACCACCGGCCCCACTCCCGCCCCCGCCCCCGCCCCCACTCCCCCGCCGCTCCATCAACTCCCGTACGAGCCGCACGAGTTCGGCAGGTTCGAAGGGCTTGGCAAGAAAGGCGTCAACGCCGACGTCGAGCCCACTGTCGACCTCGTACTGCGTACAGGCACTGACGATGGCGAGGGGAAGATTCCGGGTCCGGGGGTCGGCACGCAGCCGGGCGGCGGTACGCAAACCGTCGAGCCGAGGCATGACCACATCCAGGGTCACCACATCGGGCCGCACGTGATGCACGACGTCCAGGCATTCGGCACCATCGGCCGCGGTCACGACCTCGATGCCCTCCAGCTCGAGGTTGACCCTGATCAGCTGCCGGATGACCTTGTTGTCGTCCACAACAAGCACCCGGCCGGACGCGCCTGGCACAACTCGAGAGTAGGTCCGCGCCCACCGCGCCGTCCGGGTTTTCCCCACTTCCACCCCCGTGCGGGGGTGGCAACCACCCCAAGGAGGCCCCCCGCGGACGCCTCCGCTCCCCCTCCCCGGAACACCGCCCCGCCCCCACATAAACCCATGCCAGTCCCCCACGAAAGAGCTGGTAGGGTTCTACCCGTCGCCGCGAACACCGCGCCCGACACGCCCCCGTAGCTCAGGGGATAGAGCAACGGCCTCCGGAGCCGTGTGCGCAGGTTCGAATCCTGCCGGGGGCACCCCTTATGAGGTGCCCAAAGACCCCGTCATCAGCGGAAACGCTGAGGCCGGGGTCTTCGCGTATCTACAGCCCTGTGCAGCCGAATGCCGCCCTGAGCGGCCCTATGTCGGCGTCTGTGGACTATTCGTGGACAGGATCTTGGAGTGTTTTCCCTGGTCAGTCCCGACGAGCGGCAAAGCCCGCAGCCAAGTCGGGAGGCTGGGTGGCGGCCACCCGGTAGTACGACCGCGGACGACGCAGCGCCAGCGGAGGCTCCTCCGGACCATCAGCGTTTGGGCCAGAGAGTACGGGCTCGTTAGCTACCGTCTCCACGTCATGAGAACTCAGGTGAGTGCCAAGGGGTGGGGATGTCCGGCGCAACCGTCTCTCTAATCGTTGCAATCGTTGGCGTGGGCGGCACTCTGGCCTCCGCGGTGATCACCCAAGTCCTCGCTCAGCGGGCAGAGTCACGGAGACTGGATCGAGAACAACAAATCCGCGCCGCTGAACAACGGGCTTCTGAAGATCAACGCAAGATCGATCAGCTGCGAAGCTGCTACGCCCAACTGAACGCCCACGATCGCCAGTACAGGGACGCAATGCTCGCGTACGCATACGAACTCAAATCAGGATCCACCGACGCGGATGCAACAGAAGTGAGTAGCGCGCGACGCGCTCAGCGAGACACCCGCGCTGAAGCCCAGCTGCTGGCAAGCGACGCAGTACTCGCGGCCGAGAGCCCCGTGAATGAACGACTCACGACCGCATACCGACACCTGATGAACGTCGCAGGCGAGTCAGACCCATCCACACGTCGGGCAAAGATCACTAGGATCATCGGCCTCTTGGACTCGATCATCCCGCTGCAGGGCCATGTGCGGGATCTCATGCGCCTTGAGGTACGCACCACTGAAGAGCTCCCGGACGCGCACCACTCCGAGAGCGGGCTAGCAACGCTCCATCAGACCGACTCGTGACGTTCCACGACTGCCGTTGCTGGAGGCTCGACTACGGAGACTTCCAGGGGGGCTCCACCTGGCAGAGCCGTGATCACTCGTACTCGCGCAACAGCTCCTCGATCTTCCGGTTGGCGATCTCCTGCCGCCCGTCGATGCACTTGGCGTAGCGGCCCAACAGGACCTCAACGCTGTTGCCCGCCCGCTCGGCGACCTCGGTCGGGTCGACCCCGGCGTTGAGCCACGTCGACAGAGCGGAGTGGCGAAGGTCGTACGGTCGACGGCCCAGCGGCGAAGCCACCGCGGCTGGCGAAAGGGCAAGCGTGCGGGCTTCCTGCCAGGCCCTCCAGTACGTCGACGAGGCGACCACTCCCCCGCCCTCGCTGTAGAACAGGCGTCCGTCAGCGGCGGTCCCGAAGGTGTCGAGGTGTTCTCTGAGTATCGCTACGAGTTGGGGCGGGATCGGGACACGACGGACGTCCTCTGCCGGTCGATTCTTCAGCCCGCGGTCGTCGTGGCTCTCCCCCGAATCCGTCCACTGCTTGCCTACGCTCGGGCGCGTGCGATGCAGGAGCACGGTTCCCCAACCCTGCTCTGGCAGCGTCAGGTCAGCTTCGGCGAGGCCGATCGCCTCGGCAGGCCGCAGGCCGGCGAAATACATGCAGGCAAAGAGCCCGACGAGTCGACGGCCGCGGGCCCTGCGGTAGCCACCCACGTAGGACACGGCGTGGAGCAGAGCGAGCGCCTGTTGCGGATTCACCACAACGCGCGGGTCCACCTCGCTGGACACCTTGGGCTTCTGCCAGCGCACGGCGGTCAGCGGATTCTCCCTGAATTCACCGAGGTCAACGGCGTAGTGCAAGGCGTTGACGAAGGTGCGGCGCTTGCGGCGTACGGTCTCGGCCGCAGCGGACTTGCCATCAAGACGGATCTTGAACGAGTCGAGCACCTCACGCGCCGTCACAGGATCGGCCAGGTCATTCAACGGGCGCGACGCCTTGGCGATCCAATGCAGGGTGTTCGCGATCTCGGTAGGTGCCTCCCGTTCAGCCGGCCCGGGGAGGACGAACGCGCAGTTTCGCAGGGCCTGCCTGATCAGGAGGGTACTTGGCCGTCCCGGGCGGTCGTCGAGCAGCGCGATCGTCACCGAAGTCAGTGATTCGTTGATCCCGTCGCGGGTGTTGGGCGCGGCATGCGGCCATTTCATCGCCAGGTACTTCAAGGCGAAGTCGTACCAGGTGAGCTTGGCCTTCGTTTCTGCCATCGAGTCCGGAAGGCCTGTGCCGCAGTCGAATTCCTCACCATCCCGCGCGGAGCGCATGAGCTTGGTGCGGTAGTGATCCGCGAGCGCCTTGGTCCGGAACGTCTCGGAGAAGACCTTGGCAGCAACCGACCAGCGCACGTCGTAAGAGGGCCGCTTCGAAGCGCGCTTGCGAACCCCCCAGATCTTCACGTCCAGGGACTTCACGCGGTTTCCTCCCGCTCACGCAGCCAAGCGGTGAAGTCGCTTCGCCACACCCTCAACTCACCGTTGGGGAGCTTCAGGGCCTTCGGTGCCTGGCCCAGCTCCCGCCAGCGGTAGAAGGTGCGCCGGGAGACCTTCCCCAACTCGTCGAGGATCTCCGAAACGGTCATCAGTTCATCCCTCACAGGTGCGCTCCTTCCAGGGCTAGTTGGTCGGGCAAGGCTTCGCGTGCGGTTTCGCGGTTGATCTGGAGATCCCGGGCGATGCCGGCGGCAAGGACGGATTCCCCGGGCGTGTGGCCGTGGCCGGCGTACTGCCAGCTCGCCAGCACGATGACGGTGTCCGGCTCTGTGTCGTCGAAGCCGCGGTCTTGCCGCTCTTGGGCGGCGCGGTAGTCGGCGCGGATCTGGCGCAGGGTGCCGAGGGTGGTCGAGTAGCGGCGGGACTTGGTGGAGAAGTGACCGCGGAAGCCGAGCATGTGCGCCCAGGCCCGCAGGCGCCGGTCCGGGTAGAGGGAGTCAAGGTCGAAGCAGGCTTCGATGAGGCGCCGGGCGTGATCAGGGACGCCGAGAACGACCGGGGCTTCGCGGTTGCCGATCGGCCGGTCCAGGGTGCCCGTGTTCTCAGCTGCCTTGGTGGCGTACTTGGCGACGTAGGAGGCAACCGCTTGCTCGGTGATGTCGGAGCCGTCACCGAAAGCCTTGACGGGGCGAATGTCGAGCTGAGTGCCCCACTGGAAGGAGCGGGCCGGCTGCTGCCCCGCGGCGGGCGTGCTGACGGTCGAGTAGCGGTGAAAAGCAGCGGCCCTGATGGACTCCGTGAGCAGCGCGGTCGTGGCCCAGGACGGTGGCGGATCGTCCGGCCCATCGGGTCCGTCGAGGCGGATCACGGCGTGGAAGTGGACGGCGCCGCGCTTCTGGAACTCGGCGACCTTGCCGTAGGAGAGGCGGCAGGTGTCGGCCAGTTCGCGTTGGGTCAGGCCCGCGCGGGCGGCGATCTCACGGCGCAGCCGCTTGACGAAGCGGTGCCACAGGTCGCCGGCGTGGTTGTTGAAGAGCACGGCGCCCGAGTAGTCGTACGTTGCCGGGTCCAGCGCCGTACCGAGCGCGGGATCGTCCTCGGCATGCCGACTACCGCAGCGGCAGGACCCGCGGGCGGGCCGGTTGTGGACAGGACCAAAGGACGGTGCGGTGAAGGTGGCGAAGACGCGGGGGCGTTCGCGGACGGCGTCGGGGATACCGTGGCGGTCGTCTCCGGCGAGGCCTGCGCGGATCAGGTGGTACGTGTCGCCCGCGTAGGTCCAGGCGCAGGCCGGGCAGCGGGAGGCACGGCGGTTTCCGCAGGCGATCCGTAACCGTGCGCCCGGCTCGTGCTCGGTGCTGTAGTGGTGCAGCGTCTCCCCGGTCGTCCTGTCCTTGGTAAGGGTCCAGCCCGTGAGGTGAATTGGGTTGGCGCAGCCGCCGGTGCGGCGGATCTGGTCCTGCCAGCGGTCGAAGCCTGGGGAGCCGGCCACCCGGAGTGTGTCGGCGAGGGTGGCCGGGTCCAAGCCCGCAAGGGTCGCGGTGTCGGTCATGCGGCGGTCACCGCCGTCTCTCGGTCGAGCGGAGTGCCGGTGATGGTCTCGATGAGAGCGGAGACAAGGACTTCCGCGACGGGTGGGGTGACGGCGTTGCCGTACTGGCGTACGCGCTCTCGCTTGGTGCCGAGCACGGTGTAGGCGTCGGTGAAGGCCATACCGCGGCCGATCTCGTACGGCTCCAGCATCCGGAACTGCACGTCGTCCAGGTCGACATGGCTGCCCGTGGTCAGGCCGTAGCGGTCGTGTGTGGTCAGGGTGCCGACGGGTTCGGCCACCGGGCGCGCGGTGCCGGTGCCGTAGTACGGGATGAGGAGGCTGTTCCACTGGACCTGTTCGAGCCTGGACGGGGTGACGAGGCCGTGGTGGTTGCCGGAGGCTGTGACGGTGGCGAGAGCGTCCAGGACGGGGCGGGCGTCGGAGTTGCCGCCGCGCAGTTCGGCGATGAAGGGCAGCCAGGCCAGGCCGGTTTCGTTGCGGGCGGTCTGGGTGCGCAGCGGTTCGCCAGCCGGAACCGCGTGCTTACCGTCGCGGCCTTCCACCGGGACGAGCAGCGGCGGCACGGCCAGGGCGTCGTTCTCGCGGGTGGTGCGGGTGGGCAGCGGCACCGTGACGGGGCTCGCCTCGGTGCGCCAGGTGCCGCCTGCCGGGACGGTGACGGGCAGCGCGTAACGGTCGAGTCCGGCGCGGATCCGGGCGAGGGTCTTGGGTGACAAGCCGCCGGGGCGGGCGCCGATCGGAGTGCCAGGGCGCGACCAGTCGACGGCGACGGCGGCCGGGAGGACGGAGGGTTCCACGAGGGCGTTGCGGCAGGTGACGTGCGGGCAGCGGTAGACGTACTGCTGGCGGTATCGGCCCATGTCGCGACGGAGGTTCTTGAACACCTGCACCGCGTGCACCCCGGTCTCGCAGACGGGGCACCAGGCAGACGGCCGCAGCCACTTGTCCCAGTCGGGTGCGCGGCCGAGCGAGCGGCGCCAGTAGGCGAGGTAGAGCCGGTCTCGGGACTGGGGCGCGTACGGCGTGCGAACCGGGCGGGCGTGCATCGAGTTCAGGGCGATCAGCCGAGTGTCGTAGCCGAGTTCGCGGATGGTGGCCCGCCAGGTGTGCCACAGGTCCCAGGCCCGGACGTCGATGACGTTCTCGACGATCCCGGCGAGCACCGGCCGGCCCTTGGCCAGGCAGGCTTCGAGGTAGCGGGGCACGTCCCACATCAGGGCGCGTGAGCGGTCGGCGGCCGGGTCGGGCAGGGTCTCGCCGAACAGGTCGGGCTGTTTGTCGAAGTCCCGGCGGCGCCCACGCGCGTTGGACCACTGGGGGCATTCCGGGGAGGCCCAGAACACGTCGGCGGCCGGGAAGCGGGCGACATCAGCGTCGTGCAGGTCGCCGCGGAAGTGGTCGGTGTCGGGAAAGTTCGCGCTGTGCGACTCGATCGCACGGTCCCAGTGGTTGGCAGCCAGGACGGGGCGGATGCCGGGCACGGAGGCGGCGCCGTAGGACGAGCCACCGACCCCGGCGAAGAAGTCGATGTAGGTGAGGTCAGACACGGTCCACCGCCCGGCGCGCGATCGCCGCGTCGTACACGTCGGCGATGAGCTGGAGCGGCAGCCAGCCGAGGCCGTTGCAGCCGATGCAGTTGGCGAAGACGATCTTGTGGGAGCCGTCGTCGTGTCGGGTGCCGACGGTGACGGCCGCACGGCCGAAGCCCCAGCAGTTGGGGCACATGCGGCCATCGTCGGGGAAGAGCTCGGTGTAGTGCGCCATGATGGGCGTTCCTTCCGGTTGAGAGATCGGACGGGGGCACGGCGCCCGGAGCGGACGAGACTTGGCGGTTGAGGCCGCTCCGGGGGCTGGTCAGCGTCGGGTGTGGCTGGCGAGGATCGAGCGGACGACGAGCGCGCACACGGCCAAGGAAGCGGCGGTGATCGCGACCGCGAGCAGCATGGAGACCAAGACCGCGCCCACGACGAGGACCACGGCAACGCCCACGCCGACGACGGCCACGACGGCACCCGGGGTGAGCTGGACGGGAGGCCTGGACGGTGCGGAAGCCATGGCGGCCGGCACGTAGTGTTGGCAGCCGCAGGCGGCGGCCGTGGCGTGGTGAGACTGGTCGACGGCAGTCGGCGTGACCACGGGGACGATCTGTTGGCCAGGGGTCGGGTTGACCGGAATACGGGGCTGGAACACGGTGGAACTCCCTTCTAGGTCAGCTCATTTGGTGGTCGCGTCGATGGCGGGGGCGAGGAAGCTGCCGGCGAGGAGATAGCCGCCGATCAGCAGGACGATCACGAGCCAGAGCGGTGGACGGACGAGCTTGATGCCGACCAGGCCGACGCAGGCGATGAAGAACCACAGCGGTACGGACATGGCGCCGGTCCCCTCTCAGCGGACGGGGCAGCAATGACCCTGGGCGGCGATCATGGCGGGGCTGATGTCGTCGTATTCGACGGCCCAGCCGCAGTCGTCGGCGGCGCAGGCGGCGACGTATTTGATCTGGCCGCGTCGTCCGTGGGCGGTGCCGACAGTGACCTTTCCGACGCGGTGCAGTTCGCGCCAGATCTGGTAGATGCCCATGGGTGATGCTCCTTTCGGGGTCAGGTGAGGTGGGCTGAGATCGCGTCGGCGAGGTGGGGCGGGACGCCGAGGCGGATACGCAGGGTGTCGCTGTCGATCGGGGTGCCGGTGCGGGCGCGGTGGTCTTCGGCGACCTTGCGGGCGTGGTCGACCAGTGCGGCCGGGACTGGCGGAAGAGGATCAGCGGCGGGGAGGGCGGGCGGGTCCTCGGCAGCGGGCAGCGAGGCGGGCTCTGCCTCACTGGCGGGCCCCCGCTCGATGTCCAGGTCCATGTCCGGTGTGGTTTGCGGGACTTCGGTTGCCGGGCCTGCGGGCTCCCGGTCAGGGGGCACGTAGGAGTGGGCAAGGAGCGTCCCGCCGAGGAAGGCGAGCGCGGGCCATCCGGCGATGCCGAATCGCAGCCAGGCCGGCGGGTGCGCAAGGTCGAGGAATCCGGCCGTGGCCACGTTGGCGCCGAGCGAGGCGACCAGAGCGATCAGAAACCAGGACCAGGCCAGCCGGGACGGTCCGTCGGAGCGGAGGCGTCGCCAGGCAGCGACCAGGAGCAGGTCGACCGAGACCGGATAGGCCCAGGCTTTCCAGCCGTCCTGACCAGCAGCGTCGGCCAGGTCGTGCAGGTGGGCGAAGGACAGCGCACCAGCGATCACGGCTTGAACGAGGACGGCGTCCGGGCGGATCGAGCGGGACATGTCTTCACCTCCTTTTGTGGTGCCGGGACCGGGCGGGGATCGTGACCGGCCGCCCGAGCCCGGCGCGGTTCAGTCGGTGCGGGCTTCGCCGCTGCCCCAGCAGGTGAGGCAGAGTCCGGCCTGCTGATCGGCGGTGGCGCGGCCTTTGCGGGAGCCGACCCGGACGGCTTCGGTGCTCTCGCCTGTGCCGTCGCAGTCCGGGCACTTCGCGGGCTTGGGTACGGCGGTCCTGCGGCGGCCGGCGGGCTTCTTGGCGGTGGCCATGGTCACCGGCCCTGGCCGGGGTACTCGGGGCCCTCGTTCGGGTCGTAGCCGGGCGGGAACATCCCCGGCGGCGGCTCCGGCAGGGACGCGGCCAGGCACGGGCCGACGGTGTCGATGAACGTCTGGTCGGCGTCGTGGAGTTCGGCGTAGACGGCCAGGGAGCCGAGCATCAGCACCGTGCGGTGGAAGTCCTCGCAGTGCTCACACATCGAGTGGTCCTCCTGTTTCAGGCATGGCTCGGGTAGGGACGTGGCGCGAGGCGGTCGCGCCGGCCGGTGGAACCGGGAAGGATCAGGCGGCTTGAGCTACCGCCGGAGCCTCAGCGGGCGCGAGATCAAGCCCGGGCCGGAAGCGGGCCAGCTCCGGGAGATCCGGCACCAGGTGGGCGTGCCGGTTGCAGGCGGCGACGGCCTGCCGCATCGAGGTGTGCGGCGTGCGGATACGGGTCCAGTCGCCGGTGGAGTAGCCGACCACGGCCATCCCGCGGCGGGCGTTGGGAATCTGGGTCGCGGCGAACACCGCGTGCGGGGAGACGTCGCCGAAGGCCATCTTGGCCGTCGATTCGTCGTTGACGCGGTGCACGGTCCGGCCGGTCAACTGGGCGCGGAGCATGGTAATCCCGTCACCGAGTTCGGACCCGAAGCGCTGCCCGTAGATGTCTAGGAACATGCCCGCCGCACGGCCGAGCTGGGCGAGGCGGATAAGGGCTGTGACGATCCGGTCCCGTCGCGGATCGTTCCGCTTGGCGCTGAGAGCGAGTTCGGCGATCTCGTCGATGGTGACCACCACCGGGACCGGGCGTAGGGCTTCGGGCAGGTCCCAGATGTTCGCGGCGATCTCGGCATCCGGGGTGTCGGCGCTGATCCGCTGTTCGCGGCGGACCACGTCGTAGATGGACTCCATCCGGGCCACGAGGGCTTCGAGCAGGTCGGCAGCGTCATCGGGATTGTCAGCCAGCGCGGAGAAGCGGCGTGCGAACGGTCCGAGTTCGATCTTCTTGCAGTCGATGCCGACCAGCGCGACCGGCTGTGCGGCGAGCTCCTTGATCACGGTGCGCTGAAGGACGGACTTACCGGACTGCGTCGCACCGACCGTCACCGAATGCGGCACCTCCCGGTAGTCCCGGTAGTGGATCGAGCCGTCCTCCACGAGAGCGACGGGGATCTTCAACAGGCCGCGGTCGGTCTTGGCGGGCATCTGTACGTGCTTGAGCACGTCGTAGCCGGTCAGCGTGATCTCAACGACGCCCGGCTTCATCTCGCGAGAGGTGACCTGATAGACGCCGAAGGAGTGGCGCAGCCGGTCAGCGGCGGCGGAGAACTCGAAGGCGTCCTGACCGGGACGCATCTTGATCCGCAGCCGGATGCCGGTCCGTGTCGGCCGCAGCCACAGCAGTCGGGGCACCCGCTGCTGCGGAACGGGCTTGTTGAACCACCGGGCGAGCGCCAGCCGAAGACGCGAGGCCGGCACGGTCAGGTGGCAGGCGTCCATGACGGCCGCGTAGCGGAAGCGGATCCGGAGCGCAGCCAGAGCGACGCCGAAGGTCAGCCAGTACCAGGCCGGACGACGCCACCTCAGCAGCAGCGCCACCCCGACCACGATCGCAAGCGCGATCACTAACCGGCCCATGATCAGGCCGCCTTGGACTTGGCTGCCTCGGTCACCAGCGAGGTGACGGCGACCGCACGGAAGCTGATCCCGTGCCGCTTCTGACCGTTGAACTCGTTCTCCCACGGCCGGGCCACCAGACCGGTCAGGGCGACCGGCGTACCCATGACCAGCTCGCCGGAGATGTCGGGCTCTGCCACCGTCACCGTGATGACCTCCGCGTTTCCGTTCATCACGAACAGCACGTCCACGGTCATCAGCGTGAGACCGGATTCCTGGTCGGTGGCGATCTCGCCAGTGCGGCGGTCCTTGACCTTGGGCTGCGGGGGCTGCGCCACCATCGCGGTGGCGGACGAGGTGTCGACAGGAATCTGACGCATCGTCTCTTCTCCTGATCTCAAGGGGAGTTGAACCAAACTTTTGTCGGTGAGATCAGGGAACTGCGAATCGTGCGGACGTAGCACCGACCCTATGGACCTTTGGGGACGTTCTCGCTACCGTCGAAAACGTCCCTGCGTCCTAGAGTTCCTGGGAGCGAGTCATGGCGAACGAGCGCTTACGCGCGGCGATCTCCGCAAAGGGCGAGACCATCCAGACGCTTGCAGATCACGTCGGCATAGACCCGAAGAGCGTCGAACGATGGATTTCGAAGGACCGCACTCCGCATCGCAACCACCGGTGGAAAGCAGCAAACTTCCTCGGCTCAGACGAGGTCTACCTCTGGCCCACCGTCGAGAAGCAGGTCGAGACGGCGAGCGCGTCCGAGCTGATCACGTACTACCCGCACAGGGGCGCCGTGCCCGCGTCGCTCTGGTCGCACTTGATCGAGCAGGCGACCAGTCAGATCGAGATCCTCGTGTACGCAGGCCTGTTCCTCTTCGATGGACACCCTGACCTTCCGAATCAATTGGCTGAGAAGGCTCAGCGTGGAGCGCACCTACGCATCCTGCTTGGCGACCCGGACTCGGAGATGGTTCATCAACGAGGTGAGGAAGAAGGCATCGGGGACGACTTGGCCGCACGCGCCAGGATCACGCGCCGCTACCTCCAGCCGGCCGCCACAACACCCGGTGTGGAGATCCGACTGCACGACACGATCCTCTACAACTCGATCTATCGATTCGACGACGACATCCTGGTGAACCCTCACGTTCTCGGCGCTCCGGCAGGGCAAAATCCCGTCCTGCACTTCCGCTACCTCCCCGGCGCCCGCACATTCCGGCACTACATGCGGAGTTTCGACTACGCGTGGGAGCGTGGGACTCCCGTGGCGCCATGACTCCTGAAGAGTTACCGCTGCTCACGGACGTGTTCCCGGTACTTACGGCGAACATCCTGCGCCTGCTCGATCCAGACGACACGGTTCTGATTGATCAGGTCCCAGCCCTGCGGTACCACGGCGTCTGCACCTGCACGCCCACATGCCACAACCTTCTGACCGGGCCACAGGGCTCACCCACCCCCTACCTATGCGAGCTGGAGGAGAACGACGAAGCCGTGATCTGGCTCAGCCTCGACCCGACCGCGACGGTCATCGTGGACATCGAGGTCTTGGACGGCAGAGTTCTCTAGCTAGTCCTACTTGGTCCGGATCGCGAGCTCGGGGTCGAGGGAAGCGTCAGTGAGGCCGAGTGCCTCGCAGAGTCCCTTATGCTCGCGGGGCAGTTGGTATGAACAGTCCATTTAGGGGGCGCGGAGCCGCATGGCCGACGAGATCAAGTACGAGTACAAGACCGTGCGGGCAGTGCGCGGCACCAACGGCTTGATGATCTCGAAGATGCAAAAGGATGGCTGGGAGCTCGTGGAGCAGACCCAGGGCACACTTCGCTCCACCCTCAGCTTCCGTCGGCCGAAGAAACCGCTGCCGTGGCCCCTGATCGGCGCGTTGGCCGCCGCCCTAGGGATCCTGGCCATCATCATCGGCGTTGCCTCCGCACTCAGCGGCGAAGGAGAGAAGCAGAACAAGCCAGACAAGCCGGTAGCCGCTGCGAGCGAGAAGCCTTCCGCTACGCCGACTCCCACCGCGGCCGAGTCGACTGCCACTGAGGTGATCACGCCTCAGAACAACCCTGAGTTCGCGGCGCTGCTGAAGGCGGACTCGTGCGACGACGCGAACCTGGACTTCGCGACCAGGCACGCGGGCCAGACTGTCGCGTTCAACGGCTCGATCGTGAGCATGGCGCCCCACGGTGACTACGACACCCGCTACGACTTCCTCCTGGGCCCAGGCGACAAGGGTCCGAACACGACGGTGGGCCCGGCCTTCAAGTACGAGGACGTCAACATCCTTGGATTGAAACTGACCGGCAAGAAGATCCCCGCCACCGTCAGCGCAGGCGACAAGTTCCGCTTCGTCGCCGAGGTGGGCGAGTTCAAAGCGGACCAGTGCCTCTTTTTCCTCGACCCGGTCTCGACGGAAGTTCGGTAGTCCAGACGGGCAGCCGTGTCATCACGGACCAGCATGCCCGACCAATCAGGCCGTCGTCAGGAGGGCTCAGTGGCCCGACATGCGATGAGCAGTTCGTGGCCCCGGCTCACCGGTTGATTGTCGTGCGGTGATCGTTCCACCAGCCGCCACGATGCCCTGGCGAAGACAGATGGGGCTCCAGCGGCACTGGTCAGCTCATCCCGCCCTGCGCCAACACAACGAGCCCTCGACCGACATCCACATGACCCACAGGACAGGATCTAGGTGGCAGCACATTTGATCCTGCCCACGGCGGAGGACACGTGCGAGGCTGGATGCATGGCCCGCATCGACTACTTCAATGATCCCAACGCCCCGAAGGCGAACAGCATCGTCCCGTCGGTGACCGCTGTAGCGCTCAACGATGCCGGTGAAGTCCTACTCATCCACAAGACAGACAACAACCTGTGGGCGCTTCCCGGCGGCGGAGTCGACGTTGGGGAGTCAGCCCCCGATGCCGCGGTGCGGGAAACCAAAGAGGAGACCGGCTTCGACGTCGAGGTAACCGGGTTGATCGGCCTCTACACGAACCCGGCACACGTCATGGCGTACGACGACGGCGAGGTCCGGCAGCAGTTCTCGATCTGTTTCGCGGCCCGCATCGTTGGCGGAGAGCTTCGAACGAGCAGCGAGAGCAAGGAGGTTGCCTTCGTCCGCCCCGGAAGGCTGGATGATCTGAACATCCATCCGTCCATGCGCATGCGGATCGACCACGGCTTGGCCAGCCAGCCCAAGCCCTATGTCGGGTAGAAGGTTCCCGGCAATGCCAGTGACCTACGAGCCGTTCACGCCTTGATCTGATCTGTTCGCCAGACGTGCCCGCGTCCGCGCGACAGCGGCTCCGAGGTAAGGCTTCGCCTTACTGATCGCGGTGTGCACTTCGCTGCCCGGCTCATACCGGACCAAGATCTCGTCGATCCGCCGGTTGAAGTCGAAGGACTGGCCGGCGGGGCCGGTCGTCATGTCGGCGTAGATCAGCGCGTCGAGCAGCGGTGAATCCTCTCGCTGATACTCAGCCAACTCACCTGACAGCCCCCGCTGTTCGGCCTCGTACACCGCACCAGAATGGTGAGCGACCAGCCTCACGACTCGAGCAGGAGCGCCCAACGATTCCAAGTAGCGAGCGCCGTCGAGAGGGTGAAACCCCGTCTCGCGCAGCTCTGGGGCATAGCCGATGTCATGCAACCAGGCAGCTGCCACGAGGAGATCCCGCTCCCCCTCCGGCACAGCCAGCGCGGCCTGTCGGGCTCGTTCCGCCACGGCCTGAGTGTGCAGCCAGCGGTTCCCGAGCGGCGGCAACAACGACTCGGCCAGCTCAGCCGCTCCCTCAGGCGTGTCCAATGCTGATGACATGAATCGCACGGTAGCTGATCGAGCGCACTCACAGACAGCCTCACGCCAGCATCTCCGATCATGGCGCGGCCAAACTTTCCCTACCTCATCAAGGCTCGCTGCGCTCGCTCGGACGGCGGTCAACGGCGCTCAGCGATCACCGCCAACCCGACCGCCGCAGACTCCGCCCAAGCGCATCAGCGGCCGCATACGGCCCGCATGCCACCGCCACCACGATCCGGCCTCAGGAGGGGAAAGACGCAACTCCGGCCAGACCTCAACGCCCCACTTCCGGGGCCACGCCGCGCCCCTTCCACCCGGTTGCCTACACAAGTAGGTCGGATCAACCGAGGGCCGCACCAAGCGCGGCGGCGCCGGCCGGTCGCCGCCGCGCCGCCTCAATGTCTCCGCCACCGGCCGCACGTCGCCGCCCGCCCGTCGCCGCACACAGCGGCCACATTCCAACACGGGCACGGGGACGAGCTGTGATCCCCAACGGTGCAGGTCAAAGACGCTTTGTGTCACCGAAAGAGGCCGGATCGTGATGGCGGTGGCATGCGGGCCGGCGCTGCCAGATGCGCGGCGTACATGCGGCCCGCTGATCCCGCACCAGGCCACCGGCTGAACTAGAATCAAGCATGCGGCTGCGCGCCGCTTCGCCGGGCGGGTTTCCCGGCCCTGCTGCCGTCGTCGGCCCGCTCCGCCCCAACTGCGCCGACGCCCGCGCACACATGGATAGGCCCAGAACCATGTGGCGAGCACCCGCCCATCGCGGCCACGGTCAAGACGATGCCTCCGGCGGGGGATCGGCCGGCACCGGGATGGAGGGGGCGCCGTTCCTGGCTGCGGGTCCGTAGTGGCGTGTGCGGGGTGCTGCCATCCCGTCTGCCGTCGACCCAGGCAGAGCCGAGCAGACGCGGCCCATGGCGTCCAGGTCGTTCGTACAGTGGCGCGCTCCACCTGGACGCCATGAACCACGCCCGCTCCACGGTGTGTGGGTCGACGGCAGACGGGATGGCAGCCGGGGCAAGTGGTGGATGCAGGAGCAGGCTGCCACAGAAGCTGATCTCAGGATTTTGCACTTGCGAGGAAGGTACGGCGCCGCAGCACCGTCCAGCCGCCTCACGCTCCCCTCAATTTCTACCCCACCACAGGCAGGCCACCTCCAACTCTCGATTTGCACGGGACAATTCAGCGGATCTAGCTCATGCCTTGATCGCTGCAGCGATACGCTTCAGTTCGACGCTACGTCGAGGGGCAGAGGGCAAATCGCAGATCGACAAGGGTTTCTGCATCGCGGGTCAGTCCAACTGCGCGGGCAGATCAGGAATGAGGCCGTCCTGATGATGTGTGATGTTTGGTTGCAACGACGACAGCTCCCTGGTATGTGAGGCCGGTCCGCGAGTGATTGACAACATGCCGTGGCTCCCTCCACCCGCGCCTAACTCTATGAGTAACAAGGACGGCGGCTCATGATCACCGACCTGCAGGAAGCAAAGCCGCGGTCCTTGAGGTAACGCCGGCTGCGCGGCCCGCCCCCGTCACACTGCTCGGAACCTTGGAGGACCAATGCCTCACTTCGCCGATGCCGACGCAACCCGCTTCATCGCATGGATGCTTGATGGAGTCGTTGCCGAAGCTCGTGGCGACAACATGACGGTCCTGCCTGTGGCACCCAATGGTCGGCTCTGGCTCGGGAGACTCGCACCCGAGGTCGTCGTGCAAAATAGTCGGCTCGGTGAGCGGAGCGAGCGACTTGAGCCCTGCGAAGTCGGCATGCGGCTTCGTCCCGAAGTGCTCGACGGACGACCGGTAAGCTGTCACGCCCGACTCGTCGTCTGGAATGAATTCGCCGGGGGTAACGCCCCCGACGCACCATGCTGGCGCAAGAGCGCCCCCATCGAGGTCACAGCCGACCTCCGAACGCCCACAGCCATCGGCGATGCCGCCACGAGCGCCGGTAGGGCCGACTTCGAGGCTGCCTTTCACGCCATTGGCGCTGACGGCATGGCATGCGAGTTCCACGCAGAGCTGGAAGCCGGCAAGGACGGCCCTGAGCTCGTGGTTACTCTCGTGAACGTTTCACTCCAGGAAGTATCGCACTGGGACACCAACGTCTACGAAGCGCGCCTCAAAGTCCGTGCCGGTCAAACTCGGCCCTTCACACTCGACAATCTTCCTGACTCGTTCCGCTACAGCAGGGAGGTTCCCGCCTATGGGGTCAACGGTGGGGTAGTTCAGGTCGCCTCGGATACGTTCTGCACTGAGGACGCTGCAACCCACGATCAATCAAGGCCATCCTACTGGGACCCGGATGCCGGGCCGGTACCGGACTTGAGTTTCGCAACACTCGCCACCGATCCGCTTCCGTCTCTGCGTGACCTGGTCACGGCATGCGAAAGATGGGGTGCCACACACTGGGCCGAGCACGTGCTCGACAGTCGCGCCGCCGACGAGGAATGGGACGCCGGGATGCGGCAGAGTGCCGCCAGCGAGGCGGACTTATTCGAAGAGGAACTGCAGCGTCTGCGCGCCGGGTTAACACTGCTCGAAGCCAACGCCGACCTGCGGCGCAGTTTCATGCTCGCAAACCGCTCGTTCTCCGATTCTCCGCTGATCACTCACAGCGATTGGCGCGCCTTCCAGCTTGGCTTCGTGCTCGCGAACGCCACCTCCATCGTCGATGAATCTGCCGACGGTGATCGCTCGATCGTTGACACCCTCTGGTTCGCAACTGGTGGCGGCAAGACCGAGACTTACCTGCTTTACGTCGTGACCACGGCCTTCTACGACCGCCTTCGCGGCAAGGTCGAAGGCATCACTTCGTGGGGCCGGTTCCCCCTGCGAATGCTTTCCCTGCAGCAGACCCAGCGATTTGCCGACGTTATGGCCGCCGCCGAACTGGTCCGACACGACGAGGGAATTACTGGTCGGGAATTCTCACTTGGCTTCTTGGTCGGTTCCGGCGGTACCCCGAACCGAATTCCGCACGGCAATAACGCCCGCTCCGGAGATCCTGATCCGAATGACCCTGCCATGCCGGAGCGCTACCAGATTCTGTTGCACTGCCCGTTCTGCGGATCAGAACACCTGCGCATGGGTTTCGATCAAAAATATTGGACACTCAATCACGTATGCATGGCTCCCGAATGTCAGTGGGGTGGAAGACCGCTGCCGTTCCGCATCGTCGATGACGAGATCTTCCGCTCGCTCCCGACCGTAGTGTTGGGCACCCTCGACAAAGCCGCGAGTATCGCGATGCAGGCAGCGATGCGGGGCTTCTACGGCCCCCCGTCTGGCCGCTGCCCGGAGATAGGGCACGGCTTCACCTATGCGCCGCGAAGCAGTTTACCCGGCCCCGGCGGCTGCCTTTTTCCGGGCTGCCGATCCGCGACCGGGCCTCTCGCCCAACGTGAGGCGCTCTATGCCCCGACCGTACGCATGCAGGATGAACTTCACCTGCTTCGAGACAGTCTCGGCGCTGTCGACTCGCACTACGAGGCTGTTCTCGACGCACTGCAGCAGCACTACGGATCGACTCCGAAGGTCATCGCCTCGTCGGCAACCCTCGCCGGCCACGACGACCAAGTACTCGCGCTGTACCGGCGTAGCGGTCGCACCTTCCCCCGCCCCGGGCCCCGGGCGGGCTGGTCGATCTGGTCACGTACGACCGATGACCTCGCTCGCCGCTTCGCTGGTCTCGCCCCGCGCGGCGTCACACTTGAGTACGCGACAGACCAGCTGACCGAGTCACTGCAGCGCGTGACCCGGAGCGCGCATGAAGACCCCGAAGCCATTGCCAAGGCTACGGGCATCGACGTCTCGGCAATCCCACACCTGATCGATGCTTATGGCGTCGACGTCGTCTATGGCTCCAATCTCAAGGACGTCGAAGCCGTCGCCAGGTCCTTCGACACACAACTCCAGCTTGACCGTACGGTCAATTCGGCGACCCTCACCGGGCGCACACCGCTAGACGAAGTCCGCACCAATCTGGAACGGCTCGTCACCCCCGAAACCGACTTCTATGATCGTCTCCACCTCGTGGCAGCTTCGTCGATGCTCTCTCACGGAGTCGATGTGAACCGCCTCAACGTCATGGTCATGCTCGGGCTGCCGTTGGCGACTGCGGAGTTCATCCAGACAACGTCGCGTGTCGGCCGCACGCATCCCGGGCTCGTGATCGTTCTTCATAAGATTGGGCGGGAACGGGACGCCGCTGTGTACCGAACCTTTCCATCCTTCGTGGCACATGCTGGCCGACTGATCGACCCCGTTCCGATCACAGCGAAGAGTCGCCGGGTCCTGGAACTTACCTTCGCTGGCCTCATCCAGGCGCGGGTCTACGGCATCCACGAACCCGCCGCGATCGCGGCGAACTTGCGCCAGCTAACCAAACCGATGACGGTGCGGCGAGCCTTCAACCAACTGCCGGTGCTTGAACAGGACGAATTGCAGGCGCTCATCGAGATGCTCGGCATCGAAGGGCCTCTCGACGAGAATCTCCGTTGCGACCTTGAACGCTACCTGCGCGAGTTTTACCGCGCACTCAATGACCCGGCGAGCAATGCCGAGTGGGTCAGTGATCTCTTCCCCACTGGGGGACCCATGCGGTCTCTTCGGGACGTCGAGGAACAAGCACCTGTGTTCTCGCGAGGAGGCCGGTCGTGAAGGTCGAGCGCGGTGCGTCGCAGATCCTGTTCGGCCTTCTCCCCGGGCAGACCGCCGACCTGGAGGGTCGCATCTGGAAGGTCGCGCAATGGCTCGATCCAATGCCGATGGCTCTCGACCAAGACGCAGTACGGAGAGCGCTACTTGGCGCCATTACACCGTGGTCGGCAACCAAGAATGACGACGGGCTGGAACGCGACCTTCGCTCTCGCATCAGTGTCGAGGTGGTTGAGCTAAATAAGCACCGTGGCGTCCTCGTCGAGCCGTTCCCGAACCAGTGGCGCTGCAAGACCTGCGGCAGTATTGCCAGATCCCGTGACGAGCGATGCCGTTGCGGCGGCACGACTCGGGCGCAGATGCAGTTCGTCACTTACCACACGTGTGGCGCATCGGGCGAGCCGTACCTACCTCGATGTAAAGCCCACAAAGCCGTTGCTGTTCGCCTTCCTGGCACTGCGACGGCACGCGAGCTCCGAATCTTCTGTCCCCAGTGCCAGCGGCCGTTGACGCCGGGCGGCTTCCCCTTCCAGCCCTGTAACTGCGGGGAGGGTGGCATGTCGCTCACCGTCCATCGAGCGGCCGTTGTCTTCTCGCCGCACTTCGCCGTACTCGTGAACCCGCCGGATCCCACCGAGGCGGCACGCCTACGTGCCGGCGGCGGAGGGGCTCGTGCACTTGAGTGGGTACTCGACGGGATGACATCGAACGACCCGACAGCAGGAAGGCAGACGGTCGCTGGGCTCGTCGAGACCCTTCGCCTCGCGAACCTGTCTGAGGAGACCGCGCAACGTATGGCTCAGGAAGCCGTTACGCGTGGCGAGATCGACGGACATGGTGGGGCCGAGATTGTTTTGCCGGACACCACACGTGACAAGGTGCATGAGGAAGCCTTGAGCCTCGCTTCCGCTGTCAATGGCGGCCGGACCCGGGTCAACGACATGGTCGCGGGTACAACCCCACCGTTGCGGACGCTGTACGAGGGCGCGTACGGGAACTCGATGCGCCAGGCGCAACTTGAGGGGGTTGAGCTGCTCGCAAACTTCCCCGTGGCAACACTGGCGTTCGGGTACACCCGAGGGGATCTCTCGCCCGGAGCCGCTCGTCTGGTTCCGTTCCGTGAACGCGGACGCATCCGCGCCTATGGGTCGCTGTCCCGCACCGAAGCCCTGCTCTTCCGACTAGACCCTCTCCACGTGTATCGGCACCTCACGAGTCGGGGGCACGCACTACCTGATGTGAAGGACGCCCGAGCGGCGCGTACCGCTTTGCTGCAAGCGATGGAGCTCCCATACCCGACGCAGGAACGGGTCCAACCGCTCGGCGGTGACCTGCTTCGACTAGTGCACTCATACGCCCACCGGGCGATCCGTCGACTCGCTTCCTTCGCTGGCATCGAGCGCGACGGCCTTGCCGAGTACCTTGTCCCGCATCACCTCAGCTTCGTCGTCTACGCGGCATCTCGAGGTGATTTCGTACTCGGTGGACTCCAATCCGTCTTCGAGTCCTCTCTGCACCGCTTCCTCGCTGACCTAGTCGAGGGCGAGTCGCGCTGCGCATTGGACCCTGGCTGTCGGAGCGGCGGTGGCGCCTGCATGGGCTGTCTCCACCTTGGTGAGCCGTCCTGCCGCTGGTTCAACCGGTTCCTCGATCGCTCGGAACTCTTCGGCGCTCACGGCTTCCTCAACCCTGGGACGTGACGCGGTGGACCACGCCGAACTAGTGGGTGGAGTGCTCGTCGATTGCGCTGACCCCAGGGCGTCTGCCAGCGACCTCACTCGGATCCTGATGGCGCCACGGCTGGACCGCGCCGCGGCCCTTCGAGCCGGGCTGGAACCGGAACTCGTCGCGGTACTGCGCAGTCGGTTTGCCCATGAACACGAGCGCATCCCCGCGCTGTGCCAGGAAGCTGCGGCTTGGGTGCTAGGACGGAGGTCGATAGCCCGCGTCGAACCATGGGACCTCGTAGCATCCCTGCCAAGGACGGACGTACCAGAGGGCCTGCGCCGAACAACGGGGGAAACTCTCATCCAACTCGTCGTCCAGGCGACACGAACCCTCCGCCTCGCAGCCCCCTTCATCGACCAGTCCGGTCTTTCGTTCATGGCCGAGGCGCTCGCAGCTGCCACGGCACGAGGCGTGCGACTTGAGATCCTTCTCCCGACCCGTTCGACCCGTGCAGATGACGCCCTCGACGACCTGACTGCGACCATCGCAGCCGAGGGACGCTCAGCGAACTTCGCAGTGTCGAGACTTCGAGAGGATGCGCCCTGGGCACACCTCAAGGTGCTCACCTCCGACTCCAAAGCGGCCTATATCGGCAGCGCCAACGTCACAGGTGCCGGCATTGGTGGTCGCAATCTTGAGCTCGGCGTTCTCGTTCGAGGCGAGCCCGTCATTGTGGTTGAGCGCGTCCTCGACATCTATCGCGGTTCCTGACTGAGCGGCGAGACCCCTTTCGGCTCGGACAAGGGGTCTAGGACAGCCACCAGCAGATCGCCATAGGCCGTGACCTGGTTAGGCGCCGAACCGTCTCGATCGGGAGGGCCCCTTTGGGCTCTCCCGATTCTGCGTAGATGTTCGTCCTCTCCGGTTGGGGTGGCAGCTGAGCAAGATGCACCGTCGGAGCAAGGAGGCGACCGAACCGTCGAGCGTGGCAGTACACATCGGCTCATTTGCGAGCGATGCCGCGCACACGTAGACATGGATCAGCTACCTCAAGCAACCACGCCTTGCAGCGAAGGGGCAGATGCGTCAGAGCATCCAGAAGAGACGTGGGATCATCGTGACCATGCCGAACCTCGACGACGCCACCCGACCGCTGACCGTTGCTGGGCTTTTCGCCGGCATTGGTGGTGTCGAATTGGGTCTTCAGGCGGCAGGCATGCGGACCGAACTGCTCTGCGAGTGGTGGGAACCCGCACAAGCCGTCCTCAAACACCGTTTTCCGGATGTGCCCCTTCACGACGACATCCAGACTCTGCAGGCCTTGCCTGACGTCGACGTAGTGACTGCGGGCTTCCCATGCACCGATCTGTCGCAAGCAGGCCGCACCGCGGGTATCCACGGAAAGGCTTCCGGGATGGTCAAGCATCTACTTGAGCTCCTGGAAGATGCATCGCCCCGGTGGGTAGTCATCGAGAACGTGCGCAACATGTTGGCCCTGGATCGAGGCACGGCCATGGAGTACCTGGTCAGTGAGTTTGAGCGACTTGGCTACACCTGGGCTTACCGCCTGGTCGATTCCCGATTCACTGGCGTTCCTCAGCGTCGGCATAGAGTGATCTTCGTCGCATCGCGTACCGGGGATCCCTGCTCGGTTCTGTTCGCTGACGAGGCCAAAGAGCTACCTGAAAAAGACTACAGGGAAGATGCGTTCGGCTTCTATTGGACGGAAGGCAACACCGGGTTGGGATGGGCAAAGGATGCACTGCCCACGCTTAAGGGTGGCTCAGGCCTTGGCATTCCCTCGTCACCTGCCATATGGGTGCGCGGCGCGAGGCCCGGACGCGCCATTGTGACCCCTCGCATTGAGGATGCCGAAGAACTGCAAGGCTTCCCCCGTGGCTGGACAAGGGCAGCACTAGAGGTTACACGCCCCGGAGTTCGATGGAAGCTGGTCGGCAACGCTGTCACGGTGGGCGTTTCAGAATGGGTAGGGCGGCGCCTTCGAAATCCTGGAAAGTTCGACGAGACCGGGAATCTAATTCTCCCCAAGGGAATGAAGTGGCCAACGGCAGCTTGGGGTAATTCAGACGAGCGATGGTCAGTTCCGGCCAGCCTCTGGCCGGAGAGTCATGACTACCGACACTTGCTCGATGTCGTGGATTCCGATGAGGCTGCACCATTGAGCTTGCGAGCCACGACTGGATTTCATACCCGACTCCTTAAGAGCCGCCTTCGCTATTCGGAGGAATTCTCGCAGGCCCTAAAGGAGCATTCCGAATACATGACACATCCAGTTGCCGTTACACATTGAGATAAAACTCGCGGAATCAACTCAGCCAGTACCAGATCTGCTGCAGCGCTAAAAGATCATGCTGAGTCGACGTGCAGCCTGCACGCCAGCACATGCTTCATCCAGCTCGGACTCGCCTCACCAGGAGGTTTGCGGAGATCTGCGTGATCGCCAGTCGGATCCCGATCACGAGGAGTAGCCTGCGCGCATGACTCCCGAAGAGAAGATCGAGCAGCTCTCCGCCACGCTGAGAGGCGTGAATCATCCCGCGCCTGTGATTAGCCATGTCAAATATAGGAAGACCGTCGAGCTACTCGCTTCGGCCATCGGCCAACCTCCAAACGCGTTCTATCCGAGTCGAGTTAGCGCACCAAGCAACGTTTCGGTTCGACTGGCTCAATCAAAAACTGCACTGGGCAACGCTTTTCTGATCGCCGTAATTTTGGACGGCGAGCTATCCCCCCAACTTTCTAGCGCCGCCAAAAGGTTCTTTCTGTCTGACGGGCGCCCTTTAATTCTGCTTCAACAGAAGATCAGCAACGGCGTGGAGCGCTGGAGCATTGGTGCAGCTTTTGTAGCCAAGGGCGACCGGAAGTCGATCGACTCGCTGAAGCTTCTAGCAGATTTTTTCACCACCTTCCACTTGACAGAATTGGAAGTTTCCGAGTCGTTGACGCTGCCATCGTCTGCACTCCCAGCTAAAGTCGTGTCTATGCTCTCCGCGATGGACGAAGCAGGAATTAGTCCAACCGAGTTTGCCCAAGCGGTCATTGAGCGTGGTGAAGTCGATGATCTCATGGCGGCACTCACTGGTACTCGGGTAGGGCTTTCTGCTGCAGAAATTGCAGTTCTCTCCAAACGCCGGGAGGAGGTTGCGGAACTAAAGCGTCTAGCGCTCACTCCCAGAACCACCGAAACCACTCTCCAAGCAGCGATCAGCAACAAATACTGGCTCTTCGGAGGAAAGTACGTTCGCGTCCTCCCGCGACGAAGGTTCACCTTGCTGGATGAGTTCGACATCCCTCTGCTTTGCGCCGACGGGTCCGTTCATATTGTGGAACTCAAAGGGCCATTCATTGAGAGTCTTGTCACGGATCAAAGGAAACACTTCATTGTCGGCAACGAGGTGCATAGAGCCGTAAGTCAAACAATCAATTACCTCCGCACAATCGACGATCAGCGTGCAGTAGTTCAAACCGAGCTGCGCGAAGAAATCAACTTGGACATAGATCTGCGCCGCATCCATGCGACTGTCGTCATCGGACACCCGCACCATTTGAATGACCGAGGGATCACTCGGTCACAAATCGATCAGGCTTTTCGGGCATACAATTCTCACCTCTCAAGGGTGAATGTAATGACATACGCCGATCTCCTCGACAGTGCTGAGCGCTCGCTGACGTTCGAGGTCGAGGCTTGGCTTCAAGCTTCAGACCGCGTTTGAGATCTGCTCTTTATCCGACGTCGTAGCTGATGCCGAAGACGCGAGTGATGCATGCGTCGAGTAGGGACGCGAACGCCTGAGCGGAGTCCACCGTCGGGGCAGGGATCACACCGGCGTCGTCGGTATCAGCGATGTAGTCAACGTCGGCCCACCCGCCACGATAGAGAACAACAAGGAGTTCGGCCTCGTCCGGGCCGCGCAGATGAATGCCGACTGAGTCCGGGTCGTTGACTCGGGAGCGATCTGTCTTCAGCTGCTGGGGCCACGCGTCCGCCTCGTCGCGCCAGGTTACGGGCTCGGCAACTAGCCCTGCGGCCAGCCATGCAGGCCGACGGTCCGCAACGGCAGCAACGGCTTCGTCGAGGTCTACAACACGCTCCATACGGCGATCATCGCCTACGGGTCCGGGTCTACGCCCCAGTGGTGCGATGCACGGGGCGGGGCCCTGGACGCGTGGCCGGGCGGCCGCGGGCGAGCCGGCGCACCATAACGCCGATCATGGTCTCGGCATGGGCGGGATGGTGCTCATAGTCGCGGGCCAGCCGGCGGTGGGCGGTCAGCCAGGAAAAGGTCCGCTCGATCGCCCACCGCTTGGGCTGGACCTGGAAGCCACGCTGCCCGAGGTCCTTGCGGACGATCTCCAGCTCGCGGCCAAGGATCTGGGCCATCCAGTCGACCAGGCGTCCGGCGAAGCCCTGGTCCGCCCAGACCTTCCGCACGGACGGATGGTCCAGACGCGCCCACAGCAGCGGGCGCTTGGCTCCGTCGCGGTCCTGGACACTTGCGGCCATGACGTGAACTGCCAGCAGCAGACCGAGGGTGTCGGTGACCAGGAACCGCTTGCGTCCCTTGACCTTCTTGCCCGCGTCGAAGCCCCGCGTTGCCGCCGAGACAGTGTCGGCGGTGCGGACCGACTGCGAGTCGATCAGGCCGGCGCTCGGTTCCTCGCACCGCCCCGCGGCCCGGCGGACCTGGTCCCGTAGGGCGTCATGGACGCGGATGACGGTGCCTTCGTCGTGCCAGCGCACGAAGTACCAGTACACGGTCTGCCAGGGCGGGAAGTCGCGCGGCAGCTGCCGCCAGGCGCAGCCGGTCCGCACCACATAGAAGATCGCATCAACGATCCGGCGACGTGGGTGCTTCTCCCGTCGGCCGCCCTTCGGCCCCGTTCGCGGTGGCGGGAACAGCGGCTCCACCAGCGCCCACTGCTCATCGGTCAGGTCCGACGGATACCCCCCAGCACCGGTCACGGCAGGCTCAACGACCACCTCCGCCACGGGACACGGCAGATCTCAAACGCGGTCTCAGATACTGCAGCGGGGCGCCGCATGGCCAACTCCGACGGGTGACCGGCCAGGCAGCTGTAGCAGTCGAAACACGGGCTTCGCCTCGTGGACTATCTGTGGACTGAGCGCGCGCGGGGCTTCCGCAAGCCCTACTGACCAGCAGTAACGCCCACGAGATAAGGGCCCTCCGGAAACACCTGTTCGAGGGCAGGGCATCGGTCGACACGAGCCATGGGCCGAACGGCATCACCACGGCGGTCTACCTTCAGGTGTTTCGCTGCACTTGTTGTTTATTTTGCGCGAGCGTCCTCTCCACGCGGCCTGAACTGTTCTTCCTTCCTTGTAACTCCCTGGCGTCCCGTAGCCCCGCGAGCTCGTAGGCCGACCGGGACTCAAGAGTTGCGGCGCCCAGCTGCCCACGTCCTGGCCACGAACTGACTGATCGGGGCTCGATTCTGCACATATGATGTGACGCGAGACACACGAGCCGGAGGGGGCCTTCGTGGCAGCGGACGAGAAGCAGCAGGAAGAGTCGGAGTTCGAGGCCGAGGTTCTGCGCATATCCCGCGCGCTCTTCGCGCCGGAGAACGAGTTCCAGGGCTCCACGTACATCGGCACTGCTGAACGTGACGGAGTCTTCGTAGGGCCGGACTCAGTCACCATCGTTGAGTGCACAGTCTCCCGCCGTAAGGACAAGTCGGCGAAAGATGGCAAGAAGCTCCATGAGGCCTGTCTGGCTATGGCCCGCCAGCACCCGTTCAAGTCGATCAAAGGGTTCTTTGTCACGCGCGACGAACCCAGCGCCGACCAGCGGGCAGTCATCAAGGGTTTCGGACCGCCTCTCGTCGCGTGTAGCTTCGCGCAGCTTCGCGGACAGCTCGTCGACTCCTTGCGGTACTTGGAGTTGCGTGCGTCCTACCCTTTTGGCAGCGCGCGCGAGCCGAGCAGCGGTGACTACAGCAACCTTAAGCCCTACGTATCAGTCGACCCGGTGGAGAGCGGAACCAACGAACAGTTCTCGATGGATCGCGTGGCCCAGCACGTGGGAGACGGCAGGTCCGTCCTCCTGTACGGGGACTACGGCGCCGGCAAGAGCATGTTCCTGCGCGAGCTGTATCAGCGTTTGGCAAAGGCCCACCGCCGAGACCCGTTTCGGCCCTTCCCTATCCTCCTCAACTTGCGCGATCACCAAGGCCAGATCCTGCCCGTTGAGGCCCTGGAGCGCCACGCCCGCGCCATCGGGTTTCCCGTGCCGTCTCAATTGGTCCGTGCTTGGCGGTCGGGTGACGTAACGCTCATTCTCGACGGCTTCGACGAGATCGCTACGCCCGGATGGATCGGGAAAACGTCGGCGATGCGGGACATCCGTCGCCGGTCTGTGGAACTCGTGCGCCGGTTCTGCGACGAGTCACGTGCCTCGACGTCCGTCGTCCTCGCGGGGCGAGCCCATTTCTTCGACAGCGAGCGCGAGATGCGTACTGCGCTTGGCGCCCGCATCAGTTGCCTCTTCCTGATGGCGGGCGAACCGACGGAGGAGCAGGCGAAGAAGATCCTTAAGGCCTACGGATGGCATGATGCGCTCCCGGACTGGCTTCCCTCTCGTCCGCTCCTCCTGAGTTACCTGGGTTCATCGAGCGAGTTCCACGGGTCTATCGAGGGGACGTTCGGCCGCTCAGCGGGTGAAGGCTGGCATTTGATGCTGGACCGCATCGCCGAGCGGGAGGCCAGCATGGAGGTGGGCGTTGATGGGTTCACCGTCCGGAAGGTACTGGAGCGGCTCGCTACGCAGGCACGACGCTCAAGCGACGGTCTAGGCCCGATCTCACAAGACGAGCTAACATCCGTCTTCCAGTCGGTATGCGGTTACGCCCCAGACGAGGGCTCGTACCAACTCTTGCAACGGCTCCCTGGCCTCGGGGCCATGGACAGCGTCGACGGTTCACGACGCTTCGTCGACGTCTCTCTCGCAGATGCTGCCCGAGCTGGCGATGTCGTGGCATGCGTCCTCGATCCGAACGCAGAGAACCCGCTGTTGGAGCTTACGGGCAGCGTCGCCTGCCTGGACGAAGTAGGCATCGACGTTGCCGCCGTGCTGCTTGAGGGGGAAGCTGCCGCCAGTCCGGGAGGTTCCTACTCATCCGCCGCGGCTTTCCAACGCCGGGGAGTCTCGAACGCTGTCATCGCGGATATCGTCCGGGTTTCCTCGCGTCTCTGGCCCGAGGATGAGCCTCGCACATCGATTTCCCTGCACGAGATCGAACTTCGAAGCCTCGCGCTGACCGCCGATGCCAAGAGCTACGACTGGCTGAGCTTCCATGATTGTGTGATCCAGGAACTGGACCTCACTGACCATAGCGGCTACACACTCCCGTACTTTCAGAACTGCCTCATTGGAGAGATGACAGGAGTAGCCGGGTGGTCGGCGCTCCAGGAGGATCGCTTCGTAGAGTGCGAAGTGGCCCAGTTTGATGCTCAGATGTCGACGGCCAAGGGCATCCTTGCTCTGAAGACGACACCGATGAACAAGGTGTTGCTCACAATATTGAAGAAGATCTACGCCCAGCGTGGAACGGGCCGCAAAGAGTCCGCTCTCTTCCGTGGCCTTGATGCTAAGCACCGCGAGCTGGTTCCGGAGGCGGTTCAAAGACTCGCCAGCGCTGGGCTCATCACCTCTGCCCGGTCCAGCGGCACGCGGATTTACCTCCCCGTCCGGGGCATGGCGAGCAGAGTCCGGCGGATCCTCCAAGCTCCTCAATCAAGCACCGACAGCATCCTCGACTAGAACAACAGGAAGAACCTGCCTGGCGAGAGGCTGCAACACTCGGGTGTTTCAGCCTCAACCAAAGCGTCTGCATGTCCACTTGAGGGCGCTTATTAACGGCGCCCAACGCTGACACCCGTCGACAACTAAGTCGCAGCGTTGATCGATTGCACCATCACAAGCAGTAGAGCCATTCCTTCACTTCTTCGGGTACTGAGCATGCCTCTGCCCACGTATAGCGTGACCAAGGTCGCCGAGCCGTGCCAGAACGAGGGGGACCAAGGCAAAGCACGGCAACGAACTGCAGGCCCAAACCAAATCGGCCCCTGACCAAACTTGCTGGTCAGAGGCCGGTTGCTACGGCTAGAACCGTCCGCGGATCTGCTTACCCGTGTCGCTCTCCGGGTGGTTCAGCGCGTCGTAGACCTTGTGTCCGGAGTCACGGGCACCGCCGGCCCAGGAGACGGCGCCCCGGTCGGTCACCTTGGCCGCGATGCCGCTCCAGTACTTCGCCTCGCGCTCCCACTCGATGCCTTCCAACATGCGCTCCAGGGTGACGCCCTCGGGCATGGGGTCGGCGCTCCAGGACATGGTGCGGTTCATGGTCGCGCCGAGGCCGGCCACGACGGCGGGGGCGGTGACGGCAGTCTTGGCGTGGAAGAGCGCGGCGTTCTCCTGGAGGAACGCGCCCACCGTCTCCATAACCTCGCGCTGGACGACCGCCTTGTCCGGTCGGTCGCCGCTCTCGTTGGCGGGGATGTCCTCATGCTCGATGCCGGTCGACGCAGCGTGGATACCAGCCTTACCGAGCATGGCCGTGGCGACGAGGGTCCGCAGGACCGACATCGTCATCCACTCCGGGGCCTTGTCCGACACCTGGCGCTTGCCGGTGAGGATCAGGCTGGACAGCGGAACCGTGGTCTCGCCAGCCGGCACCTGCAGCGACTCCATCAGCTTGCGCGTCACGGTGGTGCCGAAGTCGCGGCCATCCATGGACATGGCCAAGGACTTGTCGACCGGAACGCCCTTCAGGTTACGGTCGTGGAAGATCTGGCGGGCCGCCATGACGCTGATGCCGTGGAAGATCTCGAACGACAGCGGGATCGCTCCGAAGTCGCAGTCCTCCAGGCCGTACGCAGCCGGGTTCTTCTTGATCCGGTGCCAGGCGGTGACCTGAGTCTCGCTGTCGAGAGCGAAGAGGCCGTCCTTGATCGGCAGGGCCGACGAGCCGTCCTCAGCGAGGACCAGCGGGCGCGGCGACCACAGGGTGATCTGCGGCAGCGACCAAGCGTCGTCGTAGTCCCCTCGCAGGCCGGCCGCAATGTAGTCGGCGTACTCGCCGACGTTCTTAGCCTTCTTACTGCCCGCAGTGCCCAAGAGCCGCTGGATCTCAGCGCGCGTGCGGGCGTACTCGCCGATCGGCTGTCCGGCCTTCTGAGCGCGCTTGGTGGCGTCTTCGACCTCCTGGGGGTCGTTGACGATGGCCAGCAGGTTCTCGCAGTCGATAACGCCGTTCGCCATGACCCCCTTGCGGATCTCCCGGAGGTCGGCGGGCAGGCCAGTGGTCACCGGCTTCAAGGACGTGGACATGCTCAAGGTTCCTCCCCCTTCACGGGCGCCACTTTGACGCACCGTCATGATCGAGGACGCTACCGAACACGCCATCAGGAAGTCAACTGAGGTGGCCCAGACCATCCATAATCTATGCCGCAGTTGACAATTTTCGCGTGTTACATAGCCAAGTCCCCTGCAGATGCAACCGCGGTTTGCCTTCTTCGGTCAATCCAGCTGTCCGCGGAAGCAACGGAGACCCCGAAGAAGCGCGCCTTGATCAGCTCAGGTCATGACGGTCACGCTTGCGTGTCTGGCTGTGTGGACTGTGCGTGGACCAGCTCGACGCTGTGCGGCGGCCGCAGGGCCCCGACCTGCTGAAGCGCGTGAGACCCACGCGCCCTCCGGAGCCGTGTGCGCAGGTTTGAATCCTGCCGGGGGCACCGAAGCCGGACCAGCGCGATCAACCCGCTGACCAGCCAAAGTGCCAGACATTGAGAGCCGGACCCAGTCCTCCTGGGTCCGGCTCTTTGTCATTGTTACGCACTGATCGCGAGCGAGCAGCGAGTGGGTTTCAGGAAACCTGAAGGCCGGTAGCGGACGGCGGGGCACGGGCGTGCCGTGGGTGTCCGAGCTCAGGGCAGTGGAGTGGTACAGAACAGGCAGCTTTGGCTCAGCCCTTGCGCCCGCTGTCGTCCCGATGGCCGATCTCGGGAGCGTCGGCTTGGCGTCTCTTGCTTCGGCAGAGCCTGAACGTGCCCGGAACTGTGGCTTCCATCATGGCGAATGTGATCTTGTCCTGATGAGATCGCCGGATGCTCGGTTTCCTCCTCCGTCTCCTGCCGTTCTGGGTCCGCGAGCCCCTGCTCATCGCGGTCGGGTCTGTTCTCGGCGTACGCATCATGTATCTCGCCGTCCGCGATCACGATCGGGTCGCGGCCGGTCTCGGCGTGGTGTTCCTCGTGTTCACCGCGATACGCGTCCACGCGGTGATCCGGGCCCTGCGCGCACGCCGGAACCCGAGCCCGACAACCCCCGCCAACGAGGCGGCCGTCGATGCTGCCGCCCCGCCCCAGCCCCAGCCCGGAACCGGGCCGCGCCCCGGCCCGGGCACTCCGAAGAAGAAGGAGGAGCACAACGCATGGGGCCAGGCCTTCGCGGCCGTGGCCGTGTTCGGGGCACTGGCGGCCGCGCTGTGGGTGGCCCCACGCTTCATGCCGTCCGACGACAACGCCCCGCAGCCCGCCTCGTGTTCGGACGGGGCGCACGAGGAGCTTCCGAAGGTCTACAAGGACACGCCCCGGCCTGTGACCGGTGAGGAGCTGTGCAAGGCGCTCAACCGGCCGGACCTGGCCAAGTTCCTTGGGACGCCTGAAGAGACCGCGACCACTGCTTCCAGCACCAACAACACCGCTCCTCTGACCGATGGGAAGGTCGCCCAACCGGAGGCCGAGGTCGCGTTCGACACGTACACCGTGAATGTCTCGGCCACTTACAACGAGCTGTCGATCGACCAGTACGTGAAGCTGATGAAGTTCGGGGACGAGAAGGACATCAAGACGCTTACGGTTCTCGGTCGGCCCGCGGTCCTCTCCTCGGATCACACCATGAAGCTCGAGATCAATCTCGGGAGTGGCGGATCCGGCGGGCCGGTCGAACAAGGCCCCCTGGCCAGGACGCTGTCCGTGGCCCTGGACCGTAATGACCGAGGCGGCTACTGCGACATCACCGTGTGGAGCACGTCCGGAGCCCTCCCGAACGACAGCGTTCTCCTCAACATCGCCGAGAAGGTTCTTCCGAGGATCCCCGAACGACCTGTCCGATGAGACGCCGCTTCCTCGTGACCATCGACGCAACCGTGGTATCGACGATGGATCACTTCCGGCGAGCTACCCACCCGGTGGGCGACCTCGGCGATCGCAACCCCGGCGTTCAGCCACCGCGTAGTACACGCGTGCCGCAGGTCGTCGGGGCGCCCAGCCAACGGCCTCGCGTCGAGGGACGAAGGCGAGACGGCGGTACTGGTCGTGGTCGTACCCGCGGGCGCCGGGCGCAGCGTCGGGGCGGCGCCTGGGCCGGCGCGCTTGCCTCGCACCGGTGGGACCGCCCGGGCGAGCGGAACGAGTCGGTCAGGAGTGTCCCGCCGTGTCGGTCAGGAGTGTCCCGCCGTCGGGCCGCAGTGCGCCCGGCGGCGGATTGTTCTAGCGTCGAACAGAGGAGGGGCAGTCCTGCCGAGCCGACGGGTGGGGGCCCGAGGCCACGGTCGTACGCCGGGCGCGTCCGCTGCGCTGCTCGGCGCCTTGAATCCGCCAATCCCCGACCAGCCCCGGAGAGCAGGTGCCTCCCATGCACACGGCGGCCCGTATCACCGGTGTCCTCACCGGTTTGACCCTCACACTCGGCGGCGTGGCCCTCGCCGCCCCCGCCGCCCACGCGGACATCCCGGCCTGCACGAACATGGTCAAACAAGCAGGCGTCGAAGTCTCAGACGCCGTCAGACTGGCGTGCACCCAAGGTGTGCACGGTGACCTGCGGGCTTGTGTGAGCGACCTGACCCAGGTCGGCACGCCGGGCGGCGCCGCGAACGGTGCCTGCCGATTGGCGGCCAACCCCCCGTGACGGCCGCTGCCGGCATACGCCACCGCGGGCGTCGCGGGCGAGGTAGGTCTTCGTTGCCAGTCCGCCGCAGGACCGGCCGCCGTTCCGCTCGCCGCACCGCGGCAGGCACTTTCGGGGCACTCTCCCGGGATCAGCAGAAATCAAGGGCTGACCAGGGCGGATGCCGATGTGAGAGAGCGGGAGTCGGACTTGCCGGCTCCCGCTCCTTCTTGTTGTGTCTCGCTGTTCGCGACCCACCTGCGACACACCCTGCGGGCGGACGTATGGAGGAAGCGCCCCCTGTGGCCTAGGGCCTACGGCTCAGCCGACCGTCCACTTCTGGTTGGCGCCGCCCGAGCAGGTCCAGATCTGCAGTCGGGTGCCGTTGGCCGAGTTGTTGCCCGTCACGTCCAGGCACTTGTTCGCCTGCGGGTTCACGATGTCGTTCGCCGAGGAGACGGCCCACTTCTGGTTCGGTCCGCCCGCGCAGTCCCACAACTGGACCGTCGAGCCGTCCGCCGTCCCGTTGCCGGTGACGTCGAGGCACTTGCCGAGCGCGCGGATCGTCCCGTCCGAGCCGACGGTCCACTGCTGGGCGGCGCTGCCGTTGCAGTCGTAGAGCTGTACGGGGGTGCCGTTGGCGGAGTTCGCCGCGGCGACGTCCGCGCACTTCCCTGCGAGCCCTCTGATCGCGACGCCGGCGGCCGTTTCGCCCGTGGTCACCGACACCGAGTCCACCAGCAGTTGCTGCGGGAAGGCGGTGGAGCTGTCCGGGTCGCCCGGCCAGTAGCCGCCCACCGCCAGGTTCAGGATCAGGAAGAACGGCTTGTTGAACACCCAGGTTTTGCCGCCCAGGTCGGCGGGTGTGCGCCGCTGGTAGACGGTCCCGTCCACCGACCAGGTGATCGAGTCGGGAGCCCAGTCCACGGCGAAGGTGTGGAAGGCGTCGGCGAAGGCCTGGCCGCCGGGCAGGGAGTAGGCCGCGCCTATGCCGCCCGAGCCGGAGTAGCCCGGGCCGTGGATCGTGCCGTGGACCGTTGAGGGCTCGTAGCCGACGTTCTCCATGACGTCGATCTCGCCCGAGTCCGGCCAGTTGACCGGTGTGCCGAGCATCCAGAACGCGGGCCACATGCCCTGCCCGCGCGGGATCTTCATCCGGGCCTCGACGTGCCCGTACTGGGCGTTGAACTTCCCGGCCGTGTTCAGACGGGCCGATGTGTACTGGCAAGTCCCGTACCAACACTGGTAGTTGGCCGGGTTCTCCCGGCGGGCCGTGATGACCAGATGCCCCTGACCGTCCAGGGCCGCATTTTTGTTGCCCGACGTGTAGTACTGCCGCTCGTGGTTGTTGACGTTGTCGCCGGTCTCGATCTGCCACTTCGAGGAGTCGACGGCCGCTCCGGCGGGCCCGTCGAAAGTGTCGGAGAACGTCACGGCGGCGGCCCCGACACTCGGGGTGTCCGCCCGCGCCGGGCCGATCGCGGCGGTCGCGACCAGCATGGCGGAGAGGGCGGCGAGGAGACATCTGCGGAGCGATCGTGGCGAGACCACGGCTCTCCCTTCCGGCGCACGGGTGCGCCGAGCGAGGTGGGGGGTGAGTGCGTCGCCTCTTGATTTAAGAAGTGAGATAAGGGGGCGTCAATAGTTTGGTCCGGACCAAATCCTGAAGGCACGAGGGGCGTCACGCCGTGTTCGGCGTCAACGATGCCCGGTGACGGCGACCTCCTTGAGGCATACCCGCACGATTGCCTCATCGCAGCGGTCGGCACCAGGGCCGCCCTGCGATTCGGTGTGCGGCAACTGTGCGCGAACGAAGGCCGGTTGACTCCTCGAACAGCCCAAGACTCGGGGGCCGCTATGAAGAGAAGCGCTCAGACTCCCCGAGGACGATGCACAAGCGCCCCGTGCCCTCCTTGGGGCGTCGGCGATCCGTACGTCGGTACTCCGCCGTTGACTTCATCGGCTTCCTCGTAACGCCCGAGCGCGCGGAGGTTGCCCACCAGACGCGCGTGCGTATGTCTGGTGCCTGAGTGTGCCTTTCCGACCGCATGTGAATGTCCCGGTACAGGGTCAGCGCCATCCGGTGCCGCCCCAGCCCGACCTGTCTGCACGATGCCGCCGGAGTCAGGGCGCGTACTGGCACACCGTGATCGACCCGGTGGGAACGTCGTTCCTGGTGCCGCAGCCGATCTTCCCGTACCGCTCGTTGATCATGTTGTAGTAGTGACCCCATTTCTGGTAGCCGGGGCTGTCGGTGTCATGGTTGGGGTCGGCCTCGTAGGCGGCCTTCTCGCTTGCCCATCGGCCTGTGGCCGAGGCCGCCGGAGAGGACGAAATGTTTTCAGCGGCGTTGCTCATCGGGCCGTGGTGCAGCGTGCCGCCCGCAGTGGATGCCGGGTCGTCGGCCCAGTCCTGGGCTGCCTTGGCGAGCGAGTCGTCCCAGGTCAAAGGCGACTGGCCGGCCTGTTGGCGCACGCTGTTGGTCTCGGAGACGATGGCCTGTTGATCGGAGGGGCTGACGTTGGAGACGGTCGCGGAAGCGCCCGTCGTCAGTACCGTGCCACCGGTCAACAGCGCCGCTGCGACGACGGTCGCGGCGCGACGACGCAGCAGAGTGGGGTTCTTCATCGCGACTCCCTGGTCGCACAGAAAACAGCAAACTCCCTGGCCGCAAAGGAAACAGCAGCGGCGAGAAGGCCTGCTGGGGAGTGTCGGCGTGGAGCGCGGCCGCCACGGAAGCGAGCCGCACCGCCGACTCATGCCGTGGCCAGACAGCCATCGGCGACAAAGTGGTCTCGTCGGCGGCCGCCTGGCCGCATTCGGTACCACCAGCCTATGTCCGGGGCGCCTGTGCAGCGAACGGAGACGGCGACCGGAGGGACAGCCGAGTTGCGGGGAAGTGCGGCGGAGTATCCAAGGACGTAACTCGATTACGGACGCGGCGAGTTCGGCGGATGCGGCATTCAGTCCGGCTCCGCGTTGCGGCGAAGGTTGTGCCGAGACGGTCGGGCAGGAGGACCGGGAGCCCAGCGATGGACTCAAGATCGAAATCGGTGGATCGACATCGGTGGATCGACATCGGTAGATCGACATCGGTGGATCGACATCGCTGGTCGTCATCGGTAGATCGATATCGGTAGAGGCTCAGCCGTGCCAGATGGCTCGGACCTCTTCGACGTACTCGGCCGCCTGGCGTTGCCCTGCCTGGGCCGCACCCGGAATGCGGGACGCGTCCAGGGCGTTGCGGCCGAACGCACGGCGGGCCGCTCGGTCCGGGACCAGCAGGGCGGCCCGGGTGCCGCCCGCCTCCAGGGAGGCCACCTGGTCGAAGGCGCTCGGGGTCGCACCCGGCACGTCGGGGATCGGGGCCAGGACCACAACCCGTCGGCAGTCGTGTGCCAAGTCGGCGTTGGTCGTGGAGCGTACGCCTCCGTCCATCCAGCGGCCCGCCCCAATCGTGATCGGCGGGAACAGCGGCGGCAGTGCACACGTGGCCGACATCGCCGTCAGCAGGTCGACCCCGCTGTCGGCGCCGAAGCCGGCCGGCTCGCCGGTGAGCGCGTCCACCGCGAACAGCCGCACGGGCCGCTCCGGCCAGTCCTGAACCGGCAGTTGGGGGCGGATCGCGTCGAAGACGTCGGCCTCCGTCACGTCGCGCACGTTCAGGGAGAGCCGGCCCAGCCGCTTGACCACGGTCGCCGGATCGCGCGAACCGAGCGCGGCCCACAGGTACTTGACCGTCATCACGAAGGTGAAGTCCACCTCCATCATGGCTCGCTTCCGGGCGACCTGTACCTCGTACAAGTCGGCGGGCGCCGCCCCTGCGGCCAGTTCCACGGCGAGCAGCGAGCCGGCCGACGTGCCGGCGAGCACGTCGGCACCGCCGAGGTCCAGCCCGGCGTCGGCCAGTCCCGCCAACATGCCGACCTGCCATGCGTACGCGGTCAGGCCGCCCCCGCCCAACACCAGCGCCGTATCCGCCACGTCCACCCTCCCCACTAACGGGGACCGATCCCCGTTTCCCGTCCCGACGCTAGCATGTAAATGGGGAGCGATCCCCACTTCCGTCCGATCCGCATCCGATCGGCATCCGATCCGCATCCGCTCCGCGACTCGCACACCCGTCCGCCGCTCGAGCGGACCCGCGCGGGATGACCGACCCACAGGGATGTACAAGGAAATAGGCGGTTATGGGTTGATCCTGCTGACATAGTGCGGCCATGGAGATCCACGACCCCCGGCAGCCGAATCAGTTCCGTGGCCTGCGTGGCCTGCGCTGCCTCCGTGGTCTCCCAGGCCTCCGTACCCGCCGTACCCGCGATACCCGCCATACCCGCGATACCCGCGATACCCGCCGTACCCGCCATACCCGCCGTACGGCCCTCCTCCTCGCCCTCACCGGCGCCGTCGGGATCGGCGGTGCCGTCGTCCTCGTCGGTGCCCTCCCCCACGGAGACCACCCCTCCCCCGCCCGCCCAGGCACCCTCGCCACCACCACCCGCTCCGCCGGATCACCCGGCGCGGCCCCCTCCCCCGGCTCCCCGGGTATCGGCGACCCGCTGCTGCCGCTCGACGGCAACGGGGGGTACACGGTCCGCCGCTACACGCTCGCCTTCGACTGGCGGGCGCCCAGGACGCGCTTCGACGCCAGTACGACCATCAGCGCGAGCGCCACGCAGGCCCTGTCCCGCTTCGACCTCGACTTCGCGGGCAACACACTGCACTCGGTCACCGTGGACGACGTACCGGCGAGGGCCGTGCGCGACGGTGACGAGCTCGTCGTCACCCCCGCGAAGCCGATCCCCCAGGGCGGCGCGTTCACCGTGCGGGTCTCCTACACCGCCGACCCGACGCAGCGACGGCACCGCGGCGACGCGATCGGGGACTACGGCTGGGTGCCCACGCCCGACGGCACCGTGCTCTATCCGCAGCCCGACGGGGCCAAGATGATCTTCCCGGCGAACGACCATCCGAGCCTGCGGGCGCCGGTCACCTTCCTCATCACCACTCCACCGGGTGTCAGCGCGGTGGCCAACGGGCGGCTCGTCGACCGTGCCCCGCGGCCCGACGGACGGGTCCTGTGGACGTACGACTCCGAACAACCGGTCGCGGCGCAGCTGGTGCAGATGGCGATCGGGAAGTTCACGTTCGTCGAGAGCACCGGTCCGCACGGACTGCCCGTCCGGGACGTGGTCCCCGGTGACCTGGTCTCCGACACGGCGGCGTACCGCTCGCTCACGCCCGAACACCTGGCCTGGCTGGAGCAGCGGCTCGGCCCGTACCCCTTTCGCCGCTATGGCGTGCTGGTCGGGGACACGGACCTGCCGGTGGCGCTGGAGACACAGTCGCTGTCCCTCGTGCCGAAGGGCGACCTGCGGGGTGACCGGGTCGACGCCGAGCGCGACCTCGTGCACGAGCTGACCCATCAGTGGACCGGCGACAGCGTGGCCATCCGGCGTTGGTCCGACCTGTGGCTGAGCGAGGGGCACGCCCGCTTCTACGAGCGTCTCTACTCCGAGGCGCACGGCGGCGACAGCGTCGAGTCCGCGATGCGGGCGGCGTACGAGCAGCACGACCAGTGGCGTCACGACGACGGGGCGCCCGCCGAACCCCGCACCGAGGCAGCCCTGTTCAAGAAGGTGCGGTACGACGGCTCCGCGCTCGTGCTCTACGCCCTCCGGGAGAAGGTCGGCGAGAAGACGTTCGACAGGATCGAGCGGTCCTGGGTGACGAAGTACCAGGGCCGGGCCGCCGATACCCAGGACTTCGTCGCGCTCGCGTCCGAGGTCGCGGGCGAGGACCTGAAGCCGTTCCTGACGCCGTGGCTGCATGGGGACCACACCCCGCCCATGCCGGGACACCCCGACTGGCAGGTGGACCCGGTCCAGGACTGAGCCGTCACCTCCCCCGTACGACGGAGCTTCTGCGCGCCCCGTACGACGGAACTTCTGCGCGCCCCGTACGACGGAGCTCCCGCGCGCCCCGTACGACGGGACTCCCGCGCGGTACGGCGCGCTCGCGCCGACTCCCCGCCGGGGCGGACGTTCTGCCGCCGACCGGGTGGCCTCTGCCGGGTGGCTGGGCCACACCAGTGACGCTTGGCGCGACGGGGCGTGTCGGGCACGGAAACGTACGGGGGGTGATGCAGAGGGCAACTCCTTTGTCCTGATTGCGACGAGCATGATTGGAGACCCTTGCGATGAGAAAACGTGTCGCCCCCCGTGTCCCCAACTCCCCACGTGAGCAACGCCGTACAGTCCGCATGACCGCCTCCGCGGCGCTCCTGATGCCGCTGTTGGCCGGCCCGGCGGCGTGCGCCGGCGGGACATCGGCCGACCGGCATCTTCAGAACGTCTTCACGGACGCCGCGGACGAGTATCACGTGCCGCGCAGTGTGCTCCTGGGCGTGTCGTACCTGCAGTCGAGATGGGACGCCCGGCCGGGCACCCCGAGTGTCGTCGGCGGTTATGGGCCGATGCATCTGGTGGACGCCCGCCAGGTCAAGGCCAAGGACAAGTCCCCGACACCGTCTCCGTCGCAGACGCATCGCGGAGGTGCCCAGCCGCCCGCGGCCGCGGCGGGCCCCTCGGCCTCGCCCGGGGTGGCCTCCCCGGGCGGACGCTCCGCGCAGCCCGCGGACCTGCGCCGGGCCGCCGGCCTGATCGGAGCCCCGGTGGCGCGGCTGCGGACCGATGCCGAGGCCAACGTACGCGGAGGTGCGGCGCTCCTCGCGGAGACACAACGACAACTCGGCAAGCCGCTCAGCACCAACCCGGCGGACTGGTGGGAGGCGGTGGCACGCTTTCCGGGGACGGGAGACACCGCGTCGGCGGCGGAGTACGCGAACAACGTCTTCGCGGTGATCCGCAAGGGCGCGCACCGCACCACCGACTCCGGACAGCAGATCACCCTTCCCGCCAGCCCGAGCGTGCGCCCCCGCGCCCCTCACCCCGAGGCCGCACGCCGGCCCAAGGAGGTCGAGTGCCCCGCGGAGCTGACCTGCGACTGGCTCGCCGCGCCGTACGTCGAATACGACGACAACGGCGACTACGGCAACCACGACCTGGCCGACCGGCCCAGGGACCAGAAGATCGAGTACATCGTCATCCACGACACGGAGGCGGACCTGCCGTCCATGCGTCAGACCGTGCAGGATCCGACGGAGGCGTCCTGGCACTACTCGATCCGCTCCAAGGACGGCCATGTCACCCAGCACGTCAGGACCAAGGACGTGGCCTGGCACTCCGGGAACCAGTTCGTGAACGCACGTTCGATCGGCATCGAGCACGAGGGATTTCTCAGACAGCCCGACGCCTGGTACACGGAGCAGATGTACCAGACCTCGGCCAAACTGGTGCGTTACCTGGCGAAGAAGTACGACATCCCGCTCGACCGGCAGCACATCTTCGGGCATGACAACGTGGCGTCGCCGACCGCCTCCAGCATCCCCGACATGCATGACGACCCCGGCCCCTTCTGGGACTGGCGGCACTACTTCGACCTCCTCGGCGCACCCCTGCGTGCCACGGCCGGGCCCGACAGCGACCTGGTGACCGTGCTGCCGGACTTCGCCACCCACAAGCCGCTGTTCACGGGGTGCACCAAGAGCGGAGTGAAGTGCGCGCCGCACGGCTCCAGCGCCGTCCGCCTGCACACCGAGCCGAACGAGCACGCGCCACTGATCCAGGACCCGGGCCGGCGCCCCAATGGCGAGGACTCCACAGAGGACGTCAACGACCTGGGGTCGCGGGTCTCCGCCGGCCAGACCTACGCGGTCGCCGGACGCAGTGGCGACTGGACGGCGATCTGGTACCTGGGCCACAAGGCGTGGTTCAAGAACCCGAAGAACCATCCGACGGCCGTCGGCGCGAGCGGCCGGTTCGTGACGCCGAAGGAGGGCTTGAGCGAGATCCCGGTGTTCGGGCGTGCCCTCCCGGAGGAGGAGGCCTACCCGGAGGGAGTGGAGCAGCAGTCCGAGTCCCCGCTCCCGTACACCCTTCTCGCGGGCCAGCGGTACGTGGCGCAGTCCCGGCCCGTCGGTTCCTACATCGACAGATCGACCTTCAGCGACGCCCCGAGCCTGGTGGTGACGGGGCGCGAGGAGTACTACGAGATCCAGTTCGGCCACCGGATCGCCTATGTCCGCGCGAGCGACGTGGACCTGGTGCGTGTACCTGGCACGGAGAAGGCGCCGTCGGGACACGCGGCGCCCCCTGCCGGGCAGTAACGGGGTCCCCGCCTGAGCCGGAGGCGCCCACGCGACCGCGTGGGCGCCTCCGGCTCAGGCGTGCCGGGAGTTGCCTGCGGCAGTCCTCTTCGTGGACGCCCCTGTGCCCTCCCCTCGGCGCGCGTGAGCGACTGGAGGCCCGGCCGGCGCGCCGCGCCTCTCCTTCACGTCCCCGCAGCCCTCCACGTCCCCGCAGCCCTCCGCCTCCCCAGGGTCTCCGCGTCCGCGACTCCTTCGGCGGCGTCCATTCGCCCTTCTGGATCAGGTACACGTCACTCGTACGCAGTAAGGCGAATCCCCTGCGCGACTCGTCGCCGTGCCGTCGGGCGGGATGGTGGAAGAGGAGTGAAAACGGGTGGCGAGCGCTCTGTGCCGCGGGCGTCGGGCGTCAGCAGCGAGAACCCCCTGACGCCGTCGAAGGACAGTGCCATACCGACACGATCCGGTTCGAGTGGCAGCCCCCCGGGTGGGCGGATAAGACTGAGGCAACGGTCTTGTGACCGGACCTGTTTTGTGACCGGACAACAGATTCCGACCTCATGGCTTCCGGATTACTCGCTCCGGCCATCAAAAAGCGCGAGTGCAGGGCGTCGACCGTATTTCCAGGCGGCGTTCGAAAGTTCCTCAAGGAGCTCGTATGGAGGAGAAGTCCGTCGAAGTCCTGACGCCTGGTCCGGGTGAATCCGCACTCGACAAGCGTGGGTACACCGGACCGAAGAGCGACATCGAGAGAGATCTCGCCGAGGTGTTGGCCGGCGTCATCCACGTCGAACGAGTATCGGTCGAGAGTCACTTCTTCGACGACCTCGGCGCCAACTCACTGGTGATGGCCCAATTCTGCGCACGGGTCAGGAAGCGTCCGGATCTCCCCTCGGCGTCGATGAAGGACATCTACCGGCACCCGACGATCCGAAGCCTGGCGACGGGGCTCGGGGACGCCGAACCGCTTCCCTCCGAGTCGTCGGTTCCGGTGCCGGCCACGGTGGTGACCCGGGCCGGGACGGCGCGGTACGTCCTCTGCGGAACGCTTCAGTTCTTGTTCTTCCTGGGATATTCATTCCTCGCCGGAATTGTCGCCGACCGGGGCTACGGATGGGTGTCCGCCGGCTCGAACGCGATCGGTATCTACCTGCGATCGCTCGCCTTCGGCTCCATCGGATTCGTCGCTCTGTGCACCTTCCCGATCGTGGCCAAATGGATTCTCGTCGGCCGGTGGAAACCGCGCGAGTTTCCGATCTGGGGACTGACATATCTGCGCTTCTGGACCGTCAAGGCGCTCATTCACGCCAACCCGATGATTTTCTTCATCGGAAATCCCCTGTACGTGCTGTATCTGCGCGCCCTGGGTGCCCGGATCGGCAAGGGGGTCACGATCCTCTCCCGCCAGACTCCGGCCTGCCCCGACCTGCTCACGATCGGCGCCGGAACGGTGATCCGCAAGGACTCGTTCTTCCACTGCTACCGCGCGCACGCCGGCCGTATCCAGACCGGCCGGGTCACCCTGGGCCGGGACGTGTTCATCGGCGAGAAGACCGTGCTCGACATCGACACGTCGATGGGCGACGGGGCGCAGCTCGGCCACACGTCCACGCTGTACAGCGGCCAGGCGGTGCCGGACGGCCAACAGTGGCACGGATCCCCGGCACAGCCCACCGAGCACGACTACGTGAGGGTCGAGCCGACCGCGTGCGGCACACTGCGCCGGGCCGGCTTCGGTTTCGTCACGCTGCTTCAGGTGTTCTTCCTCTACGTGCCGCTGATGGTCGGGGGCGCGTACGTGCTGTTGGACCTGATTCCGGCGCTGCACGACCGGCTGGGCCCGGGTTCGGTGGGGTTCACCTCACCGAGTCTCTACGGCGACGCGCTGGTCCTGTCCTTCATGCTGTTCTTCGGCTTCGTCGTCTTCGGTGTGGCCGTGCTGTTCACCGTTCCACGCCTGCTGAACCTGTTCATCGAGCCGGACAAGGTCTACCCGCTGTACGGCTTTCACTACTCGACGCTCCGCGCGATCGGGCGCATGACCAACATCAAGTTCTTCAAATGGCTGCTCGGTGACAGCTCCTACATCGTCTACTATCTGCGCGGCCTCGGATACGACCTGTCCCGGATCGAACAGACCGGGTCAAATTTCGGCACGGAAGTGCAGCACGAGACCCCGTATCTGTGCTCCGTCGGCAGCGGCACGATGGTCGCCGACGGGCTCTCCATCGTCAACGCGGACTACTCGAGCTCCTCTTTCCGGGTGTCCAGGGCCTCGATCGGACCACGCAACTTCATCGGGAACAACATCGCCTATCCCTCGGGGGCCAGGACGGGCGAGAACTGCCTCCTCGCGACGAAGGTGATGATTCCGCTCGAGGGCGAGGTACGCGAGGGGGTGGGCCTGCTGGGCTCGCCGTGCTTCGAGATTCCCCGGTCGGTCGAGCGCGACTCCCGGTTCGACCATCTCCGCAACGGCGAAGAGTTCCGTCGCAGTCTCGCCGCGAAGAACCGTTACAACATGCGCTCGATGGTCCTCTTCCTGCTTGTGCGGTGGATCTACTTCTTCGTCCTCACGGTGGTCGCTCTCGCCGACGTCGATCTGTACGACTCCTACGGGCAGGTACTGATCGCCGTGTTCCTGGTGTTCAGCCTTGCTTTCACGCCTGTCTACTTCGTGCTGGTGGAGCGCTGCATCATGGCATTCCGCGGGCTGCAACCGCAGTTGTGTTCCATCTACGAACCGTACTTCTGGTGGCACGAGCGCCTCTGGAAGGTGCCCGAGAATTACCTCAACATCTTCAACGGAACCCCTTTCAAGAACCTGATCTGGCGCATGCTGGGCGTTCGGATCGGCAGCAGGGTCTTCGACGACGGCTGCCACCTGACTGAGCGGATGCTCACCACCATCGGGAGCGACTGCACGCTCAATGCGGGAAGCAAGATCCAGTGCCACTCGCAGGAGGACGGCACCTTCAAGTCCGACCGCAGCACGATCGGCGCCGGCTCCACGCTCGGTGTCGGCGCCCACGTCCACTACGGCGTGACGATGGGCGACGGCGCGGAACTCGCCTCCGACTCCTTCCTCATGAAGGGCGAGGAAGTCCCGGAGCGCGCCCGGTGGGGCGGAAATCCCGCGGCGGAGATGCGCGACACCCCCTATCAGCCTGCCGCACTGGCGTACAAGGCACAGCGTGACCGCCCCGGCCGGCAGGTCCAGTGAGTGAACGGGAAGATGCGATGAGAGTGCAAGTGGAAGCCGATCGGGAGTTCTGGCGCGGTCAGCTCGTGGCCGGTGGGTTCACCGCGATGCCGCGGTGGACGCCCCATCCGGTGGCGGGCGTCGCCGACCACGAGACGACGGTCCCGGAGGATGTCGCGGGACCGTTGCGCGGGCTGGCGCAGGACCTGGCGGTACCGCTCGACTCGGTGCTGCTGGCCGCGCACGCCAAGGTCCTCGCAGCACTGTCCGGTGAGCGCGAGGTCGTGTCCGGCTACGTCCCCGCCGACGGCGGCCGGCCGTTACCCTGCCGGCTGACGACCGAACCCTCGACATGGCGGACGCTGCTGCTGAACGCCCATCGGGCCGCGTCGGAGCTGCTGTCGCACAAGGACTTCCCGGTCGACGACCTCAGGCGCGAACTGGGCCTGACCGAACCGCCCTTCGAGGCCGTGTTCGATCCGGGCGGTGTGGGCGGTGACCTGGCCGAGGACACCGTGTTGTGGGTCGGCTTCTCGTGGCGGGACGGTCGGCTCGTGCTGCGGCTGCGGTACCGGACCGACGTACTCGACGCGGACTGCGCTGCCCGGATCGCCGGTTACCACGTCATCGCGCTCGCCCGGATCGCCGTCGGTCCGGATGCCGAGCACGGACGGCAGATCCTGCTCTCCGCCGAGGAACTCCACTTCCAGCTCGAAGGGCTCGCCGGACCCCACCGGGACCTGCCGGACCGCCGGATGCACGAGTTGTTCGAACAGAGGGTGCGGGAACACCCGGACGCCGTCGCGGCCGTACACGGTGAACGGCGGTGGACCTACCGCGAGCTCAACGCCCGGGCCAACCGGCTGGCACGCGCGCTGCTGGCGCGGGGTCTGCGCCGGGAGGACGTGGTCGCGGTGGTGACCGAACGCAACCTGGACTGGCCGGCCGCCGTGCTGGCGGTCTTCAAGGCCGGGGGCGTGTACCTGCCCATCGAGCCGCATTTCCCGGCCGGCCGCATCGCCACCACGCTCACTCGCGCCGAGTGCGCCTTCGTGCTGACCGAACACGGCAGCACCACCACCCTCGACCAGGCCCTGGAGTCCCTGCCCGGGATCGGGAAGGTCTTCATCGACGCCGCCTACGCGGAGGACCACGCCGACGACGATCCGGGCGTGCCCGTCGCACCGGACCAACTCGCCTACATCTACTTCACCTCCGGCTCCACGGGTGAGCCGAAGGGCGCGATGTGCGAGCACGCGGGGATGCTCAACCACCTCTACGCCAAGATCGACGACCTGGGGCTCGGCGAGGGACAGGTGGTCGCGCAGACCGCGCCCCAGTGCTTCGACATCTCGCTGTGGCAACTGGTGTCCGGACTCCTGGTCGGCGGGCGGACCCTGCTGGTGGAGCAGGAGGTGATCCTGGACGTCCAGCGGTTCGTCGACAAGATCGTCGAAGGCCGGGTCGCCGTCCTCCAGGTCGTGCCCTCGTACCTGGACGTCGTCGTGTCCTGTCTGCGGCAGCACCCCCGCGAGCTGCCGGACCTGCGATGTGTGTCGGTCACCGGCGAGGCGCTGAAGAAGGAGCTCACGGAGCGCTGGTTCGCCGTCCAGCCCGGGATCAAGCTGGTCAACGCCTACGGGCTCACCGAGACCTCGGACGACACCAACCACGAGGTCATGGACCGGGCGCCGGACCGCATCCTGCTCGGCCGCGCGGTCAACAACGTGCGCGTCTACGTCGTCGACGAGCACCTCACCCCGGTGCCGCTCGGCGCCCCCGGCCTGATCGTGTTCTCCGGCGTCTGCGTCGGCCGCGGCTACATCAACGACCCCGAGCGCACCCGGCAGGCCTATCTGGCCGATCCGCACCGTGAGGGGGCCCGGCTCTACCGGGGCGGCGACTACGGCCGCTGGCAGCCCGGAGGCAAGCTGGAGTTCCTGGGCCGCCGGGACACCCAGGTCAAGATCCGTGGCTTCCGGATCGAGATCGGCGAGATCGAGAACACCCTGTTGCGGGTGCCGGGGGTGCGTGACGGCGCGGTGGTCGTCGCCGAGCGGGCCGATCAGAGCAAGCACCTGGTGGCGTTCTACTCGGGCCCGCGGGCCCTCGACGGCGACGTCCTGCCGGCCCGGCTCGGCGAGTCGCTGCCCGAGTACATGGTCCCGTCGGCCTTCCACTGGCGCGAAAGCCTGCCGCTGACCGCCAACAGCAAGATCGACAGGAAGACCCTGCAGACGCTCGCCGGAGAACTCGGCGTCGTCCAGGACGACTACCACGCGCCGAACACACCGACGGAACACCGGCTGGCGGCCGCGTGGGCGAAGGTGCTCGGCATCCCGCAGCACCAGATCGGACGGCGGGACCACTTCTTCGACCGGGGCGGCACCTCGCTGTCGGCGGTGAAGCTGGCGATCACCCTGGACCGTGCGGTGTCCCTCAAGGACGTCACGCGTCACCCGGTCCTCGCCGACCTGGCCGGGCTGGTCGACGGCAGGTCCGAGCGGCGCCCCGGGCTGCTGCACCCGCTGTCGGAATCGGACGATGCGCAGGCCGGTGCCCTGGTGTGCTTCCCGTACGCCGGCGGCAACGCGGTGAACTTCCAGCCGCTGGCCAGGGCACTGCCGGCCGGCGGGCCCGCCGTCTACGCCGTCGAGCTGCCCGGTCATGACGTGGCAGCCGGCAGTGAACCGTTCGCACCGATGACAGAGGTGGTCGAACAGGTCGTCGACGAGATCGTCCGACGAGGCCTGACCAGGGTCCTGCTGTGGGGCCACTCCTCGGGCGCCGCGCCGGCCGTGGAGACGGCCAGAAGGCTCCAGGAGCGCGGGGTGGACGTCCAGCGGGTGTTCCTCGGCGCGCAACTGCTCGGCGACGCCGCCCGGCGGCGCGCCGCGATCGACGAGCTGACGGAACTGAGCGACGCCGAGATCGCCGCGAAGCTGAGCGCGGCCGGCGGGTACACCGAACTCGGCGAGCTGGACGCGCGGCACGCCGAGCAGGTGGGTGCCGCCTACCGGCACGACTGCGTGTCCGCACACCGCTGTTTCGCCGGCCTCCTGGACCACCCGCCGACGCCGAAGCTGTCCGCTCCGGTCACCGTGGTCGTCGCCGCCGACGACCCGAGCACGGCGGACCACCCGCACCGCTACCGCGACTGGCAGCTCCTGGCCGAACAGGTCGACCTGCACGAGCTCGCCGACGGCGGCCACTACTTCCCGCGCACCCGTCCGGCCGAAGCGGCACGGGCCGTTCTGCGCGCCGCCGAACTGTTCGCTCCTTCCTGAGTGACAACTGACTCGTGACAACCGACGAGTGACCGACCGACGAGTCACTGACCGACGAGTCACTGACCGACGAGTCACTGACCGACGAGTGACTGACCGAGTCACTGACCGAGTGACAACCGACTGAGTGGCTACGGAAAGGAAATCGAGATGTCGTCCACTTCCACGGCGTCGATGGTCGACGTGGAACTGCAGTCCGGCAGACCTCCGCTCCTGCGGGCCAAGGCCACCGGTGGCGCGGCGAGCTGGGCAGCCGGGCACCGGGACGCACTGCGTGCCGTCGTCGCCGAGCACGGCTGCGTCCTGGTCCGCGGCCTCGGGCTGCGCGACGCGGCCGAGACCGGTGCCGTCTTCTCGAAGCTCGCCTCCGGTCTGATGACCGAGAAGGAGGTCTTCGCGCCCCGGCGGACCTACTCCGACGGCGTGTACTCCTCGACGAAGTGGCCGCCGAACCAGCCGATGTGCATGCACCACGAACTGAGCTACACGCTCGAGTTCCCCGGCCTGATGATGTTCGCCTGTCTGAGCGCGCCCACCGACGGAGGGGCGACCGCGGTCGCCGACTCGCCGACCGTGCTCGACGCGCTGCCCGCCGAGTTGACCGAACGCTTCGAGCGCGAGGGCTGGCTGCTCACCCGCAGCTACAACGACGAGATCGGGGCGTCCGTGGCCGAGGCGTTCGGCACCGAGGACCGTGGTGCCGTCGAGAGCTACTGCCGCGCCAACGCGATCGCGTTCGAGTGGGAGGCGGACGGTGGGCTGCGCACCCGACAGCGCCGCAGCGCCGTGGTGCGTCACCCGGTCACCGGCCGCCGCTGCTGGTTCAACCAGATCGCGTTCCTCAACGAGTGGACGATGGCCCCCGAGGTGCGTGAGTACCTGATGGACGTCTACGGGGCCGACGGACTGCCGTTCAACACCCGCTTCGGCAACGGCGACCCGATCGGCGAGGACGTCGTGGAACTGCTCAACAGCGTCTACGAGGCCCACACCGCACGCGAGCCGTGGCAGGCGGGCGACCTGATGCTCGTCGACAACATCCGCACCGCGCACAGCAGGGAGCCCTTCGAGGGACCACGCGAAGTGCTCGTCGCCCTGGCCGACCCGGTGCCTCTGACCGACTGCTCTCCGACCGTCGAGGTGACCGCGTCATGACCACTATCCGTTCCACCGCATCGGAGCCCGCGCCGGCCGCGCCGATCACCGTGCCGCCGTTCGCGGTGATCCCCGGCGCCCAGGTCCAGCGCGCGCTGCGCGGACGCGAGAAGCAGATCGTGGAGTTGGTCGAGGCCACCTACCGGGTGCACGGCGCCGGTGACTCGGTGAACCCACCGTCGTACTTCCTGCGCTTCCCCGACCGCCCGTCCTCCCGGATCATCGCGCTGCCCGCCTCGATCGGCGGGGAGGTGCGGGTGGACGGCCTGAAGTGGATCTCCAGCTTCCCGGAGAACGTGAAGGCGGGTGTCCCGAGGGCCTCGGCCGTACTGATCCTCAACGACCATGACACCGGCTACCCGTTCGCCTGTCTGGAGAGCTCGATCATCAGCGCCACCAGGACGGCCGCGTCGGCCGCCGCGGCCGCCGACCGGCTCAGCCGTGAACGGCCGCGACCGGCGCGGGTCGGCTTCTTCGGGGTGGGCCTGATCGCCCGGTACATCCACACGTTCCTGGTCGGCACCGGCTGGTCGTTCGACGAGATCGGTGTGCACGACCTGTCCACCGACAGCGCGGCGGGTTTCCGGTGCTACCTGGAGCAGTCGGGCGCCACCGGCCGGATCACCGTGCACGACAACGCCGAGCAGTTGATCCGCAACAGCGACCTGGTGGTCTTCGCCACGGTCGCCGGGCAGCCACACGTCGGCGATTTGTCTTGGTTCGATCACAATCCGGTGGTACTGCATGTGTCGCTGCGCGACCTCGCGCCGGAGATCCTGCTCGCCTCGACCAACATCGTCGACGACGTCGAGCACTGCCTGAAGGCCGACACCTCGCCGCATCTGGCCGAGCAGCTCACGGGCAACCGGGACTTCGTGCACGGCACGTTGGACGACGTGCTGGCCGGGCGGGTGACCGTGCCGACGGACCGGCCGGTGGTGTTCTCGCCCTTCGGCCTCGGGGTGCTCGACCTCGCGGTCGGCAAGTACGTCTACGACGAAGTGACCCGCTGCGGAGAGCTGCACGTCGTCGACGACTTCTTCCACGAACTGAGCCGGTACGGATGAGCCGGCCGCGAACCCGGGCCGCGGAAGACAGCGACCCCTGACGCAGGGCCCTGTCCTACTCGGGTGGACACGGGCTCCCGCCCACAGAACCGAGAAGCCCGCCCACGGTCGGACGGACATTCCGAAAGTGCTCTGCTCCAGATTGAGGAGACCGTCGTGCCCGTCATTTCCGTTCCCCAGGCCTTCAACGAAGAGGATCTCTATGTCGACCTCCGGGCGATCATCGGGCACCCGCTCTTCCTGAAGTGCGAGGGCTTCAACTTCGCCGGCTCCATCAAGATGAAGGCCGCCCTCGAGATGGTGGAGGCCGCCGAGCGGGACGGAGTTCTGAAGCCGGATTCGATTCTGGTCGAGTCCTCGTCCGGGAACCTCGGCGTGGCGTTGAGCATGATCGCGGCGAGCAAGGGTTACCGGTTCCTGTGCGTGACGGACTCCCGCGGCAACCTGTCGACCCGGATGATGATGGAGGCCCTGGGCAGCCAGGTGCACATGATCGCCGGTCAGCAGGAGAGCAACGGCGGCTATCTCGGCGCGCGGATCGAGTACGTACGTACGCTGTGCGCCTCCGACCCCCGGTACGTGTGGCTCAGCCAGTACACCAATCCGAGCAACTGGAAGGCGCACTACCGCAGGACGGCGCCGGAGATCGCCCGTCAGTTCCCGCAGCTGGACGTGCTGTTCGTCGGGGCCGGCACCACCGGCACCCTGATGGGCTGCGCGCGCTTCTTCCGGGAGTGGCACCGGCCGGTGCGGGTCGTCGCGGTGGACAGCGTGGGCTCGGTGTCCTTCGGTGGGCCGCCCGGCCGCCGGATGATTCCCGGCCTCGGGATGAGCATGCGCCCGCCGTTGCTCGACGAGTCCTATGTGGACGAAGTGATACGGGTCGAGGAGAGAGACACCGTCCGTACCTGCCACCGGCTGGCCAGACGCGGATTCGTGTTCGGCGGCTCCACCGGCACGGTGGTCAGCGGCGCGACGGACTGGTTGAACCGGCACGACGCACGCGAACTCACCGCGGTGGCCATCGGTCCGGACCTCGGCGAGCGCTACCTCGACACCATCTACCAGGCCAGCTGGCTGCGGGATCTCTACGGCGACGACGTGCTCAACTCCCGCGAGATCGCCGCCGATTCCTGGGCGCCCTCCCCCACGCCACCGACACGGTGGGGCCGGGCGGTCGACCTCGAGAACGGCGAGCGCAGCAAAAACCAACGCCCTCAGCTCCAGGACCGTAAGACCTAGGCCCGTCTTCGGGTCGGGTCGCCTCGCGATGCGGCGTCCGATCGGTGCCGGTGGGCGGCACCGGGCTTCGCGGCCCGGGCCGCCCACACCGGGGCGGTACTTCGACGAACTCGGCGGCCACGGGATTCGGTTGTCCGACCAGGCGCGGTATGGGAGGTACAGGAGCGAAATACTGATCACTGTTTTCGGTGACGTTGCCCACTATGTGATGGGGACATCTAGGCAATTCCTACTTTGTCACCGAAAGTTGGGGACTGAAATCCCCACAGAAAGCAATCGCTCCCCATGCACCGTTCGTCCGACGTTCCCGTACAGCCCCACGCCGTCACCGTCGCCGAAGTGATCCCCGGTGATCTGGTCGCCCTCTCCGAACAGGATGTGGCGAAGAACACCTGGTACGTGGTGATGCACACTCTGCCCGAGACTCCCCACACCATTCGCCTGACATTGCGGCCACCGCTCGGCGGAATTGATCACGACGAGGTATTCGAACGCGGCCACCAAGTGACCACGGCCTGGCACCGAATGGATGTCAGGGCAATTCCCGAGATCACCTCCACCGACCTCGGCCCTGTGGAATTCCGGGACGGCGACCGCATCACCTCACTGCGCGCCGTGGACCCCCGGGCCGTCGAGGAGTCGTACACCCGCAGGTGGGGTCACTGGCACCGGGACCTGGACCGCCGGGCCGAGGCTCCCGTCCCCGACGAGGAACTGCGGGACTTGGCCGAACAGGCCTCAAAAAAAGGACATGTCGTACGGCATCACCCGCGCCCGCGTCGGGCCGCCGAGGTGTACGCACCCCGCCGGGTCGTCGTCACCGGGCTCGGTGCCGTGACGCCGCTCGGTGTCGGGGTCGAGGAGCTGTGGCGGGGCCTGGTCGAGGGCCGGTGCGGGATAAGCGAGTTGGAGGGCGAGGAGTTCGCCGAACTGCCCGTGCGGATCGCGGGCAGCGTGCCCGTGGACCCCGTCGGACTGCTGCCCCGGCCACAGGCGCGGCGGATGAACCGGTCCGCCCAGTTCGCGGTGCTCGCCGCCCGGGAGGCCTGGCAGGACGCCGGGTTGGACCCGGCCGGCACCACGGAGAGCGGGCTGGCGCCCGAGCGGGTCGGCGTCTCGGTCGGGGCCATCCTCGGTGACGCCTCCGTGCTCGTCGGCGGCGACCGCAAGCTGCGGGACAAGGGCCCACGCGCGGTCTCCCCGCTCACCACACCGATGACCGTGCCCTCGCAGGCCGCCTCCCAGGTGTCGCTGGCGCTGCACATCACCGGCGAGGCCCGCACCGTGACCAGCGCGTGCGCCTCCGGCACCGAGGCCATCGGACAGGCCATCGACCGCATCCGGTACGGCCGCGTGGACGTCGCCCTCGCCGGGGGCGCCGAAGCCGTCGTCACTCCCGCGATCATGGCCTCGTTCGCCGCCATGCGCGCGCTCTCCACCCACGAGCTCGGATCCACCAGCCCCTCCCGGCCGTTCGCCAGCGACCGCGACGGCTTCGTGAACGGCGAGGGCGCGGGTTTCCTGCTCCTGGAGGCCGAGGAGCACGCCCGGGCACGCGGCGCGCGCATCTACTGCGAGGCCGCGGGCTGGGGGCTGTCCGCCGACGCCCACCACATGGCCGCGCCCGACCCGTCCGGCAGCGGCGTGGCACTGGCCCTGCGCCGGGCCGTCCACGACGCCGGTGCCCATGTCGTGGACGTCATCCACGTCAACGCCCATGCCACCGCCACCGTCGACGGCGACCTCGCCGAGGCGAGCGCGCTGCGCGCCGTGCTCGGCCGGAGCGTGCCCGTGACCGCGCTGAAGGGCCACCTCGGCCATCTCCAGGGAGCCGCCGGCGGTGTGGAGGCCGTCGCCACGGTGCTCACCCTCCACCACGGCCTCATCCCGCCCACCATCGGCTGCGACGACCAGGACGACGCGATCGACCTGGACGTGGTGACCAAGAGCCCCCGCCGGCTGCCCGCGCTCGGCGACCTCGCCCTGAGCAACTCGTTCGGGTTCGGCGGGCACAACGCGGTGCTCGCCCTGCGGCGTACGGGGTGAGCCGGACGAGGTGACGGGGCTACGGGGGTGTCCCCCGGGTCCCGTGGGTGCTCCGGGGCGGTCAGGCCGAGGCGCGCCCCCGCGGGGTGGCCTTCTTCGCGGCCGTCTTCTTCCCCGTCGCCTTCTTGGCGGTCGTCTTCTTGGCCGCCGTCTTCTTCGCGGTGGACTTGGTGGCCGTCGTCTTGCCGGCCGCCTGGCCCGTCGACTTCGCCGTGGACTTCGCGGCCGTCTTCTTCGGCGCCGTCTTCTTCGCGGTCGACGTGGACTTCTTCCCGCCGACCTCCTTGGGCGCCGTACGGGCCGACCTGCGGGAGGGCAGCGGGGTGACCTCGGCGGCTCCGCCGGTCCGCGCCCCGGTCTCCTCGCCCGTCTCCTCACCCCGGGACACCTTGGCCGCGCGCACGCTCTTCTCCAGGGCGGCCATCAGGTCGAGCACCTTGCCGCCGGCCCGCTCCCCGGCGGGGGGCGCGGCCGGGAGTTCACCGGAGGCCTTGGCGGCGACGAGTTCCTCGACGGCCTCGCGGTAGTCGTCGTGCAGTTCGGTGAGCTCGACCTCGCCGAGGGTGTCCATGAGGGCGTCGGCCAGGTCGAGTTCCTTGTCCCGTACGGTCACGGTCGCGTCCGGGGCGACCTCCTGGGTGGACCGGATCTCGTCCGGCCACAGCAGCCCGTGCATGGCGATCACGTCGTCCACCACACGCAGCATGCCGAGCCGCTCCCGTCCGCGCAGCGCGAACTTCGCGACGGCGACCTTCTGGCTGCGCTTGAGCGCCTCGCGCAGCAGGACGTACGGCTTGGTGGCGGGGACGCCGTTCGCGGCCAGGTAGTACGCCGTGTCCATCTGGAGCGGGTCGATCCGCTCGGCCGGCACGAACGCCACGATCTCGATCGTCCTCGCGGTGGGGATCGGCAGCGCGGCCAGGTCCTCGTCGGTGATCGGGATCAGCGTGCCGTCCGCGTCCTCGTACGCCTTGCCGATCTCACCGGTGGTGACCTCGCGGTCCTCCAGTTCGCAGAACTTGCGGTACCGGATGCGGCCGCCGTCGTCCAGGTGGATCTGGCGGAAGGAGATCGAGTGGCTCTCCGTCGCGTTCACGACCTTGATCGGGATGCTGACCAGGCCGAAGGAGATGGCGCCGTTCCAGATGGATCGCACGTGCGGCACCTTCCTGGTGGTTCCTGCTGACGCGGGTTCTCTTGCTGACACGGGCTCGCGGGGTGCGGTTGAAAGCCAGGCTAGACGGGTGTGCGCGACCTCACATCCGCAAAGGGGCGGCGGGGCGATATGGGCGCCTTGATGGCTGTTTCATGCGACTCTCGTCGTATGACGCCGATCACGGAAGTGGAGGGGCGGCGGCTCGCGCTCACCAATCTGGACAAGGTGCTGTACCCCGCGACGGGTTTCACCAAGGGTGAGGTCCTGCACTACTACGCGACGGTCGCAAACCCCCTGCTGGCGCACCTCCACGACCGGCCTGTGTCCTTCCTCCGCTACCCGGACGGGCCGGACGGAGAGGTCTTCTTCACCAAGAACGTGCCGCCCGGCACCCCCGACTGGGTCCGGACCGCCGAGGTCCCCCGGACGGAGGGCCCCGCCCGGATGGTCCTGGTCCAGGACCTCCCCTCGCTGATGTGGGCGGCGAACCTCGTCACCGAGTTCCACACGCCGCAGTGGCAGGTGGACGCGCCCGGTCTGGCCGACCGGCTCGTGTTCGACCTCGACCCGGGGGCGCCGGCGACGGTCGTCGAGTGCTGCGAGGTCGCGTTGTGGCTGCGGGAGCGGCTGGCTGCGGACGGGATCGAGGCGTACGCGAAGACGTCCGGGTCGAAGGGGCTGCATCTGCTGGCGACGGTGGTGCGGATGCCGTCCTCGGATGTCAGCGCGTACGCGAAGGAGCTGGCCGTGGAGGCGGAGCGGGCGTTGCCGGCGCTCGTCACCCACCGGATGACCAAGAGTCTGCGGCCCGGGAAGGTGTTCGTCGACCACAGTCAGAACGCCGCGCGGAAGACCACGGCCACGCCGTACACGTTGCGTGCGCGGTCCGCGCCCACCGTGTCCGCCCCCGTCACCTGGGACGAGGTCGCGTCCTGCGGCGACCCGTCCCGGCTCGTGTTCCACGCCGACGACATCGCTCCGCGCCTGCGCCGACACGGCGACCTGCTCTCCCCCCTCCTCACCCCGTCCCCCTGACCGGCCAGTCCCTCGCCCCCGCCAGGGGCGCTGCGCCCCGTGGACCCCCGCGGGGGGTCTTCAGGGGCGCGGGGAACTGCGCGACCAGCCCCCACCCACCCGCAGCCGAACGCATACCGGCAGACAGGGATCTCCGGGGTCTACGGGGTCACGTTCGTAGCCATGTGTGGCGGTCGCGGGCCATCGCGTGGAGTGCCTCCACGTCCGCCGGCTTCAGGACACCCCCGAGGCCGGCCAACGAGGACAGGTCGGTGTCCTGGAGGACGCGGACCTCGCGGAGGGGGGCGAGGACATCGAGGTCGGCGGGGCCGGCCACGGCCAGGACGGCGTGCACCTCGGCGGTCAGCGCGTACGAGGCCCGGTCGGCGTCGGCACGAACCCGGCGCAGAAGCGGATACGACTCCCGGCGGCCGACGGTCACCATGGGGTCGGTGACGAGAACCCGCTGCTTGCGGGCGTACAGGGAGCGCAGGGCGAAGATGCCGCCGGGGCCGATCAGCAAGTGGTGGACGCGGTCGCCGCCAGGGAGCGGGATGGAGTGGAGGGTGTGCCAGCCCGCGCCCTCCAGATGGTCCAGTGCCTCCCCGACCGCCTGCTCGGCGGCGAGCGCACGGCGTCGCGGGTCGGGCCGCAGGCGGCGCGCCGGTCCCGGGTCGCGGTCGAGGTCGATCATCAGCGCCTCGCCGGGCCGGTTCGGCGCGAGGTCGTCGTCCGGGTGGAGGGTCAGCCGGGCCAGTTCCGCGGGGGTCGGGACCGGTGGGGGCCCCACCGTCACAGGGCCGGTCAGGAACGGGCCGAGCGCGTCGAGCACGTCCTCTCGCCGCTCCTCGCTGAGCAGATTGACGCGGGCTGCCTCACGGTCGTACCAGGCGACGTTCCTCCCGTCGGTCAGGCACACGTACAGGCGCTCCTGCCCGTGGCGCCAGGTCGGTATGACGCGCAGTCCGTTCATGCACCATCACCCCATGCCCATGGGAACAGGCGGGGTGCTCCAGGGGCAAGAACCCGGTTACCTTTGTGAGCAGTTGGGGGAGTTGTGGGAGGCGCTGTTGCGGACTCGCAGAAAGCAACCCGATGTGCCCGCTCCGGACAGCCCGTGGAGCGAGATCGTGCCTGGCCTGTGGATGGGCGGACACGCGTTCGCGGGGCGTACCGGCGAGCCGGAATTCGCGGTCGTGAGGGATGAGTTCGACCTGGTCCTGACGCTGCTGCGGCTGCCGGGGCACGGCCCCGACCCGGGCGTCGAGCACCATGTGTGGCCGATTCCCGACGGTCCCCTGGACGGGACACAGCTCGCGGGGGTGATCCGGCTCGCGCGGGCCGCGGACGACGCGCTGGAGGACGGGCGCCGGGTCCTGGTCCGCTGCTATCACGGCTACAACCGCTCGGGGCTCGTGATCGCGCACGCGCTGGTCCTCGCGGGACACAGCTCCGACGAGGCGATCCGGCTGATCCGGAGCCGCCGCTCGCCCTGGGCCCTGCACAACGAACTGTTCGTGGAGTACCTGCGCGCCGGTCTGCCCACGGCCCGCCTCCTGGAGGAGCTGGCGGAGTAGCCCTCCTCTTGCGTCGCCCGCACGTCCGGTAGCCCACGGCCTCACACCCTCACCAGCCCCATCGACCCCACCCGCAAACAAAAAGGACTTCCCTACGAATATGGTGTAGGCCGTCGGTTTCGTCGATTTCACGCCGACCTCGCGCACCGAGCCGTCCCCCTGGCCCCGGATCGAGGCCGGCCCGGACGCAGGAGAGCAGTGACCCCCATCCGGCCCAGCCGCCTCGTGCTCGCAGCCCTCGTCGCCCTGCTGGCGGCGGCCATGGCGGGCTGTGGCGACTCCGGCGCCCTGCGGGGCGCGGGGGCGACGCCCACCGCCGTCGGCCCGGCCCGGCTCTGGCCCGAGCTGCCGCCCGCGTCGACGGCCGCCCTCGACTACGGCGAGGCGGACACCGAGACGGTCACGGGCATCACGGCGCCGGGCGACGACATCCACAAGGTGGACCCGATCGCCGTGTTCCGTGCCGAGGTCGGCCGCCACCCGGACGAGTACAGCGCCGTCCACGGCCCGTACCGTGAGACGGCCCAGCAGCTCAGGTACTGCACCGGCAAGGACACGCTCGGCGGGAAGTGCCCGATCCTCCAGGCGTACTACCGTGATCTCACGGGTGACCGGAAGGACGACCTGGTGCTCGGCATCCGCTTTCCGCAGAATCAGCTGGCGGTGCGTGTGTACACCTTCGAGCACCACAAGCTGGTCCAGATCATGGGCACCGCGGACAGCACGATCAGCGTCGAGGTCGCGGGCCGTGACGTGATCATCCGCTCGCCCTCGACCCTGCCGGGCTACGAGTACCGCACGGTGTGGACCTGGGACCCGCACCAGCACGCGATGCTGGCGACCCGGGACGAGATCCTCCGCGTGGGCACGCGCAGGCCCACCAGGCGCGGCACCGTCGCGCCCGTCCCCTCGGCGCCCCCCGCCCCGCCGGTCTCGCCCTCAGCCTCTCCCGCGGCCTCGCCGTCGGCCTCCCCCTCCGCCTCCCCCACGCCGTCGAGCGCCGCGAGCGCCCCATGAGGCTGCCCCCGAGCCGTCTCCGGCCGCCCCGCCGTCTCCCCCACTGGGCCGCCACGCTCACCTGGAAGGCCGCCGCCTTCATCACGGTGATGTGCTGCGGTCTCGCCGCTCTGCTCGGCGTGCTGGTGCATGTCTCGGTGACCAACCAGACCGTCGGCGAGGCCCGCGGCCGAGCGCTCGACCGGCTGGCGGAGGTGACGGCGGACTACGAGGCGGGCGACCGGCTGCCGCCGGGCGCGGGGGTGGATCTCCCGGGGCTGCCGGCGCCGCTGCGCGAGCTGGCTACGGACGGGCACCGCGGCACGATGGTCGGGGAGAACGACCCGCACCCCACCATGTGGGCGGCCGGACCCGCGAGCGGCGGCCGGGCGCTCGCCGTGCAGTTCGACTACTCGCAGGGCGCGCACGCCATCGACGCCCTGGACCGGTCGATCGTGTGGTCCTCGGCGCTGGCGATCGGCGCGACGCTGCTGGTGGGAGTGTTCGCGGTGACGCGGGTGACCCGTCGGCTGCACGCGACGGCGCAGGTGGCCCGGCGGATCAGCGCGGGCGACCTGGACGCGCGCGTCAACGATCCCCGTACGGCCGTGGACCGCCGTACGCGGTACCCGGCGGGCCCCCAGGACGAGGTGGCCGCGGTCGCCGGGGCCCTCGACACGATGGCGTCCTCGCTGCAGAGCAAGCTGATGAGCGAGCAGCGCTTCACCGCGGACGTGGCGCATGAGCTGCGCACCCCGCTGACCGGGCTGCACGCGGCGGCGGAGCTGCTGCCGCCGGGCCGGCCGACGGAGCTGGTCCGCGACCGCGTGGCCACGCTGCGGACGCTCACCGAGGACCTGCTGGAGATCTCCCGGCTGGACGCCGGGCGGGAGCTGCTGGAGCTGGACTCGGAGCCGCTGGCCCCGCTGGCCGAGCGGGTGGTGCGGGCGTCGGGCACCGAGACCGAGGTGCGGGTCGTGCGTGACGCCCGGGTGGAGACCGACCGGCGCCGTCTGGAGCGGGTGCTCGGCAATCTGGTGGCCAACGCGCACAAGCACGGGGCGGGCCCGGTGGTGCTGACCGTCGACGGCCCGGTGGTGACGGTGCGGGACCACGGCGGCGGCTATCCGGAGTACCTGCTGGAGCACGGGCCGCAGCGGTTCCGTACGGAGGGCGGTTCGAAGGGACATGGGCTGGGGCTGACGATCGCGCTCGGCCAGGCGGAGGTGCTGGGCGCGCGGCTGGTCTTCGCCACCGCTCCCGGGGGCGGTGCGATCGCGACGCTGACGCTTCCTCAGGACGAGCGGGGCGCGCCCGGACCGAGCGGTGGGGAAGGGCCGACCGGGGCACGCTGAGCGTCCTCGCGTCCCCGATGGCGCAGTGCGGCCTGCGCGTATCCCAGCGCACTCCTAATGTGGCGATCAGTCAGATAAGTCACATTTCCGGAGGAGCCCCCATGTCCCTGCGCCACACCCTTGCCCGCACCGGGATGGTGCTCGCCGCCGGCACGCTCATCGCGGCCGCGGGCGCCGGACCCGCCCTCGCCGCCGGCAAGCCCACCGCGATCGCGGGCACCGGACCCGGCATCGCCGACGACTTCGGGAGCTCCGTCCGCGACTGGGACAGCCGCGAGTGGGACGACCTCGACTGGGACAACGGCGACGACCCCTACTTCGACGACGACGGTCTGGGCGACGACCGCTTCGACGACCCGCACGACGGACGGTTCGACGACCACCGCCGCTTCGAGGGCCGGATCATCTCCCGCAACGGCCTCGCGCTGCACAACCGGCCCGACCGACGCAGCCGGATCATCCGTATCGCGCCGTTCGGCGAGCGGGTCCACATCTTCTGCAAGACCAGGGGCGAGCGCGTCGGCGGCAACCCGATCTGGTACCTGATCACCGACGGCACCTGGTCCTGGGGCTCGGCGCAGCACATCGACAACCTCGGCCCGTCCCCGCGCTGGTGCTGACGCCGGGTCGCGTCCACCGGATCGGCCCGTTTGACACCACCTAACGGGACATCAGGTTCACCGCTTGCTACGTTCCGGACATGATTCAGCCCGGAATGCCCGGAATTCCCGGTACGCGGGGAACGACCGTGGCAGCGGACCCGCCCACCCCAGCTGTCCGCCTGCCCCGGCGCCGTGGCATCGAGTTCACCCTGATCGTCATGGCCCTTCTGCTGTCCGTGTTCGGCTACTGCGCGGTCGGATACGCACGGCACGGCACCCTCCCGCCCGGCGCCGCGGTCTACGGCGCCGGGCTCGGCGTGCTCGCACTCCTCGCGCATCTCGCGGTGCGGCTGCGGGCTCCGTACGCCGATCCGCTGCTGCTGCCCATCGCCGTCCTGCTCAACGGCCTGGGCCTGGTGCTGATCTACCGCCTGGACCTGGAGACCCCGGGCGACCGGGCCGCCCCCGTCCAGCTCATCTGGTCGACGCTCGGCGTCTCGCTCTTCATCGCGGTCGTCCTCTTCCTGCGCGACCATCGCGTCCTGCAGCGCTACACCTACGTCTCGGTCGTCACGGCGTTGGGCCTGCTGGTCCTGCCCATCTTCTTCCCCGCCGTGAACGGCGCCCGGATCTGGATCCGGATCGCCGGGTTCTCCATCCAGCCGGGCGAGTTCGCGAAGATGCTGCTCGCGGTCTTCTTCGCCGGATACCTCGCGGCCAACCGCAACGCGCTCGCCTACGCGGGCCGCCCCGTCTGGCGGTTCAAGCGGCTCCAGCTCCCCACCGGCCGGATCCTCGGCCCGATCGTCGCGGTCTGGCTGCTGAGTGTGCTGGTCCTGGTCCTGGAGCGGGACCTCGGCACCTCGCTGCTGTTCTTCGGCCTCTTCGTGATCATGCTGTACGTCGCCACCGGCCGCACCGGCTGGATCGCCGTGGGCCTGCTGCTCGCCTGTGTGGGTGCGGTGGCCGTCGGCCGGCTGGAACCGCACGTCCACAGCCGGGTGCAGGACTGGCTGCATCCCTTCGCGACGATCGAGGCGGGCCAGGGGCCGAACCAGCTCGCCCAGTCCCTGTTCGCGTTCGCCGCGGGCGGGATGCTGGGCACCGGCCTCGGGCTCGGCCACTCCATCCTCATCGGATTCGCCGCCAAGTCGGACTTCATCCTGGCCACCGCGGGCGAGGAACTGGGCCTCTTCGGACTCTGCGCGATCTTCCTTCTCTACGGCCTCCTCGTGGAGCGCGGCTACCGCGCCGGCCTCGCCCTGCGCGACCCCTTCGGACGGCTCCTCGCCATCGGCCTCGCCTCGATCGTGGCGCTCCAGGCCTTCGTGATCGCGGGCGGTGTGACCGGTCTGATCCCGCTGACGGGGATGGCGATGCCGTTCCTCGCCCAGGGCGGCTCCTCGGTCGTCACCAACTGGATCATCGTCGCGCTGCTGATCCACGTCAGTGACTCGGCACGCAGCCAGTACGACGGGACGGCGGCGCCATGACCAAGTACATCCGCCGGGCCGCCGCTCTCTGCGCCGTGCTGCTGGTGGCCCTCCTCGTCAACGCCACCCGCATCCAGGTCTTCCAGGCCGGGGCGTACGACGACAACCCGGCCAACCGCCGTCAGACGATCGCCCGTTACGGCCAGCCGCGCGGTGACATCCTCGTCGGCGGCCGGACGGTCACCGGCTCCAGGGACAGCGGCCAGCAACTCCGCTACGAACGGACCTACACGGACGGCCCGTTGTACGCGCCCGTGACCGGCTTCGCCTCGCAGGTGTACGGGACGACGTTCCTGGAGAACTCGCAGGACGGCATCCTCTCCGGCAGCGACCCGCTGCTCTCGCCGTTCCCCCTGTGGAACGACGCCACCCGCGCCCAGAACCCCGCCGGCAAGGTGGTCACGACGATCAACCCCGCCGCACAGCGCGCGGCGTACCAGGGTCTGGGTTCCCGGCGCGGAGCGGTGGCCGCCGTCGAGCCGTCCACCGGCAGGATCCTCGCACTGGTCTCCACCCCGTCGTACGACCCCGGGGAGCTGTCCGGGACGGGCACGGCGGTCAAGCACGCCTGGGAGCGGCTGAACGGGGCGGCGGACAAACCGATGCTCAACCGGGCGATCCGGCAGACCTATCCGCCCGGGTCGACGTTCAAGGTGGTGACGGCCGCGGCGGCCCTCGACGCGGGGGTGGTGACGGACCTCGACACGTCGACCACCTCCCCGGACCCGTACCGGCTGCCCGGCACCACGACCCGGCTGACGAACGAGCTCGAGGGCTGTGAGGACGCCTCGCTGCGGTACGCCTTCGAGTGGTCCTGCAACACGGTCTTCGCCAAGCTGGGCGTGGACGTGGGGCTCAGCGACATGACCCGCACGGCGGAGGACTTCGGTTTCAACGACCGTCTGCGGATCCCCTTCTCCGTCGCCCCCAGCAACTTCGACACGACACTCGACAAGGCGCAGCTCGCGCTCTCCTCCATCGGTCAGTTCAACACCCGGGCCACTCCCCTCCAGATGGCGATGATCTCGGCGGCCGTCGCGGGCGGCGGGTCCGTCAAAACGCCCTATCTGGTGGAGAAGACGACCACCCGGAGCGACAGCACGGTGTCGACGACCGGTCCCCGCACGCTCCACCAGGCGATGAACCCGGCGACGGCCATGCGGATGCGCGAGCTGATGACGGACGTGGTGACGGAGGGCACCGGCGCCAACGCCGCGATTCCCGGGGCGACGGTCGGCGGCAAGACCGGGACCGCCCAGCACGGCATCGACAACCTGGGGATGCCGTACGCCTGGTTCATCTCCTGGGCCCAGGCGGACGGCACGATGGAGCCCGCGGTGGCGGTCGCGGTCGTCGTCGAGGACGCGGCGGCCGACCGCGGGGACATCAGCGGGGGCGGGGACGCGGCGCCGATCGCGAAGGCGGTGATGGAGGCGGTACTCGGGTTCTGACACGGGAGCCGGGGCCGCCCGTCGGGAATGAGCGACCCCGCCTGAACGGACGTACCGATACGGGCGTATTTATGGGGAGGGGAACCCACCCACGAGATTCCAGCCCGTGCCCTGCCGGAGGTACCTCGCCCGTGAGCATCACCAAAGCGGCCCCGCCCGGGGCCGACCACCGCGACGCGGACGCACCGGATGCTCCACAAAAGCAGGCGGCCGCACCGGACGGCCCGAGGAAACAGGCGGGCGCTTCCCAGGGCTGGCAGTTCAACTCGCCGCTCGTCCTGGTCATGCTGCTGCTCGTCCTGGTGGTGGCTCAGGGGCCGATCCGCCGGGCGCTGTCGACGCCGGTGATGCAGAGCTGGATGACCGTGTTCGTCGCGGTGGTCTGCCAGGCGCTGCCCTTCCTCGTCCTCGGTGTGCTGCTGTCGGCGGCCATCGCGGTGTTCGTGCCGCCGGCGTTCTTCGCCCGGGCGCTGCCGAAGCGGCCCGCGCTGGCCGTGCCGGTCGCCGGGATGGCCGGCGCGGTGCTGCCCGGCTGCGAGTGCGCGTCGGTGCCGGTGGCGGGGGCGCTGGTACGGCGGGGGGTCACGCCCGCGGCGGCGCTGGCGTTCCTGCTGTCGGCGCCCGCGATCAACCCGATCGTGCTGACGGCCACCGCCGTCGCGTTCCCCCGCAACCCCGAGATGGTCGTCGCCCGGTTCGTGGCGAGTCTGCTCGTGGCCTGCGTGATGGGGTGGCTGTGGCAGCGGCTGGGGCGGGCGGACTGGATGCGTCCGCCGGCCCGGCCCTCGCACGAGGGGCTCGGCAAGGGTGCCGCGTTCTGGGATTCCGTACGGCACGACGTGATGCACGCCGGCGGGTTCCTCGTCATCGGGGCGATGGCGGCGGCCACGCTGAAGGCCGTCGTACCGGCGACCTGGCTGCACGCCGCGGCCGCCAACCCGGTGGTGGCGATCCTCGCCCTCGCAATCCTCGCCGTGCTGCTCTCCATCTGCTCCGAGGCCGACGCGTTCGTCGTCTCCTCGCTGACCCAGTTCTCGCTGACCGCGCGGCTGGCCTTCCTCGTGGTGGGACCGATGATCGACCTGAAACTCTTCGCCATGCAGGCGGGCACGTTCGGCCGCGGGTTCGCCCTGCGGTTCGCGCCCGCCACCTTCGCCCTGGCCATCGTCGGCTCGGTCCTCGTCGGGACGGTGCTGCTGTGAACCGGCAGGCACAGGCGGCGGTCCTGTTCCTCGTCGGCGCGGCGGTCCTGCACGCCGGGCTCACCGACCTCTACCTGCGGTACGTCAAGGCGGGGTTGCGGCCGTTGCTGCTGGCGGCCGGGGTCGTGCTGATCGCGGCGGCGGTGGCGACGGTCTGGTACGAGCGGCGGGGTGGGAGTGGGAGTGAAGGCGGCGACGGGCACGGGCACGTCCACCGCGAACCCCGTGTCGCCTGGCTCCTCGTCCTCCCCCTCCTCGCCCTGATCCTGGTCTCCCCGCCCGCGCTGGGCTCCTACAGCGCCATGCACGCCGGTACGGCCCTGCAGGCGCCCCTCGCCTACCCGTCCCTGCCGGCCACCGACCCGCTCCCGCTCGGCGTCGTCGACTACGCGGGCCGCGCCGCCTACGACCACGGCCGCACCCTGGCCCACCGGCGGGTCGAAGTCACCGGCTTCGTCGCCCTCGCCAAGGACGGCACCCCGTACCTGGTCCGGATGGCCCTCAACTGCTGTGCCGCCGACGCCCAGCCGGTCAAGATCGGCCTGACCGGCCACATCCCGCCCGTCCTTCAGCCCGACATCTGGCTCCAGGTCACCGGCACCTACACCGCCAAGCAGACCAAGGACCCCGTCAACGACGGCCGCATCCCGTTCCTCGACGTCACCGCGGCCAAACCGGTCCCGACCCCGCACGACCCGTACGACGAGAGCTGGAACAACTGACGCGGTGCCCGGCGCGGCCTAGGCGGCGCCGGGTACCGCCTCGCGGCGACTCAGCCATTCCTCGGGTACGTGCCCCACTCCCGTACGGGCGCCCACGATGCCGCCCGTGATGGCGCAGGTCGTGTCGACGTCGCCGAAGCCCTCCGCCGTGCTCCACAGGGCCGAGGTCAGGTCGTCGGGGTGGCGGGCGGCGCACCAGACGGCGAAGGGGACGGTGTCGTCGGCGCGGATGCGCTGGCCGTTGCCGAGGATGTCCGCGGCCTTCCAGGGTTCGGTGGTGAAGGGGAGTCCCGCGGCGCGCCGCAGCCCCTCGCGGACAGCGCTGTCGGGCGTGGCCTCGACGACCGTGCCGATATTCAGGTCCCAACGAGTCGACAACGCCGCCGCGACGGCCACCGCCACCGCGCCCGCGATGCCCTCCGGGTGGGCGTGGGTCACCTCCGCCGACAGCGTCGCCTGTGCGATCACCAGGCGCAGGTCGCGCCGGAACCAGGCGCCCAGCGGAGCCACCCGCATGGCCGCGCCGTTGCCGAGGCTGCCCTCGCCGTCGAAGAGTCCGCGTGCCAGTTCCGCCCAGCGGTCCGGCTCCTGGAGAAGGCGCGGGAGCAGTTGGTGCATGCCGTAGCCGTAGCCCCGGGCCGGGTCGGCGTCGTAGCCGAGGGCGAAGGCCTGGGCCAGTTCCGGCTGCCGGATCTCGCCGTGTTCGTCGAGGACACGGAAGATGCCGAGTGCCATCGCCGTGTCGTCCGTCCAGTGCCAGTCCGGTTCCTCGGGGGTGCGCCGGGCGCGGATCTCCTCGTACGCCTGGGGGCGGTCCCGAAAGAGGGGGAACCAGCGTTCGCCGAAGGCATCACCCAGGGCCAGACCCTCCAGACTGCGGCGGGCCAGGGCGCGTGGTGTGAAATGGGGGTTCGGGGCGGATGTCATGATGTGAGCATGCCGGTCCGAGTGGGCCGGCGCACGCGCGTTCGGGCAGGCCGTCTCTGGCGGTTCGTCCTACGAGCCCTCGCCCTTCTCGATCATCTCCTCCACCTCCGCCACCCGTTCCCTCTCCTCTCTCGCGAACCGCTCCGCGTCCAACCGCTCGGCGACCTCCTCGTCCTGGGCCATCAGCAGATCGAGGTTGGAGTCGCCCATCTCGAAGACGCCCATGTCCACGTACGCCCGCTGGAGGCGTTCGCCCCACAGGCCGATGTCCTTGACGCACGGGACGATGCGACTGAAGAGCAACTGGCGGAAGAGCCGCAGGAATTCGGACTGTTCGCTGTATTCCTCGGCCTCGGCCTTCGGGATGCCGAAGTTCTCCAGGACCTCGACGCCGCGCAGCCGGTCCCGCATCAAGTAGCAGCCCTCGATGACGAATTCCTCGCGTTCGCGGAGTTCGGTGTCGGAGAGTTGCGTGTAGTGGTCGCGCAGCGCCATCCGGCCGAAGGCGACATGGCGGGCCTCGTCCTGCATCACGTACGCGAGGATCTGCTTGGGGAGGGGCTTGTCGGTGGTGTCCCTGATCATGCCGAAGGCCGCCAGGGCCAGGCCCTCTATGAGGACCTGCATCCCGAGGTACGGCATGTCCCAGCGGGAGTCCCGGAGGGTGTCGCCGAGGAGCGACTGCAGGTTGTCGTTGATCGGGTAGAGCATCCCGATCTTCTCCTGCAGGAAGCGGGCGTAGATCTCGGCGTGACGGGCCTCGTCCATCGTCTGGGTGGCCGAGTAGAACTTGGCGTCGAGGTCGGGGACCGACTCGACGATGCGCGCCGCGCAGACCATGGCCCCCTGCTCACCGTGCAGGAACTGGCTGAACTGCCAGGACGCGTAGTGCTTGCGCAGCTCGCCCTTGTCCCGGTCGGTCATCTTCGCCCAGTACGGGGTCCCGTAGAGGGTCATCGACTCGTCGGGGGTACCGAGAGCGTCGTGGGGGTCGACCTCCAGGTCCCAGTCGATTCTCTTCTGGCCGTCCCACTGTTTGTCCTTGCCCTTCTGGTACAGGGCGAGGAGTCGGTCGCGGCCGTCGTCGTACTCCCAGCTGAAGCGTGCCGCCCCTGAGGCCGGTATCTGCCAGAGGGGGTCTCCCGGGTCCTTGGCGTACAGCTCGTGCGTCGGCATACCTCGCAGGCTCACACGAGGTAGACGTGTCGTCAACAAGTCGCGCGCAAGGGATTGACGAGCTTGCTGACAGGCAGTCTCATAAGTCGTGACCGCCGGTAACCCGGATGGGTCCCGTACTGGATCCCGTACGACGAGGTGGGAACAGCCATGACGACCGTGACCGAAGTGGATGTGCTGCGCGATGCGCTCGGTCTGCTCAAGGACCGGGAGCAGGTCGCCGAGCGGCTGCTCGACTCCTCCGCCAAGCACTCCTTCGACCCGGACAAGGAGCTGGACTGGGACGCGCCCTTCGAGGAGGGCAAGTGGTTCTGGCCGCCGGAGCTGGTCTCGCTGTACGACACCCCGCTGTGGAAACGGATGGGCGAGGAGCAGCGGGTTCTGCTCTCGCACCACGAGGCCGCCGCGCTGGCTTCGCTGGGGATCTGGTTCGAGATCATTCTGATGCAGTTGCTGGTGCGGCACATTTACGACAAGGCGGCGACGAGTGCGCATGTGCGCTACGCGCTCACCGAGATCGAGGACGAGTGCCGGCACTCGAAGATGTTCGCCCGGCTGATCTCGCACGGAGGAACGCCGTACTACCCGGTGAGCCGGACGCATCTGAACCTGGGGCGGGTCTTCAAGACCATCTCGACCACGCCCGGGTCCTTCACGGCGACTCTGCTCGGCGAGGAGATCCTCGACTGGATGCAGCGGCTGACCTTTCCGGACGAGCGGGTGCAGAGCCTGGTACGGGGGGTCACACGCATCCACGTGGTGGAGGAGGCGCGGCACGTGCGGTACGCGCGGGAGGAGCTGCGGCGGCAGATGGTGACGGCGCCGCGGTGGTCGCAGGAGTTCACGCGGGTGACGTCGGGGGAGTTCGCCCGGGTCTTCTCCGTCGCCTTCGTCAATCCCGAGGTCTACACGAACGTCGGCCTCGACCAGCGGGAGGCCGTGGCGCAGGTGCGGGCGAGCGGGCACCGGCGGGAGGTCATGCAGACCGGGGCCAAGCGGCTGACCGACTTCCTGGACGACATCGGGGTGCTGCGGGGGGTCGGGCGGCGGCTGTGGAAGGCGTCGGGGTTGCTGGCCTGAGGGCGGGACGCCTCGTGGCCGTGGCGGGTCCGGGCCGTGGCGGTGCGTCGAGCCCGTCGCCGCCGGATCAGACGCGGGCCGGGCAAGGGAGCCGCTGCTCGATCCGAACGTAAGCGACGGGCTTGCGACGCACCGCCACGGCCCCTTCCGTGCGCGCGCGGCCGCGGCTGGGATGGGGCTCGTGTCCTGGCCGTTACGCTGCCGATATGACCTCGCAGGCTCCCACCCCCGCATACCGTCGGCTGAGTGTCGAGGAGCGGCGCTCGCAGCTCCTCGAAGCGGCGTTGTCCCTCTTCGCGCACCGGGCGCCCGAGGAGGTCTCGCTCGATGACGTGGCGGAGGCGGCGGGCGTGTCGCGGCCTCTGGTGTACCGGTACTTCCCGGGCGGCAAGCAGCAGCTGTACGAGGCTGCCCTGCGGTCCGCCGCGGAGGACCTGGAGCACTGTTTCGCGGAGCCCCCCGAGGGGCCGCTGAGCGAGCGGCTGGCCCGGGCACTGGATCGATATCTGGCGTTCGTGGACCAGCACGACGCCGGGTTCACCGCGTTGCTTCAGGGTGGCAGTGTCGTCGAGACCTCCAGGACGACGGCCATAGTGGACGGCGTGCGGCGGGCGGCGGCAGAGCACATTCTGGATCATCTGGGCGTGAAGGATCCGGGGCGACGGCTGCGGATGACCGTGCGGATGTGGATCACGGCGGTGGAGGGTGCCTCGCTGAGCTGGCTGGACGGTGGCAAGGAGCCGCCGTTGGACGAGCTGCGGGACTGGCTCGTGGAGCAGTTCGTGGCGATGCTCGTGGTCAGTGCCGGACGTGATCCGCAGACCGCCGCGGTGGTGCGGGCCGCGCTCGTCCTGGAGGAGCGGGAAGGGGCCCTGGGCGGGCTGGCCCGTGCGGTTCTTCCGGTGATCGGTGATGCCGCTCGGCTGCTGTGACGGGTGCGTTTGTGACACTGGTGCCGTGAAGAGCGAAGACACCCCCTTCGAGGGCGGCCCGCTGGACGGGCGTGTACTGCCCGTCCTGCTCGGTCTGACCGGACACCCGCCGAAGGTGTACCGGGTTCCGGTTCCGGATGCCGACGGCGGGCCGCCGACCGTGCTCGTCTACCGGCGGGTCCATGCGCGGGTGAGCAAGCGACTGGGGCTGCATCAGGCGTGGAAGTACGAGTACGACCCCTCCGGCGACCCGAGAAGCGGGCCCAAGTGGCCCTGGTCCAAGCCCGGCGGCAAGAGTGCGGGAGCCACGCCGGAGTCCCACGCCGACGAGTGAGGTTCTTGGGCCGAACCGGTCAGGCGAGCGCGCGCTCGGAATGCGCCGACCCGATCCTTCCGATACGAGGTGGAGGTACCACCCCGGCACCGGAGGTGATGACGTGTCAGGAAGACTTCTGCGTCTGGCTTGTACGGCCGCGATGGCGACGGGGGCGTTGTTCGTGGCCGCGCCCGCGGTGGCCGTACCGGATCCCGGGCCCCAAGGGCGGCCCGTGGCTCAATTGCTGACGGATCTTCAGCGGCTGTACCGGGACGCCGAGCGCGCCAGCGAGACGTACAACGTCACGGCGGAACAGCTGAAGAAGCAGAAGAACGAGGTCACCCGGCTCGACGGGGGCCTCGCCAAGGCCCGCCTCTCGCTGCTCGACAGCCGCGATGCGGCGGGGCGGCTCGCCCGGCAGCAGTACCAGAACAGCAGTGAGATCTCGTCGTACGTACGGCTGCTGCTCGCCCGTGATCCGCAGCACGCGTTGGACGAGGGCCATGTGATCGGGCAGCTGGCGCGGCAGCGGGTCGAGACCGTGGACCGGCTGATGCGCACGGAGAAGAGGGCCGATGGGCTGGCGCGGGAGGCGCGGAAGGCACTCGACGGTCAACTCGGCCTCGCCGAGCGGCAGAAGAGGGAGCGCGACGAGGTACGGGGGCGGCTGAGGGGCGCCGAGGAGCTGCTCGCCTCACTCAGCACCGATCAGCTTGCCGAGATGGCCCGGCTGGAGAAGTCGGGCGTGAGCGCGGCACAGCGGGAGCTCGTGACCTCGGGGGCTCTCAGCAGTGCGCGGCCGCCGTCGCGGGAGGGCGAGGAGGCGGTGCGGTACGCCGTGGAGCAGCTCGGAAAGCCGTACGAGTGGGGGGCCGTGGGGCCGATGTCGTACGACTGCTCGGGGCTCACTTCGCAAGCCTGGGATCACGCCGGACGGCCCATCCCCCGCACCAGCCAGGAGCAGTGGGCCCAGCTGCCCCGCATTCCGCTGAGCAAGCTGCGCCCCGGGGACCTGGTCCTCTACTTCCCCAAGGCCACGCACGTCGCCCTGTACGTGGGGGACGGGCTGGTCGTGCAGGCCCCGAGGCCGGGGACGAAGATCAAGGTCTCCCCCCTCGCCACCAACCCGCTGTTGGGCGCGGTCCGTCCGGACCCGGACGGCAAACCCCTTCGCCGCTACACACCCCCGAGCATTCGGGAGGGGTCCAAGGTGAGCGCCCCGTCAAGGGCGCGGGGAACCGCGCGGCCGGCCGCAGACTCCCCGCACCCGAAGTGACAGGTTCAGTGCCCGGTCACGGAAGCCAGGTACGCCTCCGTCTTCTCCGGCTCATAGAAGAAGTTCTCGAAGTCCGCCGGGTCGTTGAACCCGTTGGCGAAACGATGCGCCACCGCCGGAATCTGCCCCCCGGCCCCGAGCAGGTTGAGGACGTGCTCCGGCGGCACGCCCAGCATGGCGTTCGTCCACTTCGTCACGTGCTGGGCCGTGTCCCAGTACCGGTCGAACGCGGACCGCATCCACGCCTCGTCGAACTCCTTGTCCTCGTGCTCGAGGATCGCGCCGAGGTACGCCGCCGCGCACTTGGAGGCGGAGTTGGAGCCCTGGCCGGTGATCGGGTCGTTGGCGACGACCACGTCGGCGACGCCCAGGACCAGGCCGCCGCCGGGGAGGCGGCCGATCGGGTTGCGGACCGTGGGGGCGTAGCGTCCGGACAGTGTTCCGTTGGCGTCGGTGAGTTCGACCTTGGTGGCCCGGGCGTACTCCCACGGCACGAACTTCTCCATGAGTTCCAGGGTCAGGGAGAGGTGTTCGGCGGGGTCCTTGATGCCGTTGAAGGCGTCGACCGGGCCGCCGGGTATGCCCTCCCAGAAGAGGATGTCCGCACGGCCGGAGGTGGTGAGGGTCGGCATGACGAAGAGCTCGCCGACGCCGGGGACCAGATTGCAGCGCACCGCGTCGTAGTCGGGGTGCTCGGGGCGCGGGCCCAGACCGTGGACGTAGGCGACGGCGAGGGCGCGCTGCGGCTCCGCGTACGGGGAACGGGCGGCGTCCCGGCCGAACATGGAGACCAGCTCGCCCTTGCCGGCCGACACCATGACCAGGTCGTACGTACGGGAGAAGTAGTCCAGGTCGGAGACCGCGGCGCCATGGATGACCAGTTGGCCGCCGCGCTGGGCGAAGGTCTCCATCCAGCCGGCCATCTTCACCCGCTGGTCGACCGACTGCGCGTAGCCGTCGAGCCTGCCCACCCAGTCGATCGCCCGCTGGGTCGGACCGGGGTCGTGCGAGCCGGGGGCGGCGACCGAGACGCCGAGTCCTTCGATCTTCGGGGCCTGGGACTCCCAGAAGTTCAGCTGGAGATCGCGCTCGTGCTGGAGTGCCGTGTGGAACATGCACTGCGTCGACATGACGCGGCCGGTGCGGATCTCGTCCGCCGTCCGGTTCGACATCAGGGTGACCTCGTACCCGTGCGACTGGAGGCCGAGGGCAAGCTGGAGTCCGGACTGACCGGCTCCGACGACGAGTATCTTCCGCATGCGCGTCCTAACTCCGTGTACGTCTTATTCGGGGCTCGCGTCGAGCGCGTGCCCCACCAGCGCGAGCAGGGTCTCGACGACCGAGATCCGGCGCCTGGCATCCATGATCATGACAGGTATGTGTGGGGGCACCGTGAGGGCGTCGCGCACGTCGTCGGCGTCGAACCGCTCGCTGCCGTCGAAGTGGTTGACCGCGACGACATACGGCAGTCCGCAGCTCTCGAAGTAGTCGAGCGCCGGGAAGCAGTCCTTGAGGCGGCGGGTGTCGGCGAGGACCACGGCGCCTATCGCGCCGCGCACCAGGTCGTCCCACATGAACCAGAACCGCTGCTGGCCCGGCGTGCCGAAGAGGTACAGGACCAGGTCGTCGTCGAGTGTGATGCGGCCGAAGTCCATGGCCACGGTCGTGGTCACTTTGTCCGGGGTGCCGGTGAGGTCGTCCGTCTCCTCGCTGGCCTGGGTCATCAGCGCCTCCGTCTGGAGGGGCGTGATCTCGGAGACCGCGGTCACCAGCGTGGTCTTGCCCACGCCGAAGCCGCCCGCCACCACGATCTTCGTCGCGATCGGGGCGCGGGTGCGGTCGGTCTGCCAGGCCTGGAGGTTCTCGTCGGACTCGGACAGCGGCACCGGGGCCAGAGGCATCGGAGCCGAGGCGGGGGAGGCCGTTCTCGGCGCACCCTCAGAGACGACGGAGTCCATTCAGCACCCTTTCCAGCAGAGCGCGGTCCGGCTGTCCCGGGCCGTGACCTGTTCCGTACACACGGATCTTTCCCTGGTCCGCCAGGTCGCTCAGGAGGACGCGGACCACGCCCAGCGGCATCCTGAGCAGGGCGGCGATCTCGGCCACCGTACGCATCCGGCGGCAGAGTTCGACGATGGCCTGCATCTCGGGCATCACCCGGGTCGCGAGGGAGCCGTTGGTCAGCTCCTTGCGCTCCTCGGGGGCCTCGAGCGCCGCCACGAACGTCTCGACCAGCAGCACGTGCCCGAAGCGGGTACGGCCGCCGGTGAGCGAGTACGGGCGCACGCGGGCCGGTTTGCGGTCCCCGCCACGTATGGGGAGCTTGGGCGCGGAGGAAGAACTCACTGGGCACTCCCCGTCGGCTTGGCTTCGAGTGACTGGCGTAGCTCGCTGCGGAGTTCGGGCGTCAGGACGTGTCCGGCACGGCCGACGAAGAGCGCCATGTGGTACGCCACCACGCTCATGTCGCAGTCCGGGGCGCCGTGCACCCCGAGCAGCGAGCCGTCGCTGATCGACATGACGAAGAGGCTGCCCTCGTCCATCGCGACCATCGTCTGCTTCACCCCGCCCGCGTCCATCAGCTTGGCGGCGCCGATGGTGAGGCTGCCGATGCCGGAGACGATGGTGGCGAGGTCGGCGGAGGATCCCTTGGGGCCGGTGGGGCGCGCCTCCGCCCCGGTGCGGACCTCCGCGTTCCTCCCGGGGTCGGAGGACAGCAGCAGCAGACCGTCGGAGGAGACGACCGCGACCGACTGGAGGCCCGGCACCTCCTCGACGAGGTTCGTCAGCAGCCAGTGCAGATTGCGGGCTTCACTGCTCAGGCCGAAGGTACTGGGCGCGGTCAACTGCTTGCCTCCTCGACTGTGCCCCCCGATGCGTCTACTGCGTCCTGCTGTCTCACCGCGTGCTGCGCTTGGTCCGGCGCGGTGTTTTGTGCGGTGTGATGCGGGGTGGGCGTCTGGGCCGTCTGTTCGGCGATCTCGGCCTCCACGTCGCGGCGGCCCTCCGTCGCGCCTCGGTGGAAGCCGCCGAGCCTGCGCCGCAGCGCCTCGGCGTCCACACCGCCGACACGCGGCCGGGGAACCGGTGCGGGCGCCGAGATCTTCGGCGTCCGCTTGGGCAGTCCCTTGTCGGTGACCCGCTCCGGCTCCTCGTCCGACACCCGTTCGTGGGAGTCGGGGCCGATGGCGTAGGGGTCGGGAGTGCCGGCGTAAGGGTCGGTGGTGGCCTGCGCGGGGAGGGCGACGTCCGGGACGGGGGCCGGCCCGGACGCTGCGGGCTCGTCCGCCGGGGCCACCGGCTCGTCCGGCGGGACCAGCGGTGCCAGCAGCTCCATGGTGGTCTCGGAGAGCGTCGGCTCGGGGGCGTATGCCGCCTCCTGCGCGGCGGCGTCCGCCCGTACGGCCTCCTGCGCGGCGGCGATCAGCGGGTCCTCGTCACCGGCGGGAGCGGTGGGAACGGCGGGGCTCGCCTGGTTCCGTGCCGTGAGGGCCGAACGGCCGCGCAACACGTTCGAGTTGGCCTCCGCGTCGGCGCCCGGGAGGACGACCGAGGGGGCGGCACCGGCGACCGGGGAGGCCGAGGGGACCGTGACGGCGGGGGCGGTCGCGAACAGGGTCTTGGGGAGGACGACCACGGCCGCGGTACCGCCCTGCTTCTGCTCCCGCAGCTGTACGCGGACGCCGTGCCGGTGGGCGAGGCGGGCCACCACGTACAGGCCGAGCCCGAGTCCCTCGCCGCTCTCCTGGTCGTAGGCGTCCTCCGGGTCGAACTCGGAGAGGCGGGCGTTGAGCTGGGCCATCCGGTCGGCGGCCATGCCGATGCCCTCGTCCTGCACGGAGAGCATCACCTCGCCGTTCTCCAGCAGCCAGCCGGAGACCTCGACGGGCAGGTCCGGCGGCGAGAACGAGGAGGCGTTCTCCAGGAGTTCGGCCACCAGGTGCGAGAGGTCGTCCGCGGCGAACCCGGCGAGGTGCGCGTGCGGCGGCAACACGGCGATACGGACGCGCTCGTACCGCTCGATCTCGCTGACCGCGGCCCGTACGACGTCGACCAGCGGGACGGGGCCCGCGTGGTGCTGGACGTGCTCGTGGCCGGCGAGGACGAGCAGGTTCTCGCTGTGGCGCCGCATGACGGTCGCGAAGTGGTCCAGCTTGAAGAGCGTGCCGAGGCGGTCCGGGTCCTGCTCGCGCTCCTCCAGGCCCTCGATGACCCCGAGCTGCCGCTCGACCAGGCCGAGGGTGCGCAGCGCGAGGTTGACGAAGGTGCCGTGGATGGTGCCGCGCACCTGCTCCAGGTGGGCCGCCGCGTCGGCGAGTTCCGCGCGCAGCCTGTCGCGCTCGTCGGCCATCAGCTGGCGCTGCCCGATGAGGTGCTTGCGGTCCGCTTCGAGGGTGGTCAGCCGCTCATGGAGCGCGGCGGCGTGCGCGTGCAGCGCGTTGACGGAGCGGACCACCTGGGCGAACTCGTCGTTGCGGCCGGTGAACTTCACCGGCTCCTGTGCTCCCGGGTCCGCGGCGAGGCGGGCCGAGCCCAGGCGCAGCACGGCCAGCGGACGGGTGAGCGTACGGGCCATGGCCATCGAGACGCCGACCGCGACCAGCAGCAGGGTGCCGATGAGGGCGATCCGGACCTCCAGCGCGGTGACGTCGTCGTCCCGCAGCCGCTCCAGGTCCTTGGTGCGGTGGTCGTTGAGCGAGGCCTCGCTGCCGCGCATCAGCTCGACGCGGGCGGAGAGCGCCGCGTCCACCTTGTTCTTGCTGGAGTCGAGCTCGGAGTCGGAGAGCGTCGGCTGGTCGGTGAGGTCGGTGAGGTACTTGTCCGCGGTCGTGACGTCGGGTCCGTTGACCGTGGAGTCGTACGAGGCCTTGGCTTCCTCGGGGGCCGTCTCGCGGAAGTCCGCGAGGGCCGCGTCCGAGCGGAGCCGGGCCTGCTGAGCGGCGGCGCTGAGCGCGTCGCGCTGCTTGGTGTCGGCCGAGGACGAGCTGCTGATGGTGGACGCCAGGCCGGTGACGGGGTTGATGACCGTCTGGGTGGTGCGCGGGATGTTGAGGGCCGCGAGGAGCAGTCCGCGGGCGGCGGCGGACTGCTGGACCGCGGAGTCCAGCTCGGCGAGGGCGTGCGTGCCGGAGCCCGCGCGGGGCGGCAGCTGCTCGGCCAGGTCCTCGGCGAGGGCGTGGAGTTCGGTGATGACGTCGGAGTACGCCTCGTGCGCTTCGAGAGCGGTGCTCTTGCCGGTGAGCGCCGCTCTGCGGGCGGTGCCGATGCCGTCCAGGTCCTTGAGGAGGACGGCGGGCGCGTCCTCGTCCGCCCGCACCTCGTCGACCTGCCGGTCGACCCGGGCGCTGCGCTGCTCGGAGGGCGCCTTGGACTTCGGCCGGCCCGCGGCGATGTACGAGGTGACCTCGTCGCGCTCGTCGGCCAGCGAGTGGGCGAGCGTCAGCGCCTGCTGGGTCCGCCCGGCGAGCGTCACCAGGTTCTGGGAGTCGTTCAGCTGCTCGGAGGCCGCGAGGACCGTGGGGGCTCCGGCGCCGGCGATGGCGGCCGCGACGACCGCCACGGCGACGATCAGCCGATTGCGCACGTGAGCCGAACGGCCTTTGCCCGCGGAGGTGTGCCCCGCGGCACCCGGCGAGCGTTCCGCACCCCCGTCGGAGGTCGGCTGCCCGGCTCCGGAGGTCGGCTGCTTGCCTGTGCGCCGAGACCGCATCTTCTGCACCGGTGCTCGCATTCCTGACTCGTGTACCCAAGGGCTCGGGTGACGTTCCGTCAACTGGGCGTCCGCCCTCCCCAAGCTCTCGACTTCGCTCGAGCAGGGGGTGTCCCATCGGCTCCCGACCCTCCCAGTGCCGGTGGGCAGTGGTCCCGCATCATCCGGCCCGCCACCCGAAGGAGTGAACCCCGGACGGGAGTTGGCGGGCAAGTTCCTCTGGCGCGTGCGACCCCCCTGCGCGGCGGGCCGGTTGGACGTCTGCGGCGCGCTTTGGCAGTATTCGCCGCCACGCCTTGCCGGAGTCGATCATTCCATGCCAAACCCGGCGGCTGAGCTGCTGGTCCGCACCGGTCCCGCGACCGTTGCCAGCCTTTCGTGGACCTTGTGAAGGGCTCGTGCAGACTGGCTGGATGCGCATCGAACTCGTCTCCGAGCCGGGCGATCCGGCCCGCCCCAATGAGGACTTCGCATCGGTCGGCCTTCCGGCGTCAGGACAAGGGGGATCACTCGTCGTCCTCGACGGCGTGACTCCCCCGCCGGGCGACGACGGCTGTCTGCATTCCGTCCACTGGTTCTCCGCACGCCTCGGCGGAGCCCTGACCGAACTGTCCGTTTCCCACCGGGATCTGACCTTGGCGGAGATCCTTTCCCGGTCCATCCGGCGCACTTCCGAGGCCCACTCCGACACCTGTGACCTTTCTCACCCGCGTACGCCCCAGGCAACCGTGGTCCTCGCCCGCTGGTCGGCCGACCTCGTCGAGTACCTGGTCCTCTCCGACTCCGCCCTTTTGCTGGAGTCCCCCTCGGGCGCGGTGACACCGCTCCTGGACGACCGCCTCACCCGTGTCCCCCGCGCCTCCCTCGCCTCGGACGCGATCGCCGACGCGACCGTCCGCAACAAGGAGGGGGGCTTCTTCACGGCCGCCGCCGATCCGTCGGTCGCGGCCCGGGCGGTGACGGGGACCGTGCCCCGGGCCGAGGTCCGTGCCCTGGCCGCCCTGACGGACGGCGCGACCCGCTGGCTGGAGAAGTTCGGGGAGGGCGACTGGGGCGGCCTGTTCACCGTCGTCCGCAAGGAGGGCGCCCAGGCCCTCGTGGACCGCGTACGGACGCTGGAGCGGGCCGACGCCGAGGCGCGGACGCGGCTGGGGCGGAGCAAGACGCACGACGACGCGACGGTGGTGTTCGTGGACTGGTGAGTCGGGCGGATCGGGGTGTTACTTCTCCATGCCCCGGTTCAGCTGGTTGAGCAGCCGGGCCAGTTCGGCTACCTCGCGCGGGTCCCAGCCCGCCAGTTCGCGGACGTACCGTGCCCGGCGTGCCTCCCGCACCGCGCGGAACCGGTGCCGGCCCTCGTCCGTGAGACGGACGAGCCAGGCACGGCCGTCGGCGGGGTCGGGCTCACGGGCGACCAGACCGAGCTCCTCCAGGGCGTGGAGCTGACGGGACATCGTGGCCTTGCCCACGCCGATGTACGCGGCGAGCTCGGTGGCGCGCTGGCGGCCGCACTCGTCGAGGCGGAAGAGAAGCCCGTACGCGGAGGCCTCCAGGTCGGGGTGGACCTCGCGGGCCATCTCGCCGGAACTGGCCCGGGCGCGCCGCAGCAGCACGGTCAGCTCCCGCTCCAGCGCGGGGAATTCCTGGTCCACGCCCGCCTCCATCTACTTCTCCATGCCGAGGTTCAACTGGTGCAACAGCCGCGCCAGCTCCGCCACCTCGCGAGGATCCCAGTGGGCGAGCTCGCTCACGTACCGGGCGCGCCGCGCCTCGCGCACCTGGCCGACCCGGCTGCGGCCCTCCTCGGTGAGGTGGACGAGCCAGGCACGGCCGTCGGCGGGGTCGGGCTCACGGGCGACGAGGCCGAGCTCCTCCAGGGCGCGCAGTTGGCGGGACATCGTGGCCTTGCCCACGCCGATGTAGCCGGCCAGCTTGGTGGCGCGCTGGCGGCCGCACTCGTCGAGGCGTACGAGGAGTCCGTACGCGGCGGACTCCAGGTCCGGATGGACCTCGCGGGCCATCTCGCCCTGGTTGGCGCGGGCACGGCGCAGGAACACGGTCAACTCGCGCTCCAGGGAGAGGAACTCGGGGTCCGCGCCGCCGTGCGCGGCGGGCTGGTCCACACCCCTGCCCGACCCGTCGAGGCCGGCCGGATACCGGCCTCCGTTCCTGTCCTCGCGCACGTCTGCCCCTCACCCGGTTTCCCGACTCTGAAAGTTTCCGCCAAAGGTGGCCATAGCCACAGCTCCGTAAGTATTTCTCAGGCGTAGACCAACGGCAGCCCACGGCCCCTCTTCCCAGCACGTTCTCCCCGTGCGTAGCTTCGTGAACAGGCACCCAATGGCATGCCCACGCCACCAGGTCGACGAGGACCTGCCCCCCGCTCACGGCGCGCATGCCCGCACCACTCACGGCACGCAAGTCCGCACCGTTCCCCCCACCTGGCTCCATCGAGCCCTTCGGAGGCACGTCATGCCCGTGCACAGATCCGGAACGCCCCACCGCCTGCGCCTGCTCGCGCTGGGAACCCTGCTCGCCGCCTTCTCCCTGCTCTGCGCCCCGCCTTCCTCCTCCGCCGCCGACACACCCGCCCGGGGCTCCGCCCGCATGGGCATGGGCGTCCTCGCACACGACGGCCAGGCCGGCACGCCCACCACCGGTGACGCCACCCAGACGGAAGGCGTGGACGTCAGCGGCTACCAGGGCAACGTCGCCTGGTCGACCCTGTGGAGCAGCGGGGTCAAATGGGCCTACACCAAGGCCACCGAGGGGACGTACTACACGAACCCCTACTTCACCCAGCAGTACAACGGCTCGTACAACGTCGGCATGATCCGCGGCGCGTACCACTTCGCGACCCCCGACACGACGAGCGGCGCCACCCAGGCCAACTACTTCGTGGACCACGGCGGCGGCTGGTCCGGCGACGGCAGGACGCTGCCGGGCACGCTCGACATCGAGTGGAACCCGTACGGGGCCGCCTGCTACGGCAAGACGCAGAGCGCGATGGTCAGCTGGATCAGCAGTTTCCTCACCCAGTACAAGGCGCGCACCGGGCGGGACGCCGTGATCTACACGGCGACCAGCTGGTGGAGCGACTGCACCGGCAACTACGGCGGCTTCGCCTCCGCCAACCCCTTGTGGATCGCCCGTTACGCCGCCGACCCCGGCACGCTGCCGGCCGGCTGGGCGTACTACACGCTGTGGCAGTACACCTCGTCCGGACCTACGGTCGGTGACCACGACAAGTTCAACGGCGGCCTGGACCGGGTGCAGGCGCTCGCCAACGGCTGACCGATGGCGGCTGACGACTGACAGCTGACAGCTGACAGATTTCAGCTGACAGATTTCAGATTTCAGATTTCAGACGGCCGATGTCGGCTGACAGCCGACAGAAACGGCTGACGGCACGGCGAAGGCCCGGGCCTCCCTCACGGGACCCGGGCCTTCCCTTCCGGCAGCGTCCGTCACGCCGCTACCGGAACCTCCGGCGTCGCACCGTTCATGGCCGGCGTCAGCGCCAGTTCCAGGACCTGGCGGACGTCCGTGACGGCGCGGACGTCCAGCTTCTCCAGCACCTCGGCCGGGACGTCGTCCAGGTCGGCCTCGTTGCGCTTCGGGATGATGACCGTGGTGACACCCGCCCGGTGCGCGGCGAGCAGCTTCTGCTTCACCCCGCCGATGGGCAGGACACGGCCGGTCAGTGAGACCTCACCCGTCATCGCCACGTCCGTGCGGACCAGTCGGCCGGACAGGAGCGAGGCCAGCGCCGTCGTCATGGTGACGCCCGCGCTCGGACCGTCCTTGGGGACCGCGCCCGCCGGGAAGTGGATGTGCACGCCCCGGTCCTTCAGGTCGCCGACCGGCAGTTCCAGCTCGGCGCCGTGCGAGCGGAGGAAGGAGAGCGCGATCTGCGCCGACTCCTTCATCACGTCACCCAGCTGACCGGTCAGGGTCAGACCGGCCGCGCCCGTCTCCGGGTCGGCCAGCGACGCCTCCACGAAGAGGACGTCACCGCCGGCGCCCGTCACGGCCAGACCGGTGGCGACACCGGGCACCGCGGTACGGCGCTCGGCCGGGTCCTGGGCGGACTCGGGCACGTGGTGCGGCCGTCCGATGAGCCCGCGCAGATCGGCGTCGGTCACCGTGAAGGGCAGCTTCCGCTCTCCGAGTTCGTGCTGCGCCGCGACCTTGCGGAGCAGGCGTGCGACGGCCCGCTCCAGGTTGCGTACGCCCGCTTCCCGGGTGTACTCCCCGGCGAGCTTGCGCAGCGCGCTCTCGTCGAGCGCGACCTCCTCCTTCTCCAGACCGGCCCGCTCCAGCTGACGCGGCAGCAGGTGGTCACGGGCGATGACGACCTTCTCGTCCTCGGTGTACCCGTCGAGCCGGACCAGTTCCATACGGTCGAGCAGCGCCTCCGGGATGGCTTCGAGCACGTTGGCCGTCGCCAGGAACACCACGTCGCTGAGGTCGAGCTCGACCTCCAGGTAGTGGTCCCGGAAGGTGTGGTTCTGGGCGGGGTCGAGGACTTCGAGCAGCGCCGCGGCGGGGTCGCCGCGGAAGTCGGAGCCGACCTTGTCGATCTCGTCCAGCAGGACCACCGGGTTCATGGACCCGGCCTCCTTGATGGCGCGCACGATACGGCCGGGCAGCGCGCCGACGTACGTACGCCGGTGGCCACGGATCTCGGCCTCGTCCCGTACACCGCCGAGCGCGACCCTGACGAACTTGCGGCCCATCGCGTGCGCGACGGACTCGCCGAGCGAGGTCTTGCCGACACCGGGCGGACCGACGAGCGCGAGCACCGCGCCGCCGCGCCGCCCGCCGACGACACCGAGACCGCGCTCGGAACGCCGCTTGCGCACGGCCAGGTACTCGGTGATGCGCTCCTTCACGTCTTCCAGACCGGCGTGCTCGGCGTCCAGGATGCCCTTGGCGCCCTGGATGTCGTACTCGTCCTCGGTGCGCTCGTTCCACGGCAGTTCCAGGACGGTGTCGAGCCAGGTCCGGATCCAGCCGCCCTCGGGTGACTGATCGCTGGACCGCTCCAGCTTGTCGACTTCCTTGAGCGCGGCCTCACGGACGTTCTCGGGGAGGTCGGCGGCCTCGACGCGGGTGCGGTAGTCGTCGGACTCCTCGCCCTCCTTGGCGTCGCCGTTCAGCTCGCGCAGTTCCTTGCGGACGGCTTCGAGCTGGCGCCGCAGCAGGAACTCGCGCTGCTGCTTGTCGACGCCCTCCTGGACGTCCTTCGCGATGGACTCGGCGACATCCTGCTCGGCGAGGTGCTCACGCAGCTGCTCGGTGGCGAGCTTCAGCCGGGCGACCGGGTCGGCGGTCTCCAGCAGCGTGACCTTCTGCTCGGTGCTCAGGAACGGGGAGTAACCGGAATTGTCGGCAAGGGCGGACACGTCGTCGATGGCCTGTACGCGGTCCACGACCTGCCAGGCGCCGCGCTTGCGCAGCCAGCTGGTGGCGAGGGCCTTGTACTCCTTGACCAGTTCGGCGACGTGGCCGGGCAGCGGGTCGGGCACGGTCTCGTCGACCCGGGTGCCCTCGACCCACAGGGCGGCACCAGGGCCGGTCGTCCCGGCGCCGATCTTCACGCGCCCACGGCCGCGGATCAGCGCGCCCGGGTCGCCGTCGGCCAGTCGGCCGACCTGCTCGACGGTGCCGAGCACGCCCGTGCTCGGGTACGCCCCGTCGATGCGTGGCACCAGCAGCACCTTCGGCTTGCCGGGCTCCGACCGCGCGGCGGCCTGGGCGGCCTCCACCGCGGCGCGTACATCGGCGTCGTTAAGGTCCAGCGGAACCACCATCCCGGGCAGCACGACCTCGTCGTCGAGCGGCAACACGGGCAGGGTGAGCGGTGTGGACGTCGAAGCCATTATCTCTCCCTAGGCAGTCAAGTTGAGCTATGCCGACTCAATGCACGTGAGCCCCGGATTGTTCCCCAGGGTCTGTTCGCTGTGAGCGATCGCTCTCCACAGAGAAATCTGTGCAGGTCAGCGGGGTATCCGCCACGCTTCCCTCTTGGTCGGCGCCACTCCGCCGCAAACCCGCGGCGAACGCCTGTGGTGCGGTCAACGCCGTCGGCCCGCCGTCCCTTCCCGTGCGACCGCGCCCGGTCGACGCGGTCGCGAGAGTGCAAGAGCACCCCCACACCACTGCAATCGCATTCACAGCCGCCTCCTTCACACTGCAGGGACGGGTCCGAGGAGGCGGCCGAGAGGCGGGCGCCCGCGGCGCCGGCCATCGCTTCGCAATCCGGCACCGCACCCGACGTCTCAGACCGCACGATCACGCCAACCCGGACACCCCGCAGGACGGCCACTCGCTGCTCGGCACCCGGGACCGCGACCATGTGCTCGCCGAGTGGTGGTGGAATCGCCAGGACAAGCAACCGATCCACAGGTGAGCGACGTACATCGGCAAGACCGAGCAGTACGCGGAGTACTACGGCCTCGTACTGCGGCCTCCGCCTGGACCGGCAGGGCCGGCTGCCCGGCGGGGTGAACGGCGGCGAGGCTCCACGGGGCGAGTGCGGAACAGGAGCGCCGCCTCGGAGTCCCGGAGCTGGCCCGACAGCTGACGGCGGCCCGGGCGACCTGACCCGACCCGACCGGACCGGACCGGTCCCGACCCGCCGCGACCTCCCCGGATGCTAGGCGGCGACGGTGTCAGGCGTCTGAGCGGTGTGTACGACGGCGGGGGCGCCGGGGCTGGAGGCCGCCGCCGTACGGGCGCGGCGCCAGCCCCGGACCAGCGGCCAGGTCGACACCCCGATCGCCAGGGACATCACATGCCCCCAGTCCGTCATCGGGTCGGCGAATTCGAGCAGGTCCCCGACGACCATCGAGCCGAAGACGACCAGCAGCGGCCAGCGCAGCCAGGGCCTCAGCAGCCCGGCGAGCGCGCCGACGCTCGTGGCCACGCCGAAACTGATGCCGTAGTCGAGGCGGTGCAGGGAGCTGTCGGGAAGGTCTCCCGCCAGCACGGAAAGGCCGACGGGCACCTCGGTGGCCAGGGTGGCCACGACATGCCCGAGCAGGAAGACTCCGGCGGCCCGCAGGCCGCCTATCCGCCGCTCCAGCGCGGTCAGCACCAGCACGAACCCGATGGCGTACGGCGAGGTGATCCCGCCCGCCATCCACAGCGCGCTGGCCAGCAGCACCAGCACCGGCTCGCGTATGAGGTGCGCGACGTCGGTGCTGGACCCCTGCTGCAAGGCGTGCACGAGGGAGGGGTCCGCGTGGTCGGTGACCATCGCGGTGACGGTGAGCACGGCCGCGTACCCGAAGGTGAAGGGCGTTCCGGTGGGGGTGGGCAGCAACCGCCAGGGACGGAGCGACCGGAGCCGGGCGAGGGCGCGGGAGACGGGTGGAGCCGATGGGGCGCGAGGGGCGAGTACAGGGGTCGCCGGGCGGGGGGCGGGCGGCACGGCCGTGGCGCCGCGTTGTCGCGGCACTCCGTCCAGGAGAAGCGAGCCCGTCTGGGGGTCCTTGAGCGCGGCATCGGCCGAGGAGGCCGTCGGGGCCGTGGTCGTCGCCACTGCCGTCGCCGTCGCGGTCGTGCTCCGGTCCAAGGTGAGGGGCTCCTTCCGTCCCGCCCCACCCTTGGGGGCTCGCGGCGCCGCTGTCTATGACCGACGCCACGTGGGAGGCGATTCATAGCAACCTGATAAGCGCGTACGGCGTCCGCGGTCGCCGTGTCCGCACACACGTCCGAGTCAGCCCGTATGTGCGTCCGACGGCGGCCCCGCGCCGCCGCTCGCGACCGCCTCGCGCAGCGCGCCCGCGCCGACCTCGACGAGATCGGCGTAGCGCTTCACGAAGAACGCGTGGGCGGGGTGGCCGGGATCGCCCGCCTCGGCGAGCAGAACGTTGAACATCTTGGTGCGTCCCGGGCGCCGACTGTTGCAGTCGGCGAGTCCCACCAGCGCGGCGAAGAACTCGGCGGCCGAGTGCGCCTCGACGGCGAAGAACCGCTCGACGTCGTGCTCCTCGCCGCGCCGCAGTACGCAGACGGGGCACCTACGGTGCGCCGTTCCTCTTCTGTCGCCGCCGTACTGGACGCACTGGCCGTCCAGTACATCCGCTTCCTCAAGTAGCCCCTTCTTTAAGAAGCCCGTCACCGCGATCCGCACCACCCTGGCCGCGGCGGGCCAGCGCCCACTGGTCGTGCGACGCCTTGGTGATGCTGCCCGCCCAGCGAGACGACGAGAGAGGCGTCGGCTCGCGCTTGCGGGCAATGTCGTACCCGATCCCGTCGACGCGGACCTCGCGGTGCTGCGCCTGCGCACGCCCCACGAGGAGCGCCGCGGTCTCTTCGAGTCCTTCTTCCTCTCGGCCCGAGATCGCCGCGAGGGCGGCCGCGCTGGTCGCCGACTACGGCGCGAGCGACACGGCACTCCTGGACGTCGCCTTCGGACGGGCGCGGGCCCAGGGGCGACTGCCGTTCGAACTGCCGCGCTCCATGGCGGCGGTGGAGGCGTCGCGGCCGGACGTCCCCGACGCCACCGAAGACCCCGTGTTCTCCTACGGGCACGGACTGAACCTCTGACCCCCTGAGGGTTAATTCGGCTGCCCATCCTGGCGAAAGTGCCAGGATGGGAGCCATGACTGCCTCGTACGACATCCCTGTAGTCATCGATCGCCGGGAAGGCCCCTACGGCGAGGTCGTGTTGCGGCGCCACGGCGCACTGCTCCAGATCATCGCCAACGGGTGCTTCCTGATGGACACCTCCGACGGCCGCTCGGAGCGACTGCTCGTCGACGCCGCACTGGACGCCCTGGACGGGCGGGCGGAGCCGAAGGTGCTGATCGGGGGGCTCGGTGTCGGGTTCTCTCTGGCACACGCCGCCGCCGACCCGCGCTGGGGCCACATCACCGTCGTCGAACGCGAAGGGGCCGTCATCGACTGGCACCGCGACGGACCGCTGGCCGAACTCTCCGCGGCGGCGCTCGCCGACCCCAGGACCGAGATCGTGAGATCCGACCTGCTCGCTCACGTCAATGAGACTTCCGACACGTACGACGCACTGTGCCTCGACATCGACAACGGGCCCGACTGGACCGTCACCGAGGACAACACCGGGCTGTACGGACCGGCCGGACTGGCAAGCTGCGCAAGGGCGTTGAAGCCGGGCGGGGTACTCGCCGTGTGGTCGGCGCAGCCCTCTCCGGAATTTGAAGGAACGCTGCGGAATGCCGGATTCCACCAGGTGCGTACCGAAGAGATCCCCGTTGCCCGGGGCGTTCCGGACGTCGTCCATCTCGCGGTCGGGCCTGGATAGCCGAGCGAAGGTGACTGCCCGTACCCTGCTTCCCTGGCGCAGATCATTCAAGCGTCAAGCGCAGTCATGGGATCACCCCACGGATTCCGGAAAGCACACTTCAGGGGCGGGCGATGGAGCAGACACACACCTCGCACAACGGCACGGCGGCCACGCCAGGCGCTCAGCGCCGCGTGCTGGTGGTCGAGGACGACCCGACGATCGTCGACGCCATCGCGGCCCGCCTGCGAGCCGAGGGATTCCTCGTGCAAACCGCGGGCGACGGACCGGCCGCCGTCGACACAGCAGAGGCCTGGCAGCCCGACCTGCTGATCCTCGACATCATGCTGCCCGGCTTCGACGGCCTGGAGGTCTGCCGGCGCGTGCAGGCCCAGCGCCCGGTGCCGGTGCTGATGCTCACCGCGCGCGACGACGAGACCGACATGCTGGTCGGGCTCGGCGTCGGCGCCGACGACTACATGACCAAGCCGTTCTCGATGCGCGAGCTGGCCGCGCGCGTGCACGTCCTGTTGCGCCGGGTCGAGCGGGCCGTGGTGGCCGCCTCGACACCGCGCAGCGGGATCCTGCGCCTCGGCGAGCTGGAGATCGACCACGCACAGCGCCGGGTACGGGTGCGCTCGGAGGACGTGCACCTCACGCCCACCGAATTCGACCTCCTGGTGTGCCTCGCCAACACTCCGCGCGCGGTACTCTCCCGCGAGCAGTTGCTGGCCGAGGTCTGGGACTGGGCGGACGCCTCGGGCACACGGACCGTGGACAGCCACATCAAGGCACTGCGCCGGAAGATCGGTGCCGAGCGGATCCGTACCGTCCACGGCGTGGGCTACGCGCTGGAGACCCCGACTCCCTGAGCCGGGTCTCCGCAGGGACCAGGAACCTCATGTAGGGGGCTGATGTCATGAGCGGGCTCGGTGAATCGGGCAGAACCACGGGCCTCGTGAGCGGTCCCGGCGAGCCGGGCCGCGGCGAGGGGTCCTGGGGCTCCGTACGCCCCTTCTCGATCAAGACCAAGCTGGGCGCACTGGTCGTCATCTCCGTGCTCATCACCACGGGTCTGTCGATGATCGCGGTGCACACCAAGACGGAGCTCCGCTTCATCACGGTCTTCTCGATGATCGCCACACTGCTGATAACGCAGTTCGTGGCCCATTCGCTCACCGCGCCGCTGGACGAGATGAACACGGTCGCCCGCTCCATCTCGCACGGCGACTACACCCGCCGGGTGCGTGACGACCGGCGGGACGAACTGGGCGACCTGGCCCAGACGATCAACCTCATGGCCGACGAGCTGGAGGCCCAGGACCGCCAGCGCAAGGAACTCGTGGCGAATGTCTCGCACGAGCTGCGCACCCCCATCGCGGGCCTGCGCGCGGTCCTGGAGAACGTCGTGGACGGCGTCTCGGCCGCCGACCCCGAAACGATGCGTACGGCCCTGAAGCAGACGGAGCGGCTGGGCCGGCTGGTCGAGACGCTGCTGGACCTCTCCAGGCTGGACAACGGCGTCGTACCCCTGCGCAGGCGCCGTTTCGAGGTGTGGCCGTACCTGTCCGGCGTGCTCAAGGAGGCCAACATGGTCGCCTCCGCGCGCGCGGGCATCGCCTCCGGCTCCGGCAGCCACACCCGCACCGACGTCCATCTGCACCTCGACGTGTCCCCGCCGGAGCTGACCGCGCACGCCGACCCGGAGCGGATCCACCAGGTCGTGGCGAATCTCATCGACAACGCGGTCAAGCACAGCCCGCCGCACGGCCGGGTGACGGTCAAGGCACGGCGGGGCGACTACCCCGAGTCACTGGCCCTGGAGGTCCTGGACGAGGGCCCCGGGATTCCGCAGTCGGAGTGGCACCGGGTCTTCGAGCGCTTCAACCGCGGCGGGGTGCCCTCGCCGCACGGCCCGGGCAGCGACGGCGGTACGGGCCTCGGGCTCGCCATCGCCCGCTGGGCGGTCGATCTGCACGGCGGCCGGATCGGCGTGGCCGAATCCCAGCGGGGCTGCCGGATCCAGGTCACCCTTCCAGGGCTTCCTTCTCTGCCAAGTTGACGTAAAGTTCGAACCGGAGCCACAAGATCCACCGTCGTCCCGTGCTCGTGGACACGTGTGATCAGGCACAGGGCCGTGTGAGTCGTACCGCGACCCTGAATCGACGTACCCATTCCGGATCGAAACCCCGCTTGTTTCCCGCCATTTCCCTCCCCGAAACACGCTTTCCGATGTGACTTACACGACGTTGGACCGGCCCGGCCTGACCTTCTCGGCCAGGGGGGCGTAGCCTTAATTCCCGCTGTCCATCACCTTGTGAAGCGGAAGAGGGCGGTTGCCGCCGTGTCGCCACAGTCCCCCAGTAACTCGAGCATCTCGACCGATGACCAAGCCGCCGGGAAGAACCCCGCGGCCGCGTTCGGTGCGAACGAGTGGCTCGTCGACGAGATCTATCAGCAGTACCTCCAGGACCCGAATTCGGTAGACCGAGCCTGGTGGGACTTCTTCGCCGACTACAAGCCGGGGGCCCCTGCCGCCTCGGCTTCGGCGGGTACTGCGGCCGCGGGGGCCGCAGGGACCACCACCCCGTCAGCAACGCCTCAGGCCGCGCCTGCCGCTCCGGCAGCCCCTGCCGCGCCCTCGACGCCCGCGGCCCCGGCCCAGGCCGCTCCTGCGGCTTCTGCGCCCGCCCAGGCCGCCGCTCCCGCGGCCGCTCCGGCGGCGCCGAAGCCCGCTGCCGCCGCCCCGGCTCCCGTGAAGGCCGCTCCGGCCGCCGCGAAGCCGAAGGCCGAGCCCGCGACCGGGGCCCCCGAGGGTCCCGAGTACGTGACGCTGCGTGGTCCCGCCGGTGCCGTCGCGAAGAACATGAACGCCTCCCTGGAGCTGCCCACGGCCACGTCCGTGCGCGCGGTCCCGGTGAAGCTGCTCTTCGACAACCGCATCGTCATCAACAACCACCTGAAGCGCGCCCGGGGCGGGAAGATCTCCTTCACCCACCTCATCGGCTACGCGATGGTGCAGGCCATCAAGGCCATGCCGTCGATGAACTGGCACTACGCGGAGAAGGACGGGAAGCCGACCCTCGTCAAGCCCGCGCACGTCAACTTCGGCCTCGCCATCGACCTGGTGAAGCCGAACGGCGACCGCCAGCTCGTCGTCGCCGGCATCAAGAAGGCCGAGACGCTGAACTTCTTCGAGTTCTGGCAGGCCTACGAGGACATCGTCCGCCGCGCCCGCGACGGCAAGCTGACGATGGACGACTTCACCGGTGTCACGGTCTCCCTGACCAACCCCGGCGGCCTCGGCACCGTCCACTCCGTCCCCCGCCTGATGCCCGGCCAGTCGGTCATCATGGGCGTCGGCTCCATGGACTACCCGGCGGAGTTCCAGGGCACCTCCCAGGACACCCTGAACAAGCTCGGCATCTCGAAGGTCATGACGCTCACGTCGACCTACGACCACCGGGTGATCCAGGGCGCCGCCTCCGGCGAGTTCCTCCGGATCGTCGCGAACCTCCTCCTCGGCGAGAACGGCTTCTTCGACGAGATCTTCGAGGCCCTGCGCATCCCCTACGAGCCGGTCCGCTGGCTCAAGGACATCGACGCCAGCCACGACGACGACGTCACGAAGGCCGCCCGTGTCTTCGAGCTGATCCACTCCTACCGGGTCCGCGGCCACGTCATGGCCGACACCGACCCGCTGGAGTACCGCCAGCGCAAGCACCCCGACCTCGACATCACCGAGCACGGCCTCACCCTGTGGGACCTGGAGCGCGAGTTCGCGGTCGGCGGCTTCTCCGGCAAGTCGATGATGAAGCTGCGCGACATCCTCGGCGTGCTGCGCGACTCGTACTGCCGCACCACCGGCATCGAGTTCATGCACATCCAGGACCCGAAGCAGCGCAAGTGGATCCAGGACCGCGTCGAGCGCCCGCACTCCAAGCCGGAGCGCGAGGAGCAGCTGCGCATCCTGCGCCGCCTGAACGCGGCGGAGGCCTTCGAGACCTTCCTGCAGACGAAGTACGTCGGCCAGAAGCGCTTCTCCCTGGAGGGCGGCGAGTCCGTCATCCCGCTCCTCGACGCCGTCATCGACAGCGCCGCGGAGTCCCGCCTGGACGAGGTCGTCATCGGCATGGCCCACCGCGGCCGCCTGAACGTCCTCGCCAACATCGTCGGCAAGTCGTACGCACAGATCTTCCGCGAGTTCGAGGGCAACCTCGACCCGAAGTCGATGCACGGCTCCGGCGACGTGAAGTACCACCTGGGCGCCCAGGGCACCTTCACGGGCCTGGACGGCGAGCAGATCAAGGTCTCGCTGGCCGCCAACCCCTCCCACCTGGAGACGGTCGACCCGGTCATCGAGGGCATCGCCCGCGCCAAGCAGGACATCATCAACAAGGGCGGCACGGACTTCACCGTCCTGCCGGTCGCCCTGCACGGTGACGCGGCCTTCGCGGGCCAGGGTGTGGTCGCCGAGACGCTGAACATGTCGCAGCTGCGCGGCTACCGCACCGGCGGCACGGTCCACATCGTCATCAACAACCAGGTCGGCTTCACCGCCGCCCCGGAGTCCTCGCGCTCCTCCATGTACGCCACCGACGTGGCCCGCATGATCGAGGCGCCGATCTTCCACGTGAACGGCGACGACCCCGAGGCCGTCGTCCGCGTCGCTCGTCTGGCCTTCGAGTTCCGCCAGGCGTTCAACAAGGACGTCGTGATCGACCTCATCTGCTACCGCCGTCGCGGGCACAACGAGTCGGACAACCCGGCGTTCACGCAGCCGCTGATGTACGACCTGATCGACAAGAAGCGCTCGGTGCGCAAGCTCTACACCGAGTCCCTGATCGGCCGCGGCGACATCACCCTCGAAGAGGCCGAGCAGGCGCTGCAGGACTTCCAGGGCCAGCTGGAGAAGGTCTTCACCGAGGTCCGCGAGGCCGTCTCGCAGGGGGCCGAGGTGCAGATCTCGGACCCGCAGGCGCAGTTCCCGGTGGCCGTGCAGACCGCGGTCTCCCAGGAGGTCGTGAAGCGGATCGCCGAGTCCCAGGTCAACATCCCCGACAACGTCACCGTCCACCCGCGTCTGCTGCCGCAGCTGCAGCGCCGGGCGGCGATGATCGAGGACGGCACGATCGACTGGGGCATGGGCGAGACCCTCGCCATCGGCTCCCTCCTCCTGGAGGGCACCCCGGTCCGGCTGTCGGGTCAGGACTCCCGCCGCGGCACCTTCGGACAGCGCCACGCGGTCCTGATCGACCGGGTCACGGGCGAGGACTTCACCCCGCTCCAGTACCTCTCCGACGACCAGGCCCGCTACAACGTCTACGACTCCCTGCTCTCCGAGTACGCGGTCATGGGCTTCGAGTACGGCTACTCGCTGGCCCGCCCGGACGCCCTCGTGATGTGGGAGGCGCAGTTCGGCGACTTCGTCAACGGCGCGCAGACGGTCGTCGACGAGTACATCTCGGCCGCGGAGCAGAAGTGGGGCCAGACGTCCGGCGTCACGCTCCTCCTCCCCCACGGCTACGAGGGCCAGGGACCGGACCACTCCTCGGCCCGTATCGAGCGCTTCCTGCAGCTGTGCGCGCAGAACAACATGACGGTCGCCCAGCCGACGCTCCCGTCGAACTACTTCCACCTCCTGCGGTGGCAGGTTCACAACCCGCACCACAAGCCGCTGGTGGTCTTCACCCCGAAGTCGATGCTGCGTCTCAAGGCCGCCGCGTCGAAGACGGAGGAGTTCACCACGGGCGCCTTCCGCCCCGTCATCGGCGACGACTCGGTCGAGGCCACGGCGGTCCGCAAGGTCGTCTTCTGCGCCGGCAAGCTGTACTACGACCTCGAGGCCGAGCGGCAGAAGCGCGGCGTCACGGACACGGCGATCATCCGCATCGAGCGCCTGTACCCGCTCGCGGGTGCCGAGCTCCAGGCGGAGATCGCCAAGTACCCGAACGCCGAGAAGTACCTGTGGGCCCAGGAGGAGCCGGCGAACCAGGGCGCGTGGCCCTTCATCGCGCTCAACCTGATCGACCACCTGGACCTGGCCGTCGGCGCCGACATCCCGGGTGCCGAGCGGCTGCGCCGCATCTCCCGCCCGGCCGGCTCGTCCCCGGCCGTGGGCTCGGCGAAGCGGCACCAGGCCGAGCAGGAGCAGTTGGTGCGTGAGGTGTTCGAGGCGTAGCCCTCGATCCACTCAAGTCCGGTGAAGGGCCCGGCCTCCGAGAACACCGGAGGCCGGGCCCTTCCCTGTGCCACCGTTCCGGCGGTGATACAGGGTTCGAGGCCCTTCGGGCGCCCCGTGGGCCCACTTATCCTTTTCTCAGCGTTCCCCTTCACTTTCAGCGACGGAGCACCATCCATGTACTTCACCGACCGTGGCATCGAGGAACTGGAGAAGCGGCGCGGCGAGGAGGAGGTCACCTTCGAGTGGCTCGCCGAGCAGCTGCGTACGTTCGTCGACCTCAATCCGGACTTCGAGGTGCCGGTGGAGCGGCTGGCGACGTGGCTGGCGCGGCTGGACGACGAGGACGACGAGGAGTAGGCCCCCGGCGTCGAGAGCGGGTGGGCGTCAGTCGAAGGCGCGCAGCCGGTCGTACGCGAGGCCGAGCGCCCCGTGGAGCATCAGGAGCGTCCCCGCGACGATCCAGCCGGCACTGTGGCGCCGTACGCCCCACACGGTGAGCGGCAGCCCGGCGGCCAGCTGCCCGGTCGCGAGGACACGGGCCCGGCGCCCGCGCGGCCAGGAACCCGCCCCGGCGCCTTCCACCGCCTCCAGCTCCGCCCGGACCGCCGCACGCCACCCGTTCCACTCGATCTGCTCGGCACCGGGCTGGATCCGGGCCACCTCGAGGAGCCGGTCGGCCGGCTCCCCGGGGCCGAGTCCGGCCGGCAGCCGCACCCCCGCGTGCGTGAGGACGGCGAGCAGTCCCCGCAGGCGCGCGCGGGCGTCCGCCCCGGACACCGGCCTGGTCAGCGGGTCGAGCGCCTGCATGTCGAGGACCGGGTCGAGGCCGAGCCGCGTGGCGAAGGTGCGCATCGCCTCGTCCTCACCGACCGGGGTGCCGTTCGCCAGCCATTCGTAGCCCACACTGCGCCGGAAGCCCGCCGCGAGGGTGAGCCCGCTGCGGTCCGCGTCCCACCACAGGGCCAGTACGGGCCAGGGGGCGCTGACGGCCAGGGCGGTGGCCCACCCCGTGACCACGCGGTCGACGGGCTCGGCGCCGTGCAGCCAGGGCTCCCCCTCGGGAACGAGCACGCTCCACTCGGGGCCCGCCCCGGTGAGCAGCATCCGCTCCCGCAACAGCTGGGCGGCGAGGCCGACGGACTCGTGCCCTGCCCGGCAGAGCAGCAGCGCGCCAGCGGCCTTGGCCTGGGACGAGTCGGGCGTCGTGGACATGAGCACACCGTAGATCGACCACGACTCGAATTGCCTGTTTTGCCCGTCAAGTCCCCGCCGCTCACCCGCAAGCCCTGATCGCGAGAGCCCCATTTCCCCCAAACGAGTGCCTTGACTTTCCGCATCCGCGATATATCGTGAATGACGGAAGACGCGATATGGCGCGTCGAGTCCAGATTACGTCGAGTCCAGACGCGTCCGGTCTGGTCGGGTCGTTGGGAGGTCTGCACCATGTCCGAGTGGTCCGTCGCAGAGCCGAGGAAGCTCACCTTCGACGACCCCGTGACGGCACTTCATGTGCGCGTCGTCAACGGAACGGTGAACGTCGTGGGGACCGACGAGGGTTCCGCCCGCCTCGAGGTTTCCGAGCTGGAGGGCCCCCCACTGCTCGTGACCCAGCAGGACGGCACGCTCACCGTGGCGTATGAGGACCTGCCCTGGAAGGGCTTCCTCAAGTGGCTCGACCGCAAGGGCTGGCGCCGCAGCGCCGTCGTCACACTGGCCGTCCCGGCCGGCACCCCCGTCGAGGTGGGCGTCGTCGGCGCCGCCGCCGTGGTCTCCGGGATGGAGAACCGGGTGGAGGTCAAGGGCGTCACAGGCGACACGACCCTCGTACGGATCGCCGGCCCCGTCCGCGTGGACACCGTCTCCGGGAGCCTGGAGGCCCAGGCCGTCGCCGGCGACCTCCGTTTCCACTCCGTCTCCGGCGATCTGACCGTGGTCGAGGCCTCGGGCTGCTCCGTGCGCGCCGAATCGGTGAGCGGCTCGATGATCGTGGATCTCGACCCCACGGGCACCCCCACCGACGTCCAACTGTCGAACGTCTCGGGGGAGATCGCCATCCGCCTCCCGCACCCCGCGGACGCCGAGGTGGAGGCCAACACCGCCAGCGGCACGGTCTCCAGCGCCTTCGAGGACCTCCGGGTCAGCGGCCAGTGGGGCGCCAAGAAGATCACCGGCCGACTGGGCGCGGGCAACGGCAAGTTGAAGGCGGTGACCGTCTCCGGTTCCATCGCCATGCTCCGCAGGCCGACGACGGAGGACGAGCCCCGCGAGGACGGATCGTCCACCTCCCCGGAGACCCCGACCGACAAGAAGGTGCTCTGACATGCCTCCCGTCTTCGCCCACGGCCGCCTGCGCCTCTACCTGCTGAAGCTGCTGGACGAGGCCCCCCGCCACGGGTACGAGGTGATCCGGCTCCTGGAGGAGCGCTTCCAGGGGCTGTACGCACCCTCGGCAGGCACCGTCTACCCCCGGCTGGCGAAGCTGGAGGCGGAAGGACTGGTCACCCACACCACCGAGGGCGGCCGCAAGGTGTACGCGATCACGGACGCGGGCCGCGCCGAACTGGCCGACCGCAGTGGCGAACTGGCCGACCTGGAGCTGGAGATCCGCGAGTCGGTCGCGGAGCTCGCCGCGGAGATCCGCGCCGATGTGCGGGGCGCGGCGGGCGATCTGCGCCGAGAGATGCGGGCGGCTGCCACCGAGGCGAGGCGCAGCGGCAAGAGCGGCACCGGCGCCGGAGAGCACGAAGGTCCCGCGGGCGACTTCGGGGACTCCCACGACAAGGAGTCGTGGCGGGTCGCGAAGGAGGAGATGCGGCGGGTCAAGCAGGAGTGGAAGGAACAGAACCGGCGCGCGAAGGACGAGAGCCGCCGGGCCCGCGACGAGGCGCAGCGCGCGCGGCGCCAGGCCAAGGAGGCGCAGGACGAGATGCAGCGCATGGCCAAGCGGGTCCAGGAGCAGGTCCAGGACCGCTTCGCGCGCGGCGACTGGCCGAACGGGGTCCGTGAGGGCCTGAGCGAACTGGCCAAGGAATTCGGCGACTTCGGGAAGACCTTCGGCAAGGACTTCGGTAGGGACTTCGGCTTTGGCCGTGCGGGTGCGGCGGCCACCGGGTCGGCGAAGCGCGAGTACGCCGAGTACACGGACACTCCGGAGGACTTCCCCGCCGACTGCGCACCCTCCTGGGCCCACGAGGACTCCACCGGCGACCCCGCCCGTGACCTCGAACGCCTCCTGGACCGCTTCCGCGACGACATCCGCGACGCGGCCCGCGACCACGGGGTGACGGAAGACCAACTCCGCGCGGCCCGCCGTCACTTGTCGACGGCGGCGGCGCACATCGGAGCCGCGTTGCGCACGCCGAAGAGCTGACGCCCAGCGTCGCCCGGGGCTCTTCGAGGTCCGGGGCGGATCCCGTGGGCTTCGGCCGGGGGCTCCTGGTAGAAGCCCCCGGCTCCGACCGCTCACCCCGCCTTGGCCTCCCCGCCGCCGTACAGCACGCGCGTGACCGTCTCATAGGTGACCCCGTGGTCGGCGAGCACCTCCGCCGGCACACCGGGCCGAGCGGTCAGGGCCATCAGCAGATGCTCGTCGCCGATGTGCCGGTCATGACGGGCGAGCGCCGCACGAAGGGACCGCGTCAGCACGTCCTTGGCCCCCGGGGCGAACGGCCGACGCCTGGACCGTCGCCCGCCACCACCGCCGTTCCCCGATCCCAGCGCTCCCACCCCGTGGGCCTCTTCCACCCGGGAGACGATCTCCGAGAGGTCGATCCCGAGCCCGGAGAGCGCCTCCGTATCAGCGCGGGAGAGCCCACCCCGCCGGCGCGCCTCGGCAAGCGCCCGTTCCATCGAGTCGCGACGACCGGCCGCACCGAGCGAGGCCAGCGCGAACGAGCCACGGCTGCCCTCCCGGTCGAGGAGTGCGAGAAGCATGTGCTCCTCGTCCACCGCCTCGGCACCCGTGCGTTCGGCGTGTCCGACCGCTCCCTCGACCACGGCCCGGGCGTCCTTCGTGAACCGCTCGAACATCACTGCCTCCCGTACTTCTTGTGCACGGCCTGCCTACTCACTCCGAGTTCCGCGGCGATCTCCTGCCACGACCAGCCCTGATTGCGCGCGCTGCGCACCTGCACCGCTTCCAACTGCTCCAGCAGCCTCCGCAGCGCGGAGACCGCCCGCAGTCCGATCCGCGGATCGCGATCACCCGCACGCTCGGCGAGATCCGTTGCTTCGGTCATGCCGTCAACCTAAGTTGACAGCAGAGCGATTGTCAACCCCAGTTGACATCCGGTACGCGAAACGGCGGGCCCGAAACCTCCCGAGCCCGCCGCGACCGCCCCGCACTGCGCCCCGGCCCGAACGGCCGAGGAATCCCTCAATCCCCCACCCTCATACTCACCCTCACGCTCATCCCACCGTGAGAACGATCTTCCCGAACTGATCGCCCGCCGCCAGCCGCTCGAACCCTTCCCGGGCCCGGTCCAGCGGAAGCACCTCGTCGATGACGGGTCGCACACCCGTGGCGGCGCAGAAGGACAGCAGATCCTCCAGCTCGTCCTTGGTGCCCATCGTGGAACCGACGATCTTGAGTTCCAGGAAGAAGACGCGGGTGAGCTCGGCGTGCGAGGGGCGGTCGCCGCTCGTCGCGCCCGAGATGACCAGCGTGCCGCCGGGCCGCAGCGACTTGATGCTGTGCGACCAGGTGGCCGCGCCGACCGTCTCGATGACCGCGTCCACGCGCTGCGGCAGCCGTGCGCCGGACTCCAGGGCCTCCACGGCCCCCAGTTCGACGGCCCGCTTGCGCTTGGCCTCGTCGCGGCTGGTGGCGAAGACCCGAAGACCGGCGGCCTTGCCGAGCACGATCGCGGCGGTCGCCACGCCGCCGCCGGCGCCCTGGACGAGGACGGAGTCGCCGGGCCGTACTCCGGCGTTGGTGAACAGCATGCGGTAGGCCGTCAGCCATGCGGTCGGCAGACAGGCGGCCTCCTCGAAGGAGAGTTCCTTGGGCTTGGGAATGACGTTCCACGTAGGGACGGAGACCTGTTCGGCGAACGTGCCCTGGTAGCGCTCGGTGAGGATGGAACGGGGCTCCTTCGGGCCGACCCCGTGCCCCGTCTGTCCGATGACCGAGTGCAGCACGACTTCGTTGCCGTCCTCGTCGACGCCGGCCGCGTCGCATCCGAGGATCATCGGCAGCTTGTCCTCGGAGAGGCCGACGCCGCGCAGGGACCAGAGGTCATGGTGGTTCAGGGACGCGGCCCTGACGTTCACGGTGGTCCAGCCCGGCCTCTGCTCGGGGGCCGGGCGCTCCCCCAACTCCAGGCCGGTGAGCGGCTGGTCACGGTCAATGCGGGCGGCGTAGGCAGCGAACATGACCTTGACGATAGGCTCCGCCCCCGCCCGGCGGAACCACGTCCCCCTGTGACACACGTCCCGCCACCCTCACGCCCCACGTCACACCGACCCCACCCCACCCACACCCAGAACCAACCGCCGCCTTCCGGACCGTGGCGGAGCCCGGCCGGGGGCCCAGGGCGGAGCCCCGCCAGGGGGGCCGAAAGCGGAGCCCCGCCGGGGCTCAGGGGTGGAGCCCCTCGGGGGTGATGGAGGCGGAGGCCCGCGGGGGTGAGCGGGGGCGGAGGCCCGCGGGCCCGAGGGCGAAGTCCCGCGGAGGCCAAGGGACGAAGCCCCACCGGAGCGAGAGCACAGCCCCGCGGGGTCAGGGGCGCAGCCCCGCGGGGTCAGGGGCGCAGCCCCGCGGGGTCAGGGGCGCAGCCCCGCGGGGTCAGGGGCGCAGCCCCACCGGGGTCCCAGGGGCGGAGCCCCTGGCGGGGGCCGAGGCGGGGCGCAGCCCCCTCCCCCTCCCCCCGCAGCCCCCGTCCGGGGTCCAGGGGCGGAGCCCCTGCCGGGTCGAAGGGGCGGAGCCCCTGGGGATGGGACGGGTAGGGGCGGCGGGGGCGAAGGACGGGGACCCGTACGGACCAGTCCGGGACAGAAAACAGGGCCCCGCCGGGAGCAACCCGGCGAGGCCCTGGAATCACGCGGCCGCGTCAGCGGCGGGCAACACCCTCGGCCCGAGCAGCCGCAGCCACCGCCGCGGTAACCGCAGGAGCCACCCGCTCGTCGAACGGCGACGGAATCACATAGTCCGCGGCAAGTTCGTCCCCGACGACCGCAGCCAACGCCTCCGCCGCCGCGATCTTCATCCCCTCGGTGATCCGAGACGCCCGCACCTGCAACGCCCCCGCGAAGATCCCGGGAAACGCCAGCACGTTGTTGATCTGGTTCGGGAAGTCCGACCGCCCGGTGGCGACCACGGCCGCGTACTTGTGGGCGATCTCGGGGTGCACCTCGGGATTCGGGTTGGCCATGGCGAAGACGAAGGCCCCCTCGGCCATCGACGCCACCGCCGGCTCCGGCACCGTACCCCCGGACACACCGATGAAGACGTCCGCGCCCGCGAGCGCCGACTCCAGCGACCCCGTGAGCCCCGCCTTGTTGGTGATCCCGGCGAGCTCCCGCTTGACGTCGGTCAGGTCCTCCCGGTCCGCGGAGACGATGCCCTTGCGGTCCGCGACCGCGACGTCACCGATCCCCGCCTCCAGCAGGAACTTGGCGATGGCGACCCCGGCCGCCCCCGCCCCCGAGATCACCGCACGCAGATCACCCAGCGTCCGCCCGGTCAGCTTCGCGGCATTCCGCAGCGCCGCCAGCGTCACGATCGCGGTGCCGTGCTGGTCGTCGTGGAAGACGGGAATGTCCAGCCGCTCCTGGAGCTTGCGCTCGATCTCGAAGCACCGCGGCGCCGAGATGTCCTCCAGGTTGACGCCCCCGAACGAGGGAGCGAGCCGGACCACGGTCTCCACGATCTCGTCGACGCCCGTGCAGTCCAGCGCGATCGGCACGGCATCCACCCCGCCGAACTGCTTGAACAGAATGGCCTTGCCCTCCATCACGGGAAGGGAGGCCTCCGGGCCGATGTCACCGAGTCCCAGCACCGCCGTGCCGTCCGTCACCACAGCGACGACGGACGACTTCCACGTGTAGTCGTAAACGAGCTCGGGCTGCTCGGCGATGGCGCTGCACACCTTCGCCACGCCGGGCGTGTACGCCAGGGACAGGTCGTCCTTGTCACGGACGGGCACGGTGGCCTGCACGGCCATCTTGCCGCCACGGTGCAGCGCAAATGCAGGGTCGAAGTCGAGGGAGTCGACGGAGCCGTCGGAACCGACGGTGCCGACGGAGCCGGCGGAATTGACCGGCTCCACGTCGCCTTCAAGACCAGTACTGCTGTCGCTGCGAGGATTGACGATCTCCGCTGCCACTTTGTTTTACCCCTTAAGTCTTCATTGTTTGAGGGTGACCACTCCTGGTTGAGGGGTGGGCGGGCACCGCGTAATCCTGCCGCCGTGGTTGCGTACGGGCGGATACGCGACGGGCGCGCCGCACACGCGCCCTGAGCCCCGGATGAGGGGTGTAAAGAACCTTCTTACCGGACGGACCAGGTCGGCGACGAGTCCATACCGCGAAGCTCACACGCCGGTGACATGACTCATACCTGGATATGTCGACAAGTCCAAGACATGACCTCAGGACACCACAAGTGCGGCGTAGTGTCGGCCCGCATCGTGAGATGCGCCGAAGATCTTCCGGCCGGAAGGAGGGATTCCCGCACAAGGTCCGGCCCTGATGGAGCCGTCCGCGGCGGTTCGGGGGTCACCCGTTATCCGATTTTGACATAGCGAGTCCCCTGAAGCGCGCAGTCCGAATGGCAAGATGCCGTCATCACACGAGGTCGCGACACCCAAAGGTGTGTGTTCTCGTCGACCCATCGGCAACTCCCTCATCCGCCGGAGGCACCCACCATGACCGCAAGCACCACCCGTCGTACGACCGCCGCGCAGTCCCGGATAGCAGCGGTCGGCGCGATCGCGGTCGCCGGGGCCCTGGTCCTCACCGGCTGCGGCGACCAGACCAAGAAGGACTCCAACAGCTCCTCCTCGAGCGCCGACTCAGCTCCGCTGGCCTCCAAGCTGCCCGCGTCGATCCGTGACGCGGGTGTCATCAAGGTCGGCTCGGACATCGCGTACGCGCCGGTCGAGTTCAAGGACAGCTCCGGCAAGACCGTGGGTATCGACCCTGACCTGGCGGACGCGATGGGCAAGCAGCTCGGCGTGAAGTTCGAGTTCCAGAACGGCACCTTCGACACCCTGATCACGGGTCTGCGCTCCAAGCGGTACGACATGGCGATGTCCGCGATGACGGACACCGCGGACCGCCAGAACGGTGTCGACGCCGACACCGGCAAGAAGGTCGGCGAGGGCGTCGACTTCGTCGACTACTTCACCGCGGGTGTCTCGATCTACACCCCCAAGGGCAAGACCCAGAACATCAAGACCTGGGCCGACCTCTGTGGCAAGAAGATCGCGGTGCAGCGCGGCACGGTCTCGGAGGACCTCGCCAAGTCCGAGTCGAAGAAGTGCACGGGCGGCAAGAAGATCGCCATTGAGTCCTACGACAACGACCAGCAGGCCCAGACCCGGGTGCGCGCCGGTGGCGCCGACGCCGGTTCCTCGGACTTCCCGGTCGCCGCGTACGCGGTGAAGACCTCGGGCGGCGGCAAGGACTTCGAGCTCGTCGGCGAGCAGGTCGAGGCGGCGCCGTACGGCATCGCGGTCGCCAAGTCCAACACGCAGCTCCGCGACGCACTGCAGGCCGCGCTCGACGCGATCATCAAGAACGGCGAGTACGACAAGGTGATAGCGAAGTGGGGCGTCGAGGCCGGCGCCGTCAAGACGGCCGCGGTCAACGGAGGAAAGTGACCGCGGGCGCGAGCGGGCACTGAAAGGCAACAACACCCGTGACTGTTGACATCGACAAGACGGCAGGGCCGGAGGACACTCCTCCGGCCGGGCCGGAGGCCATCAAGGCCATCCCCGTCCGGCACTACGGACGGTATCTCTCGGCCGTCATCGCGATCGCCGTGCTCGTCGCGATCATCTACGCGTTCGGCCAGGGCAAGATCAACTGGCATGCCGTACCGGACTACTTCTTCGACCACCGCATCATCAAGGGCGTCGGCCAGACGCTGCTGCTGACGGTGCTCTCGATGGCGATCGGCATCCTCGGCGGCATCCTGCTCGCGGTGATGCGCCTGTCGAAGAACCCCGTGACCTCGTCCATCGCGTGGTTCTACATCTGGTTCTTCCGCGGCACCCCGGTCCTCGTCCAGCTGTTCGTCTGGTTCAACCTGGGTCTGGTCTTCGAGTACATCAACCTCGGGCCGATCTACAAGGACTACTGGTCCAGCTTCATGACGCCGTTCCTGACGGCGCTGCTGGGCCTGGGCCTGAACGAGGCCGCGTACATGGCCGAGATCTGCCGTGCCGGTCTGCTCTCGGTCGACGAGGGCCAGACCGAGGCCTCGCACGCGCTGGGCATGAGCCACGGCAAGACGCTGCGGCGGATCATCATCCCGCAGGCGATGCGCGTGATCGTGCCGCCCACGGGCAACGAGGTCATCAACATGCTCAAGACGACCTCCCTCGTGTCGGCGGTGCAGTACTACGAACTCCTGCGGTACGCCCAGGACATCGGACAGACCTCCGGCGCCCCGGTGGAGATGCTCTTCCTGGCCGCCGCCTGGTACCTGATCATGACCTCGGTCCTGAGCGTGGGCCAGTACTACGTCGAGCGGTACTACGCCCGCGGTTCGAGCCGTCAGCTGCCGCCCACCCCGTGGCAGAAGATCAAGGCCAATCTGACGTCCCTGTCGAACCGTCAGGGAGCGGCGGCATGACCGAGAACGAAACCACCAAAGACATCTCCTCCGGTACGCCGATGGTGAAGTCCGAAGGCGTCCACAAGTCCTTCGGCGCGGTCGAGGTCCTCAAGGGCATCGACCTGGAGGTCAGGCCCGGCGAGGTCTTCTGCCTCATCGGCCCCTCCGGCTCCGGCAAGTCGACCTTCCTGAGGTGCATCAACCACCTGGAGAAGATCAACGCCGGCCGGCTGTACGTCGACGGGGAGCTGGTCGGCTACCGCCAGAAGGGCGACAAGCTGTACGAGCTCAAGGACAGCGAGGTCGCGCTGAAGCGCCGGGACATCGGCATGGTCTTCCAGCGCTTCAACCTGTTCCCGCACATGACGGCGCTCGAGAACGTCATGGAGGCCCCGGTCCAGGTCAAGGGCATCAGCAGGACCCAGGCCCGGGCGCGTGCGGAGCAGCTCCTGGAGCGCGTCGGCCTGGCCGACAAGGCGGCCAACTACCCCTCGCAGCTCTCCGGCGGTCAGCAGCAGCGTGTCGCCATCGCCCGCGCGCTGGCGATGGACCCGAAGCTGATGCTCTTCGACGAGCCGACCTCGGCGCTCGACCCGGAGCTGGTCGGTGACGTCCTCGACGTCATGCGCGACCTCGCCGAGTCCGGCATGACGATGATCGTCGTCACCCATGAGATGGGCTTCGCCCGCGAGGTGGGCGACTCGCTGGTCTTCATGGACGGCGGTGTGGTGGTCGAGTCCGGCCACCCGCGTGACGTACTGACGAACCCGCAGCACGAGCGGACGCAGTCGTTCCTGTCCAAGGTGCTCTGAGCCACGGACAGGAGGAAAGGGGCGGTACGGGATTCCCGTACCGCCCCTTCTTCGTGCGGTTCGCGCCCGGACCCCCGCGGCTTCTTCGTCCGGACCCCCGCGGCCTGCCTACTTCACCGCCAGCACCAGCGCGTCGGACGGCGAGCGCCACACCGCCCGCGCCTCCCCGAAGCCCTTTTCGCGCAGCACGCGCGTGTGCCAGTCGACGGACGGCATGTCACCGTCGGCGTGCTCCCCGTAGATCTCGAAGCGGCGGGCGGTCGGCGCCGCGAGGGCGGGGTCCTGGGCCGCCAGCTCCCACCATGCGGCCCAGTCGAGCACCCCGCGCGCCTTGGCCTGGTCCATCCGGGCGTGTCGCTGGGCGCGCTCGGCCGCGTTGATCCGGGGCGTGGATTCGTCGATCATGTGGTCGGCGTTCATGAAGACGCCGCCGTCGCGGACGAGCTGCGCGACCTGACCGTAGAGGACCGCGAGGGGTTCGCTGTGCAGCCAGTGGAGGGCGGTGGCGGTCAGGACGGCGTCGTACGAGTCGTACGGCAGCCGGGTCGCCCAGTGCGGGTCCTTGAGGTCGGCCGTGACGAAGGAGACTCTCTCGTCGCCCGCGAAGGTTCCCTCGGCGATGGTGAGCAGCGCCGGGTCGAGGTCGACCCCGGTGCTGGTGGCCTTCGGGAAGCGGTCGAGGAGCCGCGCCGTGATGGTGCCGGTGCCGCAGGCCAGGTCGAGGACGCGCGGCTGCGGGCCGACCAGTGCCTCGACCATGTCGAGCATCACCCGGAAGCGCTCCTCGCGGTCCGGCATGTACCACTCCTGTTGCCGGTCCCAGCTCTCCTGCCAGGCGTGCCAGTCGGTTCCGTTGCCGTGGATCTCGTCGCTGTCGATACCGGTGCCGACGGTCATGGAAGTCCCTTCTCCGTTCGCCTTCACTCGCCCGCGTAATACCCTGGAAGCGCAATCAGCCGTTACCTGACCGCACGCACGACGATAGAGCGCCTCTGTAAGGACTACAAGTGGAACTGGCCTATTACTCGGATTACGCGGTACGCCTCGTCAACACCGAGGAGCCGACCCGGGGCAAGGACTCGCTCACCTCGGTCGAGGCGGTCCGGGACCTCTTCGGAGGGAACTCCTCCGCGGCCCGCCGCGCCACGGACGCGGACGTCACCCGCTTCCGGTCGGTCCGCGCCCGGCTGCGCGCCGTCTTCGAGGCGGCCGACGGCGGCGACGAGACCCTGTCCGTGGACCTGCTGAACTCACTCCTGCTGGAGTTCCCCGTCAGCCCGCAGATCTCCGGGCACGACCACCGGGACGACGACGGGCGCCCGCTGTGGCACATGCACCTGGCGGACCACCCGTCGAACGCGACGGCGGGCTACGCGGCGATCGCCGCCATGGGACTCGCCTTCCACCTCACCTCGTACGGCGTGGACCGCCTCGGCCTCTGTGAGGCGGCCCCCTGCCGCAACGCGTACCTGGACACGTCGACGAACCGCTCCCGGCGCTACTGCTCGGACCGCTGCGCGACCCGCGCCAACGTGGCCGCCTACCGGGCCCGCAAACGCCTGGAGGCCGACCGGTCGGAGAGCACGGGCCTGGCGGCGCCGAGCGCCCAGCGGACGAGTGCCAACGGCGAGCGCTGACCCGGCAGGTGGGGCCGGTAGCGGAAACGCACCTTTCCCAGGACGAGGTCCTCGGGCACGGTCCCGTAGTCGGTGCTGTCCCCACCCGCGTAGGCGTTGTCCCCGAGCACCCACCAACCCCCCTCGCGCCGCTCCGCGATCCGCTTCACGACCAGCAGGTCCTGCTGGAACGGATGGCGCAGAACGACCACGTCACCGGCCCTGACCCGGGCCCCGTACTGCACGACGAGCCGATCTCCGTGCTGGAGCGTGGGCACCATGGAGGGCCCCGTCACCTCGGCCGCCCCGAACGGCAGCACGGCCCTCCCACGCTCGGTCTCCTGCGACAGCTCCGGCATCACCGGCACCTCCCCGGTCCATCCTCCACCAGTCCCAGTCTCACCCTGGACTTTTGTCCTAAGCCCATGGGGGCACTCGAGAAAAGACGTCTCCTACGGAGTAATGTCCCACCTGAGAAGACGATCACGAGGAAGGACAGCTCAATGCTCTCCCGCCTGTTTGCCCCCAAGGTCAAGGTCAGCGCGCACTGCGACCTGCCCTGCGGTGTGTACGACCCGGCCCAGGCCCGCATCGAGGCGGAGTCGGTGAAGGCCGTCCAGGAAAAGATGGCCGGCAACGACGACCCGCACTTCCAGGCTCGCGCCACCGTCATCAAGGAGCAGCGCGCCGAGCTCGCGAAGCACCACGTGTCGGTGCTCTGGAGCGACTACTTCAAGCCCCCGCACTTCGAGAAGTACCCGGAGCTGCACCAGCTGGTCAACGACACCCTGAAGGCCCTCTCGGCCGCCAAGGCGTCCACGGACCCGGCCACGGGCCAGAAGGCGCTGGACTACATCGCCCAGATCGACAAGATCTTCTGGGAGACCAAGAAGGCCTGACCTTTGGTCAGACGGCTCGACCCGCGACCTGTTCGGTTTCTCCGGGCACGCGGTCCCGCTGCCCGCACCCGGCCCGCGGGACGCCGAACACGGCGTCCATGACGGTCCGGGTGCGGTCTTCTTTCGCCGGACTTCTTTCGCCGGACTTCTTTCGTCGGGGCTTCGTTCGCCCTTCGTCAGGGCTTCGTTCGTCCGGCCTCATTCGGATACGGCGACCACGTGCTTGCCGACGACGCCGCCGCGTTCGAAGGCCTGGTGCGCCGCGGTGATGTCCGCGAGTGGGTACACGCTGTTCACCACCGGGCGCAGCGCGCCCGAGGTGACGTGGTCGGCCAGGGCGCGCAGCACGGTGGCGTCGGGGTTGGCGCTGAAGGTGCGGATGCGGCGGGCGCCGTACACGCTGGATGCCGCGATCGCGGCCAGGGCGGGGGCCGACAGTCCGACGGTGACCATCCGTCCGCCCTTGGCCAACCGGCTCCGGTAGCAGTTCAGTTCCGTGCCGACCGTGTCGACGATGACGTCGAAGGGGCCGATCAGGTCCGAGGTGGTGGAACCGTGGTCGAGGACCTCGTCGGCGCCGAGGTCGGCGAGGGCGGGGGTGTGACGGGCGCGGGCCAGTGCGGTCACGTGGCAGCCCAGGGCGTGCGCGAGTTGGACGGCGGCCGTGCCGACGCCGCCCGCCGCGCCGCGGACCAGGACCTTCTCTCCGGGCGCGAGGCGCACGGTGTCCCGCACCGCGATCAGCGCCGTCGCACCGGCGACGACCAGGGAGGCCGCGCCGGCCGCGGAGAGCGTCGCCGGGGCGGGCGCGAGCCGGTCCTCGGGGACGACGACGTACTCGGCCGCACCGCCGACGGTGTGCCGCTGTCGAGGGTGAACCATGCCCCACACCCGGTCCCCGGCCCGGTGGCCCGCCACGCCGGCGCCGGTCGCGGCGACGGTGCCCGCGAAGTCCAGGCCCACCCCGAGCGGGAACCTGCGGCCCGACACGATCTTCAACTCCCCGGCGCGCAGCATCACATCGTGGCCGTTCACGCTGGACGCCTCGACGCGGACCTGCACTTCACCCGCGCCGGGGGCGGGTCGGTCGACGTCGTTGACCCGCAGCACGTCCGCTGCGTCGCCGTAACTCATGATCTGAGCGGCCTTCATGGCGCTGTTCCCTTCCGCGGTCGGCTGTTGCGGTTCCGATCCTGGTACCGGGCCGCGGCATCACGGTCGTTCGCCTTTTCCTGGGTCCGGCGGACCCACCCTCGCGGGCCGCGCCGCGGGCATACTGGCGCCGTGACTGACGCGCCCGTCGCGGTGAGCGACGACCCCCGGCACGAACTCGGCGAGTTCCTCCGGACTCGCCGCACCCGGCTGCGGCCGCAGGACGTCGGCCTGGAACCCGGCCCACGGCGGCGCGTCGCCGGGCTGCGGCGCGAAGAACTGGCTCTGCTGGCCGGGGTCAGCTCGGACTACTACCAGCGCATGGAGCAGGGCCGCGACGTACGCCCGTCCGAGCAGGTCCTCGACGCCCTGGCACGCGCCCTCGGCTTCTCCGCCGAGGAGACCCGGCATCTGCACAGCCTCGCCGCCGCCGCGCGCACGCCCACCAGGCGCCCGCGCCACCACGCGCCCGAGGAGGTGCCCCCCACCACCCTGCGGCTGCTGCGCACGATGACCTCGCCCTCCGTGGTCGTCGGCCGCTTCCTGGACGTACTGGCGTGGAACCCGCTCGCCGGCGCCCTGCTCGGCGAGTTCACCCAGCGCCCGCGAAGCGAACGCAATCTGCTGTCGCTGCTGCTGCACCCGGAGGCCGACCGGACGTGCCCGGAGCGGGCCGCCACCGTCGCCGAGCTGGTCGCGATGCTGCGGACGCAGGTCGCGGCCGAGCCGGGGCATCCGCGCGCCGTCGAGCTGGTCGGTGAACTCGCCGTCCGCAGCGACGAGTTCGCGGGCCTGTGGGCGCGTCACGACGTGGCGGAGACCACCCGCGGCCGGATGCGCGTCCATCACCCGCTGGTCGGGGAGCTGAACCTGGACTGGGACGCGTACCCGATGCCGGGCGCCACCGGCCCCGTGCTCATCGCCTTCACCGCCGAGGAGGGCGGGCCCGACGCCGAGCGCCTCCAGTTGCTCGCCGGCCTGCTCGCCGCCCCCGGTCCGGCGGCTGCGCCCCGCCCGCGGCCTTGACCCACCGGCCCCTGTCAGTGGGCCGTGCCATCCTGAGGAAATGACTCTGGAGGATCTGGTCCGGCTGCGCCGGGCACGCGACCGGATGGACCGCGAGTACGCGGAGCCGCTGGACGTCGCCGCGCTCGCGCGCACCGCGCTGATGTCACCCGGCCACTTCCAGCGGAGCTTCCGGGCCGCGTACGGGGAGACGCCGTACAGCTATCTGATGACCCGCCGAATAGAACGGGCCAAGGCCCTGCTGCGGCGGGGCGACCTGACGGTCACGGAGGTCTGCCTCGCCGTGGGCTGTACGTCGCTCGGTTCGTTCAGCTCCCGCTTCACGGAGCTGGTCGGCGAGACCCCGAGCGCGTACCGGGCCCGGCCGCATGATCACGGCGCCCCGATCCCGCCGTGCGTGGCCCAGCGCCTGACCCGCCCGACCCGCCACCGAAACCCGGAAGCGGAACCGGGTACGCGCCTCTAGCGTGGGGCCATGGACCTGAAACTCTCACAGTGCTTCATCGCCGTGGACGACCATGACAAAGCGCTCGCGTTCTACCGGGACGTCCTCGGCCTGGAGGTCCGGGGTGACGTCGCCTTCGAGGGGATGCGCTGGGTGACGGTCGGCTCCCCGCTCCAGCCGGACGTCCAGATCGTCCTGGAGCCCCCCGCCGCGAGCCCGGACATCTCCCCCGCCGACAAACAGGCCATGGCCGAGCTCCTCGCCAAGGGCATCCTGCGCGGTGTGATCTTCTCCACGTCAGACTGCGACGCCCTCTACGAACGCGTCCGTGCCTCCGGCGCCGACGTCCTCCAGGAGCCGATGGACCAGCCGTACGGCGTCCGCGACTGCGCCTTCCGCGACCCTGCGGGCAACCTCCTCCGCTTCACCGAACGCCCCGATGCCTGACCCCGACCACCCCCGCATCGGCCGGCGCGAGGGAGACTACGTCCGTGCGTTCCGTGGGAGCGGGTCGCCCATGGAACGGAACGTCTGAAGTCCCGTAGTCCGAGGAGTCATCGATGCCGTCCGCGCGCCCCCGTGTCCTCTACGTCAGTGACCTGGCCTACCCGGCCAAGGGGCGGCGGTACTGCGACGAGGACATCTTCCTCACCTCCCGGCTGCGCGAGGAGTTCGACCTCGCCGTGTGCCACCCCCTGGACGCGGCCGCGCTGATGACCGGCTTCGACGCCGTGGTCGTGCGGAACAGCGGGCCCGTGCTGCACTACCAGGCGGAGTACGACGCGTTCCGGAAGCAGGCGGTCACGGAAGGTGTCCGCGTGTACAACCAGCTGTCCGGCAAGGGGGACATGGCAGGGAAGGGGTACCTGCTGGACCTCACCGCGGCGGGGTTCCCGGTCATCCCGACCATCGAACGCGCGGAGGACCTCGACCGGCTTCCGGACGTCGACACCTATGTCGTGAAGCCCAGGATGGGCGCGGACTCCATCGGCCTGGAGTTCGTACCGCGCGACCGGCTGCCCGAACTGTCGTACGACAACATCCTCGTCCAGCCACGCATCGACTTCCGCTACGAGGTGTCCTTCTACTTCGTCGACCACACCTTCCAGTACGCCCTGTACGCCCCCCGCCCGGACGAGCGCTGGGCCCTGGAACCGTACGAGCCGACCGAGCGGGACCGGGAGTTCGCCCAGCGGTTCGTCGACTGGAACGACATCGCGTACGGCATCCAGCGCGTCGACGCCTGCCGGGCCCCCGACGGCGAGCTGCTCCTCGTGGAGCTGGAGGACCTGAACCCGTATCTGTCCCTGGACGTCCTCTCCCCCGACGCACGGGACGCCTTCGTCTCACGGGTGAAAACATCGTTGCGCGGGCTGATCGGGCAGGAGACGGTACGAGCCGCACACGACGTCTGAGAGGGAGCGGGAAACGACCCATGGCCGACCCCATTCGATGGACCTATGCCTTCGTCGACCGGCCCATGAAGGACTTCGATCGCGCCTGCGGCTTCTGGACCGCGGTCACGGCGACGAAACTGTCCGAACCGCGCGGTGAGCAGGGCGAGTTCGTGACCCTGCTGCCCGACGGTACCGACGCTTGCGTCAAGGCGCAGGGCATCGCCGCGGGCGACGGCGGCGCCCATCTCGACCTCGTCGTCGAGGACGTACGGGCGCTGGCGGAGTCGGCCCGACAGCTCGGCGCCGAGATCGTCACCACCGATGAGGACCTGGTCGTCCTGCGCTCCCCCGGCGGCCAGCCGTTCTGCGCCGTCCGTTGGCACGGCGAGTCGGCACGGCCTCCGGTCGTCCCCGGACCCACGGGCGCGACCAGCCGCCTCGACCAGGTGTGCCTCGACGTGGCGCCCACCCGCTTCGAGGCCGAAGTCGCCTTCTGGAGCGCCCTGACCGGATGGGAGTCGCACCCCGGCGCGCTCCCGGAGTTCCACCTGCTCAGGCCACCCACCGGGCTCCCCTTCCGCATCCTCCTGCAACGCCTGGACACCGCCCGCCCCGCCTCCGCCCACCTCGACATCGCCTGCTCGGACATCGAGGCGGTACGCGCCGACCACGAGCGGCTCGGTGCCGTGCTCGTCGGCCACGGTGCCCGCTGGGCCGTCATGCGGGACCCGGTCGGCGGCACGTACTGCCTGACCGGCCGGGACCCTGCGACGGGCAGCCTCCCGGCCCCGGCCTGATCCGAAGGGCGGCGCTACGCGGACTCCCACACCTCCACGTCCACCACGGCGGCCACCGGAATCGGCCCGTAGATGTGCGGGAACTCCTCACCTCCGGGCTTGACCGCCTCGTAGCGCAACGGCACGTCCAGCCGTTCGGGATCGATGACCAGGAGCACCAGCTCGTCGGGGCCGTCGTACCCGCCGTACAGGAAGGAGGCGACCGCGGGGACCTGGTGCCGCAGCGAGCAGTGGATGAAGCCCTCCTCCTGGAGGGTGCGGCCACGTGTGGACATCTCGTACGCGCCGGCCGCGCGGGCCGCGTCCCACAGGGAGCGCTCGGTGAGGTGCAACAAGGGTTCGGACATGCCGCCACGCTACGCGTCGGCGACCGAGGACCGACGACCGACGACAACGCCGCTCGGGGCCCCCTGATCGAAGAGCCTGGGGAGGGCGTGCCGGACACCGCCTTCTCGCCCCGTCCCCCCATCCCGCTCAGATGTCTCCGGCGCCGTCCAGGATGGGGCGGATGACCACCGGGTAGTTCGTGGCGCCCTCGGGGCCGGGGCAGCGGGTGACGCGCTCGGCGATCTCGGTGACCCGCTCCAGGCTCTCGCACTCCAGTACCCAGTAGCCGGCCATCAGCTCCTTGGTCTCGCTGTACGGTCCGTCGGTGATGACGGCCTTCCCGTCCTGCCCGGCCCTGACCAGGCGGGTCTGCGCCGGTTCGGCCAGCCCCTGCCCGTCGATGAGCTCACCGGACGCCGAGAGGTCGTCGTTGATCGCGCCCATGTACGCGTACATCGCCTGCAGCTCCTGCTCGCTCCAAGCCGGGGCGTGCGCGGAACCCTTGCCCCGCATGCCCTCGTAGTCCGCCTGCGTGCCCTGCACCATCACCAGGTACTTCATGAGTGCGCTCCTTCGGCTTCCTCGGCTCGGACCGCCCGTGGTGGGCTGCTCTCACAGGGGACGTCGGAGCCGGCCCGCGTCTTTCTGCACGGGTGCGCGCACGCGTCAGGATTCTTCCGCGACGGACTCCCCGGGATGCTCCCGGGGCTCCCTGGTGTCCCTGCCGGGTTCGGATCCGGTCGCGGGTACGGACCGGGACTCCGCGCCGCCTCTGGACCCGGTTCCGGCTCCGACCCCGGGCTCGCCGACGTACGCCTCGCACTCGGGGTTGTGGCAGGGGCCGGGACCCCATACGGGAACGAACGCACCCAGCGTCTTGTGGCGCCGCACGACGGTGGTGACCGGCTGCCGGCAGGCGGGGCAGACATGCTCATCGGTGCCCATGCATTCAGGGTAGGGCGGGAGAGACTTCAGCGCTTCCTGCCGTACGTCCGCCTGTACGTCCGCACGTAGACACCGTTGCTGAAGGGGCGGCGCGACCGCGATCAGGAGGGGGTGAGCCCCGGCCCGATCAGGCCCCCCGCTCGGGCTGCGGCTCGCGCCACATCGGCCACATCCGCGGGCCGTCCGGCAGGTCGAGGGGGCGCCCGGTGAGGTCGAAGCCGAGACGCTCGTAGAGCCGGCGGCTGTCGGCGTTGCTCGCCTCCAGATAGGCCGACCGGCCCTCGCGGTCGCAGCGGTCGAGGACCGACCGGACGAGCGCGGTGCCGAGGCCCTCGCCCTGGCGCTGCGGCGCCACGCCGATCATCCACAGGTACTCGTGGGCGCGGCCCGCGGGGTGGATCCCGGCCGTCAGCCGGCCGATCAGCTCGACCCGCTCGTTGTCCGGGTCGACGGCCTCGCGCAGCCGTACGGGACCGTCGTCCTCGTCGTCGGCGTGGCCGGCGTCGGCGGGCACGGACAGCCACAGCGCGCACGCCGAGCCGTCCTCCGTGACGTCGACGCGGCCCTCGGCGAGCACGACCTCGGTGAACATCCCCATCAGTCCGGGGTGCTTGGCGCGGCGGTGCGCCGCGTCCGGAAAGACCCAGACACTCACCGGGTCGTCCTGGAACGCCTCGTCGAGCAGCCGGGTGACCAGCTCCCGATCGCCCTCGTCCGCCGTCCGGATCACCACGCCCATGTCCCACCCTCTCGCCTCAACCGCCGCTGATCGTACGGCTGTTGCAGCCTAGGGCCTGTCGGGCCTGTCCGGGCCCGAGAGGGGCGGGCCCCGCGCACCGTGGGGATGCGCGGGACCCGCTCCGGCCGGAGCCCGGTGCCGTACGGAGGTCAGGTGCCGTACGGTCCCGGAGGCCCCGGGGTCTTCAACCGCCCTTCTGAAGGGTCGAACGGGTCATCTGAAGGTCGAGCGGGTCAGTTGCTGCGCCGCGTCACGAACTCCGCGAGCGCGAGGAGGCCACCCGCCGCCTCCGGGTCGGGGATCGCCCGGGACAGCTCGTGCATCGCCCGGGACATCCGGTCGGCCGCCTGGAGCTGCGCCCAGTCGCGGCCGCCCGCCCGCTCGACGGCCAGCACCGTGCGCTCCAGCTCTCCTTCCTCGTAGGGAACTCCGTACAGCTCGGCGAGTTCCGTCGCCGCCGGGGTGCCGGAGGCGAGCGCGGCGACCACGGGCAGGGACTTCTTGCGGGCGATGAGATCCGCCCCGGCCGGCTTGCCGGTGCGGCTCGGGTCCCCCCAGATCCCGATCACGTCGTCGATCAGCTGGAAGGCGAGCCCGGCCTCCCGGCCGAACGCGTCCAGCGCGTCGACGTCCTCCTCGTCCGCCCCCGCGTACAGCCCGCCGAGCGCGCATGCGCAGCCGAGCAGCGCGCCGGTCTTGGCCTCGGCCATGGCGAGCACTTCGTCGAGGGTGACCTCGGCGGGGCCGCGCTTCTCCATGGCCGTGTCCGCGTGCTGTCCCTCGCACAGCTCGACGACGCAGGACGCGAGCCGGGCGGCGGCGGCCCGGGACGCCGGGTGCGAGTCCTCGGCGAGCAGCCGCTGCGCGAGCGCCTGCATGGCGTCCCCGGTGAGGATCGCGTCGGCGTCGCCGAACACGGTCCACGCGGTGGGGCGGTGTCTTCGGGTGGTGTCCCGGTCCATGACGTCGTCGTGCAACAGCGTGAAGTTGTGGATCAACTCCACGGCGGCCGCCGCCTGTACGGCGGCTGCCTGCTGACCGCCGAGCGCTCCCGTGGCGGTGAGCACCAGGGCCGGACGGATCGCCTTGCCCGCGTTGCCCGCCGCCGGGGTGCCGTCCGCGTGCTCCCAGCCGAAGTGATAGAGCGCGATCCGGCGCATGGAACCAGGCAGCGAGTCGATGGCCCTGCGCAGCTCGGGGTCGACGGACGCCCGGGCGTGCTCCAGGATGCCCGCCGCCTCCTGTCCGTCCAGCGGGCCGGACGCGACCTGCCGTTCCATGGACCTCCCGTCCGCGGAACCGTCATCCGATGGACCGGCGTCCAGGGAACCACCGTCCATGGGCTTGCCGATGAGGCCCCGCCTGTCCAGGGTCTCGGCCGGACTCCGCCTCGTCCCCGGTGTTCCCGCCTGCTCGGGCGGGAACACGACGGCCGGCGTCGGGAAGGTCACCGCCAGCGGCCGATCTCGACGTTCTCCAGGATGCCGAGGGCGTCCGGCACGAGAACCGCCGCCGAGTAGTACGCCGTCACCAGGTAGGAGATGATCGCCTGTTCGTTGATGCCCATGAAGCGCACCGACAGGCTCGGCTCGATCTCGTCCGGGATGCCCGCCTGCTGGAGGCCGATGACACCCTGCTCGGCCTCGCCGGTACGCATGGCGATGATCGAGGTCGTACGGGTGTCGCTGACGGGGATCTTGTTGCACGGGAACAGCGGCACCCCGCGCCAGGTCGGGATGCGGTTGCCCGCGATCTCGATGCTCTCGGGGACCAGTCCGCGCTTGTTGCACTCGCGGCCGAACGCGGAGATCGCGCGCGGGTGGGCGAGGAACAGCTTGGTGCCGCGCCGGCGGCTGAGCAGCTCGTCCAGGTCGTCGGGGCTGGGCACGCCGTCGTGCGGCTGGAGCCGCTGGTCGTACTCGCAGTTGTTGAGCAGTCCGAACTCCCGGTTGTTGATGAGCTCGTGCTCCTGGCGCTCCTTCAACGCCTCGACGGTGAGGCGGAGCTGCTGCTCCGTCTGGTTCATCGGCTGGTTGTAGAGATCGGCCACGCGCGTGTGCAGGCGCAGCACGGTCTGGGCGATGCTCAGTTCGTACTCGCGCGGCGCGGCCTCGTAGTCCACGAAGGTGCCGGGGATGTCCTGCTCCCCGGTGTGGCCGGCCGCGAGGTCGATCTCCTTCTCGCCGTACTTGTTGGTGCGCTGCTCCGGAATCGCGCGCAGCTCCGTGAGGTGTCCGCGCAGGGAGTCGGAGCGCTCGGCGACCTGCTCGAGGTCCCGGCGGGGCAGCGCGAGCACGGTGACCGCGGTGACGGCGCGGGCCGTGTACTCCCAGATGGCGTCCGGGTCGATGAGCGCCTGCTCGCCGAAGTACGCGCCGTCGGCGAGGACGCCGAGGACCGCGTCGTCGCCGTACGGGCCGGTGCCGATCTTCTCCACCTTGCCGTGCGCGAGAAGGAACACCTCGTCGGACGGACTGCCGAACGAGGCGAGCACTTCGCCCGGTGCGAACTCCCGCTGCTGGCACCGCTGGGCGAGCTCGCCGAGCACCTCCTGATCCTCGAACGAGCGGAGCACGGACAGCTCGCCGAGCTCCGCGGGGATGACCTGCACACGGTCACCGGTCTTCACGAACGTCACACGGCCGTCGCCCACGGAGTAGCTGAGCCGCCGGTTCACGCGGTACGTGCCACCCTGCACGTTCACCCACGGAAGCATGCGCAGCAGCCACCGTGAGCTGATCTCCTGCATCTGGGGTGCGGACTTGGTGGTGGTGGCCAGGTTCCGCGCGGCTGATGTGCCGAGACTCTGCTGCGGCTTGCCCTGACCCGCACGGACCTCTTCGCCTACCGACATGAAAATTGCCCTCCCGGTCATGCACTGATCTGCGCCGACCAGCCTTCCATCACGGAGTGTGCCGGTGCTATTACACGAATGAGCGGGAATGGATCACGGCGGATTGGGCAGAGAGTCCGCTTTTGTCGAGCGATCGAACGGGCCGGAGCCGGTGCCCTCGAACAGCCGCAGTCGTCGCCGTCGAACAGCGCGGAGCCGTTGCGAGCGGGAACTCCGAGATCAGGCCAACCGTTTGACGCGGTGACGGACTACGACAGGAGACGGCAATGGCAGGCTTCCTGGACCGCGCCAAGGAACAGGCGCAGCGAGGGCTCACGCAGGGCAAGCAGAAGCTCGACGAGGTGCAGGCGCAGCGTGCGGGCGGCGACCTCCTGAAGAGACTGGGCGCGGCGTACTACGCGGAGCGGCGCGGCAGCGGCTCCCCCGAGGCGACCCAGCAGGCCCTGCAGGCGCTCGAGAGCCACATCGCCGCTAACGGGGACGCGTTCCTGCGCTCCTGACGGACCTCGCGGACGCGCCGTGAACGCGCTGGTCAAACGCGCCCGCACCCCTGACCGGATCGACTCGCACACCGTACGAACGGCTGGGCCGGAGCCCCCGGTTCCGGGTACAAGCTGCGGTACGAGACGGCCGCGACCGGTGGCCGCCGCGCAGTGCGAAGGAGGCGGTCATGGCCCCACCCATGTCCGCGGGCGGTTTCCTGAACCGGCTCAGGGAGGAAGGCCTCACCGTCGTCGAGGTCGGCGACTGGGAGCATCACAACCGCAATCACAAGGGGCCCTGGGGTCCGGTGTACGGCGTGATGATCCACCACACGGTGACCTCGGGCAGCGAGCACACCGTCGGGATCTGTCGTGACGGCCGCCCGGACCTGCCCGGTCCGCTGTGCCACGGCGTCATCACCAAGGACGGTGTGCTGCACCTCGTGGGCTACGGCCGGGCCAACCACGCGGGTCTGGGTGACGACGACGTGCTGCGCGCCGTGATCGCGGAGAAGGCGCTCCCGCCGAACAACGAGGCGAACACCGACGGCAACCGCCACTTCTACGGCTTCGAGTGCGAGAACCTCGGCGACGGAAAGGATTCCTGGCCCGAGGTGCAGTTGGAGACCATCGAGAAGGTCGCGGCCGCGATCTGCCGCCACCACGGCTGGACGGAGCGTTCGCTCATCGGCCACCTGGAGTGGCAGCCGGGCAAGGTCGACCCGCACGGCTTCACGATGGCCTCGATGAGAGAGCGCGTCCGCGACCGCCTCAAGTGACGGACGGACGCGGGGCGGCCGCCCGCATACCGGACAGGTGTCCGACAATGGTGGGGTGCCCAGCCCCGCAACCCCGGACCGCCCGAACGCCCCGGCCACTCCGGACGCCCCCGAAGCGCCCGACCCGACCGGTCTGCGGCCGCGGCTACCCTCGCCGCTGTACCAGGTCGCGGACGAGCGCTTCGCGCGCCATGACGTACGGCTGCTGCTGAAGCGGGACGATCTGATCCACCCGGAGCTGATCGGCAACAAGTGGCGCAAGCTCGCCCCGAACCTCCGCGCGGCGGCGGGCCGCACGGTGGTCACCTTCGGCGGCGCGTACTCCAACCATCTGCGCGCCACCGCCGCCGCGGGCCGCCTCCTCGGGCTGACGACCGTGGGGGTGGTCCGCGGCCAGGAGCTGGCCGAGCGCCCCCTCAACCCCTCACTGACCCGCTGCGCGGCCGACGGCATGCGACTGCACTTCGTCGACAGGTCGACGTACCGCCGCAAGAGCGATCCGGAGACGCTGGCCGCCCTGCTGCGCTCGATGGACGCCGAGGACGCGTACGTCGTCCCCGAGGGCGGCAGCAACTCCCTTGCCGTCCGCGGCTGCCAGGAACTCGGCGCGGAGCTGCGGGGCCACGGCGGTGTCGACGTGGCCGCCCTGGCCTGCGGCACCGGCGGCACCCTCGCCGGCCTGGCCGCCGGTCTCGCCCCCGACCAGCGGGCCCTGGGCATCCCCGTCCTCAAGGGCGGCTTCCTGGAGGGCGACATAGGCGCCCTCCAGGAAGCCGCTTTCGGCGGCCAGCGCGGCACCTGGTCCCTCGACGACCGCTTCCACTTCGGCGGCTACGCCCGCACCACACCCGAACTCGACACCTTCGCCGCGGACTTCGAACAACGCCACGGCCTGCCCGTGGAACGTCTCTATGTCGCCAAGATGCTCTATGGCCTTGTCACCCTGATGGAGGAGGGGGCTTTCACACGGGGGACGACGGTGGCGGCGGTGATCACGGGGGCACCGTTCTGAGCCCTCGCACGGCCCTGAGCGTCCTTACGCCGCCTCCCGATAGGCCGCCGCCTCCTCCAGGTCGAGTCTGCGCAGGAGAGTGCGGAGCATCTCGTCGTCGATGTAGCGGTGGTCGCGGAGCTTCACGAAGACCTCGCGTTCGGCGCCGATCATCTCGCGGGACATTCGGCGGTAGGTGTCGTCGGCGGTCTCCCCGGTCACCGGGTTGACGGCGCCGAGCCGCTCCCAGACGGCGTTGCGGCGGCGTTCCAGGACCGAGCGGAGCCGGTCGGCGAGCGGCGGGGGCAGGGCGTTGCGCTCGTCGTCGAGGAGTGCGTCGAGGCGCTCCTCGGCGACCCGGGACGCCTGCGCCTGGGCGTTCGCCTCCGCGAGCGTCTCCGCCTGGACGTCGCGCCCCGGCAGCTTCAGCAGGCGGATGAGCGGGGGCAGGGTCAGCCCCTGGACGACCAGGGTCCCGATGACGGTGGTGAAGGTGAGGAAGAGGAGGAGGTTGCGATCGGGGAAGGGGGCACCGCCGTGCACGATCAGCGGGATGGAGAAGGCAATGGCGAGCGAGACCACCCCGCGCATTCCGGCCCAGCCGATGATGAACGGCCCCTTCCAGGTGGGGGACCCCTCGCGCTCCCGGACGCGCGCCGACAGGATCCGGGGCAGGAAGGTGGCGGGGTAGACCCACACGAACCGGGCGGCGACCACGACCAGGAAGACGGCCACCGCGTACCAGGCGGCCTGGGCTCCCTGGTACTGGCCGAGGCCCTTGAGGACGACCGGCAGTTGCAGTCCGATCAGGGCGAACACCGCCGACTCCAGGACGAACGCGACCATCTTCCACACCGCCTCCTCCTGGAGCCGGGTCGCGAAGTCCACCTCCCAGGCACGGTGCCCGAGATAGAGCGCGACGACGACCACGGCGAGCACTCCGGAGGCGCGCATCTGCTCGGCGATCCCGTACGCGACGAAGGGGATCAACAAGGAGAGGGTGTTCTGGAGAAGTGCCTCCTTCAGGTGTGTGCGCAGCCAGTGGATCGGAACCATCAGGACGAGACCGACGGCCACACCCCCGACCGCCGCGAGCAGGAACTCGCCGACACCGCCCGCCCAGGTCGCGCCCGCGCCGGTGGCCGCGGCGAGGGCCACCTTGTAGGCGGTGATCGCGGTCGCGTCGTTCACCAGGGACTCGCCCTGAAGGATCGTGGTGATCCGCGAGGGCAGCCCCACCCGGCGCGCCACCGCCGTGGCCGCCACCGCGTCCGGCGGCGCCACCACCGCCCCGAAGACCAGCGCCGCGGGCAGCGGCAGGCTCGGCACGATCAGATAGGCGGCCCAGCCGACTGCCAGCGTCGCGAAGAGCACGTACCCCACCGACAGCAGCGCGATGGGCCGCACATGCGCCCGCAGATCGAGGTACGAGCTGTCGCTGGCCGCCGTGTACAGCAGCGGGGGCAGCACCAGCGGGAGCACGATCCCCGGGTCGAGTTCGTATCCGGGCACTCCAGGGACGTACGAGACGGCCAGGCCCGCCGCGACGAGCAACAGCGGCGCCGGCACCGGGGTGCGACGGGCGAGCCCGGCGACCGCAGCGCTCCCCGCGACCAGCAACAGCAGTGGCAATCCGTGCATCGTCTTCCGCCCACCCTCGTTTTCGCGCGACATCCCGCACGCCCGACGTAACCTGGCAATCATGAAACAGTGCACGCACGCCGACGAGCTTCAGCAGCCCGAACCCGGGCCGCTGAGCGAGACCTGCCTGGAATGCCAGGCCGCCGGGACACATCCGGTGCAGTTGCGGCTGTGTCTGAGCTGCGGGCACCTCGGCTGCTGCGACTCCTCGCCGCTGCGGCACGCGACGGAGCATTTCAAGGAGACCGGACATCCCGTGATGCGTACCTTCGAGCCCGGTGAGAGCTGGCGCTGGTGCTTCGTCGACCACGTACTGGTGTGACCCACGGCTCGGACGGTTCGACCGTCTGACGCCTGGGTACGTCAACCCGGCGCGCGCTCTTCCTATTTGGGCCCGCAGACCTCTAGCCACTGTCCGTACTCATAGGCTTACTATGAGTGACAGCAAGGGGCGGGGTCCCCAGGACAGGAAACTTGGGAGCGCGGTAGCGTCACCGCTGAACCACCTAGCGCGTTACCCCGGGGGGCGACCCTCGGCCCCCGAAAAGAGCTCGAAAGAGCTTGTACCACCTTGGAGGTGAGGGTGTCCCAGATCGCAGGCGAGCCCGCGACGAAGGACTTCGTGGAAGTCCGGCTGCCGGCCGCGGGTGCCTACCTGTCGGTGCTGCGTACGGCTACGGCCGGTCTCGCGGCCCGTTTGGACTTCACCCTCGACGAGATCGAGGACCTCCGCATCGCGGTGGACGAGGCCTGCGCGATTTTGCTGCAGCAGGCCGTCCCCGGATCGGTGCTCAGCTGTGTCTTCCGGCTCATCGACGACTCGCTCGAGGTGACGGTCTCCGCTCCGACCACCGATGGTCACGCTCCGTCACGGGACACGTTCGCGTGGACCGTCCTGTCGGCGCTCGCGGGCAAGGTCGACTCCACCGTCGCCGAGGACAAAACCGTTTCGATCAGCCTCTACAAACAGCGCGGCGCGGGACCCGGGCCGGCGTGAGGAACGGGGACGGGCCGGTGCGGGACGAAGAGCGCGGCACACGGGAGCTTCCCGCCGGACGTGTCGACGGCCTCGACGGGCCCCGGCGCGCGGTGGAAGGCGTCGACGGCATCCCCGAACAGGCCCGGCCGCACCCGGAGGACGCACAGGAGATCCTCCTCTCCGGCCAGGACGACGGGCAACGGGATCCGGAGGGTGCCGCGCCGAGCACGTCCTCGGAAGGGCGGCGGCTGGTGACGGGCGGGACTATGAGCGAGCACGAGCGACACGACAAGCCAGAGGTGCAGAGCGTGCAGGGCACGCAGCACGGGCCGAGCGCCCAGCACATCCAGCACGACCCTCAGGACCGCAGCGCCGCGCGGGCGATGTTCATCGAGCTGCGCAAGCTGCAGGACGGCAGCGCGGAGTACGCGGAGCTGCGCAATCAGCTGGTCCGCATGCACCTCCCGCTCGTCGAGCACCTCGCGCGCCGCTTCCGCAATCGCGGTGAGCCGCTGGACGACCTCACCCAGGTCGCGACCATCGGCCTGATCAAGTCGGTCGACCGCTTCGACCCGGAGCGCGGCGTCGAGTTCTCGACGTACGCGACTCCGACGGTAGTCGGCGAGATCAAGCGGCACTTCCGCGACAAGGGCTGGGCGGTGCGGGTGCCGCGGCGCCTGCAGGAACTGCGCCTGGCCCTGACGACGGCGACGGCCGAGCTGTCGCAACAGCACGGACGCTCTCCCACGGTCCACGAGCTGGCCGAGAAGCTGGCCATCTCGGAGGAGGAGGTCCTGGAAGGCCTGGAGTCCGCCAACGCGTACTCCACGCTGTCGCTGGACGTCCCCGACACGGACGACGAGTCCCCGGCGGTCGCGGACACGCTGGGTGCGGAGGACGAGGCCCTGGAGGGCGTCGAGTACCGGGAGTCGTTGAAGCCCCTGCTCGAGGACCTCCCCCCGAGAGAGAAGCGGATCCTGCTTCTCCGCTTCTTCGGCAACATGACCCAGTCGCAGATCGCGCAGGAGGTCGGCATCTCCCAGATGCACGTCTCCCGCCTGCTGGCCCGCACTCTCGCCCAGCTCCGCGAAAAGCTCCTGGTCGAGGAGTAGTAGTCGAGGAGTGACCTGACAGCCGCCGAGCGGGGCTCACGAGTGGCGTGGACCCTGCCGGAGTGCCGGAGCTACTCGGTTTCCTCGGCGGCACCGGGGCCGCGGATGCCCAGCGCCCGCGTCGTCTCGGAATTGACGAGCAGGACCAGCGCCGTGATCGCGACCGCCGCGAGGGCGATTCCGGCGGGGATCGCCACGCTGTCCGCCTGGAGCAGGCTGTAGGCGACGGGCAGCGCCATGATCTGGGTGATGACCGCGGGGCCCCGGCTCCAGCTGCGGCGCAGCAGCAGACCGCGGGCGGCCAGCAGGGGCAGCAGCGCGAGCACGATCAACGTCACACCCAGGGTCACGCCCTGCTGCCGGTCTCCCGAGCCACCCGTGGCCCCCCGGACGAGCATCCACACGCCCCCCACGGCGAGGACCAGCCCCTCCAGCGCCGCCAGCGCGGCCGCGGCGGTCAGCCGTCCGGGACGGGGCTCTGCGGTGGGGGCGTCGGGGGTGGGGATCTGCTCAGCGCTCACCCCTGAAGGGTATCCCTCGGGCCCCGACGAGTGGCCGGACCCCGGCCGCTCCCCCGCCGCCTCCCGCACCTCACCGTGTCGAGACTCACGCCCCTATCTCTTACCGGATCCCTAACTCGGTCTGGGACCAGTACCCCTCGGTAGGTACGCTGCATCGCATGCGTGCACTTCTCGTGGTCAATCCGGCAGCCACCACCACAAGTGCGCGCACGCGCGATGTCTTGATCCACGCGCTGGCGAGCGAGATGAAGCTCGAGGTGGTCACCACCGAGTACCGCGGGCACGCACGGGACCTCGGCCGGCAGGCCGGGGAGAGCGACGACATAGAACTGGTGGTCGCGCTCGGCGGCGACGGCACCGTCAACGAGGTCGTGAACGGCCTCCTGCACAACGGCCCCGACCCGGACCGCCTGCCCCGCCTCGCGGTGGTCCCCGGCGGTTCCACCAATGTCTTCGCCCGCGCGCTGGGTCTGCCCAACGACGCCGTGGAGGCCACCGGCGCCCTGCTGGACGCGCTCAGAGAGGACCGCGAGCGCGCGATCGGCCTCGGTCTCGCTGCGGGCACCCCCGGCACCGAGGACGAAGCCGTCCCCTCCCGCTGGTTCACCTTCTGCGCGGGGCTCGGCTTCGACGCGGGGGTGATCGGCCGGGTCGAACAGCAGCGCGAGCGCGGCAAGCGTTCCACCCACGCCCTCTATTTGCGCCAAGTGGCACGTCAGTTTTTGGACGAACCTCACCGCAGGCACGGAACGATCACACTGGAGCGGCCCGGCCAGGACCCGATCACCGATCTTGTGATGTCCATAATCTGCAACACCTCGCCCTGGACGTTTCTCGGCAATCGTCCGGTGTACGCGTCACCTAAGGCTTCGTTCGATACCGGGCTCGACGTACTCGCTCTCAACCGCATGTCGACAGGCGCGGTTGCCCGGTATGCCACCCAGTTGCTCACTTCGTCCCCCGAGCGCGGCCCCCATGGCAAGCACGCCCTGTCTCTGCACGACCTGACCGACTTCACCTTGCATTCGAAGGCGCCGCTCCCCCTCCAGATGGACGGTGACCACCTGGGACTGCGGACCAGCGTGACGTTCACAGGCGTACGCCGTGCACTGCGTGTGATTGTGTGAGCGGAAGGGCCCAAAGTCCTTTCACTCGAACGTTTAGACCAGGGTCCACCCCATGGAAGTACGGCTGTGACCTAGTCGACACCGAGGAATCAAAAAAAACTTTCCAGAAGGGGTTGTATCCGCCGCTGAGGTTTGCGAGTCTCTACGTGGCGATCGGGACGGCCCGCAACATCGGCCCCACAGAGAGCCAGAACCCCTCCTCAAATCACAGGACCACGTCAGGGAATCCTGACAGTCGGCCCTTCACTTGTTGAGGGATTCGTGAAAGCGTTCACATTCACAAGCAACGTGCATGTAATACCAAGGAGAGGTAGCAGCCATGGACTGGCGTCACAACGCCGTTTGCCGCGAGGAAGACCCCGAGCTCTTCTTCCCCATCGGCAACACCGGTCCTGCGCTGCTGCAGATCGAGGAAGCCAAGGCCGTCTGCCGCCGCTGCCCCGTCATGGAGCAGTGCCTGCAGTGGGCGCTTGAGTCCGGCCAGGACTCCGGCGTCTGGGGTGGTCTCAGCGAGGACGAGCGTCGTGCGATGAAGCGCCGCGCCGCCCGCAACCGGGCCCGTCAGGCCACCGCCTGACACCCCACCCCGTAACGAGCCTGAGCCCGGCGGCGCGTACAGCGAGTACGCATCTCCCGCCCCCGAGCCGCAGCGCGCAGTACCCCCGATGCGCATAGCAACGTAAGCAGTGGCCCCGGACCTTCTGGTCCGGGGCCACTGTCATGCACGACCTGTGGGTGCGTCAGACACTTCTCCTTGTACCTCTACTCGTACTTCTGCTCGTACTTCTGCTCGCACTCCTGCGTGTACTCCTACTTGTGCGCCCGCACCGGAATGTCCAGGATGACCTGCGTGCCGCGCTCCGGGGCCGCCACCATGTCGAAGCTGCCCCCCAACTCGCCCTCCACCAGCGTCCGTACGATTTGCAGACCAAGGTTGCCCGAGCGGTGCGGGTCGAAGCCCTCCGGGAGGCCGACCCCGTCGTCCTGGACGGTGACCAGCAGGCGGGTCTCCTTGCTGGTGCCGCCGCGGACCGCCGAGACCTCGACCGTGCCCCGGTCGCCTTCACGGAAGCCGTGCTCCAGCGCGTTCTGCAGGATCTCGGTGAGGACCATGGAGAGCGGGGTGGCGACCTCGGCGTCGAGTATGCCGAAGCGGCCGGTGCGGCGGCCGGTGACCTTGCCGGGCGAGATCTCGGCGACCATGGCGAGCACCCGGTCGGCGATCTCGTCGAACTCCACCCGCTCGTCCAGGTTCTGAGACAGCGTCTCATGCACGATGGCGATCGAGCCGACCCGTCGTACGGCCTCCTCGAGGGCCTCACGGCCGCGCTCCGACTCGATGCGCCGGGCCTGCAGCCGCAGCAGCGCCGCCACCGTCTGAAGGTTGTTCTTGACCCGGTGGTGGATCTCCCGGATGGTCGCGTCCTTGGTGATCAACTCGCGTTCGCGGCGCCGCAGCTCGGTGACGTCGCGCAGCAGGACGAGCGAGCCGACCCGGGTGCCCTTGGGCTTGAGCGGGATCGCGCGCAGCTGGATCACCCCGTCGCCGCTCTCGATCTCGAACTCGCGGGGTGCCCAGCCGCTGGCGACCTTGGACAGCGCCTCGTCCACCGGACCGCGGGACGGGGCGAGTTCGGCGGTGGTCACACCGAGGTGGTGGCCCACCAGGTCGGAGGCGAGGCCGAGGCGGTGGTACGCCGACAGCGCGTTCGGGGACGCGTACTGGACGATGCCGTCGGCGTCGAGCCGGATGAGCCCGTCGCCGACCCGCGGGGAGGCGTCCATGTCGACCTGCTGACCGGAGAACGGGAAGGAGCCGGCGGCGATCATCTGGGCGAGGTCGGACGCGCTCTGGAGATACGTCAGCTCCAGCCGGCTCGGGGTGCGCACGGTGAGGAGATTGGTGTTGCGCGCGATGACACCGAGGACGCGCCCCTCCCGCCGTACCGGAATGGACTCGACCCGTACCGGCACCTCCTCCCGCCACTCGGGGTCGCCCTCGCGCACGATCCGTCCCTCGTCCAGCGCGGCGTCGAGCAAGGGGCGGCGGCCGCGTGGGACGAGGTGGCCGACCATGTCGTCCTGGTACGAGGTCGGACCGGTGTTGGGCCGCATCTGCGCCACGGAGACATAGCGGGTGCCGTCGCGGGTGGGAACCCACAGCACGAGGTCGGCGAAGGAGAGGTCGGAGAGCAACTGCCACTCCGAGACCAGCAGATGCAACCACTCGAGATCGGTGTCACCGAGAGCGGTGTGCTGGCGGACGAGGTCGTTCATGGAGGGCACATCTGCGAGCCTACCTGGGGGTTTGGCCCGGCTCCGAAAACACCCGCGGGCCGCGGCGCCTGGGAGGGACCCTCAACCCTCCCGGCACCGCAGCCCGGAGCAGCAACGGCCGCGGGCTGTGCGGTCCCGGTCGGCCGAAGGAGAGGACCCGGAGCAGTCAGGGCAGAGAGCGCCGGTTCCTCGGTCCGCCTTCCTGTGCGGGGAAGGCGGATGCTTGTGCGGATCAACGCCTCGCCGTAAGCGACGCTTCGTCGATCGAAGGCTTTACCTTCACATTGTGGACTAGACCACGTGTCGCGTCCATGCGTCGGCGGATGTTTGTTGTTGTCTCTTTATCGAACTTCCAACAGCATCCACCACGCAGACTAGCCCGGTTCGGCCCCCGGTGGGGGCCGGATCGGCTCATGAACGGGGCCGGATGGCCTCGGTCAGCGGGTCTCCGTCACCTTCGCCAGGGCGCGCGGCGCGTCCGGGTCCTGGCCGCGGGCGATGGTGACCTCGTAGGCCAAGAGCTGGAGCGGAAGGATCTCAAGGATCGGCTGGAGTTCCTCGGGCACGCCCTCGGTGGGCAGGACGAACCCGGCCGAGGCCTGTTCCACCCGGTCCCGGGGGCCGATGACGACCAGGTCGGCGCCGCGCCCGCGCAGCCGGTCGAGCACGGGCTGGAGCGCCTCGCCGCCCTTGCCGTCGGTGACGACCGCGATGACCGGGGAGATGTTGTCGACCATGGCGAGGGGGCCGTGCAACAGATCGGCGCCGGAGTACGAGAGGGCGGGGATGTAGCTGGTCTCCATCAGCTTCAGGGCGGCTTCCTTGGCCGTGGGGTAGCCGTAGCCGCGCGAGGTGATCACCATGCGCTCGGCGAAGCGGTAGCGGGAGGCGAGCGTGCGGATCTCGTCCTGGCGGGTGAGGAGGTGCGCGGCGAGATCGGGCAGCACCTTGGCCGCGGCGCCGTCGCCGCCGCGCAGGCCTTCGACGAAGAGATAGAGGGTGAGCAGGGAGGCCGTGTAGGTCTTGGTGGCGGGCAGGGCCTTCTCGGGTCCGGCCATGATGTCGAGGTGGTACTCGGAGACGGCCGCCAGCGGTGAGTCCGGGTTGTTGGTCACCGCGAGCGTGATGGCGCCGGCCTCACGGGCGGCCCGGGTCGAGGCGACCAGGTCCGGGGAGCCGCCGGACTGGCTGACGGTGATGACCAGGACGTCGGTGAGATCGGGCCGCGCGCCGTACGCCGTGGTCGTCGACATCGAGGTGAGCCCGCACGGCAGGCCCAGCTGGATCTCCAGCAGGTACTTCGCGTACAGGGCGGCGTTGTCGGAGGTGCCGCGGGCGGTGAGCAGCACGAAGCGGGGTTCGCGGGCCGCGATCTGCCGGGCCACTTCCTGGATCCGCGGCGCGCCCGCCTCCAGGATGCGGCGCAGCACGTCGGGCTGCGCGGCCATCTCCCGGGCCATGATCCGACCCGGGCGGTCGTCGTCGGTCCGGGGGTCCGGGGTAGGGGCGGACATGGGGCCTCCTGGGGACGTTCCGGTCGTACGCGTCGACCGTGGGCCGGTGCGGGGTGGTGCGGGGTAGTGCGTGGGTGCGTGCGATGCGGATCGCGGGGGATCGGTATCAGCATCTCATCGCCCGTGGGCAGGGCTTTATCGGGTGTGCGGCTCCTCACGGGGGTGGGAAGCGGGCGTCCGGGCGGCGGGTGAGAAGGGTGGCGAGGGCCGCTCGGGAGGAGACGCCGGTTTTGCGGTAGACGCGGGACAGGTGGGTCTCGACCGTGCGGTGGCTCAGAGAGAGCCGTTCCGCGATCGCGGGGCTGGTGAGGCCCTGGGCGACCAGTTCGGCGACCTCCCGTTCACGGGCCGTGAGGGTTGCGAGGCCGCGTCCGGGCGCCCCGGCGGCCCGGGTCACCTCGGGCTGGATCAGTTCGGCCAGGCCGGTCAGCATGTGGGCGCCCCCGGCGGCGGCCAGTCGCTGTCCCCGGTGCCAGGCTGCCGCGCCCCGGCGTGGGTCGGTCGGGGCGGTCGCCAGCACGGGGGCGCCGAGGAGCAGGGAGTACGCCTCCCAGAACGCGGCCCCGCTGCGGGCGCTCTCGGCGGCGGCCGCGGCGAAGAGTTCGGCCGCCGCGTTCGGGTCGCCCTGGCCCAGCGGGATGTGGGCGGCGCTGCGCAGGGCGGAGGCGCGCTGGATGGGCAGGTCGAGTTGTTCGGCCTCCTTGCGGGCCCGTTCGGCCCAGGCGTCGGCCGCGTCGTGGTCGCCCGTGGCGACGGCCGCGGTCACCAGGATCTCCAGGAACAGAGGGCGCATGGAGGGTTGAAGACCGTGCAGGCCGGCGCCGCCCGCGTGGAGCAGCGCGTCCCGGGCCCGGTCCGGGTCGCCGCCGACCAGGGCCGCGTAGCCGAGCATGCACCAGGCGATCGAGGCCCACCAGTTGCCGCCGAGGCCGGCCGCGGCCACCGCCGCCTCGGCCATGGCGAGCGGCCGGGGATCGCCGGGTGGGCAGGCGGCGATCAGCGCGTGGGCCTTGGTGCCGAGGACGAAGGCCAGCAGTTCGTCGCTGCCGATGCCGCGGGCGATGTCCTCGGCCTCCTCAGACAGCTCGACGGCCGAGGGCAGTCGGCAGACCTGGATCCGGATGTGTGCCTTGCACAGCAGCAAGTGCGGAAGGAGGTAGAGCTGTCCGCTGCGCCGGGCGATCGCCAGGCCCCGGTCGGCGTGCCGTTCGGCGTCGGCGAAGCGTTCGAGGAACGCCTCGGCCCAGCCGAGCCGGGCGAGCGGCTCGCACAGGCCGGTGAGGTCGTCGTCGGGGAGCGAGTCCACGAGAGCCCCGGCCTGGTGGGCGTAGCCGCCAGCCGCGGCCATGTCCCCCTCGTACGCCTCGCCGAGCGCGGCGACGGCCAGCGCGCACGCCTCGGCGGCCTCGTCCCCGAGGTCACGGGCCGTGGACAGGGTCCGGGCGACATCGGCCCGTACGGTCGGGTAGGAGGTGTCGTGCGGTGCGGAGGAGCCGAGTTCCAGGCCCAGTGCCACGGCGTCGGCCGGTGAGGGGCCCGGACTGCGGTGCAGTTCGCGGCGCAGGAGCGCGACCGCCTCCGAGTACCGGCCGAGATGCCGCTCCATGACGGCGCACAGCACGACCGCGGCCGTCCGCACGCCGGAGCCGTCGGCCGTACCGGAGCCGTCGGCCGTACCGGAGCCGTGGTGGGCGGCGCCGGTCCGGTCGGGCCGGGCGATCAGGGTGTGCAGCAGGTCGCGGCTCTCGCGGAGTTGGCCGCAGGCGCCCAGGGCGCGGGCCCGGGTCAGGGTCAGGGTCTGGCGCCGGGGAGCGTGTTCGGGTGTGTGCGGGAGATGGCGCAGCACCACGTCCAGCCAATGGGCGCAGCTGGCGGGGGCGGTGTGGGCGGCCTGTTCTGCGGCCTCGATCAGGACGGCGGCGGTCGGCGGGTCCCAACCGGTCAGCGAGCGCTCGGCGTGGTGGGCCCGCTCGGCCACCGGGGCGCCCACGCGGGTCAGTTCGGCGGCGGCCAGGCCGTGGATCCGGGTGCGCAGCCAGGGGGCGATGCTCTCGTGGACGAGGCTGCGCAGGACCGGGTGCCGCAGGGCCAGCCGCCCGTCCGGGCCCGTGCGCAGCAGATCCCGCCGGACCAGCGCCGCCAGGTCGTCGGCGAGCTCGGCGTCGTCGCGGCCGGTCACGGGGCCGAGCATCGAGGTCGTGGCGTGGGCGCCGAGTGCCGCGACGACCTCGGTCACGCGCAGCTGCGCGGGCGTCAGCGGGGTCAGTTCGTCGAGGAGGAGCGCTCCCAGGCCGGTCGTGGAGAGGCGGCTCAGCGGGGCTCCCTCGCGGTGCGCGTGCAGGAGGGTGAGGAGGTAGAGGGGGTTGCCCTCGCTGGCCGCGAAGAGTTCGGCGGCCTCGGTGCGCGGCAGATCGGGGGCGAGCCCTTCGACGGACTCGCGTTCGCGGAGCGGGCCCAGCTCGATGCGCCGCACCGCGCCGGTGTCCGCGCCCCTGGCGAGGGCCGCGGCGAGCGGGGCGGGGGTCTGGCGGGCGCGGCGTGCGACGACCAGGAGGACCGGGGCGCGCACGGGATGGCGTACGAGGTGGTCGAGCAGTTCCAGGGAGGCGGCGTCCGCCCAGTGCATGTCGTCGAGGACGAGCACCGTCGGCGAGGCTCCGACGTGGGCCAGCAGGGCGGCGATGGCACGGTGGAGGCTGAAGCGGTCGGCCAGGCGCGGGGTGGCGCCCAGCACCGGGGCGACCTCGGCGGCGGCCGGGAAGGTGGCGAGCACGGCGGGGTCGAGGTCGGCGAGGGCGTCGGTGAACGGCTGGAAGGGGATGTGGCGTTCGTACTCCGTGGCCCGGCCGCGCAGCACGGTCGACCCGCGCCGCTCGGCCCGTACGCACAGCTCGTGGACCAGTCGGCTCTTGCCGATGCCCGCGTCACCGGTGAGGTCGACCACCGCCGGTCCGTGGTCCGCGCGAGCCGACCCGTCGAGTAGTCGCTCGAGTCGCTCCAGCTCCGCCGCCCTGCCGACGAGGGGCGTCCGGTCCCCGTCGGCCGCCCGGTCCGTCGCCATGCCCGTATCCATCCCTCCCCCATCCCGCCGTGTGTCCCTTCCCCGCCCGTGGTGACACCCCTTGAAGATTCCTGTCGCACGGCACCGACAAACCGGCCGCGGCGGGATGCTCGCGGCGCATTGCGTAGTCGGGGTCCGTGAATCTACGGATGCCCGTTCCGGCTCGGGCGATTTGACTGGGTCTGCTCGGGGGAGGGGCGAGGGCGACGACAGGGACGGGGGGAAGGCGCCGTCTGCGGGGGCGGTGCCCTGTCGTCGCCGTGGGCCTGGCGGCCGTACCCCGGCGGAGAATCGCGGACACCGCCATCGCCGATGCGTCGAGGAGCCGATGCACCCGTGCATCGATGCGTCCAGGAGCCGATGGGTCGAGGAGCCGATGCGTCGAGGAGCCGATGCGTCGAGGACCCGGCGACGGGCCGTGGGTGGGACACCTTTGCTAGATTGGTCTACACCACACGTGTTCCCTCACGGTTCCCGGCGAGCCCCTCTCCAGATCGGCAGGCCCAGCGTGGAAGTTGTCATCGTTCCCGATGCCAAGGCGGGCGGCGAGCTGATCGCCGAGGCCATGGCGGAGCTGCTCCGGCGCAAGCCCGACGCTCTGCTCGGCGTGGCCACCGGCTCGACGCCGCTGCCCATCTACCAGGCCCTGGCGGCGAAGGTGGGCTCCGGCGCCGTGGACGCCTCGCGGGCGAGGGTCGCCCAGCTCGACGAGTACGTGGGGCTGCCGGCCGAGCATCCCGAGTCGTACCGGTCGGTGCTGCGGCGCGAGGTGCTCGAACCGCTGGGGTTGGGCATGGACGCGTTCATGGGCCCGGACGGCACCGCCGAGGACGTCCAGGCCGCGTGCGAGGCGTACGACAAGGCGCTGGCCACGGCCGGGGGCGTCGACCTCCAGCTGCTCGGGATCGGCACCGACGGGCACATCGGGTTCAACGAGCCCTGCTCCTCGCTCGCCTCGCGGACCCGGATCAAGACGCTGACCGAGCAGACCCGGGTCGACAACGCGCGGTTCTTCGGGGGCGACATCGAGCAGGTGCCGCATCACGTCATCACCCAGGGCATCGGCACGATCCTGGAGGCGCGCCATCTCGTCCTGCTGGCCACGGGTGAGGGCAAGGCGGACGCGGTCGCGGCGACCGTGGAGGGGCCGATGGCCGCGGTGTGCCCCGCCTCGGCGCTCCAGCTGCACCCGCACGCCACGGTCGTCGTGGACGAGGCCGCCGCGTCCAAGCTGAAGCTGGCGGACTACTTCCGGCACACGTTCGCGAACAAGCCGGACTGGCAGGGGATCTGACCCCGAGGGCGCGAAGAGAAGCGCGAAGGGGAAGAAGGAAACAGGGAAGGTGCCGGACCTCAGGGTCCGGCACCTTCCCTGTTTCTTCCTTCCCTCAGACCGTCACTCGCCCGCGATGACCTCCGCCGCCGCCCGGCCGCACACCCTCGCCGCGCCGTGCGTGGCGATGTGGAGGGCGCCCCGGGGCGGGGCCTGGGGGATGCCCATCTCGACCACGATCGTGTCGGGGCGTTCCCGCAACAGCGTGTCCAGGGCGGTCGCCATCCAGGGGTGCCGGTGTTCGTCGCGGACGACGGCGACCACGCGGCGACTGCCCGCGGCGGCCAGGGCCGCCGTTGCCGCCCCCTCCCCCGCGAAGCTTCCCGTCTCCGTGCCGGGCAGCAGCCGGGCCAGTTCCGCGGCCACGCCCCAGGGGGTCTCGTCACCGACGGCGATGTTCGCCACCGGGGTGAAGGCGACGACGAACGGCGCTGCGCCCACCGGCTCGTACGACGGCGCGCGTGTCACCGTCAGCGCGCGTCGGGCGGCGACGAGCCCCACGTCGGCCGACTCCCGCTCGGCGGCCTGGGGGGCCGCGGGGGCCGCCGCCGTCCAACGGGCCAGCGCCCGTACCCGCTCCGCCGCGTCCACGAGGCGCTCCTCGGGGAGTTCACCGGTGCGCACCGCCGTGACGAGGGCGTCGCGCAGACGCCGTACCGTCTCGTCGTCCGCGAGCCCGCCGCCCACGCAGATCGCGTCCGCGCCGGCCGCGATGGCGAGGACGCTGCCCCGCTCGATGCCGTACGTCCCGGCGATGGCCTGCATCTCCATGCCATCGGTGACGATGAGGCCGTCGTAGCCGAGTTCCTCGCGGAGCAGGCCGGTGAGGATGCGGCGGGAGAGGGTGGCGGGGCGGTCCGGGTCCAGCGCCGGGACCAGGATGTGCGCGCTCATCACGGCGCGTGTGCCCGCGGCGATCGCGGCACGGAACGGGGCGAGTTCGCGGGCCTCGATGACCGACAGGTCGGCGTCGATGCGCGGCAGCGCGTGGTGCGAGTCGACCGCGGTGTCGCCGTGGCCGGGGAAGTGCTTGGTGCAGGCCGCGACGCCCGCGGACTGGAGGCCGGTGACGTAGGCGGCGGTGTGCCGGGCCACCAGGTCGGTGTCGGCGCCGAAGGACCGTACGCCGATGACCGGGTTGTCGGGGTTGGAGTTCACGTCCGCGGAGGGGGCCCAGTTCAGATTCACCCCGCAGGCCGCGAGGCGGTGGCCGAGTGCCGAGGCCACCTCCCGGGTCAGCTCCACGTCGTCGACCGCGCCCAGCGCGTGGTTGCCGGGGTAGGAGGAGCCGGCGCGGACCTCGAGGCGGGTGACGTCGCCGCCCTCCTCGTCGATGGCGACCAGGACGTCGTCGCGCTCCGCGCGCAACTGGGCGGTCAGGGCCGCGAGTTGTTCGGGCGAGACGATGTTCCGGCCGAACAGGCCGACGGCGGCGAGCCCTTCTCCGAGGCGGCGCAGCAGCCAGTCGGGGGCGGTGGTTCCGGTGAAGCCGGGCTGGAGGACAGTGAGCGCGTCGCGTGCCAAGCCGTTCTTGTCGGAAGAGGACGCGGTCGTACCACTGGCGAGTGTCGTCATCGGGGGGCGTTATCCCTTCACGGCGCCCGCGGTCAGCCCCGCGGCCATCTTGCGCTGGACGATGAGGAAAAGCACGACGATCGGCACGGCCATAATCGTGGCGCCGGCCATCATCGGGGCGTACTCGGTGCCGTGCTTGGTGGTGAAGTTGCCGAGCCAGACGGTGGCGGTCTGGTGCTCCTGGCTCATGAGCATCAGGGCATAGAGGTACTCGTTCCAGGCCTGGATGAACGCGTACACGGACGTGGCGACCATGCCGGGCGCGAGCAGCGGGAAGACCACCCGTATGAAGGCTCCGGTGCGCGAGCAGCCGTCGACCATGGCCGCCTCCTCCAGCTCCTTCGGGATGTTGACGATGAAGCCGCGCAGCGTCCACACCGTGAAGGGGAGGATGAAGGTCAGGTACGTGATGATCAGGCCGGAGAGCTTGTCGTACTGGTTCAGGTCGTTGAGCAGCAGGAAGACCGGAATGATCATGGCGACCAGCGGGATCATCTGGACCGCGAGGATGCCGACGATCACGATCTTGCGGCCGCGGAAGGCGAAGCGGGAGATGGCGAGCGCGGCCAGCATCCCCACCGCGACGCCGATCACGACGACCGACAGGGAGACGATCAGGCTGCGGCCGACGGGGCCCCAGAAGTCCGCGATGTCCAGCGCGCGACGGAAGTTGTCGAGCGTGAGCCCCGTGGGGAACAGGCTCGGGTCCGGGTCGATGGCGTCCTTCGCCGGCTTGAACGCCGTGTTCAGCATCCAGTAGACGGGGAAGCCCGCGATGACGAACGCGAGGAGGCCGACGAGGTTCCAACCGAGCTTGGACTTCCCCCGGCGCCGGCCCGCCGTGGCGAGGGTGCTCATTCGACCTCTCCGATCTGCAGCATCTGACGCATGTACACGGCGACCACGCCCAGCAGCAACAGCACGGTCAGCAGGGCGATCGCCGACCCCTGCGCGTAGTCGTTGACGACGAAGGCGCGGTCGTAGGAGTACGTGGTGAGCAGTTGGAACTCCGCCTCCGGGTGGCCGCCCCGCATCACGAAGACCTGCGGGAAGACGCCCATGTCCCAGATGACGGAGAGCGTCGTGAGCATCACGACGATGGGCTTGAGGATCGGGAGCGTGACGTAACGGAAGACGCCCCACGCGCCGGCGCCGTCCAGCCGGGCCGCCTCCTCCAGTTCGCTCGGCACCTGGGTCAGCCCCGCGCTGAGCGTGATGACGACGAACGGCACCGCGCCCCACACCACCAGGAGCATGATCACGGCCAGTCCCTGGGGGCCGCTGGCGAACCAGTTGTGGCCGATCATGTCGACGCCCGGCAGCTTGCTCAGCAGCGCGTTGAAGACGCCGTAGTCGGAGTCGAAGAGCCACTTGAAGACGGTGGTGGCCACGATGATGGGCATGCCCCAGCTGGCCACCAGCGCGATGTTGATCAGCGTCTTCACCCAGCCCGAGACGCGCTGGAGGAGCAGCGCGATCAGCATGCCGAGGACCATGGTGAAGACGACGGACCCGCCGGCGAAGACGATCGTGCGGACGACGACCGTCCAGAACTCGCTGTCGCCCAGCACCTTGGCGAAGTTGTCGAAGCCGACCGACTCGGCCGGCTGGAAGCCCCACAGCTGGGACTGTCCGAACTTCTGGAAGGAGAGGGTGACCAGGCGGACCAGGGGATATCCCATGACCAACGCGAGGATCAGCAGACAGGGCGCGAGCAGGGCCCAGGGGACCGCCCCCGCGCCCGAGGTCCGCCTTCTGCGTGGCGCCTCGGGGAGAGCCGGTGGCGGTGCCTGCCGCGGCGGCGGCACCTTGGCGGGGGTGGTCGTGTCTGCGGCACTCATCGCGCGCTCCTCAGCGGTCCCTCAGGTCGTACGTGGTCGAAGCCCCGCACGGGGTCGTACGCGGGGCAGGCCCCACACGGTCGAACACAGGCGCAACACGCCCGGGCCGTACGCGGCCGGCGCCTCGCACGGTCGTACGCGGCCGGCGCCTCGCACGGTCGTACGCGGCCCGTCTCCGCACGGTCTGCGCGAGGGCGGACCCTCGCGGTCGTACACAGTCCGAGCCCCGCGCAGGGTCGCGCACGGGCCGGCCCCACGCAGGTCATGCACGGTGGCGGGCCCCGGCGTCGTACACGGGTCGCTCACCGGGGCAGGCCCTGTAGGTCCTGCCCGAGCGGCACCGCCCGGTTCTGCTCGGCTGGAGTCCGGCGCGGGTCGTGCACGGTCCGAACCCGTGCGGTCGGTTCCGGCCGGGGCCGCCCGGCTCGTACGCGGCGGTCCGGCGTCGCACGGTCGTACGTGGCCGGGGCCCCGCGCGGTCGTACGTGGCCGGGGCCCCGCGCGGTCGTACGTCGCCGGGTCCCGCGCAGTCGTACGTCGCCGGGTCCCGCGTGGTCGTGCGGGAAGCGGTGGGAACCTGGGCCCAAAAGGCCTCGGCAGGCACGCCCGAGAACATCCCGGGATCGCCCCGGACGTACTCGGACGTGCCCCCGGAGGCACCCCTTGGACGCACCCCGGGCGAAGCCCCGGACGTGCCCCGGGGTCCCACCCCGCCCCCACGCTCACGTCACTTGGTGTTGATGACCTTGTCGATCGCGGCGTCCGCGTCCTTCGCGGCGGCCTCGACCGACTTCTTGCCGGTGCCGATGTTCTGCAGCATGGTCTGCAGGACCTGGGCCTTCTCGACCTGGCCCCAGCCGGGAGCCATCGGCACGAACCAGTTGGACTCGGCCGCGGTGGCCGGGACCACGGTCGCCGGGTCGTTCTTGAGGGTGGCGAGGTCGGTCTTGTTGTTGGGCAGGTTGCCCTTGGCCATCAGACCCTTCTGACCGGCGGGGCCCGTGAAGGCGTTGATCCACTCGGCGGCGAGCGCCTGCGCCTTGGACTTCACCGGGACGGCGAGGTCGGAACCGCCGAGGAAGACGGGGAGGTTCTTGCCGGACGGGCCGGGCATCACGAAGTTCTCGAGGTTGCCCTTGAGCTTGCCGGTCTTGTCGTTCTTCGGGTCCTCGGAGGTCGCGCCCTCCCACGCGGCGCCGAAGATCATGGCGGACTTGCCCTGGCCGTAGACGATGTAACGGTCGGACTCGTCCTTGGTCTTGTCGCCGTGCATGTACTTGTCGACGATGGTCTTCCAGTCGTTGAGTCCCTTGATGGACTCCGGAGACGACAGGTTGGCCTTCCACTGGCCGCCGTCCTCCTTGGCGATGGAGCCGCCGGCGTCGTAGACGAAGGACATCGCGGCGTACCAGTCACGCGTCGGCTGGTACCAGGCGCTGAACTTGCTCCCCTCCTTCTTCTGGATCTTGTCCAGGTCGGAGATGAGCTCCGTGTACGTCTTCGGGGGCGTCTTGACACCGACCGAAGCCGCCACGTCCTTGCGCCAGTTGCCGACGCGGCCACCGGCGTAGTACGGCACGCCGTAGGTCTTGCCGTCGTAGGTGACGGAGGCCTTCAGACCGTCCAGCCACGCGGCCGAGTTGTCGAGCTTCGACGCGTCGATGGGGGCGAAGGCGCCCTTGACCATGTAGCCGAGCATCTCGGTGTTGCCCATCTCGACCACGTCGGGCGCCTTGTCGGTGGCGAGGACCGCGTCGAGCTTGGTGTTCTTGTCCGGCCAGCCGTAGTACTCGTGGTTGATCTTGACGCCCGGGTGCGCCTTCTGCACCGCCGCGTCGGCGGCCTTCACCAGCTCGGGCCAGTTGTTCTGCGCGTCCACCGTGAGCCAGACGGTCAGTGCCTTCGCATCCGCGCCCTTGTCCGACCCCCCGGACTTGTTGTCGCTGCTCCCGCACGCCGCGATGGAGACCATCATGCCCGCGATACCGATCGCGGCTGCCAGCTTCCGCTTCACGCCACCCTCCTCAGGGATGCCATAAACCCCCCTGCCCACCGCGGTGACACATGCCGAAGCGCTGCCGAGTACGGCCCGTGGGACTGGGACTGGACCAATGGTGTAGACCAGTACGGGGAGCTTGGCCTAGACCTAGAGGGGTGTCAAGGGTGTGTAAGCCCGACTGGTCGTCCGTTATGGGACCTACATATGCAAGGACCTTTAAGTAGGTAAGTGGCATAAACGGCGAGGCCGTTCACCGGCCTCGCGCGTCTCCCGGCCACCCCGAGTCGACGCTATGGACTAGACCAACGGGTACGACGACGGTATATAGAGGGGATCACGGAGCGTGCGGGGGGACACTCACACACGAAGCCGTGCCACGATGTGAGCCGTGACCGGCGGGATGTCGGTCGCTTCGGCACCCGGAGCCGGGAAGGCAGAGCATGAGCACCGACGTCAGCAGTGCGGAGAACGAGGGTGGGGCCCCCATCCGTACCGCGCGCGTGCCCAAGTACTACCGCCTCAAGAAGCACCTGCTCGATATGACGGAGACACTGCCGCCCGGCACGCCGGTACCGCCCGAGCGCACCCTCGCCGCCGAGTTCGACACCTCGCGCACCACCGTGCGCCAGGCCCTCCAGGAACTGGTCGTCGAGGGCCGCCTCGAACGCATCCAGGGCAAGGGCACCTTCGTCGCCAAGCCCAAGGTCTCCCAGGCGCTCCAACTCACCTCGTACACCGAGGACATGCGCGCCCAGGGCCTCGAACCGACCTCGCAACTGCTGGACATCGGCTACATCACCGCCGACGACACCCTCGCCGGGCTGCTCGAGATCTCGGCCGGCGGCCGGGTGCTGCGCATCGAGCGACTGCGGCTGGCGAGCGGCGAGCCGATGGCGATCGAGACGACACACCTGTCCGCCAAGCGCTTCCCCGCACTGCGCCGGTCGCTGGTCAAGTACACCTCGCTGTACACGGCGCTCGCGGAGGTGTACGACGTCCACCTGGCGGAGGCCGAGGAGACCATCGAGACGTCGCTGGCCACCCCGCGCGAGGCGGGCCTGCTCGGCACGGACGTGGGCCTACCGATGCTGATGCTTTCCCGCCATTCACTGGACCGGGAGGGGAAGCCGGTGGAGTGGGTACGGTCCGTCTACCGCGGAGACCGCTACAAGTTCGTGGCGAGGCTGAGCCGCCCGAATCCCTGACCCCCGCCGGAGTCCCCGCCGCTGACGGACCACTCCACCACCACGCCCCTGCCGTCCTTGCGGTTGCCCCTCAGGCCGCATCTCTCGCCGTCCGGCTCGAAGCAGGCGTCACCGTCGCCCCACTCGGGACCCCAAGAGGCCGACTTGGTGTATGCGCTTGATCACGAATGATGTGCGCGACCACGAACCGATTGCCCGGCTCTGCCGGGAACGTGGGCCCGTCCCCGCACACGATGGTTCGAACCACCGTCATCCAGGCCCTCGTCGCGCCGATCAGCCCTGTGCGAACGGATATGCGGGCGAGGGGTTCCGCTGGGCTGACACCGTCGCCTAGATTGCCTGCGCATTGCACAGGTGAACAGCGAGGAGACGGAGCCGCCGTATGTCAGACGTGTCAGACGTTTCAGACGCGCCGAAGGTCGAACCGCCGGTGGTGACACCGATCCGGGTGGTCATAGCCCTGTGCCTGATCGCCCCGTTCGTGGCGATGCTGTGGGTCGGCTCCTACGCCAAGACCGACCCGGCGTTCATCGGCATCCCGTTCTTCTACTGGTACCAGATGCTGTGGGTGCTCGTCTCCACGGCGCTCACCGTGACCGCGTACCAGCTGTGGCAGCGTGACCAGCGCGCCCGCACCTCCCAGGGCGGGGGTGCGGCGAAGTGAAGGACGGTGTGAACGGCGTCGCGCTCGGCGTCTTCATCTTCTTCTTCCTGGCCGTCACGGTCATGGGCTTCCTGGCCGCGCGCTGGCGCAGGCCGGACGACGAGCACAGCCTCGACGAATGGGGCCTGGGCGGACGGTCGTTCGGCACCTGGGTCACCTGGTTCCTGCTCGGCGGCGACCTCTACACGGCGTACACCTTCGTCGCCGTACCGGCGGCGATCTACGCGGCGGGCGCGGCCGGCTTCTTCGCCGTTCCGTACACGATCCTCGTCTACCCGCTGATCTTCACGTTCCTCCCCCGCCTGTGGTCCGTCTCCCACAAGCACGGGTACGTGACGACCTCCGACTTCGTGCGCGGGCGCTTCGGTTCGAAGGGCCTGTCCCTCGCCGTGGCCGTGACCGGCATCCTCGCCACCATGCCGTACATCGCGCTCCAGCTGGTCGGCATCCAGGCCGTCCTGGACGTGATGGGCGTGGGCGGCGGCGAGAACACGAACTGGTTCGTGAAGGACCTTCCGCTCCTCATCGCGTTCGGCGTGCTGGCCGCGTACACCTACTCCTCGGGGTTGCGGGCGCCCGCCCTGATCGCGTTCGTGAAGGACACCCTGATCTACATAGTGATCGCGGTGGCCATCATCTACATACCGATCAAGCTGGGCGGGTTCGACGAGATCTTCAAGGCGGCGAGCGACAAGTACACGGCGGCGGGGGCCGGCGGGCTCGTGCCCGCCCAAGCGGGCCAGTGGACGTACGCCACGCTCGCGCTCGGGTCGGCGCTCGCGCTGTTCATGTACCCGCACTCGATCACGGCGACGCTCTCCAGCCGCAGCCGTGAGGTGATCCGCCGCAACACCACGATCCTTCCTCTCTACTCCCTGATGCTGGGGCTGCTCGCCCTCCTCGGGTTCATGGCGATCGCGGCCGGCGTCAAGGTCACCAACGGCCAGCTCGCCATCCCCCAGCTCTTCGAGAACATGTTCCCGGACTGGTTCGCGGGCGTGGCCTTCGCGGCGATCGGCATCGGAGCGCTCGTGCCGGCGGCCATCATGTCCATCGCGGCCGCGAACCTCTTCACCCGCAACATCTACAAGGACTTCATCAAGCCGGACGCGACCCCGCAGCAGGAGACCAGGGTCTCCAAGCTGGTGTCACTGCTGGTGAAGGTGGGCGCGCTGGTCTTCGTCCTGACGATGGACAAGACCGTCGCGATCAACTTCCAGCTCCTGGGCGGCATCTGGATCCTGCAGACCTTCCCGGCGCTGGTCGGTGGCCTGTTCACCCGCTGGTTCCACCGCTGGGCGCTGCTCGGGGGCTGGGCGGTGGGCATGCTGTACGGCACGCTCGCCGCGTACGGGGTCGCCTCTCCCACCCAGAAGCACTTCGGCGGCAGTTCGAAGGAGATCCCGGGCATCGGGGAGATCGGCTACATCGGTCTGACGGCCTTCGTCCTGAACGCCGTGGTCAGCGTCGTCCTCACCTTCGCCCTGCGCGCCTTCAACGCGCCCGACGGCGTCGACGAGACGTCTCCGGAGGACTACACGGTGGACGCGGGCGACCCGGGCGTCGAGACGGAACTTCCCCCGGCCACGGCCGGTTCCGCCCACTGAGCCCGGGGGGCTCCGCCCCCGACCCCCGGTGGATGCGTTGGCTGCGGGTGGGTGGGGGCTGGTCGCGCAGTTCCTCGCGCCCCTAAAAGCCTCCAGCCGCCCAGCGTGTGAGAACGAGGCCGATGAGGCACAGGGGCGCAGCCCCGTGCCCCAGGGGCGCGGGGAACTGGCGCCAAGCCCCCACCCACCCGCAGTCGAAGAACCGCGCGAACAACCCCCACGGGCCGTCGGACGAAAATCCGGCGGCCCGTTCCCGCACCCTGTTGCACACTCACCGGCATGGACCCCCGCATCAGACACGCGCACCCCCACGAATACGACCGCATCGGCGAGATCACCGCACAGGCCTACCTCGGCGACGGCCTGCTCGACTTCGGGGAGAGCGACGAGTACCTCGGCGAACTGCGGGACGTGGCCAAACGGGCCGCCGCCGCGGAAGTACTCGTCGCCGTGGACCACGGCCACATCCTCGGCGCCGTGACCTTCGTACCGCGCGGCGGCCCCATGGCCGACATAGCCCGCCCCGGCGAAGCCGAGATCCGTATGCTCGCCGTCGCACGCGAGTCCCGCGGCCGAGGTGCCGGCGAGACCCTCGTCCGCGCCTGCGTCGACCACGCACGCGCCACCGCCGGCTGTGTACGCGTCGTGCTCTCCACCCAGCGCACCATGCACGCCGCCCACCGCATCTACGAACGCCTCGGCTTCACCCGCACCCCCGACCGCGACTGGAACCCGCTCCCGGACCTCGACGACATCACTCTCCTCACCTACGAGTTGACACTCTGAAACCGGCAGGACACAACATCTGGTGGTGTCACTGCAGCCCGGCACAAGATGTATGCTCATGCTCGCTGTCGCCGCAGGGGAATCCGGTGCAAATCCGGAACTGTCCCGCAACGGTGTACTTGTACGTGTTCGCACATCCGCGCCCATGTACTCGCGTCAGTCCGAGGACCTGCCGACAGCGCGCCCGGCCATCCGGCCCGGGTGCATGACGTCCGGGCCTCGCGGAATGGGCCGGTGGACGCGACGCCGTGTGCGCTCGTGAGCTGCCCTGCCCTCCGCCAGGCCCCGTGCCTAGCGAGGGAGAGCCCCAAGTGACCATCGCGCCAGCCGACCCGGCTTCAGCTACCGCTTTCGCGCAGCAGAAGCAGGAGCCGCAGCGGAAGCAGGCCCCGGTGGAGACGGACGGTCCCGGTACCACGCTGCTGCGTACCCTGACCGACCTCACCGCCGACCTCCCCGACGCCGACCCCGGCCGGGTCGCCGCCGCCACGCTGCGCGGCCGTTCCGCGCGCGCGGACGACACGGAGCTGCGCGAGCTGGCCACCGAGGCGGCCGCGGGCCTCATCTCCGAGGACCCCGTCTACTCCCGGCTGGCGGCCAGGCTGCTGACGATCAGCATCGCGGCGGAGGCCGCCTCGCAGGGCGTCACGGCCTTCTCCGAGTCGATCGCCACGGGTCACCGCGAAGGCCTGATCGCCGACCGTACGGCGGAGTTCGTCCGGCTGCACACGGCCCGGCTGGACGCGCTGATCGACACCGACGGCGACGACCGCTTCGGCTACTTCGGCCTGCGCACCCTGCACAGCCGCTATCTGCTCCGGCACCCGATCACCCGCAAGGTCATCGAGACGCCCCAGCACTTCATGCTGCGCGTGGCGTCGGGCCTGGCCGAGGACGACACGAGCCGGGCCCTGGACGAGGTCGCGGCGCTCTACGGGCTCATGAGCCGCCTCGACTACCTCCCCTCCTCCCCCACGCTGTTCAACTCCGGTACGCGGCATCCGCAGATGTCGTCCTGCTACCTCCTCGACTCCCCGCTGGACGAGCTGGACTCCATCTACGACCGCTACCACCAGGTGGCCCGACTCTCGAAGCACGCGGGTGGCATCGGTCTTTCGTACTCCCGGATCCGTTCGCGCGGTTCGCTGATCCGCGGTACGAACGGGCACTCCAACGGGATCGTCCCGTTCCTGAAGACCCTCGACGCCTCGGTCGCCGCCGTGAACCAGGGCGGCCGGCGCAAGGGCGCGGCCGCGGTCTACCTGGAGACCTGGCACTCCGACATCGAGGAGTTCCTGGAGCTGCGCGACAACACCGGTGAGGACGCCCGCCGTACGCACAACCTGAACCTCGCGCACTGGATCCCGGACGAGTTCATGCGCCGGGTCGACGCCGACGGGCAGTGGTCCCTCTTCTCGCCCTCCGACGTGCCCGAGCTGGTCGACCTGTGGGGCGACGAGTTCGACGCCGCGTACCGCAGGGCGGAGGCGGCCGGTCTCGCCAAGAAGACCATCCCGGCCCGTGACCTCTACGGCCGCATGATGCGTACCCTCGCGCAGACCGGCAACGGCTGGATGACCTTCAAGGACGCCGCCAACCGCACCGCCAACCAGACGGCGGAGCCGGGCCACACCGTCCACTCCTCGAACCTGTGCACCGAGATCCTGGAGGTCACGGACGACGGGGAGACGGCGGTCTGCAACCTCGGCTCGGTCAACCTCGGCGCCTTCGTCGTCGACGGGGACATCGACTGGGAGCGGCTGGACGAGACGGTCCGCACCGCCGTCACCTTCCTCGACCGTGTCGTCGACATCAACTTCTACCCGACCGAGCAGGCCGGCCGGTCGAACGCGAAGTGGCGGCCCGTCGGCCTCGGCGCGATGGGGCTCCAGGACGTCTTCTTCAAGCTGCGCCTGCCCTTCGACTCGCCCCGGGCCCGCGAGCTCTCCACCCGGATCGCCGAGCGGATCATGCTCGCCGCGTACGAGGCCTCGGCCGACCTCGCGGAGCGCAGCGGCCCGCTCCCGGCCTGGGAGAAGACCCGTACGGCCCGTGGCGTCCTGCACCCCGACCACTACGGCGTGGAGCTGACCTGGCCGGAACGCTGGGCGGCGCTGCGGGAACGTATCGCCGCGGTCGGCATGCGCAACTCCCTCCTCCTCGCCATCGCGCCCACCGCCACCATCGCGTCCATCGCGGGCGTGTACGAGTGCATCGAGCCGCAGGTGTCCAACCTGTTCAAGCGCGAGACGCTCTCCGGTGAGTTCCTCCAGGTCAACTCCTACCTGGTGAACGAGCTGAAGAACCTCGGTGTGTGGGACGCGCAGACCCGGGAGGCGCTGCGCGAGTCCAACGGTTCGGTGCAGGGCTTCACCTGGGTCCCGCAGGACGTCCGCGATCTGTACCGCACGGCCTGGGAGATCCCGCAGCGCGGCCTGATCGACATGGCCGCGGCCCGCACCCCGTTCCTGGACCAGGCCCAGTCCCTGAACCTCTTCCTGGAGACGCCGACCATCGGCAAGCTCTCCTCGATGTACGCGTACGCCTGGAAGTCGGGCCTGAAGACGACGTACTACCTGCGCTCCCGCCCGGCGACCCGTATCGCCCGCGCCGCCCAGGCACAGGCCCAGCCCGAGAAGACCATCCCCGTGCAGGCGATCCCCGACGAGGACGCCGTCGCCTGCTCCCTTGAGAACCCCGAGTCCTGCGAGGCCTGCCAGTAATGAGCTCCACCGAAAAGAACCTGCTCGACCCGGGCTTCGAACTCACGCTCCGCCCCATGCGTTACCCGGACTTCTACGAGCGCTACCGGGACGCCATCAAGAACACCTGGACCGTGGAGGAGGTCGACCTCCACTCGGACGTGGCCGACCTCGCGAAGCTCTCGCAGGGCGAGCAGCACATGATCGGCCGGCTGGTCGCGTTCTTCGCGACGGGCGACTCGATCGTGTCGAACAACCTCGTGCTGACCCTCTACAAGCACATCAACTCCCCCGAGGCGCGCCTGTATCTGTCCAGGCAGCTGTTCGAGGAAGCGGTCCACGTCCAGTTCTATCTGACCCTGCTGGACACCTACCTCCCCGACCCGCAGGACCGCGCCGCCGCCTTCGACGCCGTCGAGAGCATCCCCTCGATCCGCGAGAAGGCAGAGTTCTGCTTCAAGTGGATGGACTCGGTGGAGAAGCTGGACCGTCTGGAGACCAAGGCGGACCGGCGTCGCTTCCTGCTCAACCTCATCTGCTTCGCCGCGTGCATCGAGGGCCTCTTCTTCTACGGCGCCTTCGCGTACGTCTACTGGTTCCGCAGCCGGGGTCTGCTGCACGGTCTCGCCACCGGCACCAACTGGGTGTTCCGCGACGAGACGATGCACATGTCCTTCGCCTTCGAGGTGGTGGACACCGTGCGCAAGGAGGAGCCGGAGCTCTTCGACGACGAGCTCCAGCAGCAGGTCACGGACATGCTGAGGGAGGCCGTCGAGGCCGAGCTGCAGTTCGCGCGCGACCTGTGCGGTGAGGGCCTGCCGGGCATGAACACCGACTCGATGCGCCAGTACCTGGAGTGCGTGGCCGACCAGCGTCTCCAGCGCCTCGGCTTCGCCCCGGTGTACGGCTCCGAGAACCCCTTCTCCTTCATGGAGCTCCAGGGCGTCCAGGAGCTGACCAACTTCTTCGAGCGCCGCCCCTCGGCGTACCAGGTGGCGGTGGAGGGCTCGGTCGGCTTCGACGAGGACTTCTGACGGACGAGGACTTCCGGCTGTACGAGGACTTCTGACGGTACGACACCGGTGATGCCGGGCCGCATGTCGCGGCCCGGCATCACCGCGTCTCGTCCATGGGCCGTCCATGCTCCGTCCATGGACCCCCTATGGGGCGGCAAAGTTCTTCGGGCGTGGCTATCCGGGCGTCATCGGCCCCGGCTAGGTTCTGGCCGTCCTGACATGTCACGTACAGCGGCATGACGGGACGCTGAATTGGCATGCCCATGGCACATCCGCACCTTTCTCACGCTACGCGCGTCACGGGCCTGCCACGCAACGCCGAGAACCCCCACTTCCGGCTGTGGAGCCGTGCGCGGCCCTACCCCGGCCCGCGCGGCACCGGCCTCAAACCGATGGAGGCAGCACCCATGCGTGAGACACCCCCCAGCAGGCCCGCCCGGCGACTGCGAAGACTTCTCACCGCCGCCGCGCCCGCCCTCGCCCTCACGGTCGCCGGACTCATGGCGGCCCCGGCCGCGAACGCGCAGCCGGCGCCGACCACCGCCAAGCCCTCCCGGGCCGCCCAGAACGCGAAGGCCCTGACCGCCCCTGCCGCGCAGGCCGTGCACGCCACGGGCAAGGCGGGCCAGAAGGTGCCGACCACACACCTGTGCGGCGCCCCGACGGCCGGTCACGCGGCCTGTTTCGCGCAGCGCCGCACCGACATCAAGCAGAAGCTGGCCGCCGCGATCTCACCGAACGCCGCCGCCGCGGTGTCCGGCCTGAGCCCGGCGAACCTGCACAGCGCCTACAACCTGCCCTCCACCGGCGGCTCCGGCCTGACCGTCGCCGTGGTCGACGCGTACAACGACCCCAACGCGGAGTCGGACCTCGCGACCTACCGTTCGCAGTTCGGCCTGTCGGCCTGCACCAAGGCCAACGGCTGCTTCAAGCAGGTCAGCCAGACCGGCTCGACCAGCTCCCTGCCGACCAACGACACCGGCTGGGCGGGTGAGGAAGCGCTCGACATCGACATGGTGAGCGCGGTCTGCCCGAACTGCAACATCGTTCTCGTCGAGGCCAACTCGGCCACCGACTCCGACCTCGGCATCGCCGAGAACGAGGCCGTGGCGCTGGGCGCGAAGTTCGTCTCCAACAGCTGGGGCGGCTCCGAGTCCTCCGCGCAGACCAGCGAGGACACCTCGTACTTCAAGCACCCGGGCGTCGCCATCACCGTCTCCTCCGGTGACTCCGCCTACGGCGCCGAGTACCCGGCCACGTCCCAGTACGTGACCGCCGTCGGCGGCACCGCCCTGTCCACCAGCTCCAACAGCCGCGGCTGGACCGAGTCCGTGTGGAAGACCAGCAGCACCGAGGGCACCGGCTCCGGCTGCTCCGCCTACGACGCGAAGCCGAGCTGGCAGACCGACACCGGCTGCTCCAAGCGCATGGAGGCAGACGTCTCCGCGGTCGCCGACCCCGCCACCGGCGTGGCCGTCTACGACACCTACGGCGGCTCCGGCTGGGCGGTCTACGGCGGTACGAGTGCCTCCTCGCCGATCATCGCGGGTGTGTACGCCCTCGCGGGCACGCCGGGCTCCAGCGACTACCCGGCGAAGTACCCGTACTCCCACACCTCCAACCTGTACGACGTGACCAGCGGCAACAACGGCTCCTGCTCGCCCTCGTACTTCTGCACCGCGGCCACCGGCTACGACGGCCCGACCGGCTGGGGCACCCCGAACGGCACCACCGCCTTCACCTCGGGCACCAGCACCGGCAACACGGTGACCGTCACCAACCCGGGCAGCCAGTCCACCACCACCGGCGGTTCGGTCAGCCTGCAGATCTCGGCCAGCGACAGCGCGGGCGCGACCCTCACCTACAGCGCGAGCGGTCTGCCGACCGGCCTGTCGATCAACAGCTCCACCGGTCTGATCTCCGGCACCGCGAGCACGGCGGGTACCTACAGCGTCACCGTCTCCGCCTCCGACAGCACCGGCGCCTCCGGCTCCGCCTCCTTCACCTGGACCGTCAGCACCTCCGGCGGCGGCACCTGCACCTCGGCGCAGCTGCTCGGCAACCCGGGCTTCGAGTCGGGCAACACCACCTGGAGCGCCAGCAGTGGCGTCATCACCAACTCCAGCAGTGAGGCCGCGCACGCCGGTTCGTACAAGGCCTGGCTGGACGGCTACGGCTCGACGCACACCGACACGCTCTCCCAGTCGGTGACGATCCCGTCCGGCTGCAAGGCCAGCTTCACCTTCTACCTGCACATCGACACCGCGGAGACCACCACCAGCAGCCAGTACGACAAGCTGACGGTCACCGCCGGATCGACCACCCTGGCGACGTACTCGAACCTCAACGCCGCCTCCGGCTACAGCCAGAAGACCTTCGACCTGTCCTCGTTCGCCGGGTCCACCGTCACCCTGAAGTTCAGCGGTGTCGAGGACTCCTCGCTCCAGACCAGCTTCGTCGTGGACGACACCGCCGTCACGACCAGCTGACCAGTGGGGCCCTGGCCGGCGTCGCGGCCAGGGCCCTGTGTCCCTGTGTCCCTGTGTGGATCCTGATGCGGGGGTGGCACGTCCAAGCGACAAGGAGGTGCCACCCCATGCGCCGTACGACCCACCATCGGATCCTCGCCCTCACGGCCCTGACGCTGCTCCTCGCGGGCTGCGGCACACAGGGCGGCGGTGACGCGGGCGGCAGCCGCACCGTGTCGCCGTCCCCCACGACGAGCCACCAGAGCTGCGACACGGCTCCCGCGGAGCTCGGCGCCGCCGACACCGGCCACACGTACTGCCTCGCGGCCGGCGGCGTACTCCGCCTCACCCTGGACGGCACCACCAGTCGGCCGTGGACCCCTGTCAAGGTCAGCGGCGCCGGGCTAGAGGCCACCAACAGCGGCGTCGTCCTCCAGGCGGGCGACGCGAGCTCCGCCTTCAAGGCGGTCTCGGCGGGAACCGCCCACCTCACCTCGTCCCGGCCGCTCTGCGCGACCGCCCCGGGCAAGGTGTCGTGCAAGGGCATTCAGGAGTGGACGGTCACGGTGCTGGTCACGAAGTCCTAGCTGACGGTCGATGCGCCGCTCGTGGGCCGCGCCGATCAGCGCGGGCAGGGCCAGGACCACGAAGATCGCGAGGACGGTCAGGATTCCGGCGGTGGTGTCCGAGTTGTCGATGAGCATCTTCATGAACACCACTGTCGTACCGCTCGCTCCTCAGCGTCAGTGGCAGGACTGCCGTAGACCCTCGATTTCCTGCCACTGACGAGGCACACTGGCGGACATGCTGAAAAACGTGGCCGCGGTCCTGCTCGACGGTGTGCACCCCTTCGAACTCGGGGTCGTCTGCGAGGTGTTCGGCATCGACCGCAGCGACGACGGCCTGCCCGTCTACGACTTCGCGGTCGCCTCCGCCGAGGGCCCGACCCTGACCACCCACGCGGGGTTCTCGCTGACCACCGAGCACGGCCTGGAGCGCCTGGAGAGCGCCGACCTCATCGCTCTCCCCGCCGGGAACTCCTATGTGTCCCGGTCCTATCCGCCCGAACTGCTCGACGCCCTGCACCGCGCCACGGACCGCGGCGCCCGGGTGCTCAGCGTCTGCTCCGGCGTCTTCGTGCTCGGCGCGGCCGGGCTCCTCGACGGGCGGCGCTGCGCCGTGCACTGGCACCACGCCGAGGAGCTCACCCGGCAGTACCCGAAGGCGATCGTCGAACCGGACGTGCTGTACGTGGACGAGGACCCGGTGATCACCTCGGCCGGCACCGCCGCCGGAATCGACGCCTGTCTGCACATCGTCCGCAAGGAACAGGGCCCCGAGGTCGCCAACGCCATCGCCCGCCGCATGGTGGTGCCCCCGCACCGGGACGGCGGGCAGGCCCAGTACATCGAGCGCCCGCTGCCCCGCTCCACCTGCGACACGGTCGGCGAGGTACTGGTGTGGATGGAGCGCCACCTCGACCGGGAGGTGACCGTCGACCAGCTCGCGGCCCGCGCCCACATGTCCCCGCGCACCTTCGCACGCCGCTTCCAGCAGGAGACCGGCACCACCCCCTACCGCTGGATCCTGCGCCAAAGGGTGCTGCTGGCACAGGAGTTGCTGGAGGCGTCGGACGAGACGATGGACGCGATCGCGGGCCGCACCGGGTTCGGCACCGCGGCCGCGCTGCGCCACCAGTTCGTCCGAAGCCTGGGGACGACCCCGCAGGCCTACCGGCGCACGTTCAGGGGCCCGCGGGCTGCCTGAACGCGCACCGGTACGGACACCGGGTCACCGCGGACGACACCGCGCGGTCACCGCGGCAGGGCCCTCAGCAGCAGCCGGTGCGGACGCAGGGTGATGCCGACGCGGGTCGCGTCATTGGACTCGGAGACCTGCTCGAACCGCCACCGGGACGCCACCGTCGCCGTGATCAGGCTCAGCTGCGCCATCGAGAAGTGGTCGCTCGGGCACTTCCGGTTGCCCACGCTGAAGGGGCTCATGGCGTACTTAGGGACGTCCTTGGCACGTTCCGGAAGCCAGCGGTCGGGGTCGAAATCCAGATGCCCGTCGTACGAGCGCGGATCACGCTGGATGGCGAACGGGCTGTAGACGATGTCGGCACCGGCCGGAATCCGATAGCCGCCGAGTTCGGTTTCGGTCACCGCCCGCCGGGTCAAAATCCATACGGCGGGGCGCAGCCGCATCGACTCGACGACGACATTGTTGGTGTACGACAGCTTCCGGACGTCGTCGAATGCGACGGGTCGGTCCCCTACGACGGATTTGACCTCCTCGGCCACCCGTGCGGCGTGTTCCGGGTGTTCGGTGAGTACTTGCAGCAGCCACATGATCGTGGAGGCCACGGTTTCGCTGCCGGGCGTGAGTATCGCTACGACTTGGTCGTGGATCTCCTGTTCGCCGATCGGCTCGCCGTTCTCGTCCTTCGCTTCCAGCAATGCCGTCAGCAAATCGTCCGGCTTTTGACCGGATGCGCGGCGCTCGGCGACGATCTCGTCGACGAGGAGATGCAAATCGGCCAATGCGCGGTCGAATTTGCGGTTGGCCGGAAGCGGCAGCCGATAGAGCGGGCCCGCCGGGATCACCATGCGCCGGTACATGCCGCGGAACACGGTGGCGAGCGCGATGCTCAGGCGCTCGGCGCGCTCGTCCATGAACTCGCCGCGCAGCAGACAGCGGGCCGCGATGCGCACGGCGACGCGGAACGACTCGGAGGTGCAGTCGACGGGCTCGCCCGACCCCATGCGCTCGGCGAGCGCCCGCGCCTCCTCCTCCATGATCGGTCCGTACTCGGGGATGATGTCGAGCCGGAACGCCGGCTGGATGGTGCGGCGCTGGCGACGGTGCCTGGGCCCGTTGGCGGTGGCGACGCCCTCCTTGCCGAGCAGGCCTTCCAGGGACTCCCAGAGAGGTCCGTCGATCTTGAAGTCGGTGCTGAGCGCCATCGCTCCGGTGAGGGCCGGCGAGGTGAGCGCGTACACCGTCTTGGGGCCCAGCTTGAGCCGTACGACGTCGCCGTGGTCGCGGAGCCGGGCGAGGAAGCCCAGCGGGTCACGGACCAGTTTCCAGCCGTGGCCCAGGACCGGCAGGCCGCCTCCGGCGAGAGGTGGAACGGGCAGCTGCGGTGGCGCGGGTTGCGCGGGCTTCACTGACTCGACGGTCATGACTCACCTGCCGCTTCGTTGTTGACGTACGGGGGTGTGGAGCGGTCGTCCCAGCTGTCGACGGTGTACCGGCCGGACTCGTGGTGGAACCAGTACACGGAGCTGAACCAGTTCCGCATATTGCCGAGGCACGCTTTCACGGCGAGGCTCAATTCCTTGCCGTGCACGGTGCCGTCCGCGAGGGTGTCGGCGAACCGGTTGAGGTCCTTTTCCGCGTCGAGGAATTCGGCGACGCATTCCTCGATCCGCCGCCGGATGTCCTGGACCGCTTCTTCGAGTGTCAGCCCCTCGTGGCGGATGAGGCTGATTCCGAGATTATGGACCTCGTCGCCCGCGATTTCTTTCGGGAGTGAACAGAGGTCGTTGTACCAGGCGGCGAATTCCTGACTCAGCAGAGCCGCCCGGCGATATGCGGAATTGTTCCGCACGGCAGTGGGAAGTTCACTGCCAGCACTCGGCTCCAGAAGGTCGGTCCAGATCCAGTGCGCGAAGGTGAGCCGCCGCAGTTCCAGATATTCCTCGACCGTGGGCACGGTGACGTTGACACGGTTGCGGAATTCCCGGTCGTACGCCTCGATCACCGCGTGGAAATGCCGGGAGAAGCGTGCGTTCCACTTCTTGGTCAGGAACGAGTACAGGCGCACCGTGCTGTCCGCGAACCCCGCGACCAGGGGATCCTGGTGGTGCAGATACTCCCTCGGGGAGTCGAGAGCCGCGTGCAGCTGGAACCTGAGCCTCCGCCAGGCGCCGGGCCTGCCGTGGACGACATCACGGTCGTGGCGGTCGTCCCAGACGAAGAACCACGCGCTGTAGTCGGCTATCGCCTGCATGACCTCGTCGGGGGCGCCAATGTAGTAGCCCGCCATGAGGTCCGTATAGCAAAGGCCGTCGGCATATTCGTCGACCTTGTCCGCCGGCATGAGACGTTTTTCCCTCAGCCACGAACGTGTGTTCTCTTGGAGCCTCGGCCAATACGGGTGCAGTTGGCGGGGAAACGCGGACTCGATCACCGGGAGAGAGAGCGCCGGTGGAACCGCGACCACGGTCGGTGTCGATGAAGTGCCGTGTGAGAATGCATGCACGAACAAACCCCTCTCAGCCGCCAGTTGACGCTGCGCCCCTCCCGCTGTGCCGGGCGTGCGCCGTTGCGTATCCCCGCACTTCCCATTCAGCACCACAACTGACCGTTCTGGGAACGGATTTGCTTCACTCACTACCCCACAGTGCTGAGAATGTCCCCTTGCGTGACCGAATATGGATCACTAGAGGAGCACAAGGGATCGAACGTGCGACGCACATGCGAGCGGCGTCTGGTCAGGGGATTCCCCCTGACCAGACGCCGCTCGGGCAGGCCCGCCAGTGCGTGCGAGCCCCAACTGTCCTACCGCGACTCAGTCGTTCAAGTCGCCCACCAGATCCTGTCCCGGTGTCCTAGTCGTTCGCGACGATCGGGTAGCGGGGCTCGTTCTCGGCCATCTGCCGCAGGGCCTCCTTGCGCTCGCGCTTGGAGAGCCGGTCGATGTAGAGGTAGCCGTACAGGTGGTCGGTCTCGTGCTGGAGGCAGCGCGCGAAGTAGCCGGTGCCGCGCACCTTGATCGGGTTGCCCTTCTCGTCCTGCCCGGTGACCTCCGCGTAGTCGGGGCGGGCCAGCGGCGCGTACGCGGTCGGCACGGAGAGGCAGCCCTCGTTGCTGTCGTCGAGGCGGCGCTGCTCGGCGGGCAGTTCGACGAGGACGGGGTTGCAGACGACACCGACGTGCCGCTTGCCCTCGTCGTCCTGGCAGTCGTAGACGAAGACCTTCAGATCGACGCCGATCTGGTTGGCCGCCAGGCCCACGCCCTCGGCGGTGCGCTGGCTGGCGAACATGTCGGCGATCAGCTCGTCGAGCTCGGGCCCGAACTCGGTGACGTCCTTGCACTCCTTGTGCAGCACCGGGTTGCCGACGACCGTGATCGGCCGCGAGGTACCGCGCTCACGGTAGGCCGCCTCACGCTCCTCACCGTCCTCGGTGTCGATGACGAAGCCCTCGTCGTCCACGGGGAGCACTCCAGAGTGCTGCTGCTCGGTGTCCTGCTGCGCCATGACCGACGTACGCCTTCCTCGAAACCAGGGGTGTGGTGCTCATACAGGGTACGGGGGTGGCGCCTCGCGAGGGCGCGGGACTGTGTTGATCTGCGGCTCCGCCACGTGGGCGCGACAAGCCCCCGCCGGCCGACGGCGCTCAGCACACCTCTTCGAGATCCCGCCAGTCCCGGGAGTCGGGGCTGTCCGCGACCCACCCGTCCAGCAACCCCCTGACCAGCGAAGCCGGCGCAGCGAGACCGCACTCCCGCTCCGGCACCCACAGCTGCCCGTCGGTGCGGTGACCGAGCGGTCCGGGATGCCCGGGCTCGCTGTGGTCGTGCGGGTCGAGGTGCTCACCGTCGCCCTCGTCGGACGGCATCCGCGACTCGGAACACATCCGGCACAGCAGCCGTACGGACGAGGACCAGTCCTCCGCTGCGAAGCCGGCGTCCGCCGCGAGCTGCTCCAGGGCGTCCCGGTCCTCCTCGGTGGCGGCCTCCAGGAGAACCACCCAGGTGGGTACCGGTGAGGGCGCCCACAGCTCGATCTCGTCGAAGACGGGATAGGCGTGCCCGGCGGCGGTCGTCCGCTCCCCGTGCGGGACACCGTCGTGCAGGACGACCTCGCCCCAGCGCCGTCCCGAGGACGGCAGCGGAATGGACAGGACCTCCACCCGGGCCGGATCGAGCCTGCGCCCCCACACGACCTCGGCCTCGCCCTCCGGCGACAGCCGTACGGCCGCACTGCCGAGGTCCATGCCCACCGGTTCCCCGGAGACGGCGGCCCCGCCGGGCACCCGCAGCCCGTACGCCTGCCAGGCGCGGCGGGCCAGCGGCCAGTCCTGCAGGGCGGTGGCGGCGATCCCGACGTTCCACCAGTCGGGGGCGCCCGTCTCCCGGTCGAGGAGTGCGACGGCCCTGAGGCCCGCGGCCCGTGCCTGCTCCCAGTCGTGCCGGAACTTGTGCAGCAGGGCCAGGTTGAACCAGGACTCCGACAGCCAGGGCTCCAGGTCCGCGGCGCGCGTCAGCAGCGCTCCCGCGTCCTCGTACCGGCCGTCGCCGATCAGCGTGAACGCGCGATCGGTGGCCTGCCGCCATGAGGCGGAGGGCCGGTGCCGTCCCTTGCCGAAGATCCTCACGATTCCCGCCTGCCAGTTCCTTGCGTGTCCCGCCTGCCGGTCCCTTGAAGAGTTTCTTGAAGACAGCGCAGCCCCGGGCTGGCCCGTGCCCCCGAACACCCTCTTCCTCGCATCCAACCACGGACCGTTGGACGGGCGCTCATTACCCATGGGTTACCCAGCCTGGGGCAGGGTAAGGCTGCCCCGCAACAGGACCCTGGCCAGCGACTCCACGACCTCGGGCTGATAGTCGCGGGCGGTGGCCAGGCGCAGCTTCTCCAGGGCGGTGAGGGGCCCGCCCGGGCCTGCTTCCCTGGCCATCTCCTCGTACGCGTTGACGGCCCGCACGATCCGTGCCGTGACCGGCTGCTCCCGGTACGGATCGGCCTGCCGCTCCACGACCACGGCGACCTCGGCGTCCACGCCGGTCTGGCGTACGACGGCACCGCCGAGGAGGGCGATGCGCCGCTGCTCGTCGGCGGAGAGCGCTGAGGTGGCTCCGGCGGGCACCGGGTCGACGAGGCTGAGCTGTCCGATGTCGTGCATGAGGGCCGCGTACTCCAGGATGGTCAGATCGGGCTCGGACAGCCCCAGCTCACGGCCGACGGCCCGGCTGAGCGCGGCGACCCGCCGGGCGTGCCCGGCGGGGGTGTACCCGGCGATCTCGGTGGCCCGCGCGAGTGAGGCGATCGTCTGCCGATAGGTGACGCGCACGGCGGCGAACCGCCGGACCGAGAGCTGGGTGAGCAGCAGGGGCAGCGAGAACACGGGCAGCGCCCACAGCCCGACGACCGCCACCGCGAGCGACATCACGGCCCCGGTCGCGCAGACCGCCGACCCGATGCCGAGCGTGGCCCGCAGCTCGTCCCGCAGCAGCGGTCCGAAGGGCCAGCGGGTCCGGGCGTGCGCCATCGCCGCCGCGAGCACGGCGTCGCACAGCGCGGTGAGCACCAGCAGGGAGACCAGCAGGAGGGCGTAGGAGGGACCGCTCCAGCCCGTCAACCTTCCCTGGTTGTAGAGGGGTTGGAAGCAGACGGCGGCGAAGGCGACGGTGAGGACGCGCCGGGTGAGGTGGTCGGCGGTGGGCCCGCGACCGCGGGCGACGTGCGGTACGCAGCCGATGAGGGCCGCGGCCACGACGACCGCGACGATCTCGAGGACGCCGTGCTCGGCGCGGTGTCCGGCGTTCTCGCCGAGCAGCGCGTACGCGAGGGCTCCGGCGGCGGCGAGGGGCGCCGCCTCCCGCTCCTCGGCCCCGCTCCAGCGGGTCAGCTCCCCCACGGCGATGAGGATCCCGAAGGCGAGCGCGACACCTCGTTCCTCGAGACCGTGCCAGAAGACGACGGCCAGCGAGACGACCGCGAGGAGCAGGGCGACCGCGTGAACGAGGGTGAGGGTGACCGGGGCTCGCCCGACGATCCCGTACCCGGGAATCTCCACCCCGACGGCACTCATGACCGCCCCCGCCCGACGACGCCGCTCGACGGAGGGTCGCCCCCCGTCGGCTCCCGGTCCGCGCCGGTCGACGGCCCGTCGGCGCCCATCGAGCAGCCGTCCGTACTCGCCGAGGACCCGGTTTTGTCTGTCGGGTTCCCCTCTGTCCGACTGGAAACGGGTGATGGGGGTCCCCCCTGTTCGAGCGAAGTCGAGAACTCGGGGGAGGGCGGGCAAACCCCCGCGGTCACCGCAGGATGCCACCCGTGTCGGTCCAGCGCTCGCACCAGGGCCCGTACCATCCCCGGATCGAACTGCGCCCCGGCACACCGTTCCAGTTCCTCCAGCGCCACCCGCACCGGCCGGGCCCGCCGGTAGGACCGGGTCGACGTCATCGCGTCGAACGCGTCGGCGACGGCCACCACGCGTGCGAACTCCGGGATCTGGCGCCCCACCAGCCCGTACGGGTACCCGCTCCCGTCGATCCGCTCATGGTGGTGCAGGATCGCCGACCGCGCCTCCCCGAGGAAGCCGATGCCGCGCACCATCTCGTGCCCGTACTCGGGATGCAGCTCGATGATCCGCCGTTCCTCCGGCGTCAGCGGCCCGTCCTTGCGCAGGAGCCGGGTGGGCACGCCCAGTTTCCCCACGTCGTGCAGGATCCCGGCGAACCGCAGTACTTCGACGCGCTCGTCGTCCATGCCCAGCTCACGGGCGATCATCATGGACGCCTGCCCGACCCGCTCACTGTGCCCGCGCGTGTACCCGTCCTTGATGTCGACGGCCTGCACGAGGGCCCGGATGGTGGCCTGGTGGGCGGCCCGCTCCCGGTGGTACTGGGCGAACGCCCAGCAGGACACGTACATCGGCAGCAGGACGAGCAGCGCGGCGACGGGACCGTACGGACTGCGCCACAGCACCGCCATCATCAGCCCGGCGAGCCCGTGCACGGCGACGGAGGCGAGGGAGCGCGAGAAGAGCCCGCGCCAGGCGCCCCGCACCGGCACCCGCTCGGCGAGCGCCAGGATCCCGCCGTCGAGGGCGGTCAGCACCACGCAGAAGGTGAGCACCGCGGCCCCGGCGGGCACGAGCGCGTGGGGGAAGTGGGGCCGGGCTACCGCGTCCCGGCCGCCCAGCGCCCAGTGCACCCGGGACGCCGCCCAGACCGCGACGGCGAGCTGGGCCGCGCGCCAGACCCGGCGCAGCCACCGCGGCCGCTGTTCGACACGGGCGAGCAGCGCGCCCGGCAGCGCCACGAGCGCGGCGGCCGACGGTGGCAGCAGAAAGGCCCCGGCGAGCAGCACGGGCAGGAAGGTGCCCAGCCCTCTGGGCGCGCCCCGCTCGGCGACGCGGGCGGCGGCACCCTTGGGGCCCTGCGGGAAGGGGATGCGCTCGCAGCCGGCGTACAGCGCGGCCAGCAGGGCGACGATCCACCAGGGTGCGTGAACGGCGGGCAGCGGAGCCAGGCAGGCCAGGGCGGCGGCGACGACACAGACGACGTAGAAACGGGCCCACGTCGGAATCGACCCCATCGCCTCGTTCCCTCCCCCGGACGTCCCCTGGCCCGGTCAGGCTCCGGAGCCTAGGACGAGGGGAACGGCACGGGGGCGGCAATGGCCGAATCCGCGGGCTCGGAGCCCGCGGATTAGCACGTTCGGGTGATAACCGGACGATCTTCCCGGGGAGTTCAGGACTCCTGGGGTGTCGCGGTGACGTCGTGCTCGGGCACGGTCTGACCGGACCGGATCAGGTCGATGCGGCCCATGACCTTGGCGCGCAGATCGGTCGGCACGTCGTCCTGGCCGCAGCACCGCTTGACCAGCTTCTTCACGGCCTGCTCGAGCCCGTACTTCTCGAGACACGGGGAGCACTCCTCGAAGTGCACCTCGAACTTGGTGCAGTCCGAGTCCGGCATCTCGTGGTCGAGGAACTCGTACAGGTGATCGAGTACCTCACTGCAATCCGTCTCGTGCGGCTCTCCGCAGCTCATGAGCCCGAGCCTTTCGCTTCGTTCGACTCTCCGGCGCCGGCCGGGACCAGCCCGCGGTCACGGGCGTAGTCCTCGAGCATGCCGCGCAGTTGGCGACGGCCCCGGTGCAGCCGGGACATCACCGTACCGATGGGTGTCCCCATGATGTCCGCGATCTCCTTGTACGCAAAGCCTTCTACATCAGCGAGATAGACCGCGATGCGGAATTCCTCGGGGATCGCCTGCAGCGCAGCCTTGACGTCCGAGTCGGGCAGGTGGTCGAGCGCCTGCGACTCCGCGGAGCGCAGACCGGTCGACATGTGCGACTCGGCACGCGCGAGCTGCCAGTCCTCGATCTCCTCGGCCGCACTGCGCTGGGGTTCGCGCTGCTTCTTGCGGTACGAGTTGATGAAGGTGTTGGTGAGAATGCGATACAGCCAAGCCTTGAGGTTGGTGCCCTCGCGGAACTGGTGGAAGGACGCGTACGCCTTCGCGTACGTCTCCTGCACCAGATCCTCGGCGTCGGCCGGGTTGCGCGTCATGCGCAGCGCGGCCGAGTACATCTGGTCGAGGAATTCGAGCGCGTCCCGCTCGAAGCGCGCGGTGCGCTCGGCGGACGACTCCGTGCTCGTGCCCTGGCCCTCGGGCTGCTCCGCCTGGCCGTGATCGGTCCCTGCGTCGGTCCCAGTGACCGGACCCACCTCCTCCAGCGACGTGGCAGGACCGAAACCGGTCCCACTCGAATCGGAGGATAGACGAACATCCACACCCGCCGCCGCTCGAACGGGGGCGGTCTTCGCCGCGTGCAGCACCGTCCAGTCCAGCTCAGGGCTACTGCTGCGGTTCGGGCAGATGGTCGAACCCATGCGGCGGACTTCCTCTCGTTCGAACGGTTCAGCACGCTCCGTGCTGTCTGCTGGGCACAACAGTGGTCCGCCGCCCGACATTCCCGTGCGTCACCCGAGTGACGCGATCCACCTCACGACGCCGTCGGTGATGATCTCCAGGGCCGCATCCTGGTCGATCGGTGCCCGTTTCGGCACGGCGAAGCCATGATCGCCGTACGGCACCTCGATCAGCTCGTGCGAGCCCTTCGGGAACTCCGCCGGCTTGCCGAACGGGTCGTTGCCACCCTGGACGACAAGGGTGGGCACCCCGGCGCCGAGGAGTTCGTCGGCGCGGGACTTCTCGGGCTTGCCGGGCGGGTGCAGCGGGAAACTGAGGGCGAGGACGGCGGTGGCGCCGAGTTCCGTCGCCGTACGGCAGGCGACGCGGGCTCCGGCGCTGCGCCCGCCCGCGACCACCGGCAGTCCGGGCTTCGCGACCGTGGGCCACAGGCCCCGCCATCCCACGTCCAGGGTCTTCGGCGCGGGCGCCACCTTCTTCCCTGCCACCCGCCAGGGCTGCTCGACGAGCGCGACGCTCACGCCGTGTCCGGGCAGTACCGCGGCCAGTGCCTGGAGATCGCGCGCCTCGATACCGCCGCCCGCGCCGTGACTCACGGCGAGCACGAGGCGCGGCTTCCCGGCCCGGTGCCAGGTGACGCGGGCGGTACCGGCGTCCGTCTCGATCGTCTCGATCGCTTCCATGATCTCCGTCACATCAGGCTTGCGGGAGCTCCGTCACGTCGGACTTCCATGAGCTCCGTCACGTCAGAAAAGTGTGCCCTCTTCGGGGCCCTCCAGCTCCTTCAGCAGCTCCGGCCCGTTGTTGCGGACATTGCTGACGGCCGTGGAGACGGGATAGGCGCGCATCAGCCCGGCGGGCGGCGGCGCGAGCAGCTCGCGCAGGCCGTCGACATCCGTACGGGCCGGGTCGAGCCAGGCGTCCCAGCGGTCCGGGGTGAGCATCAGGGGCATCCGCGGGTGGATGTCGGCGAGGGCGTACGGCCCCTCGGTGGGCGCCACCGCGAGCGGCGAGGTCTCCGCCTCGGTCGTGATCACCGAGCAGGTCGCCCACCAGGCCCGGGGGTGGTCGTCGGGGAGCGTCCTGTCGCGCCAGAACTCGTACAGCCCGGCCATCGCGAAGACCGAGCCGTCCGCGGGGAGCACGAAGTACGGCTGCTTGCGCGGCCGCTTCTTCTTGCCCTCGACCTCGAGATCGCGCTCGCCGGACCCGGTGACCCACTCGTAGTAGCCGTCGGCGGGGATGACGCAGCGCCGGGCGGCGAAGGCACGGCGGTACGAGGGCTTCTCGTGCACGGTCTCCGCGCGGGCGTTGATCAACCGGGCGCCGCCCTCGGGCGTCTTGGCCCAGGACGGGACGAGCCCCCACTTGAGTCTGCGCAGCTGGCGAACCGGCTTCGGGCTCTGCGCGTCCTTAAGTGGGCGGTCGAGGACGGCATAGACCTCCTTGGTCGGAGCCACGTTGTAGTCGGGGTCCAAGGTCTCCTCGGGCTCCCACTTCTCGACCTCAAAGATTCCTGCGAGATCCTCGGGCCTACGACTCGCTGCATACCGTCCGCACATACGTGCCAGACTGCCAGATTCCGCAACACCAGAGGGAGCCACCGCAGACAATGGACAGCACCGCATCCACCTCGCTGGCCTCACTCTGGGACCAGGTCTCCGGCACCCAGCCGGACCCCGATCTGTGGGTGGTGATAGCCACCATGGTCGCCGCCCTGGCGGTGATCGTCCCGCACGGCGTCTGGCGTGTCGCCCGCAACGCCATCACCATCGCGCACGAGGGCGGCCACGGGCTGGTGGCGCTGCTGACCGGGCGGAGCCTCAGTGGTATCCGGCTGCACTCCGACACCAGCGGCCTCACCGTCAGCCGCGGCAAGCCCACCGGCCTCGGCATGATCCTCACCGCGGCGGCCGGCTACACCGCTCCCCCGCTGCTCGGCCTCGGCGGCGCCGCACTGCTGGGCCTGGGCCGCATCACCCTGCTCCTGTGGCTGGCCACGGTCCTGCTCGTCGCGATGCTGGTGATGATCCGCAACGCCTACGGTGCGCTCACGGTGGTCCTCACCGGCGGCACGTTCCTGGTGGTGTCCTGGCTCGCCGGACCCCAGGTGCAGGCGGCGTTCGCGTACGCCGTGGTGTGGTTCCTGTTGCTCGGCGGCGTCCGTCCGGCCTTCGAGCTCCAGGCCAAGCGCAGCCGGGGCGGCGCCGGCGACTCCGACGCCGACCAGCTCTCCCGCCTCACCCACGTCCCGGCGGGGCTGTGGCTGTTCCTGTTCCACGCGGTGTCCCTGTGCTCCCTGCTGGGCGGCGGCCGCTGGCTGCTGGGGCAGTGAGGCACCCCTGAATCCATCGCTCACGTTCCGTCACTTTTGATCAAGATCTACCCCCACCCCCACCCACTAAAGTGGGCGCATGACCGCGAACCCCGCCCACACCGCCCTCTGGCCCGCCCCGCACGCGAGCGGAGCCGTCGACGCGACGGTCCACGTGCCGGGGTCCAAGTCGGTCACCAACCGCGCCCTGGTCCTCGCCGCGCTCGCCTCGGAGCCGGGCTGGCTGCGCCGCCCGCTGCGCTCCCGCGACACGCTGCTGATGGCGGGCGCGCTGCGCGCGATGGGCGTCGGCATCGAGGAGACGGTGGCGTCCAGCTCCACGGTCGCCGCGGGCCCGGACGCCTCCGGCGAGGCCTGGCGGGTCATCCCCTCGGGTCTTCAGGGCCCGGCCACGGTCGACGTCGGCAACGCCGGCACCGTGATGCGCTTCCTGCCCCCGGTCGCCGCCCTCGCGGACGGCCCCATCCGCTTCGACGGCGACCCCCGGTCGTACGAGCGCCCCCTGAACGGGGTGATCGACGCGCTGCGCCTGCTCGGCGCCCGTATCGACGACGACGGCCGCGGCGCGCTGCCGCTGACCGTGCACGGCGGCGGCGCCCTGGACGGCGGCCCGGTGGAGATCGACGCGTCCTCGTCGTCCCAGTTCGTGAGCGCCCTTCTCCTGTCCGGCCATCGCTTCAACCAGGGCGTCGAGGTCCGGCACACCGGCTCGACGCTGCCCTCGATGCCGCACATCCGGATGACGGTCGACATGCTGCGCGCGGTCGGCGCGCAGGTGGACACCCCGGAGTCGGGCGGCGAGCCCAACGTCTGGCGGGTCACGCCCGGCGCGCTGCTCGGCCGCGACCTGATCATCGAGCCGGACCTGTCGAACGCCCAGCCGTTCCTGGCGGCGGCCCTGGTGACCGGCGGCACGGTCGTCGTCCCCGACTGGCCCGCGCACACCACCCAGCCCGGTGACCGACTGCGGGAGATCTTCACCGAGATGGGCGGTTCCTGCGAACTGACCGACAGCGGCCTGGAGTTCACCGGTTCGGGTGCGATCCACGGCATCGACGTGGACCTGAGCGAGGTCGGCGAGCTGACGCCGGGCATCGCGGCGGTCGCGGCCCTCGCCGACTCCCCGTCCACCCTGCGGGGCGTGGCCCATCTGCGCCTGCACGAGACGGACCGGCTGGCCGCGCTCACCAAGGAGATCAACGAACTCGGCGGTGACGTCACCGAGACCGCCGACGGACTGCACATCCGCCCGCGCCGACTGCACGGCGGCATCTTCCACACCTACGACGACCACCGCATGGCGACCGCCGGCGCGATCATCGGGCTGGTGGTGGAGGGGGTGCAGATCGAGAACGTGGCGACGACGGCGAAGACCCTGCCGGACTTCCCCGATCTGTGGACCGGAATGCTCGGGAACTGACGGGCGGACCGGGATCATGCGCCGCTACGGCAAGCACACCGACGAGGACGACATCCGCCAGCGCCCCAACCGCAAGGGCAACCGTCCACGTACGAACATCCGCCCCAAGCACGAGGAGGCGGTCGAGGGCATGGTCGTCACCGTCGACCGGGGCCGCCTGACCTGCCTCGTCGAGGACCGCCTCGTGACGGCGATGAAGGCCCGCGAGCTGGGCCGCAAGGCCGCCGTCGTCGGTGACCGTGTCGCGATCGTCGGCGATCTGTCCGGCGAGAAGGACACCCTCGCCCGCATCGTCCGCATCGAGACGCGCAGCTCGGTACTGCGCCGCACGGCCGACGACGACGATCCCTACGAGCGCGTGGTCGTCGCCAACGCCGACCAGCTCGCCATCGTCACCGCCCTCGCCGACCCCGAGCCGCGCCCGCGCCTGATCGACCGCTGCCTGGTCGCGGCGTACGACGCCGGCCTGGAACCCCTGCTGGTGCTGACCAAGTCGGATCTCGCCCCGCCCGACGAACTCCTCGCGCTGTACGGAGCGTTGGGCGTCCCCTACGTCGTGACGAGCCGTGAGGAGCTGGAGAGCGGCGCGGCGGTGGACCGGGTGCGCAAGCAGCTGGACGGCAAGATCACGGCGTTCGTCGGGCACTCCGGCGTCGGCAAGACGACCCTGGTCAACGCGCTGGTCTCGCAGGAGCGGCGACGCAGCACCGGCCGCGTGAACGCCGTCACGGGCCGGGGCCGGCACACCACGACCTCGGCACGCGCGATCCCGCTGCCGGGCAGTGAGGGCTGGGTCATCGACACTCCGGGCGTCCGCTCCTTCGGACTGCACCACGTCGACCCGTCCCGGGTCATCCACGCCTTCCCCGACCTCGAACCCGGTACCGAGGGCTGTCCGCGCGCGTGCAGCCACGACGAACCGGACTGCGCGCTGGACCAGTGGGTGGCGGACGGCCACGCGGACCCGCAGCGGCTCTACTCCCTGCGCCGGCTGCTGGCGACGCGCGAGCGCACAGAGGGTGACTGAGTCCCCTGAGCCCCCTTGTGACCTGCGCGTTGTTTGCGTGGGCGGCCCGTCGGTAAGTGCTTAGCCGGTCGGTAAATGCATAATCGCACCAAGCCGGACCCAGGGCGGACCAAGCAGTCGACGTGCGGACACGGGAGGACGAAACATGGCGTGGCTGCTGGTCGTTGTGGCGGGACTGCTCGAAACCGGCTTTGCCGTCTGTCTGAAGCTCTCGCACGGCTTCAGCAGACTCTGGCCGACGGTCGCCTTCTGCGTTTTCGCGCTGGGCAGTTTCGGCCTGCTGACCCTCTCCCTGAAGAAGCTCGACGTCGGCCCGGCGTACGCGGTGTGGACCGGCATCGGCGCGGCGGGCACCGCCATCTACGGCATGATCTTCCTCGGCGACCTGGTGTCGACGCTCAAGATCGTCTCCATCAGCTTCGTCATCATCGGCGTCATCGGCCTACAGCTCTCGGGCTCCGCCCACTGAAGCGCCCCTAAGGGGCGCGGGGAAACCGCGCGACAAGCCACAACGACGCCGCACCCGCCCGCCCAGCTGCCGAGGCTCCCCGGAAGGCGTCACCTCAACTGCCGTGGCAACGCACCGCGTACCAGCTCCGTCACCCCGCCCTCCCCCGGCGGAGCCGCCACACACGACAACGACAACCGCACCACCAGCTCACACGCCCCGGTCAACTCCCCCGCGTCTCCTCTCATCGCCCCGGGCCCGGACAACGCCGCGACGGCCCGGTCCCGTACGAGCGCCACGAAGTCCGCCGGCGAGGGCAACGGTCCGTCCGCCCTGCGCTGCGCGGGCACCGCGGACGACGACGGCACCGCCGAGAGCGTCGGCGACGGCAGCCGCTCACTCCAGCACCCGGTCAGCATGGCCCGTACGAGCGCGTTGCCCCGGGCCGCCGACGTGGTCCACTCGGCGGTCGCGACCAGCCGCTCGCGCGCGTCCGCGTGGGCGGCCAGCGCACGCTCGACCCCGGCGAGATAGCCGTCGGCCTCCCGCCGTACGAGGGCGCGTGCGAGCCCCTCCTTGCTTCCGAACTCGTTGTACAGCGTCTGGCGGGACACACCGGCCACGGCGGCGACGTCGACCATCCGCACCGTGGACCACGGGCGGTGTGCGAGCGCCGTATAGGCGGCATCCAGAAGGGATTCCCGCGCTGCAGGCATCTTTCGCCTCCCTGGGGGCGAGCGGGCGGCACTGCAGCTCAGGTTTGACGCGCACAGGGGCACTGTCAAGGGTTCGCGGCGGCGTCGAGGGGCGTACGCCGCCCCCCGCACGCCGCGATGATCAACCAGGCCGTGCGGCCCGCGCCCCGGAGGCGCCCCCGACCCCCATGCCCGTGCCCGATGATCCCCCGGGCCGTATGGCTGTGGCCCGAGTGGGCCATATACGGTGCAGTCATGCCCGACTATCGCGATGACCTGCGCCTGGCCCATGTCCTGGCGGACGCCGCCGACGCGGCGACGATGGACCGGTTCAAGGCGCTCGACCTCAAGGTCGAGACCAAGCCGGACATGACGCCGGTGAGCGAGGCGGACAAGGCCGCCGAGGAGCTGATCCGCGGCCACCTCCAGCGGGCACGGCCGCGCGACGCGATCCTCGGCGAGGAGTACGGCATCGAGGGCACCGGTCCGCGCCGCTGGGTGATCGACCCGATCGACGGCACCAAGAACTACGTCCGCGGGGTGCCCGTCTGGGCCACGCTGATCTCCCTGATGGAAGCGGGCGAGGGCGGCTACCAGCCGGTGGTCGGGGTGGTCTCCGCGCCCGCGCTGGGCCGCCGCTGGTGGGCGGCGAAGGGGCACGGCGCGTTCACCGGCCGCAGCCTGTCCTCGGCCACGCGCCTGAAGGTCTCCCAGGTCTCGCGGATGGCCGACGCGTCCTTCGCGTACTCCTCGCTGTCCGGCTGGGAGGACCAGGGCCGCCTCGACGGCTTCCTTGACCTGACGAAGGCGGTCTGGCGCACGCGCGGGTACGGCGACTTCTGGCCGTACATGATGGTCGCGGAGGGTTCGGTGGACATCTGCGCGGAACCCGAGCTGTCGCTGTGGGACATGGCGGCGAACGCGATCGTGGTGACCGAGGCGGGCGGATCCTTCACGGGCCTCGACGGCCGCCCGGGCCCGCACAGCGGCAACGCGGCCGCGTCGAACGGCATCCTCCACGACGAGCTGCTGGGTTATCTGAACCAGCGGTACTGAAGGCACTTGCGGCTTGACCAGCACGTTTCCCCTGGTTTCAGACCCCCTGGGCCGCCGTGGGGCCGTCATCGGAGTCCGGTCCGCCCTCGAAGGCCCGGTTCACCGCCTCACGCGTCCGCTTCTCGCTGCTCTGCCGGGCGGCAGGTGTTCGCGCTTTGCCGAAGGGCGGTAAGACGCGCACCATCCCGTTGCCGGGGAGCGTCGCTCGCGCGCTTGAGGCGCACATCGCGCAATACCCGCCCGCGGCCATCACGCTGCCGTGGCGGACGGTCGACGGCTCACCGGTCGCGGCTCCGGTGCTCTTCCGCAATGCCGAGAGACGCGCGGTACACCGCATTGCCTTCAAGTCCACATCGTCAACGGCCAGGCCAAGCACTTCGCCCTGGCGCATGCCGCACCCGCCGGCCAGGTCCACCGTGGCGCGGTACCGCCCTGGCAGTGCCGAGCGCACCGCCAGCACTCGCTCAGGCCGCCATGGCTTGATCCGGCGAGGTTCCGGCTTGGGCGCCTTTACGGACGACGATCGGCATGGGTTGTGCGAGATCAGACGGTCATCGACGGCAGCCGCCAACATCGCGTTGAGGTTCGCGAAGATGACCCGCTGATAGGCGGGGGCCAGTCCCCCGTCTTCGAGCTTCCGCAGCCACTCGCGGATGTGGATCGGCCTCAGCGAGTCGAGCGATCGGCTGCCCAGATGCGGCAGGGCGTGCAGGCGGATGCGCGTCTCGGTGCTCACGAACGTACTGGGGTCCATGGTGAGGGAGGCCAACCACCGTTCAGCGTGCTGCCGCACGGTGAGGCGGCCGGCCCGCGGGTCGATGTACTGCCCTCGCGCCATGTCCGCTTCGATCCCGGACAGCCATTTCTCGGCGAGGCGCTTCTGTCCGTCGGGGAAGCTCTTGGACTTCTCGGTGCCGTCGGGGCCGATGTACCGGGCCCTGTAGCGCAGGCCGCTTCCGTGGCGGTCGCTCTTGATGCGTACGGTCTTGCCGTCGGAGTTGGTCTCGGTCTTGAACCAGCGGTCTTGGATGTGGCCTGCCATGTGGCGGTGGTCCTCTCAACACGCAGCAGGGAGAGCCGCTGGTCAGCGGCTCTCCCTGCTGTCTGTGGTGGGTGTTGGGCTAGGGCGTGTCCGACAGGTCGGCACAGTCCCTGCGACTCTCCCGGCTACGCTCGCGCGGGAGCGCCCCGCGGCGCGTGGCTGCGGGGCGCCTTGTGGGGTTTAGTCGACCGCCTGGCCGTCGTATCTACCGCCCACGCAGGGGTTGCCCGGCAAGTCGATCCGGGGCTCTCCGCCGCCCTCCCTGCACTGAGAGGGGGTGACGTAGGACGAGGCACCCTGTGCGGCGGTGGCGGTGGCGGTGGCGGCGCCTGTGAGGCCGAGTCCGGCGAGGGCTGCCGTGGCGATGACGGCGGCGAGGATTCGTCGAATGGGCATTTGGTTCCCCTTTCACGGATTTGCCTCGATTGCGGCACTAGCCATCTTGATCTTCACCCATACGGGTGGCACATCATGTTGCGCCATTCGGGTGACATGACTGTCGGGAGCGGGGCCGCTGGCCCGGCCCGCCCAAGGCCTTCGCGGCCGACTGGGAAGGCGGGACGGACGGCGGAGCGATGGCAGCTCTGGCGGTGGGGACGGTCTGCATGACGCGACCCGTCAGACACGCTCCAGGCGTGCTCTAGGCGTGCTCTAGGCGTGCTCTAGGCGGCGTCTTGGTCGGTGCTCTTACGTTCGGCTACGTGGGCGAGCACGTCGGCGGGGTCGTGACGGATGTACTTGCCACGCGCCCGGCGCTCGCTGGAACTCCCCACTTCGTTGAACACCGGATCGAGTGGCGCGACGAGCGCACCTGGCCGTTTTCAACCGTGGGCCGTCCGAGGGCGGCCCACGACGACCAACAACGACCAATGACACCGGCTACCCGGCAGCTCCACAGGGGGATGCCGGGCAGCACTGCACCCCGCCGCAAGGGCAGTTCAATACCAGCGGACTGAGCCGACGAGCTGCCGGGATCCGAACCAGCGGTGCTGAAGAGCCGGTGGCGCGCCCTTGTGACCCATGGGCGCCCCCGAAACTCACCGCACGCCCTCTTGTTGACCCTCCCTTTAACTGCGACTCTGAGAGTCCCCCCACTTGTGAACTTGTGAATCGCTTCTCTTGGCGCTTCACCAAGGAGGTGGCTCCAGCCCATGCTCGTCCGCGACGCCATGAGCACGGTGGTCCTGACCATCGGCCCGGCACACACTCTCCGTCAGGCGGCCTGCCTGATGTCCTCCCGCCGCGTAGGCGCGGCCGTCGTCCACGACGAGGACTCCTCCGGCCTCGGCATCCTCACCGAACGCGACATCCTCAACTCGATCGCCCTCGGACAGAACCCGGACACCGAGACCGCAGGCACCCACACCACGACGGACGTCGTCTTCGCCGCCCCCGTCTGGACCCTGGAGGAGGCCGCGGCGGCGATGGCACACGGGGGCTTCCGGCACCTGATCGTGCTCGACGGCAACGGCCCGGTCGGCATCGTCTCGGTCCGCGACATCATCCGCTGCTGGGCACCGAAGCGGCAGCGAGTACCCGCGTAGACGCCCGGGAACCGCCGGGCCCGCACATGCCGACGGGCCGGACCCTCTCATCACTCAGGGGGATCCGGCCCACCGCCCACGACAAGCGATCCAGTGCTGGTGGTCAGCCGCGCAGGGCCTGGACCGCGGCCTCCAGCCGCTTGCCGAAGTCTTCGTCAGCCTGACGGAAGTTGTTGATCGCGCGCTCGGCGATGTCGTCACGGGAGACCTTGGCGACGAAACCCGCCAGGTTCGCGATCAGACGCCCCCGCTCGTCCTCCGACATCAGGCGGTACAGATTGCCCGCCTGCACGAAGTCGTCGTCCTCGGAGTGGGACGGCGCCTCGGTCTCACCGGTGTGGCCGGTCACCGCGATCGGCTGCCACAGCGGCCGGTCCGTCTGGAACGGACCGCCGAAGCTGTTCGGCTCGTAGTTCTTCGCGCCCTTGTGACGGCCGTCGTACAGGAAGCCGTCACGGGAGTTCGTGCGTGCCTCGGCGGCGTGCGGGCGGTTCACCGGCAGGTGGTCGGCGTTGATGCCGACGCGGTAGCGGTGCGCGTCGCCATAGGCGAAGAGCCGCCCCTGAAGCATCTTGTCGGGCGAAGGCCCGATGCCCGGCACGAAGTGCGCCGGCGAGAAGATGGACTGCTCGACCTCGGCGAAGATGTTCTCCGGGTTGCGGTTGAGCTCCAGCCTGCCGATCTCGATCGGCGGGTAGTCCTCGTGCGGCCACACCTTGGTGAGGTCGAACGGGTTGAACCGGTAGGTCGCCGCGTCGGCCGTCGGCATGATCTGCACCTGCACGGTCCAGGACGGGAACTCACCGCGCTCGATGGCCTCGCGCAGGTCGCGCTGGTGGGAGTCGGGGTCCTCACCGGCGAGCTTGTCGGCCTCCGCCTGGGTGAGGTTCTTGATGCCCTGGTCGGTCTTGAAGTGGTACTTGACCCAGAAGGCCTCGCCGGCATCGTTGTTCCACTGGTACGTGTGCGAGCCGTACCCGTTGAGATGCCGGTAGGAGGCCGGGATCCCCCGGTCACCGAAGAGCCAGGTCACCTGATGCGTGCTCTCGGGGCTGAGGCCCCAGAAGTCCCACACATTGTCGGCCTCCTGCGAACCGGTGTACGGGTCGCGCTTCTGCGTGTGGATGAAGTCGGGGAACTTGATGGCGTCCTTGATGAAGAACACCGGGGTGTTGTTGCCGACGAGGTCGTAGTTGCCCTCTTCGGTGTAGAACTTCAGCGCGAAGCCGCGGGGGTCACGGACCGCGTCCGCGGAGCCGAGGTTGCCGGCCACCGTCGAGAACCGCAGAAAGGTCTCGGTCTGCTTGCCGACCTCGGAGAGGAACGTGGCGCGGGTGTACCGGGTGACATCCGCGGTGACCGTGAAGGTGCCGTAGGCGGCGGCGCCCCGGGCGTGCACGACACGCTCCGGGATGCGCTCACGGTTGAAGTGGGCGAGCTTCTCGAGAAGCAGCTGGTCCTGAACGAGTACCGGGCCACCGACGCCCGCGGTCTCGCTGTTCTGATTGTCGGCCACCGGCGCGCCGGCCTCCGTCGTAAGCGGTCCCTGCGTCACGTGCGCCTCCTGCGTCATTCCGGACCGGCCGTGCCTGGTCCCACCCAATGCCCAATGTCCAATGCCGAACCGATCCTACATTAGACAATATCCAAGTCAATCACTCGTCCAAATTCACACCCATTCAGGATCTGGTCACCTTGCTGTTAAGCTGGCCTGTATGAGTGACCTGTTGGAACGACTGCGCGGACGCGGATGGCGAATGACCGCGCAGCGGCGTGTCGTGGCCGAGGTCCTCGACGGCGATCACGTCCATCTGACGGCCGACGAGGTGCATGCCCGAGCCGTCGCCAAGCTGCCCGAGATCTCCCGGGCGACCGTCTACAACACGTTGGGTGAGCTGGTCTCGCTCGGCGAGGTGCTGGAAGTCGCGACGGACAAGCGCGCCAAGCGCTACGACCCGAACGCGCACCGTCCGCACCACCACCTGGTCTGCGCCCAGTGCGGCTCGATCCGCGACGTCCACCCGAGCGGCAACCCGCTCGCCGACCTCCCCGACTCGGAGCGCTTCGGCTTCACGGTCTCGGACGTAGAGGTGACATACCGGGGCCTGTGCCCCACCTGCGCATCAGCCTGACTCCCCGAAGCCCCGGCCTCCACGGACGCCGGGGCTTTCCTCTGCCCCCGCATCCCCGAAAACGCCGAAGGACCCAGATCTGCATGATCTGGGTCCTTCGCCTTCAAGTAGCGGGGACAGGATTTGAACCTGCGACCTCTGGGTTATGAGCCCAGCGAGCTACCGAGCTGCTCCACCCCGCGTCGATGAACTGAACATTACGTCAACCAGGTGGACCAGCGCAAATCCCGTATACGCCCCCTACGACGCTCGAACGCGCCCTCTTCAAGCGAAGGTGTCCAGGGTCGCCCCCCGGGGCTACACCGAGAAGCCCCCACGGCGGTCGGGGCGAAGCGCCACGGGCGTCGCGGGGGGAGCCCCGCGGGGTTCGCGGGGGCCCCACGGGGTTCGGGGAGGTCTCCGGGGTTCGAGGAGGGGTCTCCGGGTGCAGGGCCGGAGCCCTCTGGGTTTCGGGTCGGGGAGCCTCATGGGCTTCGAGAGCGCAGGCCCTGACGGGTGCGGGGGGCGGGGCTCCAGCGGGGTGCAGGGGCGCAGCCCCGCAGAGGGGCCAGGGGCGCAGCCCCAGGTGGGGGTCAGGGGGGCCAGGGGCGCAGCCCCAGGTGGGGGTCAGGGGCGCAGCCCCTGGGATGGGTCGGGTAGGGGCGGCGGGGGCGAGAACAAGCCAAGTCCAGCCCCCACCGACCGCCCCACACTCACGCAGACAACTCCTGCCGCAACGCATCCCGCAACCGAGCCGCCCGCTCAGCCACCTCCGCAGGCCCCAGCGCAACCGCCCGATCAGCCCACCGCTGCCCCTCCGCCAACTCCCCCCGTCGCGCATACACGAGCGCGAGCCGAAGCGCCGCCCGCCCATGCCCCGCATCCGCCGCCCGGGTCCACCACAACGCGGCCTCCGGCTCACTCCCCTCCCGAGCCAACAGCAGCCCCAGATTGAAGGCCCCGTTCCGAGACCCGGCCTCCGCGGCCGACCGGTACCACCGAGCCGCCTCCACCACATCACCCCGAGCCGCGGCGAGCATCCCGACCCGCACCTGCGCCCGCCGATGCCCGAGGGAGGCAGCCCGCTCGTACCACTCCTCGCACTCACTCTTCTCCTGCGCCGGCTCCCCGAGCTCATGCGCGGGCGCCGGCGGCCGCCGAGCGTCGAGCACGGCGGCCAGCCGATACGCGGCCTCCGCGCTACCGCCCCCCGCCGCACACCTCAGATGCCGCTCCGCCTCCAGCTCGTCCCCGTCCCGCAGCCGCGCGATACCGACCTGCAGCGCCGCCTCGGTGTGCCCGGCGGAAGCCGCCCGCTCGTACCACCGCAGCGCCGCCTCCTCGTCGTCCTCGCTCCCCCGCCCGGCATGCAGGATCCCGAGGTTGAACGCGGCGTCCACGCTCCCGGCCTCCGCGGCCTTGGAGAACCACGGCTCGGCCCCGGCCGAGTCACCGACCTGAAGCAACAGGATCGCCAGCGCGTTCGCGGCCTCACGGTGCCCCGCGTACGCGGCCCGCCGATACCACTGCTCGGCCTGCGCGGTCCGCCCCTGCTCTGCGCAGAGCAGCCCGAGGTTGTACGCGCCGTTCACATCACCGGCGTCCATGGCGGCCCGGTACCACCGCTCCGCGGTCTGCGTCTCGCCGCGCTCGGCGTGCAGCGCCCCCAGCGCGTTCGCGGCGTTCCCGTCCCCGTCCTGCGCGGCCCGCAGCCACCACACGGCCGCGCTCTCCGTGTCCCCCGCGTCCCGCAGCAGGAACCCGAGCGCGCAGGCGGCCCGCGCCTCTCCGTCCTTGGCGGACGTCAGATACCAACGCCCGGCCTCCTTGAGGTGCCCCCGCTTCTCCAGGATCGCCCCGAGGTGCAGCGCGGCCCGCCGGTGCCCCCGCGCGGCGGCCTGCCGGTACCACTGCTCGGCCTCTTCACCGGCGGCTCCTATGACCCCGATGACACCGTTGTCGCCCCTGCCCTCGCCCGCGTCCGCGGCCTTGCGGTCGAGCGTGCGCGCGAGCCGGTACGCGGCCTCGCGGTGCCCCCGCTCGGCGGCCGCCCGCATCCACTGCTCCGCGCCGACGTCACTGCGGTGCTCCAGCAGATCGGCCAGCGCGTACGCCCCGAGGGCATGCCCCTGCTCGGCGGACTGGCGCAGCCAGTACTCGGCGGCAGGCTCGTCTCCCCGCTCGCGGTGATAGCGCCCGAGCGCGTGCGCGGCGGCCGCGGACCCGGCTACGGCGGCGATCCGCCACCACCCGGCGGCGTCGTCGGTGTAACCGCGCTGGTGCAGGAGGACACCAAGGTTGTTGGCGGCGGCGCGGTCACCGGCGGCGGTGGCAGCGCGCAACTGAGGCTCGGCTCCGTCGAGATCACCGCGGCGCAGCAGCATCGCTCCGAGGACACTCATCGCCTCGACGTCGCCGGCCTCGGCGGCGAGCCGCTGACGTGCTTCCTCGGCAGCCTCGCCGGTTTCGTCCCGGTCTGAAGGCTGCACAAAACGCCCTGTCTCCAACAGAGTTGCCTTGTCCCCCATAACGTCCATCGTCGCACCACCTGCAACCTGGGTACACCTGGTATACCGCAGTCAGTGAGGTCACTTCAGCGTTTTGTCGACATGCCCACAGAGAGACAAGTCAAACACAGTTCTCCCAACTCCCCACGGATGGCGCAGTCTTCGGCGCGTCGCCCATGGTCGCCGCCCGCACCCCGCGCACGCGTCCTGCTCAGGTCGCCATACGGGTGCAGTACACGTGTGCGCACACAACGAAGGCCCGGATCCTGAGAGGATCCGGGCCTTCGCTTTTCAGTAGCGGGGACAGGATTTGAACCTGCGACCTCTGGGTTATGAGCCCAGCGAGCTACCGAGCTGCTCCACCCCGCGCCGTTGTGTTGCAACCGTACCACGGCGCGGAGGTGGCCTCTGACCAGCGGCTGATCCAAGAACCGGACCAGCCGTCGGCCGACCCGACGGGCCGGCCGACGGGTCCGCCCTAGCCCGTACCGCCGCTGGGACTGCTGCTGCCGCTGGGGCTCGGACTGCTGCTGCCGCTCGGGCTCGGACTACTGCTCGGACTGCTGCCCTTGTCGTTGCTCTTGCTACCGCCGCTGCCACCGGTTGCACTCTTGTCGGCCTTGGTCTGCGCGTCCTCGGCCCGCTTCAGCGCGTCCTGAAGATCCTTCTGCGCCTGCCCGTACGCCGTCCAGTCGCCCTTCTTGAGGGCGTCCTGGCCCTGGTCGAAGGCCTTCTGGGCGTCGGTGAGCGCCTGCTGGACCGTCGGGTTGCTCGACGTCGGCGGTGGCGTGGTCCCCGTGTCCGTCGGTGGACTGGTCGTACTCTCCGTCCCGAAGATCTTGTTGAGCGCCTGGTCGAGCGTGTCCTCGAAGGCGGTGTTGCCTCCATAGGTCACCAACACCTTGCGCAACAGGGGGTACTTGAGGTCGCCACCGCGTACGTAGACGGGCTCCACGTAGAGCAGTCCTCCGTCGAGCGGAACCGTCAGCAGATTGCCGTACTCGACTTCCGAGTCCCCACCCTTCAGAAGTCTGATCGACTCGGCGATGTCCTGTTGGGAGTTGAACTGGCTCTGGACCTGTTTGGGCCCGTCGACAGGTTCGCTGGTCGGCAGTTTCAGGATTCTGATCTTGCCGTAGTCACTGGTGCCCGCCTCGGAGTCGACCGACATGAAGGCGCTCAGGTTGTCCCGGCCGTTCGGCGTGAACGTCGTCGTCAGCGAGAACGTCTGCGCCTTCTGGTCGGGCATCTGCATGCTCAGGTAGTACGGCGGCACCGCGTTGCCCGACTTGTTGGTCGGGTCGTCCGGGACCTGCCACACCTCGCTGCCGCTGAGGAACGTCTGCGCGTCCTTCACGTGATAGCGGGTGAGCAGCTCGCGCTGGACCTTGAACAGGTCCTGCGGGTACCGCAGATGGTCCATGAGCGACTGCGAGATGGACGTCTTCGGCTTCACCGTGTTCGGGAACGCCTTCATCCAGGTCTTGAGGACCGGGTCCTTGGTGTCCCACTGGTAGAGCTTGACCTCGCCGGTGTACGCGTCGACGGTCGCCTTCACCGAGTTGCGGATGTAGTTGACCTGGTTCTGCTGGGCCACCACCGCGCGCTGGTTGTTGGTCGCGGTAAGTGAGTCCGCCGTCGTGTCACCGAGGGTGGTGCGGGAGGCGTACGGGTAGCCGTTGGTCGTGGTGTAGGCGTCGACGATCCACTGGATCTTGCCGTCGACCACGGCCGGGTAGGCGTCGCCGTCGATGGTCAGCCAGGGGGCCACCGCCTCGACACGGTCCTTGGGGGTGCGGTTGTAGAGGATCCGGGAACCCTCGCCGATCGCGCCCGAGTAGAGGATCTGCGGCTCGCCGAATGCCACGGCGTACGCGGCACGGTTGACCGGGCTGGAGAGGCTGACCCCGCTCTCGCCCTTGTAGCTGGTGGTCTTCTCACCGCTGTCGTCGGAGTAGTCGATCTCCTTCTGGGGACCGCCGACGATCGAGTACTGCGTGGTCTTCTCGCCGTAGTAGACCCGCTGCTCGTACGTCCCCAGGTCGCCCTTGGACGGCAGGTCGGACTCGGTGAAGACGGGCCGGCCACCGGAGGTCGCCGTGGTGCCCTTGGCGGCCACCACGCCGTATCCGTGCGTGTAGCGGAAGTGGTCGTTGATCCAGTTGTTCTTCGGAATGCCGTTCAGGTTCAGCTCGCGCAGTCCGATGACCGTGTCCTGGTCCTTGCCGTCCTTGCTGTACCGGTCGACGTCCAGGTTGGTCGGGAACGCGTAGTAGTTCTTCATCTGCTGCAACTGCTGGAACGTCGGCGAGACGATGTTCGGGTCCAGCAGACGGATGCTCGCCGTGGTGTCGGCGTCGGCGCGCTGCTTGGTCTTGTCCTTGGTGTCGCTCTTGCCCGCGTACTCCGAGACCTGGGTGCCGTCGATGCCGTAGGCCTCGCGGGTCGCCTTCAGGTTCTTCTCGACGTACGGCGCTTCCTTGGCCTGCTCGTTCGGCTGGACCTGGAACTTCTGCACGATCGCCGGGTAGAGACCGCCGATGAGGATCGCCGACAGGACCATCAGGCCGAAGCCGATGACGGGCAGCTGCCAGGTGCGCCGCCACAGGGTGGCGAAGAACAGCAGCGCGCAGATGACGGCGATGCAGAACAGGATCGTCTTGGCGGGCAGATACGCGTTGGCGTCGACGTATCTGAGACCCGTCCAGTTGCCGGTCGCCTTGAAGTCGCTGGACTTCACGGCGAGTCCGTAGCGGTCGAGCCAGTAGGCGACCGCCTTCAGGGCGACGAAGATGCCCAGCAGCACCGACAGGTGCCCGGTGGCCGCGGCCGTGGCGCGCGCGCCCGGGGAAGTGACCCTGAGCCCTCCGTAGAGGTAGTGCGTGAGCGCGGCGGCGATCAGCGAGAGCACGGCGGCGGCGAAGCCGAAGCCGAGCAGGAAGCGGTACCAGGGCAGATCGAAGGCGTAGAAGGAGACGTCGAGGTGGAACTGGGGGTCCTTCTGGTGGAAGGGGACCCCGTTCACCCACATCAGCCACGTGCGCCACTGGCCCGACGCCGACGCGCCGGCGATCAGCCCCACCAGGGAGGTGATGCCGAGCAGCAGCCACCTCTTGTAGGGCGCGATCCCCATCCGGTACCGGTCGAGGCTCTGCTGCTCCATCGACATCGCGCTCAGCGGCGGTCGCAGCCGGTGTGCCAGCCAGATGTTCACGCCGACCGAGGCCGCCATGAGCAGGCCGAACACGAAGAAGAGCCCGATCTTGGTCCACAGGGTGGTCGTGAAGACGGACGAGTAGTGAACCGACCGGTACCAGAGCCAGTCCGTCCAGAAACCCGCGAACATGACGAACGCCATGGCCAGCACGGCCAGCACGCCCAGTGTCATGAGCAGGGTCCGGACACGCCGGGACGGTCGGCCCACTCTGATCCGTGGCCCCGTCGGGCCTCCGCCGCGGTCCGGCATCTGGAAAGCCAAGGTGCGCACCTCGAAGTTCGCTGTTGATCCGTCAGGTCCCCGTGAAGCGGACCATCCGTCAGGCTCCGTGATCGTGGAGCCTCATCTATGCAACTTACTCACGCTTTACTCGGTTCCCGGTTCCGGGTACGAACGAGGCAGGATTGTGACCATGTCCAACACTCCCATGGCAGCGAGCCCGCTCACCCGGGCCGTACTCGAGATCGACGAGTACGCATCCGGCCTCGGCTGGGACCAGCCCGCTCGCCTCTTCGCCCTCGTAGACACCGCGCGACTGCGGACCCAGGAGCCCGGCCTCGCGGCCCAGCTCGGCCTGCAGGACGAGCCCGAGACCACTGGTCTCACCCCCATCGAGCAGGACGAGATCCCTGCCGACAAGCCGCTGGACGAGTTCCTCGGCACCATCGCCTGGCCCGACGCCGTGGTCGGCTGCGCGCTCACCGTGGAGCGGCTGATGCTGCCGCCGTCCGCGGAGGCCTCCGTCCCGGAGGGCCTGAGCGACAAGAAGCTCGCGAAGTGGGTCGCCGAGCACCCGGACCGCCAGGAGGTCCGTATGACGGTCGGCGTCCTGCGCGACGGCACCCGCGACTCGGCACTGCGTCTGCGCGAGAAGGACGCGCCGACCGAGGTCCTCACGGGCGCGGGCCTGGTGCCGGGTCTGGCGGAGGCGCTGTCTGCGACGTTCGCGGACTGACGTCCCGGTGTACGTGGATGGGGGCGCCCCCGGACTTCCGGGGGCGCCCCCATCACGCCGTACGGCCCTTGTGTGCCGCCGCCGCTCGCTCCCTCAGCCCTTGGTGGTGCACTTCGGCAGGTCGGCGGTCTTGCCGGAGCTGATGTCCTTCAGGGCGTTCATCGCGTCGTCGATGGTGTTGACCTTGACGAGGGTGAGCCCGTCGGGGGTGTCCTTGGCGGCGGCCGCGCAGTTGTCCTTGGGCGTCAGGAAGTACTGGGCGCCCTTCTCGCGCGCTCCGATCGTCTTCAGCTCGATGCCGCCGATCGGGCCGACGGTTCCGCTGTCGTCGATGGTGCCGGTGCCGGCCACGAACTTGCCGCCGGTGAGGTCGCCCGGGGTCAGCTTGTCCACGATGCCCAGCGCGAACATCAGCCCGGCGCTCGGACCGCCGACGTCGGCGAGCTTGATGTCGATGCTGAACGGGAACGTGTGATCGGTCCCGGCCGAGATGCCGACGATGGCACGGGACGCGCCGCTGTCGCTGGACTTCGCCGTGGTGATGGTCACATCCGTGGTCGCGGTGGCCGTCTTGCCGGCCTTCGCGGCGGCGGCCTGCTCCTTGGCGGGCACCACCGTGAAGACGACCTTCTCGCCGGGCTTGTGCTTGGTGACCAGCTTGGCGACGTCGTCGGGCGCCTTGACGGCCGTACCGTCGACGCTCTTGATCACGTCACCGGCGTGCAGCCGCCCCTCGGCCGGGGAGCCCTTGACGACGGTCGACACGATCACCCAGGACTTCACCGGGATGCCCAGCTCCTTCAGCGCGGCCACCTTGGCGCTCTCCTGGGACTGGCTGAACTCCTCGGCGTTCTCCTGCGTCGACTGCTGCTCGGTCTTGCCGTCCGGGTAGAGCGTGTCGTGCGGCACGACCTTGTTGTCATGCGCGAGCCACCCGTAAACGGCCTCTACAAGGTTCATGTTGTAGTCGGCGCTGGTGACCCGGACCGTGGTCATGTTCAGGTGCCCGGTGGCCGGGTACGTCTTGCGCCCGGAGATCTGCAGCACCGGCTCGCCGTCGTGCTCGCCCAGCGTGTTCACCGTCGGCCCCGGTGACATCTCCGAGTACGGCACTTTGATGAACACTCCCGCGCACAGGAGCGCGATCAGGATCAGGGTGGAGGCGAGCATCGTCGCGGTGCGGCGTGGCATGCCACGACAGTACGGGACGGTGCTGTCAGCGCACTGTCGGGGCCGTCCGTACGGGGCCAGGGCGGCGCTGGCGGAGCCCCGGCCTCAGACCGCGTCGGATTGCGGCTTCTCCCCGCCACCGGGCCGCACCATGACGGCCTCGGAGCGCTCCATGGCCGCACGGAAGCGCGCGTACCCCTCGAGCTCGACACCGTCTCCCGCCGTCTTGCGGTTCCGGCTGGCCCAACTGCCCCACAGTCCGGCACCGATCGCAGCCAAAAGCGGAATCAGCAACCAGGCGAGCGACGCCATGCCGACCTCCCAACCCCACAAGCGACCGCAACTGACTGATCAGCAGATTAACCATCTGCCTTGTTAACGCTCATACCAGGGGGTCGGTTACGCAACCGGAGCAAGGGTGAGAACTCGGTGAGGCCGGACTCACACGTCCGGCCGAATCCCTCAACAGGCTCCGACCCACTCCTCCGTGCCGTCGGAGAACTTCTGGTGCTTCCAGATGGGCACCTCGTGCTTGAGGTCGTCGATCAGCTTGCGACACGCCTCGAAGGCCTCACCGCGGTGCGGACACGACACGGCGACGATCACCGCGAGATCACCGACGGCCAGGTCACCGACCCGGTGCACGGCGGCCAGCGCCCGCACCGGATACTCGGCGACCACCTTCTCGGCGATCCGCCGCATCTCGGCCTCCGCGCTGGGATGACACGAATACCCGAGCCCCTCGACGTCGGCACCCCCGTCGTGATTGCGCACGGTCCCCACGAAGAGCGCGGTCCCCCCGGCGGCGTCGTCTCCGACCGCACGGAAGACCTCGTCCAAGGAGAGCGGCTCGTCCCGAATCGCCAACAGCCGAATCGGATCCTGCGCGCCCAACTCACCCGGATGCTCAAAGGTAGCTGCCATAGCCCCATCGTGCCGCACCCCACAGCCCCCACGAAATACGCCTTTCACCCCGCACACGCGCGTGCCCTTTTGGAGCCTCCTACAGAGACCAAGCCCACACCTCAGCCCGTCGGCACTTGAGGACGAGACCGCTCAGCCCGCTTCCCGGGAGCGGGGGCGGAGCCCCGCGGTTCAGTCCGCTACCGGGAGTGGGCGGAGCCCCGCGGGGGGGGCGGGGGCACGAACCCGCCGAGACACAGGGGGCGGAGCCCTGCAGGGGGTTCAGGGGTGCAGCCCCGCCGGGGGTTCAGGGGCGGAGCCCCGCCGGGGGTTCAGGGGCGGAGCCCCGCCGGGGGTTCAGGAGCTCAGCCCCGCCAGAGGTTCAGGAGCTCAGCCCCGCCGGGGGTTCAGGGACGGAGCCCCGCCAGAGGTCGCGGCCGCAGTCGCACCAGAGTCCAAAGGCGCGCCCCCGCCGGGGTCCAGGCGCTGAGCCCGCCAGGGGCCCGGGGCCGCAGCCCCACCGGGTGCAGGGGCGCAGCCCCGCCAGGGGTCCAGAGGCGCACCTCCGCCGGAGTCCAGGAGCTCAGCCCCGCCGGGGTGCAGGGGCGGAGCCCCACCGGGGTGCAGGGGCGCAGCCCCGCCAGGGGGCCGGGGGCGGAGCCTCCGGGGATGGGACGGGTAGGGGCGGCGGGGGCGAGACACCGGCCCCCAGCCACGACGCACCCGCACCCGCACGCCCCCGGACTCAGATCCGTCGCCGAGCCTTCCGAGCCCGCCGAACCAACGCGGCCGTACCCAGAAGAGCAACCGTCGCCCCCGCGGCCCCCGCCGCCGTCGCATCCTTCCGCCCCAGCCGCCGCCCAGCCACGGTGTGCCGCCCGGCAACCTCCTCCAGCAGCTCCGCGAGAACCTCCTCGTTGGTCCACTGCGGCCGCCACCCGGCGTCATGCATCCGGCTCCCACTCACCACCCAGGGGTACATCGTGTACGCCAGATCCCCGGCGGGCGAAGGAGTGAGCCCAATCCGGTGAAGTCGCGCGGCAGCCCCCAGCGCGACGGCGGACGGCAACTCCATCCGCCGAATCCCACTGAGCTCCTCGACCTCCTCCTGCTCCAGCCACCCGTCGCACCCGACGGCCAGCTCCCCCTCCACCTTCTCCAGGACGGCGTACTCCAGAGCACTGCACAGATCCTCGACGTGGCAGAACTGCCAGGCAGGCCGTGACCCCGCCACCACGAGGAGTCGAGGAGACTCGAAGTACCTGGTCAGCGCGGTGTCGGTACCACCACCGACCAGGACCCCAGGCCGTACGACGGTGACATTGAGCCCCGGATGCGCGCGCGGCGCCCGCCGGGCGAGCCGCTCGATCTCCAGCAGGTCCCCGACCCCCGTGGCCTCGGCGGTCGCCCGCAGTTCGGCGTCTTCGGAGAGGGGCAGTTCGTTGTCGGGCAGCGCCCCGTAGACCATCGCGGACGTGCACAGCACGACCCGGTGCACCCCGGCCGCGGCGGCGGCCGTCAGCACGGTCTGCGTCCCCCGGACGTTGTACGCCGTGCGCGCCGCCGCGTCCGTCTCCAGGTCGAGGTCGAGCGCGAGATGCACCACGACGTCCGCGCCGCGCAGCTTCTCGGCGATCGCGGGGTCCCGGACGTCGAGGATCTGCCACTGGGCGCCCTCGCACTCGCCGCGACGCTCGTCGATGGCGATGACCTGCTTGATCTCCTCGCTCGCGGCAAGCCGCTCGGTCAGCATCGCGCCCACGCCGGACGCGGCGCCGGTGACCGCGACGACGGGCCCGCGCAAGGGCGGGCTGGTTGAGTGGTTTCGCGCTGCGCGAACCTGTGGATCTGGGGAACTCACCGGGCGTCTCCAGCGGTTGTCTTCAGTAACGGACGCGCGTGACGCGCCCGTACCAGGTGGCATCCATCCTGCCGCAGGCCAAGAGTCGGCGAAGCACCGAGGCCCGATCGGGCTCGGGTGTCTACGCTGGGTGGTGTTGTCGGGCAGTCGCCGTCGGAATGAACCGGCGGCCTTACCAGCCGAGGAATCCCGTGAGTGACACCCCATTCGGATTCGGCCTTCCGCCGGAGGAGCCGGAGAACGGCGACGAGGGCAAGAAGAAGGACCAGCAGAGCGGCGGTGGACAGGGACCGTTCGGTTTCGGGCCGCCCGGAGCCGGCGGCCCCGGCGCCGACAATCCGCTCGCAGCGATGTTCGGTTCCATGAACCCCAACGACCTGGGGGCCGCGTTCCAGCAGCTGGGCCAGATGCTCTCGTACGAGGGCGGTCCGGTGAATTGGGACATGGCCAAGCAGATCGCTCGCCAGACGGTCTCCCAGGGCACTTCTGACGGCACCAAGGACGCGAGCGTCGGTCCCGCCGAGCGCACCGCGGTTCAGGATGCCGTACGCCTGGCCGACCTGTGGCTGGACGACGCGACGTCCCTGCCGTCCGGCGCCGCTTCCGCCGTGGCCTGGAGCCGCGCGGAGTGGGTCGAGGCGACCCTGCCGGTGTGGAAGGAGCTCGTCGACCCGGTCGCCGAGCGGGTCGGCGCGGCCATGGGTGATGTCCTGCCCGAGGAGATGCAGGCCATGGCGGGCCCGCTCATCGGCATGATGCGCTCCATGGGCGGCGCCATGTTCGGTACGCAGATCGGGCAGGCCGTCGGCGTGCTCGCGGGCGAGGTCGTCGGTTCCACCGACATCGGCCTGCCGCTCGGCCCGGCCGGCAAGGCCGCGCTGCTGCCGCTGAACATCGCGTCGTTCGGCAAGGACCTGGGCATCCCCCTGGAGGAGGTGCGGCTCTACCTCGCCCTGCGCGAGGCCGCCCACCAGCGTCTCTTCTCGCACGTGCCGTGGCTGCGCTCGCACCTGTTCGGCGCGGTCGAGGGCTACGCGCGCGGGATCAAGGTCGACACGGCCAAGCTGGAGGACGTGGTCGGCCAGCTCGACCCGCAGAACCCCGAGCAGCTGCAGGACGCTCTCCAGCAGGGCATGTTCCAGCCGGAGGACACGCCGGAGCAGAAGGCCGCGCTGGCCCGTCTGGAAACGGCGCTCGCGCTCGTCGAGGGCTGGGTGGACGCGGTCGTGCACGCCGCCGCGAAACCGCGTCTTTCCTCCGCGGACGCGCTGCGCGAGACGCTGCGCCGACGCCGTGCCACGGGTGGTCCCGCCGAGCAGACGTTCGCCACGCTGATCGGCCTGGAGCTGCGCCCGCGCCGGCTGCGGGACGCCTCGCGCCTGTGGGCCTCGCTCACCGACGCGCGCGGTGTCGACGGCCGCGACGGCCTGTGGGCCCACCCGGACATGCTGCCGACCGCGTCCGACCTCGACGACCCGGACGGCTTCGTGCACCGTGAGCAGCTGGACTTCTCCGAGCTCGACAAGATGCTCGGCGAGGCGGCGAGCGGCTCCGCCGAGAAGCCGAACCTGAAGAAGGACGACGCTCCCAAGGACGACGACAAGGGCGACGGCACCGAGTGACCCTTCACGACGACGCCGTCCTCGTACTGAAGCAGTACGAGGACCAGGAAGAGCTGCGCCAGGTCTATCTGGACCACCTGTCCGAGCACCCCGACGGCATCTGGAAGGCCTGCACGGCGGGGCACGTGACGGCGAGCGCCCTGGTCATCGACCCGGTCGGCGGCCGCGTCCTGCTGACGCTGCACCGCAAGCTACAGATGTGGCTGCAGATGGGCGGCCACTGCGAGCCGGGTGATCCGACGCTGGCGGCGGCCGCGCTGCGCGAGGCGACCGAGGAGTCGGGCATCGAGGGTCTGATCCTGCTGCCTGGCGGCCCGGTGACCTTGGACCGGCATGCCATCCCGGCGCCGTGCAACTGGCACCTGGACGTCCAGTACGCCGCGCTCGCTCCGGCCGAGGCCGTGGCGGCGATCAGCGACGAGTCCCTGGACCTCCGCTGGTTCCCCTACGAGGAGGTCGCGGACGTGGCGGACGCCTCGGTCGTACGGCTTCTGGAAGCGACCCGCGCACGGCTCTCGGCCTGAGGCACGTGTGAGGGGCGACCGCCGTGGCGGTCGCCCCTTACGTTTGCTGCCCGGACCGTCACCCGGTCAGCTCCAGACGTTGCCCTGGTTCTGCGCCCGGGCCCCCTGCTGCCCCATGCCGTACTGGGCGCGCAGCCCCTGGCCGATCACCGCGTTCTGCGGCGGCAGCAGCTCGCTGGGCTGGACGAGCGCGAAGCCCTGGCCCAGGAAGCTGAGCTCCCAGCCCTCACCGGTGTTGCCACGCCGCCGCCACACCCCGGAGGAGTGCGTCTGGGCCTGCATCTGGACACGCAGGCCGGTGGACCAGGCGACGATCGCGTCGGCGTCACAGTTGACGTACTTGTCGGGCGTGACCTGCATCATCAGGGGCATGCCCGAGGTCATCAGGGCGACCTTGCCACGGCCGGTGATGTTGAGCTGGTACTTGCCGGACCCGGAGATGCCGTACTGGCTGTCCACGGCGATGACCTCGTGGTGCAGCGAGGAGTCCATCGCCAGGACGTAGCTGCTGTCGACGGTCAGCCCGTCCTGCTCCACGTCGACCACGTGCACGTGCTGGGCGAGATTGGCCAGATAGACCGTCCCCTGCCCGTGGCACCGCATCAGGTCGAGGCCTTCACCGGTGTACGCACGTGCGCGGTGCTGGCTGTTGTTCTGGTACTCGGCGTCGAACTCCACGAGGCCCTGGTACGCGACCATGGTGCCCTTGCGGGCCAGGATGTCGTCGTGCCCCTCCATGACGACTCGCAGCATCTGCGAGTTCTGGAGGCTGTAGCGCTCCTGGGTCTGCTGCTCGTTGTAGCCGAAAAGCGGGCTCTGCATGATGTGGTGCTCCCCCTCAGCCCCGGATCCGGAGGCGGTCGGTGCTGTCCTCGCTGGGCTGGACGACGACGATGCCCTGTCCGGAGAACGCCATCTGGTACGCCTCGCCGCTGCCGCGTCCGATCAGCGACTGCGCCTTGAAGCTGCGCTTGCCCTTCACCTTGAGGTTCGGGGACCAGGCGACGAGCGCGTCCGGGTCGACGTAGGTCTCGTCCTCACCGCCGCCGCAGTCGACCACGATCGGCTTGCCGCGCGAGGTCAGCGCGACCCAGCCCTGACCGGAGATCTTGGTGTTCCACAGGCCCTGTCCGGCGAACTTGGCGAGCCCCTTCACCCTCTCGACGCCCCACTGGAGATGGGCATCGAAGGCGAGCAGGTTGGTGGCGTTGACGGAGATCGCGTCCCCGTTGAGGTTGATGACGACGACGTTCGCGCCGTAGTCGGCCAGGTAGAGCAGGCCGTCGCCGGTGCACTTCATGAGGGGCGCGCCCTCACCGGTCATCCAGTCCCGCGCGATCTGGCGTACGGCGGGCGGGTTGGGCTCGTACTGGACGAACCCTTCGTAGGCGACCATCGAGCCCACGCGCGCGAAGAGGTCGTTTCCGGTCTGCATGGCGACCTTCAGCATGTGGTTGCCGTGGTTCTCCATGCGGGCGGTGACCGGTGCCGGGGCGAAGCCCGCGAGTGGCTGGTTCATGACGGGCTCCCTCAGACCTCGTACGGCTGGACGACGATGAAATTGCCGGGCGCGCCGCGGAACTGGAGGTTCACGCTCTCCCCGGTGTCGCCGGGGTAGGCGTTGCGGCGCATCCGCACCTGGCTGGAGACGATCACCTGGGAGGCCGCGGACCAGGCGACTACGGCGTTGCAGTCGGCGAAGGTCGTCGGCGTCACGGGCAGCACGACGGGAGCGCCGTGCGTCTTCACGACGATCGTTCCGGTCCCCTGGAACTGCATGGTGAACAGCGCGCCTCCGGGGATGCCGTGCCCCTCGATACGCCGGACCTCGTGCTGGAGGGACTCGTCGAAGGCGAGCACGCTCTCCGCGGAGACACAGATCGCGTCGCCCTGGAGTTCGATGGGATGCACGTGGGTGGCGTTCTCGGCGAGGAACACCTGCCCCTGGCCGGTACAGCGCATGAGCTGCATCTCCTGGCCGGTCGCGTTGCCCACGATCCGCCCGGCGAAGCCGGCGCCCTTGTAGCTGAAATCGACCTTGCCCTGGTAGAGCACCATGCTGCCCTGGCGGGCCAGCACGGGCTGGCCGCCGATGCCGAGGTCGACGCGGATGAGCTTCTTGTTCTGCTGGGTCCACCGCTGACCGGTGGCCGTCTCCTTGTAGGCCCCCAGCGCGGCGGCCACACCGGCACCACCCTGCGGGGCGCCCTGGGGAACACCGTAGGGGGACGGCGCGCCGGGCTGACCCGGCGCCTGGCCCGGAACCTGGCCGTACAGCGGCTGCTGGCCGTAGCCCGGAGGCGCCGTCGGAGCCTGCTGCCCATAGCCGGGGCGCGCGGGCGGTGCCTGCTGGCCGTAACCGGGCGGCATGGGAGCCGTCTGGCCGGGAGGCTGCTGTCCGTAGCCCGGCGGCGGACCGGGCGGACCGGGCGGCTGGATGTACGGAGCGGGGCCCGGCGGCGGCACGGTGCCGCCCGGCGGGGTGTGCAGCGGAGCGATGATGGTCGGCGCGGCGTGCACCGACGGCGAGGTGGGCGGCGGTGTGAACCCCTGCGCGGCGGGCTGCGGCGCGGGAGCCGGAGCCGGGGCGCCGAACGCGGGGGGAGCGGTGGCCTGGGCGGGCGGCGCGAAGGACGGTGCGGCAGTCGCCTGCGGCTCCTGCGCGGCGGGCTGCTCGTCGGCGACCTCACCACCGAAGTTCTTGAGCAGCGCCTCGAGGCCGCCGTCGAAGCCCTGCCCCACGGCGGCGAACCGCCAGACGTCCTTCAGGTAGAAGTCGCCCAGCATCACGGCACGCTCGGTGGAGAACTCCGCGCCACTGAACGAGTACCGGGCCACCTCCTCGCCGCCCGCGACAACACGGAGGTATCCGGGGGCGATCTGCGACATCTGCCCGGCGCCGTCGATCGTCGCCGTGAACGACAGCTTCTGGATCTGCGCCGGGATCCGGTCGAGCGTGACGCGGAAGGACTCCGTGTCACCCGACTGGGTGCCGAGCAGCTGGATGGATTCTTCGGGGGTCTTCGGCTGGTTGAAGAAGACGAAGTACCGGTCGTCCGAAAGCCTTTCGTCGGCGTCCAGACCGAAGCAGCTGATGTCGAAGGTCAGTCCGGGACCGGTGATCTGCACACCTACGTACAGATCCGTGCCCGCGGTGAGGTCACTGATCCTGGCCTTGTGGCCGCGTTGGAATTCCCTGGCCATGCGTAACGACCGTCCCCCATCCCGAGTGCGATTGCGTCGCGTCAGGCTAACGGGAAACTCTGGGAGTGAACGCCGCCGGTACAGACCCGGTACACAATCGCCCCCCGGCGGGGACGGTCCGCCGCCGCCCGCCCGCTACTCGTCGCTCGCCACGGGCAGATGGGGCAGCCGTTCGGCCGCGACCACCCCTTCGAGATAGCCGCGGGCGCGTTCCGTACGCGGATACGCCTCCAGCAGCCGCCAGAAGCGGGGTCCGTGACCGGGCACCAGAAGGTGCGCGAGCTCGTGGACGAGGACGTAGTCGACCACGTACTCGGGCATGCCCTGGAGCCGGTGCGAAAGACGGATACTGCCCTCGGCCGGGGTACAGGAACCCCAGCGCGTGTTCTGATTGGTGACCCAGCGGACCGAGGCGGGGCGGGCCCGGCCGTCGAAGTACTGCTCCGACAGCCGCGCGGCGCGTTCGGTCAGCTCGGCGTCGCCGAGCACCCGTTTGCTTTCCTGGGCGGCCAGCTTGTCGAGCATGACGGAGACCCAGCGCTGTTCCTCCGCCTCGGACATACGGGCGGGGATGAGCACGACGGTGCGATCGCCCTCGCGGTACGCGGAGACCGTTCTGCGCCGGCGCGCGCTCCTGCGAACCTCGATCGCGCTCGCCCCCGAGCCGCTTGGCGGCAGGCTCGTCGTGCTGCGCTGTGGCTTTCCGGCGCGGTGCAGTGGGTCGGCGGGCACGCCCCGACGTTACCCGCTGCACATGGGGGAAGTCCCGTCCCCTGGACGGTTCGATGCCGATCCGGACCCCGTGCGCTTGATTTATACGACGAACACCACCGCCTGTGGACAACTTTCGGCACGGTTCGGCCGGGCCGGGCATGCTGGCATTCGATCGGCGGGCCCGGGACGGACCGCGCCGACACACGGGGATGCTCTACGGGTACGGGGGTCGGTCATGCATCCGATGGTGAAGCCCGCGCTGCGGCGCGGCTGGCGGGATCTCAATACCGTGCAGTTCGGAATGGCGCCCGCGCACGCGATGGTGCTGGGCCCGGTGGACACGGCGACAGGCAGCTTTCTCGACCTGCTCAACGGAACACGCGGGCTGCCGCTCCTTCGCGACCTGGGACGCGCGATGGGCCTGCCCGACGGTCATGTCGACGCACTCGTGGAGCGGCTGGCCCGCTCCGGTCTGCTGGACGACGCGACGGGCGGCGGCCGGGCCGCGGACGCCCTGCGCGAGAAGAAGGCGGTCGTGGACCGGCTCCGCCCCGACCTCGCGTCCCTGTCCCTCGTCGCCCGCGCGCCGGGCGACGCCATGAAGCAGCTGGCCGCCCGCCGCTCCCTGCGCGTGCAGGTGCGGGGCGCCGGCCGGGTGGGAGTCGTCCTGGCCTCCCTGTTGGCCGGCGCGGGTGTCGGCCAGGTCGAGGTGCGCGACGTCGGCAGCGTCGAACCCTGGGACGTGGCACCGGGCGGGCTGCCCCCGGCGTCCATCGGCGAGCGCCGGGAGGAAGCCGCCCGGCGCGCGGTGCGCCGAGCGGCACCGGATCGACCACCCCGGCCCGCCGCCGAAGGAGAGGAGCTCGGTTTCTCCCTGGTGATCCTCGCGCCCCGGGACGGCCTGGCGGTGCACGCCCCCGATCCCGCCGTCGCCGAGCCCCTGATCACCTCCGGCACACCCCATCTGTACGCGGGAGTCGTGGAGGGAACGGGTGTCGTCGGCCCCCTGGTGCTGCCCGGCGACACCGGCTGCGCGGGCTGCCTGGACCAGCAGCGCATCGACCGGGACCCGACCTGGCCACGCCTGATCGCCCAGTGGCGCTCCGGCGCCTCGCACCAGGTCCCGGCGTGCGACCTCGCTCTGGCGACCGGCGTCGCCGGACTCGCGGCAGGACACGCCCTCGCCTACCTCGACGGACGGCTGCCCTCCAGCGCCGGGGCACGCTGGGAGTCCTCCGTGCCGGGCTTCGACTGGCACGCGAAGCCGGTGTTGTCGCATCCCGAATGCCCGTGCGGCGCAGCGGAGAAAAGTAAGAAGGGGGAGCGCGCCGCCGAGGACGGGAAGCCGCACGAGACAATGGCGGGGCAACAGCCGCACGCGGCACGGCTGTCTGGGACTTGGAGGGCGCATGTCTGATCTTCCCCGGAAGGCAGTCACCCGTACTGCCAAACTCGCCGCACTACCGCTCGGCTTCGCCGGGCGAGCGACCTGGGGGCTGGGCAAGAGGATCGGCGGGAAGTCCGCGGAGATCGTCGGCCGCGAGCTGCAGCAGCGCACGGCGGAGCAGCTCTTCAAGGTTCTCGGCGAGTTGAAGGGGGGTGCCATGAAGTTCGGACAGGCGCTGTCCGTCTTCGAGTCGGCGCTGCCCGAGGAGGTCGCGGGACCCTATCGCGCGGCGCTGACGAAGCTCCAGGAGGCGGCGCCGCCGATGCCGACGCGCACGGTGCACTCCGTTCTGCGGGAGCACCTCGGCGAGGACTGGTCCGAGCTGTTCCAGAAGTTCGAGGACAAGCCGTCCGCGGCGGCCTCGATCGGCCAGGTGCACAGGGCGGTGTGGCACGACGGACGCGAGGTCGCCGTCAAGGTGCAGTACCCGGGGGCGGGCGAGGCCCTGCTGTCCGATCTGACCCAGCTCAGCCGATTCGCCAGGCTCCTGGGTCCCCTGATCCCCGGCATGGACATCAAGCCACTCATCTCGGAGCTGCGCGACCGGGTGTCCGAGGAGCTCGACTACGCGCTGGAGGCAGAGGCCCAGGAGACGCATGCCACGGAGTTCGCGGGCGATCCGGACGTGCTCGTCCCGGCGGTGGTCCACCAGTGCGACCAGGTCCTGGTGACCGAGTGGATCGACGGGATACCGCTGTCGGAGGTGATCGCCGAGGGCACTCAGGAACAGCGGGACCGTGCGGGCCAACTGCTGGCCCGGTTCCTCTTCTCGGGCCCCGCCCGCACCGGCTTGCTGCACGCCGATCCGCACCCGGGCAACTTCCGCCTCCTGCCGGACGAGAAGAGCGGCTGGCGGCTGGGCGTCCTGGACTTCGGCACGGTCGACCGTCTTCCCGGCGGTCTGCCCTCGACGATCGGCTACTCCCTCCGGATGACTCTCGAGGGCGAGGCCGAAGCGGTCTACGAGCTGCTGTGTGAGGAGGGCTTCGTCAAGGAGTCCATAGAACTCGAACCCGAAGCGGTCCTGGACTATCTCCTGCCGATCATCGAACCGGCCCAGGCCGACGAGTTCACGTTCACCCGCGGCTGGATGCGCAGTCAGGCCGCGCGCATCGCCGACCCCCGCTCCCCCGCACACCAGTTGGGCAGGCTCCTCAACCTGCCACCGTCGTATCTCCTGATACACCGTGTGACCCTGAGCACCATCGGAGTCCTGTGTCAGCTGGGCGCGACGGTCCGGCTGCGCGACGAACTCGAGGAGTGGCTGCCGGGTTTCGTACCGGGAGAGGACCCGACGGAGGAGCTGCTGGACACGGAGGAGCTGGACGAGGAGGAATCAGCGGCCGAAGCATGACTCGGGCCGCCTTCGCCCGCCCGGGCCGACCCGGGCGGGCCTACCACCAGGCCGAGTCCAGCCGTCCCTCGATCGCCCTGAGGTTGCTGCGGGCACAGTTGTCGCAGAAGTAATGGCGGGTGCCGTTCTCCATGGAGCAGGTCCACGTCAGTGGAGGACCGTCGGCCAGGGCGCCGCAGCGGGCGCACACGAGGTGCCGGGCCTCGGCCGTGTCGGGCCGCGGCATGGAGCCGGTGCTGTCACTGTCCCCGGGAAGACTCGTCACTCGGCGACGATAACGCCGTGGTCGGCGGATCGCCCGGCACAACGCACCGCGGGGGCCGGTCCGTTCGGACCAACCCCCGCGAGGAGTTGCTTACTGATACTGCCGCGACTGCTTTCGGCTAGTGCATGACCGCCATGGCCAGCGCGCGCCGGGCGCGCATGGAGGCGCGCTCGGCCCGACGCTGCATCCGACGGGCGGAGGCCAGGCGCACGGCCAGGCGTTCCCGCTCGGCCTCGTGCAGTCGCTCGTGCATATGCGCACGAGCCAGGGCTTCTGGGATGAGTTGCATCTCGCGGGTCCTGTTCTGACGCGAGTCGTTCGCGCCGGTGGTGGTGAAGTCTGGGATGGCGGAGCCTGCGGGCTCGCTGGCGGACGGCTTCATCGGGGCCTGTTTCTTGGGGTCGTGCGTCAGGGGGCGATCGATCGTTCCTACGGTGTTCATGCCGCAACCGGGTTCTTGCGCGGGCGGCCACGCGGCCGCTTGCGGGCCACGACAACACCCTGGACGAAGAGCTCGCCGCCCCAGACACCCCAGGGCTCGCGCCGCTCCTTGGCGCCGGCGAGGCAGGCCTCGATCAGCGGGCAGGTGCGGCAGAGGGACTTGGCGTACTCGACATCGGCCGGCGACTCGGCGAAGAAGACCTCCGGGTCGTAGGAGCGGCAGGGGACGGGTACGCCGAGGTTCTCGATGGCGTCGTCGAGCGCGGTGAGCGCAGTGAGCGGGATCAAGGTGGAGTCCTCCGTGAGGCCGGGCGGGGGGATCGTTTCGGAAGGCGGTACGGACGGGGCGTGCGCTTCGAGTTGCACGGTTGGTCTTCCTCGTCTGGTCGTGCCGGCCGGGTTGGCCGGTTGGCGGCTGGTACCGGGTTCTTTTCTTGTCCCGAGGCCCCTTCGCTCTGCCGTCCCCGGTCGGGGACAAACAGAAGGGCCGCGGATCCCGGGTGGGGTTCCGCGGCCCTGAAGGCGCCGGCCTGATCGAAGATCAGGCTGGATCACTCCAGGGTTCAGGCCCACGGAAGGCCCACATCGTGTGGTGCTGCTTCGTCTGCTTCAGGGATCCGGCACCGGCTGCCGCAAAGGCATAGGCCTGGGCCTCTGCCACTACTGCCGCTTCCAGTGCCTTCATCGGTCGCTCATTGCGCTCACGGATGGGAAGAACCGCGAGAGACAGAGGGGAGGCCGGCCGGACGGCAGCGATGCCGGACAGACCGGTGCCCAGGTTCGAGACGCCGAGCAGGCACGTGGAGACGACCGAGCGATCGGTCATTTTGGCGGTGCTGATGGAGCTGGTGTTGATGCTGATCACTGGAATCGCCTCCTCTCGGCGTCTTGGGGGACTGGGGTGAGCCAGTCCGACGGCTATTAAGTACAGCACGGAACCAGGGCCTCGGAGAAGGCCGCTGCTGCCGTGGTTAAGAACCTATGGGGATTGCCGGGGCATGCGCAAACTATTTTTTCGACGAGTTTGCATCAGTCATCCTCGCCGCCCGCCGCACGCTCCTGACCAGCACAGATGGCCAGAACATCGGCCCCGAACCGGTTGAACTTGCGCACGCCGACCCCGGGGATCCGCGCCAACTCGCCCTCGTCGTCCGGTGCGGCCTCGGCGATCGCCATGAGTGTCTTGTCGGTGAAGACGCAGAACGCGGGCTGCCCACTGCGCTGCGCCTGTACCGCCCGCCACTCCCGCAGCCGCTCGTAGAGGCCTTCGTCCATGTCGGAGGGGCAGTCCTCACAACGCATCAGTTTCATCTCACCGGCGTCGGTCAGCGTGCGCCCGCAGACCCGGCAGCGGGCCGGGGTCCGGCTGGTCCGCCGTACGACCGTGCCTCCACTGCTACCGATGCCGCGCTCGATGCCTCCTGGACCGCCGCCGGCGCTGCGGCCCGCGGTGGCGACGGAGCCGGGGCGCAGCCCGTCGAGGAAGCGGCTGGGCCGGCGGTTGGGCCTGCCGCCGGGTGAGCGGGACAGGGCCCAGGAGACGAGGAGGTGTTCTCTGGCGCGAGTGACTCCGACGTAGAGGAGGCGGCGTTCTTCCTCGATCTGCTCGTCGGTCTTTGCGTAGGTGATCGGCATCATGCCCTCCGCGACGCCGACCAGGAAGACGACGTCCCACTCCAGCCCCTTGGCGGAGTGCAGGGAGGCGAGGGTGACGCCCTGGACGGTCGGGGCGTGCTGGGCGCTCGCGCGCTCGTCGAGCTCGGCCACCAGGTCGCCAAGGGTGGCGCCCTGTTTGGCGGCGGCGAAGTCCTGGGCGAGATGGACGAGGGCGGCCAGTGATTCCCAGCGCTCTCTGACGGCGCCGGATCCGGCCGGGGGTTGGCTGGTCCAGCCCTCGCCGGAGAGCACCGCGCGGACCTGGGAAGGCAGGTCGACGGCGTCGTCGAGGAGGGAGTCGTTGGCGCCGAAGCGGGCGGCCGCGCGCAGGGCGGTACCTGCTTTGCGCACCTCAGGGCGGTCGAAGAACCGCTCGGCGCCGCGCAGCTGGTAGGGCACTCCGGCGTCGGCGAGGGCCTGTTCGTAGATCTCGGACTGGGAATTCGTGCGGAAGAGGATGGCGATCTCGCCCGCGGGGATGCCGGAGGCGATGAGGTCGCGGATGCGGCGGGCGGCGCCCTCGGCCTCGGCGGGTTCGTCCGTGTATTCGGCGTAGACGGGCTCGGGGCCCGGGGCACGCTGGGAGATCAGCTCCAGGCGGTGGTCGGCGGCCCGGCCGCGGGCCTGGGAGAGGAGGCCGTTGGCGAGGTGCACCACTTGGGGTGAGGAGCGGTAGTCGCGGACGAGCTTGACGACGGTGGCCCCGGGGTGGCGGGTGCGGAAGTCGAGCAGGTGGTCGGGAGTTGCACCGGTGAACGAATAGATCGTCTGGCTGGCGTCGCCGACGACGCAGAGGCTGTCGCGCTCGCCGAGCCACAGTTCCAGGAGGCGCTGCTGGAGGGGGCTGACGTCCTGGTACTCGTCGACCACGAAGTGCTGGTACTGGGAGCGGACTTGTTCGGCGATGTCGTGCCGGTCCTGGAGGATCCCGACGGTCAGCAGCAGGACGTCCTCGAAGTCGATGACGGCGCGGTCGCGCTTGAGGTCCTCGTACGTGGCGTAGAGCTGGGCGATCTCGGCCGGGTCGCGGGGCGACTGACGGCCGGTCTTGGCCGCGGCGGCCGCGTAGTCGGCGGGGACGGTCTGGGTGACCTTGGACCATTCGATCTCGGCCGTGACGTCGCGCAGCTCGCCCCGGTCGAGGCGGATGCGGCAGGCGGCTGCCGCGTCGGCGACGAGCTGGATCTTGCGGTCGATCAGCCGGGGCAGGCCGCCGCCGACCGCTTTTGGCCAGAAGTACTGGAGTTGGCGCAGCGCGGCGGAGTGGAAGGTGCGGGCCTGGACGCCACCGGCGCCGAGCTGGCGGAGCCGGCCGCGCATCTCGCCGGCGGCCCTGTTGGTGAAGGTGACGGCGAGCACACTGGAGGGCTGGAGGATCCCGGCACGCACCCCGTAGGCGATGCGGTGGGTGATCGCTCGCGTCTTGCCCGTGCCGGCGCCTGCCAGCACGCACACCGGACCGTGCAGGGCGGTGGCGACCTCGCGCTGCTCGGGGTCGAGCCCGTCGAGCACCGCGTCGGCCGTGTCCGGTGCCTGCGGGAAGAGGGTGGAGTGCGTTGCTGCTGTCACCCCGCCATGCTGCCAGGTCGGCGGGGACGCACGAGCCGGTTGTCCACAGGGAGGCCCTTGCAGTCGTACTAATGCGGCAGGCGCTGGGCGTGCTCTTGCTCACGCGTCTGCCGCCAGGTGCCCTCGTGTACCGGGCCGGGGTACCCGGGCACGGGAATGGTGGCCCGCTCGCGTACGTTCCACCTCTGCGACGACGCACCCCCAGCAGCAAAGGAGCGCGAGAGACATGCCGGGCACTGTGACGATGTACAGCACCACGTGGTGCGGATACTGCACGCGACTGAAGGGCCAGATGGACCGCGCGGGCATCGCGTACAACGAGATCAACATCGAGCAGGACCCGGAGTCCGCGGCTTTCGTGGAGAAGGCGAATGGCGGGAACCAGACGGTTCCGACCGTTCTGTTCGCGGACGGCTCGACGCTCACCAACCCTTCGCTGGCGCAGGTCAAGCAGAAGATCGGCGCGTAAGCGGTTCACCATCGGTGCGCCCCGGCGGTTGCCGCGGGCAGTAACAGGGGCGGTCCTTGAATCTGACTCAAGGACCGCCCCTGCTGTGTGACTTGCGCCACTCATGCGAGTGGTGTGTGCCGGTCAGGCGGCAGCCGCTCCCGGGCGCGGCAGGGGCTTGCCGTACCAGAGTTCGATCAGGCGGGCGGCGATGGAGATGCCGAACGGAGGCAGTACCTCGCCGGACTCGAAGGCGGTGCGCAGGTCCTCGCGGGAGAACCAGCGGGCCTCGTGGATCTCCTCGCCGTCGACGTTGATCTCGGACGAGGTGGCGCGGGCCATGAAGCCGAGCATGAGGCTGGAGGGGAACGGCCAGGGCTGGCTGGCGACGTACTCGACCTCGCCGACCGTGACGCCCGCCTCCTCGAAGACCTCGCGGCGCACGGACTGCTCGATGGACTCGCCGGGTTCGACGAAGCCGGCGAGCGTGGAGAAGCGGCCCTCGGGCCAGTGCACCTGGCGGCCGAGCAGGATGCGGTCCTCGTCGTCCGTCACCGCCATGATCACGGCCGGGTCGGTGCGCGGGTAGTGCTCGGCGCCGCAGGCGGGGCAGCGGCGGATGTGTCCGGCCGCCGCGATCACGGTGCGCTCGCCGCAGCGTGAGCAGAAGCGGTGCAGCCGCTGCCAGTTCTCCAGGGCGACGGCGTGCACCATCAGGCCCGCGTCGCGGGGTGAGAGCAGGAGTCCCGCCTCGCGTAGGCCCGCCGGGCGGGCGGACTGGTCGATGCGGCCGGGCAGTGCGTCCTTCTGGAGTGCGAAATAGCTCACCCCGTCGTCGTCCGTGCCGAGGAAGTAGCGGTGCGCCTCGGTGAGGGGGGCCTCGAAGGAGGGGGTCATGAGGAGTTCGGTGGTGCCGTCCGCCGTCTCGTCGATGAGCACCTGACCGCCGGAGACCACGAAGACGCGGGTGGTGGGGTGGCTCCAGGCCGCCGCGAGCCAGGCCTCGTCGAGCCGGTGGTGGGCGGCCCGGTCGATGCCGCTCGGGGCGGTGAGCGAGATGGGACGGTCGGCGGTTCGGTCGGTCCAGGTGGTCACGGGTGCTTCCAACTCCCCCGGTGGAACGGTTATTTCGGCGGGCGGTTCAGCAGGTCGGGTGCGAAGGGCGCTGTTCGGGGTGGGGACGGACTTTGCAGGAAGGGTGGAGACGGGCTTTTTCAGTGTGCCTCGCGCCAGTTCTCGGCCAGGTCGCCCCACAGGTAGGCGCTGGTTTCGACGCCCTTCATGAGGAGGTCGAGTTCGACCTTCTCGTTGGGAGCGTGCCAGCCGTCGGAGGGGACGGAGATGCCCAGGAAGAGCACGGGGGCGCCGAGGACTTCCTGGAGGTCGGCCGCGGGTCCCGAGCCACCCTCGCGGGTGAAACGGATCGGCTGTTCGAAGGCGCGGCCCATGGCGCGTACGACGGACTGCAGGGCGGGGTGGTCCAGCGGTGTGAGACAGGGGCGGGTGGCGGCACCGAACGTGATCTCATGCCGGATGCCGGCGGGCAGCCGGTCGGCGGCCCAGGCGCGGACCGCCTTCTCGATGTGGTCCGGGTCCTGGCCCGCCACCAGCCGGAACGAGAGTTTCACGGTGGCCGAGGACGGGATGATCGTCTTGCTGCCGGGGCCTTGGTAGCCGCCGCCGATGCCGTTGACCTCGGCGGTGGGGCGGGCCCAGATGCGCTCCAGGGTGGTGTGTCCGGCCTCTCCGTGGATGGCCGTCGACTTGGCCGTGCTCAGCCAGCGCTCCTCGTCGAAGGGCAGTTCGGCGAAGAGCTCACGCTCGCGTTCGGTGAGTTCGGTGATGCCTTCGTAGAAGCCGGGGACGGCCACGCGCGCGTGCTCGTCGTGGAGGGCCGCGACGAGGCGGGCGGCGGCCGTGGCCGGGTTGGGCACGGCGCCGCCGAAGGAGCCGGAGTGGATGTCCTGCTGCGGCCCGTACAGCTCGATCTCGCACTCGGCGAGGCCGCGCATGCCGGTGCACACGGTGGGGGTGTCCTCGGACCACATGCCGGTGTCGGAGACGATCACCGCGTCGGCGGCGAGCCGGTCGGCGTGGCTTTCGACGAGGTCGCGGAAGTGCGGGGAGCCTGACTCCTCCTCGCCCTCGATCAGGAGCTTGAGGTTCACGGCCGGTGCGCCGCGTCCGGTGGCGGCGAGGTGGGCGCGGACGCCGAGTGTGTGGAAAAACACTTGGCCCTTGTCGTCGGCGGCACCGCGCGCGTAGAGGCGGTTACCGCGGATCACCGGTTCGAAGGGATCGGTGTCCCAGCCGTCCTCGCGGGCCGCGGGCTGCACGTCGTGGTGTCCGTAGACGAGAACCGTGGGGGCCCCGGGGTCCTCGGAGGGCCATTCGGCGAAGACGGCGGGGGCGCCCTCGGTCGCCCAGACCTCGGTGGTCGGGAAGCCGGTCTCCTGCAGCTTGGCGGCAAGCCAGTCGGCGCTGCGCGCCACGTCCGCGGCGTGGTCGGGCTGGGCCGACACCGAGGGGATGCGCAGCCACTCCGCGAGGTCGTCGAGGAAGGCCGTGCGGTGGTTCTGGATGTACGTGCGGACGGTGCTGACGGCGTTGTCAACGGGCTTGCTCATGCTCACGAGCCTATCCGCCCACGGAGGCGTGTTCGTCCGGCGGATCCCCGGCAGACGCTTCCTGTGGGTCCGCCGGGTCCTGTGTGAGCAGTCGTTCCAGTGCCGCGCGGTCCGGGAGCTCGTCCGGGTGGACCACCTCACCGCTGCGGACGTACAGGAACGCGGCCTTGACGGACTCCAGGGGCACGCCCTGCTGTTCGGCCCAGGCGAGGCGGTACAGGGCGAGCTGGAGGGGGTCGGCGGTGCCGGTGCGGCTGGTCTTCCAGTCGACGATCTCGTACGTCGTGCCGGCGCCGTCCTCCGCCCGGTAGACGGCGTCGATCCGGCCCCGTACGACGCGTCCCGCGATGGCGAGCTGGAACGGTGCCTCGACGCGGTGGGGGGTGCGGTGCGCGTAGGGAGTGCGCTCGAAGGCGTCCTTGAGCTCCTCCAGGTCGCGTTCGTCGGCGATCTCGGCGTCGCTGCCGGGCAGCTCCTCCGGTTCCAGCATCGGCAGCCGCAGCTCTTCGAAGCGGGACTCCAGCCAGGCGTGGAAGCGCGTTCCGCGGCGCGCGGCGGGCTGTGGGGGGCGTGGCATGGGGCGCGCGAGCTCCTGTGCGAAGCCGTCCGGGTCGGCGGCCAGGCGCATGAGCTGCGTCACGGTGAGCGAGGCCGGCAGGGGGACGTCGGTGACGCTCGCGCGGGCGCGCAGGAGCTCCCCGGTCAGGGCGTCGAGGTCGCGGTCCCAGGAGACGAGGGTGCGGGCCTCCTCCGGGGTGAGATGCGCGGGTTCCTCAGAGTGCGGTTCCTCAGAGTGCGGTTTCGCAGGGTGCGGTTTCGCAGGGTGCGGGCGAGCCCCCGGAGCCGATGCCTGGTGCGGGACCGTCGGGCGGTCCTGCGGGGGTCGCGTCGGCCGGTCCTCGGGGCGGTCGGTCGACCAGGAGTCCCAGTCGGAGCCGTCCCCGTCGGGGAAGTCGTCGTCCCCGTAGGCCACGTCGTCGTACGCGGGGTCGTCGTCCTCGGGCGGGGGTGGCCAGTCCGGATCGTCGTACGAGGTGGGGTCGTGGTCGGCCGCGTGCCCGGCTCCCTCCGCCCCGGGGTGGGGCTCTTCGTGGGACGCCACGCGCTCCAGGTGGGCGAGTACGGTCTCGGCGGCGGCGCGGCGGCGGGCCAGTGCCGCGTCGTCGAGCGGGAGCGGCCACGCGTGGTCGGCGGCCGCCTCGCGCAGGGCGGGGTTCTCCTCGTCCTCGGCGGGCTCCTCGGCCCAGACCTCGATCTCGCCGTGTCCGGCGGCGCAGTGTTCGTAGAGGGCGTGCAGGAAGTCCGAGGGGCCGCGCGGCTTCTTCTGGGAGGGGCCCCACCAGTGGCCGGAACCGAGCAGGAGCGAGCGGGGGCGGGTGAAGGTGACGTAGCCGAGGCGGAGCTCTTCGGTGTGCTGGTGGTCCTTCATGGCCTCGTGGAAGGCCTTGATGCCCTTGGCGTCCCAGGTAGCGATCTCGGGGAGCGTGTCGGCGTCGCCGCGCAGTTCGTGCGGCAGGACCTTGCCCTGGGCGGTCCACTTCTCGCGGCCCTGGCCGCTGGGAAAGGTGCCGGTGACGAGTCCGGGGACCGCGACGACGTCCCACTCCAGGCCCTTGGACTTGTGCGCGGTGAGCACCTTGACGGTGTTCTCGCCGCCGGGCAGGGCATTGTCGAGGCCCTTCTCGTACTGGGCGGCGGTGCGCAGGAAGCCGAGGAAGGCCAGCAGGGTGGCCTCGCCGTCGCCCGCAGCGAAGGACGCGGCGACGTCCAGAAAGTTCGACAGGGTCTCTCGGCGGCGGGCGGCCAGCGCGTGCGGGGACGCGGAGAGCTCGACCTCAAGGCCGGTGACGGCGAGCACCCGGTGCAGGACGTCCATCAGGGGGTCGGCGAGCGAGCGGCGCAGGTCGCGCAGCTCGGCGGCGAGCCGCGCGAACCGCACCCGCGCGTCCGGAGAGAAGGGCAGCCCGTCGTCGTCCCCTTCGGCCTCGATGGGCATCTCCAGGAACGTGTCGAGGGCGTCGGCGAGCGATATCACCTCGGCCGGGTCGACCCCCTCCACGGCCGCGGCGAGCCGACGGTCCATGTCCTCGTCGGCGCCCACGCGCGCGTGGGACACGAGCAGGCGGGCGCGCCTCCCCAGGAGGGCGAGGTCGCGCGGGCCGATCCGCCAGCGGGGGCCGGTGAGCAGGCGGACCAGGGAGGCGTTCGCCCCCGGATCCTGGAGGACTTCGCAGACGGCGACGAGGTCGGCGACCTCGGGCAGGTGCAGCAGCCCGGAGAGGCCCACCACCTCGACCGGGATGTCCCGGGCGACGAGCGCGCCCTGAATCTCGGCGAAGTCGCCCGCCGTACGGCACAGCACGGCGATCTCGCCGAGTGCCTTTCCGGTGCGTACGAGGTGGGCGATCGAATCGGCGAGCCAGTCGATCTCCTCGGCGTGGGTGTGCAGCAGCGCGCAGCGGACCTGGCCGTCGTGCTCGGCTCCTGGGGCCGGGCGGAGGGCCTCCACGCCCTCGTGCATGGCGCGCAGGGGCTCCGCGAGGCCGTTGGCGAGGTCGAGGAGGCGGCCGCCGCTCCGGCGGTTCTCGCTGAGCGCCTGGCGGGCTGCGGGGCGGCCGTCGGCGTGTGCGAAGTGTTCGGGGAAGTCGTCGAGGTTGGCGACGGAGGCGCCGCGCCAGCCGTAGATGGCCTGGCAGGGGTCGCCGACCGCGGTCACTGGGTGGCCGGTGCCGCGGCCGAAAAGTCCGGCGAGCAGGATGCGCTGGGCCACCGAGGTGTCCTGGTACTCGTCCAGCAGCACCACCCGGAACTCGTCGCGGAGGATTTCCCCGACCTCGGGGCGGGTGCGGGCCAGGGTGGCCGAGAGGGCGATCTGGTCGCCGAAGTCGAGGAGGTCGCGCTCGCGCTTGGCCGACCGGTAGCGGCCCACCAGCTCGGTCAGTTCACGCCGGGCCGCGGCCGCCTCGGGGACCTTCCGCAGGTCGGCGTTGGTGAGTTTGGCGCCCTCCAGGGAGCGCAGCAGCTCGGCGTCGTAGGCGCGCAGGTCCTCGGGCCGTACGAGGTGTTCGGCGAGCTCGGAGTCGAGTGTGAGGAGGTCGCCGACGAGGTCCGGGAAGGAGCGGGTCAGCGCCGGGTACGGTCCCGGGGCCTCGCGCAGTACGCGGGCGGCGAGCTGGTAGCGGGTGGCGTCGGCGAGCAGGCGGGAGGTCGGTTCGAGTCCGATGCGCAGGCCGTGGTCGGTCAGCAGGCGGCCCGCGAAGGCGTGGTAGGTGGAGATCACCGGCTCGCCCGGCGGGTTGTCGGGGTCGATCACATCCGGGTCGGTGACTCCGGCCTTGATCAGCGCCTTGCGGACGCGCTCGGCGAGTTCGCCCGCCGCCTTGTTGGTGAACGTGAGACCGAGGACCTGCTCGGGGGCGACCTGTCCGGTGCCGACGAGCCACACCACGCGTGCCGCCATCACCGTGGTCTTGCCCGATCCGGCTCCGGCCACGATCACCTGCGGGGCGGGCGGTGCGGTGATGCAGACCGTCTGCTCCGGGGTGAACGGGATGCCGAGGAGCTCCTTGAGCTGCTCGGGGTCGGTGATACGGGCGGGCATGTCGGAGAGGCTAGCGGCGCCCACTGACAGCGGAGGCCACATCGGCCGCCGGGACGGAAGAAGTGCTGGTCAACACGTGTGGTGCCGTACGTCACTCGCTGACGTGACGTCCTCTTGGGCCCCTCACTCGACCACGTGGCGTCCCTCGGGCCGAGCGCTGCACGATGCCCGGAAAGCACAGTGTGCGCAGTGTTGACCCGTGGTCGGGGAGAACCGTTCGTCGAGGACCTTCCCGGCCGCGGTGGCCAGCAGGTCGCCGACCCACTCGCCCTCCAGGGGCTCCTGGGCCTGCACCTTGGGAAGGGTCTCGCCGCCGTTCTTCTTGGCGGCACCTTGGCGCAGCTGGACGAGTTCCGCGCCGCCCGGCTCGGGGCGTACGCCGTCGAAGGTGTCGTCGACGGCCCCCTCACGGACGGCGAGCTGGTAGACGGCGAGCTGCGGGTGGTGCGCCACCTCCGCGGCGCTGGGCGCGTGTTTGCCGGTCTTGAAGTCGACCACGTAGGCGCGGCCCTCGGTGTCCGTCTCGACGCGGTCCATGGAGCCCCGGATGCGCACCTCGTAGTCGCCCGCCTCCAGGGTCACGTCGAAGTCGTGCTCACTGGCCACCGGCACACGTCCCGCACGGACGCCGTTGGAGTCGACGTGCCACTTCAGGAAGCGTTCGAGCGCCACGCGCGCGTGCTCCTTCTCCTGCGCGGACTTCCAGGGCGCGTCGAAGGCGAGCGCGTTCCACACGGAGTCCAGACGTTCCATGAGGACGGCGAGGTCGGCGGGGGTGCGTCCGGAGGCGACCTCGTCGGCGAGGACGTGCACCACGTTGCCGAAGCCCTGGGCGGCGGTCGCGGGCGCGTCGGCCTTGACCTCGCGGCCCAGGAACCACTGCAGGGCGCAGGTGTTGGCGAGCTGGTCGAGGGCGCTTCCGGAGAGCACGACGGGCTGGTCGCGGTCGCGCAGCGGCACCTTGCTCTCGGTCGGCTCGTACATGCCCCACCAGCGGTAGGGGTGCGCCGACGGCACGAGGGGGCGGCCGTCCTCGTCGCCGAGGGCGGCGAGCTTGGCCAGGCGGTGGGCCGCGGCCTGCCGGAGGGCGTCCGAGACCCGCGGGTCGACCGTGGTGGCGCGCAGTTCGGCGACCAGGGCGGCGACGGACAGCGGGCGGCGGGGGCGGCCGGTGACGTCCCTGGGTTCGACGCCGAGTTCGGTGAGGAAGCGGGAGGGCTGGTCGCCGTCGTCTGCGGGGGCCTTCACGGCGGTGACGACCAGGCGTTCACGCGCGCGTGTGGCGGCCACGTAGAACAGACGGCGCTCTTCGGAGAGGAGCGCTCCGGGGGTGAGGGGTTCGGCGAGGCCGTCGCGTCCGATGCGGTCGGCCTCCAGCAGGGAGCCGCGACGGCGCAGGTCCGGCCACAGGCCCTCCTGGACGCCCGCGACGACGACGACGCGCCACTGAAGGCCCTTGGAGCGGTGTGCGGTCATCAGGCGTACGGCAGCGGGGCGCACCGCCCTGCGGGTGAGAGTGTCGGCGGCGATGTCCTGGGCCTCGATCTCCTCCAGGAAGTTGAGGGCACCGCGCCCGCCGGTGCGTTCCTCGGCGCGGGCCGCTGTCGCGAACAGCGCGCAGACGGCGTCGAGGTCGCGGTCGGCGTTGCGTCCGGCCGCGCCACCGCGCCGGGCGGCCCGCTCCAGGCGCTGCGGCCACGGTGTTCCCTCCCAGAGGTCCCAGAGCGCCTCCTCGGCCGTCCCGCCGCCCGCCAGGCGCTCCCGCGCCTTGCGCAGCAGCGCGCCGAGGCGCTGGGCTCCCCGGGCGTACGCCGGGTCGTGCGCGACGAGCCGCTCCGGCTCGGCCAGCGCGCGGGTGAGCAGTTCGTCGGAGGGCGACGGTACGTGGTTGCCCGCAGCGCGCTCCTCCTCGCGCAGCGCGCGCCCCAGGCGGCGCAGATCGGCCACGTCTATGCTCGCGAGGGGCGAGGCGAGCAGGGTGAGCGCGGTTTCGGTGTCGAGCCAGGGCGCGGCTCGCGCGTCGGCATCCTCAGGTACGTCGGCGTCTTCAGATGTGTCGGCATCCTCAGCTACGTCGACGTCTTCGGGTACGTCGCTGTCTCCGCCTGAGGGCGCGGCCGTACCCGACTCCGCGCGTGCCACCGCTCTCAGTGCCGTCAGCAAAGGCGTCACCGCCGGTTCGTGCCGCAGCGGCAGGTCGTCGCCGTCGATGTCGAGCGGCACACCCGCTGCGGTGAGCGCCCGTCTGATCGTCGGGATCGTGCGGGAACCGGCGCGTACCAGGACGGCCATGTCGCCCCAGGGAACGCCGTCCTCCAGATGGGCGCGGCGCAGGATGTCCGCGATGTTGTCCAGCTCCGTGCCCGCTGTCGGGTACGTGTAGACCTCGACGGCGCCGCCGTCCCGTACCGGAGACAGCCCGCGGTGGGCGCGTACCTTCTCCGCCGGAAGGCGGGTCAGCGGCATGCGCTGGGTGATCAGACGGGTGGCGGTGAGCAGGGCGGCGCCGGAGCGGCGGGAGGTGCGCAGCACCTCGACCGGCGCGGGACGGCCGTCGGCGCGCGGGAAGGCGTCGGGGAAGTCCAGGATGCCGTTCACGTCCGCGCCCCGGAAGGCGTAGATCGACTGGTCGGGGTCACCGAAGGCGACCAGGTTGCGGCCGCCGCCGGCGAGGGCGCGCAGCAGCCGGACCTGCGCGGGATCGGTGTCCTGGTACTCGTCCACGTAGACGGCGTCGTACTGCCCGGCGAGACGTTCGGCGACGCCCGGACGCCCGGCGAGCAGCACCGCGCGGTGGACGAGTTCCGCGTAGTCGAGCACTCCTTGGAGGTCGAGAACGTCCAGGTACTCGGCGAGGAAGGCGGCGGCCGCTCCCCAGTCGGGGCGGCCGATGCGCCGGGCGAAGGCGGTCAGGGCGTCGGGGCTCAGGCCCAGTTCACGGCTGCGTGCCAGTACCGCGCGGACCTCGTCGGCGAAGCCGCGCGTGGTCAGGCAGGCGCGCAGCTCGTCCGGCCAGCGGACATGGGCGAGGCCGAGCCGCTCCAGGTCGGGCTGGCCCGCGAGCAGTTCGCGCACCGCCACGTCCTGTTCGGGTCCGGACAGCAGCCGCAGGGGCTCCACGAACAGGTCACTGTCCTGGTGGGCGCGGACCAGGGCGTAGCAGAACGAGTGGAAGGTGGTCGCCCGGGGGGCGCGGGCGGCCCCTATGCGCAGCGCCATGCGGTCGCGCAGCTCGACGGCCGCCTTGCGGCTGAACGTCAGCACCAGGATGCGTTCCGGGTCGCCGCCCCGCGCGATCCGGGCCGCGACGGACTCGACGAGCGTGGTCGTCTTGCCGGTGCCGGGGCCGGCCAGCACGAGCAGCGGGCCCGTGTCATGGTCAACCACCGCGCGCTGCTCTGCGTCCAGACGAGGGGGCCCCACTCGGACCGGCGCGGTACGCACCAGTCGGTACGCGCCGCGGGTCCCCTGCCGCACCTGGGGGTGCGACAGGCGCCTGGTGGAAGAAGAGGAGCTCACGTGGTTCGCCGGTCCTGGAGGTTGTGCGGGATATCACTGCCGGCGCGGAGCGCCGTCGTCGAGGGGTGGTGGTCGGGCGACGGGTGGGAGGAGCACCGCGCGTTCAGGGCGGTGGCCGCGGGGTGAGGGGGACGCGTGCCGTCGACGCTACGCCGGTGAGCACCGTGGAAGGAGGCGTTCCCCTTCTTCCCTCACACCACGTGCGTCCCCCGGCTCTCGAACGTACGGCATGTCACGGACGTGCCCCGTTTCCCCCGTACGGGCCACAGGTTCCCCATCGCCCCGTCCGATGCCGGAAGCTGTCAGGTGTGACCCTGCGCGCGTTCGCCGCCGTCCCATCGTGCCCGTCTCATGTCGATGCGCGGCAGATGCCCCTCGGAGGCCCTGCTCGCCTCCTTCAGGGGCGTGCCCTCGTCGCGGTAGTGGCCCAGCGCCTCGAGTTCGTGGCCCGGGAGCAGCGCGCCGTCCGCGCGGACGACCCGCCACCACGCGACCGCTCCTCCGTAGAGGGCCATCACCCGGCCCACCTGGCGCGGTCCGCCCTCCTCCAGCCACTCGGCGACGTCCCCGTACGTCATCACGTGCCCGGGCGGGATCGAGTCGGCGACCTCAAGGACCCGCTCCGCGTACTCCGGCAGGACATCCGTCGGAAGGCTCTCCTCGCTCATCCGCCCCATCCTGCCCCATCCCACCGACAGTGCCACGATTCGGTGACTGTGCGTATCCCTCGCCACGAAGGCGCACTTCGGGCAGACTGTGCGCCCCCGTATTTGCACCCTGATGCCCCCGTGTGTCGGTGGGGCATGCCACCATCGTGCGGGCGGTGACTGGTGATACGAGATCAAGAAGAGACGATGAGGCAGCAGGGCGTGCACCCCGAAGACGCGGAGAGCACCTCCGCGGCCTCGTCGCGTCCGGACACCGGCGACACCGACCCGAAGGACTCGGGCGAGGCGGTGGACGAGCCCACCACGACGGTGGACGAAGAACCCGTTCCTGACACCCACGGACGAGCTCAGAAGCGGCTCGATCCGAAGGACGACTGCGGCGACGAGGTCCACAACGACGAGGTCGAGGGCGACGAACCGCTGCTGCCCGCGCGCGTGCACCGTCCGTCCGATCTGATGCGGCTCATGGTCGGCGTCCTCGCCATCGCCGTGCTGCTGGCCATCGCCGCGTTCGCGCACGGCACCACCTCGGGACTCGAACAGGACATCAACAAGGGCACGGGCCAGGCACCCGATCTGCTGATCAAGATCGCGGGTCTGGCGTCGAGCATCGCGATCCTCCTGGTGCCGGTCGCCTTCGCGATCGAGCGGCTGATCAAGCGGGACGGGCTGCGCATCGCCGACGGCGTGCTGGCCGCGGTCCTCGCGCACGGAGTGACACTCGCCACGGACCTGTGGGTCGCCAAGGGCGCCCCGAGCTCCATCCAGGAGGCGCTCACCCAGCCCTCGCCGGGTGACATCCATGCCCTGACCGACCCGGTGCACGGCTATCTGGCGCCGGTCATCGCGTACATGACGGCCGTCGGGATGTCCCGCAGACCGCGCTGGCGCGCGGTGCTGTGGGTGGTGCTGCTCCTCGACGCCTTCTCCATGCTGGTCACCGGCTACACCACGCCGTTCTCGATCATCCTGACGGTGCTGATCGGCTGGAGCGTCGCGTACGGGACGCTGTACGCGGTCGGCTCGCCGAATGTGCGTCCGACCGGGCGGACCCTCATGGCGGGCCTGCGGCACGTCGGCTTCCACCCCGTCAGCGCGGCCCGCGAGGACACGCCCGACACCACGGAGAACGGCGACCGTGGTCGGCGTTACTTCGTCACCCTGGAGGACGGCCCACCGCTGGACGTCACGGTGGTCGACCGTGAGCAGCAGGCCCAGGGCTTCTTCTACCGCGTGTGGCGCAACCTGACGTTGCGCGGCCTCGCCACCCGTCGCAGTCTCCAGTCGCTGCGCCAGGCCCTGGAGCAGGAGGCGCTCCTCGCGTACGCGGCCATCGCGGCAGGGGCCAACGCCCCGAAGCTGATCGCGACCTCCGAGCTCGGTCCGGACGCCGTGATGCTCGTCTACGAGCACACCGGCGGGCGCACCCTGGACTCGCTGCCCGACGAACTCATCACCGACGATCTCCTGCGCGACACCTGGCACCAGGTGCAGGCCCTGCAGTCGCGACGCATCGCGCACCGCAGGCTCGCGGGTGACGCGATCTTGGTGGATCGTTCCGGCACGGTGATCCTCACCGATCTGCGCGGCGGTGAGATCGCGGCCGGCGATCTGCTGCTGCGCATGGACATCGCCCAGTTGCTGACCACGCTGGGGCTGCGCGTCGGCGCCGAGCGCACGGTGGCATCAGCCGTCGGTGTGCTCGGCCCGGACCCGATCGCCGACTGCCTGCCGCTGCTGCAGCCCATCGCGCTGACCCGCTCCACGCGCGGGACGCTGCGCAAGCTGGCCCGGGAGCGCGCACAGCGCGAACGCGACGCGGTCCTGGAAGCCTCCCGGCAGAACAAGCTCGCTCGCGCGGACCAGACCCAGTACGCCGAGGCCGCGGTGGAAAAGCCCGGCAAGAAGGCCGTACGCGCGGAACAGCGGGCCGAGAAGCGGGCGATCGACGAGGCACTGGACGAAGCACGTGAGGAGGATCTCCTCACCCAGATCCGCCACCAGGTGCTGCGGATCCGCCCGCAGGCGCCGGTCGAACCGGCCCGCCTGGAGCGGGTGCGGCCGCGCACGCTGATGAGTTTCATCGCCGGTGCCATCGGCGGGTACTTCCTGCTGACGCAGCTCACCCACATCGAGTTCGGGACCCTCTTCGACAACGCCCAGTGGGGCTGGGTCGCCGCGGCCGTGCTGTTCTCCGCGCTGAGCTACTTCGCGGCGGCGATGGCGCTGCTCGGCTTCGTACCGGAGCGGGTGCCGTTCATGCGGGCCGTCGCGGCGCAGGTCGCCGGCTCGTTCGTGAAGATCGTGGCGCCCGCCGCGGTCGGCGGTGTCGCCCTCAACACGCGCTTCCTGCAGCGTGCGGGGGTGCGGCCCGGGCTCGCGGTGGCGAGTGTCGGCGCGTCCCAGCTGTTCGGGCTCGGCTGCCACATCCTGATGCTGCTGTCCTTCGGCTATCTGACAGGCACCGAGAAGACGCCGTCCCTGTCGCCCTCCCGCACGGTCATCGCCGGTCTGTTGACGGTCGCCGTACTGGTGCTCGTCGTGACGTCGGTGCCGTTCCTGCGCAAATTCGTCAGCACGCGCGTGAGGTCGCTGTTCGCGGGCGTCGTACCGCGCATGCTCGACGTGCTCCAGCGGCCCCAGAAACTGATCACCGGCATCGGCGGCATGCTGCTGCTGACCGCCTGCTTCGTGATGTGCCTGGACGCGTCGATCCGCGCCTTCGGCCACCAGCAGCCCACCACGCTCAGCCTCGCCAGCGTCGCCGTCGTCTTCCTCGCCGGTAACGCGCTCGGCTCCGCGGCGCCGACCCCCGGCGGCGTCGGCGCGGTCGAGGCGACCCTCACGGTCGGTCTGATCGCCGTGGGGCTCCCCAAGGAGGTCGCCGCCCCCGCGGTGCTGCTGTACCGGCTGCTGACACTGTGGCTTCCGGTGCTTCCGGGCTGGCTGTTCTTCAACCACCTGACCCGCAAGGGCGCCCTCTAGAGCCCCGCGCCGGCCCTCCCTCACGGGCCCCCGCGCGCCCTCACCCGCACGGCCCGCGCCCCGAGCGCCCCGCCCCGCACGACCGCAGGATGGGGAGCATGCCGAACCCGTCTCCGCCGCGCGCCGCTGCGCTGGCCCTCTCCGTCGCTGTGCTGTCCGCCGTGCTGGCGGGCTGCAGCGACGACTCGAAGAGCGAGGACCTGCCGGCCCAGAAGCTGAGCTGGAAGGACTGCCCGGCCCCCGCCGAGTCCGAGGGCGGCGGCAACGCCCCCTCTCCCCTGCCGGGCGGCACACAGTGGCAGTGCGCCACCATGAAGGCACCCCTCGACTGGGCCGATCCCAAGGGCGACACCATCGGGATCGCGCTGATCCGGGCGCGGACGAGCGGCGACCAGAGCAAACGCATCGGCTCCCTCATCTTCAACTTCGGCGGCCCCGGCGGCTCCGGCGTCAGCACACTGCCCGCCTTCGGCGAGGACTACGCGAAGCTGCGCACCCGCTACGACCTGGTGAGCTTCGACCCGCGTGGGGTCGGCCGCAGCGCGGGCGTGAAGTGCGAGGACGACAGCCGGCTCGACGTGTTCTTCCAGCAGGACGCCACCCCCGACGACACCGCCGAGCAGAAGAACCTCCTCAACAACACGAAGACGTTCAACGCGGCCTGCGAGAAGAACTCCGGCCGGACCCTCCCCCATGTGCGCACCACCGACGCGGCCCGCGACATCGACCTCATGCGCCAAGTGCTCGGCGACGCCAAGCTGCACTACTTCGGCATCTCGTACGGCACCGAACTCGGCGGCGTCTACGCCCACTTGTTCCCCAAGAACGTGGGGCGCGCCGTCTTCGACGCGGTCGTCGATCCGACGCAGAACCCCGAACAGAGCGCGCTCGGGCAGGCCAGGGGCTTCCAGCTCGCGCTCGACAACTTCGCCACCGACTGCACCTCGAAGACCGAGCCCTGCCCGATCGGCGACACCCCGCAGGACGTCAAGGACCGCATCGCCAAACTCCTCAAGGACCTGGACAGCAAGCCCATCCCCGGCGTCTTCCCACGCCAGCTCACCCAGACCGAGGCCACCAACGGCATCGCGCAGGCGCTGTACTCCAAGGACTTCTGGGAGTACCTGACGGAGGGCCTGGAGCAGGCGTACAACGGTGACGGCAAGACACTGATGCTGCTGTCCGACTCGATGAACGGGCGCAACCAGAACGGCCAGTACAGCAACCTCTACGCGGCCAACGTCTCCATCAACTGCGCCGACGAAAAGCCGCGGTACACGATCTCCGACGTGCAAGCCGGGCTGCCGGCGTTCCGGGCCGCCTCACCGCTGTTCGGCGACTTTCTGGCCTGGGGCATGCTCAGCTGCACCAACTGGGCCGTCCCGGGCGCCGCCGACCACCCGGACGTCAGCGCCACCGGTGCAGCGCCGATCCTCGTGGTCGGCAACACCGGCGACCCGGCCACGCCGTACCAGGGCGCGAAGAAGATGGTGGACGCGCTCGGCAAGGGAGTCGGCGTCGAGTTGACCTACAAGGGCCAGGGGCACGGCGCGTACGACAGCGGGAACAAGTGCGTGCACAACGCGGTGAACGGCTATCTGCTGGACGGGACCGTGCCGCCCGCGGGAACCGTCTGCGCCTAGATCCAACGCCTTCCGAACCAAGAAAAGTGCAGGTCAAACGGTTATCCACAGGCCTCCGCGGCGTCGGCCGCGGGCGCCTACCATGGCCTGCATGTGATCCGCGACATCCGGCGGACCACGGGCGAGGGGGGGAAGTTCATGACGCGTTTCGCACGGTGGACGGCCGCGGCGGCCGCCGCGCTGCTGGTGGCAGGCTGCGGCAGTGGCTCGTCGGGGGACGGCAAGGACGAGGGGAAGAACAGCGGCCGGCCGTCGGCCGGGGCCCCTTCCTCCGGCACCACCTCGGGGCTGCCCGCCTCGCTCACCTCACAGAAGCTCGACTGGGGCCACTGCAAGGGCTCCTCCGCGCCGGGCAGCGGCTGGCAGTGCGCGACACTCAAGGTGCCGCTGGACTACGCGAAGCCGGACGGCGAGACGATCGGCCTGGCGCTGATCCGCTCGAAGGCGACCGGCGGCCAGAGCAAGCGCATCGGCTCACTCCTGTTCAACTTCGGCGGCCCCGGCGGCTCGGGCGTCGACACGATGCCGTCGTACGAGAGCGCCGTCGGCCCGCTCCACGAGCGCTACGACCTGGTGAGCTGGGACCCGCGCGGCGTCGCCGCCAGCGAGGGCGTGCGCTGTCGCAGCGACAAGGCGATCCAGGCAGCCGAGTCCGTGGACGCCACCCCGGACGACGCGGCCGAGGAGACCGCGTACTTCAAGGACGCCGCCGACTTCGGCAAAGGCTGCGCGAAGGCCGCCGGAAAGCTGCTGTCACACGTATCCACGACCGACACGGCCCGCGACATGGACCTGATGCGCCAGGTCCTCGGCGACGGGACGATGCACTATCTCGGCTTTTCGTACGGGACCGAACTCGGCGGCGTGTACGCCCACTTGTTCCCCAAGAACGCGGGCCGTCTGGTGCTGGACGCCGTCGTCGACCCGAGCGCCGACACGGTCGGCCACGCCAAGAACCAGACCCTGGGCTTCCAGCGCGCCCTGGACGACTACCTCAAGTCCACCGGCCAGGACCCCAAGCAGGGCTCCCAGAAGATCGTGGACCTGCTGAACCGCATCGACGCGGACCCCCTGCCGACGGCCGACGGCCGCAAGCTCACCCAGACGCTGGCGCTCACCGGCATCGTCCTGCCCCTGTACAGCAAGGAGGGCTGGCCCCGCCTGACCAATGCGCTCAAGGGCGCCGAGGGCGGTGACGGTTCGGGGCTGCTGGCCCTCGCCGACGGCTACAACGACCGTGATTCCTCGGGGCACTACGGCACGACGACCCACTCCCAACGGGTCATATCGTGCTTGGACGACAAGCAGCGGCCGACTCCCGCGGAGACGAAGAAGCTGCTGCCCGAGTTCGAGAAGATCTCACCCGTCTTCGGGGACTTCATGGGCTGGGACACCGCGGGTTGGTGCCACGACTGGCCGGTCGCCGGCCAGTACGACAACCCGGAGGTCAGCGCGCCGGGCGCCGCGCCCATCCTGATCGTCGGCAACACCGGCGACCCCGCGACTCCGTACGAGGGCGCCCGCAAAATGGCCGACGAGCTGGGCAAGGGCGTCGGAGTGGAGCTCACCTGGAAGGGCGAGGGCCATGGCGCCTACGGGAGTGGGAGCGAGTGTGTCGACTCCACGGTGAACAGCTATCTGCTGGACGGGACGGTGCCGAAGGACGGGAAGGTCTGCGCGTCGTAGTAGTGGCGGGTGCGGCGGACGGGTGCGGGCCTGCACCCGGGCCCACCCGGCCGGCGAGCACCCGGCCGACGAGCACCCGGCCGACGAGCGACCAGCCGGCGAAGACCCGACGCACGGACGCACAGCCGTCGAACCACCGGTCCGCGAGGGACCGGCCAACGGAAAGGGGCCCGGCACGCGCGGTGCCGAGCCCCTTCCGAAAAGCCGTACGCCTGGTACACCGGCGCCTAGTAGACCGGCTTCTCCGGCTCGATCTGGTTGACCCAGCCGATCACGCCGCCGCCGACGTGCACCGCGTCCGAGAAGCCCGCGGACTTCAGCACGGCGAGGACCTCCGCGCTGCGGACGCCCGTCTTGCAGTGCAGGACGATCTTCTTGTCCTGCGGAAGGGTCTCCAGGGCGGTGCCCATGAGGAACTCGTTCTTCGGGATCAGCTTGGCGCCGGGGATCGAGACGATCTCGTACTCGTTGATCTCGCGGACGTCGATGATCTCGATGTTCTCGCCGTCGTCGATCCACTCCTTGAGCTGCTTGGGAGTGATCGTCGAGCCGGCCGCCGCCGCCTGGGCCTCCTCGGACACGACACCGCAGAAGGCCTCGTAGTCGATGAGCTCGGTCACGGTGGGGTTCTCGCCGCAGACCGCGCAGTCCGGGTCCTTGCGGACCTTGACCTGGCGGTACTGCATCTCGAGGGCGTCGTAGATCATCAGGCGGCCGACGAGCGGCTCACCGATGCCCGCGAGCAACTTGATCGCCTCGTTGACCTGGATGGAGCCGATGGACGCGCACAGCACGCCCAGCACGCCGCCCTCGGCGCAGGAGGGGACCATGCCCGGCGGCGGGGGCTCCGGGTAGAGGCAGCGGTAGCAGGGACCGTGCTCGGACCAGAAGACGGAGGCCTGACCGTCGAAGCGGTAGATGGAGCCCCACACGTACGGCTTGTTGAGCAGGACGCACGCGTCGTTGACCAGGTAGCGGGTCGCGAAGTTGTCCGTGCCGTCGACGATCAGGTCGTACTGGCTGAAGATGTCCATCACGTTCTCGGCCTCGAGCCGCTCTTCGTGAAGGACCACATTCACGTACGGGTTGATGCCCAGCACGGAGTCACGGGCCGACTCGGCCTTGGAGCGGCCGATGTCCGCCTGACTGTGGATGATCTGGCGCTGCAGGTTCGACTCGTCGACCTCGTCGAACTCCACGATGCCGAGCGTGCCCACGCCTGCGGCGGCCAGGTACATCAGCGCCGGCGATCCGAGGCCGCCGGCGCCCACACACAGCACCTTGGCGTTCTTCAGCCGCTTCTGCCCGTCCATGCCCACGTCGGGGATGATCAGGTGGCGGGAGTACCTGCGGACCTCGTCTACGGTGAGCTCAGCAGCTGGCTCAACCAGGGGTGGCAGCGACACGGGGACTCCGTTGGTCGGTCAATCACTACGGTTGTTCTCCCCGTAACACTGCCACGCCCTCCTTCATTCCGAGACACCCGTTCCGATCCGCGAGACGATTTCGTCCCAGTAGCCGGGCATCGTCTCCCACGGGTCGGCCCGTCCACCGTGATCCGTGCGGTCGGTGAAGTAGATCGTGGCGGCGCCCTGCCAGCGGGCGATGCGCAGCGCCTCGTCGAGATGGCCGCGCGGTATCCCGTGCACGAAGTGGCAGAAGCGCTCGGGCGGATAGTCGGCGGTCCACTCGGCCACCTGCGACCAGCGGTAGTCGCTCCAGGTGCCGGAGAAGGTCACCAGCTGGTCGGCGCTTTCGGCATAGCCGGGGTAGGGGTGGGTGCCGTGGCCGAGAACGAGGTGCGCGTCGTCGAGGAGCGTGCGCAGCGTGGTGGCCGCCCGGCGGACCTCGGGGAGCGCGGCGCGCTCGGTGGGGCAGCGATGCAGGAGGAACCCGCCGACCCGGTACCAGTCGAGATACCGGTGTGCGTCGGAGATCACCTCGGCGAAGGCGCGTGCGCCGTACGTCACGTCCAGGTGTCCCAGGACGCGCACGCCCGCGTTGCGGAGTCGGCCGGCGGCCTCCAGACAGTGCGGGTCGGGGCGGGTGCCGGGACCGTTGGCCACATTCAGGACGGCCCAGTGCACGGGGGTGCCGGGGCGGGTGAGTTCCCCCCACTCGGCCGGAGCGACGAGGGGGTGCGCATAGCCGGGGACGCCGAGGCCGACCCTTAAGTCCGTGCTCGCTATGCCCGTCGCGTCGCTGGTCAGATACGACATGCCGCCTCCATCCAGATATCGGCGAGGGATTCCTCGAGGTTGATCCGGGGCCGCCAGCCGAGCCGGTCGCGCGCGGTGCGCACATCGGCCTGCTGCCAGCTGCCGCAGCCGTCCGGGTAGGGGTAAGCGACCGGCGCCCCGTGATCCGGTTCGGTGCGGGGGTGGCCGATGGACGACCTCATGGGTCCGGGCGGGCCGTCGAGTTCGTGCAGCGTGCCCCCGTAGCCGGCCACACGGGCGAGGACGGCGGCGGCGTCGCGCAGACGGACGGCGCGGCCCGAGCCGATGTTGATGACGCCCTGCGCGGCGGAGAGCGAGGCGGCGTGCACGGCGCGGGCGACATCGCGGACATCGATGAAGTCGCGCTGGACGCCGAGTCCGCCGAGTTTGAGTTCGCCGTCGCCGGACTGCATGGCGCGGCGCAGGGCCTCGGCGAGACGGCCGAGCGGGGATCCGGCGGGGGTGCCGGGGCCCGCGGGCGAGAAGACGCGCAGGACGACGGCGTCGAGTCCGGAGCCGAGGACCAGTTCGGTGGCGGCGAGCTTGCTGACGCCGTACGGGCCGCCGGGGCGCGGTACGGCGTCCTCGGCCGTGGAGGAGCCGGGCTGGCTGGGCCCGTACTCGGCGCCGCAGCCGATCTGCACCAGGCGGGCGCCGCAGCCGCTGCGTCGCAGGGCCTCGCAGACGGTGGCGACGGCGACGGTGTTGTGCCGGGTCAGTTCGCGGGCTCCGCCGCGGGTGGCGCCCGCGCAGTTGATGACGACCCCGGGGTGCACCGCGTCGAGGAAGCGGGTGAGGGCGCCGGGGCTGCCCGAGGCGAGGTCGAACCGTACGTCGGCGTCGTCGCCCCGGCCGAGCGCGGTGAGCTGCACGGCCGGATCGGCGAGCAGTCTGTCGGCGACGAACCGGCCGAGGTATCCGTTGGCTCCGATCAGCAGGACTCTCATCGGGCGGCTCCCGGGGCGGATTCTCCGGTTCGGGAGGTGATCATCTGGCGTTCTCCTTCGGGGTGGTGCCGTGGGTCGGACGGAGCGCCCGCGGTGTCGGCCCCGCGGGAGGGTGCGCCCGGCACGAGGGCTGGACCCTCGGGCGCCGGTCGCGGCTCATGGCGTCCCGCCCGGTGCGGCGTGGGCCGAGGCCCGGGTCAGGGTGCGGGTCGCGTGGATCAGGAGGACGAGCGCGGCCGCGCCGCACACCAGGACCGGAACGGCGCCCGGACCCCAGGCGCCGACGATGGTCTCGACAGGGGTGGCGACGAACGAGCAGCCGGGCAGGCGGGCCGCGAAGACCGTGGTGAGGGCGGTCACCTCGGCCGCGCCCGCGGCGCCGAGGACGACGGCCGGGGCGTGGGTGAAGCCGCGCGTCGTGAGCAGGCGCGCGAGCAGCAGCAGCGCGCCGAGGGCGCCTGCTCCGGCGTACGCGCTGGGCCCGTTGTAGGCACCGGGCTGGCTCGGCGCCGCCCGGCACAGTGCGAGCAGCCCGCCCAGGGCGCAGAGGAACAGGGCGAACACTCCCAGAAGCAGGGGCCGTACGGAGACGGCGAACTCCTCCAGGCCTCGGCTCGCGGTCAGTTTGCGGCGGGCGCCCGCGGTGAAGAGGTGGGCGCACCAGGCCGCGGGGGCGCACGCCAGGGCGAGGGCCAGCACGGGTGCGGTGGCCGGGGGCCAGGGGCCGTCGGGGCCGCCTTCGATGCCGACGCTCAGCAGTCCGTCACCGAGCAGGGCGTACGCGATCAGCCAGCAGGTCCAGGCACGGGTGCCGCTCGTCGTGCGGTGCGTGGTGCTGAGGGGACCTCGGCGCAGCGCGGCGCGCAGGCCGAGCGTCACGGCGAGGGTGCCGGCGGCGGCGACCGCGAGACGCGGCTGCCCCTCGGTGAGCCGCAGCCCGGCCACGGTCGTCGCGTACAGGGCGCCCGGCAGCAGGGAGAGCACGGCCCAGTCGGCGCGCGCGCCGGGGTGTTCGGGGGCCACGGGCCGCGGCGCCGGGTCCGCGTCGCGGGCGACGCGTGCGTACATCTCCTCGGCGAGTGAGAAGACGTCCCGGTGCCTGAACCGTACGGCGGTGCGGTCGGTCACCCCGTGCGCCTCCAGGCCCGCCGCGATCTCCAGGGGGTCGACGGCGCGCTCGCAGAGTTCACGATGCCGGTGCATCAGCGCCTTCACGGGGTCCACGGCGCCGCGGCGACCACCGCCGAGGGATGTGCGCGCGCCCCCCGGGTCGCCGCCGGAGTCGCCCCCCGGGTCACCCCCGGCGTCGCCGCGTGCACCGCCCGAGCCGTCCCGTACGAGTTCGCTCATCACGCGCCCTCCCCCGCGGACAGCGGAGCTGTGGCGCGCACCGGTGCCCCCGCCGCCCAGCGCGGGCGTCCCGTGGCCATGAGCCGGGCCTCGGTCCACCGGCCGGGTACGTGGGCCTCGGCCGGCACGCCGAACGGCAGGGGGTCTCCCGTGTCGTCCACGACGAGCCGCCGGACCGGGGAACGCGAGACGATCTCCAGGTAAATGCCGTGAAATGCCGCGATGTTCTGCTCGACCGTGAAGAGTTCGAGGGCTCGCGCGCGGGCCGCCGCGCCCAGGCGTGCACGCCGTTCGGGGTCACGCAGCAGCGCCACGCACGCCTCGGCGAGCGCCCGCGGATTGCGCGGCGGCACCACCAGCCCCGTACCGCCGATGACTTCGACGACCGCGCCGACGTCCGTGGACACGGTGGCGCGGCCGCAGAACATGGCCTCGACCAGGCTGATCGGGAAGCCTTCGACGACGCTGGAGAGGACGATCACGGCGCCGGACGCGTACGCCTCCGCGAGGCTCGGGACCTCCGGGTCGCCGATCTCCTCGAAGGACACCGGGTTGTCGCCGACCGCGTGCACGCCCTCCGCCTCGTCGGGGAAGAGCTGGGCGGCCAGCGCTTTGCAGTGAGCCAGGTACAGCGCGCCCTCCGGCCCGTCGGCGGGTGCGCCGACGATCCGCAGCCGGGTCTTCGGTGCCTCCTTGCGGACCTCGGCGAAGGAGTGCAGCAGTGAGATCAGGTCCTTGGCCGGCTCGATGCGGCCGACCCAGACCAGGGTGTCCGGCTCCGCGCATCCGGAGCCGTCGGCCCGCTCGCCCACCTCCGCGAAGCGGGCGGCCTCCATGCCGGGGTAGACGGTGCGCAGTTTGGCACGGTCGGCGCCGCAGCGCTCCTGCCAGCGGCGCGCGTGGGTGTTGCCGGGCGTGATGAGCGCGGCCCGGCGGTAGACCTCGGCGGCCAGCGCGCCGCGGAAGGCGGCGAGCAGCGCCCGTACCGCGGGGGACTCCTCGGCGACGGAGGAGGCGAGGTAGTGCGCCCGCAACTGCACCCCGTACTCCGTGACCAGCAGCGGCACCCCGGCGAAGTGCAGGGCGAGCAGGCCGGGCAGGGCGGCCTCGCCGCCGGCCGCCGCGTGGCAGAGGTCGACCGAGCCGAGCCCGTCGTCCTTGTACCAGTCCAGCGAGAGGGGGCGCAGGGCGCGCTCGATGTGAGCGGCGACGGACAGCAGGTCGGGCACGCGCGCGGTACGCGCGGCACGCAGTGCGCCGGGCGCACGACAGGCGCGCTCCAGGGCGCGCACGGCCCCCTCGGCGCGCAGCGCCCCGACCAGCCCGCCCTCGTCGCGGGCCAGTTCCGCGAGCCCGTACAGCGCACTGCCGAAACGGTCCGCCTCTATACCGCCAGGGGCCTCCGCACCGCCAGGGGCCTCCACACCGCCGGAGGCCTCCGCACCGCCCGGAGCCTCCGAGCCGTCGAGGATCGCCGGCGCGGCACACACCGTCGCCACCAGTTCCCCGAAGCACTCGGCGAACCGTCGGCGCGCCCGTCGCCCGTGTACCACGCCGTCGTCCTCGGCCGTCCACAGCGGAGCCGTCCGGACCCGGCTGACCTGCGGCGGCAGCTGGATCCAGCCCTCGTCCTCCTGCCGCTCGCTGCGGCTGAGCGCGTAGATGTCGAACTCGTGCTGCCCGAGCCCGCGCACGAGCCGGTCGCACCAGAGTCTGGCGTCACCGCTCACATACGGATAGCCACCCTCCGTAAGCAGTCCGATGCGCACCAGTGCACCCCCGATCTCCCTATGGGGAGCCGCCGTTGACCCGGCGGCTCGCAGCGGGAAGAACGTATGCGTACATGGCGGTGGCGCGACGGACGGTTGTCCATCGCGCCACCAAAAGGGGTGAACGGTCGTAACTTTCCCGTGCGGGTCGCGTTCCGTCGCGCTACGAGATCAAGCAGTCACGTTGCATCACACCGCCGTCAGCTGCCTCCGGACCGTCCGTCGCTCTGCCGCGACCTGCGGATCCAGTGCCGGTACGGCGGCTAGCAGCTGCTTGGTGTACGGGTCGCGCGGAGACTCGTACACCTCGTCGGCGGGTCCGTACTCGACGATCCGGCCGCGTCGCATCACCGCGACCCGGTCGCTGACCTGGCGGACGACCGCGAGGTCGTGCGCCACGAACACGAGCGCGAGCCCGAGCTCCCGCTGCAGTTCGGCGAGCAGGGCGACCACCTGGGCCTGGGTGGTGACGTCGAGCGCGGAGACCGGCTCGTCGCAGACGATGACGCGTGGGTCGGCGGCGAGCGCCCGGGCGATGCCGACGCGCTGGCGCTGTCCGCCGCTGAACTCGTGCGGGTAACGGTCGTAGTGCGCCGCTTCGAGCCCCACGCGCTCCAGTAGTTCCCGTACGCGCCCCCGGATGCGCCCCTCCTCGTGTTCCCCGCGGGCGCGCAGCGGATCGGCGATCGACTCGCCCACGCTGCGGCGCGGGTTGAGGGAGGAGACGGGGTCCTGGAAGACCATCTGGACGTCCGGGCGCACGCCTCCGCCGGGCTTGATCTCCCCCGCCGTGGGCTCCAGCAGCCCCACGAGCATGCGTCCCAGGGTGGTCTTGCCGCTGCCGCTCTCACCCACGATGCCGAGGGTCTCGCCCCGGTGGATCGTCAGCGACACGTCGTCGACGGCCGCGAACGCCTTCTTCCCGCGTCCGAATTCGCGCCGCAGGCCGCTCGCCTCGAGAACGACCTCCTCCGTCGCCTCGGAGCCGGTGCGCGGCGCGTCCACGCGGGGCACCGCGCCGAGGAGCTCCTGGGTGTACGCCTGCGCGGGCGCCCCCAGGACGGCGCCGACGAGGCCGTGCTCGACGGCCCGCCCGTGCCGCATGACCAGGATCTCGTCGACGCTCTCGGCGGCGACGCCCACGTCGTGCGTGACGAGGAGCAGGCCCATTCCGGTCTCCTCGCGCAGGGTGTGCAGCAGGTCGAGGATCTGGGCCTGGACGGTCACGTCGAGGGCCGTGGTCGGCTCGTCGGCGATCAGCAGGTCGGGTTCGCAGGTCAGCGCCATCGCGATCAGCGCGCGCTGGCGCATGCCGCCGCTGAACTCGTGCGGGCGGGAGCGCGCCCGGCGCGCGGCGTCCGGGATGCCGACGCGGTCGAGCACCTCGACGGCACGCGCGCGTGCGGCGCGCCGGGAGGCCTTCACATGCGCCCGGTACACCTCGGCGATCTGGTCGCCGACCGCGTAGTAAGGGTCGAGGGACGACAGGGGGTCCTGGAAGACCATGGCGGCCTTCCCGCCGCGCAGCCGCCGCAGTTCGGCGTCGGACGCCTCCTGTACGTCGATGTCGGCCACGCGCACCGAGCCGCCGACGTCGGCTCCCGTACCGCGGTGCAGCCCCAGGAGGGCCGAGGCGACCGTGGACTTGCCCGAGCCGGACTCGCCGACCAGCGCCAGGGCGGCGCCCTGCTCCAGGCTGAAGGAGAGACCGTCCACAGCGCGCAGGGACCCGAACTCGACCGTCAGATCCGTGACGTCCACCAAGCTCATACGAGCACCACCCGTCGGTCGGCCACCGCGTACAGCACGTCCGCGACGGCGTTGGCGATGACCACGAAGAAGCCGATGACCAGGACCATGCCGACGACCACCGGCAGGTCGACGACGTTCACCGCGTGCACCAGCGCCTGTCCGATGCCGGGCAGTCCGAAGAGCGTCTCGGTGAGCACCGCGCCGCCGACCGCCGAGCCGACGTTGTTGGCGTTCAGGGCGATGATCGGCGCGAACGCCCCGCGCAGCGCGTGCCGCCCGATGATCGACCGCTCGCCGACGCCGTACGCCCGGAAGGTCCGGATGTGATCCTCGGCGAGGGTCTCCAGCATCGCGGCCCTGGTGAGCCGGGCGAACGCGGCGGCCTCGATGAGGGCGAGGGAGAGCCAGGGCAGCAGCAGGTTCCAGGCCCACTGTTCGGGGTCGTCGGTGAGGCTGACGTACTGCGGGAAGGGCAGTAGTTGCAGCTGACCGCAGACGACGATCATGAGCACCAGGCCGATCACGAAGACCGGCGTGGCGACGCCCGCGAGGGTGATGCCGGTCAGCAGGCGCTCGGTGAGCCGGCCGCGCCGCCACGCGGAGAGGATGCCGGTGCCGACGCCGAGGATCAGCCACAGCACCATCGCGCCGAACACGAGGGACAGACTGACCGGCAGCTTCGCCAGGATCAGCTGGGTGACCTGGGTGTCGCCCTGGTACGACAGGCCGAGACAGGGAGCCGAGCAGTGCTCCATCGAGGTGCCGGTGGAGAAGTCCTGGCCGACGAGGATGCCCTGCAGGAAGTGCCAGTAGCGCACATACAGCGGGTCGTCGAGCCTCAACTGCTGGGCGACCTGGTGCACTTGTTCCGGAGAGCAGCGCGGGCCGCAGGTGATCTGGGCGACGTTGCCGGGGGTGGCGTAGAAGACGACGTAGACGATCACCGAGATGGCGAGCAGGGTGATCACGGTGCCGACGGCGCGGCGCAGGACGAATCCTCCGAAGCCGCTCATGCCTTGGCCTCCTTGGCGACGTTCGCGTCCGCCGTTGCCTGCTTGGCACTCGCGTCCGCCGTGGCCTTCTTGGCACTCGCGTCCGCCGTGGCCTTCTTGGCACTCGCGTCCGCCGTGGCCTTCTTGGCGCTCGCGTCCGCCGTTGCCTTCTTGGTGTTCGCGTCCGCCTTGGCCTCCCGCTTGCGGCCCGTGCCGACGCGCAGGCGCGAGGCGGCGCGCGGGTCCAGGGCAGTGCGGACACCGTCGCCGAGGACGGTCAGGGACAGCACGGTCACCAGGAGCGCGCCGGCGGGCAGCAGCAGGTACTGCGGGGCCGCCTGGTACCAGACATCGGCGGCCGTGAGCATCTGCCCCCAGGACGGCGTCGGGGGCTTCACTCCGACGCCGAGGAAGGACAGCGCGGCCTCGGCGGAGATGTTCATCGGCACGAGGAGCGCGGCATAGGTGATGACGGGGGCGGCCAGTCCGGGCAGGAGTTCGCGGCGGGCGATGCGCCAGGTGTTCCAGCCGCTGAGCCGCGCGGCGGAGACGTAGTCCAGCCCCTTGAGGGTGAGGGTCTGGGCGCGCACGATCTTCGCGGTGTTGCCCCAGGCGATCAGGCCGATGACGAGCGCGACCAGCAAGGGCCGCGGGAAGCTGCTGGGCACGATCGCCAGCAGGGCCAGCGACATGATCATCAACGGCATCGCGACGAAGATGTCGGTGATCCGGCTCAACAGTTGATCGATCCATCGGTTGCCGAGTGCGGCCGCGACGCCCACCACCACACCGACGAGGACCTGTACGACGGTCGCGCCCAGCGCGACTCCCAGCGAGACCCGGGCGCCGTACACGAGCCGGGCGAAGAGGTCGCGGCCGGTCTGCGGTTCGACGCCGAGCCAGTGGTCGCCGCTGACGCCGCCGAACGAGCCCACCGGAACACCGCCGCGCGCGGAGTCGATCAGGGACGGGTGGTAGGTGGTCGGATCCTGGCCCTCGATCGCCGTGAGCAGCGGGGCGGCGAGTGCGAGCAGGACGAGCAGCGCGACGACGGCCGCCGCGACGAGGGCGGCGCGCTGCGTGCGCAGCCGCCGCCAGAACTGACGGGCCCCCGAGGCCCCCGGGACGGACGCGGGGTCCGTCCCGGGGGCCTGAGCGGCGACGATTGCCTCGCTCACGGCGCTACTTCACCGCGACCTGGGAGATGTCCAGCACGCCGGTCCAGTCACTGATCACGATGTTCTTGACCGCGCTGCCGTACAGGCGCTTGTAGACGGGGTGGAACAGCGGCACGGTCAGGGCCTGCTCGCCGATCTTCTTGTCCAGTGCGCCCCAGCGCCCCGCGGCCTCGTCGAGATTCGTCAACTTGTTGATCGCGTCGATCTCGTCATTGACGGACTTGTCGTCGAGGAGGCCGGTGTTGAAGTTCGCGCCGTCCTTGACTATCTGACGGCCGTCGAAGATCGGAGCCAGGAAGGGACCGCCGGAGGGCCAGTCGGCACCCCAGTGGGCGAGGAAGAAGCCCGGCTCGCTCTTGACGCTGTGGATCTTGTCCTTGTAGTCGTTGATCTCCAGGCCCTGGAGCTTGACCGTGATACCGGCCTTCTTCAGGGCGTCCTGGAGGGCGGTCGCGATCTCCGGGCTGGTCTCGAAGTCCTTGTCGTTGGAGTGCGTGAGGGTGACGGTGATCCCGTTCGGGTGACCCGCCTCCTTCAGCAGCTCCTTGGCCTTGGCCGGGTTGCCGGAGGCGCCCGCCGGGAAGTGGTCGTAGGGCGTGTAGCCGAAGGACTTCTGGTTGGGCAGGTACGTGGTCGCGGCCTCGGCCAGCGATGAACCACCCGCCGCGTTGATCACCGACGAACGGTCGACGGCGTATGCGATCGCCTGCCGCACCTTCGGGTCGTCGAACGGCTTCACCTTCGGGTTGAAGGCGATGTAGTTGGTGTAGCCGAAGTGCCCGGTGCCGACGCGTGCCGCCAGCGCCTTGTCACCCGTCACCTTGGCCAGCTCGGCCGGACCGAGGTTGGTGTCCGTGGTGACGGCGGCGGCATCCGCGCCCTGGGACGCGGACAGCCGCTGGTTGATCACGGAGGAGTCCAGGCCCGACCGTACGTCGATCTTGTCCGGGTAGGCCTTGCGCTCGGCGTCGGTCGCCGCGGACCAGTACGGGTTGCGCTCCAGGGTGATCCGCTCGCCGTCGTTCTCGTTCTTGACGACCTTGTACGGGCCGGAGGAGATCGGGTGCTGCTCGTACTTCGTGCCGTTGTCCTTGGCCTTCGGGACGGGCGTGAACTGGGTCTGCGTGGCGAGGTAGGGGAACTCGCCCTCGGGCTTGTCGAGGTGGAAGACGATGGTCAGGTCGTCCGGGGTCTCGATCGAGGTGAGGCCCTTCTTGTCCTTGTACGGCCCCTGGTAGTCGGCGCCACCGATCAGCCAGTCCCGCAGGTAGGGGGCGCCGCCGGAGAGCTCGGCCGCGAAGGAGCGCTCGATGCCGTACTTGATGTCGGCGGAGGTGATCGGCGTGCCGTCCTCGTACTTGAGGCCCTTCTTCAGGGTGTACGTCCACACGGTCGCGTTCTCGCTCGGGCGGCCGGTGTCGGTGGCGAGGTCGGGGACGACCTTGGCACCGGCGGCGCCGCTCTCGCGGTTGCGCGTGGTCAGCGTACGGAAGACGAGGGAGGGGACGTTGCCGCCACCGGAGGTGTAGAGGCGCGCCGGGTCGAAGTCCTCCTGCGGGCCCGCGTTGAGGACGGTGAGCGTGCCTCCCTTCTGGGGCTTCGAGTCGCCACCGGCGCCCTTGGCATCGTTGTCCTTCGGCCCGCAGGCGGCCGCGCCCGCTGCCACGACCAGGGTGACGGATGCCGCGGCCACGCGGCGGGCTATGACGGACGGTTGACGCATCGGAAGACGACCTCTCGAATAATGAGACGGATTGACGAGGAGTGAGACAGAAGTGAACGGACGTCTGCCCCGGCGTCAGGTCGTCAAAAAGGTCGCGAAGTCGGAGAACCAGTGACCAATACGGTCACCTACGGTCACGACGGAAGCGGAAGCACGACGCACACGCCAAGGGCGGGCGTCAGCGACAGAGGATGTCTGCCACACAGAGCGCGGTCACACCAATCAGCGCCAGCTCGATGGCGGCGCGACGGACGGCATGACTAGACCACATGCGCAGAAATATGAACGAACTTTCGGAGCATGTCAACGTGGCCCCAGTGGCCCCCCGCGGCCCCTCCGTCAACTCCCCGGGTAGGGCCAGGGGTTGGCCCGACAGTGGATTCCGTCATGGTCGAGGAACTTGGTCTGCTGCTGCATGACGGGCGCGAGCTCGCCGTCCTTGCCGCAGGTGACATGGCCGTATCCGAGGCGGTGGCCGACCTCGTGGTTGATGAGCATCTGCCGGTACGGGTGAATCGCGTCACCGTAGGTCTTGGAGCCCTGCGCCCAGCGGTACGCGTTGATCATCACGCGCTCGGTGGAGGCCGAGTCGCACGACACGTTGTCCTCGGTCGTGTCCAGCCCGGACTTGGCACACCACTCGGCGGTGGTGCCGGGGCTGGCCAGCGTGATCACGAAGTCGGGCTTGCCGGTGTAGATGCGTTCGAAGGTACGGGCGCCGTTGTGGGTCCAACTCCGTTTGTCGTTCAGCGTCTTCTGCACGGCCTGCGCGAAGAGGGCGGCGTCGAGGCCGAGACCCCGCTCCACATCCACCCGGTACGTGTACTTCTGCCCCTTTCCGGGCGCCTTGTCGAACCCGGGGACGGCGTCGAACTTCCCCGAGCCCTTGAGGGTGGCGCTGAGCGCGTACTTCACACCCATCTTCTGGTCGTACGTCAGCGGTGTCGCGCTCGGCGTCACGGACGGGGTCGACCCGGTGCCCCCCGGCGAGGTGGACGCGCGGGCGTCCAGTCCACCGCCGGCGGACTGCGTCTGCGCGGTGGCGTCGTGCCGCCCGGCGGCCACCTGTCCGGCGACCACTACGGCGAGCACGGTGGTGACGGCGGCCGCGGCGATTCCGGTGAACGCCCGCCCCTTGACGCCCTTGCCCTTCTCCGCCTCCTCGGTCCCCGGCTCGTCGCTCCCGTCCCTGCGCCCGTTCTCGCTCTCGTTCTCGCTCTCGTCGAAGGCGTCGACGTAGACCTGCCGGAGCCCCGGGCCGGGCCCGAGTCCGGCGTCGGCCTCCTGCCGCTGCCGGGGGATGCGCGGTCCGGGCGCCCCCTGGGGCATGCCTTGGGGCGCCCCCTGCGGCATGGCCTGAGGCCCGCCGTCCGCGGCCCCCGCCATCCGCGGGCCACCCCTGAACTCGCCCCAGCCACCGCCGGGTTCACGCTGCTCGGGGTGTCCCGCACGCGCCTGGGGCACCCCACGCACGGGGGTGCCGTCCGGCGACCGGGGCACCTCACGAGCGGGCGTACCGCCCGTCATACGGGGGATGCCGTGCGCGGGCGTCCCATCGGCGAACCTCGGGACACCGTGCGCGGGGGTCCCGTCCGGAAGACGCGGCACACCGTGGGCCGGGGTCCCGTCCGGATAGCGCGGCACGCCGCGGGCCGGAGTCCCGTCCTGGAGACGCGGAACGCCCTGCGACGGGGTCCCGTTCACCATCCGCGGGATGCCATGGGCCGGCGTGCCATCGGGATAGCGCGGGACACCGTGCGCCGGAGTCCCATCCGGAAAGCGCGGCACACCATGCGCCGGAGTCCCATCCGGAAAGCGCGGCACACCATGCGCCGGAGTCCCATCCGGAAAGCGCGGCACACCGTGCGCCGGAGTCCCGTCCTGGGGGCGGGGAACTCCGGACGGCGGAGTGCCGCTCGGCGCGGGGCGTCGAGGCCCCGGTGGCTGTGGGCCCAGGGGGCCGCGCGTGGCCCCCTGCGGCGAGGTCGCCGCCGGACCCGTACCCGGCGCCACCCCTTGAGCCGTGCCCGGTGCGGCACCGGGTGCCGGAACCCTCGGCATCTCCCCCGTGTCGCTCTTACCGGCCCGCCCCCGGCGACTGTGACGTCCCACGCCCCGCCTCAGCTCCCCGCGTCCGCGCCGGCAGGGGAGGTCAACTCGCCTGATTCCGCGAGGAGTTCGCGGAACGCCGAGGCCACCGTCTCCGGGTACTCCATCATCGCGACATGCCCCGCGTCGGGCAGCGACAGCAGCCGGGAGTCGCGGAAGGCGCGCGCCGCGCGCCGGGCCATGCGGTAGGCGACGAGCTGGTCACGGCCGCCGTAGACGAGCAGCGTCGGCGCGAGCACCCGCTCGGCCTGGCGCCACAGCCCGTGCTGGCCGCCCAGCGTGTACGCGTTCACGAGGCCGCGCGACGAACGCGCCATGGCGTCCCAGAAGTAGGGCAGCGCGAGCCGCCGCTCCATCTCCTCGACCGCGTCGCGGAACCCCTCGGCCGTCACCATGCCGGGGTCGCCGTAACAGAGCGCCATGACCCCGCGGACGCGCTGCTCGGCGCTCCAGTCCTTGGTGAGCCGGGTGAACAGCCGCGCCACCCCCGGCACCGAGAGGAGCGCGGTCGGCCACGCGGTGCGCTGCGCACGGATCTCCGGGAGCGCGGGCGAGATCAGGGTGAGCGTCTCGACCAGGTCGGGGCGTACGGCGGCGACGCGCGTCGCGACCGCTCCGCCGAGCGAGTTCCCGAAGAGGTGCACGGGGCCGCGCTCGGCCGCGTCGAGATAACGGATGACCGCGCGCGCGTGCCCGGTCACCGAGTAGTTGCCGTCGTCCGGCGGCGGCGAGTCCCCGAAGCCGGGCAGATCGAGCGCCTCGCTGTCCACGAGCCCGTCGAGCAGTGGCATCAGCGCCGACCAGTTCTGCGAGGAACCGCCCAGCCCATGGACGTACAGGGCGGGCGGCAGTCCTTCGCGCACGGGTGGTCTCGAACGCACGGTCAGGGTGATCCCGGGCAGACCGACCGATCGCAGGCGCTCCCCCTCCGCGACCCGGACGGTCCCGACCCTCGGCGTGACGGTGGTGGCCAGCGCGGCGGGCAGCTCGGTCGAAGACATGCGGCAATGTTACGAGACGATCACGCAGTGGTTCATGTGTTCGCTGTCACAGATCGTGCGCGGATCGTCTAGCGCCTCGATCGGGTGTCTCCTAGGCTTCGAACGAGGGCACTCGTACGTACGCCAGGATCCGAACCTCAGGATCCGTACACCAGGAGCGCACTCGCACCGCTCGGGAAGAGGAACCATGACAGTCGACCCGACAGACCCCGAGACTTTCGACGACCGGTTCCGGGAGATCGTTGACCCGGAAGCCCCGGAGGCGGATCTCGCCGAGCAGCTCAGCGAACTGGATCCGGTGGACGACATCGACCCGGAACCCCCCGGTGACCCCCTCAACGCCAACGAGGCCGACCTCGCCGAGCAGGCCAGGGTCGTGCGGCTCAACGAGGACGACTACAGGGGATGACCCCATGTGACCGGACCCCGCCGACCAGCGGTATCCGGCACGGCTTCACGCCCTTCTCACCCTGTTCGTCACCCTCTGTGTCGTTATCGCACGCGTCCGGTCCGTGAAATTCTGCGCTCGCACCGCGCACAGCGGGGTTACCGAAAAGTACGATGGCGGCGCGGCGCACACCGCATGTGGACAATTTTGGGAGGCGGCGTGACAGCCATCGAGCAGACAGAGGCGGCACGCCCGCGGGGCACTCGCCTGCCGCGCCGTGCCCGACGCAACCAGCTCCTCGGCGCCGCCCAGGAAGTATTCGTTGCGCAGGGGTATCACTCGGCCGCCATGGACGACATCGCCGAGCGCGCGGGCGTCAGCAAGCCGGTTCTCTACCAGCACTTCCCGGGCAAGCTCGACCTGTACCTCGCGCTGCTGGACCAGCACTGCGAGTCCCTGCTGCAGGCGGTACGGACGGCGCTCGCGTCCACCACGGACAACTCGCTGCGCGTCCGCGCCACGATGGACGCCTACTTCGCGTACGTCGAGGACGACGGCGGCGCCTTCCGGCTCGTCTTCGAGTCCGACCTGACGAACGAGCCCGCGGTCCGCGAACGCGTCGACAAGGTCACGCACGAGTGCGCGGAGGCGATCTGCGACGTCATCGCGGAGGACACGGGTCTCTCGCGTGCCGAGTCGATGCTCCTGGCCTCGGGCCTGGGCGGCCTGGCACAGGTGGTGGCCCGCTCCTGGCTGCACAGCGACCGCAGCGTCCCGCGCGACCAGGCGGTGCAGCTGCTGACCTCACTGGCCTGGCGGGGTATCGCGGGTTTCCCGCTGCACGGCACCGATCACCACTGACGCACGCCCGACCGTCTCTTTGTTCCCGTCCGCTGTTCGCTCTTGGCGTTCTCGGCCGGAACGTGCACGTCCCCTCACCGGGCTAATGTGTGCAGCGTACGGCGCGGAGAGACGCGCACATGACTGACCGTCGGAGGGACAAAGCCGTGGAGGTCAAGATCGGCGTGCAGCACGCGCCCCGCGAGATCGTTCTGGAGAGCGGTCAGACCCCGGAAGAGGTCGAGCGCGCGGTGTCCGAGGCGCTGGCCGGCAAGTCGCAGCTGCTGAGCCTCGTGGACGACCACGGCCGCAAGGTCCTGGTTCCGGCCGACCGCCTCGCGTACGTGGAGCTCGGCGAGCCCACGCAGCGCAAGGTGGGATTCAGCGCGCTGTAGTTCAGGCGAGCGGAAGGGGCCCGGTGACACTGTCGCCGGGCCCCTTCGCATGCGCGGAACAGGCCCCTCCGCGCGGCCCCTGCGCGCGCGTCGTGTCGGGCCCGTACACGTGGTCTCACCACCCCGGATGGAGCACAGAACATCCACAGGGGAGGATTGCGTTCCGCACGTCGGGGGTAGACCCGCTACGACCGATTTGCACCGGCCGTGCGGGAGGGACCCCCACCATGTTCTTGGAAGCGCTCGGCGCCGCGATGCTCGGTCTCGCCCTGGCGTGGTGGGCGGCGTACCGACTGCCGCACCGGCTGCCGAGCCGCGGCCTGGTCCTGTCGACCGGTGTCGCCGGAGCCCTGTTCGGGGCCTTCCTGACGCACACGGCGCTCGGATCCGGCCACTTCCTGGTCATCCTCGCCGGCGCCGCGATCGTCTGCGCCGCGCTGCTGTCGCTCCTGCTGCGCCCCGCGGAAAGATTTCGCCGCCGCTCCGCGACGGCGTGACCGAAGCGGGCGACGGCGAGACTCCTGAGGACGACAAGCCCCGAGACAGTCGAGGAAACCGGGGAGACCGGGTCTAGGCAGCCAGGCCCAGTGCCGCCATCCGCTTGGTGTGGGCCTCGGTGATCCGCGAGAACATCCGGCCGACCTCCGCGAGGTCGAACCCGTCCGCCACACCGCCCACGAGCATCGTCGACAGCGCGTCGCGGTCCGCGACGACCCGCTGCGACTGCGACAGCGCCTCGCCCATCAGCCGCCGCGCCCACAGCGCGAGCCGGCCGCCCACGCGCGGGTCCGCGTCGATGGCGGCGCGCACCTTCTCGACGGCGAAGCTCGCGTGCCCGGTGTCGTCGAGGACGCTGAGCACGAGCCCGCGTGTGTCGGCGTCGAGGCGTGCGGCGACCTCCCGGTAGAAGTCACTGGCGATCGAGTCGCCGACGAACGCCTTGACGAGGCCCTCCAGCCAGTCCGAGGGGGCCGTCTGCCGGTGGAAGCCGTCGAGCGCGGCGACGAACGGTTCCATCGCGTCGGTCGGCTCCGCGCCGACCGAGGCGAGCCGGTCCCGCAGCCGCTCGAAGTGGTGGAACTCGGCCGACGCCATCTTCGCCAACTCCGCCTTGTCACTGAGCGTCGGGGCCAGCTTGGCGTCCTCCGCGAGCCGCTCGAACGCCGCCAACTCGCCGTACGCGAGCGCTCCGAGCAGGTCCACGACCGCGGCGCGGTACTGAGGGTCGGCGGCGGCCGTGTCCCAGTTCTGCGCGGCGACTCCGGTGGCCGCGGGGGCGGTCTTGTCGGTGGCCTCGGCGGACTGGTCAGCGGCGTTGTCAGGCGTCGTCATGAAGCGCACAATAGCCCGCTCGACGCAACAGGGAAGTCCCTGGTCAATCAGTGTGACGACGACTACGTGACCAAATCGGCCATCGCATATGCGCGATTCCGGGGTATGGTGGTAATGCGCCCGGCGAGTATTCGACGGGCCGCACGAATGAGGATGCCCGGTCGGTGGCCCGATCGGCTCCGACCCGACAGCCCTCCTCGTCCGTACGGCACATCGCGTACGACATCCGGAGGGAACCCTCAGCGGTACGAGAGCTCGAGCGTCGGCAGTGGTCCCATGCCACTCGGCCCGCCCGTCAAGAGCGGCCGACGTCCCCGGCACGGTCCCCGACACGACCCCCGCGCTCGCCTCGCACCGCGTACACAGAAGAGGCAGCACCCTGACTACGACTTTCCGAGAGCTCGGAATCCTTCCCGAGACGGCCGAAGCCCTTGAAGCCGTCGGCATCATCACCCCCTTCCCCATCCAGGAGATGACGCTCCCCGTAGCCCTTTCGGGCTCCGACGTCATCGGCCAGGCCAAGACCGGCACCGGCAAGACGCTGGGCTTCGGCCTCCCGCTCCTCGAGCGTGTCACCGTCCCCGCGGACGTCGAGGCGGGCCGGGCCCAGCCCGAACAGCTCACCGACGCCCCGCAGGCCCTCGTCGTCGTCCCGACGCGCGAGCTGTGCACCCAGGTGACCAACGACCTGCTGACCGCCGGCAAGGTCCGCAACGTACGCGTTCTCGCCATCTACGGCGGCCGGGCGTACGAGCCGCAGGTCGAGGCCCTCAAGAAGGGCGTCGACGTCATCGTCGGCACCCCGGGCCGACTGCTGGACCTCGCGGGCCAGAAGAAGCTCAACCTCAAGCACATCAAGGCGCTCGTCCTCGACGAGGCCGACGAGATGCTCGACCTGGGCTTCCTGCCCGACGTCGAGAAGATCATGAACATGCTGCCGGCCCGCCGTCAGACCATGCTGTTCTCGGCGACCATGCCGGGTGCGGTCATCGGTCTCGCGCGTCGCTACATGTCGCAGCCCACGCACATCCGCGCCACGGCGCCGGACGACGAGGGCGCGACGGTCCGCAACACCGCGCAGTTCATCTACCGCGCGCACAACATGGACAAGCCCGAGCTGGTCGCGCGCATACTGCAGGCCGACGGCCGCGGGCTCGCGATGGTGTTCTGCCGCACCAAGCGGACGGCGGCGGACCTCGCCGACCAGCTCCAGCAGCGCGGCTTCGCCTCCGGCGCGGTCCACGGCGACCTCGGCCAGGGCGCCCGCGAGCAGGCACTGCGCGCGTTCCGCAACGGCAAGGTCGACGTCCTCGTCTGCACCGACGTCGCCGCCCGCGGCATCGACGTCGAGGGTGTCACCCACGTCATCAACTACCAGTCCCCCGAGGACGAGAAGACGTACCTGCACCGCATCGGCCGTACGGGCCGCGCGGGCGCCAAGGGCATCGCGATCACCCTCGTCGACTGGGACGACATCCCGCGCTGGCAGCTCATCAACAAGGCGCTGGACCTCGGCTTCGGGAACCCGCCGGAGACGTACTCCACGTCCCCGCACCTCTTCGAGGAACTGAGCATCCCGGCCGGCACCAAGGGTGTCCTGCCGCGTTCCGAGCGCACTCGCGCCGGCCTCGCGGCCGAAGAGGTCGAGGACCTCGGCGAGACCGGCGGGCGTGGCGGTCCGCGCGGCCGCGGTGGCCGTTCGTCGGCGCCGGCGCCCGTGGAGCGCGAGCGTGAGCGCCCGGCGCGCACGCCCCGCCGCCGTCGCCGTACGCGCAACGGCGCCACGCTGGAGGAGACGTCCACGACGCCGACTCCGGAGGCAACCACCGAGCCCGCCGCCGCGGAGGCCACCGAGCCCCGCACCCCGCGCCGCCGTCGCCGTACGCGCGTCGGGGGTACGGCGGAGACGGTGGCGGCTGCCGCCACGGTCTCCGAGCCGCCGGTGAGCGAGGCCCCGCAGGCCGCGGAGACCGCGGTCGCCACGGCCGAGGGCGCGATCGAGGCCACACCGGAGGACGCGGTCGCGAAGCCGCGTCGCCGTCGGACCCGCAAGACGGCGGAGGCCGCTCCCGCCCCGGTCGAGACCGTCGCCGTGGTCGCGGAATCCGCGCCCGCCGTGGAAGCCGTCGCCGAGGCCGTCGCGGAGGCTCCGGCCAAGCCGGTTCATCGCCGTACCCGCAAGGCCGCCGAGGCCGTCGTCGACGCGGCCGAGGGCGTGGTCGAGGCCGCGCCGGAGGTCCCCGCCACCAAGCCGCGGCGTACGCGGGCCAAGGCCACGGCCGAGGCGCCCGCCGAAGCGGCCGTGGACAGCGCCGAGGCGGTGGCGGCCAAGCCCGTCCGTCGCCGCACCCGCAAGGCCGTCGCAGAGACCGTCGACACCGTCGCGACCGTCGAGGCCGAGATTCCGGCGCAGACCGCCGCCGCCGTCGTCGAAGCCCCGGAGGCCAAGCCGCGGCGCCGTACCCGCAAGGCCGCGGAGGTCGCGGAGGTCGCGGAGGTCGCGGTCGACACGGCGGAGAGTGTCGCCGAGGCGCCGGCCGCCAAGCCGCGGCGTACGCGCAAGGCGGCGGTGGCCGTGGTGGACGCGGTCGAGGCCGCGCCGGAGGTCCCCGCCACCAAGCCGCGGCGTACGCGGGCCAAGGCCACGGCCGAGGCGCCCGCCGAAGCGGCCGTGGACAGCGCCGAGGCGGTGGCGGCCAAGCCCGTCCGTCGCCGCACCCGCAAGGCCGTCGCGGAGACCGTCGAGGCGGCGATTCCCGCCCAGTCGGCCGCCGTTGACGAGCCGGAGGCCAAGCCGCGTCGGCGTACGCGCAAGGTCGTGGAGCCCGCGGTCGCCGCGGACGCGGCGCCGGAGGCGGCAACGCCCCGTCGGCGTACGCGCAAGGCGGCGGCTGCCGCGGAGCCCGCGGAGAGCTGATCCTCAACCCGATGGCCCGGTCCCACGTGCGGTGGGGCCGGGCCATCGGCGTTCTCCCACCCCCCGGGTGGGTTTGTTGCCTGACGGCCTCGTCCTCACACACCGGACGAGCTGGGGCTCTTAGGGGCGCGGGGAACTGCGCGATCAGCCCCCTCCCACCCGCAGCCGGACAACTACGGGCATGCGGGGATCCGGGGCGCAGCCCCGCCCGATAACCTCGGGGCATGAGCAGGCCCCCCTCCTTCGCGCCGCCCGCCGGTGTCCGTGCCTACCGTCTCCGCACCACCCGCGGCGAGTTCGCCGCGCTCGACGCCGCGCCGCAGGCGCAGCTCAAGGGAACCGTGCTGCTGCTGCCGGGTTTCACCGGCAGCAAGGAAGACTTCATCGCGCTGCACGAGCCGCTCGCGGCGCGCGGGTACCGTACCGTCGCCGTGGACGGCCGCGGGCAGTACGAGAGCGACGGTCCCGAGCACGACGAATCGGCCTACGCACAGGCCGAGTTGGCGAAGGACGTGCTCGCGCAGGCGGCAGCAGTCGGCACCCCCGTGCACCTCGTCGGCCACTCCCTCGGCGGACTGGTCGCCCGCGCCGCCGTCCTCCTCGACCCGGCCCCCTTCGCCTCACTCACCCTCATGGCCTCGGGCCCCGCCCAGATCTCCACCTCCCAGCAGCAGCGCGTCAAACTGCTCCGGGACGCCCTCGCCGTGATGGACATGGCCCAGGTGTGGGACGCCATCCAGGCGATGGAACCGCCGGAGGAGACCGACACCGGCGATCTCGACGGTGGGCTGGACGACCGCGAGGACCTGCGGCGCCGCTGGCTGCGCACCCGACCGGCCCAGCTGATCGCGACGGGCCGTCAGCTGTGCACGGAGCCCGACCGCGTCGCCGAATTGGCCGCCGTACGCCTGCCCAAGCATGTGCTGTCCGGCGCGTTCGACGACACCTGGCCGGTGCCGCTCCTGGACGACATGGCCGTACGCCTCAAGGCCCGGCGCACGGTCGTACGAGGAGCCGAGCACTCCCCGAACACGGACCAGCCCGAGCAGACGGCCCTCGCCCTCGCCGAGTTCTGGGACGACACGGACCAGTAACCGGGGGCGGGCCGGTAGGAGCTAGTACTGCGCCTGCAAGTGCTCCCAGAAGCCGTCCCGCAGCGCGCGGCGCAGGTCCGCCTGGCCCCGCAGGGAGTACTGCAGCAGCCCCTCGGCCTCGACCAGCAGATCCTGGTCGACCGAGCCGGGCAGGTAGGGGTGGCCGGGCAGCAGCTCCACCAGCGCCTCGCGCCCCCGCGCGGCCAGCCATTTCGCGGCGATCTGGGCGCCCACGAACCGCACGTCCTCGCGGGTGGGCCGGCTCGCCGCCGTCGGGTCGTAGGTCGCGGAGGTGCGCCGGGACACGTACGGCTTGAAGAATTCGAGGTCGAACGTGCGCTGGCTGTCGACCTCCCACAGCAGCGGCTCGGCCTGGTTGCGGCCCTCGGGCGCCTCGATGCCCCAGAGGTGGACCCGCGCCCCGTACCCCTGCGCCGCCTCGACCGCCGACACCAGGTCCTCGTCGCCGCCGAGCAGCGCGGCGTCGCTGATGGCGCGGTGCCGGGCGAGGGACTCCAGGTCGGAGCGGATGAGGGAATCGACGCCCTTTTGCTGGTTGTTGGCGTTGAGGTTGCCCAACCGGACCTTCACGTCCGGGAGTTCGGCGATCGACTGCTGTTCCGCGGTGTGGATCCGACGGCGCGCGCCGTCGTACCAGTAGACGCGCAGCAGCCTGCTGTCGGCGAAGATGGTGCGGGCCTTGTCGATGAGCGCCTCGATGAGGCCTTCGGCGTCGAGGTCGAAGGCGCGGCGGTCCTCGGTCCCGGCGACGAGCCGCCCCGCGGCCGCGTACAGGTATCCGGCGTCGACGAAGATCGCATGGGTCGAGGGCGTCTTCGCCACCTCGGCGAGCATGCGCTGGAGCAGCTCGTTCGTGCGGTCGATGCGGGCGCCGAGCGCCGCGTGGTCGTCGTTCATCACCTCCATTGTCCCGGCGGTCACGCTGCGAACACAACTGGTCCCGTTCAGTCTCCTTCAGACTTCTTACCGGACGGTAATTAGGTTCTCGAAAAATTTCCTTAGCGTAGGGAATGTTTGTAACACGCATCCCGTTGACTACGAACGGAAGCGGGAGCACCGACGTCTCGCGCACCACACGCCAGTAGTTCTCCTCAGGAGGATGACCAGACGAAGGGAGAAGCCCATGCGCTTCGAAATCATGCGACTCGACGATGTCGACGGCACGCCCGTGGACACCACCGTTGTAGACGCCGCCTCCGTCAACCGGATCGTTCAGCAGGCCGCCGCCATCGGGCAGCGACTGTGGATCCGCCCGGCCGAATCGTCCGCTTCATAACAGTTCAGAGCAGTTCGAAGCAGTCACGGAGCAGTTCACCTCCGGGCGGACGCCTTCAGATTTCAAAGCCCCGTACGGCACGATGCCGTACGGGGCTTTGCGCGTTCTCACCGGCTCACGGTCAGCTCGCCCGGATCACCTGGGTGATCCCGTTGATGATCTGCTGCACGGCGATCGCGGACAGCATCATGCCCGCGAGCCGGGTCACCAGCACGACACCGCCGTCCTTGATGACGCGGATGATCAGCAGCGAGTAGCGCATGACCAGCCACAGGACGACGTGGATGGCGAGGATCGCGGCCCACACGGACACCTGCGTGCCGACGGTGTCGGCCTTCTGGACCGCGAGGATCACCGACACGATCGCGCCGGGGCCCGCGAGCAGCGGCATGCCGAGCGGTACGAGGGCGACGTTGACGTCCTTGGTCTGCTTGGGCTCGTCGGTCTTGCCGGTCAGCAGGTCGAGGGCGATCAGCAGGAGCAGCAGTCCGCCCGCGATCATCAGCGCGGGCACGGACACATGCAGGTAGTCGAGGATCTGGTGACCGAGGAGGCCGAAGACGGCGATCACTCCGCCCGCCACGCAGACGGCCTGGAGGGCCATCCGCTTCTGCACCTTGGCGGGGCGTCCCGCGGTGAGCGCGAGGAAGATCGGGGTGATCCCGGGGGGATCCATGATGACGAAGAGGGTGAGGAAGAGGGAGCCGAAGACGGCGACGTCGAACATGAGTGTGTGAGGCCTTGCGAAGGTGGGGAGATCGGCGCGGCGAGATCAGCCGCTACCGCTGGGGAAAGGTGTTCCGCCGGGCGGAACGGAGGCACACGACGGCCTGCGTCGGGCGCTTTGCCGGGCGCCTGGTCGGGCGCTTCGAGGAACCTGGGGAGTGAAGGCGGGCGTCAGGCTCCGCCGGTGCCCGGCACGGGGAACGCCCCGGTCGCCCGCCGGGTGATCTCGCCGTACACCTCGGGGTCGGTGGTGAACTCCCCGAGCACACAGGTCTTGCGGCTGCCGTGGTAGTCGCTGGACCCGGTGGCGAGCAGTCCCAGGTCGGCGGCGAGGCCGCGCAGCCGGGCGCGGGTGGCCGGCTCGTGGTCCATGTGGTCCACCTCGATGCCGTCGAGGCCGGCGGCGGCCAGGTCGGCGATCGCGGACTCCGGCACGGTCCGGCCGCGCTTGGCGGCGGCCGGGTGCGCGAAGACGGTCACGCCGCCCGCGGCCTTGACGAGGCGGATCGCCTCGAAGGGGTCGGTCTCGTGCTTGGGCACGTAGGCCCGCCCGCCGTCGGCCAGCCAGTCCTGCGTGAAGGCGTCGGAGACGCTGTCCACGACCCCCAGCTCGACCAGGGCGGAGGCGACGTGCGGCCGCCCGACGGATCCGTCGCCCGCGATGCGCGCGACCTGCTCCCAGGTGACCGGCACACCGAGCTCCTGGAGCTTGGCGACCATGGCCCGGGCGCGCGGCACGCGGTCGTCGCGCACCAGCTCGCGTTCGGCGAGCAGCCCGGGCTCCTCGGGGTCGAAGAGGTAGGCCAGCATGTGCATGCTGACGCCGTCGAGGCGGCAGGAGAGCTCGGCGCCCGTGACCAGGGTGAGCCCCTCGGGCAGCGCGGCCAGCGCCTCAGCGTATCCGCGGCTGGTGTCGTGATCGGTCAGCGCGACGACGTCGAGACCGGCAGCGCCGGCGTTGCGCACCAGCTCGGCGGGGGTGTCCGTACCGTCGGACGCGGTGGAGTGGGTGTGCAGATCGATGCGCACGACGCGGACTCCAAGCGGTGACGGGATGGGCGGGACCGCTCAAGGATAACGGGATTCCGGAGCACCGCCGTCACACCCGCACCCGCCGAGCGCCCCCTACGCCCGCCCTGTGAGCGCGCCATGGTTCCAGCGCCCCGCCAGGGGCGCGGGGAACTGCGCGCTCAGCCGACGACAACCCGCACGCATCCACCCGTCCAAGGCACCCCCGCACCACAGCGGAGCGCTACGGCTCCAGGATCCGCGGCGACAACGCCCCGCACGGCAACAGGTCCACCTCCGCCCCCGCATCCCGCAGATCCGTCAGCACCAGTTCGTCGTACATCAGCAGCCCCGTCTGCTCGGGCCACACCACCGCCCACACCCACAGCCCCAGCGCCTCGCCCGCGAAGACGGCACGGTCGTCGGGGCTGCCGGCCACATGCCAGAGCGGGGTCGGGCGACCGGCCGCGAGGACCTTCGCCTGGGGTGGTTTCTCGACGTTCATGTACGGCCCCGGGTCGGGTCCGTCGATGCCCGCGTACCGCGCGCCGAGGCCGACGCCGAGCTCCTCGGCGACGAGGATCAGCTCCCCGACACCGCCGAGCGGTCCGGGGCCCGAGCAGGCCACGGCCGTCGCGCGCCCTCCGCTGCGATCGTCACCGGCGAATGCCGCGCCGGTGAACAGCCAGCCGACCGGCAGCGGCCACGGCATCCACACCGGCACCCGGGCACGGTGCACCACTACACCGAGGGCCTCGACGCTGGGCGGGATCACGGGCTGCAGCGGATACACGGTCCCGTGCACATCGCACTGCCAGGAGTCGGCAAAGAGGCCGGGAGCCCTGACCCGGCCACCACACTTCGGGCAACTGGGTTCGCCCCTCATAGGGCCCAACGGTCCTCCCCGTCTTTCGCCGCGTCAAGGACGATCACCCGTCCGGAGCGCGCCGGTCACCCGATGGAACTAGATGCGGCTTGCATTAATTAGCCCTTCTAACTTATTATGTGTATATGCCAACGATCTAGCCATCGATCCACGGCCACCGATCTCTCCCTACGCAGTCGAGGAGCGAGCATGATCAACAACATGGGAGGTCCCGCCGAGGGGGACACGTTCGACGCCGGTGCGGGCAGCATCCTGCGGCAGCCGAAGGCCGTCTGGGCGACCGCCGGCGCGTCCGTCGTCGCCTTCATGGGCATCGGGCTCGTCGACCCGATCCTGCCCTCCATCGCCAAGGGCCTGGACGCCACCCCGAGCCAGGTCTCACTGCTCTTCACCTCGTACTTCCTGATCACCGCGGTCGCGATGCTGGTGACCGGCTTCGTCTCCAGCCGCATCGGCGGCAAGAAGACCCTGCTGCTCGGCCTCGCGCTCGTCGTGGTCTTCGCGGGGCTCGCGGGCACGTCCGGCTCGGTCGGCGAACTCGTCGGCTTCCGGGCCGGCTGGGGCCTGGGCAACGCACTGTTCGTCTCCACCGCCCTCGCCGTCATCGTCGGCGCGGCGGCGGGCGGCAGCGCCGCGGCGATCCTGCTCTACGAGTCCGCGCTCGGCCTCGGCATGGCGTGCGGGCCGCTGCTCGGCGCCCTGCTCGGCAACGCCAGTTGGCGCTACCCCTTCTTCGGCACCGCGTTCCTGATGGCGGTCGGCTTCCTGTGCATCACGGCGTTCCTGAAGGAGCAGCCGAGGCCCGCGAAGAAGACCTCACTGCTCGACCCGATCAAGGCACTCGGCCACGGCGGCCTCGCCTCGGCGGCCGTGTCGGCGTTCTTCTACAACTACACGTTCTTCACCGTGCTGGCCTTCACCCCGTTCGTGCTGAACATGACCCCCTACAAGTCGGGCGCCGTGTTCTTCTGCTGGGGCCTGCTGCTCGCCGTCTTCTCGGTGATCGTGGCGCCGCGGATGCAGGCACGGTTCGGCTCGCTCAAGGTGCTGGGCGGCTCCCTGGTCCTGCTCGCCGCCGACGTGCTCGTACTCGGGTACGGCAACCACACCGCGGCCGTGGTCTGCACGATCCTGTCGGGCGCCTTCATCGGCGTGAACAACACCGTCTACACCGAGCTGGCGCTCGGCGTGTCGGACGCGCCCCGCCCGGTGGCGAGCGCCGGCTACAACTTCGTCCGGTGGTTCGCCGCCGCGGCCGCGCCCTACTTCGCGCCGAAGATCGAGGAGTGGAGCAACATCCACATCCCGTTCGTGGTCGCCGCGATCACCGCCGTGATCGGCGCGGTCGTGGTCTACGTACGACGGAACGCGCTCTCCCACGAGGCCGAGGAGCTCCAGCCGAAGCACGCCACCGAGGACAGCGTGACCGTGTTCGCCAACTGACTGTTTTCAGCCAGGAAACCGACCTGGTCTCAGGTCGGCGGGAAAAGACGGGCGAGAAGTGCTCAATCCAGCGGAACGGACTTGCGCGAGGGATCACGCAGGTCCGTTCCGCCGTTCAGCCAGCGTTCCTGAAGGGCCCCGGCGCCGTGCACGCGCTTCCACGCGGCCTCGTTCGGCGTCATCGGGAGCAGCGGCAGGAACCGTACGGGATCGGCGGGCGCGTCCAGCTCCAGGTCCTCGACCAGGCCACCGGACTCCGCGACCAGGACCGAGGTGAACGGTGCGCCGGGCCACAGCGCCCCGCCCACGTCGAGCGAGGCACCGGGGGCCACGATCAGCCCCTCGACCTGCGGGGACGCGGCGAGCACGGCGAGCGGGCGGAGCACCTTGTCGGTGTCGGCGACGCCGGGGCGGACGGACAGGACCAGCTCCGCGCGCGGACCCTTCACCGGGTCGGCGAGAACCGCCGTGGGGTCCGCCATCGGCTGGGCGGACATACCGAGCGTGGCGTAGCGGACGACGTCACCCTCTGTGAAGCGCAGCACTTCGATGCGGTCGGTGCCGAGGAAGGTGACCGCGGCCCGGGCGTCGGGTTCGCCCAGCGCGGAGCGCAACCGGGCCTCGACCAAAGGAAGAACATCAGCCATGAGCCGAGCATAGAACTCGTCAGTAACGGGCAAAGCGGCGGCTTGACGCTTCAGTGCGCTGATAGTCTTGGCCGCTGGTCGGGACAGCACGCAGAAGCGTCGCTCTCAAGCTCCGACGCACTGAGACTGACTGTCTTCCCCCCGTGGGGGAGCCAGCTCCCCCACGGGGGGATGGATCGTCCCTCACGGGGGACCGACCGGAGGAGGTGGGGCTGCAATGGACCGAAGTCGACCTGGCAGTACCACCCGCTCTTCCGGTCGCTGAAGTTCTGTAGCTGGTTCCAGCCGCTCCCCGGCTCCCGTAGCTCTGTCGGCTGCTTCCTCCTGCAAACGTGTGCATACGTGTCAGCGTTGTCCCGGTGCACCACGGAAGAGCGCTTCGTTTCCGTCTGATCCATCCGATCTGTCTGATCTGAATCAGTAGCGAAGCTGCCACCGCGACGGTGCGGTGCTCCCCGCTTTGTGGACGTGCCAAACATCCGCAGTCAGGACGTCCCCATTCCGGGTAGTTCCAACCGTCGTCGGTCGCCTCCGTTGCGAAGGAGCCCGTCATGTCGATGATCCGTGACCTGCGTGCCGCAGTCCGCCCTCGTCCCTCGCTGCGCAAGGACAGTGGCTCGTACGACCACACCCGCGCCCCCGGGACCAACTCCGCCGTGGTCGACTGCGCCGTCTACCGCGACGGTGCCCGCGTCCAGACCCCCGAGCCGCTGACGCCCCAGGAGGCGATGCGGCTGGTGCACCGCGACGGCGGCTTCGTGTGGATCGGCCTGCACGAGCCCACGGAGGCCGAATTCGCCGGTATCGCGGGCGAGTTCGGGCTGCACCCGCTGGCCGTCGAGGACGCCGTCCAGGCCCACCAGCGGCCCAAGCTGGAGCGCTACGACGACTCCCTGTTCACCGTCTTCAAGACCATCCACTACGTCGAGCACGACGAACTCACCGCCACCAGCGAGATCGTGGAGACCGGCGAGGTCATGTGCTTCACCGGGCGGGACTTCTTCATCACCGTCCGGCACGGCGGGCAGGGCTCGCTGCGGGCGCTGCGGCACCGGCTGCAGGACGACCCCGAGCTGCTCGCCAAGGGTCCCTCCGCCGTGCTGCACGCCATCGCCGACCACGTCGTCGACGGGTACATCGCGGTCGCGGACGCCGTGCAGGACGACATCGACGAGGTGGAGACCGAGGTCTTCTCGCCGGGCCGCAAGGGCACCCCGCGCGGCACGGACGCCGGCCGCATCTACCAACTCAAGCGCGAAGTACTGGAGTTCAAGCGGGCCGTCTCCCCGCTGCTGCGCCCCATGCAGCTGCTGAGCGAGCGCCCGATGCGGCTGATCGACCCGGACATCCAGAAGTACTTCCGCGACGTCGCCGACCACCTCGCCCGCGTCCAGGAACAGGTCCTCGGCTTCGACGAACTGCTCAACTCCATCCTCCAGGCCAACCTCGCGCAGGCGTCCGTGACGCAGAACGAGGACATGCGCAAGATCACTTCCTGGGCCGCGATCATCGCCGTACCGACGATGGTCTGTGGCGTGTACGGCATGAACTTCGACTACATGCCGGAGCTGCACTGGAAGTTCGGCTACCCGCTGGTGCTGGGCGCCACGGTCGGGATGTGTCTGTCGATCCACCGGATCCTCAAGCGCAACGGCTGGCTCTGAGCGCACCGGGCGGCCGCCGCGCGCCCCTGGATAGGCTGGGCCCATGACGGAACAGCTGCTCGACCGGGCCCTCGTCGAGGAGGCCACGAAGAAGTCCGGGCTGATCTGGGTACGGAGCGGCGGCGTGCCGGCGCACGAGGCGCCGGGCGCCGAGGCGCCCACCCGGGCCCTGTGGCACGTGTGGCACGACGGCGGGGCCTGTCTGGTCGGCGACGGGCCCGGTGAGCAGCCGTTGCCCGGGCTCGTCGACGGGGGCGACGCGGTCGTCGTCGTCCGCAGCAAGGACAAGGGCGGGCGGCTGGTCGCGTGGACCGCGAAGGTGGTCGAACTCGCGCCCGGCTCCCCCGCGTGGGAGGCGACGGTCGCCGAGCTCAAGGGCAAGCGCCTGAACGCGCCCGACGGCGAGGAGATGCCGGCCCGCTGGGCCCGCGAGTGCCGGGTGCTGCGCCTGGAGCCCCGGGCGGGCACACTCCCGCTGCCGGACGGCTCGCTGGCCGCCGCGCCGATCCCGTCCCCGGCGACCACCCGGCAACCGATCCCGGCCGCCGTACCGCGCCTGCTCTTCAAGAAGCGGGGACGCCGCCGCTAGGTCCTGTCCGCCGGACAGGCCCCAGGGCTACGACGTCGGCAGCTGCTTGCCGTAGTCCACGGTCTCGTCCTTGGCGGGTTCCGCGAGGGCGACGTTCTTGCCCCAGTCGGTGAGGCTGAGCGTGCCCGCGTCGCCCGCGCGGACCAGGAGCAGCGGGTACGGGGTTCCCTTCAGGGAGACGTCCAGGGTGCCTCCCGCGCCCTTGTCGCCGGTGATGCGGATGGTGCGGACGCCGGACTGCTCGTGGTGGCCGTCCGTGGCGAGGGAGCCGTGCAGGGTCAGCAGACCGTCGAGCAGGACGTCCTTGTCCGTGAAGCTGATGAAGCGCTTGTAGGCCGGGTCGCCGCTCGGGACCTTCACGAACTTGCCGTCGAGCTTGTCGGCGGCCGCGGTGTCCGCCGAGGAGGTGGCACCGCTCTTGCCGCCCTGGTGGTTCCAGAACTCGGCGCCGGCCTTGAGGAAGAGGTGCCGGCCGACCCGGAGCAGATGGAAGCTCGCCCCCTCCGAGGTGACGGAACCGGTGCCGCCGTCGGACGTCAGCCGCATGTCGAGCTTGTACGTGCGCCCGTTCGATACCACGGTCCCGGCGAGTCGCACCGCCTCGGCGGACGTGGCGGCCTTGCGCGTCTTCGACTCGATCTCGGTGGCGGAAAGCTTCCCCACCCCGTTCGTGCCCGCGTCCGGATCCTCACTACCGCACCCCGTCAGCCCCGTCCCCGTCACGACCAGTGCGCACATCGCGCCCACCAGTGCGGCCCTGCGGGTACGGCCCTGGGAAATCGCAGTCACAGGTAGGGCTGCCTTTCATACGGGTGTCCATGCGGGTGTCCATGCGCGTCCGGGTGCGCGTGTCCGTGCGGGTGCCCATGCCGGGGTGGCCGTGCCGGGTGACCCCAACGGCGTACGGCAGCGTACCCGTGCCGCGCGTGCCCGGCGGAGCCAGTCCGTCCGGACCGCTCACCAGGGCGTATCCGACTGGGACGGGCTAGCCTGAAGCCCACCTGAGCGGACAGGCCGGGACCAAACGCCCGTACGGAGAAAGCTGGCAGGCGTCCGGAGCGACACACAACGAGCAACACGGAAAGAAAGAGCAACACGGAAAGAAGGAGGCGCGGGCATGGCCGCAGGCGCCCCCCGGATCTTCGTCTCGCACCTCGCCGGTGTCGCCGTCTTCGACCCCAACGGCGACCAGGTGGGCCGCGTGCGGGACCTGGTCGCCATGCTCCGCGTCGGACGCCGCCCGCCCCGGTTGCTCGGGCTGGTCGTGGAACTCTCCACCCGGCGGCGCATCTTCCTGCCCATGACCCGTGTCATCGGCATCGAGTCCGGCCAGGTCATCACCACCGGTGTCCTGAACGTGCGCCGCTTCGAACAGCGGCCCACCGAGCGGCTCGTCTTCGGTGAACTGCTCGACCGGCGGGTCCGGATCGTCGAGACCGACGAGGAGGTGACCGTGCTCGACGTGTCCGTCCAGCAGCTGCCGGCCCGCCGGGAGTGGGAGATCGGCCGCGTCTTCGTGCGCAAGGGCCGCAGCGGGACCTTCCGGCGCACCAAGGGCGAGACGATGACCGTCGACTGGTCCGCCGTCACCGGGTTCTCGCTGGAGGAGCACGGACAGGGCGCCGAGAGCCTCCTCGCCACCTTCGAGCAGCTGCGCGCGGCCGACCTGGCCAACGTCATGCACCACCTGTCGCCGAAACGGCGCGGGGAGGTGGCCGCCGCCCTGGACGACGACCGCCTCGCCGACGTCCTGGAGGAGCTCCCCGAGGACGACCAGATCGAGATCCTGGGCAAGCTCAAGGAGGAGCGCGCCGCCGACGTCCTGGAGGCGATGGACCCCGACGACGCGGCCGACCTGCTCGCCGAACTGCCCGAGGACGACGTGGAGCGGCTGCTGACGCTGATGCGGCCCGACGACGCGGCCGACGTACGACGGCTGATGTCGTACGAGGAGCGGACCGCCGGCGGTCTGATGACGACCGAGCCCATCGTGCTGCGGCCCGACGCCACGGTCGCCGACGCGCTCGCCCGGGTCCGCAACCCCGACCTGTCCCCCGCGCTCGCCGCGCAGGTGTACGTGTGCCGCCCGCCGGACGAGACACCGACCGGCAAGTACCTGGGCACGGTGCACTTCCAGCGGCTGCTGCGCGACCCGCCGTACACGCTGGTCAGCTCGATCCTCGATGGCGATCTGCAGGCGCTCGCGCCGGACGCGGCGCTGCCCGTCGTCGCCGGGTTCTTCGCCACGTACGACATGGTCGCCGCGCCCGTCGTCGACGAGAGCGGCTCGCTGCTCGGCGCGGTGACCGTGGACGACGTACTGGACCACATGCTGCCGGAGGACTGGCGCGAGACCGAGTTCCATCTGCACGAGGACGAATCGCAGGACGAGCGTCTGGACGAACCTCAGGACCGGCTCCCGGGCGAACGCGAGGACGACCGGGGAGACGACCGGGGAGACGACGAGGAAGGCGGCAAGGAAGGCGACCGGGAAGACGACCGCGAAGGCGTGGACGAAGGCGTGGACGAAGGCGTGGACGAAGGCGTGGACGAAGGGGGACGCGATGGGACCTGACCGCGAGACCCGCGAACGGGCCGCCACCGGGGCGACCGCCACCACCCGGCCCCGCACCCGCCTCGACCAGCCGCTGCCGCCGCGCCGCCGGCTGGTGCCCGAGTGGGACCCGGAGGCCTTCGGGCGGCTGTCGGAGCGGATCGCGCGTTTCCTCGGCACCGGACGGTTCATCGTCTGGATGACGGTCGTCATCATCGTGTGGCTGGTGTGGAACATCGCGGCACCGCGCCATCTGCGCTTCGACCCCTACCCGTTCATCTTCCTGACCCTGATGCTCTCGCTCCAGGCCTCCTACGCCGCCCCGCTGATCCTCCTCGCGCAGAACCGCCAGGACGACCGCGACCGGGTCAACCTCGAACAGGACCGCAAGCAGAACGAGCGCTCGATCGCGGACACCGAGTACCTCACCCGCGAGATCGCCGCCCTGCGCATGGGCCTCGGCGAGGTCGCCACCCGCGACTGGATCCGCTCCGAATTCGAGGACCTGATCAGGGAGCTGGAGGAACACCGCTCCGACGGCCGGGTCGTATTCCCGGCAGAACGGCCGTCGCGACGTGACGTAGACGACCGCTGACGGGGCTTTCCGGGCCCGGGGCCGGGCGCCGTACCATCGTCCTATGGCTACGGAAGACGCGGTGCGCGAAGCACTGGCGACGGTGAACGACCCCGAGATCCAGCGACCCATCACCGAGCTGGGGATGGTCAAATCGGTGGAGATCGGTGCGGATGGCGCGGTCGCGGTCACCGTGTATCTGACCGTCACCGGCTGCCCGATGCGCGAGACCATCACGAAGAACGTGACAGAGGCGGTCTCGGCGGTCGAGGGCGTCACCCGCGTCGACGTGACCCTGGACGTGATGAGCGACGAGCAGCGCAAGGAGCTGGCGACCGCGCTGCGCGGCGGCCAGACCGAGCGCGAGGTGCCCTTCGCCAAGCCCGGCTCACTCACGCGCGTGTACGCGGTCGCCTCGGGCAAGGGCGGTGTCGGCAAGTCCTCGGTGACCGTGAACCTCGCGGCGGCGATGGCGGCCGACGGCCTCAAGGTCGGCGTGGTCGACGCGGACATCTACGGCCACTCGGTGCCCCGCATGCTCGGTGCGTACGGCCGTCCGACCCAGGTCGAGAACATGATCATGCCGCCGTCCGCGAACGGCGTGAAGGTCATCTCCATCGGCATGTTCACCCCGGGCAACGCACCGGTCGTCTGGCGCGGCCCGATGCTCCACCGCGCCCTCCAGCAGTTCCTGGCGGACGTCTTCTGGGGCGACCTGGACGTCCTGCTCCTCGACCTCCCGCCGGGCACGGGCGACATCGCGATCTCGGTGGCCCAGCTGGTCCCGAACGCGGAGATCCTGGTGGTCACCACCCCGCAGCAGGCGGCGGCCGAGGTCGCCGAGCGCGCGGGCTCCATCGCCGTCCAGACCCACCAGAAGATCGTGGGCGTGGTCGAGAACATGTCGGGCCTGCCGTGCCCGCACTGCGGCGAGATGGTCGACGTCTTCGGCACGGGCGGCGGCCAGAGCGTCGCCGACGGCCTGACCCGCACCACCGGCGCGAGCGTTCCCGTCCTCGGCTCCATCCCGATCGACGTCCGCCTCCGCGAGGGCGGCGACGAGGGCAAGCCGGTCGTCCTGACCGACCCGGAGTCCCCCGCGGGCTCCGCCCTGCGCGCCATCGCGGGCAAGCTCGGCGGCCGCCAGCGGGGCCTGTCCGGCATGTCCCTGGGCATCACCCCGAGGAACAAGTTCTGAGCAACGGGTTCCAGCGCTTTCCGACCCCGGAGAGGTGAACGCGCCCCATCAGGGGCGCGGGGAACTGCGCGACCAGCCACGACGGCCCCGCAGCCACAGACGGCGCAGTTCCCGCAAGCCCCCGGAGGACACGGTCACGCGTACGCCGCGATGTCCTTGATCATGGCGAAGCCCAGCCCGTACGCGCTCATCCCCCGGCCGTACGCCCCCACATGGACCCCCATCCGGGTGGAACCCGCGAGGACCCAGCCGAACTCCAGCTCGCGGTAGTGGAACGGCGTGGGGACGCCGTCCACGGGGAGGGACAGCGAGGACCAGTCGGGCCCTTCGAGGTCGTCCGCGAGGACCCACGCCGTCTCGGTCTGCTGGTCCAGCCAGTCGTCCCGCCGGGTGTGGTCCATCTGGCCGGGCCAGGTGAAGGACAGCAGCCCCACACCGGCCAGCCAGGCCGCCGAGGACACCGACGTGGCCTCAAGGAGCCCCGCACCGTCCGCGCTGCGACGCGAGGGGCTGGCCGCGACGGTCACCACGACCGCGAACCGCTCCTTGTCCTCCGTGGACTCGCTGCGCACCGAGGGCTCTTCCCCGTGCCCGATCGAACCGTGCTCGACGGCACCGTCCGCCGAGGTACCGACCTGCATCAGCCAGCGCGGCCCCGTGAAAGCCTCGTCGAGGCCGTACCACGGAAAGGGTGCCAGCAGGTAACCTTCGGCCGTGCGGCGGGCGGAGGGGAGCTGCTGTCCGCCTTCCGCGGCCGGCGCCTGCGCGCCTACCCGACTTGTCGTCTCCATCTGCCCGGACGCCTCCTTGCTCTCGTCGGACCGGGCGGCCCGCCCCCCTCGGGCGTCCTCAGCAGTCCGCACAACAACTGGGCAGCATAGCCACACCACTCCGAGCAGCAGGGAAAGCACCCGGCGCGTGGGGCGCACACGCACCGTTTTCAGGCCGTGTCACACGCCTGCGGGTACGGCTCAGGTGGCGTCCGCGTCAAAGGGCGGGCGCTCGTCCGGGTCGCTCTTCTCGGGCTTCTTGGTCATGTCGATCGAACCGCCGGAGGAACCGGAGGACGAGGACGGGGAAGACGGAGAGGACGACGAGGAGGAGTCCGTGTCGCGGCTGTGGACCGCGTCCGTGACCTCGGCCATCTCCTTCTTCAGGTCGAAGCCGTTGCGGATCTCCTTGAGCCCCAGCTCGTCGTTGTCCAGCTGCTTGCGGATGAACGTCTTGGGGTTGAGGTCCTCGAACTCGAAGTCCTTGAACTCCGGGCCGAGTTCCTCGCGGATGTCCGCCTTGGCGCTCTCCGAGAACTCACGGATCTTGCGGATGGTGCGGGTGACGTCCTGGATCATCTTCGGGAGCTTTTCCGGACCGAAGACGAGCACGGCGAGGACAACGAGCGTCACCAGCTCGAGCGGTCCTATGTCATTGAACACCTGAAGCTCCTTGCGATGTTCTCAGTCCTCGGCCCTCGGGATTCTTCCGTGGTCCGGGCCGGGTCCACGGTACCCGCCGATCCCGTCCGTCCGGAACTGTCCCGGGCCTTCCGGGTTCGTGTACACGACGAGTTTCCCCGGATGTTCGCCGCTCAGCACGGGCCTGGGGCCCCTCCTGTGAAGTTCATGTCAGTTGCTGTCGAAAGAGGTCAGCCGCCGTTCGCGGAGCCGAGGACCAGGGTGACCGTCCGCTGCGAGCCGCCCCGCCGGAGGGTCAGCCGGAGCCGGTCGCCGGGACGGTGGGCGCGGGTCTTCACGATCAGCTCCTCGCCCGAGTGGACGCGCTGTCCGTCGACCTCGGTGATGACGTCGCCGGCCTTGATGCCCGCCTTGGCTCCGGGGCCGCCCGCGGTGACCGGCGCGCCGCCGCTGCCCTTCGTCCCGACCCGGGCGCCGTCGCCCGTGTAGTCCATGTCGAGCATGACCCCGATCACCGGGTGGGTCGCCCGGCCGGTGTTGATCAGCTCCTCGGCGACGCGCCTGGCCTGGTTGACGGGGATGGCGAAGCCGAGCCCGATGGAACCGGCCTGACCGCCCTGGAGGTCGGTGCCGCCGTCGGCGGAGCGGATGGCGCTGTTGATGCCGATGACGCGGGCCCGCGTGTCGAGGAGGGGGCCGCCGGAGTTGCCGGGGTTGATGGGCGCGTCGGTCTGCAGCGCGTCGACGTACGAGACGTCGCTCCCGTCACCCTTCTCGCCGCCCGCCGTGATGGGCCGCTCCTTGGCGCTGATGATCCCGGAGGTGACGGTGTTGGCGAGGTCGAAGGGCGCGCCGATGGCGACGACGGGGTCGCCCACCTGGACGCTGTCGGAGTTGCCCAGCGTCATGGGCCGGAGCCCACCGACTCCCGACACCTTGACCACGGCGAGGTCGTAGCCGCTGTCGTGCCCGACGACGGTGGCCTTGGCGCTCTGGCCGCCGCTGAACGCCACGGTTATCTCGCCGCCGCTGCCGGCCGGCGCGACCACGTGGTTGTTGGTGAGGATGTGACCCCGGGTGTCGAGCACGAACCCGGTGCCGGTGTCCTCTTCGCTGGAGCCGCGCACATGCAGGGTGACCACGCTGGGCAGCGCGCGGGCCGCTATCCCGGCCACGCTGTCCGGGGCCCGCCCGGGCGCCTCCTTGGCGGCCTGCGGCAGTGTGATGTCACCGACCCCGCCGTTGCGCTCCAGATAGGCCCCTACGGCGCCCCCGACGCCTCCGGAGACGACGGCGAGCGCGACGGCCCCGAGGACCAACGCCTTCCTCGCCCGCTTACGCCGCTGGGTCTTCGTCTCGACAGCCGCCCCGTTCTGCTGGAGCGGTCCCGGGGCGGCCCAGGGGTCGTAGTTCTGCCACGGGGTGGGAGCCGGGTGGGGGTTGCTCGGGTACGGCGCGGAGGGCGGGCCCGGGGGCACGGCGGTGCCGTGCGCGGGGGTGGCCGCCGGGTGCTGGACGGGCGGAGCGGGCGCCCAAGGGCCCGGCTCGCCGTACGGCGGGGTGCTGTAGGGGTCGGGGTCGTGCAGGGGCCGGGGGCGGTCCACGGGGGCCTGCTGCGCCGGTACGGCGGCGACCGGGGCCTGGTCGGCGGGCGCCGCGCCGGACGGCTCACCGGCCTCTTCGGCGCCGGGCCCGCCGCCCTGCTGAGCCGGAGCAGGGCGTTCCAGCTCGAAGTCGCCGTCGCTGCCACTCCCGGCGCCGGACCCCGAGGGGGCGTCGCCCGACAAGACCGTGCTCGACGGGGCGGCGCCCGACAGAGCCGTGCCCGATGAGGCGGCGCCCACCGACGGCCGGTCCAGCTCGTAGTCCCCGTCGGACCCGTAGTCGCCCTCAGGCCTGTGGTCCCCGTCGGACCTGTAGTCGCCCTCAGGCCTGTGGTCCCCGTCGGGCCTGTGGTCCGTCTCTGCCCCGGAGATGCCCTCGACCGGACCCACCGCGCCGACCCCCGGAGGGACCGGGCGGGGCCGACTCCACCACTTCGCCTTCGTGGGCTTCCCCTCGTTCATGCTCTCCCCACACCTGGCCCGCGGCACAACACGCCGACGGTCACCGCAGATTGCCGACTCCGCGCCCGGGAATCCCTCCGGCGGACGCGGCCCAGCCTGGATTCAACCAGGTTCCGGGGGCCGGGGCGCAGAGGGCCGGTCAGTGGGCGGTACGGGAGGAGGGGCTCGGGGAGGAAGAGGGGGACGGGGTGGCGGCGGGGGCGGCGAGCAGGCGCGGAGGCGTGAGGCCGGGCGGCGTCGACCAGGAGGTCTGCGCGATCGGCTGGGCCTCGGTGAGCGGATGTATGAGCGGGGACATCACGGCGGCACCGGCCACCACGGGGGTGGTCAGCGTGTGCATGACGTCGTCTGCCCGGGTCACCGGAGCGGGGACTCCGGGGAGCAGGGGTGCGGACACCGAGGTGGGCACCGCGGGCGCCACGCCGAGCGAACGCTCGCCCTGGGCGAGCAGCGGCCCGTCGGAGCGGCGACGGGCTGTCTCGGGGGCCGTCGCGGGCCCCGAGCCCGGCGTACGCGCCGGCGTCACATTGCTGCCGCCGGAGCCCCCGCGCGCGTCCGTGGTGTCGGCCGGCACTCCGGTCGACACCCCGCCGAGCGCGACCGCGGCCAGCGACACCGCGCCGGCGGCGGCGAAGGCGAAGCGCAGCCCGCGTGAGGCCGATCGGTCGGTCTCGTGACGGCTGACGTCATGGATGCGGAAACCGCGCCCGGAGTCGGGCGGCAGCACGTCGCCGTGCGGCGCGGCGGGCACGTACCCGAAGGGCTCTCCGCGCACTCCGAAGACGCCGGTCACCGGGGCGCCGGAGGGGAGTCTTCCGCCGAATCCGCCCCCGCCGAACGGTGAGCCATCACCGCCGTCGAAGTCACCTCCCCCCGGAAGTCCCTGGAGACGGGCCAGGAAGCTCTCGGAGGGGGGCGGAGGGGCGACTTCCGCGAAGACGTTCTTCAGTCGGCGCTGGGCGTCCGCCTCGGCCTTGCACTTCGCGCAGGTGACGAGGTGGGCGAGGACGCGATCGCGCGACTCATGACCGAGCTCTCCGTCCACCAGGGCGGAGAGTCGGTCCCCAAGATGCTGGTCGGCTACACGCCGCTCCGTAGGGTTGGGCCGGGATCCACTCACGCGGTCGCGCCCCCTCCTCCCAGCGCGGGAACTCCCGTGATCGCGAAGCCGCGGCGCTCGGCACGGGCCTCGGGAGACCGGTGTGCGAGGGCCTTGCGCAGCTGCGAACGGCCACGGTGGATCCGGCTGCGGACCGTACCGAGCTTGACGCCCAGGGTCGCGGCGATCTCCTCGTACGAAAGTCCCTCAATGTCGCAGAGGACGACCGCGGCGCGGAACTCGGGCGCGAGGGTGTCCAGCGCCTGCTGGACGTCCGCGTCGAAGTGCGCGTCGTTGAAGACCTGCTGCGGGGAGGGCTCGCGGCTGGGCAGGCGCTCGGCCGCGTCGTCACCGAGGGCGTCGAAGCGGATGCGCTGCTTGCGGCGCACCATGTCGAGGAAGAGGTTCGTGGTGATGCGGTGCAGCCAGCCCTCGAAGGTGCCGGGCGTGTAGGTCGACAGGGAGCGGAAGACGCGGACGAAGACTTCCTGTGTGAGGTCCTCGGCGTCGTGCTGGTTGCCCGTCAGGCGGTAGGCGAGCCGGTAGACCCGGCCGCTGTGCGTGCTGACGATCTCCTCCCAGGTGGGCGGAGTCCACGCCTGCGACTCCGCGTCGGTGGTGAACGTCGCGGTCTGCGCGGGGGCAGCAGCATGGAACTTGTCAGCGATGTCGGTCACGGATTTCGGCTCACCCGCCGATCTGAGAAGGCGCCGCAGCAGCCCGCCCCGATCCACAGGCGCAGCCGCACCTCCCCTGTCGGCTCTGGTGGTGTCCAGTGGAGCCCCTACCATAGCCACCTCGCCCGTTAGCTCCGGATAAGCGGTTTTACGAGAATTTGATACGTGCTCATATGGCTGCGTCAGCATGTGATCGCCACCCCGCTCCACACCCCGCTCCGCGCGCTGTTCCATCGACTTCCCCCCGCTCTGTTTCCGCACCCCTCTAAACGCCTGGTCCCATCTGCGGGTTCCCGGCACCAACGGATACAGTCACGCCCAGGCAACCACGGGGACAGGGAGAGGGTCATTACCGGCAACCGGCAGACGAGCTGGGCGTTCGCCGACGCCTTTGTCGCCGAGGACGAAGCGCTGCGCTGGGCCCGCGACCGGGCCCGCGAGGCAGGGCTGCGCCCGGTGTCGCCCGGCACGGGCGCCGCGCTGCGGTTGCTCGCCGCCACCGTGGACGCGAAAGCGGTGGCGGAGATCGGTACCGGGACCGGCGTCTCCGGAATTCATCTGCTGCACGGCATGCGGCCGGACGGGGTACTGACCACCGTCGATCCGGAACCGGACCGCCAGCAGTTCGCCCGCCAGGCCTTCCGCGCGGCCGGCTTCGCCAGCAATCGCGCCCGCTTCATCCCCGGCCGCGCGCTGGACGTCCTGCCCCGGCTCGCGGACGCCGGCTACGACCTCGTCTTCTGCGACGGCGACCGTCTGGAGTGCCTGGACTACCTCGCTGAATCGTTGCGTCTGCTGCGTCCGGGCGGGCTGGTCGTCTTCGAGGGTGTCTTCGCGGACGGCCGCACGGTCGAATCGGGCCCGCAGCCCGCCGAGGTCGGCCGGCTGCGCGAACTGCTGCGCGCGGTGCGCGAGAGCCAGGACCTGGTGCCCTCGCTGCTGCCGGTGGGCGACGGGTTGCTGTGCGGGGTCAAGCGCTGACCGCACGCTCGGTCCCGTACCCGCAACACCTGTCTGACCTGCGTCGATAGACAGGGGTATGCCGCTGCCGTACTCCAGGAAAACCACTGCCCCGGCACCGAATACGATGCCGGGGCAGTTGAAAAGGTATGGTCGCGTTCCGCGTCAGCCGACGACCTTCTTGAGGGCGTCGCCGAGCGCGTCGGCCTCGTCAGGGGTCAGCTCGACGACGAGCCGACCGCCGCCTTCGAGCGGAACGCGCATGACGATGCCCCGCCCCTCCTTGGTCACCTCGAGCGGGCCATCGCCCGTCCGCGGCTTCATGGCCGCCATGCTCGTTCCCCTTCCTGAAACCAGCTCATCGTCGCCGACGGCCCCTTGAAGGGCACGCACGTCCCCTCATAGGACACACGTCACCGGCATCGAACACATTGCTTCCAGGCCATTATCCCGCATCTCAGGACCCGATGACCAACATCAGTCGGCATCGCTTGCGCAACGCGCTTGAGCAAAACCACTCAATTCGGCGATGTGACTGCGATACTGCGCCGCTGCATCGACTTCCACGGCTCGGAATTCTTTGACGCAGGTCACATGTCCTGTCCACGCCCCGGACCGTGATCTCCGCCATGCTGTCCTGCATGCTGTCCTCGCACCAGGACGTACCGACCAGTACGTCGGAGCCGCGACACCGGAGGGAACCCACCATGGCCGACACCGTGCTCTACGAGGTGAGCGACGGACTCGCGACCATCACGCTGAACCGCCCCGAGGCGATGAACGCGATGAACACCGAGACCAAGGTCGCACTCCGGGACGCGGCCCGGGCCGCCGCGGCGGACGGCGGCGTACGGGCGATCCTGCTCACCGCCGCAGGTGACCGGGCGTTCTGCGTCGGGCAGGACCTCAAGGAGCACATCGGGCTGCTGGCCTCCGACAAGGAGTCGGGGTCGCAGCACACGATGAGCACCGTGCGCGAGCACTACAACCCGATCGTGCGCGCCCTGACCAGGGCCGCGAAGCCCGTGGTGGCCGCGGTGAACGGCGTCGCCGCGGGAGCCGGCTTCGGCTTCGCCCTCTGCGCGGACTACCGGATCGTCGCCGACACCGCCGCCTTCAACACGTCCTTCGCCGGGGTCGCGCTGACCGCCGACTCGGGCATGTCATGGACCCTGCCGCGGGTGATCGGACCGGGCCGCGCCGCCGATCTGCTGCTCTTCCCGCGCAGCATCACCGCGCAGGAAGCCCTCGAGCTGGGGATCGCCAACCGGCTCGTCCCGGCGTCCCAGCTGCGCGTCGAGGCGGAGAAGGTGGCGCGGGCGCTGGCGGCGGGCCCGACGGTCGCGTACGCCGCGCTGAAGGAGGCCGTGGCGTACGGGCTCACTCATTCTCTGGACGAGACGCTGGAGAAGGAGGACGAGCTGCAGGCGCGGGCCGGGGCGTCCGAGGACCATGTGATCGCGGTGCAGGCGTTCGTCAACAAGGAGAAGCCGAAGTACTTGGGGCGGTGACGCTTCGCCGGATTCGGCGGTCGGAGGTCGGTACGGGAACTGCGGGCCGTCTGTGGCTGGTCGCGCGGTTCCCCGCGCCCCTCAGGGGGCGCTCCTGGCCGCGCAATCCTCCAAGTGGTCGTTGACCAGGCCGCACGCCTGCATGAGCGCGTAGGCCGTGGTCGGGCCCACGAAGCGGATGCCGCGCTTCTTGAGGGTCTTGGAGAGGGCCGTCGACTCGTCGGTGACGGCCGGGACGTCGGCCAGCCGCTTCGGGGCCGGGCGGGTGGCCGGGTCGGGGGCGAAGGACCAGATCAGCTCGTCCAGCTCGCCCGGCGCCCAGTCGGCCAGCACGCGCGCGTTGGCGACGGTCGCCTCGATCTTGGCGCGGTTGCGGATGATGCCCGGGTCGCCGAGGAGGCGCTCCTTGTCGTCGTCCGTGAACGCGGCCACCGAGGCGATCTCGAAGTCGGCGAAGGCGGCCCGGAAACCCGGCCGGCGGCGCAGGATCGTGATCCAGGACAGGCCCGACTGGAAGGCCTCCAGGCTCAGTCGCTCGTACAGCGCGTCGTCGCCGTGGACCGGGCGGCCCCACTCCATGTCGTGGTACGAGACGTAGTCCTCGGTGGACAGGGCCCAGGGGCAGCGCAGCGCGCCGTCGGGCCCGGCAAGCGCATCGCTCACTGCTGCTCCCCCTCGACCGGCTTGCGCAGCGAGGTGGTCGCGGTGGCGCGGGCGCCGGCCAGCGCGGCCTCCAGGCCGGCGATCCTGGCGTCCCGCTCGGCGAGCTCGGCGCCGAGCCGGCCGAGGGCGTCGTCCACGTCCGCCATGCGGTAGCCGCGGGCGGCGAGCGGGAAGCGCACGGACTCCACGTCCGCGCGGTTCACCGGCCGGTCCTGGGGCAACGAGTCCACCAGCCGATCGGGCTCGGCGTCGGAAAGGGGGGCGCTCTCGCCGCCGCCCACCACGGACAGTGTCACCGCGGCGACCACGACGGCGAGCGCGACGACCAGGAACAAGAACATGAACATCGCTGAGGTCCCCACGCTCTGGTGCCGACGCGTTGAGCGTCGGCGCGAAAGTACTGAAGCTACTGAAAACGTCTGACGAGTGCCGAAGCGGTCCGGCGCCGAAAGTGTCAGGGTCCGATCGTGCCATGCGAGTCTGACAGTTAAGGTCGCAGGCGGCTAAGCAGCGGGACTTACTAGGAGAGGTCACAGGGGATGCTCAGGCTGGGCAGGCACGAATTCGACCCGCACGAGCCGGTGATCATGGCCATCGTGAACCGGACCCCGGACTCCTTCTACGACCAGGGAGCCACCTTCCGCGACGAGCCCGCGCTCGCCCGCGTGGAGCAGGCGGTGGCCGAGGGCGCCGCCATCATCGACATCGGCGGGGTGAAGGCCGGGCCCGGGGAAGAGGTGACCGCCGAGGAGGAGGCGCGCCGCACGGTGGGTTTCGTCGCCGAGGTGCGACGGCGGTTCCCGGACGTGATCATCAGCGTCGACACCTGGCGGCACGAGGTCGGGGAGGCGGTCTGCGAGGCGGGGGCCGATCTGCTCAACGACGCGTGGGGTGGCGTGGATCCTCGGCTCGCGGAGGTGGCCGCGCGGTACGGGGTGGGGCTGGTGTGCACCCATGCCGGGGGCGCCGAGCCTCGTACGCGGCCGCATCGGATCGCCTACGACGACGTCATGGCCGACATTCTGCGGGTGACTCTGGGGCTGGCCGAGCGGGCGGTGGCCCTGGGCGTGCCCCGGGAGTCCGTGCTGATCGACCCCGGGCACGACTTCGGGAAGAACACCCGGCACAGCCTGGAGGCGACTCGGCGGCTGGGCGAGATGGTGGAGACGGGGTGGCCCGTGCTCGTCTCCCTTTCCAACAAGGACTTCGTCGGGGAGACGCTCGACAGGCCGGTGAAGGAGCGGGTGGTGGGGACGTTGGCCACGACGGCGGTGTCGGCATGGCTGGGGGCGCAGGTGTATCGCGTCCACGAGGTCGCCGAGACCCGTCAGGTCCTGGACATGGTGACGTCGATCGCGGGCCACCGCCCTCCGACGGTGGCCCGCCGGGGCCTGGCGTAGACCTTCCTCGCCCCCGCCGCTCGCGCAGTTCCCCGCGCCCCTTGCGGGGCCTCTCCTCTACCGGCCTGCCTCCTTGGAGACCAAGGCCACCGCTTCCTCCACCTCGTCCGTGAGGTGGAACAGGAGGAGGTCCTTCTCCGAGGCCTTGCCCTGGGCGATCAGGGTGTTCTTGAGCCATTCGACGAGACCGCCCCAGTACGCCGTACCGAAGAGGACGATCGGGAAGCGGGTGACCTTCTGGGTCTGGACGAGGGTGAGGGCCTCGAAGAATTCGTCGAGGGTGCCGAGGCCGCCGGGCAGGACCACGAAGCCCTGGGCGTACTTGACGAACATCATCTTGCGGACGAAGAAGTACCGGAAGTTGAGGCCGATGTCGACGTAGGGGTTGAGGCCCTGTTCGAAGGGGAGCTCGATGCCCAGGCCGACCGAGATGCCCTTGGCCTCGCAGGCGCCCTTGTTGGCGGCTTCCATCGCGCCGGGCCCGCCGCCCGTGATGACGGCGAAGCCGGCTTCGACCAGGCCTCGGCCGAGCGCGACTCCCGCCTCGTACTCGGGCGAGTCCACCGGTGTACGCGCGGAGCCGAAGACGCTGATCGCGGGCGGGAGTTCGGCGAGCGTGCCGAAGCCTTCGATGAACTCCGACTGGATGCGCAGGACCCGCCAGGGGTCGGTGTGCACCCAGTCGGAGGGGCCGCCCGCGTCGAGCAGCCGCTGGTCCGTGGTGCTCGCCTGCACCTGGCCCCGCCTGCGCAGGACCGGCCCCAGCCGCTGCTCCTCCGGTGGCTGCTTCTTGCCCTCGGGGTTGCCAGTAGCCATGTGCGCTCCCTCCGCTTGCAAGTGGTTCTGCCCCAGCGTAGATCTACGCGGGTTACGGAGGGGGGACATGCGCATGTCCGCCGTGCACCGCGAAGGTTCGGGCGGGCCTCAGGACGTCAGCCAGGCGCGCAGGCGCTCCTCCGCCTCCGGGATCTCCGACGCCCGCACCCGCTCGTCCACCTTGTGGGCGAGGAGCGGCGCGCCGGGCCCGTAGTTCACCGCGGGCACCCCGAGCGCGCTGAAGCGGGCGACGTCCGTCCAGCCGAACTTGGGGCGGGCCTCGCCGCCGACGGCCGCCAGGAAGGCCGCGGCGGCCGGGTGCGTCAGGCCGGGCCGGGCCCCGCCGGTGTGGTCGTCGACGATGAACTCGTCGATGTCGCAGTCGGCGAAGAAGTCACGGACGAAGGCCTCGGCCTCCGCCTCGCTGCGGTCGGGCGCGTAGCGGAAGTTGACGACGACGGTGCAGGCGTCGGGGATGACGTTGGTGGCCACGCCCCCCTCGATGCGGACGGCGTTGAGGCCTTCGTGGAACCGGAGGCCGTCCACGACCGGCGTGCGCGGCTCGTAGGCGGCGAGCTTGGCGAGGATCGGGGCCGCCGCGTGGATCGCGTTGGAGCCCATCCACGCGCGCGCGGAGTGGGCGCGCTCCCCCTTGGTCTTCAGGAGCACCCGGAGCGTGCCCTGGCAGCCGCCCTCCACCTGTCCGTCCGTCGGCTCCAGGAGGATCGCGAAGTCGCCCGCCAGCCAGTCGGGGTGGGCCTCGGCGACGTGCTTGAGGCCGTTCAGGTGGGCGGCGACCTCTTCGTTGTCGTAGAACACGAAGGTGAGGTCGCGGTTGGGGGCGGGGACCGTGGCCGCGATGCGCAGCTGTACGGCGACGCCGGACTTCATGTCGCAGGTGCCGCAGCCCCACAGGACGCCGTCCTCGTCGAGGCGCGAGGGCACGTTGCCGGCGATGGGGACCGTGTCGATGTGGCCGGCGAGGATCACGCGCTCGGGGCGCCCCAGGTTCGTACGCGCCACGACGTTGTTGCCGTACCGGTCGACCGTCAGATGCGGCAGGGCGCGCAGCGCGGCTTCGACGGCGTCCGCGAGCGGCTTCTCGTTGCCGCTCTCCGAGGGGAAGTCGACGAGCCGCGCGGTGAGCTCGGCGGCGTCCAGCGTGAGGTCAAGGGTGGTGTCGGCCATGCCCTCGACCCTAGCGCCCCCTGCTCGGCGCTCTGCCGCGCACGGGTTGTCCACAACCCCATACGTCGCCAACAGTCGCCTCCAGTACCTTGTAGGCGTGCCAGAGCCGTCCCCCACTCCTGTCCGGCGCGGCCGCCTCTTCCGTTTCGGGGCGGCCGTCGTAGTGATGCTCGCGCTCGCGGGGTACCTCGCGGTGCAGTACCTCACAGGGGGGACGGGTGCGCCGCGCTGCAGAGTCGTCTCGGGCAAGAGCGACGGCGCGTCGTACGAGTTCACCCCGGAGCAGGCGGTGAACGCGGCGACGATCTCGGCGGTCGGCACCACCCGCGGGCTGCCGGAGCGCGCCGTGGCCATCGCCCTCGCGACCGCGCTCCAGGAGTCGGGGCTGCGCAACATCCAGCACGGCGACCGGGACTCGCTCGGTCTGTTCCAGCAGCGCCCCTCGCAGGGCTGGGGGACGACGAAGCAGATCATGGACCCGACGTACGCGGCCGGCATGTTCTACGAACACCTGGCCAAGGTGCCGGGCTACACGCGGCTGCCGCTCACCGTCGCAGCGCAGCGCGTGCAGCGCAGCGGCTATCCGCAGGCGTACGCGAAGCACGAGCCGGACGCGACACTGCTGGCCGCGGCCCTGACCGGCCGCGCGGCGGCCACGCTGACCTGTGAGGGCCGCCCGGGGGCGACCCCGGTCGGCGGCCCGGACTCGGTGCGCGCCGCGCTCGTACGGGACTTCGGGCGCGAGGTGGTGCAGGACGCGGGAGCCGATGTGAGCACCGCGGGCTCCTCCGCCTCCTCGGCGGCTTCCCCGACACCGACCCCCTCGCCGACCGTCTCCGGCCGGACCGTGACCGTGCCCGTGCGCAAGGACCCCACAGGCGGCTCCACCGTCCGCCAGCGTGGCTGGGAGCTGGCGCACTGGGCGGTGGCCAACTCCTCGGCGCTGCACATCCAGCGGGTCTCCTACGCGGGGCGGGAGTGGACGGCAGGGGAAAGGAACGGCGAGTGGCGCGCGGCGGACGCCAAGGGCGGTTCGACGACGACGCAGTCCGCCGCCGAGGTCCGCATCGTCACCGCGCAGTAGTACGGGGCCTCACCTGTACGAGGGATGCGCGGCGTGGCGCGTTGCCGCTGCGAGCAGGTTTTCGCGCGCTCACTCCAGAATCCGCCGGACCCCTTGGAAACAAAGGGCCGTAAGGATTCGGCAGACTTTCCGACCGGACACTCTTTGCCCGTTTTTATCCACAACTGATAATGCGACGCATTACCAACTCTTTACGTCGGGCCACCGCAACCTTCGCGGGTCTCGAGCGGTAGTCACTGCGTCCGAGCCCGGAACGATCAACGGGTCGCCCGACAGCCGGTCGGCGGCCGAACGGTCAGCTCCCGGGCACGGGTGGACACTTCACCGTTCTCTTCCGTCTAAGGAGCATCATGTCCCTCCCCCTGACCCGCCGGATCGCCCGTGCCGCGCTGCTCATCGCAGCGGGAGCGGCGCCCGTGGTCGGTGCGGCCGGCTCCGCCAGCGCGGCGGCCGAACTCCCGGCCACGCCCAACCTCGGCGGGCTGACCGCTCTGGACGGCGCGCACGTCGGCAACACGGTCGACGGTGCGACGCAGAACGTCACCGGGCTCGCGGACACGACCGGCGGCAACGCCCTCAAGAAGGCCGTCCCGGCCGCGGGCAAGACGGGTGGCAGTGTCGCCAGGACGGCGACGCCGGCCGCGCAGAAGGTGGCCGGGGACGCGGCGGGGCAGGCCGGGGGTCTGCTCGGTGACACCGCGAAGACCGCCGGTGGTGGTCTTCCGACGGACGCGGTGACCAAGGGTGGTCTGCCGACGGGGCAGCTGCCGCTGAAGGGGCTGCCGCTCGGCTAGCCGCCGGGACCGTACACATGCTGTAGCTGTACGGCGAAGGGGTCCAGGGAGTTTCCCTGGACCCCTTCGCGTGTGTCGGTTCCTGGCGTGCGGGCCGGTGGGGGCTGGGCGCGCCCACGCGGCGGAGCCGCAAATGTCACAGCCCCGCGCCCCTAAAGGGCGCGCTCCTCGCCAGGGGTTTCTCAGCCGAGGCGTTCTACCGCCGCCGCCACCCGCTCGTCCGTCGCCGTCAGGGCCACGCGGACGAAGTTCTCGCCCGCCTCGCCGTAGAAGTCGCCCGGGGCGACGAGGATGCCCAGTTCGGCCAGATGGGCGACGGTGTCCCAGCAGGACTCGCCGCGGGTGGCCCACAGGTACAGGCTCGCCTCGCTGTGTTCGATGCGGAAGCCGTGGCGCAGCAGCGCCTCGCGCAGGGCGGTGCGGCGGGCCGCGTAGCGCTCGCGCTGTTCGCGGACGTGGACGTCGTCCGCGAGGGCGGCGACCACCGCGGCCTGGGTCGGCGCGGACGTCATCATGCCGCCGTGCTTGCGGATCTGGAGGAGGTCGCCGAGGACGGCGGGGTCACCGGCGAGGAACGCGGCGCGGTAGCCGGCCAGGTTCGAGCGCTTCGAGAGCGAGTGGACCGAGACGATCCCCTCGTACGAGCCGCCGCAGACGTCCGGGTGCAGGACCGAGACCGGATCGGCCTCCCAGCCCAGCTCGAGGTAGCACTCGTCGGAGAACACGAGGATGTCGTGCTCGCGGGCCCACGCGACGATCCGGGTGAGTTCCTGGGCGGAGAGGACCCTGCCCGTCGGGTTCGACGGGGAGTTCAGCCACAGGAGCTTCAGGTCGGTCGGGTCCAGCTCCGTGGGGTCGTCGTAGACCACGTGGTCCGCGCGGGCCAGGCGCGCGCCGACCTCGTACGTCGGGTACGCGAGGCGCGGGTACGCCACCTTGTCGCCGGGGCCCAGGCCCAGCTGGGTGGGGAGCCAGGCGACGAGTTCCTTGGAGCCGACGATCGGGAGCACGTGGTGGTGCGTGACGTCCCGCGCGCCGAGCCTCCGCTCGACCCAGCCGGTGAGCGCGTCCCGCAGTTCGGGCGTGCCCCACACCGTGGGATAGCCCGGCGAGTCCGCGGCCGCGACCAGAGCTTTCTGGATCAGCTCGGGCACCGGGTCGACCGGGGTGCCGACGGACAGGTCGACGATGCCGCCCGGATGAGCGGCGGCCGTCGCCTTGAAGGGCTCCAGCTTGTCCCAGGGGAAGACGGGAAGCCGGTCGGAGACTGCGGACACGGGATCGGGCTCACTTTCTCGTTCGTACGACCCGTACAGACACGGCCTGCGCGCCTGTGGCCGGTACGGGCCGCTACGGCAAACGCCTCGGCCCCGCACGGCGATCGAGGAGATCGGGCCGTACGGGACCGAGGCGGCGCGTAGGTGCGGCCGCTTACTGGTTCTGCGGCGGCAGCGCTGCGATGAAGGGGTGGTCGCGCTCGATCAGACCGAGCTTGCTGGCGCCGCCGGGCGAGCCGAGCTCGTCGAAGAACTCGACGTTCGCCTTGTAGTAGTCCTTCCACTCTTCGGGAGTGTCGTCCTCGTAGAAGATCGCCTCGACCGGGCACACCGGCTCACAGGCTCCACAGTCGACGCATTCGTCCGGGTGGATGTACAAGGACCGGGAGCCCTCGTAGATGCAGTCGACCGGGCACTCCTCGATGCACGCCTTGTCCTTGACGTCGACACAAGGCTGCGCGATGACGTAGGTCACGCTGTCGTTCCTCCTCGATAGGGCGCTGGCGGGCCTCCATAGGCTCCGCCGCCTGGCGCGCGGGAGCGCGGCGTCGTCGATGCCCGCACCTAGTATCTCCGTTCCGGGGCGTGATCCATACAGGAGGGGTGAACTGACCTGTGGAAATCTCTGCGGCCGGACGTCTCGAGGTCCGAATCACCGCTGCTGACGTGGGCAAACGTGTCTCTGTTCGGCGGATGATCGTAGATATCGAAGGTGCCGCCAGGGGTGAGAAGTTCACTGACACGGTCGGTGTTCTCACATCATGGAACAAGGGTGTGCTGCTGATCACACGACGGGACGGCGAGATCGTCCGGATTCCGGAGTCCTCGCTGGTCGCGGGCAAAGTCGTACCGGCCGCCCCGGCGCGTCGGCGGGGCCCCGCGGCCTCGTACGAGGAGCTGGCGCGGGTCGCCGCGCGGGCCTGGCAGCCGGTGGAGAGCGAGCGGCTCGGCGACTGGGAGCTGCGGGCGGCCTCCGGGTTCACCCGGCGCGCGAACTCCGTGCTGCCGCTCGGCGACCCGGGCGTGCCGCTCGACGAGGCGCTGACGTACGTACGTGACTGGTACGCGGCCCGTGAGCTGCCCGCCTACGTCCAGACCGCCACCGGGGCCGAGGGCACGCAGGAGGTGCTGTGCGCGGAGCTGGAGGCGCGCGGCTGGGCGCGTGAGGTGAGCGCCGGGCTGTGGATCGGCGCGCTCGCGCCGCTCGCCGACCGCGAGGCCCCGGAGGCCTCCGGGGTGGTCCTCGCCCGCGTGGCCGACGAGGCATGGCTGGGCCGCTACCAGCGCAAGGGGCTGAGCGAGGTCGCGCTGCACGTCCTGGGCAGCGGGCCCTCGGTGTGGTTCGCGACGGTGCCCGGCGCCGAGGGGGAGCCTCCGGCCGCGATCGGGCGGTGTGTCGTCGACGGGCGGTGGGCCGGTTTCGCGGCCGTCGAGGTCGACCCCGCCCAGCGCCGCCGGGGCCTCGCCACCGCCGTCATGGCCGCGCTCGCCCGTCGCGCCCTGGACGAGGGCGCCTCGGCGGCCTGGCTCCAGGTGGAGACGGACAACGCCGGGGCGCGGGCGCTGTACGCCCAGATGGGCTTCGAGGCGCATCACACGTACCACCACTACCGCGCGCCTCAAGTGTCCGCCGACGACCGCCGTCGACCGGCGTGAAGGGGTACGAGACCGCCATGCCTTCCCCCCATCCCCCGGAGCCGGAGCGGGCCGCCGAGGTGCGGCGCAGGTTCGCCGAGGAGGCGCGGTCCGAGCGACCCGACCTGGCGGCGCTGTGTCTGCTGATCGGGGCGGCGGCGGACGGCACGCTGGACGAGGCGGGGACCGACGCGGCGCAGATCGAACTCGACCGGCTCGCCGGACAGCTGCCGTTCCGGCCCGGTGGGGCGCTGCCCTGGGCGACCGCGCTCGCCGAGCTGCTCGGCGGGCGCTGCGGGTTCCGGGGCTCGCCCGGGGACTATCAACGGCTGGAGTCGTCGCTGCTGCACGCGGTGCTGCGGCGGCGGCGCGGGCTGCCCATCCTGCTCTCCGTGGTGTGGATGGAGGTGGCCAGGCGGGCCGGCGCGCCGGTGTACGGGGTCGCCCTGCCCGGGCATTTCGTGGTGGGCTTCGGGCCGGCCGAGCAGCAGGTGCTCGCCGACCCCTTCGACGGGGGGCGGGTGCTGAGCGGCTCCGATGCCGAGCTGCTCGTGCAGGGCGCCACCGGGGCGCCTCTCGATCCCTCGATGCTCGTCCCCGCCCCTCCGCTCGACGTGGTCGTGCGGATCCTGAACAACGTCCGGGCGTGGGCGGCGGCGCGGCCGGAGCGGTCGGATGTCAGCCTGTGGGCCGTGGAGTTGTCGCTGCTGTTGCCTTCGCATCCTGCGCGGTTGCGGTACGAGCGGGCTCAGTTGCTTGTGCAGCGTGGGGATTTTCTGGGTGGAGCCGCGGAGTTGGATGCCTACGCCGATGTGGTCGCCGCGGTGGATCCGCCTTCGGCGGAGAAGGTTCGGGGGCAGGCTCGGGCGGCTCGGGCGATGTTGAACTGAGCTACAGCCAGCCCTTCTCTCGTGCTATCCGGACTGCCTCCGCCCTGTTGCGTGCCGCCAGCTTCTGGATCGCTGTCGAGAGGTAGTTGCGGACCGTGCCCTGCGAGAGGTGGAGGGCGGTGGCCAGTTCGGCGTTGGTGGAGCCGTCGGCCGCCGCGCGGAGGATCTCGCGCTCGCGGTCGGTGAGGGGGTTGGCGCCCTCGGCGAGGGCGGCGGCCGCGAGGGTGGGGTCGATGACCCGTTCGCCGGCGAGCACCTTGCGGACCGCCGCGGCGAGTTGGGCGGCCGGGGCGTCCTTGACCAGGAAGGCGTCGGCGCCGGACTCCATGGCGCTGCGCAGATAGCCGGGGCGGCCGAAGGTCGTGAGGATGAGCAGTTTGATGCCGGGAAGTTCCTTGTGGACCTCGGCCGCCGCCTCGATACCCGTCTTGCCCGGCATCTCGATGTCGAGGAGCGCCACGTCCACGTCGTGGGCGCGGGCCGCGGCCAGCACCTCGTCGCCGCGCGCCACCTGGGCGACCACCTCGATGTCGGGCTCGAGGCCCAGCAACGCGGCCAGCGCCTCGCGGACCATCGACTGGTCCTCGGCGAGCAGGACCTTGATCGTGCGGCTCATGCACCGGATCCTACGGGGTGATCGGCGGCCTCGAAGGGGGCCTGTGCCGGTACCCGTGCGACCAGCCGGAAGCCGTGCCGCACCCGGCCCGCCTCCAGGGCTCCGCCCGCCTTCTCCAGCCGCTCGGTCAGGCCCGTCAGACCGTTGCCCGGACCATGGCCCGAGCCGCCCGAACCGTCGTCCTCCACGCTCAGTTCGAGCACCGGGCCGTCCAGTGTCTGGCGGCGGACGAGCTCCACGGTGCAGCGCCGGGCCCCGCTGTGCCGTACGACGTTGGTGATCGCTTCCCGCAGCGCCCAGGCGAGCGCGGACTCGCTCTCCTCGGCGACATCGGTGAGGTCCGGCTCGGCGGGCAGCTCCGCGGTGACGCCCGCCGCCGTCAACGCGACCTGTGCGCCCGCGAGTTCGCCGGACAGCCGGGGCCGCCGATAGCCGGTGACCGCCTCGCGCACGTCGACGAGGGCCTGCCGGCTGACCTGTTCGATGTCCGCGACCTGCTGGGCCGCCTTCTCGGGGTGGTCGGGAAGCATCCGGCCGGCCAGCTCGCTCTTGAGGGTGATCAGGGAGAGCGAGTGACCCAGCAGGTCGTGCAGATCGCGGGCCAGGCGCAGGCGCTCCTCGTTCGCGGCCAGTTGGGCGACCGTCGCACGGGCCTCGCGCAGCGCGATCGTGGTGCGGATCAGTTCGCGGACGCCGGTCATGGCGAACCCGCCGAGGAACGCCGGGATGAGCAGCCCCGCCAGATACGCCTTGCCGCCCGAAACGGCCAGGGCGATCGCCGTCAGCACGGCGGAGACGGCCGGGATGGCCCAGCGCGCCAACCGCAGCGGGAGCACCGCGCCGGACGCGATCGAGACGTACACGAACAGGACGAGCCACTCCCGCCCCAGGGTGAAGGAGAGCAGGGCGGCCTCGGCCGCGAGGACCACGAGCGAGACGAACACGAAGGGGGTCGTCTCGCCGCGGCCGGTACGGAAGACCAGCGCCCCGTACCACCCGACGAAGGCCACCAGGCCGAACCAGCCGAGCACGACGACACCGGAGCTGTGCCCGCCGTGCACCAGGTCGCTGACGGGGGCGCTCAGATAGACGAGCCAGATGCCGGTCCAGATGGCCTTGACCATCTTCTGCCTGCGATTCTGCGGGGGTTGCCCGATGCCGACGCTGCTCACGCCTTCAGCGTGTCCTTCCGGTACAGCCATGCCGCGCCGCCCGCGAAGAGGAGGAAGGAGACGGCGAGGATGACGAGGTCCTTCGCGTGCGGGGCGTCGCCCAGTTCGATGGATCGCCCGAGGGCAGCGTACGCGTGCGTGGGCAGCCAGGACGCGATCTTCTGGAGCCAGTCGGGGAAGGTGGTCGTGGGCATCCACAGGCCGCCGAGCACCGAGAGCCCGAAGTACAGGATCATCGTGATCGGGCGGACCGCGTCGCCGCTCGCGAGATAGCCGATGGCCACGCCGAGCGCGGCGAAGACGAGGCTGCCGGCCCAGATCGCGCCGGTGAGCGCGAACCACTGCCAGGCGTCCAGCCGTACGTGCTTCACGGCGGCGGCGACCGCGAAGACGACCACGATCGACGGCAGGCTGATCACGGCGGCGCTGGCGGTCTTCGCCAGGACATAGCCGCGGCCCGGCAGGGTGGTGAGCCTGAGCTGGCGCACCCAGCCGCTCTCGCGCTCCTTCGCGATGCGTTCGCTGTTGCCCATCAGGACCGCGGTCAGGGCGCCGAAGGAGGCCATCGAGACCATGAAGAAGGTCGGCAGGGTGAGCCCGGTTCCGGCCACCTTGGTGGTGCTGTCGGCGCTGCCCGCGATGAGCAGGAACAGGGCCGAGGGGTAGACCACCGAGAAGAACAGGAACTTCTTGTTGCGCAGGGCGCGGGTGATCTCGAGCTTGATGAGGCTGTTCACTGCGACTTCGCCTCCTCGGCGGCCGTGATGGCGACGAAGGCCTGCTCGAGCCCGAGCCCGGCGACTTCGAGATTGCGGGGGTAGAGGCCGAGCCCGTACAGCGCGTGTACGGTCGCGTCGGCGTCGGAGGACTGGATGCGGACGGTGTGCCCGGAGACGTCGATCGAGGTCAGGAAGGGCAGGGCGCGCAACGGGGCCTCGTCGATGGGGCCTTCCAGGTCGAAGGCGATACGGCGGGCGCCGGCCTTCGCCTTGATCTCGGCGGCGGTGCCGTCGGCCAGCAGACGGCCCCGGTGCAGTACGAGGACGCGGTCCGCGATGGCGTCGGCCTCCTCCAGGTAATGCGTGGCGAACAGGACGGTCCTGCCCTGGTCGGCCTGCTCGCGCATGGTGGCCCAGAAGGCCTGGCGGGCGGAGACGTCCATGCCGGTGGTGGGCTCGTCCAGGACGATGAGGTCGTTGGCGCCGGCGGTCGCGAGCGCGAAGCGGACGCGCTGTTCCTGGCCGCCGGAGAGTTTGTTGACCTTGCGGTCGGCTATCTGCGAGATGCCCGCACGGGCCAGCACGTCACTGACCTTGTACGGCTTCGGGTGCAGATCGCAGGCCAGCTTCACCAGCTCGCCGACCGTCACCTCGTCCATCAGACCGCCGCTCTGCAGCATGGCGCCCACCCGGCCGCCGACGATCGCCTCGCGGGGACCGGCGCCGAACACCCGGACCGCGCCGGTGTCGGGGTGCTTGAGGCCGAGGAGCAGGTCCAGCGTGGTCGACTTGCCCGCGCCGTTGGGACCCAGCAGGGCGACGGTCTCGCCGGGGTGCAGGTCGAGCGTCAGCCCGTCGACGGCCCGTACGTTCCCGTAGCTCTTGCTCACCTGATCGAACCCGACCACCGGGGTGGTGGCGGGCGCCGCTGTTGTCGTCATGGGGACCATCGTGGCCGCGATGGCCCGGTGCCCGGCAGTGTCGACGGTCCCGAGTGCCGCATGACAGATGTCATGCCGTGCGGCACTCCGTGCTACCACGACGGAGCCCCCGCCCGATGCGGGCAGGGGCTCCGTTCATCCGGACGACCGGAGGTCAGCTCGCTTTGGCGCCGATGACCCCGACGCGCTGCGCCGCCGTCTTGCCGCGCAGGACCTTGCCCAGTGCGGTGACGACGTCCTGCGGCGTGATGGCGCGCTTCCCGCTCGCGGTCTGGATCTGCACGCCGTCGAAGGTGGTGCCGTACGCCTTCTTGAGCGCCGTGAGGTCGTACGTCTCCACGAGCTTGCCGTTGACGACCTTGAAGCCGAGGATCTTCGGCAGTGACACGGGACCGAACTTGATGCTGTGCACCGCGTCGGTCCGAACGATGACGATGTCGGACATCGCGGGCTGCGCGAACTCCTTCATCTCCCGGTCGACCTCGGCGTTCGAGACGGTCGGCTGACGGGTCGTGGTGGCGACCTTCACCGGGGTGGCGGTGCCGGTCTCGACCTGGGCGCGGTACGCGTCCTCGACGGCCTGGATCGAGGCCGCCACGTCGATGCCCTTGCCCGCCTTGCCGTACACGGCGACGGCCTTGCCGGACTCGAACTTGATGGTGCCGTCGCTCACCGAACCGGAGCCGCCTGCGGTGCGCTCCAGGGCGGCCTGGAGCTTCTCCTCGTCGACGGGCATCGCCGGCTCGACGACACGCTGCTGACCGAACAGCGAGCCGATCACGGAGACCGGGTTGTAGTCGCTGCCCGCGGCGGCACGGACCGTGTCCTGGGCGTTGAACTGGAGCCCGGCCTGGTCCGGCTTGAGCGAGACCGTGGTGCCGTCCACCGACAGCTGAAGCGCCTTGTTCATACGGGCCCCGAAGGCGTCGTCGAGCTTCTTGACGGCCTCGTCGCGGGTGCCGCCGCCGATGTCGACGCCGAGCACCGTGGTGCCCTTGGGGACGTCCGAGCGGTTCATCAGCAGCCCCGCGCCGTAGACGGCACCGGCGATGAACACCACGCCGACGACCAGGAGCGTCAGCTTGCTGCGGCCCTTCTTCTTCGCCGGCTTCTTCGAGGAGGCGGCGGGCTTCGAGGCCGGCTCGGGCGCCTTCGGCGGGGTGTGCGGCAGCGGTCCGTCGGTGTGCGCGCCCGGCCCGAACGGGGAGTTCTGGGCGGCAGGCACGACGGGGATGCCGCTGGTCAGGGTGTGCCCGGAGACGTTGTCCACGGGGCCGCCGTAGCCCTGGCCGCCCGGACCGGGCGCGGGCTTCTGCGGGGTGAGGATCGCGGTGTCGTCGCTGAGGCCACCACCGGGGTATCCCGTGCCGAGGCCGGCCGCGCCGTGCCCGCCGGGGACGCCACGACCACCGGGGCCACCGGGACCCGCGGTCAGGCTGCCCGGAGCCGCGCCCGGGCCGACCGGCGGCACCAACGGGCCGTCACCGGTGACCGGACCGCCGGTCGGGCCCGCGGGACCGCCCCGGCCGTTCTCCGAGAAGTTCTCCGCGAAGTACGGGAGGTCGTCACGGCGCGGTTCGCCACCCGGCCCTGCGGGGCCACCCGGGCCTCCAGGGCCACCGGGGCCGCCCGGGCCGTCGCTTCCTATGGCCGGGAACGAAGCCGTGTTCCCCAGCGCCGCGGAGACGTCGAAGGAACCGGTGCCGCCGCCGTGACCGGGGGCCACGGGTCCGGCGCCGGTGGCACCGGGCAGCCCGGCACCGTTCGTACCGCCGCTCCCGGGGCGGGGCGCGTTCGCCCCGCCGGGCCGGGCACCGCCCGCACCGCCCAGGGGACCGGCGCCGTTCGCGCCACCGGGGGCACCCGGACGCGTACCGCCGGTGCCGTTGCCGCCCGGCGCGCCCGCGCCCTGCGGCGCCCCGGGACCCGTGGGTCCCGAACCGCCGGGCAGGCCCGCGCCATTGGTGGACCCGCCGCCCGGACCGCCGCCCGGCGCACCGGACTTGCGGGGTGCGAACCAGTCGCTGGTCTTCTCTCTGGCCGGAGCACCGCCCGCGGCGGCGGCTTCGGCCGAGGTCTCGGTGGCCGTGGACGCTGCCACGGGCGCACTCACGGCACGCTGCGCCTCCGCCGGGGCTCCCGCGGAACCGGCGGACTCGGCGGGCGACTCGGCGTCCCCGACCGGTGTGCGCACGACGACCGGCGGGATGGGCCGCGATCCGGGGATGTTGATCCGGATCCGTGTCGTCAGCGTGGTCTCGGTCTTGCGCTCCTCCGGCGGGGTGCCGCCGGCCGAACGGCCCGCGTCGGCACCGTTCTCGGAAACCGTGGGGGTCCCGTAGGGGGGCGTCCCCGACGGGTACGCGGCTCCACCGCGCCCGTTGGGCCCGGAGGACGAACTGTCAGTTTCACGACTCAAGGCAGGTTCTCCCGGTTGGCTCCGCCGCCCGTTTACTCGACCTCATCTCGGGCAGCTCGGCGGCGCGCACCACCATACTGGCCGCATTCGGCGCGCAAACCTCGCCCGCCCAGGAAACTCGCACGGGACCCGCACCTGTCCGCTACGGCGAAGTGGTACGTCACTTCCCAAGTCGGACGACGGAGTCGTGCGGTTGCCGCCCCAGACCAAGCGTGGCGCACATCACAGCCACGGCCATCCCGCCGAGCAGGAAGAGGTAGGAACCGAATCCCGCGCCGAAGAAGAAGTCCCCTTCCGGACGGGTGGAGGTGAGCAGGACGACCGCGATCATCCAGCCCACGGCGGGCGCGACGGCGCCGGCCCGGGAACCGGTCGCCCGCGATCCGCCCAGGAAGAGCCCGGCCGCGCCGGCCAGGGCGAGCAGCAACCCGCCCGGGAACCAGGCGGCTTGCACCAGCGTCCCGGCGGCCCCGACCACCGTGCCGAGCAGGAACAGGCCCAGGTGGGCCACGATCCGCCCGGCAGAGGGCCGTGGCAGCGGCTGGGCGAGCGCGCTCCCCCGCTGTCCCGACATGCTCATCACGCGTCCGCCTTTCCCTGCTCGATCCCCGTGGATCTCCGCTCGGTCCCCGTCGATCTCCGTTCGGTCCCCGTGGAACCCTGTTCGATCCCCGCGAAGAGGTCGGTCTCACGACCGGGTCCCGCGCGCTCCCCTCGCACCAACTCGTAGTACTCGGTGGTGAACAGCGGTTGCGCGAGTGCGTTCGACAGCGCGAACCAGGGTTCGGCCACCTCGATCTGGGTGGCGTGCGCCCGCATGGCGGCGGCCTTCGCGGTGGCGTACGCGGTCCCGTCGATCGCGGTGGTGACCACCGTGTCGTCGACCACGCCGGGTACGTCGGCCACGGCGGCGGAGTGCTCGAAGGGCAGTCCGGGCAGGGCCTCGCGCAGCCGTCGGAAGCCTTCCTCGACGACGGAGCGCGGGGCGCGGTTCCAGTAGACCTTGGTGATCTCCCAGGGCGCGCCGAGGTCGGGGCGGGCGGCGGGGTCCGCGGCCAGCTCGACGGCGCGCACGGCGACGCGGTGGGCCTGGATGTGGTCCGGGTGTCCGTAGCCCCCGTCGGGGTCGTAGGTGACGAGCACCTGGGGGCGGACCTCGCGGATCACCTCGACCAGGTACTCCGCGGCCTTGTCGACGTCGGCGGACCAGAAGGCGCCCGCACGGTGGTTCTGCTCCAGGCCCATCATCCCGGAGTCGCCGAAGCGCCCGGGACCGCCGAGGAAACGGTGGTCGGTGACCCCGAGCTCCTTCATGGCGGCGGCCAGCTCACCGATCCGGTGCGGGCCGAGCCCGCCCTCGCGGTCGGGCGCGAGATGCGCCAGCTCGGGCGGGATGACCTCGCCCTCCTCGCCGAGGGTGCAGGTCACCAGCGTCACATGGGCGCCCTCGGCCGTGTACCTGGCCATGGTCGCGCCATTGTTGATCGACTCGTCGTCCGGATGCGCGTGCACCAGGAGCAGACGCCGGTCGGGCAGTTCCGTCATGGAACCCACCCTACGAGGCGCCCGGCCCACCGCCGAGGCGGGCACGGGTCGTGGCCCCGAAGCTCCCCGTCAGAACTTGAAGCTGCCGATCATGTCCGCGACGTTCGTCGTCAGGTCGCTGATCGTGGGGGCCATCGTCGAAGAGGCGAGATAGAAGCCGAACAGGACACACACGACCGCATGGCCGGCCTTCAACCCGGACTTCCTGACCAGGATGACGACGATGATCGCCAGCAGCACCACCGCCGAAATCGAGAGTGCCACGGCGGCTCACCTCCAAAGATCCCAGGGACACGGGGGGTCGGACATGGGGGTCGGTAAATCCGTACAACGGCCAGCGGGTTCATACCCACACACCGCCAGTGATCATAACTATCCATACGCGCGCATCGATCGGCGCACGGCCGCACAAGGGGGCGCATGGCCAATATGGTCAAGGCATGACGACCGAGCCTCTCTCCTTCCCCCGCCGGTACGCCCGGACGCAGCGCTTCACCCTCGGCGCGCCCCGCGCGTTCACCGTCTCCCCGGACGGTTCCCGGGTGGTGTTCCTGAGGTCCTCCTCCGGTACGGACCGGGCGAATCAGCTGTGGGTCCTCGATGTGGCGGAGGGGCAGGAGCGCGTCGCGGCCGACCCGCGGACGCTGCTCGGCGGCGCCACCGAGCGCCTGTCGGCGGCGGAGCGGGCACGCCGCGAGCGCAGTCGCGAGGGCGGCGCGGGGATCGTCGGCTATGCCACGGACACGGCGGTCGAGCTGGCCTCTTTCGCCTTGTCAGGGCGGCTTTTCACGGCGGAGCTGCGGGCCGGTACGGCACGTGAACTCCGGGTCCCGGGACCGGTGATCGATCCGCGCCCCTCGCCCGACGGACGGCTCGTCGCGTACGTCCGCGGGGGCGCCCTGCGGGTCGTCGGCGCCGAGGGGGAGGGTGACCGGGCGCTCGTGGAGCCGGAGTCCGAGGCGGATCCGGGGACGGTTTCCTATGGATTGGCTGAGTTCATCGCGGCCGAGGAGATGGGGCGTTCGCGCGGTTTCTGGTGGTCTCCGGAAGGGGACCGGCTGCTGGTCGCGCGGGTCGACGACGCGCCGGTCCGGCGCTGGTGGATTTCCGATCCCGCACAACCGGAACGCGCTCCGCAGCAGGTCGGCTACCCGGCCGCCGGAACGGACAATGCGGATGTAAGGCTCTTCGTGGTCAGTCTCGACGGGGTGCGCACGGAGGTGGTCTGGGACCGGGCGCACTATCCGTATCTGGCGCATGTGCACTGGTCAGCGGCGGGCGCGCCGCTGATTCTGGTGCAGGCGCGGGACCAGCGCAGCCAGCTGTTCCTGGCCGTGGACCCGGACACCGGGGTGACCCGGATGGTGCACGCCGACGAAGATCGACAATGGCTTGATCTTTTCCCTGGTGTGCCGTGCTGGAGCCCGGCGGGACAGCTCGTACGGATCGCCGACGAGGGCGGTGCACGGGTCCTGGCCTTCGGCGAACGCCCGTTCACGGGACCGCAGTTGCATGTGCGCGCGGTGCTGGACGTCTCGGACGACGACGTGCTGATCTCGGCGTCGGCCGGCGAGGCGGCCACCGCCCCGGAGACGGGCGAGGTGCATGTCTACCGCGTCAACGAGCTCGGTGTCGAGCGTCTCTCCCAGGAACCCGGCGTGCACGCGGCGGTGCGCGGCGGGGGCGTGACCGTGCTGGTCTCCTCGGTGCCGGACCGGCCGGGCGCCCAGGTGCAGGTGCTGCGGGACGGAAAGCGTGCGGCGACTGTCACGTCGTATGCGGAAAGTCCCGGTCTGTCCCCGCGCGTGACGCTCACCGAGGGGGGCGCACGAAAAATCTCATGCGCCCTGCTTATGCCTACTGACTACGACGGTGTCACTCCCCTCCCCGTGCTCATGGACCCCTACGGCGGTCCGCACGGCCCCCGGGTGCTGGCCGCGCACAACGCGCACCTCACCTCGCAGTGGTTCGCCGACCAGGGCTTCGCGGTGATCGTCGCCGACGGCCGCGGCACCCCCGGCCGCTCCCCCGCCTGGGAGAAGGCGGTCCGCGACGACTTCACGCTCACCCTCGACGACCAGATCGACGCGCTGCACGGCCTCGCGGAGCGGTTCCCGCTGGATCTGTCCCGGGTGGCGATCCGGGGCTGGTCGTTCGGCGGCTGGCTCGCGGGGCTCGCCGTGCTGCGCCGCCCCGACGTCTTCCACGCGGGCATCGCGGGCGCCCCGGTCACCGACTGGCGGCTGTACGACACCCACTACACGGAGCGCTACCTCGGTGACCCGGCGGCGGCCGCGGAGGTGTACGCGAAGAGCTCGCTGATCACGGACGACGGCCTGTCCGCGCCCGCCGAGCCGCACCGGCCGCTGATGATCGTGCACGGCCTCGCGGACGACAACGTGGTGGTCGCGCACGCCCTGCGGCTCTCCTCGGCGCTCCTGGCCGCGGGCCGCCCGCACGAGGTGCTGCCCCTGTCGGGCGTCACCCACATGACCCCGCAGGAACAGGTCGCGGAGAACCTGCTCCTGCTCCAGGTGGACTTCCTAAGGCGCGCCCTCAAACTGAGCTGAGCCACGAATCTCCGCAGAGCACCGCAACCATCAATTGAGGAACCCCGACGAAACCCCAGCCACGTCCGCGAGAGCGGCGCCGACTTAGGCGCAAAGGGGTGTGCGACGGGCCGGGGCGACATGGCGCGCCCCGGCCCATCTACGGCACCCGCACGGCCGTACGCTGATTACCTTGACGCGTCCGTATATCGGTGCCGCTTCGGCCAAGTTGCCTGCGTGTTAACGAAGTTCGCCAGCATTTGCGGGGTTATGTCGCCCGCTCGGGCGGTTCCTCCGGCGGTACGACCCGCTTCTCCTCCGCGAAGTGGCAGGCCGAGTCGTGCGCGGCCGGGCCCACCACGAAGCGGAACTCCGCGGGCACCGCGAGCAGCGGCACCTCCAGCGTGCAGCGCTCCTGGGCCTTCCAGCAGCGGGTGCGGAAGCGGCAGCCGGAGGGGATGTTCGCCGGGGAGGGCACGTCTCCGGTGAGGATGATCCGCTCCCGGCGTTCGCGGGCCTGCGGGTCGGGTACGGGCACGGCGGAGAGCAGGGCCTGCGTGTAGGGGTGCGTCGGGTGGTCGTAGATCTCGGCGTCCCTGCCGGTCTCCACGATCCGTCCGAGGTACATCACGCCGACCCGGTCGGAGATGTGCCGCACGATGGAGAGGTCGTGCGCGATGAAGACGTAGCTCAGGTCGAACTCGTCCTGGAGCCGCTCCATCAGGTTGATCACCTGCGCCTGCACCGAGACGTCGAGCGCGGAGACGGGCTCGTCGGCGACGATGATCTCGGGGCGCAGCGCCAACCCCCGTGCGATGCCGATGCGTTGGCGCTGGCCGCCGGAGAACTGGTGCGGGTAGCGGTTGATGTATTCGGGGTTGAGGCCGACCACGTCCAGCAGCTCCTGGACGCGTCTCCTGCGGTCGCCCTTGGGCGCGACCTCGGGGTGGATCTCGTAGGGCTCCCCGATGATGTCGCCGACGGTCATGCGCGGGTTGAGCGAGGTGTACGGGTCCTGGAAGACCATCTGGATGTTGCGGCGTACGGCCTTGAGCGCCTTGCCGGACAGCTTGGTGATGTCCTCGCCCTTGTACTTGATCGTCCCGTCCGTCGGTTTCTCCAGGTTGACCAGCATCCTGGCGACCGTCGACTTGCCGCAGCCGGACTCGCCGACGATGCCGAGGGTCTCGCCCGCGGCGAGTTCGAAGTCGACTCCGTCGACGGCCCTGACCGCGCCGATCTGCTTCTTGAAGAGGATCCCCCGCGTCAGCGGGTAGTGCTTGACCAGGCCCCTGACCTCCAGAATCGCCTCAGCCATCGAGGCACTCCCGCCAGAAGAAGCAGGCGCTGGTGCGGGCCCCGGCTTCCTGGTCCGCCCCTTCCTGGTCCATCCCTTCACGGTCCACCTCGAACAGCGGCGGCACCTCGGTGCGGCAGATGTCCTGGGCCATCGGACAGCGCGGGTTGAAGGCGCAGCCGGGCGGGATGTGCATCAGGTTGGGCGGCAGGCCCTTGATCGCGTAGAGCTCGTGGCCCTTCTGGTCGAGGCGCGGGATCGACTCCAGGAGGCCCTTGGTGTACGGGTGGGCGGGGGCCTTGTAGATGTCGTGGACCGGTGCGGACTCGACGATCCGGCCCGCGTACATGACGGCGATCCGGTCGGCGACGTCCGCGACGACGCCGAGGTCGTGGGTGATGAGGATGAGCCCCATGTCGAGCTCGCGCTGCAGCTCGGCGAGCAGGTCCATGACCTGGGCCTGGACGGTGACGTCGAGGGCGGTGGTCGGCTCGTCGGCGATGATCAGGGCGGGCTCCAGGGCCAGCGCCATGGCGATCATGATGCGCTGGCGCATCCCGCCGGAGAACTGGTGCGGATAGTCCCGCACCCGGTCGGCGGCGGCCGGGATGCGCACCCGGTCCATCAGCTCGATCGCCTTGGCTCGGGCGCCCTTGCGGGACATCCCGCGGTGCACGGTGAACATCTCGCCGAGCTGGTCGCCGACGCTGAGCACGGGGTTGAGGGAGGACAGCGCGTCCTGGAAGATCATCGCCATCTCGGCGCCGCGGACCTTGCGCCGCTCGTCCTCCTTGAGCTTCAGCAGGTCCCGGCCCTGGAAGAGGATCTCGCCGCCGGTGATCCGCCCGGGCGGCATGTCGAGGATGCCCATCACGGCCTGCGCGGTGACGGACTTGCCCGAGCCGGACTCGCCGAGGACGGCGAGCGTCTCGCCCTCGTCCACGCCGTAGTCGACCCCGTTGACGGCCTTGGCGACCCCGTCCCGGGTGCGGAACTCCACGTGCAGATCGCGTACTTCGAGCAGCACGGCCGTCACCTCAGCTTCGGGTCGAGGGCGTCGCGCACCGCGTCGCCGAGCATGATGAACGCGAGCACGGTGATCGCGAGGGCGCCGGCGGGCCACAGCAGCATGTGCGGGGCCGTGCGGATGTAGGCGGAGGCCGAGGAGATGTCGATGCCCCAGCTGACCGTGGGGGGCTTCAGGCCGACGCCGAGGTAGGAGAGCGTCGCCTCCAGCGCGATGTAGGTGCCGAGCGCGATGGTGGCGACGACGATGACCGGCGCGACGGCGTTGGGGGTGATGTGCCGCAGCATCAGCCGGGAGTTCGAGGCGCCGAGGGCGCGGGCGGCCTGGACGTAGTCGTTCTGCTTGATGGTGATGACGGAGCCGCGCGCGATCCGGGAGATCTGGGGCCAGCCGAGCAGCACCATGAATCCGATGACCGGCCAGATGGTGTTGCTGGTCACCACGGAGAGGAGGACCAGGCCTCCGAGCACGACGGGGATCGCGAAGAAGATGTCGGTGATCCGGGACAGGACCGAGTCGCCCACCCCGCCGAAGAACCCGGCGAGCCCGCCGAGCACCGAGCCGAGGATCGCGACGCCGAGGGTCGCGCAGACGCCGACGCTGATCGAGACGCGGGTCCCGTAGACCACCCGTGTGTAGACGTCGCAGCCCTGCCCGTCGAACCCGAAGGGGTGTCCCGGCTGCGAGCCCTCCTGGGCCTTGGCGAGGTCGCACTTGAGGGGGTTCTGGGTGGCGATCAGCGAGGGCCACAGGGAGATGACGACCAGGAAGAGGATGAGGAGCCCGGAGACGATGAAGACGGGATTGCGCCGCAGATCGCGCCAGGCGTCGGACCACAGGCTCCTGGGCTTCTCCTGAGGGCCCGTGCCCTCAGGACCGCCGGGTGTCCGCTCCAGGGTGGCGCCCTCGCTCGTGGCGAGGTCCATGGCGCCGCCCGCGCCGGTCGCGGCGATGGCACCGTCCCGCTGGTACGGCGGCAGCTGCTCAGGCATAGCGGATCCTCGGGTCGAGTACGGCGTAGAGGAGGTCGACGAGCAGGTTGGCGACCAGGAAGACGAGCACGAGGACGGTCACGAAGCCGACCACGGTCTGGGTGTTCTGCCGCACGATCCCCTGGTAGAGCTGGTAGCCGACGCCGTGGATGTTGAAGATCCGCTCGGTGACGATCGCGCCGCCCATGAGCGCGCCGATGTCCGTGCCGATGAAGGTGACCACGGGGATCAGCGAGTTGCGCAGCAGGTGCTTGGTGATCACCCGGTGCCGGGGCAGGCCCTTGGCGACGGCCGTACGGACGTAGTCGGACCGTTTGTTCTCGGCGATGGAGGTCCGGGTGAGCCGGGTGACGTAGGCGAGGGAGACCGAGGCGAGGACCAGTCCGGGCACGATCAGTTCGCCGAAGGCGGCGTCCGAGGAGACCGAGGGTCTGATCCAGCCCCACTCGACACCGAGCAACAGTTGCAGCAGCAATCCGGTGACGAAGGTCGGGATCGAGATGACGACGAGGCTGAGCAGCAGGACACCGGTGTCGACGGGCCGGCCGCGGCGCAGCCCGGTGACGACGCCCAGCAGGATACCGATGACGATCTCGAAGAGGATCGCGACGATCGTCAACCGGATGGTGACGGGGAAGGAGGTCGCCATCAGCTCGGTGACCGGCTGCCCGGTGAAGGCGGTGCCGAAGTCGCCGGTGAAGACATTGCCCATGTACGTGAGGTATTGCTGCCACAGCGGCTTGTCGAGGCCGAACTCCTTGCGCAGCTGGGCGGCGGTGGCGGGGTCGCACTGCCGCTCGCCGCACAGCCCCGCGATGGGGTCACCCATCACGTTCACCATCAGGAAGATCAAGAGCGTGGCACCGATGAAGACCGGGATCATCTGGAGCAGACGCCGGATCACATACCGTCCCATGAGGGCTCCGAAGGTTGTACGGGGCCCACACCCAGGTTCGCTTCAGCAACCCGGCGCATGCCCCGTGGACGGCTCAGCTGACCTTGATCTCGTTGTAGACGGGCACGCTGAACTGGTTGAGCGCCACGTTGGAGATCCTGTCCGAGTAGCCCGCGCTGCCGTTCTGGTACCAGAGCGGGATGGCGGCCATGTTGTCCCGTACGACCCCTTCGGCCTGCTGGAAGAGCTTGATGGCCTTGGCCTTGTCGGTCTCGGCGTTCGCCTGGTCGACGAGCTTGTCGAAGTCCTTGTTGGACCACTTGCCGTCGTTGGAGGAGGCGTTCGTGTAGTACAGCGGCTGAAGGAAGTTCTGGATCAGCGGGTAGTCCATCTGCCAGCCGGCCCGGAAGGGACCCGGCATCTTGTGCTGCCCGATCTGGTTGCGGAAGTCGGCGAAGGTGCCGACGGGGTTGCCGACGCAGGCCTTGTCGTTGCCCATCGCGTTGTTGATGGAGTTGCAGACGGCGTCGATCCACTCCTTGTGGGAGCCGCTGTCCGCGTTGTACGAGATCTTGATCTGGCCGCCGGGCAGTCCGCCGCCGTCCTGGATCAGCTTCTTCGCCTGCGCGGGGTCGTACCGGCAGGAGGCGCCGCACAGCCCGTCCTGGAAGCCGCCGGCCGCACCGAGCACCGGTGAGGTCCAGTCGGAGGCCGGGGTGCGGGTCTTCTGGAAGATCGTGCTGGTGATCTGGTCCCGGTTGATCGCCATGGACAGGCCCTTACGGACGTTCTCCATGCCGCTCTTGTCCCAGGCCTTGTCGTAGAACGGGAAGGCGATGGTCTGGATGATGCCGGCCGGGGTGTTGATGTACCGGCCGCCGAGGTCGCTCTTCACGTTCTTGAGCTGGGCGGCGGGCACGTCGTCGACGAGGTCGAGGTTGCCCGCCATCAGGTCGGTGTAGGCGGTGTTGCTGTCCGTGTAGACCTTCAGGTCCACCCCGCCGTTCTGCGCCTTGTCCGTCCCCGGGTACGTGTCCCACTTCCGCAGGGACATCATCGAGCCCTTGGCGTACGAGTCGACGGCGTAGGGCCCGTTGCCGATCGGCTTCTTCAGCCAGGCCGCGTGGTCGCTGAAGAACGCCTTGGGCAGCGGCGCGAAGGCCACGTAGCCGAGGGTGTCGGGGAACGTCGAGAACTTCTGGTTGAGCTTGACGGTGAAGGTGTGGGCGCCGGTGACCTTCAGCCCCGACAGCGTGTCCGCGCTCTGCGTTCCCGTCTCGGGGTGGACCTTGTCGTAGCCCTCGATGTACCCGAAGAAGTAGGCGTTCTTCTGGTTGTTCTTGAGACTGGCCCCGTAGTTCCAGGCGTCCACGAAGGACTGGGCGGTGACGGGCTCTCCGTTGCTGAACTTCCAGCCGTCCTTGACGGTGATCGTGAAATTCTGCGAGTCCGAGGTGTCGATCTTCCGCGCCAGCATGTTCTGGGCCGCGCCGGTCCTGGCGTCGTACCGCTTCAGACCCCGGAAGATCATGTCGAGGACCTTGCCGCCCTGCACCTCGTTGGTGTTGGACGGCTCCAGCGGGTTCTGCGGATCCCCCCAGGAGGAACTGAGCACTCCGGACGCGCCGCCACTGCCGCCACCCCCGCCACCGCAGGCGGTCGCCACGAGGGCCACCGCCGCCGCGCCGGCGGCCCATTTGGCGTGCGTCGCTCCACGCATGGAGTGCCTCCCAGAGTGCGCTGCCGCCAGCGCCGCGGCGCTGTTCCATTACCGGTCAATATCAACCGGTAAGGCACATACCGCACATTCAGCCCACCCGTACGTGGGATCGCACACCCATATGTGTCAGCCCGATACGTGTCAGGCACGACATGCGTCAGGCGCGCGCCACCAACTCCACCTCTCAGCCGTCCGCGTCCTCCAGATACGCGGCGCAGTGCTCCAGGCCGCCCGCGTGCGGATAGCGGACCGGGAAGAGGGGGGACCAGCCGTGGTGGGGTGCCTCGGCCACGAGTCGGTCCAGGGCCTGTCCGGCACGTGGAAGGCGAGGTGGTTCAGGCCGGGGCGTAGGCGGTCGTGGGAGTCCGTCTTCAGCACGGGCGACTGCTCGACGACGAGGTAGGTCTCGCCCCGGCGCCGGCTGCGGCCGTGCGGCCACTCCTGGTACGGCTCACAGCCCAGGCGCTCCAGCAGCCATCCCCGGGAGCGGACAGCGCGCTCCAGGTCCGGCACCCACAGTTCGACGTGATGCAGCGCCTTCCCCCACCCGGCCCTCGCCCGATCTTTCCCCGCCCGATCCTCCCTCACCCGGAAAAGACGGTTCCCGGCACCGCGGTGGCGGTGCCGGGAACCGGCCGGTCGATCACGGGACGAGGGGCGCTCAGGCCGCGTGCACGACGTCCTTCTCCTCGGCGAAGTGGCACGCCGACTCATGGGCCGCAGGCGAGTCCACGCCCATGAACACCTCGGGTACCGCGAGGATCGGGGTCTCCACGGAGCACTTGTCCTGGGCCTTCCAGCAGCGGGTGCGGAAGCTGCAGCCCGACGGCGGGTTGGCCGGGGACGGCACGTCACCGGTCAGGATGATCCGCTCGCGGTGCTCACGGGCCTCCGGGTCCGGCACCGGGACGGCCGACAGCAGCGCCTGGGTGTAGGGGTGCGTCGGGTGGTCGTAGATCTGCTCGTCGCTGCCGATCTCCGCCATCTTGCCGAGGTACATGACGCCGACCCGGTCCGAGATGTGCCGGACGATCGACAGGTCGTGCGCGATGAAGAGGTAGGACAGGTTGAACTCGTCCTGGAGCCGCTCCATCAGGTTGATGACCTGCGCCTGCACCGACACGTCCAGCGCCGACACCGGCTCGTCGCAGATGATGATCTCGGGGTTGAGCGCGAGACCACGGGCGATGCCGATGCGCTGACGCTGACCGCCGGAGAACTGGTGCGGGTAGCGGTTGATGTACTCGGGGTTGAGGCCGACCACGTCCAGCAGTTCCTGGACCTTGCGCCGCCGGTCGCCCTTCGGAGCCACCTCGGGGTGGATGTCGAAGGGCTCACCGATGATGTCGCCCACCGTCATACGGGGGTTGAGCGAGGTGTACGGGTCCTGGAAGACCATCTGGATGTTGCGGCGCACGGCCTTCAGGGCGCGTCCGGACAGCTTGGTGATGTCCTGGCCCTTGTAGAAGATCTCGCCCGCGGTGGCCCGCTCCAGGTTCATCAGGAGCTTGGCCACGGTGGACTTGCCGCAGCCCGACTCGCCCACGATGCCCAGCGTCTCGCCCTGGTGCAGATCGAAGGAGACGCCGTCGACGGCCTTCACCGCGCCGATGTGCCGCTTGAACAGGATGCCCTGGGTGAGCGGGAAGTGCTTCACCAGGTTGCGCACCTGAAGGATCGGTTCGCCACGGTCCACCGGTGCCTCGATCGCGGCGACCGCCTCCGTCTCGGAGTGGGCGTCGACGACCTCCACGTCGGAGACGTTCGGGGTGGCCTCCTGCTCGTCGTTCTTGCTGAGCTCAGCCATGGATCGTCTCCTTCCAGAAGTGGCAGGCCGAACCGCGGCCGACCAGCTCGGTGCCGTCCTGCTCGCTGACCGGGAGCAGCCCCGGGACGTCCGTACGGCAGATGTCCTGGGCCTTGGGGCAGCGCGGGTTGAAGGCGCAACCGGTCGGAATGCGCAGCAGGTTGGGCGGCAGCCCCTTGATCGCGTACAGCTCCTGGCCCTTCTGGTCCAGGCGCGGGATCGAGTCCAGCAGACCCCGCGTGTACGGGTGCGCGGGGCGCTTGTACAGCTCGTGGACCGGGGCACGCTCCACGATCCGGCCCGCGTACATCACGGCGATCTTGTCCGCGACGTCGGCGACCACGCCGAGGTCGTGGGTGATCAGGATCAGTCCCATGTTGTACTCGCGCTGAAGATCCGCGAGCAGGTCCATGACCTGGGCCTGGACCGTCACGTCGAGCGCCGTGGTGGGCTCGTCCGCGATGATCAGGTCGGGCTCCAGGGCCAGCGCCATCGCGATCATGATGCGCTGGCGCATACCGCCCGAGAACTGGTGCGGGTAGTCGTTCACGCGGGCCGCGGCGGCCGGGATCTTCACCCGGTCCATCAGCTCGATCGCCTTGGCCTTGGCCTCCTTCTTGGAGAGGCCCTGGTGCACCCGGAACATCTCGCCGAGCTGGTAGCCGACGGACAGGACCGGGTTGAGCGAGCTGAGCGCGTCCTGGAAGATCATGGCGATCTTCCGACCGCGGATCTTGCGGCGCTCCTCGCCGGACATCTTGAGCATGTCCTGGCCGCGGAAGAGGATCTCACCCTGTGGGATCCTCGCCGGCGGCATGTCGAGGATGCCCATGATCGCCTGCGCGGTCACGGACTTACCGGAGCCGGACTCGCCAAGCACGGCGAGCGTCTCGCCCGCGCTGACGCTGTAGTTGACGCCGTTGACCGCCTTGGCCACGCCCTCGCGGGTGTGGAACTCGACGTGCAGGTCACGCACTTCGAGCAGCGGCCCGTCGTCGGTGCCGCCTTCACGCGGGGCGGGCACTGGCGCGATGTCTTCGATGATGGTCACGTACGCCTCCCTCAGCGTAGCTTCGGGTCGAGGGCGTCGCGGACCGCGTCGCCGAGCATGATGAATGCGAGCACGGTGAGGCTCAGCACGGCGCTGGGGTAGAACAGCACGTGCGGCGCGGTACGGATGACCGTCTGCCCCGACGAGATGTCATTGCCCCAGGAGACGGCACTGTCCGGCAGACCGATACCGAGGAAGGACAGGGTCGCCTCGGTCGCGATGTAACCGCCGAGCGAGATCGTGGAGACCACAATCACGGGGGCGATCGCGTTCGGCAGGATGTGCCGGAGCAGGATCCGCCAGGTGCCGGCGCCGAGCGCTCGCGCGGCCTGCACGAAGTCCTGCTGCTTGACCGTGATCACCGATCCGCGCATGACGCGGGCGATCTGCGTCCAGCCGAGGAAGACGAGCGCGAGCACCACGGACCACACGGTGCGGTGGGTGAAGGCGTTCAGTACGACGATCGAGCCGAGCAGCAGCGGGATGCCGAAGAACACGTCGGTCACCCGGGACAGCAGCGAGTCCAGCCAGCCGCCGTAGTAGCCCGCGAACATGCCGAAGAGGCTACCGAGGATGGCGACACCGAGCGTCGTGCAGATACCGACGATGATCGAGGCACGGGCACCGTAGACGACTCGCGAGTAGATGCTCCGGCCCTGGCCGTCGTACCCGAACCAGTCCGCCTGGAAGAAGTGGGTGAACTGCGGCTTGCCCAGGTAGTGGTTGGCAAGGTCGGCGTACTTGGGGTCGACGGACGTGAACAGGCCGGGAGCCGCCGCGATGGCGACCAGCAGCACGATCAGCGCCGCCGACGTCACGAAGACGGGGTTGCGGCGCAGGTCGCCCCAGGCGTCCGACCAGAGGCTGCGCGGCTTGTCCTGCCCCGGGGTGGCGGCTGGAGCCGTGTCCACGGCGTCGTCTTCCGCACTCTTGGTCTTGAGAGCCTCAGGCATAGCGGATCCTCGGGTCCAGAACGGCGTACAGCAGGTCGACGACGAGGCTGGAGATCAGGTAGACGATCACCAGCACGGTGACAATGCCGACCACCGTGGCGTTGTCCGACTGGTTGATCGACCGGTACAGCTCGTTGCCGATGCCGTGCACGTTGAAGATGCCCTCGGTGACGATGGCGCCGCCCATCAGGGCGCCCAGGTCGGTACCGAGGAAGGTGACGACCGGGATCAGCGAGTTGCGCAGCAGGTGGACGCCGATGACACGGCTGCGCGGAAGTCCCTTGGCCACGGCGGTGCGGATGTAGTCGGCGCGGATGTTCTCGGCGATCGAGGTCCGGCTGAGCCTGGCGATGTACGCGAAGGACAGGGACCCCAGCACGATACCGGGCAGCACCAGCTGCGTGATGTCGTTGGAGTCCTGGACCGTCGGGGTCACCCAGCCGAGCTGGTTGCCGAACACGGTCTGGAAGACATAGCCGAGCACGAAGATCGGGATGGACGTCAGCAGCAGCGTGACCGCGAGCACGAACTTGTCGGCGAGCCGACCGCGGTTGAGACCGGACAGGAGACCCAGGGCGATGCCGACCACGATTTCGATGGTGAAGGCGACCAGGGCCAGTCGGATCGTCACCGGGAAGACCTCGGACATGACGTCCAGGACCTTACGGCCGGTCACAAAGCTGGTGCCGAAGTCTCCCCGAAAGACGTTGCTGATGTAGTGCCAGTACTGCTCGAGCACCGGTCGGTCGAACCAGTAGTCGTGCCGTAGGCGCGCCATCGCCTGCGGGTCGGCAGGTCTGTCGCCCCACAGGGCCCGGACGGGGTCACCGGGCAGTGAGTACACCATCAGAAAGATGAGCAGAGTGGTCCCGAAGAAAACCGGGATCATCTGGAGCAGTCGCCTCGCGACGTAGCGCCCCATCGAGCCTCCATTGTCAGCCGCTGTGACGGCCGCCCCTGCCGCGTTCCTCGTGGGGGTGCGGGGCGGCCGTCAGTTGCGAACGGTGGGCGCCCGCAGCGAAATGCGGGCGCCTGGGTGTATCGACCGTTGCGGCCTTTACTTCTTGTAAACCTCGACGTCGGCGTAGACCGGCTTGCCGAAGGTGTCGTAGCTGACGCCCTTGACGTTGGCCGAGTAGCCGGCGTTCGTCTTGTAGTACCAGAGCGGGATGGCGGGCATGTCCTGGTAGAGCGCCTTCTCGGCGTCCTGGTACAGCTTCACCGACTCGTCCAGCGTGGCAGCCTTGTCGGCCTTCGCCGCAAGCCCATCGAACGTCTTGTTCGAGTAGCCGCCCTCGTTACCCGCGGCCGTGGTGCCGTACAGGTCCTTGAGGAAGTTGGCGTTCAGCGGGTAGTCCTGCACCCAGCCGGAGCGGTAGAGGCTCTGGACCTTCTTCTTGGTGCGGACGTCGAGGACGGTCTTGAAGTCGGCCTTCGCGTCGCCCTCGCACTTGACGCCGGTGTTCTGGGTGATGTTGGCGCAGACGGCCGTCACCCATTCCTTGTGGCCGCCGTCGGCGTTGTAGAGGACGGTGATCGACGCGTTGGCGCCGCCCGCCTCCTGGACCAGCTGCTTGGCCTTCGCCGGGTTGTACGTGCAGGCCTCACCGCAGGCGTCGGCGTTGTAGCCCTTGACCGCGGGCGGCACGAAGCCCGTCGCGGGGGTACGCGAACCGGCGAGCACCTTCTCGGTGATCGTCTTGCGGTCGATGGCCATGGACAGGCCCTCGATGAACTTCCCGCGGTCCTTGAGGCCCTTGATCGTCGACGCGTACTCGGCGACGGCGATGGTCTGGATCGCGTTCTGCGGGGAGTCGACGGCACGCTTGCCCAGGTCCTGGTGGTACTTGGCCATGTCGCTCGGAGCGACCTGGTCGAGCACGTCCAGGTTGTTGGAGACGGCGTCCTGGTAGGCGGCCTCAGAGGTCGTGTAGAACTTGAAGTTGATGCCGCCGTTCTTGGGCTTCGTGCCCGCGTAATTGGCGTACGTCTTCGTCAGGAAGTTCTGGTTGTGGTTCCACTTCACGAACTGGTACGGGCCGTTGCCGATGGGCTCCTGGCCGTACTTCTTGGGGTTCGTGTAGAAGACCTTGGGCAGCGGGTAGAAGGCGCTGTAGCCCAGCTTGTAGGTCCAGTACGGCGCCGGGTTGGCCAGCGCGACCTTGATCGTGTAGTCGTCGGGCACGGTCAGACCGGACATCTTGTCGGTCTTCGGGTCGCCCTTGTCCGGGTGGACATCCGTGTAGCCCTTGATGTCCGCGAACCAGGAGGCGTTCTGCTGCGCGTTCTTCGCGTCGGCGCCCCAGTTCCAGGCGTCGACGAAGGAGTGCGCGGTGACCTTCTCGCCGTTGTGGAAGGTCCAGCCCTGCTTGATCTTGATGGTGTAGTGGCTGGCGTCGTCCTGCTTGATGGACTCGGCGACGAGGTTCTCCAGCGCACCAGTCTTCGGGTTGTAGTCGGCGAGACCGCTGAAGAGGGCGTCGGTGATGTGGCCACCGCCGGTCTCCATGACGTTGGCCGGCTGGATCGGGTGCTGAGGCTCGCTGCTCTGGTAGCTGAAGACACCCGCGGGGTCCACCGCCTTCGAGCTGCTGCCGCCCGAGCTGTCTCCCCCACCACCGCAGGCGGTCGCTCCCAGCGCCACAACCGCCGCTATCGCGACCCACTTGGCGCTCTTGGCACCGCGCATGGGTTCCTCCTCATGAGTCCATTGGTTCACCGCAAGAGAGGGCACTGGACACTCCACCGCCATGTGGGACGGAGAAAGTGCTGGTGCCCCCTGGGCTCGCGAGCCGTCGCTACCTGAAAGCGCATGACCCGTTGATCCGAGCTCTACGCGCCTAACTATCTGCCATGGGCCAGACCCCGACCACACTCACAAGGTCTCGGTTCGATCACACCTGCCGCCTACTTCTTCCAAAATCCGGACAAAGGGTTTGGCGAAAGATCCCTGCGAAACGGACTTGTTACACATCTATCGGTTGCAGGTGTCCGCATTCCGGACGCAAGAGGCAGGAAAAGCAGTTGCGGCTATCGTGGTCGCCATGCAGGGGCACCATTGGCGTGCTCACGCACTGCGGAACCTCGCGGGGCATTCGCCCATCACCCGGCCAACGAGCCGCCACGCCAAGGTCGCTCGGCGATCAAGCGCGTACGCGCGTCACGGCACGACTTTCAGAGCAAGGAGTGTCGTGGCGCCGGAACAGCGACCTATCTGGTCAGCAGAGTAGTGCGAATCAGCCACCCACTGAGGCGATTCTCCTGTGATTCAAGGGTTTTCCCTATCGTTTCCAGGCACTGCACGGTAAGGGGCAGCAGTCGGGTTTCGTAACGGCCCGACAGCACGCCGTATGCAAGCCCTTTGCCAGACGGCTTCCGCCTTGTTCCGGGTTGTCAAGTACGGCCGTCGGCGCGCCTCGGTCCGTCGCCTCGACCGCAGCTCAAAGCGCAAGCTCAAGAGACGGCGGACGGGGCATTGATCTCGCTACCCTGAAGGCATGGACTACGCCAAGATGCGCGCGATCGCCGAGCAGCTCACGGCGTACGCCGAGCACCTTGAGGGATCATGGGAGGTCGAAATCGGACCCTCCGGGCCGTTCCTCGCGATGATGAGCCCTTCGAAACGCCACGAGGGCACCGTGCGCCGGATCCGGAACCAGCTCAACGATCAGCTCCCCACCACCCATCCTGGTTACGTCTGCGAGAACGGCCCGGAGATCGAACATCCGGCGATCGGCCGCATGCGTCGCCCGGGCGCGGTCGTCATTCCCGAGGATGCACTCGACGAAGAGGGCCTTGCTGTCGATGCCACGCAGGTACTGGCGGTCATCGAGATCGTCTCCCCGTCCAGCCCCAGCAACGACTACAGCGAGAAACTCGCCGAGTATCCGGCCATGGGCATCCCGCACTACATGATCGTCGATCCCCGCACAGGCGCCATCGAGGTGCACTCCGCCCCGTGCAAGGACCGCTACCTGGACAAGGACCCCTATATCTTCGGGGACACGGTGCCCTTCGGCCCGTGGAGCCTTGAAACCAGCGCATTCCGCCGCTACGGGAAGACGGGGGCCGACAGCCAGAGGTGATCGCCGGCATCGCATCGCCGGCGGGATTCGCCAACGGCGTCGCGGCATCAACGGATCCGGCTTGTGGGGGACTCTGCGGTGCTCTGACCGCGAAGGTTCGCCGGGTTGGGCGTCGCCCCGTGAGCGAGCCGACGCGGTCGGGGGTGAAATGCAGGGGCACTTCGATCACTCGCCGCCTAGGGTCTGCCGCATGACTCTCGCTTACGACGCAACCGGAGACGGTCCCGCACTGGTATTGCTGCACTCCGCGGTGTGCGACCGAAGGATGTGGGATCCACAGTGGCCGGCCCTGGTCGATGCCGGATACCGGGTGGTGCGCTGCGATTTCCGAGGCTTCGGCGGGACTCCCTTGCCGGACCGGCGCCACAACGATGCAGAAGATGTGCTGGACCTGCTGGACGCCCTCGGAATCGAGCAAGCGGCGCTGATCGCCTCCTCGTATGGCGGACGTGTTGCCCTGGAGATCGCCGCACTGCGTCCGGACCGGGTATCCGCCATGGCGCTGTTGTGCACTGGGCTGCCGGAGCATGAACCCACTGATGAGCTGCGCGCGTTCGGCGAGCGGGAGGACGCGCTGCTCGAGGCGGGCGATGTCGCGGGGGCCGTGGAACTGAACGTGGACACCTGGCTGGGGCCGGAAGCCGACGAGGCGGTCCGGGAGGAGGTACGCGGGATGCAACGGCGTGCCTTCGAAGTGCAACTGGCCGCCCCCGAGGGGGCCGGACGGAACAAGGTGGAGATCGACCTGTCAGCGATCAAGGCACCCTGTCTCGCTCTTTCGGGCGGCCACGACCTGGCGGATTTCCGGCGGATCGCGGCCCAGCTGCCCAGTCTGCTCGCCGACACCCGGCACCTCGAACTGCCCTGGGCCGGCCATCTCCCCAGTCTCGAGCGGCCTGCCGCGGTGACGGACCTGCTGACCGGCTTCCTGCGTGAGACGGTCCCCGCCGGCTGAGCGTGATTGTCGGGTGTCTCGGTCGGGCCGCCCGTGCGAGGTGGTGTCCGCCCCAGCGGATGCCCTTCTCGCTGCGGATGCCGGCGCGCTCCTTGCATGGGGGGACCAGGACGTCGGGGTGGTGAGAGTTGGCCAGGGTGAACTACCGCAGCGGTTCCCCATCAGAGCAGGAGAGGCCGTCTCGCGCCCCGACCCTACGAAGACAGGCTCAACTTCCTTACCGAAGACTGGACTTGACCCGGTCCAACAGTGCCGCGAGCGCGGACGGGCTCGCGGTGACGACGGTCCCGGGGCTGACGTACCGAACGCGACTGCTCCGTCGAAGGGACGGATCTGGAGTGTGACGTTGGCAGTGTGGAGTTGCTGGTCTCCGAGGTCGTCACCAACCCGCACCGCCAGAGCGCCGCGCAAAAAGCCAGGGTGCCCCCACGACAGGGGCACCCTGGCTCAGTTGGCCGATGGGACCAGCCCTACTGGAGGGTGGACCGGCCGATACCGGACGGTGGATCAGCCGTGCTTGGCCCGGCTGGCGCTGCGACCGCGCTCCTTCTGGTCGAGGACGACCTTGCGGATGCGCACGGCCTCCGGGGTCACCTCGACGCACTCGTCGTCGCGGCAGAACTCCAGGGACTGCTCCAGGGAGAGCTTGCGCGGCGGGACGATCGCCTCGAACGAGTCGGCGGCGGCGGAGCGCATGTTGGTGAGCTTCTTCTCCTTGGTGATGTTCACGTCCATGTCGTCGGCGCGGGAGTTCTCGCCGACGATCATGCCCTCGTACACCTCGGTGCCGGGGTCGGTGAACAGCACACCGCGCTCCTGGAGGTTCGTCATCGCGAACGCGGTGACGGCACCGGCGCGGTCGGCGACCAGCGAACCGTTGTTCCGGGTCGTCAGGGTGCCGAACCACGGCTCGTGGCCCTCGTGGATGGAGTGGGCGATGCCCGTGCCGCGCGTACCGGTCAGGAACTCGGTACGGAAGCCGATGAGACCGCGGGAGGGAACGACGAACTCCAGACGGACCCAGCCCGAGCCGTGGTTCGACATGTTGTCCATACGGCCCTTGCGGACGCCCATGAGCTGCGTGACCGCGCCCATGTGCTCCTCGGGCACGTCGATCGTCATGCGCTCGACCGGCTCGTGCACCTTGCCGTCGATGATCTGGGTGACCACCTGGGGCTTGCCGATGGTCAGCTCGAAGCCCTCGCGGCGCATCTGCTCGACCAGGATGGCGAGCGCGAGCTCACCACGGCCCTGGACCTCCCAGGCGTCGGGACGCTCGGTGTCGAGCACGCGCAGCGAGACGTTACCGACCAGCTCGCGGTCCAGACGGTCCTTGACCTGACGGGCGGTGACCTTGCGGTCCTTGACGGCGGCCTTCGCGGTGGCGCCCTTACCGGTGCCGCCGCGGCCGACCAGCGGCGAGGTGTTCGTGCCGATGGTCATCGAGATGGCCGGCTCGTCGACCGTGATCAGCGGCAGCGCGATCGGGTTCTCGGGGTCGGCAAGCGTCTCGCCGATCATGATGTCCGGGATACCGGCGACCGCGCAGATGTCACCCGGGCCCGCCTTCTCGGCCGGCTTGCGGGTGAGCGCCTCGGTCATCAGCAGCTCGGTGATGCGCACATTGGACATCGTGCCGTCGCGCTTGATCCACGTGACGGTCTGGCCCTTGCGCAGCTCGCCCTGCTCGACGCGGAGCAGCGCGATACGGCCGAGGAAGTTGTCGGCGTCCAGGTTGGTGACGTGCGCCTGGAGCGGGGCGGACTCGTCGTAGGACGGGGCCGGGACGGACTCCAGGATCGTGGTGAAGAACGGCTCCAGGTTGTCGCTGTCCTGCGGGACCGTGCCGTTCTCCGGCTTGGTCAGGGAGGCGACGCCGTCACGCGCACACGCGTAGACGATCGGGAACTCGATCTGGTCCTCGTCGGCGTCCAGGTCGAGGAAGAGGTCGTACGCCTCGTTCACGACCTCGTCGATGCGCGAGTCGGGACGGTCCGTCTTGTTGATGCACAGGATGACGGGCAGGCGGGCCTGCAGCGCCTTGCGCAGCACGAAGCGGGTCTGCGGCAGCGGACCCTCGGAGGCGTCCACGAGGAGGACGACCGCGTCCACCATCGACAGACCGCGCTCGACCTCGCCACCGAAGTCGGCGTGGCCCGGGGTGTCGATGATGTTGATGGTGATGACCTCACCACCATCCTTCGGGTGGTACTTCACGGCCGTGTTCTTGGCCAGGATCGTGATGCCCTTCTCACGCTCCAGGTCGTTCGAGTCCATCATGCGGTCGTCAAGCGACTCGGCGGCGTGCGCGGCGAAGGCACCGGCCTGCTTGAGCATGGCATCGACCAGGGTGGTCTTGCCATGGTCGACGTGGGCGACGATGGCGACGTTGCGGATGTCGTGGCGCGTGGCCATATTGAGGCGCTTCTCCCGGAGTGAGTGGACGGCCTGCGCGTACGTCAGTGCTACGCGGACCCTGCCGGGCTGGACACGCCACGGCCTTACCCCATGGTACGTGGCTCTGGCGGACACCGCTTTCGCGAGGCCCCCGACCGCGTTGTAGCGCGGTTGCCTGCCGGCCAATGGCGCGGTGTGGCACGGGAGCGCCAAATCCTGGACACGGTTGGTTGGCCAGCGATCTCGATCAGTGAACCATCACACCTCAAATCTCCCTCAAATCCCTTTGGTCGCACAAATTACAAGCTGATAATTTGATCCGCTCCCGTCAAGCAGTCCGGGGCAAAACACCGTGCTGCTGTCATACACAGGTCGGCAGCACTAGATGGAAACGGGGAACAATCTGTGAACAAGAGACTCGTCTCGGTGGCCGCGGCCACCGGTATCGCGGCGGCTTCGATCGTGCTCGGGCCGGTGACGGCGGCGAGTGCGCGGCCGGTCGTCTGCGAGCCGGGGTACAAGAGCGCCAAGTGGAACGACCTCAGCTCGGGGTGGGTCATCACCCACGCCAAGCAGATCAACATTCCGCAGGACGGCACGGGCACCTACACGAAGTCGGCGACCTACCGCAGGACGGTCAGCTCGGGCCGTTCGGTGACCTCCGGCGCCAGCTACTCGGCGAGTTGGGTCATCTCCAGCATGGACGCCCACGTCTCAGGAACCCTCACCAGGGCTGGAGAGAAGACCAAGGAGACAAGCGAGTCGGTCCGGTTCAACTTCAACAAGCCCGGGGTCTACGTCGTCTTCAGCGGCGTCAAGCAAGCGTCCGGCTACTACACGGCCAAGACCTGCACCTCGGATGGCACCGGCTGGTCGAAGGTGGGCTACGGAAAGGCTCGTAGCTGGAACGTCACGGCGGAGGGTGCCGTCAAGTGCACCGAGAAGCCGGCCGCTGGAACCGTCAAGCGCGCGGCCAAGAACGGCTACTGCTGATCCCGCTCCCCATATGAGGAGCGGACGATGAACGCGGCCGGACCCTTTCCAGGGTCCGGCCGTGCAGCGTTGGCGCTCTTACTTCTTCCCTGGGCTCCCCGGCGTCTGCTGAGCCCCCTGCGCGCCCTTCTTCAGGAAGCCCATGTTCTCGTAAAGAGGGGTCTGGAATCCGAAGGAACCGGCGTTGGCGAGGTTCAGGCGGGTGGCCGTGAGCTGGGGGCGCTGATAGAGGGGAATCGATCCGGCGGCGGCCCAGATCCGGGCGTCGGCCTTGCGGACCAGGGAACGCGACTCGTCCTCGTCCAGCGTCGCGATGGCCTGGTCGAAGAGCTGGTCGACCTGGTCGGTTCCGACCCTGGTGTAGTTCTGCTCGACGGCGAGGGAGCCGTCGGCCGCCGGGACGGGCTTCGCGTAGATCGGGCGGGCGTCGGTGGCGGGGAAGGCCGAGGCGGGCCAGGAGTACAGCGCCAGGTCGTACTGGCCCGAGGCGATGTGGTCCTTGAAATAGCTGTCGTCCGGCACCTTGGACGTCTCGGTCCGGATGCCGATGCGCTCCAGCATCCGTGAGATCTCGTCGGCTACCGTGCGCAGCGACTCCGAACCGGAACCCGAGGGCAGGACGAAGCGCAGCGTCAGCGCCTTGCCGTCCTTGGCGAGCGCGCCGGCCGCGGCGCCCGCCGGGGCGGCCGTGCCCTTGGGCGCGTAGGCGCCGGGCGCCCCGCCCTGCCGGTTGTCCCTGGGGGCGTACTGCCTGCCGTCGAGGTCCTTGTCGGCCTGGTCGTCCGCGTGCTGCTTCCCGTGATTCCCCTGCTTCTCGGCGTGGTCCTTCGGGTCCTTCTTGTCCCGGCCGGCCTCGCCGTTCTTGTCGTCCTCGCCGACGATGAACGTCCCGTCGTCCGTGTCGGCGTCGGAGTCCGCCTTCTTGCCCTCGGGCCCGGCCGCCTTGTCCTTGTCCTTCTTCTGCCGCTGCTCGCTCACCGGTCCCCCGGGCACCCATCCGGCATCCGCCAGCAGCGCCTGCGCCTCCTTGGTGTCCTGACCGCCGAGCGCGCCGCTGTTGTCGGCGTAGGCCGGCTGGCCGGAGAGCGCGAGGTGGCTGCCGACCGGGACGGCGGGCAGACCCAGCGGGCCCAGGACGATCTTGGCGAGTTCGTCGCGGTTGATGGCGCGGGCGACGGCGCGGCGGACGCGCTCGTCGGCGAGCGGGCCCTCGGAGCCGTTCAGGGCCAGCTGGGTGTAGGCGGGCTCGAGGGACTTGCGGACCACGAAGTCGCGCAGGGCCGTCTGCTGACCGGCGTAGGTCGCGACCGCCGTGCGCTGCTCCTCGCGGGCCTTGATCTCGTCGGACGCGGCCTTCGCGTCGGAGCCGTGCGCGACCGCCCAGGAACGCAGCGCCTTCGCGGGCGTGAGCTCGGAGCCCGGTCCCTGCAACGGGGCGGTCCCCTTGTCGCGGGCGGCGAGCGTGATCCGGCCCGCCTCTTCGGGGTCGATCTCGGCCAGGTCGACCTTGTCGGCGGCGAGCGCCTCGGCCCGCTTGTCGCGCGGGACGGCGACCAGCGCGATCTCGGAGAGCTTGGCGGGGCGGCCCCACCAGTGCGGGTTGCGGGTGAGGAGGACCTGGCCGTCCTTGTGGTCGATCTTCTGGAGGGTGAACGGGCCCGCGGTGGCCTGGAGCTTGGTGCGCGCCCCGTCGTTGAAGGCGTCCGCGGTGCCCATCACGTCCTTGGGGTACAGCGGTGAGAAGAGCGACTTCCAGTCGGCGTAGGGGCGGCTGAAGGTGACGCGGACCTCCAGGTTGTTCTTGCCTTGCTCGATCTTCTCGATGCGGTCGTAGCCGGCGTTGCGGGCCGTCCAGTACGCGCTGTCCTTGCCGGACAGGGCGCGCCACTGGGCGGCGAAGTCGGCGGCGCCGATCTCGCGGCCGTCGCTCCAGACGGCCTGCTGGTTGAGCTTGTAGAGGACGACCTGCTTGGGCTCGCTCTCGACGATCTTGGCCGATTCGAGGTAGTCGGGGTTGAGCTGGGGGGTGCCGTTGGAGTCGAGGCGGTACAGGGACGGCAGTACGGCGCCGGCGATCCGGGAGGTGCCGGCGTCGGCGTCCGCCTGGAAGGTGTTGAGGGTCTGCGGTACGGCGTCCACCGCCCAGCGGAGGGTGCCGCCGTCCTCGATGCGGTCGCGGGTCGCGGGCGCGATGTCCTGCGCGGCGACGGGCTTGGCGACCTCCTCGTCCGCGCTGCACGCGGCGAGGGCGGGTACCGCGAGTGCGCCCGCGGTGAGGAACGCGACCGAGCGCATCACCGCGCGCAGTCCGACGCCGTCGTGGGTCATCTCTGCTACCTCCGGGACAAGCCGCTCCGCGGGCGAACAGGGGTTCTGATCATGTTTGGCGGTATATTTACCGATATAAGGAGTTGATCAGATCTACGGACCCACTGAAGAGGAAAGGTTTCGCCTGCCGGTGGCGACACGCGAGGAGCGAGAGCAAGCACACCCGTGCGGCGTAACACCGGCCGACTCGATTCAGCCCGTCCGGCGTTTGAGGACGAGACCGTTCAGGCCGAAGCGGGGGTCTGGGGGCGCAACCCCCAGGGGACGGCGCCCCCAGCGCACGCCCGCCAATTGGTGCACGTCCCTTCACACCGGCAGGTGTGACGCGCAACACTCGCAGGCGCATGAACGTTGCCACCCAGGGCCCCGAAGGCCCACGGAAGTGAGGTCACGTCATGTCCGTGCAAGACGACCTGATGTCAGTCCAGCGCTGCCTCGACGACCTGAACCGGTCAGTAGGCCGCCTGGAGCAGCAAATCGGCAGCGGCGGGCTCGAAATGCGCCGCGTCCGTGCCGACGCCGACCATCTGCGCGAGAGCGTCGCGCTGCTGCGCGAGACGGCCCCCGGCGTCGCCTCGCCGCGGCGCCCCGATCTCGTGGCCATCCCCGACACCCCGTACGACAACGCCCTGTGGACCGACTCGGACGACGAGGGTCTCGGCGCCCGCGACCGGCACGCCCCCTGACCCGACCCCGACCGGAGCTCTCCCTTGACCACTGGTACGGAACCCCATCCGAACAGCGGCGGCGTACGGACCAGCACGCGCGCCGCGATCACCGCCCCGCATCTGCGCACCGACCGCTGGTGGCTGGCGCCCGCCGTCACCGCGGCCGGGCTGCTGGCCTTCATCGTGTACTCGACCTGGCGCGCGTTCGCGGACACGAACTACTACTCGGCGCCGTACGTCTCGCCGTTCTACTCGCCCTGTCTGGCCGAGCGGTGCCAGACGATGCACGCGGGCCCGAACGCGGACCTCTTCGGGAGCTGGTGGGGCATCTCCCCCGCCATCATCATCCTGATCTTCCCGCTCGGCTTCCGGCTGACCTGCTACTACTACCGCAAGGCGTACTACCGCGGCTTCTGGCTGTCGCCCCCGGCCTGCGCGGTGGCGGAACCGCACAAGAAGTACACCGGCGAGACCCGCTTCCCGCTGATCCTGCAGAACATCCACCGGTACTTCTTCTACGCCGCGATCGTCGTCGCCGGGGTCCTGACCTACGACACCGTGCTCTCCTTCCGCGACGAGCACTACCGCTGGGGCCACATGGGCCTGGGCACCCTGGTCTTCCTGCTCAACATCACGCTGATCTGGGCGTACACCCTGTCCTGCCACTCCTGCCGGCACATCGTCGGCGGCAAGCTCAAGCACTTCTCCAAACATCCCGTGCGCTACCGGATGTGGCAGTGGGTCGGGAAGCTCAACGCCCGTCACATGCTGCTCGCCTGGGCGTCGCTGATCAGCGTGGCGCTCGCCGACTTCTACGTGTATCTCCTCGCGTCCGGTGCCTTCGACGATCCGCGCTTCTTCTAGCTGAGTGGGGCCCTCTGATGTCCGTGGTTGACAGGCAGGAGTGGGACGTTGTCGTGGTCGGCGCCGGGGGCGCCGGACTGCGCGCCGCCATCGAGGCGCGCGAACGCGGCGCCCGCACGGCCGTGATCTGCAAGTCGCTGTTCGGCAAGGCGCACACGGTGATGGCCGAGGGCGGCATCGCGGCCGCGATGGGCAACGTCAACTCCCACGACAACTGGCAGGTCCACTTCCGCGACACCATGCGGGGCGGGAAGTTCCTGAACCAGTGGCGGATGGCCGAGCTGCATGCCAAGGAAGCCCCGGACCGGGTGTGGGAGCTGGAGACCTGGGGTGCGCTCTTCGACCGTACGAAGGACGGGCGGATCTCGCAGCGCAACTTCGGCGGCCACGAGTATCCGCGGCTCGCACACGTCGGCGACCGGACCGGGCTCGAACTCATCCGGACCCTCCAGCAGAAGATCGTGTCGCTCCAGCAGGAGGACATGAAGGAGACGGGCGAGTACGAGAGCCGGCTGAAGGTGTACCAGGAGTGCACCGTCACACGGGTGCTGAAGGACGGCAGCCGCGTCTCCGGGGCGTTCTGCTACGAGCGCGAGTCCGGGCGCTTCTTCGTGCTCGAAGCTCCCTCCGTCGTCATCGCCACCGGCGGTATCGGCAAGTCGTTCAAGGTGACGTCGAACTCGTGGGAGTACACGGGCGACGGGCACGCCCTCGCGCTGCTCGCCGGAGCGCCGCTGCTCAACATGGAGTTCGTGCAGTTCCATCCGACGGGCATGGTCTGGCCACCGTCGGTGAAGGGGATCCTGGTCACCGAGTCGGTACGCGGGGACGGCGGGGTGCTCAGGAACTCCGAGGGCAAGCGGTTCATGTTCGAGTACATCCCGGACGTCTTCAAGGAGAAGTACGCGCAGTCCGAGGAGGAGGGCGACCGCTGGTACGAGGACCCGGACCACAACCGGCGTCCCCCGGAGCTGCTGCCGCGTGACGAGGTCGCCCGCGCCATCAACTCCGAGGTGAAGGCGGGTCGCGGGTCGCCGCACGGCGGGGTCTTCCTCGATGTGTCGACCCGGATGCCCGCCGAGGTGATCAGGCGCCGGCTGCCCTCCATGTACCACCAGTTCAAGGAGCTCGCGGACGTCGACATCACGGCGGAGGCGATGGAGGTCGGGCCCACCTGTCACTACGTGATGGGCGGCATCGCGGTCGAGTCGGACTCGGCCGCCGCGCGCGGCGTACCGGGGCTGTTCGCCGCCGGTGAGGTCGCGGGCGGCATGCACGGTTCCAACCGGCTCGGCGGCAACTCCCTCTCCGACCTGCTGGTCTTCGGGCGGCGGGCGGGACTGCACGCCGCCGAGTACGCCGCCGACCTGGCCGGGGACCGCCCGCCCGTGGACGACATCCAGATCGACACGGCGGCGGCCGAGGCCCTGCGGCCCTTCTCGGCCGAGGGTCCGGAGCCCGGTGCTCAGAGCGGGCGGCCACCCGAGAACCCGTACACCCTCCACCAGGAACTCCAGCAGGCCATGAACGACATGGTCGGCATCATCCGCCGCGAGGCCGAGATGGAACAGGCCCTGGAGAAGCTCGCGGAGCTGCGGGTGCGGGCACGGCGGGCCGGAGTCGAGGGCCACCGGCAGTTCAATCCCGGCTGGCACCTCGCTCTCGACCTGCGCAACATGCTCCTGGTCAGCGAGTGCGTGGCCCGCGCCGCCCTGGAGCGCACGGAGTCGCGCGGCGGCCACACCCGCGAGGACCATCCGACGATGGAGCGGACCTGGCGTCGCGTCAATCTCCTGTGCCAACTCACCGATCCCACAGGCGGGTTGGCGGCCACCGACCCGGTGCACGGCCAGATCGACCTCAGCCGCGAGACCACCGAACCCATTCGTCCCGACCTGCTCGCCCTCTTCGAGAAGGAGGAGCTGGTCAAGTACCTCGCCGAAGAGGAGCTCTACGAGTGAGCAGATACGAAGCCCGCTTCAAGGTGTGGCGCGGGGATGTGAAGGGCGGCGGCCTGAAGGACTTCGCGGTCGAGGTCAACGACGGTGAGGTGGTACTGGACATCATCCACCGGCTCCAGGCGACCCAGGCCCCGGACCTGGCCGTCCGCTGGAACTGCAAGGCGGGCAAGTGCGGTTCGTGCTCGGCGGAGATCAACGGACGACCCCGGCTGATGTGCATGACGCGCATGTCGGTGTTCACGCGGGAGGAGACGATCACCGTCACACCGCTGCGCGCCTTCCCGGTCGTACGGGATCTCGTCACGGACGTCGGCTTCAACTACGCGAAGGCGCGGCAGGTCCCCGCCTTCGTCCCCCCGGCCGGTCTCGGCCCCGGCGAGTACCGCATGCAACAGGAGGACGTGGACCGCTCGCAGGAGTTCCGCAAGTGCATCGAGTGCTTTCTGTGCCAGGACACCTGCCATGTCGTGCGCGACCACGAGGAGAACAAACCGGCGTTCGCGGGCCCGCGCTTCTTGATGCGCGTCGCCGAACTGGACATGCACCCGCTGGACGCGGCCGCCGACACCGGCCTGGACCGCAAGCGCACCGCCCAGGACGAGCACGGCCTCGGCTACTGCAACATCACCAAGTGCTGCACGGAGGTCTGCCCCGAGGGCATCAAGATCACGGACAACGCCCTGATCCCCCTGAAGGAACGGGCGGTCGACCGCAAGTACGACCCACTGGTGTGGCTGGGGTCGAAGATCAGGAGGCGGGATTCGTCGTCGTAGGAGCGGTGGGGCCGCCGCGGCGGCGGTCGCGGGTCGAGCGGTGGACCAGGACACCCCCGGTGATCATTCCGGCGGCGCTCACGAGGGCTCCGGCGAACTGGAGGAGACCGGGACCGGTCAGCGCCAGGTTCAGCGACTGGAGCGCGACGGCCGCCGTCATCAGCAGCGCGCCCCGGCCCCACAGGCGGCGCCGCAGCACGGGGCGGCGCTCCCACCCCGGCACCCGGCCGCCGCGCACGGCGACGATCCCGACGGCCGCCGCGAGTCCGAGGACCACGCCCTCGCCGAGGCCCGCCGCGAAGAGCCAGTGCGCTGTCATCGGCGTTCGGGGATGCCGGGGCGACCGGGACGCTTCGAGGCCATCTGCATCACGAGCCCCACGATGAACAGGGCCATACCGGTCATCGCGAAGGGCGCCATGCTGAGGTCGGGCCCTCGGAACGGGCCGATGAACATGTACAGGGACATCCCGGCGGCCCCCACCACCGAGCCGTACCCCCACAGCTTCGGCCGGACGACACGGGGGCGCAGCCAGGGCGGCACCCAGCCCGTGACGATCCCGCCGATCCCCATCAGCGCCGTGCCGGTCATCGCCAGCGTGGCGAAGCCCACCAGATACGGGTACACCGTCTCTCCCTCCCCCACAGCGCGCCGACCAGGCGCGCCCTCAGATCATGGCACGGGGTTCTCCAGCAGCGTGAGGGTCTGCCCGACGCTGTGTTCCGCGATCGCCCGCATGAACTCCGGATCCGGGAAGTCGCCGTCGAGGAGCCGGAGCGGGCCCGCGACCAGCGAGAGGTGCATGGCCAGGCGGTAGAGGCGCAGCCGGTCCTCGTCGAGGCCGTCGGCACGCAGAGCTGCGTAGGCGTCGTAGTCGTGGTGGAAGCGCTGGCGCAGGAAGACGTGCTCCCACTCGGCGTCGAAGTAGAGCAGGCCCTCGATGTCGATGAGGGCGGGGTGGCCGTGCTCGTCCACGAGGACATGGTCCGGGCCGAGTTCGCCGTGGACCAGGCCGATGCGGCTGCGCGGGCGGACCCTCTCGGCGAGGGTGTGCAGACGGTCGTGCAGGGCCTCGCGTACGGCGGCGATCCGGGCGTCGCGTGCGGCGGCCTCCGCCAGGTCGGCCAGGGCCCGTTCGAGGACGACCTGCTCGCACGAACCGCCGTGCGCGCTGCCGCCGTTGTCGACGACGGCGACCTTGCCGTGGCGGGGTGCGGGGTGGGCGTGCAGGGTGCGCAGGGCCTCGGCCAGTTCCCGCAGGGGCCCTGCGGCGGCCTCGGGGTCGCGGTGCAGCAGGTCCTCCAGACTGCCGCCGCGTATGTCCTCCACCACGGCCACGTCCGAAGGCACGCGCGTGTGCGTGCGGTCGGCGAACAGCAGGCGGGGGGTGCGGACGCCGAGGGCGGTGAGTCTGTCGTACGCGGCGGTGAAGAGGTCGAGCCCGGAGGCGTGCGAGAAGGAATCCCGGGGGTCGGCCGGCGCCGCGTCCCAGTAGTCCTCGGCCGGGTCCCAGACGTAGGCGACCGCGGTGGAGCCGTCGTCGAGGAAGAGCCGGTAGACACCCTTCTTGCTGCCGCCGCGCAGACGGGCGACAGCGGTGAGCGTCCGGGCCGGGCCGAGGGCGGCACGGGCGAGGGGCGCCAGCTCGTCCCTCGTGAGCGGTCTGCGGGTGACGGTCACCGGACCCAGCCTTCCTCGTACGCCGTCCAGTCCTTCTCCCGGGCGGCGAAGTCCACGTACAGGGCGACGCCGAAGTGTTCCCGGGTGCGGTCGGTGCGGGAGAGGCCGAGGCGGGCGCCGCGGACGGCCGCCGCGACCGTCTCGGCGGAGCCGTGGTGGTCCATGTTGTCCTCGTAGTAGAAGGGCAGCCCCATCAGCAGGTCGGTCGATTTCGGGGTGACTTCGAGAGCGAGGGAGGTCTGCTCGGCGACGTAACCCCCGTACAGGCTCTCCAGCGGAAGCGCGGTGTCGTACGACATCACGGCGATCTGGTCGACCCGGCGGGCGACCTGCCCGAAGAACGACTGGGACCACCACTTGGGGTGTGCCGTGAAGGCGCCCGCGACGGAGTGGAGGTTCGGGAGCGGGTCGATCTGGTGGGCGGCGACGGAGAGCTGGGCGTCGTGGGCCCGGGTGACGCGGCGCAGATCGCCGAGCAGGGAAAGGTAGTCCGAGTCGTCGGAGTGCAGGGGCTCCAGGTCGAAGTGGGCGCCCTCGAAACCGGCGTCGAGGATCTGCCCGGCGGAGCGGACGACGGCGGCCCGGGTGGCCGCCCGTTCCAGACGCATCCCGACCTCCCCCTCGGCGGCGAGCACGTCGCCGAGCCAGGCCTGGACGCGGACACCGGGCAGTTCGCGGTGCACGGCCTCGACCAGCCAACGCGCCTTCGGGTACGCCGACTCGGGCAGGGTCCCGTCGTGCTCCAGCGGTCCCGCGTGCACGTACAGATCCCGGATCCCGGTCGTCCGCAGCCGCTCCGCGAGCGCCTTGACGTCCGCGTCCTTCTTCCGGCCGTCCACCCAGGCGTGGCCCATCCAGAGGGCGTCACGGTTCCTGGTCCGGGTACCGGAGGCCGGGTCTCCGGCGTAGTTGACCCGCAGGGCGGTGCCCACGGCGAGCAGGGAGAGCACCGACACCAGAACGAGCGCGAGCGCGACCCGTTTGGGCCAGCGGAGGCGGGGGTGCCGCCAGCCCCGGCCCACCGTTCGAAGCCAGGCGGGGACACGGCTCGGGGAGGTACGGACCCCTTCGTCCTCCGGCCCGCCCGCTCCCCTGTCCGTCCCCGCCCCGGTGTCCGTCCCGCTGTCGGTCCCGCTGTCCGCCCCGGTGTCCGTCCCCGCCCCGGCCGGTGTCGCCGTGGTCTCCTCCACCGGCTCCGCCCCGGTCCCCGTGTGCTGCTTGTCCATCCCCCGTGCCCCCTCCGTACGCCCCCGTATCCCCCGTACCTTAAGCGGCACCGCCTCGGCGCACCCCCGGTCGCGCCCCGGCGCAAGCGGTCATACGCTCCCAAATGTGACGTCGCCCCTGAGCCGAAGCCGGTCACGCCGAGCCACGTCCCACATAGCCGCACGGGTGGCGCATGCCGTGCTCGGGGGGCTGCTGGCGGTGGGGTGGCTGCTGCTGCCCGTCGCACGGGCGGGTGCCGACGAGGTGCGGGCCGCGCCCGGGCGGGGCGGGACGAGCACCGGCGATCTCGTGCTGCCCCTCGTCGCGGTGGTCGCCGCGGGGGCGTTGGCGGCGTACTCGTACGCGCGGCGGACCCGGCGGGCCCGGACCCGCACGACACCCGGCGGCGGCACCCCGCACCCCGTGCCGTTCACCGAACTCGACCGGCGGGCGGGGCGGTTGCTCGTCGAGATCGACGACTGCGTGCGCACGGGCACGGAGGAACTCGGGCGGGCGGCGGACCGGTTCGGTGAGGAGGCCGTCGAGACGTACACGGAGGCACTGGCGTTCGCGCGCTCCGAGCTGACGGCGTCCTTCCGGCTGTGGCAGCGGCTGGACGACTCCCTGACGGACGACAGCCTCGTGCGGCGGCAGTTGCTGGAGGAGATCGTCGCCCGCTGTTCGGAGGCGGGGCGGCGGCTGGACGCGGAGGCGCCCGGGTTCGACCTGCTGCGCGCCCTGGAACGGACGCTGCCTGCCGCGCTGGAGTCGGCGCAGGCCCGTTTCCGGGAGCTCGCCGCGCGCACCCCGGCCGCGGAGGCGGCACTCACCGAGCTGCGCGAGCGGTACGCGCCCTCCGCGTCCCTGTCCGTCGCGGGCCACGTCGAACAGGCCAAGGACCGGCTCGTGTTCGCCACCACCCGCCTGAACCAGGCCCGGCGGTCCCTGGACCGGGGGGAGGGCGCGCGGGCGACGGCGTATCTGCGGGCCGCCGAGGCCGCCGTCGACCAGGCGGGCCTCTTCATGGACGGTATCGACCGGCTGGCCTCCGAACTCGCCTCCGCGGCGACCCTGTTGCCCGGCGCACTGCGTGCCGCGCGGGCCGAGCTGGCGGCGGCGCGCGGCCTCCCGGCCGTCGGTGCGCTGCCCGGTCGGATCACGCACGCCGCGTCGGCCGTCGCCGACGTGCGGCGGGAGAGCGCGGGCGGCGTCCGTCCGTACGACCCCCTCGGCGCCCTCCGTCGCGTCACCGACGCCGCGGCACCGCTCCTCGCCGAGGACCGTGTTCCCGTCGACCGGGCCTTCCTGGGCCGGGCCTTCCTCGACCACGCGCTCCTTCCGGCCCGCAGTGCCGTCGCCCTCGCCTCCGACTTCGTCACGACGCACCGGGGAGCGGTCGGGGTCGAGGCCCGGACCCGGCTGTCGGAGGCGGAGCGGCACCTCGCGCTCGCGCCCCGCACCCTCGTCGACGTCCGGCGCGCCGATGGGCTCGCCCTGGAGGCCCAGCAGCTCGCGGAGCGGGACGTGCGGGCGTACGGGAATCCGTATGCCGGGCCCGAGGGTGCGGGCGTCGGCGGTGCGGTGCTCGGCGGGATCCTGCTGGACGACACCCCCGAAGCCCCCGCGGCGAGCTTCGGCGGACCGAGGACACGCGGGCGCAGGGACTTCTGAGGGCGCGGGGGCTTTCAGGGGTGCAGGGGCTTTAGGGGGTACAGGAACTTTAGGGGCACCGGGGCCCTCAGGGGTGCGGGGAACTGTGCGGTCAGAACAGGCTCAGCAACGCCTCCGCCGGGTCCGTGAGGGGCGTGCCGCCGTCCGGGAGCGGAAGTTCGAACCAGACCGTCTTGCCGGCCGGTGTCCGCCGCGAGCCCCACGCGGCGGAGAGCAGACCGACGAGTTGCAGCCCCCGGCCCCCCTCGTCCGTGTCGCGGGCGCGGCGCCGACGCGGCTGGACGAGGCCCGCGTCCCAGACCTCGCACACCAGGGTCCGGTCGAGCAGCAGACGCAGCCTGATCTCACCCTCGCCGTAGCGCAGCGCGTTGGTGACGAGTTCGCTGACCAGGAGCTCGGTGGTGTCGACGAGCGGCTCCAGGTCCCAGGCGGTGAGCTGGGTGCGCGCGTACTCACGGGCCCGCCCCACACTGCGCGGCTCGCGCGGCAGCGTCCAGTCGCCCACGGAGTCGGCGGGCAGCCCCTGGACACGCGCCATCAGCAGCGCGATGTCGTCCTCGCCGTGGTGGGTGTCGAGGGTGTTGAGGACGTGGTCGCAGACGTCCTCCAGGGGGCGGGAGGGGTCGGTGAGCGCGCCGACGAAGGCCTGCAGGCCCTCGTCGAGGGGGTGATCGCGCGATTCGACCAGTCCATCCGTGTAGAGCGCCAACAGTGCGCCTTCGGGTAGTTCGACCTCCACCTCCTCGAAGGGCTCGCCGCCCACCCCGAGGGGCATGCCCGGCGGCACGTCGAGCATCAGCGCGCTCTCGCCGGGTTCGACGAGCACCGGCGGCAGATGGCCCGCGTTGGCGAAGGTGCAGCGGCGGGTCACGGAGTCGTACACCGCGTACACGCAGGTCGCCAGGTACACCTCGGAGAGGTCGGCGTCGCGGGGCTGGCGGGCCGCGCGGGTGGCCTGCTGGACCCCGCCGGGGGTGCCGAGACCGCGGGCGATCTCGTCCAACGCCGAGAGAACTTCGGCGGGTTCGAGATCGAGGAGGGCCAGGGTGCGGACCGCGGTGCGCAGTTCACCCATGGCGACTGCCGCGCGCAGACCGCGCCCCATGACATCGCCGACGACCAACGCCGTGCGGTGGCCGGGGAGTTCGATGACGTCGAACCAGTCGCCACCGACCTCGGTGGCCGCGTTGCCCGGCAGGTACCGACACGCGATGTCCAGGCCGGAGGCCTCCGGGTCGCCCGGCGGGAGGAGCGAGCGCTGCAGGATCAGCGCGCGTTCGTGCTCGCGGCGGTAGAGGCGGGCGTTGTCGATGCAGACCGCGGCGCGCGCCGCGAGCTCCACCGCGAGCGCCCGGTCGCGGTCGCCGAACGGCTCGCTGCCCTTCGTACGGGAGAACTGGGCGAGGCCGACCACCGTGTCGTGGGCGACCATCGGGACCGCCAGCGTGGACTGGATGAGCCCGCCGTCCTCGGCGGGGACGCGCTGGGGGCGGGCGGTGCGCAGGGCGTCCGCGCAGGGCGAGTTGAACGGGTAGTGGTGGACGGCGCCCACGGCCACGGGGGCCGGTCCGCCGATGAACGGCGCGTCGGACACGGCGCTGGCGAAGGCGACCCGGCGCAGCTCCGCGCTGCCGTCGGCGAGCGCCCGCGGGGTCTCGTCGCCCGCCAGCAGTCCCTGGTAGAGGTCGACGGTGGCGAGGTCGCAGAAGCCGGGCACGACGACGTCGAGGAGTTCACGCGCGGTGGTCTCCAGGTCGAGGGAGTTGCCGATGCGGGCGCCCGCCTCGTTCAGAAGGGCGAGATTACGCCGTGCGGCGGCCGCTTCCCGGGCCGCGGCGCGGCGGCTGGTGATGTCGGTTCCGAGCCAGGCGATACCGATGGGGCGGCCGCTGCCGCTGTGCACGCGGTAGAGGTTGATCGACCAGTGCCGGCGCTCGTCGGAGCCGGGTATGAAACCGGTGACGTGCATGTCCGTGATGGAGTCGCCGGTTTCGAGGACGCGACGCAGCGTCGCGGCGACCCGCTCGGCCTCGGAACGCGGCAGATAGTCGTGGACCGTACGGCCACGGTGGCTCTCCACGTTTCCGCCGAACACCGAGGCGAACCGCTTGTTGGCGCGCCGGACCCGCAGATCCGTGTCGATGAGCAGGAAGCCGAACGGAGATTGACCGAAAATCGCCTGCGAGGCGGCGAGGTCCGTCTCGATGCTGCGGAGGGTCCGGACGTCCACGACGATGCACACGGCGGCCCGCTCGCCGTCCTCCGTCGTGGTGGGCATCACATAGACCTCGGCGAGGCCCTCGTCGCCCGGCCCACCGTCCTCGGCGGCCGGCATACGGAAGGGGACCACACCGGTCCACTCGCGGCCGTCCAGGATCTCCGCCATCTTGCGCTGGCCGCGCTCGCGCTGGTCGGGTTCGAAGAACGCCTCGATGGGGTCCATGCCGAGGGCGCGCTCGGGGGATATCCCGAAGAGCTGCTCGGCACGCAGGCTCCACTGGTCGACGAGGCCGTCGGCGCCGATGGAGAACGAGGCGACCTTGATGTAGTCGTAGATCGAACCGGGCGGGCTGCTCTGCCACATCGCGTCGCCCAGGGGCTCCCCGGACGGCTCGACGGACGGCTCGACGGACGGCTCGACGGACGCTCCGCCCCGTGGTCCACCAGGCGACTTGGCCGTGGCTCGGCGCATGTCCGCGCCGATGTCCGTGCCGATGTCCGCGCCCGCGTCCGTGCCCGTTCCCGTCGGATCGCCCGTCGGGGAGCCCGTCGAGGCGCCCGTCGTCCGGGGCCTCGCGTCGCCGCTCGCTCCGGCGGGTGTGCCGCCCCATGGTGTGTTCGTCAGCTCGGTTCTCGCGTCGCCTCGCGGTCGGGTCATGGCGTCGCCCATCGCCCCGCCCGTCGCTCCGGCCACGGCGGAATCCCCCGCGACCCCCGCCCTCGCGCCGTCCGACGGGTCCTCGGACTCCGTGGCCTTCGCTGGTATCTCGCTCACGCGAACCGTCCCCTCCAGCTCACCGCGTCCGGCACCGGTCACCGGGGGCGGCTGCCCGCAGTATCCAGCACTACGGTGCCGCACAACACGGTGTTCACGATCACAGCACGGTCCCGATGGTTTTTGGACCGGCCGCGACATACTCCCAGTCTTCTAACCAGGTGGCGCCCCGTCGAATCAAAGACTCCGGACAACTCTGGTGGCCTGAACCAATCGGTCGCCCCACCCTCCGCCCGACGCACCCTCAGCACGACAGCCGACGCACCCTCAGCCGGGCACCGTCCGCACCCTCGACCGGGCACCGTCCGGCCAACCACCGGGCACCGTCCGCACCCTCGACCGGGCACCGTCCGGCCAACCACCGGGCACCGTCCGCACCCTCGGTCCGGCACCGTCGGCACCCTCAGCCGGGCACCCCCAGCTCGAACCACACCGTCTTTCCAGTGTCCCCGGGCCGGGTACCCCAGCGCCGCGACGACCCCGCCACCAGTTGCAGCCCTCGACCGCTCTCGTCGTCCGCGTCGGCGGACCGCTCGCGGGGCGGGTCGGGCAACGGGTCGGAGACCTCCACGAGGAGGGCACCCGGCAGCCCCCCGGGCCTGACCAGACGGACACCGATGGGGCCGGTGGCGTGCCGCAGCGAGTTGGTCACCAGCTCACTGACCAGCAGCGCGGTCACATCACCGAGGGAATCCAGCCCCCAGGTGCGCAGCTGCCCCCGGACGACGGCACGGGCGGTACGGACGGCACCGGGCTCCGCGGGAAAGCTCCACTCGGCACAGTCGCCTTCGGTGTCGATCACGCCGATCACTTCCCAGGCCAGGAACCCACCCATGTCCGGTTTCGTGGGGTTAATGGGCACATACCCGATATCCAGGACGCTTTACCGCACATGTGGGCGCACTGTGGCACGAACGGCGTACGGGACTCCGAGCCGCGGACATGGCTCGCGCTCTCCCGCCCCCGAAAGCCGTACACACAGCGCCGTGCACCGGCGCCCGCGCCCGCCCCTCGCATGTCACCGGTGCCCCCCAGAGAGAGGAGCCGGTGCGCGAAGCCCCGGTCCTGCGGCCCGTCGGCGCCTCAGCCGTCCCAGCGCCGCAGCACCGCCTTCACGGCGGGGACGTCCTGGTCCAGCCAGTCCACGTCCCAGAGCTCGTCCGGACTCAGCCAGCGCAGCTCGTCATGATCCTCGAGGGGCATGGGGTCGGCCGAGCCGGGAAGCAGCCGCGCGGTCCACACACGCAGGACGTACGGCGTCCGCAGGGGCCACTCCCCCGGGACGCGCTCGACGGACTCCGCCGTGACGCCGAGTTCCTCGCGCAGTTCGCGTACGAGGGCGACTTCGGGGGCCTCGCCCGGTTCCACCTTGCCGCCGGGCAGCTCCCAGCGTCCGGCCAGTTCGGGGGGTGCGCTGCGGCGCGCGGCGAGGAGGCGTCCGTCGTGCAGCAGGGCGCCGCCCACCACCACGATCGTTTCGTCCATGCGCCGGAGCCTACGGCAGGGCACACCGGACACGGACAGGACGTCGGACCGGGGCCGGGGCCTGGGCTGAGGCCGGGGCCGTCACACCGTCACCTGGATCCGTTCTGCGCGATCCGCTCGACCCAGTAGAGCTGCTTGTGGCCGCGGTCGTCGAGGCTGTCCGCGATCTTCTGGGCCTCGGCCCGGGTCGCGTACCTGCCGACGCGGTAGCGATTGCCGTTGTCGTCCTGCCGTATGACGAGCCAGGGAAGAGTGATCGTGCCGTCGTTCATCGAGCCCCTCCACTTCCCGCCCCCGGCCCGCGCCGTGCCCCACACTCTAAGGAAACCGCAATCCGCATATGCCCGAGCGTACGCCTAACCTTCACGCAGCGAATACGCCTTTACACAAAGAGGTACGCAACCAGCCAAGACGGAGGGGGCGCATGGGTACGAACGCGCCGTCGAGCGCCCTCCGTGCGCCCGTCAGACAGCGCGAACTCCGCCCGGGGCAGGGCATTCGAGAAAGGCCAGATTGCAACCGACCTGGCACGCGGGGCACTTGGCGGCCGGCTCGCCCGGGAACGAGGCGGTCCCCGCCCCGCGGACGCCGACCGCCCGTGAACTCCTACGCCTACTTCACCGGCAGGTGGTACGCGATGCGATACCGGTCCGCCGGTACGACGACGTCGGCCGTCTCCACCGGACGGCCGGAGGCGAAGTACGTCCGCTGGATGACGACGACGACATGCCCGGGAACACCACCCAGCGCGAGGAGTTCCTCGGCGAGGCCGGGACGGGCGCCCACTTCCTCCGTGACGTTGTCCACGATCACGTCGATGGCCGCCATCCGCTCGACGACGCCCATGCCCCCGAGCGGGCCCTCTTCGGGGAGCATCACCGGGGTGCGGCCCGTGACGGCGAGGGGCTCCCAGGAGGTGGAGAGCATCATCGCCTCGCCGGCGTCCCGGAAGACGTAGTTCGTACACATCACGCGGTCGCCGGGCCGGATCGCGAGGCGCTCGGCGATCGCGCCGCTCGCCTCGGCCTGCTCGCTGTGCGACTCCCAGGTGCCGCGCACGGCCAGGTCCGCCTGCTCCTGACGGAAGGGGGTCGCGCCACTGTCCGGGCGGTACCCGGAGCGGGCCACCCGGCGCGGCACCGGCCGCTCCCGCACATACGTCCCCGAGCCGGAGCGGCCCTCGACCAGACCTTCGGCCATCAGCACCTTGCGCGCTTCGAGGGCGACCGTGTCCGAGACGCCGTACTCCTCGCGGATCCTGGCCTGGGAGGGGAGGCGGGTGTGCGGTGGCAGCGAACCGTCGACGATCTTCTTGCGGAGATCACCCGCGACACGCAGATACGCCGGCTGCTCACCGAAAGTCACTGGCCGCTCCCATCAGGTTGTACAGACAGCTACAGCCTGGCAACCGTGGGTTGTGCCATGCAAGCGAAGGCCAGAGAATCACTCGATGTGATTACCTATCCCCGCCGAGGGCTTTACCCAGGCACTTTCTCCCCGCTATAGCCCGCGTCACACCTCCAGGCCGCCACTGCTTCCCCCGTCGCCCCGGCCGCCCCCGCCCCCGTCGCTCGACGGCGGGGTGGTGGTGAGGCCCAGAACCTTGCGTGCGGTGACCGTCCTCCTCGGGTCGATGAGCTTCAGGCCCTTCTTGTAGTGGGCGGAGAAGGTGCCCGCGTCCTTGGCGGCCGCCGCCTTCGCCCACTCCTTCCGCGAGGCCTCGACGTCGTCGACGAGGGTGGCGACGGGCTTCTGGGCGGCGGGGAACCAGCCGTGTCCGCGCAGCAGATGCGCCTCGCCGTCGAGCGCGACGGCCACCTTGGTCGCCCACTCCTTGTAACTCCGCAGGTCGTCGTCGACGTACTTCGCGGCGGGCGCCTCCCGCAGGGCTTCGTCGAGCGTGTTCACGGCCCGCAGATACGCGAACTGGTCCGCGTTCAGGGTGAAGTCGTCCTTGCGCAGCGAACCCTTCAGGCCGCTCTTGCCGTCCCCGCTCTCCAGCATGCAGATGATCGAGTGACGACCGAGGTTCCAGCTGTCGCGGGTCGGGATGAAGTGGTACAGCCGGACATCGTCCGGGACGGCCCAGGCGTCCATCGTGTACGCGCGCTCGAACGCGCGGCACTTGGCGTCGGCGACATCGCGCAGACTGCCGCGACCGGGGTAACGCGCGCCGCTCGTGGCGAAGTTCGCGATCACCTCGGCGTGGTGCCTCGCGGCGCACGGCACCTTGTCGATGCGGACGGTCGTGCCCTTCGGCGAGTCGCCCGGCTCGTCGAAGCAGTCCCCCTTCCTGAGCGAGAAGACCGTGCCCGTGCCTGTGCCCTTGCCCGCCGGGTCGTTCATCCCGCCCTTGAAGCCGTCCCAGAAGTCGCTCGCGCCGCCGGTGGCGACGGCCAGGACGAGCAGCGCGACACCGAGCGAGGACATCACCATGCCGCCCACCGCAAGCCCCTTGCCCCGTTCGCCCCGCTTCTTGATCTGCGCGAGCGCGACGATCCCGAGGACCAGCCCGACGGCGGGCAGGAAGCAGAGGATGCCAAGCACGAGCGCGACGATCGCGAGCCCGTTGACGGGCGCGGGACGGTTGTACGGGGAGTAGCCCTGACCCCAGACCTGGTACGGCCCTTGGTACGGCCCCTGAACGGGCGGCGGGTACGGGCCCTCGGGCCGCTCGGGCCCGGGCGGCGGGGGTATGGCCACGAATGCTCTGCTCCTGGTCCGGGCGGGCTCGGCCGTACGGAAAACCAGTACGGCACCGACGTACGACGGGCATACGTTCGCCGCACAGTTGGGCGCATCGTAGGTGCGGCACGGTGGGGCGGCATGGCCGGGGGCGGGGACGAGCTGGAGGTACGCGAGAAGTGGGCAGCGGGGCTGCCCGACGGGACACGCGGAGAGCTCACCGGTGACCCGGCCACCGACCACGGAACGCTCGACGCGTGGCGATGTGGGCCCCGGCCTGCGCGTGGTGAAAGTGCGCTGTGAACGGCCCCAGCCGCCGACTCTTCATGTCACGGCCGTCGCGTACGAACTGACGGCCGACCACGATCTGCTGGAACGGCACAGCCTGTTCGGACTCACCACCGCGAGGGACCTGAGCCGTGGGCACTTTCCCGGCATCGGCGACCGGCCGCCCCTGGCGGTGGGCGGCGGGCTGGGTCACGGACCCGGAGCCGTTCCCCGAGGATGTCGAGGTGCACGCATAGCCTGCGCCCCATGACACCTTTGCCGGATTGCTTCTGCCCGGCGGACGGTACGCGCGTCCCCGGCGGCTCGCTCGACTGGTGCTGCCCGGTCTGCCGCGGCCCGCTCGACCTGGACTTCGCACCGACCCCCGCGCCCCTCAAGTCCCTGACCGGGCGCGTGAACTCACTGTGGCGGTACACGGAGTGCCTGCCGCTGGCCGCGCCCACGGTCAGCCTGGGCGAGGGCCGTACCCCGCTGGTGGAGCTGCGCGGGGGCATCTCGGCCAAGCTGGACTTCCTGATGCCGACCCTGTCCTTCAAGGACCGCGGCGCCGTCCTGCTCGCCGAGCTGGCACTGCGGCTGGGGCCGCGGCACGTGATCGCGGACAGCAGCGGAAACGCGGGGACGGCGATCGCCGCGTACTGCGCGCGGGCCGCGCTGCCCTGCACGGTGTACGTCCCCGAGGACACGTCGCCGAAGAAGCTGGAGCAGATCGAGGCGCACGGGGCGCGGACGCACGTCGTGGACGGGGACCGGGAGGCGACGGCCCGGGCGGCGCGCGAGGCCGCGGACCTCCCGGGCACGTTCTACGCCTCGCACGTCTTCAACCCGTACTTCCTGCACGGTACGAAGACGTACGTGCACGAGCTCTGGGAAGACCTGGGCGGGCGCCTGCCCGACGTCATCGTCGTCCCCGTCGGCAACGGCACGCTGCTCCTCGGCGCCGCCCTCGCCGTCGCCGAGCTGCACGGGGCGGGGCTCATCGACCGGCGGCCCGCGCTGTACGCCGTCCAGGCCGCCGCGGTGGCGCCGCTCGCGCACGCCTGGGCCGAGGGCGCGGACGACCTGGTCGGCGTCACTCCCCCGGCCCCCACCTTCGCCGAGGGCATCGCCATCCCGCGCCCGCCCCGGGCCCGCCAGATCCTGCGCGCCGTACGCGCCTTCGGCGGCACGTTCCTCACGGTGACGGAGGACCAGATCCGCCACGCCCAGAGGGACTTGGCGTCGCGGGGCCTGTACGTCGAGTCGACGGGAGTGGCGTGCTGGGCGGCGGTACGGGAAGGCGTGCTCGGGGGACGTACGGCGGTGGTGCCGTTGTGCGGGGCGGGCGTGAAGACGGGGCCGGCCCGGGGATAGGCGGTCCGGGCGGCCCGAGGCTTTACCACGCCCCGCCGGCGGTCACTCGTCGAAAGACGTGCTCCGCGTGCGCTTCTCCCAGGTCGCGATGTCACCGCGCACCTGGTCGAGGTGGTCGAGTACGGCGGTGACGGCGTCGTCGCCGAGGGGCAGGCGCAGCGGGGTGTGCTCGGCGTCCAGCGCGGCCAGGACGAGGGCCGCCGCCTTCGCGGGGTCGCCCGGCTGGGTGCCGTCGGCGGTCTCGACCATGCGGCGGGTGGCGCCGACCGAGGCGTCGTACACGCCGAGGTCGGGGCTGACGCCGGCGCGGGTGCTGTCCATCAGCGCGGTGCGGAACGCGCCGGGCTCGACGATCAGCACCCTGATCCCGAACTCCCTCACCTCGTCGGCGAGCGCCTCCGACATCCCCTCCAGCGCGAACTTCGTACCGGAGTACGCCGAGAAGCCCGCGAAGGACATCTGCCCGCCCATGCTGCTCATCTGCACGATCGCGCCGGACCGCTCGGCCCGCATGTACGGCAGCACGGCCCGTGCGAGCGCCGCCGGACCGAACACATGCAGATCGAAGAGCGAGCGCAGCTCACTGTCCCCGGTCTCCTCCATGGCCCCCACGTGCGTGCGCCCGGCGTTGTTGACGAGCACGTCGATCCGCCCGTGCCGCTCCACGACCCCCCGCACGACGTCCTCGGCCGCCGTCACGTCGGTCACGTCGAACGGCACCGCCTCGGCCCGTTCGGGGTACGCGGCGACGAGATCCGCGAGCCCCTCCACGCGCCGCGCCGCACCGACGACCACGTCGCCCGCCCCGAGCGCCGCCTCCGCGATCGCCCGCCCGAACCCGCTACTGGCTCCGGTGATCAGCCACACCCTGTTCATGGCGCCCCCTGGTCCACGCAGCCGTGACCCTCACGGCTCCCGCGCACCACCCTGCCCCGGCCCCACGCCCTCCGCCAGTCGTATTTGCTCCTCCTCCACGATGCGGCGGGCGAGGGCGCTGTCGGAGATGTCGACCGCGTCCGGGCTCTGTGACGTGCTTCAGCCGGGAGACGGGGATGGACTCCAGCTCCCTGCCGACGAGTTCGGCGTGGATCGGCGCCAGCGCCGCGCGCACCGCTTCGAGCGCGCGGGCGTGATCGGCGAGCACACCCCGCGCGGCCTCGTGCAGTACGACGCCCTCGGCGAGCAGACTCCGCTCACGTTTCCCCACCGGCCCGACATTACTGCCCACCACCGACAGCCCGGCCCGGCTCCGGGTGCGCGGGAGCGCGGTCGACCGAACAGGGCTCCACGGCCCGCCCGTTGGCCTTGCGGGGCCACCGCCGCCTGCCTGGGCGCGAGGGGCGGGGGCCTGATCGAACACGTCGGCGGCAGGGCTACGATGGGGCAGCTTCGGGGTCGGGGTCCGGAGCTGGAGGGGGAGTCATGACTGCAAGACGTACAGCAAGACGGATGCCGCTCGCTTTCGTGGGCGTGGCCGTGCTGGTGCCGTTGTTCGTTCCGGCGGCTTCCGCGCAGGCGGCGTCGGCCTCACTGGCCGTCACCACGCTGGGGCGGCACGGCAGTAAGGTCGCGACGACGGTCAACGTCGTCGCCGTTCCGTCCGGTGAGTCGTACAGCGTCGCGTCCGGCAAGCGGATCAACCTGCCCTCGGGGCGCTACATCGCGATGACCGACATCTACGAGAGCGCCGCGAACGGGCTGGGCACCGACACCCTCGGCGCGCAGGTCGTGTCGGTGTCGGGCAGGGCCTCGGTGACGCTCGACGCCCGCAAGGGCAAAGCGGTGAAGGCGTCGCTCGACACCCCCGCCGACGTGACCGGGCCGCCGCAGATCAGCGGACAGGTGTGCGCCGCCACCGTCGGCAACATGCCCTCCGCCTTCAGCGTGGCGGGCTGGAACACCGCGGGGTCCCTCTACGCCATTCCCAACTCCTCCAAGCTGCTGCAGTTCGGATACCTGGCGCAGTGGACGGGGAACGACACCTACGTCGCGGTGAAGAAGACCACCGGGATCCCGGCACAGCCGGGCGGGTCGTTCAAGCGCTCGGGGCTGGCGGCCATGCGCTTGTCGGTGCGCGGCGGGACGCAGATGGCCCGTCGGAACGACACCGCGCTCCAGGCCCTGCCGAAGGTCTCGGACTGCACGACCGACCTCTACGCCAACGTCCACGACGCCGATGCGCCGTACAGCGCCACCGTCCATGTGACTCCCGGACGCTGGCAGCCGCGCGACGACATCTTCGCCGACAACGGCGACGACGTCGGCGGCGGTTTCCCGGCGGCCAGGACGCTGAAGGCGGGGCAGAGTGTCACCCAGTCCTTCGGCCGCGCCGCGTGGAGTCCGCTCCACTCCCTGCCCATGGTCCGGCAGAAGTCCGTCCAGTTCTATCCGGGATCTCTGATCGGTGACCCGGACGTGGGCTGGGCCGACCCGACGAAGGAGACGGTGGCCCTGTACAAGGGCAGCACCACCGTCAAGAAGCAGACTCTGACCAACTGGCGCTCCGACCCCGACTTCTCCGCCCGTATCCACGCGGCCGGCTGGTACCGGCTGACCGTGGACGCCCACCGCTACCGCCCGGGCATCACCTTCCCGTCCGGCATGCTGTCGCCGCGCGTCACCCTCGACTGGCGGTTCAAGGCCGACCCGGCCAAGTCGACGGTCGCGCCCGTCTTCCTGACACGGTTCCTGCCCGCCGGCCTGAACAACCGCAACCAGGCGGCGGCCGACAGCACCACGACGATCACCGTCAGCGCCGGGCGCGGCTCCCAGGACCCGGACGTGAAGTTCACCAAGGTGGCGGTCAAGTCCGTACGGGTCTGGGCATCGGCCGACGGAGGCAAGACCTGGAAGGCCGCCGCCGTCACGCGCTCCGGCTCCGCCTGGAAGGTGTCGGTGCACAATCCGGCCTCCGGCGCCATCGCCCTGCGCTCGGAGGTGACCGACTCCGACGGCGACCGCTCGGTGCAGACCGTGTACCGCGCTTACGCCATCGGGTGACTCCGTCACCCCCGAGTGACGGCCGCACGGTCCTCCCGGATTTCACGATCAGATCTCTGTCCGGACCTCGCCCTCGCCCCTCCGAACACCATTGATCAGCTGGGTGGTTGGCCGGGACTATCGTGTGCCGGTCAGCCGACCCACCGTCAGACACCGCCCCGTGGAATGGATCGCGTCACTTCGCAGTGCGGAGCCCGCGTTCACGGGGCCGCGCATCGTGATCCTCGTCGACGACTACGACATCCTCACCACCGCCGGCCAGCAGCCCCTGGCTCCGTTCCTGCCGTACATCTCCTCCGCCCAGGACATCGGTCTCCACTTCGTCATCGCTCGCCGCACCGCCGGATCCTCCCGCGCCCTGTACGAACCCCTGCTGACCGCCCCCAACTCATACAGACCGCGCTCGCGGACGAGGCGGACGAAGAGGCCGGACAGCCGTGACCAAGGACGTCATCGCCCTCACCCCGAAGATGCCGGACCTGCGCACACTCCTCGCGGGCCCTACGCCGGCGGCCCCGACCTCGGCGTCAACACCCTGGCCGACGGCGCTGTCATCCAGCTCTGCGCCCCTGGCGGCCGCCCGCTCGTCTCCGTTCATCATCTCCCTACGCACCTTGCACTCCGCCGACGAAGACCTGGTCCTCGGCCGCGCCCTGGAAACCGCCTGGCACACCCTCACCGGCACCGCACCCGCCGGATGGAGCACCGCCGAACCCGTCAACCTCCTGTGGTCCGCCCGCCAGTTGACCGATCTCGCCCGTCGCCGCGCCCCCCGGCCGACCTGGCTGATCGCCGTCGGCCACCCCGACCGACCGGCCATCGCCACCGTCCGCGTCACGCGCACTCCCGCCGGCGTCGAGCAGGACATCACCCTCACCCTCGGCCAAGGCAAGGACGAAACCCCGCCCCTGCACGCCATCGAGCCCCTCGCCGAAACCCTCGCCGCGGAGCACGGCCTCACGAGCATGCTCACCTCACTTCGCAGCGCCCGCCGCGACCTGACCGTCCCCGCGCACTTCGAGACCCCGCCCATCCCGGTCTCGTACACGCTGGGATCGGAATCAGTCAGGGACATCGACCTCGACAGGGCCCTCCGCCCGCCCCTCGACCTCGTCCCCACCCGACTCGGCCCCACGGCGCGACCTGCCCTGCACTACGCCCTCGGCGACGGCACCGATCCCCGCGCCTGGAACGTGCTCGGACAACTCACCCAGCACCTTGCACAGGTCTCGTGAACCCCGACCCGGACGATTCGGCACGCAGCGGCCACCCGACAAACGGGAGCCACGCCAAGACACCGGGTACGCCGACGGGGCCGACCCCGACTTGGGTCGACCCCATCTGACCTGCGCGTTTACTAACGCATCGCCTCCGCGGTGTCGCGGCCGCTACACGTTGAAGCGGAACTCCACCACGTCGCCGTCCTGCATGACGTAGTCCTTGCCCTCCATGCGGGCCTTGCCCTTGGCGCGGGCCTCGGCGACCGAGCCCGTGGCGACGAGGTCCTGGAAGGAGATGACCTCCGCCTTGATGAAGCCCTTCTGGAAGTCGGTGTGGATGACTCCGGCGGCCTCGGGGGCGGTGTCGCCCTTCTTGATGGTCCAGGCGCGGGATTCCTTGGGGCCGGCCGTCAGATAGGTCTGCAGGCCGAGGGTGTCGAAGCCGACGCGGGCAAGGGTGGCGAGGCCCGGCTCCTCGGCGCCCACCGACTCCAGGAGCTCCATGGCGTCCTCCTCGTCGAGCTCGGCGAGGTCCGCCTCCAGCTTGGCGTTGAGGAAGATCGCCTCGGCGGGGGCGACCAGGGTGCGCTGCTCGGCCTTGAAGTCCTCGTCGACCAGCTCGTCCTCGTCCACGTTGAAGACGTAGAGGAAGGGCTTGGTGGTCAGGAGGTGGAGGTCGTGCAGGAGCTCCTCGTTGCCGGAGCCCTGGACGATGCCCTGCGAGAAGAGGGTGTCGCCCTTCTCCAGGATCTCCTTCGCCGCCTCGACCGCCGCGACCTTGGGAGCGATGTCCTTCTTGATGCGCGACTCCTTCTGGAGGCGCGGCAGGACCTTCTCGATGGTCTGGAGGTCCGCGAGGATCAGCTCGGTGTTGATCGTCTCGATGTCGTCCTTGGGCGAGACCTTGCCGTCGACGTGCACGACGTTCTCGTCCTTGAAGGCGCGGATGACCTGGCAGATCGCGTCCGACTCACGGATGTTCGCGAGGAACTTGTTGCCCAGGCCCTCGCCCTCCGAGGCGCCCTTCACGATGCCCGCGATGTCGACGAAGTCGACCGTCGCCGGAAGGACGCGCTGCGAGCCGAAGATCTCGGCCAGCTTGGTCAGCCGGGCGTCGGGGACGCCGACCACGCCCACATTGGGCTCGATCGTGGCGAACGGGTAGTTGGCCGCGAGCACGTCGTTCTTGGTCAGGGCGTTGAACAGGGTCGACTTGCCGACATTGGGCAGACCGACGATTCCGATCGTGAGCGACACGTTGCGACTTCCCGTACGTGAGGGTGGGCGACAGGTCCGCGAAGGTGCGCGGGCCGATCCACCAGTCTACGGGGTGCGAGGTCCCATACCGGCGACGTATCGAACGCATGGCCAAGGTCGACCCATCGGCGTGTCTGAGGGGCTATTCCGCACATAAACCGACCTAAGTTGGTCCAGTGGAGCAACACAGGACGCGTCCCCCTCAGTACAGACCGCGACGCGGCGCACCTCTGCCTGCCCAGGCCGGGCGCGCCACGGCCGACGGCGTACGCAGGGGTACACCCCCCGCGCGGCGGCCCGCACCCGCGCCCAGGCCCGCGCCCAGGCCCGCTCCGACGCGACGGCGGATGCCGAACCCCCGGCTCACCGGGCTCGGCGGCGGACTGTTCTGCGGGGCGACGATGTTCGCGCTCGCCTGTCTCGACCAGCTGCTCTTCGGGGCGTCGCTGGTGGTCTACGGGGTGCTGTTCCTGCCGGTGGCGGCCCTGACCGCGCTGTGGGTGCGAAGGGGAGACCTCGTCACCGCGCCCGTCGTCGTGCCCATCGCCTTCGCGTTCGGGCTGCTGCCCGTCGCCGACGGGGGCGGCGGGATCGGCGGCGAGCTGATGGGACTGGTCACCGCGCTGGCGACCCAGGCGGGATGGCTGTACGGGGGGACGCTGGTCGCGGGGGTCATCACCACCGTACGGAAGGTCCGTCTGATGATCCGCAGGGCCGCCCAGCGCAGGGCGGCCCAGGGGCCCCGCCCGGGGATCCGGCCGCGCCGCCGTCCGGCCTGACGGACACGACAGACACCGGGGGCGCGACGGACACGACGGGCGCGACCACACGGGCGCCGGGCTCCCGCTGCCGCCCCCTGCGCCCCTGAGGGCCTACGCGGACTTCGCCGCCCGCATCGCCGCACCCACGATCCCCGCGTTGTTCTGCAGCTGCGCCGGGACGATCTCCGCCTTGATGCCCTCGATCAGCGGCAGGAACCTGTCGGCCTTGCGGCTGACGCCGCCGCCGATGATGAAGAGCTCGGGAGAGAAGAGCATTTCCACATGGGCGAGGTACTTCGTGACCCGGCGCGCCCAGTGCTCCCAGGTCAGCTCGTGGTCCTCCTTGGCCTTGGTGGAGGCACGCTTCTCCGCGTCGTGGCCGTTCAGCTCGAGGTGTCCCAGCTCGGTGTTCGGAACCAGCTCGCCGTCGACGAAGAGCGCGCTGCCGATACCCGTGCCGAAGGTGAGCAGGAGGACCGTGCCCTGACGGTCGCGCCCGGCGCCGAACTGCATCTCGGCGACGCCCGCCGCGTCCGCGTCGTTCAGCACCGTCACCGGGAGGCCGCCCAGCCGGTCGCCCAGCAGGGCCCGCGCGTCGGTGTCGATCCACGCCTTGTCGACATTGGCAGCCGTACGAATGGTGGCGCCGCCGGTGACCACCCCGGGGAAGGTGATGCCGACGGGTCCCGTCCAGCCGAAGTGACCGACGACCTCCTTCACGCCGTCGGCCACCGCGTCCGGGGTCGCCGGATGGGGAGTGAGCACTTTGTAGCGCTCCTCCGTCAGTTCGCCGCGGTCCAGGTCCACAGGGGCACCCTTGATCCCGGATCCGCCGATGTCCACGCCGAAGATCTGCATGGCCCTACGCTACGTCGTACGACTGACAGTTACTTCTCGGAGGGGGCGGAAGCACCGGCCGCCGTGCGCTGCTCCACCAGCGCCGCCGCCTCCGCGCGCAGATCGCGGCGCAGTTCCTTGGGCAGCGAGAAGGTGATGGACTCCTCGGCCGCCTTGACGATCTCGACGTCCTCGAAGCCACGGGCGGAGAGCCACTCCAGGACCTGCTCGACCAGGACCTCCGGGACGGAGGCGCCCGAGGTGACACCGACCGTCGTCACGCCCTCCAGCCAGCCCTCCTCGATCTCGTCGGCGAAGTCCACGAGGTACGCCGCCCGCGCCCCCGCGAGCTTGGCCACCTCGACGAGACGCACGGAGTTGGAGGAGTTGCGCGAGCCGACCACGATGACCAGGTCCGCCTCCTCGCCCATCTGCTTCACGGCCAGCTGGCGGTTCTGCGTGGCGTAGCAGATGTCGTCGCTGGGCGGGGAGATGAGCTGCGGGAACTTCTCCTTCAGCGCGTCGACCGTCTCCATCGTCTCGTCGACCGACAGCGTGGTCTGGGAGAGCCAGACGACCTTGGAGGGGTCACGGACCTCGACCTTGGCGACGTCCTCGGGGCCGTCCACAAGAGTGATGTGGTCGGGCGCCTCGCCGGAGGTGCCGATGACCTCCTCGTGGCCCTCGTGGCCGATCAGCAGGATGTCGAAGTCCTCGTTCGCGAACCGGACGGCTTCCTTGTGGACCTTGGTGACCAGCGGGCAGGTCGCGTCGATGGTGGCGAGCCTGCCGGCCGCGGCCTCGTCGTGGACGACCGGGGCGACGCCGTGCGCCGAGAACATGACGATGGACCCCTCGGGGACCTCGGTCGTCTGCTCGACGAAGATCGCGCCCTTCTTCTCCAGGGTCTGCACGACGTACTTGTTGTGGACGATCTCGTGGCGGACATAGATCGGGGCCCCGTACTGCTCAAGGGCCTTCTCGACGGCGATCACGGCGCGGTCCACGCCAGCGCAGTAGCCACGGGGGGCGGCGAGCAGGACACGGCGGCCAGGCGAAGCAGTCATGGCACCCATCGTAAGGCCGCACTCGGCGCCTCAAAGATCGCCTCCATGGGGAGACTGAGGAGGAGCTGGGCGGGGTGGGGGGACGCGACCCCCGGGAGGCACGATGTCCGACACGCGGACCACCGCCGGAGCGGCCGACGAGACCGGTGCCGGGTACGGACTGCGGCGCAGCCTCGCGGTCACTGTCGCCGTGATCGTGGAGGCGTCCGGGGCCGCTCAGGTGGTCGGTGCGGCGTGGTCGGCCTCGGGGGCGGGGGTGCTGCCGGCCCAGCGGGGACGCGTCCGCGTGGAGCGGGGGGCTGCTTCGGCGCTCCGCGCCAGGAAAACTACGGCGCTCCGCGCCAAGAACGCGTGCGGGCCTCGTGTCAGTGGGGGCCGTTAGTCTCGGGCGCATGGCTCTCAACACGTCCGCGGACGCCCCACTGCCCGTCGGTGAGGTGTCGCGGCTCATCGGAGGGTGGATCGACCGGCTCGGCGCGGTGTGGGTCGAGGGGCAGATCACCCAGTTGTCGCGGCGCCCCGGCGCGGGCGTCGTCTTCCTGACCCTGCGCGACCCGTCGTACGACATCTCGGTGAGCGTCACCTGTTACCGGCAGGTGTTCGAGGCGGTGGCGGACGTGGTGAGCGAGGGCGCCCGCGTCGTCGTCCTGGCGAAGCCGGAGTGGTACGCGCCGCGCGGGCAGCTGTCGCTGCGGGCCACCGAGATCAAGCCGGTCGGCGTCGGAGAACTCCTCGCGCGCCTCGAGCAGTTGAAGAAGTCCCTGGCGAGCGAGGGGCTGTTCGCGGCCGATCGCAAGAAGGCCCTGCCGTTCCTGCCGCAGCTCATCGGGCTGGTGTGCGGGCGGGCGTCGGCGGCCGAGCGGGACGTGCTGGAGAACGCGCGGCATCGCTGGCCGGCCGTCCGCTTCGAGGTGCGCAACGTCCCCGTGCAGGGGGTGCACGCGGTGCCGCAGGTCGTGCAGGCCGTGAAGGAGCTGGACGCGCTCGACGCCGTGGACGTGATCATCGTGGCGCGCGGCGGCGGCAGCGTGGAGGACCTGCTGCCGTTCTCGGACGAGCAGCTCGTACGGGCGGTCGCGGCCTGTCGTACGCCGGTCGTGTCGGCCATCGGGCACGAGCCCGACAACCCGTTGCTGGACTTCGTGGCCGACCTGCGCGCGTCCACGCCGACGGACGCGGCCAAGAAGGTCGTGCCGGACGTCGGGGAGGAGTACGAGCGGGTGCGGTTCCTGCGGGACCGGGCGCGGCGGAGTGTCCAGTCCTTCATCGACCGGGAGGAGCGCGGGCTCGCGCACGCGCTGGCCCGGCCCTCGATAGAGGATCCGCACCGGATGGTCGACGAGCGCGCCGACCAGGTCGCCGCGCTGCTGGACCGCGGGCGGCGCACGCTCGGGCATCTGCTCGACCGCGCCGACTCGGAGCTGACGCACACCCACGCGCGTGTGGTGGCCCTCTCCCCCGCCGCGACCCTCCAACGGGGCTACGCGGTGCTGCAGAAGGCCGACGGTCATGTGGTCCGGGATCCGGACGAGGTGGCGCAGGGCGAGGCGCTGCGGGCGCGGGTCGCCGAGGGTGAATTCACGGTACGAGTCGATGCATAGGGTGGGCGCATGACCAGCAAGGTGGACGAGGCGCTCGGGTACGAGCAGGCGCGGGACGAGCTGATCGAGGTCGTACGCCGACTGGAGGCGGGCGGCACGACGCTCGAGGAGTCCCTGGCGCTCTGGGAGCGGGGCGAGGAGCTGGCGAAGGTCTGCCGCCGCTGGCTGGAGGGCGCGCGGGCCCGCCTGGACGCGGCGCTGGCCGAGGAGGAGTCGGAGGACGGGGACGCAGACGGGGGCCGCGACTCCGAGTGACGTGACGACGCTCGCCCCCCCTTCCGCAGCCGGTGACACCCGGCTTTCCGCAGCCGGTGACACCCGGCGACATCCTCAGTGACGCCCGGCCGCCGTCCCGCTCTGTGACGGTGGCCTCGTCGTTCCCCCGGAACCCTGGCGCCCGGAAGCGACCTCGTTCCCCCTCACCGCTTGTGAAGCGGATCACCTCACCCCGATTTTGATTGAACCTTAAACCTCCTCCACGTACTGTCGACATCGCCAGCCGATCCCCCGGATCCACCGCACATCCCGAGAAGGTTTCCGATGTCTCTCGTTCTTGACCCCGCCGCCCAGGACCTGCTGTTCCGCGAGGCCCGCACCGCCAACACGTTCACCGACGAGCCGGTGACCGACGAGCAGGTGCAGGCGATCTACGACCTGGTCAAGTACGGCCCGACCGCCTTCAACCAGTCGCCGCTGCGCATCACCCTGGTCCGCTCCGCCGAGGCCCGCGAGCGCCTGGTGCAGCACATGGCCGAGGGCAACCAGCCCAAGACCGCCACCGCCCCGCTGGTCGCGATCCTCTCCGCGGACAACGAGTTCCACGAGGAGCTCCCCGCCCTGTTCCCGCACTTCCCGCAGGCCAAGGACGTCTTCTTCGCCGAGCGCCCGGCCCGTGAGGGTGCCGCCGCGCTGAACGCCGCCCTGCAGGCCGCGTACTTCATCATCGGCGTCCGCGCCGCCGGCCTCGCCGCCGGCCCGATGACCGGTCTCGACTTCGCGGGCGTCCAGAAGGAGTTCCTGGACGACGACCACACCCCGCTGATGGTCGTCAACATCGGCAAGCCGGGCGAGGACGCCTGGTTCCCGCGCTCCCCGCGCCTGGAGTTCGACCAGGTCATCACGACCGTCTGAGCCCCCGCGTACGCCCCGGCGCGTACGTGCACGAGAAGGGCCCCCGGCAATGGCGCCGGGGGCCCTTCTCACGTCTCACGTGGATGCATCACGCAGACGCATCACGCCCGTCACGCCGTCCCGACGCCACGACGCCCCGACGCCCCGACGCCCCGACGCCACACAGTCACGACGTCTTCAGCGCCTCCGCCATCTTCGTCAGCTGCCCGAACGACGCCGTCCCGGTCACCACAGTGGTCGCCCCCTTGGCCTTGAGCACGAGGGCGTCGTACTTGTCGCCCTCGTACCGCTGCCACGTCACGTCACCGATCCGCTGGGTGGCCTTCGTCTCCTTGGCGCCCTGGCTGGCCGAGTCGATGAAGGCAGCCGCAGGCTGAGTGGACTGCTCGATCGCCACGTACTGACCGTCGGGGTCGTGGAAGCCCAGGTGCCAGGCGTCGAACTCGGCGCCGTCGTACCGCACCGAGGTCGCCTTCCACGCCGTCGGCAGACCCACGGGTGCCGCCACGGGATACGACGCCGCGCGGCGCGCCGTGAGCAGCTCGACGCGGTAGTCGACGCGCTTGAGAGGAGGCGCGGAGTCGTCGTGCGGGATGAAGATGTAGATCACGCCCGCCATGAGCCCGATCAGACCCAGGGAGAGGAGCATGTCCCGGACGCTCTGCTTGCCTTTCGTACCTGCCACGCCCCTATCGTCGCAGGTGCCCTGGCCTGCTCATCCGTGGGGCCCCCTGCTCATTTTGTCAGCCTGACGATAGAGTCGGGGCACACCCTCATCCGGCCGTCGTCGTATCAGAAAGGTGCGCTCCGATGACCGAGCATCATCTGCCGTCCGAACTCGAGGTCCCTTCCGAGGCCCCCGACCGAAATCTCGCCCTGGAACTCGTCCGGGTCACCGAGGCCGCCGCGATGGCCGCGGGCCGCTGGGTCGGCCGCGGCGACAAGAACGGCGCCGACGGCGCCGCCGTCCGGGCCATGCGGACCCTCGTCTCCACCGTCTCGATGAACGGCGTCGTTGTCATCGGTGAAGGCGAGAAGGACGAGGCCCCGATGCTCTTCAACGGGGAGCGCGTGGGCGACGGGACCGGCCCCGAGTGCGACATCGCCGTCGACCCGATCGACGGCACCACGCTGACCGCCAAGGGCATGAGCAACGCGATCGCGGTGCTGGCCGCCGCCGACCGCGGCACCATGTTCGACCCGTCCGCGGTCTTCTACATGGACAAGCTGGTCACCGGGCCGGAGGCCGCCGACTTCGTCGACATCAACGCGCCCGTCTCGGTGAACATCCGCCGGGTCGCCAAGGCCAAGAAGTCCTCGCCCGAGGACGTCACCGTCGTGATCCTCGACCGACCGCGCCACGAGGGGATCATCAAGGAGATCCGCGAGACCGGCGCCCGGATCAAGCTGATCTCCGACGGCGACGTCGCGGGCTCGATCCTCGCGCTGCGCGAGGGCACGGGCATCGACCTGCTCCTGGGCATCGGCGGTACGCCCGAGGGCATCATCTCCGCCTGCGCCGTGAAGTGCCTGGGCGGCACCATCCAGGGCAAGCTGTGGCCCAAGGACGACGAGGAGCGGCAGCGCGCGGTGGACGCCGGGCACGACCTCGACCGTGTGCTGTTCACCGACGACCTGGTCTCCGGCGAGAACGTGTTCTTCGTCGCCACCGGGATCACGGACGGGGAGCTGCTGCGCGGGGTGCGGTACCGGGCGGAGACCGCGACCACCGAGTCGATCGTGATGCGGTCCAAGTCGGGTACGGTCCGCCAGATTCGGTCGGAGCATCGGCTGAGCAAGTTGCGGGCGTACAGCGCGATCGACTTCGACCGCGCCAAGTAGCTCCGCGGGGGCGCTCCGCTGGGAGTGCCGGGGAACTGCGGGTTGTGGGTCACTGCGGGCGCGTCGTGGTCGGTCGCGCGGTTCCCCGCGCCCCTTGCGGGGCGCTTGCCTTACGTACGGGGCGCGTGAAGAAGCTTGCCTTACGGGGCGCGTGAAGAAGTACGTACGGCAAACGCAAAGAAGTACGTACGACAAAGGGGCCGGCCCTGTGCGGAGGGCGGCCCCTTTGGCGTACGTGCGATCAGCCGGCCGCGGCTATCGTGCCGCGGGCGGCCTTCTTGAGTTCCACGTCGCGGCGGCGGCGCCGGGCGAGCACCACGCGGCGCTCGGCGGCGGTGAGGCCGCCCCACACTCCGTACGGCTCGGGTTGCAGCAGCGCGTGTTCGCGGCACTCGACCATCACGGGACAGCGGGCGCAGACGCGCTTCGCCGCCTCCTCGCGGGACAGCCGGGCGGCCGTGGGCTCCTTGGAGGGCGCGAAGAACAGGCCGGCCTCGTCCCTGCGGCACACCGCCTCCGTGTGCCATGGGGCTTCCTGATCCCTGTCCCGCACTGGCGCCCGCTGGGCCGGAACGGCAGCTACCTGCAGGGACTGATGCGGCGGTTGCAGCACGGTCTACTCCTGACGACGGCTTCGCGGGCGTGCCGGGCACCGCAGGAAGTCCCACAGCGCCCTCCAAGAGGCGATGCAGCAAGCCCTACCCGCTGTGCGCGCGCCTATGCACTGAGTTCCCAAGAGCGGAGCCGGTCGTTCAAAACGGGGCGCGGGTGAGTGGACCAATGCGCCCCGCGCGCCGTCGCGTTCACAGGCGTCAACGGTCGAGGTGTTTGCGCAAAGTCCTGTCCACCCGGTCCATCGTGCGGTCGAGGATGTCGGCGACGAGCTTGCCGCGCTTGGGCCGCGCCTCGATGTTCCCCAGCACCGCGAAGCCTTCGACGTAGACCACGGGGGCGTCGGGGTCGCCCGCGTCCGTGGTGTGCGTCTCGAAGTTGCCGAGGACTCCGCCGCCGCTGCCGCGCAGCGAGACGTTCTCCGGGACCTTGATCTCGACGTTGCCGAAGACCGAAATCGCCTTGATCACGACCTGTTGGTACTCGAAGATCGCCTCGCTGAGGTCGATGTCGACGGAGCCGAAGACGGCGTAGGCGTGGATGCGGCGCCCGGCGCGCCAGCGGCCCTTGCGCACGGCGGCGCTGAACACCGCCACCACGTTCTCGTCGGCCTCGGCCGGGATACCGCCCGGCTGGGGGCGGTTGGGCACGGACGTGTATGCGGGGGTCGCCCGGCCCGCGCGCGCGGCGGGCAGGTCCTGGACGAACCGGTCGAGCTCTCCCACCGTCTTCGTGGCCAGCACCCCCTCGACCCGCTCGGCATGCTCGTCGGCGGTGAGGCGCCCCTCGGCGAGGGCATCGCGCAGAATGTCGGCGATCCGGTCACGGTCGGCGTCGGAGGCCCGGAGTTCGGCGTCGGAGGCCCGGGTTTCGGTGCGCTTCTGAAGGTCCACGGCAGCAGCGTACCCAAACGCGATAGATCGCGACTACCCCTTCTCGCGACCTGTGGAAAACCGGCCCTTCACGCCAACTGAGCCTTACCTCACAGACTCACCGTCCGTGCCAGGTTCTACGCTGGTGGACGCTGCCAATGGAGGCATGCCGCTGTCTGTCGAGTGAGGAATGGGCTAGTGCCTGAGTTCGCGTACACCGATCTGCTCCCCCAGGGAGAGGACACCACCCCCTACCGGCTGGTGACCTCCGAGGGTGTCTCCACCTTCAAGGCCGACGGGCGCACGTTCCTCAAGGTCGAGCCGGAGGCGCTGCGCAAGCTCGCCGCGGAGGCCATCCACGACATCCAGCACTATCTGCGGCCCGCGCACCTGGCGCAGCTGCGGCGCATCATCGACGACCCCGAGGCGTCCGGCAACGACAAGTTCGTCGCCCTGGACCTGCTGAAGAACGCGAACATCGCGGCCGCCGGCGTGCTGCCGATGTGCCAGGACACCGGCACCGCGATCGTCATGGGCAAGCGCGGGCAGAACGTGCTCACCGAGGGCGGCGACGAGGAGGCCCTCTCGCGCGGCATCTACGACGCGTACACCAAGCTGAACCTGCGCTACTCGCAGATGGCTCCGCTCACCATGTGGGAGGAGAAGAACACCGGGTCCAACCTTCCGGCGCAGATCGAGCTGTACGCGACCGACGGCGGCGCCTACAAGTTCCTGTTCATGGCCAAGGGCGGCGGTTCGGCGAACAAGAGCTTCCTGTACCAGGAGACGAAGGCCGTTCTGAACGAGGCCTCCATGATGAAGTTCCTGGAGGAGAAGATCCGTTCGCTGGGCACGGCCGCCTGCCCGCCGTACCACCTGGCGATCGTGGTGGGCGGTACGAGCGCCGAGTACGCCCTGAAGACCGCGAAGTACGCCTCCGCGCACTACCTGGACGAGATCCCGGCCGAGGGCTCGGAGCTCGGGCACGGCTTCCGGGACAAGGACCTGGAGCAGAAGGTCTTCGAGCTGACCCAGAAGATCGGCATCGGCGCGCAGTTCGGCGGCAAGTACTTCTGTCACGACGTGCGCGTGGTGCGTCTGCCGCGGCACGGCGCGTCCTGCCCCGTCGCGATCGCGGTGTCCTGCTCCGCCGACCGTCAGGCCGTCGCGAAGATCACCGCCGAGGGCGTGTTCCTGGAGCAGCTGGAGACGGACCCCGCGCGCTTCCTGCCGGAGACCACGGACGAGCACCTGGACTCCGCCGGGGACGATGTCGTGCGGATCGATCTGAACCAGCCGATGGACGACATCCTGGCCGAGCTGACGAAGTACCCGGTCAAGACCCGGCTCTCGCTCTCCGGCCCGCTCGTCGTGGCGCGCGACATCGCGCACGCCAAGATCAAGGAGCGGCTGGACGCGGGCGAGGAGATGCCGCAGTACCTCAAGGACCACCCGGTGTACTACGCCGGTCCGGCCAAGACCCCCGAGGGTTACGCGTCGGGTTCGTTCGGCCCCACCACCGCCGGCCGCATGGACTCCTATGTGGAGCAGTTCCAGGCCGCGGGCGGCTCCAAGGTGATGCTCGCGAAGGGCAACCGTTCCGCGCAGGTCACCCACGCCTGTGACGCGCACGGCGGCTTCTACCTCGGCTCCATCGGCGGCCCCGCCGCGCGGCTCGCCCAGGACTGCATCAAGAAGGTCGAGGTCGTCGAGTACGAGGAGCTCGGCATGGAGGCCGTCTGGAAGATCGAGGTCGAGGACTTCCCGGCGTTCGTCGTCGTCGACGACAAGGGCAACGACTTCTTCAAGGACCCGGCGCCCGCCCCGACGTTCACGTCGATCCCGGTGCGGGGGCCTGGGCTGGCGTAGCGTCCCGGGACGCCAGAGGTGGCTGTTCGCTGCCTGGACGTGTCCCGCCACGCCCCGACGCTGTCCCACTTCGTCCCAGGAACGAGTGGGACAGCATTTTTGTGAGCTTTGCCGGAAACCCTCCGTGATGACCGGATCACAGCCTGTGGTCCGCAGGTCATCTCGGAGGGAAATCCCATGATTGGTCGCACCTTGCGCAACGGCCTGGTGGCCGCGATCGCGGCTGTCGCCGTCTTCCCGGTGACAGCCGTCGCCTCCGCCGCCCCGGCCGCTCCACACGTTCCCGCCCGGGGCGCCGCGTCCTCGCCGGTCGCGTCGTCGAGCTGGTACCCGGCGTCCCCGCAGTCGTCGATCCCCGGCCTCCAGCGCGCCTCGCACGCCCTGTCACTGGCCCCGAGGCACCACCACAAGCACTACGTGATCACCCACACGCACCACCACCACGCCCGGCACGTCCTGGGTCGGGTGACCACCCATCACACGCGTCTGCGCGTCCGGTCCGGTCCGGGTACCGGCTACCGGGTCGTCGGCTCGCGTCGGGCCGGCCGCGTGGTGACTCTCGTCTGCAAGAAGAACGGCTCCTCCGTCATGGGCAACTCGCGCTGGTACAAGCTCGCCAACGGCCGGGGCTACGTCTCCGCCCACTACGTCCGCAACAGCCGCGCCGTCCGCTGGTGCTGACGAACGCCCCGCCGCTCGCCTCCTGAGGTCCGGCGCCGGGCCGGCGGGGCGAGGTCCGCCCCGCCGGCCCGGTAGGACAAGTCGATCAGCCGACGACCCCACTCTCCTGACGAAACAGCAGGTCAACTCCCCTTCATATTCGGTTCGCATTCGGGCGATCGGGGTGTGCCCGGGCACCGTGCGAGGGAACACATCAGGGCGGTCACCCCGGCAGGGCGAGGGAGCGAGAGGAAGAGCCACGTGAGGGTCAAGAGACAGCCGCTGCCCGACTCGTCGGACGAGACAGAACACAGCAACGCAGTACGCACAAAAACAGACCATATCGACACGGGGTACATCGATACGGAGCGCATCGGCACGGAGGACATCGACGAGGAGCAGCTGCTGATGGAGCGGCTCCGGTGCCTCAAGCAGCGGACGGGCCTGAGTCTGGCCGCGCTGGCCTCCGTCACCCCGTTCAGCAAGTCGACCTGGCACCGCTATCTGAACGGCGATCAGTTTCCGCCGCGCTCGGCCGTCGAGTCGCTCGGCCGTCTGGCGGACACCGACCCGGGTCCTCTGCTCTCCCTGTGGGACGCCGCGTCCCAGGCCCAGTCAAGGGCGGCGACCCCGCCCCTGGGGGCCCCGGTCCCACAGGCCGCGGTTCCGGACGCGCCGGTTCGGGGCCGGCGCGTCCGGGGGTCCAACCGGGCCGTCATCGCCCTTGCGGCGATGGCGGCCACGGTGGTGGTCACCGCGGGCGCCGCCGACGTCCTCGACCCCGACCAGCCCGCGGCCCCCACGAGCGCCTTCTGCCGGGGCCGCGACTGCCAGGGGCAGTTCCCGACCCCCGAGGCCTGCGGCCGTGACGCGCGTACGGAGAGCACCGTCACGCGCGCCGGGCAGGTCGTGCTGCTGCGTTTCTCCCCCTCGTGCGCGACGGTCTGGTCGGAGGTCCGCACCAGGACCGGCGGGGCGCGGGAGATCTCGATCAGATCCGACCAGGACGAGCTGTCCGCCGCCTACCGGGGCGACCCCTCGGACGGCTACAGCAGCCCGATGCTGGCCGCGTCGAGCCCGCGCGGGGCGGAGGCCTGCGCCAAGGTCGGCGGGACGTCGGCGTGCACCGGACCGCTCGGCGGCTCACAGAGCTGACTCCCCGGGAGAAACGGGAGCCGCCTGGCCGGGAACACGGGGCACGTCCGCGATGCTGTCCCCACTGGAGGTGATCGTCGATGGCCGACGAACAGGCAGCCCCGTACCGGATCGAGCACGACTCCATGGGTGAGGTCAGGGTGCCCGCGGACGCGAAGTGGCGGGCCCAGACCCAGCGGGCCGTGGAGAACTTCCCCGTCTCGGGTCAGCGTCTGGAGCGCGCGCACATCGAGGCGCTGGCGCTGATCAAGGGCGCGGCCGCCAAGGTCAACGCGCAGCTGGGGGTGGTCGACAAGGACGTGGCCGAGGCCATCCAGGAGGCGGCGGGCGAGGTCGCCGAGGGGCGCTGGGACGCGCACTTCCCGGTGGACGTCTTCCAGACGGGTTCCGGAACGTCCTCCAACATGAACACCAACGAGGTCATCGCCACGCTCGCGACCGAGCGGCTCGGCAGGGACGTACACCCCAATGACCATGTGAACGCCTCGCAGTCGTCGAACGACGTGTTCCCCTCCTCGATCCACATCGCGGCCACCGCCGCCGTCACGCGGGATCTCGTTCCGGCCCTGGAACACCTCGCCGCCGCCCTGGAGCGGAAGGCCGAGGAGTTCGCGGACGTCGTGAAGTCGGGGCGTACGCATCTCATGGACGCCACGCCGGTGACGCTCGGGCAGGAGTTCGGGGGGTACGCGGCGCAGGTGCGGTACGGCGTCGAGCGCCTCCGGGCCTCGCTGCCCCGGCTCGCCGAACTGCCGCTGGGCGGGACCGCCGTGGGCACCGGGATCAACACGCCGCCCGGGTTCTCCGCGGCCGTCATCGCGGAGGTGGCGCGGGCCACCGGGCTACCGCTCACCGAGGCCCGTGACCACTTCGAGGCGCAGGGCGCGCGGGACGGGATCGTCGAGACGAGCGGGCAGCTGCGGACCATCGCGGTCGGGCTGACGAAGATCGCCAACGATCTGCGGTGGATGGCGTCCGGTCCGCGCACAGGCCTGGCCGAGATCAGCCTGCCCGACCTCCAGCCCGGCTCCTCGATCATGCCCGGCAAGGTGAATCCGGTCATTCCCGAGGCGGTGCTGATGGTCGCGGCCCAGGTGATGGGCAACGACGCGACGGTCGCCGTCGCCGGGGCCGCCGGCAACTTCGAGCTGAACGTCATGCTTCCGGTCATCGCGAAGAACGTCCTGGAGTCCGTCCGGCTCCTCACCAACGTCTCTCGCCTGCTCGCCGACCGCACCGTCGACGGGATCGTCGCCCACCGCGAACGGGCCCGCGAGTACGCCGAGTCCTCGCCGTCGGTCGTGACACCGCTCAACAAGTACATCGGCTACGAGGAGGCCGCCAAGGTGGCCAAGAAGGCACTGGCGCAACGCAGGACGATCCGCCAGGTCGTCCTGGAGTCCGGGTACGTGGAGCGCGGTGACCTCACCCTGGAACAGCTGGACGAGGCGCTCGATGTCCTGAGGATGACGCATCCGTAAACGGCGTTCACCCTCCGGATGACCTTGGAAGCCCTTGGATGACGCCTTCGTTACGTCATTCGCTCCATGGCGCGAACCGTGACGCGCACCGCAGCGTCGTATGCCTGTGGCACCTAATATCTGGTCATGGCAGAGGGTGGAGCGGTGAGGCGAGTGGCGGCGGGCGGGTCGACGGTGTACTGGGCCCCCGGGAGTCACATTCTGTGGCGGTACCGGGAGAACGCCGGTGAGCAGTTCCACATCTGCCGCCCCGTGACCGTCGTACGGGACGACGAGGAACTGCTCGCGGTGTGGATGGCGCCCGGCACGGAGTGTGTGAAGCCCGTGCTCGCCGACGGTACACCGGTGCACGGAGAACCGCTGGAGTCCCGCTACACCAAGGCGCGAACGGTGCAGCGGGGCCGCTGGTTCGGCAACGGAGTGCTGAAGTTGGCGCGGCCCGGCGAGCCCTGGTCGGTGTGGCTGTTCTGGGAACCGGGCTGGCGGTTCAAGAACTGGTACGTGAACCTGGAAGCCCCGCTCGCCCGTTGGGAGGGCGGGGTCGACTCCGAGGATCACTTCCTGGACATCTCCGTCCACCCGGACCGCAGTTGGCACTGGCTCGACGAAGACGAGTTCGCACAGGCGCAACGGGCCGGATTGATGGATACTCAACTGGCCGCACAGGTAAGAGAGGCAGGGCACTGTGCGGTGGAGGTGATCCGTGCCTGGGGCGCGCCGTTCTCGGACGGCTGGCAGCACTGGCGCCCGGATCCCGCCTGGCCGGTTCCTTCCCTGCCGGATGACTGGGACCGTACGCCCGCGCACGTGTCCTCATGAGACCCTTGATGCGCCCCCGTGGTACAACCGTAGGATCGTCCTCCGCAAGGGCGCACAGCAGCAACTCCCGCAGCATGCGCTGGGCTTGACCATACGTCACCGAGGGGCGGCAGGACGTGAGCGAGGGGTACGAGGGCCACGGCGGTACGGTCGGCGGACGGCCCACCGGGCCGCACAGGGCGTTCGGCCCGACGACGGCGTTCACGTCGGCGACGGGCAGGCCCCGTCCTGACGACGCGCAGATTCCGTTCCCGGGACACACATTCCGGGTATCGGGGCTGCGGGACGAACTGCACGCACGGCGCGCAGCCCCGGACGGATGGATTCGACACGCGTGACGGAGCACCCCACCTCGCACGAGCGCCGCCAGAGCGGCGCCGGCCGGCCCTCCACCCCCGCGGACCCCCGCGGGGCGCTCCTCCATACCCCGGAGCCGCTGCGCGCGCCCGGCGCATTACCCGCGCAACCCGCCCGCACCGGCGACGCCCCCACCGGTTCCGCGCCGAGCACGCCCTGCGGTCAGCACGGATCGTCCGCCACGCAGGCGTCGGCGAGCACCGACACGCCGTCGCCCTCGGGCACCGGCGCGTCCACGCCGCCGCCCGCCTCCCCCGGGCCCGAGCACTCCCAGCCCTCGGCCAGCGAGCCCGACGCGCACCGCCCGCGCCCGGCTCCCGAGGGCATCCCGGCCCAGCCGGGCATGGATGGGGACCGGCCGTCCGGGAACTCCACGGGCACGGACCGGCGTACCGGGCAGGGGCTGCCGCACGCGGGCCCGATGCCGATGCGGCGTGACGGGGACCGGCTGCGCTTCGTGGGCGCAGCGACCCGCCGGATCGCCCGCGGCATCGACCTGGACGAGATCGTCATGGGTCTGTGCCGGGCCACCGTGCCGACCTTCTCGGACGCGATCCTCGTCTATCTGCGCGACCCGTTGCCGGTCGGCGACGAGCGGCCCACCGGGCCCCTCGTGCTGCGGCTGCGGCGCACCGACCGAATCCCCGAGGAGCGGGACACCGAGAACGGCTTCATGCCCGCGCTGCGGCCCGAGCCGAACGAGCTTTCGGCGATGACGGCCGAGCTGTGCGAGGTGCGCCCCGGCGGCGCCCTCGCCGAGGTGCTGCGCGGCGTGCGCCCGGTCTTCGCGGACGCGCCCGCCGCCCGGGCCGCGCTGCCCGAGCTGCTCGGCGACGAGCTGATCGTGCCCACCGGCCAGCGCGCGATCCTCGCCCCGCTGCGCGGGCGGCGCCGGGTGATCGGCGCGGCGCTGTTCGTGCGCCGCCCCGAGCGGATGGCGTTCGAGACCGACGATCTGCTGGTCGCGGCCCAGCTCGCCACGCACAGCGCGCTCGGCATCGACAAAGCGGTGCTGTACGGCCGCGAGGCGTACATCGCCGACGAGCTGCAGCGCACCATGCTGCCCGAGACGCTGCCGCGCCCCACCGGGGTGCGGCTGGCCTCGCGCTATCTGCCGGCCGCGGAGACCGCGCGGGTGGGCGGCGACTGGTACGACGCGATCCCGCTGCCGGGCAGCCGCGTCGCCCTCGTCGTCGGTGACGTCATGGGCCACTCGATGACCTCGGCCGCGATCATGGGCCAGCTGCGCACCACCGCGCAGACCCTCGCCGGGCTCGACCTGCCCCCGCAGGAGGTGCTGCACCACCTGGACGAGCAGGCCCAGCGCCTGGGCACCGACCGCATGGCGACCTGTCTGTACGCCGTCTACGACCCGGTCGCGCACCGGATCACCATCGCCAACGCGGGCCATCCGCCGCCGGTGCTGCTGCACCTGGGCGGCCGGGCCGAGGTGCTGCGGGTGCCGCCGGGCGCCCCCATCGGCGTAGGAGGAGTGGATTTCGAGGCGGTCGAGCTGGACGCGCCCGCCGGGGCGACGCTCCTGCTGTACACGGACGGCCTGGTCGAGTCGCGCCTGAGGGACGTGTGGACCGGCATAGAGCAGCTGCGCGAGAAGCTCGCCGCCACCGCGCAGCTCACCGGCCCGGACCATCCGCCGCCGCTGGAAGCGCTCTGCGACGAGGTGCTGGACATGCTCGGTCCGGGCGACCGGGACGACGACATCGCGCTGCTCGCCGCCCGCTTCGACGGGATCGCGCCGAGCGATGTGGCGTACTGGCACCTGGAGCCGGAGGACGCGGCCCCCGGGCGGGCCCGGCGCCTGGCCCGCCGGGCGCTGTCCCGCTGGGGCATGGAGGACATGAGCGACTCCGTGGAGCTGCTGGTCAGCGAGGTCGTCACCAACGCCGTGCGCTATGCGTCACGCCCGGTCACCCTCCGTCTGCTGCGTACGGACGTGCTGCGCTGCGAGGTCGGCGACGACGTGCCGCAGCTGCCCAGGCTGCGGCAGGCGCGCGCCACCGACGAGGGCGGGCGTGGCCTGTATCTGGTCAACAAACTGGCCAGACGGTGGGGCGCCACGCGTCTGAGCACCGGAAAGGTGGTCTGGTTCGAGTTGAACCGGGGCTGAATGGACCGGGGGCGCAGGGGTACGCGATCCACCTCGCCCCACGGCGGCCCGGTTGCCGACATCCTGTCGGCAGAGTTGACTGCTGAGGTGAGCGAAGCGATCTGACGACTCTCTTCTTGACGGGAGGACGCTCATGACGCAGGCACCCCAGAAGGCTCCGTACACCACGAACAACGCCGGCATTCCGGTGGAGAGCGACGAACACTCGCTGACCGTCGGTCCCGACGGCCCGATCCTGCTCCAGGACCACTACCTCATCGAGAAGATGGCCCAGTTCAACCGGGAGCGGGTTCCCGAGCGGGTGGTCCACGCCAAGGGCAGTGGCGCATACGGGTTCTTCGAAGTAACGAATGATGTCAGTCAGTTCACCAAGGCCGACCTTTTCCAGCCGGGCAAACGCACCGAGATGCTGGCCCGTTTCTCCACCGTGGCCGGCGAGCAGGGTTCGCCCGACACCTGGCGCGACCCGCGTGGTTTCGCGCTCAAGTTCTACACCGAGCAGGGCAACTACGACCTGGTGGGCAACAACACCCCGATCTTCTTCGTGCGCGACACGATCAAGTTCCAGGACTTCATCCGCTCGCAGAAGCGCCGCCCCGACAACGGGCTGCGGGACAACGACATGCAGTGGGACTTCTGGACGCTCTCGCCCGAGTCGGCGCACCAGGTGACCTATCTGATGGGCGACCGGGGCGTCCCGAAGACCTACCGCAACATGAACGGCTACGGCTCCCACACCTACATGTGGATCAACGGCGCCGGTGAGCGGTTCTGGGTGAAGTACCACTTCAAGACCGACCAGGGCATCGACTTCCTCACCCAGGCGGAGGCCGACGAGCTGGCCGGTACAGACCCGGATCTGCACCGCATGGACCTCTACAAGGCGATCGAGTCCGGGAACGCGCCGACCTGGAGCCTGAAGGTCCAGATCATGCCGTTCGAGGACGCGGCGGACTACCGCTTCAACCCCTTCGACCTGACCAAGGTCTGGCCGCACGGCGACTACCCGCTGATCGACGTCGGCCGGATGACCCTCGACAAAAACCCCGAGGACTACTTCATCCACATCGAGCAGGCCGCCTTCGAGCCCTCGAACCTGGTCCCGGGCGTCGGTCCCTCACCGGACAAGATGCTGCTCGGCCGGCTGTTCTCCTACCCGGACACACACCGGTACCGGATCGGCCCGAACTACGCCCAGCTGCCACCGAACCGTCCGCACGCCCCGGCGAACTCGTACGCCAAGGACGGCCCGATGCGCTACGAGCCGTCGCTCGCGGCCCGCCCGTACGCGCCCAACTCCTACGGCGGCCCCGCGGCCGACTACGGGCAGTTCGGCGACCCGGCGAGCTGGGAGGCCACGGGCGAGCTGGTGCGCGAGGCGTACAAGCTGCACAGCGAGGACGACGACTGGGGCCAGCCGGGCACGATGGTCCGCCAGGTCCTCGACGACGCGGCCCGCGACCGCCTGGTCTCGAACGTCACCGGCCACCTGAAGGCCGACGTCTCCCGTCCGGTCCTGGACCGCGCCCTGCAGTACTGGCGCAACATCGACAAGGAACTGGGCGACCGGATCGCCCACAACGTCAACGGAGGCTGAACACTCCAGAAGGCACGACAAGGGCGCGAAGACCGGCCGCACCGGTCTTCGCGCCCTTGTCGGTCACTGCTGGTTGTTCGGGTTGAACGGGTCCTCTGGTGTGATCACGTCGGTCGGGGTCCCCGTCGGAGTGGTCGGGGGTGTCGTCACCGGGGTGGTCGGAGGCTCGGACGTCGGGGTCGGCGGGGCGCTGGTGGTGGGCGGCTCGCTCGTCGGCGGCTCGGTGGTCGGGGTCTGCGAGGGCGTGTCGCTCGGCGTCTCGCTGATCGTCGGCGTGGTGCTGGGCTCCATCGCCGCGCCCTGGGTGGTGTCCAGGTCGAACGTGGTGACGCTGCCCATCGCGTTGAAGGTGTACGCCGCCCATATCTGGGCCGGGAAGCCGCCGCCGTTGACGCGGCCGCCGCCCGCGGCGCCCTTCAGGGAGACCTGCGTACCCTGCTTGACCACCTTGCCACCGGTGTCCTTGCGGTCCTTGGGGACCTCTCCGAACAGACCGACCGAGGTGACCAGGTTCGGCGTGTACCCGGAGAACCATGCCGACTTGTTGTTGTCGGACGTACCCGTCTTGCCCGCGACCTGCTGGCCGTTGCGGTCGACCGCCTGGGCCACCGAGCCCTGGGCCGTGCCGTCGTTGACCACGCCGGTGAGCACCGAGGTGACCGTGTCGGCCGCCTGGGAGCTGATGACCGCGTCGCCGATCGGGTTCGGGAAGTCGACCGAACTGTCCTTGTGCTCGGCCGAGGCGACGACGGCCGGGGTGACCTTGCGACCGTGGTTGTCGAGGGTCGCGTAGATGCCCGCCATCTCCAGCGGGCTCGCGCCCATGGTGCCGAGGGTCTGCGCGGGCACCGCCTGCATGCCCTTGGTGTCCATGCCGAGCTTGCCGGCGACCTTGAGGACCTCGTCCATTCCGACGTCGACGCCCATCTGCGCGAAGACGGAGTTGATGGACTTGTTCATCGCGGTCTGGACGGTGACGTCGCCGTAGTTCTGGTCGTCCTCGTTGGGCGGCGCGAAGCCGATGGCGCTGCCCTTGACGGAGCGACCGCTGGTGCCGTCGTAGACCGTGTCCGCCGTGATGTCCTGGCCGTCCTGCGTCTTGGCCTGCTCGTCCAGGGCCGCCGCGAAGATCAGCGGCTTGAAGGTGGAGGCGGGCTGGTAGTCGCGGCGGGTCGCGTTGTTCACGTAGTGCTTGAAGTAGTCCTCGCCGCCGTACATCGCCACGACCTTGCCGGTCTTGGGGTCGACGGACGCGGCACCGGCCTCGACATCACCGTCGACCCTGCGCTTCTTGGCGTCCAGCTTGCCGGTGAGCTTCGTCTTGACGGCGACTTCCAGCTGCGTCTGCTTCTTCTTGTCGATGTTGAGCGTGATCGTCCAGCCGCCCGCGTCGACCAGCGCCTTGGCGTCCTCGTAGTTGGCGGCGGCGCCCTTGGCCACCAGCCGGTTGGCCAGCGCGCTGTTGGCCGCGTCCACCAGATAGCCGGTCTGGCCCTCCATGCCGGGCACGCCCTTGGGGTCCTGCGGGGTCGGGAACTTCAGGGTCGCGCGCTTGGCGGCGGGCAGCCAGCCCTCCTCGACCATGTTGTTGAGGGTGTAGTTCCAGCGAGCCGTCACCAGCCGCTTGCCGGTGGGCGTGGCGACACCCCAGTCGTACTGGCTCGGGGCCTGGAGCAGCGAGGCGAGGTACGCGCCCTCCTCGACCGAGAGCTCGCTCGCGTCCTTGCCGTAGTACGCCTGGGCCGCCGCCTGGATGCCGTAGGAGTTGCGGCCGTAGTAGCTGGTGTTGATGTAGCCCGCGAGGATGTCGTCCTTGGTCTGCTGACGGTCCACCTTCAGCGCGATGACCAGTTCCTTCAGCTTGCGCGTGATGGTCTGGTCCTGGGTGAGGTAGTAGTTCTTGACGTACTGCTGGGTGATCGTCGAACCACCCTGCTTGCCCTTGCCGGACAGGGTGTTGATCAGACCGCGGGCCGTGCCCTTGAGGTCGACGCCGGCGTCCTTGTAGAAGGACTTGTTCTCCGCGGCGACGAAGGTCTTCTGGACGTCCTTGGGCACCTTGTCCAGGCCGACGATCTCACGGTTGACCTTGCCCGTGCGGGCGAGCGTGCTGCCGTCGCTGTACTTGTAGATGTTGCTCTGACGCTGTGCGTCCGCGTTGCCCTTGGGTATGGAGACGACCATGTAGAGCACGATGAAGGCACCCATGCCGAGCAGACAGAAGCCCAGGAAGGTGCCGAGGATCGTCTTCCAGTTCACGAACCGGCGTATGCCGGTGCGGCGGGGCTTTCCTCCGGACGAGGGCATGGCCGCCGCGCGGCGGCCACCGTGCTGCCGCGCTCGTCTCTCTTCCGCTCGTCCCATGGCTGCGTTCGCTCCGCTCGCTCTCGTGTCGCGCTCTCTTGTACGCGTGTCCTGCCGCGTTCACTCACGCGCTCGGGTGTCGCGTTCGTGTTCGCGCGTCACACAGGTTCGCCGCTGAGGTCAGCTCAGCAAACTAACACCACGCGCTATGACAAAGGGCTGCCGATCCGGTCTTTTGCGGACGTGACAATCAGCACGTACTACTCAGGACTTCGCATCCGCCCCATCTCAACCGACGACCTGGAGGGGTGGAAGGTTGCGCTGCCGGGTAAAGTGATATCACTTAGATAGGCCTGCATGGCCTTGGACGGGTGGGAGTCATACGGGCTTCCGCCGTACGAAAACGGGGGGCACCAATGCCGGAACACGACTCCACTCCCAGCGACCCCACCTCTCTCGGGGATGTGCCGCGGATGCCCGACCCGCGGGTACGGGAGTTCGCCGCGCACAGCATCGGCGGCGGGCTCGCGCTGCTGTTCGGCCTGGTCGGGCTGCTGCTCGGCGTCGGCCTGATCGCGGCCGCCACGACGGTCGACGCCGGCGGGGCCAAGGCCGCGCTGATCGTTCCCGGCATCCTGATCGGCCTCGCCGCGTTCATCGCGATGTGCGGGCTGAACACCGTGGCACCCGGTGAGGCGCGGGTCGTCCAGCTCTTCGGGCGGTACCGGGGGACGATCCGCCAGGACGGGCTGCGCTGGGTGAACCCCGTCACCTCCCGCACGAAGATCTCGACCCGGGTACGCAACCACGAGACCGCCGTCCTCAAGGTCAACGACGCCTACGGCAATCCGATAGAGCTCGCCGCGGTCGTGGTCTGGAGGGTCGAGGACACCGCGCAGGCCACCTTCGAGGTCGACGACTTCCTGGAGTTCGTCGCCACGCAGACCGAGGCGGCCGTACGGCACATCGCGATCGAGTACCCCTACGACGCCCACGACGCGGACGGTCTCTCGCTGCGCGGCAACGCCGAGGAGATCACCGAGAAGCTCGCCGTCGAACTGCACGCGCGTGTGGAGGCGGCCGGGGTCTCGATCATCGAGTCGCGCTTCACGCATCTCGCGTACGCTCCCGAGATCGCCTCCGCGATGCTTCAGCGCCAGCAGGCCGGGGCGGTGGTCGCGGCGCGGCGCGAGATCGTGGACGGGGCGGTCGGGATGGTCGAGGCCGCGCTCGCCCGGATCACCGAGCGGGACATTGTGGAGCTGGACCCCGAGCGGAAGGCGGCGATGGTGTCGAACCTGTTGGTGGTGTTGTGCGGTGACCGGGCTCCGCAGCCCGTCCTGAACACGGGGTCCCTCTACCAGTGACGGATCCCTCCGGGGGGTCGGTCCCCGAGCGTCGGCCACAGCCACAGCCACAGCGGCAGCCGCAACAGCGCAAGCAGGTTCTGCTGCGGCTGGATCCGCTTGTCCATGAAGCGCTGACTCGATGGGCGGCGGATGAGCTGCGCTCGGCGAACGCGCAGGTCGAGTATCTGTTGCGGCGGGCGCTCGCGGAGGCGGGGCGGTTGCCGGGTGGGGCGGGGCCGATTCCCCGGCGGGGGCGACCGGCCGCTTCCGCGACGGACGCGGCGGAGGAGTAGGCACCCCCGGGTTCCTCTCCCCCGCCCCCCGCCGCGTCCGCCTGTCTGCTGCCTACGAGTGAGTGGGGGCTGATCGCGCAGTTCCCCGCGCCCCTGAAAGCCGGAGGTCGCACTTCGACTGCGGGCCGGTGGGGCCCGGTCGCGCAGTTCCCCGCGCCCCTAAGAGCCCCGGGCCGCATCTTCAGCCCGTCCGGCGTTTGAGGACGAGGCCGTTCAGGCCGATCGGGGGTTTGGGGGCGGAGCCCCCAGGGATGGGACGGGTAGGGGCGGCGGGGGCGAGGGAACCGTGGTGACGGAACCGTGACAATCGGGGGTGACCTGCACGGACGCTGGGTTCACCATGATCTATTCGCGGTGTGTATACGTGCGGTGTATACGCCGTATGTAGAGTGCTCGGCATGTCCATCGGTCACACCCTCCTAGGACTCCTGGAGTCCGGGCCCCGTCACGGTTACGACCTGAAGCGGGCCTTCGACGAGAAGTTCGGTCACGACCGGCCGCTGCACTACGGCCAGGTCTACTCGACGATGTCGCGGCTGCTCAAGCACGGACTCGTCGAGGTCGACGGGATAGAGGCGGGCGGCGGCCCGGAGCGCAAGCGCTACGCGATCACCGACGCCGGGATCACCGACGTACAGCAGTGGCTCGCGACGCCGGAGAAGCCCGAGCCGTATCTGCAGTCGACCCTCTACACGAAGATCGTCCTCGCCCTGCTCACGCACCGGGACGCCTCCGAGATCCTCGACACCCAGCGGTCCGAGCACCTGCGGATGATGCGCATCCTGACGGACCGCAAGCGCAAGGGCGACCTCGCCGACCAGCTGATCTGCGACCACGCCCTCTTCCACCTGGAGGCCGACCTGCGGTGGCTGGAGCTCACCGCCGCGCGCCTCGAAAAACTCGCCGAGGCGGTAACCCGATGACCCCCGCAGGCTCCCTGCTCACGGCCCACGACCTGCGCAAGGCGTACGGCCCCACCAACGCCCTCGACGGCGCCGAGTTCTCCATCCACCCGGGCGAGGTCGTCGCCGTGATGGGCCCCTCCGGCTCCGGCAAGTCGACCCTCCTGCACTGCCTGGCCGGGATCGTGACACCGGACTCCGGGTCCATCGTCTACAACGGCCAGGAGATGGCGACCATGAACGACGCCCAGCGCAGCGCGCTGCGGCGCAGCGAGTTCGGGTTCGTGTTCCAGTTCGGGCAGCTCGTGCCCGAACTGACCTGCGTCGAGAACGTCGCCCTCCCGCTGCGGCTCAACGGCACCGGGCGCAAGGAGGCCGAGCGAACCGCCCTGTCCTGGATGGAACGGCTGGAGGTCCACGACCTCAAGGGCAAGCGGCCGGGCGAGATATCCGGCGGCCAGGGACAGCGGGTCGCCGTGGCCCGGGCACTGGTCACCAGCCCGCGCGTACTCTTCGCGGACGAGCCCACCGGAGCACTCGACTCCTTCAACGGCGAACGCGTGATGGATCTGCTCACCGAGGCGGCCCGCTCGACCAACGCCGCCGTCGTCCTCGTCACGCACGAGGCACGGGTGGCCGCCTACTCGGACCGCGAGATCGTCGTACGCGACGGCAAGTCCCGCGACATGGAGCGGATCGTATGAGCGTCGCTCCCAGCGTCCGGCAGTGGTCCAGAGACCTGGCCATGGGCGCCAAGTTCGCCTTCACCGGCGGACGCGAGGGCTGGATGCGTGCGGTCCTCACGGCCGTCGGGGTCGGGCTCGGCGTCGCGCTGCTGCTGCTCACCACGGCGCTGCCGAGTGCGCTCCAGGCCCGCAGCGACCGCGAGAAGGCCCGTACGGACATCACGTTCACCGACGTGGGCATACCCAAGGCGTCCGATCGGACCCTTCTCGTCGCGGCCGTCGACGACACCTACCGCGACAAGGACATCCGCGGACGCGAGGTGCAACCCGAGGGGGCCCGGGCGCCGCTGCCGCCGGGGGTGAAGAAGATCCCGGCGCCGGGCGAGATGGTGGTCTCCCCCGCGCTGGCGGACCTGCTGAAGTCCGGCAGCGGGAAACTGCTGCGCGAGCGGCTGCCCTACCGCACCATCGGCACCATCGGGGAGCCCGGTCTCGTCGGCGCGAACGAACTCAGCTTCTACGCGGGCGCAGACAACCTCGCCCCGAGGATCGACGGCTCCAGAGTGACCCGTATCGACCACTTCGGGGAGCCCCTCGGACCGCCCGACAAACTGGACCCGGTACTCCTCCTCCTGATCATCGTCGTCTTCGTGGTGCTGCTGCTGCCGGTCGGTGTCTTCATCGCCGCGGCCGTGCGCTTCGGCGGCGAGCGGCGCGACCGGCGGCTCGCGGCACTGCGCCTGGTCGGCTCCGACAGCCGGATGACCCGGCGGATCGCCGCGGGCGAGGCCCTCTCGGGCGCCGTCCTCGGGCTCGCCTTCGGCACGGTCTTCTTCCTGCTGACCCGTCAACTGGCGGGATCCGTCGAGATCTTCGGCAAGAGCGTGTTCCCGAGCTATCTGAACCCCACGCCCGCACTGGCCGCCCTGGTCGCCGTCGCGGTGCCCGCGGCCGCGGTCCTCGTCACCCTGCTCGCACTGCGCGGGGTCGTCATCGAGCCGCTCGGAGTGGTCCGTGCGGCCAAGCCCGCGCGGCGCCGGCTGTGGTGGCGACTGCTGCTGCCGATCGGCGGACTCGCGATGCTCTACCCGATGATCGGCAAGGGCAACACCAGCGGAAACTTCAACCAGTACCTGGTGATCGGCGGTGTCCTGCTGCTCCTGATCGGCGTCACGGCGCTGCTGCCCTGGATCGTCGAAACGGTCGTCGCCCGGCTCGGATTCGGCTCGGTGTCCTGGCAACTCGCCATCCGCAGACTCCAGTTGAGCAGCGGAACGGCGGCCCGCATGGTCAACGGCATCGCGGTCGCGGTGGCCGGCGCCATCGCCCTGCAAATGCTGTTCGCCGGGGTCGAGGGCGACTACACCAAGGACACGTCGAACGACCTCCAGCGGGCGCAGATGCAGATCCGCCTCCCGTACGACGTCCCGCTCGACCAGGCCCGCGAGCAGTTCGCGCGGACCAAAGGCGTACGACAGGTCACCGCGATCGGCTCCGGTTCGCTGGGCGACCGGAAGCGGGACCCCAACACGTCCACGACCGCGACCGTCGGCAACTGCGCGTCGCTGCGCGAGGTGGCCACGCTGCCGACGTGCCGCGACGGCGACGTCTTCCTCGTCAAGGGCGCCGACAGCGACCTGGACGCGGCGAAGCTCGGCAAGCCCGGCCGAACCCTCTACATCGACCCCTCCTACGCCCAGAGCTTCAGGGGCAGGCAGGCCGCCTGGACCGTGCCAAAGGACATCAAGGCAGCCCGGATCCGCACGGATGCGACGAACGGTCTGACCGGCGGCATCCTGTTCACCCCGAGCGCACTGCCGGCCGGGGCCGCACAGGCGATCGAGGGCAACGCCTACCTGCAGATCGACCAGTCGACACGGGACGTCTACGACCTCGTTCGCAACACCACGGCCAAGCTCAGCCCGCTGGCCCACGCCTGGACCTGGGCGTCGACCGAGCAGGACAATCGCTACACCTCCATCCGCACCGGCCTGTCCGTCGGCGCGGCCTGCGTCCTGTTCCTGATCGGCGCGAGCCTGCTGGTCTCCCAGCTGGAACAGCTGCGCGAGCGAAAGAAACTGCTCTCCGTCCTGGTCGCCTTCGGCACTCGACGCCGCACGCTGAGCCTGTCGGTGCTCTGGCAGACCGCGATCCCGATCGCGCTGGGTCTGTTGCTCGCTTCCGTGGTCGGCGTGACCCTGGGCGTGGTCCTGCAGAAGATGACGAGCGTCTCGGTGCGCGTGGACTGGCCGAGCCTGCTGTCGATGACCGGCATCGGCGCGGGAGTCGTCCTGCTGGTGACCGCACTCAGCCTGCCACCGCTGCTGCGCATGATGCGACCGGACGGACTGCGCACCGAGTGACGGGGCCCGTGGACCGGGACGCTCAGGCGTCCCGGTCCCACACCCGTACCGGCAGCGGTCGCAGCGCTTCTCGGAGCGCGGCGGCCAGTTCTTCGTACTCGCCGCCGCGCGCGGCCCCGGCGCGCATCGCCAGCGCGATCCGGCGGGTCGGCGCCGGGTCCGCGAAGTAGCCGGTCAGGAGCTGGTTGCTGCGGGTCGTCTCGACCTTGACGGCGGTGCGCGGCAGCAGGGTGCAGCCGAGGCCGCCGGCGACGAGCTGGACCAGGGTGGACAGGCCCGCGGCCGTGGTGGTGACCGGCGCGTCCTCCCGGCCCGCCTCCCGGCAGATGTCGAGGGCCTGGTCGCGCAGGCAGTGCCCCTCGTCGAGCAGGAGCAGGTTGAGCTCGCGCAGGGCTTCGCGGGGGATGCCCTCCCGGCCGCCGAGCGAGTGGTCGAGCGGGGTGACGAGCACGAAGTCCTCGTCGAACAGCGGGAGTTCGGTCATGCCGGGCACACCGAGCGGGACGGCGAGCAGCAGCAGGTCGAGACGGCCGGAGGTCAGCCCGTCGAGGAGGTTGGCGGTCTGCTCCTCGTGGACCTGGAGGTCGAGGTCCGGGTAGCGGTCATGGACCAGGTTGAGGACGGTGGGCAGGAGGTAGGGCGCGACAGTGGGAATGACGCCGAGGCGCAGCGCCCCGGTGAACGGCGCCCGCACCGCCTCCGCTTCCTCCATGAGCGCGCCGACCTCGTCCAGTACCGCCTTCGCGCGGACGGCGAGACGCTCGCCGGCGGGTGAGAGCAGCACCTTGCGGGTCGTACGCTCCAGGAGGGTCACGCCGAGCGTCTCCTCCAGGACGGAGACCGCGCCCGACAGCGCGGGCTGGCTCATGCCGATCGCGGCGGCGGCGTCACGGAAGTGCAGGTGTTCGGCGACGGCGGCGAAGGCGCGCAGCTGGGCGAGGCTCGGCTGACGGCGCCCGTTCCCCTTGGGGCTCATGACTCCCTTGCCACTCATGGCCCCCTTGCCGCTCATGGGGCCCTTGGAGCTTGCGTTGCCCAGCGGGCTGGCCATGGCCGTACCTCTTACTCATAGTCACTGATAGCTGCAGTCGATCAACACGACCGAGTGTAGCTATTTCCGTAATCAATGCAGCTTGTGACAGCATCAGCAGCGTCCAACCCTCGGGAAACGCCCCCAAAAGGGGCTTTTCCCTGCTGCAAGGAGAGCGCGTGCTCACTGTCGGTGACAAGTTCCCCGAGTTCGACCTGACCGCCTGTGTCTCGCTGGAGAAGGGCGAGGAGTTCCAGCAGATCAACCACAAGACCTACGAGGGTCAGTGGAAGGTGATCTTCGCATGGCCCAAGGACTTCACCTTCGTGTGCCCGACCGAGATCGCGGCCTTCGGCAAGCTGAACGAGGAGTTCGCCGACCGTGACGCCCAGGTGCTCGGCTTCTCCGGCGACTCCGAGTTCGTGCACCACGCCTGGCGCAAGGACCACGACGACCTGCGTGACCTGCCCTTCCCGATGATGGCCGACTCGAAGCACGAGCTCATGCGGGACCTCGGCATCGAGGGCGAGGACGGCTTCGCCAAGCGTGCGGTGTTCATCGTCGACCAGAACAACGAGATCCAGTTCTCCATGGTGACCGCCGGTTCCGTCGGCCGTAACCCCAAGGAGGTCCTCCGGGTCCTCGACGCGCTCCAGACGGACGAGCTCTGCCCGTGCAACTGGACCAAGGGCGAGAACACCCTCGACCCGGTGGCGCTCCTGGCGGGTGAGTAACCCTCCATGGCCCTCGACGTACTGAAGTCCGCCCTGCCGGACTACGCGAAGGACCTGCGTCTCAACCTCGGCTCGGTCATCGGCAACTCGGACCTTCCGCAGCAGCAGCTGTGGGGGACGGTGCTGGCGTGTGCGATCGCGGCGCGGTCGCCGCGGGTGCTGCGGGAGCTGGAGCCGGAGGCGAAGGCTCAGCTGTCGCCGGAGGCGTACACCGCCGCCAAGTCGGCTGCCGCGATCATGGCGATGAACAACGTCTTCTACCGCACGCGGCACCTGCTGTCGGACCCCGAGTACGGGACCCTGCGGGCCGGTCTGCGGATGAACGTCATCGGCAACCCCGGTGTCGAGAAGGTCGACTTCGAGCTGTGGTCGCTGGCGGTGTCCGCGGTGAACGGCTGCGGTCAGTGTCTTGACTCCCATGAGCAGGTGCTCCGCAAGGCGGGCGTCGACCGGGAGACGATCCAGGAGGCGTTCAAGATCGCTTCTGTGATCCAGGCGGTCGCCACGACGCTGGACGCCGAAGCCGTCCTCGCGGAGTAACCTCCGCCGCTCTACTCAGGCCCCGTTCACCCTGGTCGGGTGGGCGGGGCCTTGGCTTTCTCGCCCCCGCCGCCCCTACCCGTCCCCTCCTCAACCTGGGGGCTCCGCCCCCAGACCCCCGAGGTGGCTTCTTCGGCTGCGGGCCGGTGGGGGCTTGGCGCGCAGTTCCCCGCGCCCCTGGGGCACGGCGCTACGCCCCGGCGCCCCAGGCTTTCAGGGGCGCGGGGAACTGCGCGACCGGCCCCCCACCCGCCCGGGGGGAATCGTCACGGGGATGGGGGGCGTACCGGGGCCACATCGATCGCCGTGGCGCCCCGCGGCTCCGGCGCATGGCGGAGGGCCGGCTCGCGGGAGTACGAACGCAGGTATCCCACCACCGTGTTGGTGACCGCCACCAGCGGCACCGCCACCACGGCCCCGCCGATCCCGGCGACCAGCCCACCCGCCGCGACGGACAGCACCACCGCCAGCGGATGCACCCGCACGGCCCGCCCCAGAATGAACGGCTGGAGGATGTGGCCCTCGATCTGCTGGACCGCGAGCACGACGAGCAGTGTCATCAGCGCGGTGAACACACCCTGCGTCACCACCGCGACCACCACCGCCAACGCCCCCGACATCACCGCGCCCACCAGCGGAATGAACGCGAAGAGGAAGATGAAGACAGCGAGGGGCACGGCCATGGGGACGTTCAGGAAGTAGATGCCGAGGCCGATGAAGATCGCGTCGATCAGAGCCACTATCACCGTGCCGCGCACATAGGCCGTCAGGGTCCGCCACGCGCGGGGCCCCGCCCCGGCCACCCCCGGCCGCGCCGCCGCCGGCACCAGCTTCAGCGTCCACTCCCAGATGCGCTTGCCGTCGTAGAGGAGGAAGAGCGTCGAGAACATCGTCAGGAGGATGCCGGTCAGCGCTTCCACTATGACCGTCACGCCCTCCAGCCCCGCCGACGTGATCTGGTCCGTGTTCGCGCCGATCGCCTCCCGCAGGTTCTTGGCGATCTCGTTGATCTGCTTGTCCGTCACATGGAACGGGCTGTTGAGGAGCCACTTGCGCAACTCGTCGATGCCGTCCTGGATCTGGTTCGAGAGGTTGTCGATGTTCTCCTGGACCTGCCAGACCACGAACCAGCCGACCAGCCCCATGATGACGAAGCCGAGGATCGCGGTGAGCGCGGTGGCGAGGCCCCTGGGGAATCCCACTCCCTTCAGGCGCGCCACGGTGGGCTGAAGCAGCGCGGTGATGAGCAGCGCGGCGACGAAGGCCAGTACGACCAGTTGTACGGCGCTGATCACCCGCATCAACACCCAGAGGGTGCCCGCGAGAACGAGCAGCCGCCAGCCGGCCTCGGCCGCGACCCGTACGCCCCACGGCACGGCCAGGACGGGATCGGGCCGGGTGTCCGTCTCCGGCCCACGGGTGTAGTGGGCGGCGGGGGCGGAAACGGCGGAAGGCTCCGGCTCGGAATCGGATCCGGGTTCACGTTCGGGGGTGGGTTCGGGAGCGGCGTCGGCCGGGGCTGCGGAAGGCTTCGCGTCCGTCCATGCCGTCGTCGTGGAGCCGCGCGGCGACCGGTCGTCGGTCTCGTCGATCAGGTCGAGCGAGCCCCCCGACTCCTTCTCCACCTCGGCGCGGCGCTCGTCCAACCGCGCACCCAGCTCCGTCAGCTTGGCGCCGAGCCGGCCGAGCAACCCTGGCACTCTCGACATGATCCGTCCTCTTCCCCCGCTTCTCCCCACCACTCCCCCCTGGAGTCGTCGGTTCCGACCGTACATGGCCGAAGCCCCTCACCCTAGGACGGGGAGGGGCTTCGAAAGGTTGAGCGGCCGGAGGTGACGGCGGCTCAGTAGTTGCCGTGAGCCTGCCAGTACGACCAGGCATCGCAGGGGCTGCCGTAGCGTTCGTTCATGTAGTTGAGGCCCCACTTGATCTGCGTGGCCGGGTTGGTCTGCCAGTCGGCACCGACCGACGCCATCTTGCTGCCGGGCAGCGACTGCACGAGACCGTACGCGCCGGAAGAGGGGTTCTGCGCCCGGTAGTTCCAGGTGGACTCGTGGTCCACGATGTTGCTGAAGCACTGGAACTGACCGCTGGGGATGATCTGACGCGCGATGGCCTGGACCTCGGCGACGGTGTACGAGGACTGCGGGGCCAGGCTGACAGCGGCAGTGGCACGCGTCTGGGAGCGGCTGGCCGCTTCCGCGGCATCCTTGCGCGCCTTGGCGTCCGCCGCGGCCTTCTGCTTCGCGACCGCGTCCTTGGCAGCCTGCTTGCGGGCAGCCTCCTCCGCGTCCTTCTTGGCGCTCGCGTCCGCGGCGATGGCCTGTGAATCGGCCTGCTGCGTCAGGGACGCGGTCTGCACCTGGGCCTGCTGGCCCGCAGGTATGTCCGCGAGGAGAGTCGAGTCACTCGCCGTCGCCTCGGCGTCGTTCGACGGCTGGCCAGTGTTGCCCGAGGCAACACCACTCACGGCGCCGACAGCGGTGACCGCGGTGGCCGAAGCCACTGCGAGTCCCCGGACCGAAATCCGGCTCACACGGTTTCCTTCCAGCATCGCCCGCTTAGGTGACCCTCGCGGACGCAATCGTGCCCCTGAACGCTGGCCTCCCAACTACGGGGTCACGGGAGGCACGGGCCCGGTGGGCAACTCCCGTGACGGAAGTGCCGCGTGGTGCGCGGGCGGCATACGACGACTCTATGGAGTTCTGGTGTTCCTGAGGTGCGGTACCGCTGGGGGTACACGTGTGTCGTATGCGGGGCCTGACAGGAGTGAGACTCTGCCGTAACCCGACGCCGCGAGGCAATTCCCCGTTGCGTGTGAAAGCTCACACCCCGTTTGCCCCAGGAGTTTTGCGGAAACAAGCGCGCACGAAGACGCCGCCCGGCTAGGCTCTTCGCCTTTTGCCGGGCGGCGTCAACTACCGTGCATCCACCACGTTTTGACCAATCGGGTCAAGTGGTGCCAGATGGGTCCAGATGGAGCCAGGTGGGTCAGATCTGTCCGTCCTCCAGCATTTCGGTCACAAGTGCCGCGATCTGGGACCTCTCGGAGCGGTTCAGTGTCACGTGCGCGAAGAGCGGATGACCCTTCAGCTTCTCCACGACGGCGACCACGCCGTCGTACCGGCCGACGCGCAGATTGTCCCGCTGTGCCACGTCATGGGTGAGAACCACCCGCGAGTTGGCGCCGATACGGGACAGAACGGTCAGCAGCACGTTCCGTTCCAGTGACTGGGCCTCGTCCACGATCACGAAGGCGTCGTGCAGGGAGCGGCCGCGGATGTGGGTGAGCGGCAGGACCTCCAGCATGCCGCGCGCGGTGACCTCCTCGATGACCTCGCGCGAGGTGACCGCCGACAGCGTGTCGAAGACCGCCTGCGCCCAGGGGCCCATCTTCTCGGCCTCGGAGCCGGGCAGGTAGCCGAGCTCCTGCCCGCCCACCGCGTACAGCGGCCGGAAGACCATCACCTTCTGGTGCTGACGCCGCTCCAGCACGGCCTCCAGGCCCGCGCAGAGCGCGAGCGCCGACTTGCCGGTGCCGGCCCGGCCGCCCATCGACAGGATCCCGATGTCGGGGTCGAGCAGCAGATCGAGCGCGATGCGCTGCTCGGCGCTGCGGCCCTTGATGCCGAAGGCCTCCCGATCGCCGCGCACCAGCCGGACGTTGCCCTCGGAGGTGACACGGCCGAGGGCCTTGCCGCGCTCCGACTGGATCGTCAGACCGGTGTGGACCGGCAGGTCGGCCGCTTCGGGGACGTACGCATGTCCCTCCTCGAAGAGGATGTCCACCTGCTCACCGGACAGGGTCAGTTCGGACATTCCGGTCCAGCCGGAGGAGCCCGTGATGGCCAGTTCCGCGCGGTACTCCTCGGCGAGGAGGCCGACGGACGAGGCCTTGATCCTGAGCGGCAGGTCCTTCGAGACGACGGTGACGTCGTACCCCTCGGCCTGCAGGTTGCGGGCGACCGCGAGGATGCGGGAGTCGTTGTCCCCCAGGCGGTACCCGCTGGGCAGGACGCTGGGGTCCGAGTGGTTGAGCTCGACGCGTACGGTCCCACCGAGTTCCCCGATCGGGATGGGGGCGTCGAGGCGGCCGAACCGCACCCGGAACTCGTCGAGCAGGCGCAGGGCCTGTCGGGCGAAGTAGCCGAGCTCGGGATGGTGCCTCTTGGCCTCCAGTTCCGTCACCACGACGATCGGAAGCACGACCTCGTGCTCGTCGAAGCGGCTCAGGGCGTTCGGGTCGGCCAGCAGGACGCTGGTGTCGAGAACATAGGTGCGCCGGTCTGGCATACGACGCTTTGTGCTGGTCACCACGGAAGGACGTACCCCCTCGGATGAGGTCGGGGAGCGACGGAGAGGAGCTGGACCGGTCCTGGCCGCATTGCGCGGGCCGGAGACCGGCCCTCCGTCTCGTCCGTACGGACCGCACGGTCGGGCTGGTGCAAAGGGCCTCCCGGGCGGACGGCCCCGTGCCGTCCGCTGAGATACGACACCCGTGGTTCGGGCGTCGACCTGCATGGCTTATGCCCTCGAACATGCGCGGCCATGCAAGAGCATGTGACCACGCGTTCGTTAACTCCGGGTGACGCGCACCCCTCGCACCCCCCTGGGTCAGCCTCCGTAGCGGCGGTGTCGCGCCGCGTAGTCACGCAGGGCACGCAGGAAGTCGACCTTGCGGAACGCAGGCCAGAAGACTTCGCAGAAGTAGTACTCCGAGTGGGCGGTCTGCCAGAGCATGAATCCGGACAGCCGCTGCTCGCCGCTGGTGCGGATCACCAGGTCCGGATCGGGCTGGGCACTCGTATAGAGGTGCTTGCCGATGAGGTCGATGTCCACGGACTCGGCGACGTCCTCGATCGAGGAGCCCTTGTCGGCGGCGTCCAGGAGCATGGAGCGCACGGCGTCGGCGATCTCCTGGCGGCCGCCGTAGCCGATGGCGACGTTGACCACTATCCCGTCGACGTGCGCGGTGGCCTCCTCGGCCTCCTTCAGCGCGGTCTGCATCTGGGAGGGCAGGATGTCCGGCGTTCCCACGTGGTGCACGCGCCAGCGGCCGTCGGCGGCGAGGGTGCGTACGACGCCCTCGATGATGCCGAGCAGGGGGACGAGCTCGTCCTCGGGGCGGTCGAAGTTGTCCGTCGACAGCAGCCAGAGGGTGACGACCTCGACATCGGTCTCCGAGCACCAGCCGAGGAACTCCTCGATCTTGTCGGCGCCGGCGCGGTGCCCCTGGGCGGCCGTGCTGCCCGCCGCCTTCGCCCAGCGCCGGTTGCCGTCCATGATGACGCCGATGTGCTTGGGCACCTGGTCGTGGTCGAGGTGGCCCTCCACCCTGCGCGTGTAGAACCTGAGCAGCAGCCGGCGCAGGTTGTCCCGCAGGTTCACGTGTTGTCAGCCCCTCCGTGCGGATCGGACGGGCGCGGCAGAGCGGCCTCGCTCAGCGCAACCCCTGTCCATATGACGGTCCCCGGGGGCGAAGCCTACCCCCGTGAAACCAACGGCCCCGCAAGAGGTGTCTGTGGTCCGACAAGTGGGCCGGGGTGGGGGCGCTGTGTCACCAGGGCCGGTTCCCGAGGGCAGGGGGGCGCACGGGGGCGCAGGCGGAGGCGGCGGTGGGGTGGGGTGTGGGGGCACAAAAAACGGGCCGGTCCGTGGGGGGGAGACGGACCGGCCCGAGGGGGGGTTTCCACCATAACCCTTCGTAAGTGATGCTGCGTGCATCGGCGTGCCACAACTACTCTCCGAAATCGGACGGCGACGCCACGGTGGTCGCGGAACCTCCCATTCAGGGCTTGACCATGGCCGAATCACAGCGGATTCAAAGGGAATGGAGAGGTAAACGGAGAGATCCGGAGGGTTTGCGACCAACTGGGTCTTCCCCGCCGACTCGCCCCCACGTACTCCGGGAGAGTGACGCGCGCCCGTGTCGCCCGCTTGACGGCGCCGCTAACTTCGCACCCATGGCCATGCTCACCACGCCGGGGATCCCCGCACCGGTGCCACTGGAGGTCGCCGTGTCGGCCCGCGCCCGGCGCCGTGGACTGCTCGGGCGCGACGGGATCGACGGGGCCCTGCTGCTCTCGCCGGCCAGTGCGGTGCACACCCTGGGGATGCGGTTCGCGATCGACGTCGCCTATTTGGACCGGAAGTTCCGCGTCTTGGCGGTACGGACGATGAAGCCGGGGCGTATGGGGCGCCCCCGCCCACGCTCCCGCCACATCCTGGAGGCGGAGGCCGGGACGATGCAGCGATGGGGTGTACGGCGCGGGGCACAGGTCACGGTGCACGACCGGTGACGTGACTTCAGACAGGGAGCGCAGCACCGCGCAGCCCCCTCCACTGCGCGGTGCCACACGCGCAGCTTTGCTCACGCGAATTACCTTGGTCTGAACTTACGTGAGGCGAACACCCCGGACGACCCACCCCCGATAACGATGTGGAAACCCTGTGCGGAAGTCCGTCATACGGACGGACATCTCACTCATGGATGGTCGCATCGGGGTGTTTTCGGTCAATCGGTTCCCGGACGCTCCAGCGGACAGGATCTGACCTCATTCCCGCCTACCTTCGCCGCATGCCCCTGAAGATCACATGGAACGAGGCGAGCGCGCGGCGAATGGAGCGCCAGTTCCTGGCCGTTCCGGCGCGCGGCGGGACTCCGGTCGCCGACACCGTCGGCGCGATGCTCGGCGCGCACGCGCAAGTCCTGTCGGCGGCCGAGGTGTCGGTGGGCGTACGCGCCGAGGGAGTCACGCGGGCAGACGTACGCGCCGCGCTCTGGGAGGACGGGTCGCTGGTGAAGACGTACGGTCCGCGCGGCACCGTACATCTGCTCCCCACCGCGGAACTCCCCCTCTGGACGGCCGCGTTGACGGCGATCCCGTCCGGCCGGAGCCCCTTCGCGCCCGCCGTCCGGCTCACCGAAGAGCAGGCGGACCAGGTCGTGGCGGCGATCGGGAACGCCCTGGACGGCACGCGGCTGACCATCGACGAGTTGAGCGACGAGGTGGTGGCGCGCACCGGGTCCTGGGCCGGGGACCTGGTGATGCCCGCGTTCCAGGGCATGTGGCCGCGCTGGCGGCAGGTCATGCACCGGGCGGGTCAGCGCGGCGCACTGTGCTTCGCCCCGAACCGGGGCCGCAAGGCGACGTACACCCGGCCCCCGCACTTCGAACCGCTCGCCGCCGACGAGGGGCTCGCCCTGCTCGTAGGGCGCTATCTGCGCGCGTACGGACCGGCGACGCCGGGGCGGTTCGCCAAGTGGGCCGCGGCTCCGCGTGGTTGGGCCACCGAGCTCTTCGCCTCGCTGGCGGGTACGGGGGTCATCGAGGAGGTCGACTTCGAAGGGCCGGCGTGGATCGCGGCGGGCGACACGGAGTTCCCGGGGACGCCGGTGAGCGGGGTGCGGCTGCTTCCGTACTTCGACGCGTACGCCATCGCCGCGGGGCCCCGCGAGGTGCTGTTCCCCGGGCCGGCGTACGCACGTGCCCTCGCGGGCGGCCAGGCCGGGAACTTCCCCGTGCTGCTGGTCGACGGCGTGGTGGCCGGGGTCTGGCACCAGCGGCGCCGGGGACGGCGTACGACGGTCACCGTGGAGCCGCTGGAAGGGCTGACGGCGGCACGGGAGAGGGAGTTGGCGCAGCAGGTGGAACGGGTGGGTGAAATCCTGGAGGCGGGGGCGGAGTTGGTGGTGGGGAGGGTGACGGCGGGCCCGCACGCATGAGCCTGAACGCGAGCCCTCCCGGGGATCCCGCGGACCCCTAGGAACGACGCGGCTTGCGCGCCTCGATCAGGAAGCGGGCGCTGTGGGCGACGAACGGGCCCTTCGCCTCGATCCGCTCGTGCAGGGCGCGCAGCTCGGTCCGGTACCGGTCGACGGTGAAGCCGGGGACCATCCAGATCACCTTGCGCAGGAAGTGGACGACGGCACCGATGTCGTAGAACTCGATGCGCAGCCGCTCCGCGCGCAGGTCGGCGACGTCGAGCCCGGCGGCCTCGGCGGCGGCGCGGGCGCGGTCCGGGTGCCGGCCGTTCCTGACGTCCTCCGGCAGCGGGCCGAGGAAGTACTCGACGAGTTCGAAGACGCTCGCCGGGCCGACCTGCTGGGAGAAGTACGTGCCGCCGGGGCGCAGGACGCGCGCGATCTCGGACCAGTGCGCCGTGACCGGGTGCCGGCTGGTGACCAGGTCGAAGGCGGCGTCCGCGAAGGGCAGCGGGGCGTCTTCGGGAGAGGCGACGACCAAGGCGCCACGGGGGTGGAGCAGGGCGGTGGCCTTCGCGACGTTCGGAGGCCAGCCCTCGGTGGCGACGGTGAGCGGGGGCAGCGTCGGCGCCGAGGCCAGCACCTCACCGCCACCGGTCTGGATGTCCAGCGCGGCGGACGCGTGCGCGAGCCGCTCCCCCATCGCCCGCGCGTACCCCCACGAGGGCCGCTCCTCGGTGGCGCGCCCCTCGAACCAGGAGAAGTCCCACCCCTCGACGGACGCGGCCACGGCCTCGTCGACGAGAGCTTCGAAGGTACGGGTGGTGGTCATGGGGGGATCTTCTCAACGGGGCGGCGGGGAGGCGAGGCGTTTTCCACCGGGCAACGGGGGGCCGGGGCCAGGTGTCCAGGGCGCTCGTCGCCGGTGCTTTCACTCCTCGGGGAGTACGAGCAGGGTGTGGTCGTCGTTGCCGTGGCGGACGGTCCCGTGGTGCTGGAAGCCGTGCCGTTCCAGGAGGCGTATGGACGCGGTGTCGCCGGTGAAGGGATCGGCGTACAGGGGGCGGTTCCTCTCCAGCTCGAACCTCGAGCGCCGGGCCGCCTCGGGGTCCTGCTCGTAGGCCAGGAACAGGTCGAGGTCGGTTTCGACCGCGTCCCTCAGCCGTACGTCGTCATCGCTCATACCGACGAGTGTGGCAGCGGGCACTGACAACGACCGGCCTACACGATGAGCGGACGGACCTCTCGGGCCGCGAACCGTACGAAGGCCTCGGGGTCCGGTTCGTCGGCGGTGGGCTGCAGGACCACGGTGTCGGCGCCGGCCTCCGCGAGGCGCTGTACGGCCTTGGCCACCGCGTCCGCGTCCCCGGCGACGCCGTGCTCCGGCAGCGGATCCTCACCGTTCGCCTCGATCTCGGCGCGCAGCCGCGCCGCCGCGTCCGGTCCGGTGGCCGTGTGGAGGTAGACGATCACCCGGTGGTGGTCGGTCCGGCCCGCCGACTCCCGCCCCTCGTCGATGAGTCGGCGCGCCCGCCGTACCCCTTCCGGCGCGGTGGCGGCGGTGAGGACGGTGCCGTCGGCGGCGGCCCCCGAGAGCCGGAGCGAACGCGGCCCGGTGGCGCCCGCGAGCACCTCCGGTGCCGCCGCCGGGGGCCAGTCGAGGGCGACGCCGTCCAGCTTCACGTACCGGCCGTCCGTGCTGACCCGCTCGCCCCGCAGCAGCGCGCGCAGCGCGTCGAGGTGCTCGCGCAGCAGCGTCACGGGCGACTCCGCACGCGCCCCGACCTGCCCCATCCAGTCCTGGACGCCGTGGCCGACGCCCAGGATCGCGCGCCCCGGGAACATCCGGTGCAGCGTGGCGGCCTCCATCGCGGTGACGGCGACGTTCCGCAGCGGGACGGGCAGCAGGCCCACGCCGACCCGGACCCGTTCGGTCCAGGCGAGGGCGGCCGCCGCGGCCGAGATGCCCCCTTCGAGGAAGCAGTCCTCCCACAGCCACAGCTCCTCCAGGCCCGCGTCGTCCGCCGCGCGCGCGACGGCCCGCAGACGCTCGGGGGGCAGTTGGGGCCGGAACACAACGCCGAGAACAGTCATGGAGCCTTCCTACCGATGCCCCGACTCGCGGACAACTCCTTTACGTGTCGGCGGTTCCGGGGTCGGTAGCAGTGGCGGGGACGATGACGGTGCTGTCGCGTTCGTAGCGCAGGAGTACGACCCCGTTGCCGAAGGCCCGTGACTCGACGAACCGCAGATCGGTCGGGGTGTGCGACTCCGGGAACAGGGGTTTGCCGCGGCCGATCAACACCGGATGGACGTACACCCGGAACTCGTCGACCAGGTCGTGCCGCAGGAACGCGGCCGCGAGGTCGGCGCCGCCGAGGCCGAGGTCCCCACCGGGCTGTTCCTTGAGCGCCCTGACCTCGTCCGGTACGACGTCCCGGACGATCGTGGTGTTCCAGTCGGCCCGCTCCAGTGTCCGCGAGTACACGTACTTGGGGATGTCCCGCCAGATCCCCGCGAACTCGACCATCTCGGGCGTACTGTCCGGGCTGTCCGGATCCTGGTCGGCCGTCGGCCAGAACCCCGCCATCAGCTCGTGCGTGACCCGGCCGTCCAGCAGGCCGCCGAGCTTCCTGATCTCCTCGTTGAAGTGGCGGTGCAGCTCCGCGTCGACGCGGTGCCAGTCGATCTCGCGGTTCGGTCCCTCGATGAATCCGTCCAGGGACACCGACATCATCAGGACGATTCTTCTCATGACACCAGGTTCTCAGCTCTGGGCTCCCGAGGACCCACTGTTCGCCGCGCCACGTGGGAACGTCACCTCCACCCGACGGTTCTTCCGGCGGCCCTCCTCCGAGGTGTTGTCGGCGATCGGGTAGTCCTCGCTGTAGCCGCGCACCTCGAAGGTGACGTCCGTCGAGCCGAGCACCGCCGCCAGTTCGTCGTGGACGATCTCCGCGCGCTTCTTGGAGAGGACCAGGCCGTGGGCGTACGAGCCGAGGTTGTCGGTGAACCCGAACACCCTGACTGTCGTCGCCTTCTGGTTCTTGATCTCGTCCGCGATCGCCTGGATACGGGAACGGGCGTCGGGGTTCAGCTTCGAACTGTCCTTGGGGAACAGCACCTCGGCCTGCAACGCGAACGTCACGTCCGAGTTCGTGTCCTCCCGCCGCTCCTCACCACCGAGGTCCTCGACGACCGACTTGATGTCCAACACCTTGGCCGGCGCGAGCGTGGCGCCGTCGGCGAGCTTCAGGCCGGGGCTGGTGGGGTCGACGGTGGGGGGTGGGGAGGTGGTGACGCTGCCCGGCGGGGCGCTGGGGTCGGTGCCGTCGGCGTGCGCCGGGCCGCCGGTGAGGCTCAGCGCGGCCAGTACGGCGAGGGCCGTGAGCGTGGTCGCGGCGCTGCGGGGTGGGAGGGCCATGGTCACTCGCCGTCGGAGATCTGGATGGAGGCGGGGGGCATGGAGCCGACCTGGAAGTCGACGTTGGTGGTGTCGGCGGGGGGTGCGGGGAATTGGGCGAACCAGTCGGCCGACTGGCCCGCTTCCACACCACCGCCGTCGAACTTCGTGCAGAGGCAGCGCCCCTGGGTGTCCCGCAGGACGAGGTACTTCTTCTTGCCCTTGCTGTCGATCAAGGAAGCTCCGGCGAGGGATGCACCGTTACCGAGCAACTCTCGCTCGTCACCCCGCCAGTTCGAAGCGATCCAGAACTGGCCGCCTCCATTGGTCACCTTGCCGCTCACGGTGATATAGCCGCCCTGGTCACGGACGGCCGAGGTGACGGTGAGTGTGATGTCGCCGCCCTTCACCTCCGCCAGTGCCGCCGCCTGGCTCGGTGTCGAAGACGCCTGCGGTTTACCTCCGTTGCCGCCTTTGCTCGACTGGGAGGTCGAAGTCCCGCTCGGCTTGTCACCTCCGTCCCCCCCGCCGCAACCGGACACCGTGAGGAGCAACCCAGTCGTGATGGCCATCGCGGCCAGTGCCCGTCGGCCCTTCATGGTGTGCCGGAGATCCATCGGTACGGCTTCCTCTCACTCGGCCAGATGCACAGAGAACAGCACGGACGCGTCCGGAAGGTCGCCCGGATGGAACTTTCCGGGGTCGATGTCGACGGGCTGTCCGTCGCAGTTCAGTTCCACGGGCTTCTTGGGATCCGCAGCCGGATCGAAGTCACAGCGCGGCTGGATGACAGCGGTGGCATGGGCCATCGCGTTCTTGTCCGTGCCGGGAATGATCGACTTGCCAACCGTGTACCGGGTCTCGATATCCACTCGGTAGCCCGGAAATCCGTTCACTGCGGTTGGGGTAAAACCGTGCACGGTCGAGTCGTTCTCGGCGGCCAGCCGACCGGCCGCAGCCGCGGCTCCGGTGCCTTTGAACAGGTTTCCCTTGAGCCAGTCCAGCCAGTGGTCATCCTTGCCCACGGCCCCCGTCAAGCCTGTCATCAGCTCGTCCCGGGAGTCCCGTGCGGCCGCCAACGCCGCAGCGTCCGCCGCGGATTGAGCTCCATTCCGGGCGGACGCTGCTTGGGCGAACACGAAGAAGGCGAGCGCGGCGAAGAGAAGAATCCCCGACAACCAGATGTAGATGGGAAGGGTCTGTCCTCGGTCGCTGCGGGCCGGGTGGATCAGCCGCCGCCTCCACCGGTGACCTTCTGGACTGCGTCCCGGATCGCACCCGAGATCATCCCGTCCAGGCCGATCTGATCGATCAGCGTGAAGATCCCGGCGATGATGATCATCAACCCGGCGTACTCCACGAAACCGGCGCCGGCGTCCCGTCCGCGGCCCCGCATCCGACCGGCGACGGTCTTCGCCCAGGTCTCCACCCGGACTCCCGCCCTCAGCGTCCAGTCCCTCGTCACCATGGCCCCTGTCCTCCCACCCGACGCCACCACTACCGACCCGAGCACCGTACGTGAGACCGCGCCTACTCCGGGTGGGCCCAGGGGCCCAACTTCGGGTGGGTGGAGTCATCGGCTCCACCCCTCACGTGCCGTGCCCAGCCAGTGGGCGATCGCTTCGCTGCGCGAGGAACTGTGCAGCTTTGCGAAGATGCGGTTGATGTGGTTCTTGACGGTCTTCTCGCTGATGAAGCACGCGGCGGCGATCTGCTGATTGCTCATGCCGGACGCGATGAGATCCATGACCTCCACCTCCCGTGAACTCAGGCCGAAGTCGAGCCGGTTGGGCACGCGACGGCGCAGCCTCGCCGCATAGCCGGGGCGAACCTTCGACGACTGTCCCACAAGTGGTTGCAGATGCGAAGAGAAATCGTTCGGTTCGTACGAAACACCGAGTGAATCCGGGACAGTCGCCTTCGCGTGCCGTATCTCCCGTACGGCGGAGATCAGTTCGGCGGCCGTGAACTCGCCGTGGACGAGATAGCCGACCGCGCCCCGGCGCAACGCCTCGGCCACGACCTCGGGTTCGCGGCTGTAGGTCAGCATCATCACGGGGGCGAGCAGGGAGAGGGCGGGAAGGGCCGTCAGCCCGTCCGTGCCGGGCATGCGGACGTCGAGGAGGACGACGTCCGGGCGCAGCCGGGTGGCGGCCGCGATGGCCTCCTCGCCGTCGGCCGCCTGCGCGACGACCTGGAGGTCCGGGTGGCCGTCGAGCAGCGCGGCCAGGCCGGCCCGGACGACCGGGTTGTCGTCGGCCACGAGTACACGGAGGTTCGGGCCGGGAAGTGCCTGGTCAGGCATGTGCGGCCTCCTCTTGGGGGATGGGGGCGGGGTGGGGGGCGGCGGAGGACCGCGGGAGGGTCAGGTGGATCTCCGCGCCTCCTTGCGGGGAACGGGTCAGGTCGATACGGCCGCCCAGCGACGCGGCTCGCTCCGCCATGCCGAGCAGCCCGAAGTGGCCGGATCTGGTCAGGTCGTCGAGGGTCGGGTCGTCGAGGGCGACGGGCGGGGGCAGACCGACTCCGTCGTCCCGTACGCGTACGGCGCACTCGGCTTCCGACACGTCGAGTTCCACCGTCACCCGCGTCGCGTCCGCGTGGCGGTGCGCGTTCTCCAGCGCCTCGGACACGATCGCCAGGACGTGGTGGGCGGTGGCGTACGGGAGGGTCGGGGGCTCGCCCCGGTGGTGAAGGGAAGTGGGGAGGTGGGTGCGGGCTTCGAAGGCTCGTACGCGGGCGTCGAGTTCGGACAGGACGTCCGTGTTCGCACGCGCGAGGTCCGTGTGGCGGCGCAGGTCGGAGAGGAGGTCGCGGGACTCCACGGCCGCCCGGCGGGCCGCTCCCGCGACGATCGTCGCCTGCCGCCCCAGCGTGTGCGGGTCCGCGTCCCCGGCGGCGGCCGAGGCGGCGAGGGCCTCGGCCGCCAGCGCCAGGCCGTGCAGGGTCTTCGCGACCGAGTCGTGCATCTCGCGGGCCAGGCGGGCCCGTTCGGACTCCACCGCCTCGGCGACGGCCAGGCGGGAGTTCGCCTCCGACAGCGCCTGGCTCGCCGTACCGAAGCGGAACATCAGGTTTCGCAGGGTGACACCGATGATGCCCGCGCCGACGCAGAAACCCGCGACGAGCAGGGTGCTGGCGCCCGACCCCGGGTGGTGTTGCCAGGCCCTGTACACCGTCACCAGCACGATCAGCTGGAGGCCGGTGAAGATGCCCGAGCCGCGCCAGCCGTACAGCAGGCCCGCCAGGAGTGGAGTGCAGACCGTCGCGTACGCGAGGGGGGACGCGGGCGACGCCGTCAGGAGCAGGACCGCGCCGAAGGTCAGGTCCACGGCCATGAGGCCGGGGTGCGCGAGGAGGCGGGGGCCGAACCGTTCCCAGTCCCTGAGCATGGCGTACGAGCCCATGACGCCGAGGACGGCGGCGACCAGGACCGTGTAGCGGGGTGGGCCGTTCACGGCGTTGGTCATCGCGAAGGGGGCGCCGATCGCGATCGCGGCGAGGCGGACGCCGAAGGCCTGGCGACACAGCGCCTGGAGGGCGTTGAGCTGGAGGCGGACGCTGCCGGGGGCCGGGGCGTCGTCGGCCAGGTAGCCGTCCTCGGTGCTCGCGAGGTGCCGTCGCGCCCACAGGCGGGTCAGCCACGGCGGGGGCTGCGACAGCCACAGCGAGAGAGAGGACAGCGTCGAGAGCGGTGACGGGCGCGGCAGGGGTGTACGGCGGCTGTTCATCAGCGGCCCAGGATCGAGCCGAAGTTCGTGCCGGACCCCAGGAACATGCCCGTGGCGATCAGGATCATCGTCGCCGGGAGCATGAAGACGAGGGTCACCATCGTCGCCTTGGGGATGGTCTTGGCGGCGCGGCGGCGGGCGTTCTGGGCGTCGGTGCGGCGCATGTCCGTGGCGAGTTGGATGAGGGTCTCGGCGATGGGGGAACCCAGCTCCTCGCCCTGCTGGAGCGCCGAGACGAACTGGGCGACCTGCTCGGAGGAGTTGCGCTTGCGCAGTTCGTCGAAGGCCTGGCGGCGGCTGACGCCCATGTCCATCTGGCGGAGCGTGATGCGCAGTTCGTCCGCCCAGGGGCCCTCGTACTTCTCCGCGACCCGGTCCAGCGCCTGGCGGAAGCCGAGGCCCGCCGAGACCACGACCGCGAGGACGTCGAGGAAGTCGGGGAGCGTGCGGTCGATGACCTCCTTGCGTTCGCGGACGGCCTGCCAGATGAGGGCGTCGGCGGCGACGAGCCCGAAGGTCAGGGTGAGGACGGCGAAGAGGAGCTGGCCGTTGGAGAGGAAGACGAGGCCGAGTACGACGCCGAAGACGCCGTACACCGCGCGGCGGGCGGCGTAGCGGTTGAGGGTCAGGCCGCCGGGGTTGCCCGCCATGTCGATGCGGCGGCGTTTGGCCTCGACCCGGCGGGGGCCCATGAGGCGCAGGACCGTGGGGGCGAAGCGCATGCCGAGGCGGTCGACGGCGGACTCGGCGGTGGAGACGCGGGTTCCGCCGACCTCCAGGGCGAGCGCGAGGTCGCTCGGGAGTTTGGCGTCGGCGCGGATCATGCGGATGCCCAGCAGGGCGCCCGCGACGGCCCCGGCCGTCAGGAGGGCGAGCAGCAGCGCGAGCAACGTGACCCCTCCTCTCTCAGACTTCGATCTTGCCGAGGCGGCGGATGACGAAGAAACCGACGGTGTAGAGGCCCAGCGAGATCAGGACGAGGGTCTGGCCGAGGCCGGAGCCGGTGACGCGGGCGAGCGCACCCTCGTTCGAGGAGTTGATCAGGAGCAGCGAGCCCAGACCGAGCATCGGGACCGTGAAGGCGGTGGCGTTGACCTCGGAAAGCATGGTGCGGACCTCGCGGCGGGTCTCCTTGCGGTCCTCCAGGGTGTGGGTGAGGTTGCGCAGGGAGCTGACGACCGAGCCGCCCGCCTTGTTGGCGAGGACCAGGGTCGTGACGAGGACAATCAGCTCGCGTGAGGGGAGGCGCTCGGAGAGTTCGCCGAGGGCGTCGTCGATGGTGCGGCCCAACATCAACTGGTCTGCCACGTGCGCGAGTTCCTCGCCCGCTGGGGCTTCGAGCTCCTCCGCCGCCATCGCCAGTGCCGTCCGCAGGGCCAGTCCGGCGGCGGTCGCGTTGGCCAGCAGACGTGCCACGTCGGGGAGTTGGCCGATGAAGGCCTCGATGCGTTTCTGGCGCTGCCAGTTGAGGAAGATGGCCGCGCTCCACACGCCCACGAGGGCGGCGATCGGACCGAAGAAGGGGGCCAGCACCGACGCGGCCATCAGCCACAGCGCGACGACGACGGCGGTGACGTACGTGGCGAACTCCCCCGCCGTCACATCCAGGCCCGTCGCCGACAGGCGCAGGTGGATCGTCCGGCCGAGGCGGGTGCGGCGCAGCCGGCGGTCGATCGCGGCGAAACGGCGTACGCGGCCGGCCGCGGTGCGCAGCGGGCCGCCGCCGGAGAGGCGGTCGACGAGGGCCTGGCGCTGGGCACGGCCCGAGGCGTACGTGTGGACGCCCGCGACGGCGAGGGTGCCGCACAGCACGGTGGCGCCGAGGGCGAGGAGTGCGGGGTCGTTCATGGCTGCCTCCCTTCGGGGGCGGGGTTGGTCATCCGATGGCCCGCCTCGTGTCGAGAACGTCGAGGACCTCGGCCACGCCGAACGCGGGCGGCAGCGGCTCACCTGCGACGTACAGCTTCTCGGCGACCTGGCGCGGCAGCGAAAGGTGCTCGAAACGGCCGTGTACGACACGGTCGGGGCCGACGGGGCGGGGGACGAAGCGGGTGACGGGGACGACACGGAACTGCTCGCGGCCGTGCGAGACGACCAGGGCTATCTCGGTGACCTTGCGGGAGCCGTCGGCGTGGCGGGTGAGCTGGACGACGACGTCCACGGCCGAGTTGATCTGGTCCTTCAGCGCCTCGAAGGGGATCTGGACCTCGGACATCGAGCCGAGGGTCTGGAGCCTCATGAGGGCGTCCTCGGCGGAGTTCGCGTGGACGGTGGCCAGGGACCCGTCGTGACCGGTCGACATCGCCTGGAGCATGTCGAGGGTCTCACCGCCGCGGACCTCACCGACGATGATCCGGTCGGGGCGCATACGCAGCGAGTTGCGGACCAGGTCGCGGATGGTGATCTGGCCCTTGCCCTCGACGTTCGGGGGGCGGGACTCCAGCCGGATGACGTGTTCCTGCTGGAGCTGGAGTTCGGCCGAGTCCTCGATGGTGATGATGCGCTCTCGGGACGGGATGAGGCCGGAGAGGGCGTTGAGCAGGGTCGTCTTCCCGCTGCCGGTGCCGCCGCTGACGATGACGTTGAAACGGGCCCGCACGAAGGCCGCGAGCAGCATCAGCATCTGCTCGTCGAGCGAGCCGAGATCGATGAGTTCGGGCAGGGTGTACACACGGGGGAAGCGGCGGATCGTGAGGGTGGGGCCGGTCAGGGCGAGCGGCGGGATGATGACGTTGACGCGTTCACCGGTGGGCAGCCGGGCGTCGACCATGGGGTTGGACTCGTCGACGCGGCGGTTGACCGTGGAGACGATGCGTTCGATGGTCTGCATCAGCTGGTCGTGGGAGGCGAAGCGGAGAGGGAGCTGTTCGACCCGTCCCGCGCGCTCCACGAAGATGGAGTCCGGCCCGTTGACCATGATCTCGGTGATCGACGCGTCGGCGAGCAGCGGTTCGAGGACGCCGAGGCCGAGGGCCTCGTCGACGACCCGCCGGATCAGCTGGGAGCGCTCGGCGGAGGACAGGACCGGGCCCTCACGGCTGATGATGTGGCCGAGCACGCGCTCCAGGCGTACCCGGCGTTCGGCTGCCGCCAGGCTCGACATCTCCGCGAGGTCGATCTCCTCGAGGAGCTTGGCTCGGTAGACGGCGACGAGGCGTCCGTCCTCGCGGGCGGGGCCCGACTCGTCGGGGGTGGAGAGTCGGCTGCGCAAGCTCATGGGTTCAGCTCCTCCCGGTCATGCGTCGGTTGTCCGTTTCCGGTTCATTTGTCGGTGGGCATGGTGGCGTGGCGGGTCACCGGATAGGGGCCGAAGAAGGGGATGACTCCGGGGACACTCACGGTGACCGTCGCCGTGGTGAGGTCGGCGCCCTCGTTGGGCTTCACGTTCGGCTTGAGCCAGCCGCTCACCGCGGCCTGTCCGGCCGCCCCTCCGTCGCCGCCCTGCGAGGCGACCCGTGCCGCCGCCCGCGCCCCCGTCCCCGCCTGGTTGATCCCGTACCCGATGAGGCCGAGCTGGATGGCGGCCATCCCGATGACGAGCAGGATGGGCAGGAACCCGGCGAACTCCAGCATGGAGACGCCCCGGTCGTCACGGAGCCGACGCCTCAGCCACCGTAAGGGCCTCATCCGTTGTTCCCCTCCAGCGCGGCGCCCGCGTCCGCCTTCACCTTGAAGCCGGCGTCGAAGCCCGGGAAGAAGAGCGGCACGTCGACCTTCACGGTGGCCTTCATCACCGAGCCCGCCGCGTCGCAGCTGATCTCGGCGCCGTTCCAGGCGCCCGGCAGATGCTTGCTCCCGGCCGTCTGGCACACCCCGGGTACGTCACCGTGGACCGCGTACGCCGCCGTCGCCGCCCGCGCCGCCTCGTCCGCCGCGTTCCCGGCCAACGAGTACGAGTAGCCGTACAGCACGCACTGCCACAGGATCGTCATCACGACGAGCAGGATCGGGAACATGCCGGCGAATTCGAGGGTGACCGCGCCCCGGTCGCCGCCCCGCCGCCGCAGCGCCAGCGCGCCCCGGTCCGAGGAGGCCTTGCGGCGCCTGCCGCCGCCCCCGCCGGGCTCCTGGGCGACCACCAGCCCCAGCTCCCCCGCCAGCGCCCACAGCGCCTGCTTGACCGTCGAGCGGGTGTCCAGGTCCTGGAGGCGCCCCGCGTCGACGACGGACTGGAGTTCCTTGAAGGCGGCGGGGACGGGGGTGCGGGCGACCTTGGTGCCGGTGACGCGTTCGACGAGGGAGGGCTGGATCTCCGTACCGCGGGCGAAACGGTTGACGACCGTGGTCGTCTCCTCCGCCTTGCGGATCTGGAGGCGGTCCCACATGCGGACCATGCGTTTGGCGGCGCGGACGGCGACGACGTCGGGGGTGACGAGGAGGAGGGCCCGGTCGGCCATCTCGACGGCCGCGGCGGTCGCGGAGTTCATCTGGGCGCCGCAGTCGACGACCACGACGTCATGGCGGGAGCGCAGAGCGCTCAGTACCTGGCGGGTGACCCGGTCGGTGACCTCCTCGCCGCGTTCGCCCTCGGCCGGGGCCAGCAGCAGGCCCACTCCGCTGTCGTGGGTGTAGACGGCGTCCTGGAGGACGCGGGGGTTGATGTCGCTGATTCCGGCGAGGTCGGCGATCGACCGCCGGAACTGGACGTCCAGGTACGAGGCCACGTCCCCGGACTGGAGGTCGAGGTCCACCAGCGCGACGCTGCGTCCCGACGCCTGCACGGCGAGGGCGAGTTCGACGGCGGTGACCGTCGCTCCGACGCCGCCCTTCGCCCCGGTGACCGTGACGACGGTGCCGCCGGGGCCCGCGTACAGCTCGGGCGTGCCGCTGCCGAGGTGGCGGCGCATGCCGAGCGACCACCCGGCGGCGGCCTGGACGCGTTCGGCGAGGGCGTCGTAGCCCAGCGGGAGGCCGATGATGCCGCGGGCGCCGGAGTCCATGGCGGCGGTGATGACACCGGCGCTGGTGTCCGCGGTGATGAAGACGACGCCGATCGCGGGAAAGCGCATGACCACGTCGCGGATCAGGTCCAACGCCGGTACGGGACCTATGCGTTCGTGGACCAGGACGACTTCGGGCAGTTCGTCGAGGGACTCGGCGGCGAGCCGCGCCAGGGTGTCGAGGAGCGCCGTCGAGTCGGGGACGGGCGGGGCCGGCTCGGCGTCCGCGAGCTGGCTCAGCAGGGTGGCGAGCGCGCGGGCCGAGTCGGCGTCACTGACGGCCGGGAGGATACGGATGGTCATCGGCGCTGCCCCGTAGCCATCGACCTCGTGGTCGTCGACCCCGTAGTCATCGACCCCGTAGTCGTCGGCCTCGTGCGGGGCCATCGGCGCAGTCCCGTGGGGATGGACCTCATGCGCGGCCTCCTACTTGTCCTCGTCGAGGGTGTACGTACGGTCGCCGGGGGCGACGGTCGCGTCGGAGCCGCCCGCGACCAGGGCGAGGCGGACGTGTTCGGCGAACGACTCGGCGTACGCGACGCGTTGGGCGTCGGCGGTGTCGAGCGCGAAGGTGATGGGGACGGCCTGGGTGGCGCTGTTGCGCCGGTCGTTGCTGGACTGCCCGGGGTCGAGGGCGGTGAGTTTGCCGACGTCGATGACGCGGGCGTTCGCCACGATGACCTTGGACTGGTCCTTCTGTTTGTCGTTCTCGGCCTTGAAGGTGGCGTAGATGTTGACCCGGGAGCCCGGGTCGATCTTTCCGGCCACACCGGTCGCCGCGTCGATCATGATCGCGATCTCCTGCTGGCCCGCCTCCAGTGCGGGCCGGTCCACGATCATGTCGGTCTGGAGCAGGGAGCCCTTCTCCAGTTGGGTGACGGCGATCTTCCCGCGGATCTGGCCAAGGCTCGTGACCGCCGTGCTCGACAGCCAGCGCTTGGGCATCGAGACCCTCTGGAACTGGTCGGCCGACAGCTCCTTGTAGGGCGCGATGTCGTCCTTCAGGCGGTACGCCGCCACCTCCGGGCCGACCTTGGAGTTCACGTCGCGGATCACCGAGAGCACTCCGGCGAAGGCGCCCAGGGCGCACAGGACCGAGAGGACCAGCAGGATGACGCCGCGGCGCTGGCGTGAGTTCATGACGCGAACAACCTCGATCGTGGGGCGGGGACGGGCGGGGTCGAGCGGTCGTGCCTGGCGTGGTTCAGCGTGTGTTCTTCGACGTGTTGTTCGACATGTCGATCAGCGTGTTGTTCGGGCGTACGGACGTGGCTTACGTGGCGCCTCGGGGCAGAGCGCGTACTGAGGATGCTGCCCGCACAGTGGCCGCCGGAAGCTCGGAAGGCGGGGGCAGCGGCGCGGCACAGAACCCGCAGCGGTCACCGATGAGTTCGAGGCCGCACCAGTGGCACTCCTCCCGGCGGACGGACGACACGAGCTGGTAGAGCACGGAGACGTCGTACAGACCGGCGGCGAACTCGGCGAGCTTGGTGGTGCCCCACCAGCGCGCCGACTCCTGCGGCAGCGGTACGGTCGCGACGCCCTGCACACGCCAGGCGGGCGCGAGGGTCGCGGTGACCCAGTCGGAGGGCGGCTGGCCCGCGGCGACGAGCAGCCGGGTGCCGAACTCGGGCCCGGGGAGCTCGTCCTGCCCGATCCGGGCCAGCTGGGGGCGCGGATGGGACAGTACGGCGAACTGGGCGCCCGGCACCCATGACTTGGCGTGCGACTTCAGCGTCACCGGGACCCGGTCGAGCTTGGCGACCGAGCCGAGCAGGGCGCCGGCGTAGATGTAGTGGGCGAGCAGCCGGGCGGAGGAGGCGAGCACGCCCGGGCTGAAGTCGCAGACCGACAGTTGTCGCAACTGCTGGGCCAGCAGCGCCACTCCGAGCGGCGGCAGGTCGATGCCGAGCAGGGCGATGCGGTCGCTCTCCAGGACGGAGCGCACGGTGTGCAGCCGCCGGGTGACCGCGTCCTCGACCGAGGCCGGGTAGAGCGCGATGACGTATCCGTGCTGCTCGATGAGGGCGTGCATGCCCGTGAGGGAGCTTTCGAGACTGTCGAGGGGCTGGACCACGGCGGGTGGGGTCTGCCGGTCGTGCGGCGGGAGCACCAGGTCGGGACTGGTGACGGCTATCGCGGTCGGCACGCTGCACACACCCCGTTCACTGTGGCGGGGTGGTCGACCACCGCCTCAGATGGCCCCTGTGACGTCCTCTTGCATCAGCACCATATCCACGGCATGGCCGCCTCAACACCGAATCCTCCACATCAACTCACGGAAGGTACGGCCTTGATCAACGGAGAGTAAGACGAATATGCCACAAGTCGCCCACGCTGTGGCACCGTTGAGGCGACCGGTCACCCCTGTCACCCACCAGAGGTCTTGACAACCCAATTGGTCTGGACCAACTTGTACGCCAGCAACGTACGACGGTGGCCACCGTTCCGCATCCCCTCCTCACCCCCCTCCCCTCCCCTCACCGGAGGTCCCAGTGGACCGCGTCATACGTATGCCCCGACCGCCCCGACGGAGATGGGCGGGCGCCCTCGCCGCCGTCGTCACCGCCTCCGTCCTCTCCCTCACCGGTCTGGCCGGCCAGGCCCAGGCGGCGGACGTCAACAACGCCAAGAACGGCGGCTACGAGTCCGGCCTGAGCAACTGGACCTGCACGGCGGGCAGCGGTACGACCGTCTCCTCGCCGGTGCACGGCGGCTCGGCCGCCCTCAAGGGCACGCCCGCCGGGCAGGACAACGCCCAGTGCACCCAGGCCGTCGCGGTCAAGCCCAACTCGACGTACACACTGAGCGCGTGGCTGCAGGGCGGGTACGCCTACCTGGGCGTGACGGGCACCGGCACCACCGACGTCTCGACCTGGACCCCCGACTCCGCCTCCTGGAAACAGCTCTCGACGACCTTCACCACGGGCGCGTCAACGACCTCGGTGACGGTGTACACGCACGGGTGGTACGGCCAGGCCCCGTACTACGCCGACGACCTCTCGGTCTTCGGCCCCGACGGCGGCGGAGGCGGCGACCCGGCCCCCACCATCCCGGCAGCACCCACCGGTCTGACGGTCTCCTCCACCACGTCCTCCTCCGTCTCCCTCTCCTGGAACACGGTGTCGGGCGCGACGGGCTACAACGTCTACCAGGCGGGTACGAAGGTCCAGTCGACGACGGGAACATCGGCGACCGTCTCGTCCCTCGCGGCCTCCACCTCGTACTCCTTCCAGGTCACGGCGACGAACGCGGCGGGCGAGTCGGCGAAGTCGACGGCGGTGACGGGCACGACGACCGCGTCCTCGGGCGGCGGTGGCGGCGGCACCCTGCCCAAGCACGCCGTCACGGGCTACTGGCAGAACTTCAACAACGGCGCGACGGTCCAGAAGATCTCCGGCGTGCAGTCCCAGTACGACATCATCGCGGTGGCGTTCGCGGACGCGACGGGCACGCCGGGCGCGGTGACCTTCAACCTCGACTCGGCCGGGCTCGGCGGCTACACCGTCGACCAGTTCAAGGCGGACATCAAGGCCAAGCAGGCCGCGGGCAAGAAGGTCGTCATCTCCATCGGCGGCCAGAACGGCACCGTGTCGATCAGCGACTCCACGTCCGCGACGAACTTCGCGAACTCCGTCTACTCCCTCATGCAGACGTACGGCTTCGACGGCGTCGACATCGACCTGGAGAACGGCCTCAACGCGACGTACATGACGCAGGCCCTGCGGTCGCTCTCCTCGAAGGCCGGCTCGTCTCTCATCATCACCATGGCCCCGCAGACGATCGACATGCAGTCCACGTCGAACGCGTACTTCCAGACCGCCCTGAACATCAAGGACATCCTGACGGTCGTCAACATGCAGTACTACAACAGCGGTTCGATGCTGGGCTGCGACGGCAAGGTCTACAGCCAGGGCTCGGTCGACTTCCTCACCGCCCTCGCCTGCATCCAGCTCCAGGGCGGCCTGGCCCCCTCCCAGGTGGGCCTGGGCCTCCCGGCCTCCACGAGCGGCGCGGGCAGCGGCTATGTCTCGCCCTCCGTGGTGAACAACGCCCTGGACTGCCTGGCCAAGGGCACCAACTGCGGTTCCTTCAAGCCCTCCAAGACCTACCCGGACCTGCGCGGCGCGATGACCTGGTCGACGAACTGGGACGCGGCGGCGGGCAACGCGTGGTCGAACTCGGTGGGGCCGCACGTGCACGCGCTCGGCTAGAGGATCCTTTGGAATGTCTTTGGACACGAGTGCCGGCCACCCCACGCGCGGGTGGCCGGCTCTCGCCTACCGAGTGACCGACCATCTTCTCTGAGCCGCCGGACGGCTACCCCAGCGGCCGGTAGTACCCCAGCACCCACGCCACCTGTGCGAACCACCCCCGCAACAACTCCCGCGGCTTCGCGTTCACCACGCACTCGTAGACCCTGCCGTCCAGGTGGACCACGGCGACCATCAGGGCCTTGCCGTTGGGGCTCGCCTTGTAGTGGACGCTGCGGATCTCGGCCCAGGGGAAGTCGACCGTGATGTCGTACATCTCGAAGGCCACACCCGACGCGTCGACAACGACCGAGTTGTGCTTGTCGACCGCCAGGAACTCCGGGCCCGGCGCCGAGGGCTGGGGTGGCCCCGGGGCGTACTGCGGCGGGGGCGGGCCGAAGCCCGGTGGGGTGGAAGCGGGCGGCTGGTCTGTCACCCCGGCAACCTATCCCCGCGCACGCGGATCCCCTGCGTGGAGGGGCCCCTATGGGCCCCCTCCGAACCTTCTTTCCGTGCCCTGAAACATTTCCGGGGGGCCGGCGCATCAATGGAGTGAAGGCGGCGGTACCAAAGACACGGGGGCGGGATGAGACAGGTCCGGGGGGACGAGTACGCCGAGTTCGCGGCGGCGCGGGCGGGGCATCTCTACCGTTCCGCCTGTCTGCTCACCGGCGGGGACACTCATCTCGCCGAGGACCTGGTGCAGGAGACCCTCGGTCGCCTGTACGTCCGCTGGTACCGGGTCTCCCGCGTCGTCAACCCCGCCGGGTACGCCCAGACCGTCCTCACCCGTACCTTCCTCGCCCACCAGCGGCGCCGCAGCAGCCGGGAACGCGCCACGGACGAGTTCCCCGACCTTCCCGACCCGCGCGCGGCCGACACCGACACGCCCCTGCGGCTGACCCTGGTCGAGGCACTCGGCCGGCTGTCCGCCAAGGACCGGGCCGTGGTCGTGCTGCGCTACTGGGAGGACCGCAGCGTCGAGGAGACCGCCGAGGCCATGAACGTCAGCTCGGCCGCCGTACGCACCCGCTGCACCCGCGCGCTCGCCCGGCTGCGGCTGCTGCTCGGGGACGCCCTCGGCGAGCACGCCAGACCCTGACCCCGGCCCAGCGCCGGCGTCGGCGCCGGCGCCGACGACCGTACTGACCGCTCCGACAGACAGCCCTTACGGAGAGCAGAGAGGGTGATTCGCCATGCCCGTTGACGACCGCGACCGCGACCACGACCACGACCGGTACCACGACCACCACCGGGGACACGACCACGAGGACCGCTTCGAGGAACGGCTCGGCGAGGCCCTGCACCACGCCGGCGGTGCCTACGAGACCGACCGGCGCGCCCTGGTCGCCGCCGGCGAGGCGCGCGGCCAGAGGCTGCTGCTGCGGCGCAGGGCCGCCGTCGTGGGGGGCGTGGCCTCGGTCGCGCTCGTGGGCCTCGGCGGGGTACTCCTCGTACCGGGGGGCGACGACGGGCGGCAGTCCGTGGCCACCGGCGCGAAGACCCCCGTCGCCTCGGCCGCCCCCAATAAGTCGTACACCGGCGACGAACTGATCGGCATCCTCGAGAAGTTGCTCCCCCGGGGCAAGTTCGGCACGGCGGAGGCACGTGGCACGGACGAGCAGCTGCCGCCGTACGCGCAGGTCGTCTACAACGACGGCAAGGGCGAGGCGGCCATCGCCGTCGGCCTCGGCCGGGAACTGCCGGGCAGCGAGCAGGCCCGCCAGACCGTCGAGTGCCCGGACAAGGTCCTGGCGCCGTACGACAGATGCGCCGTGACCAGGCTGCCCGACGGCTCGGCGCTCAAGATCGTCCAGGGGTACGAGTACCCGGACCGCCGCGCGGACACGAAGCTGTGGACGGCGGACCTCGTCACCGCCAAGGGTCAGCACGTCAGCGTGAGCGAATGGAACGCCGCGGCCGAGAAGGGCGCGCCGGTCAGCAGGGCCGAACCACCCCTGTCTCCGGCGCGGTTGAAGACACTCGCCACGGCCGGCGCGTGGCTGGGCGTCGTCGACGCGATCCCGGTGGATCCCAAGGCCCCGACGGCGGCTGCGGCACAGCCCTCCGGCGTCAGCGGCCGCGCGATCGGTTCGACGCTCGTCTCGCTGCTTCCCAAGGGCGTCAAGGTGGTCGCCAAGAGCGGCCCGGACAGCGGGTACGGCTATGCCGTCCTCGACGACGGCAAGGGCAGGAGCCTGGTCCAGATCAACGTGCAGCCGAACATGTCGGACGTCGAGCACCAGCTCTTCGGGGCGGACGCCGAGACGCTGGCCGACGGCACGAAGGTCGTCACGCACAAGAAGCCGGGCGAGAAGGGCGGCGTCGTCATGTGGACCGCCGACACCATCAGGACCGACGGGTTCCGTGTGGTGGTCAGTGCCTTCAACTCCGGCAGCCAGGAGACCGCCGCGACGCGCACCGCCCCCGCGCTCACGACGAAGCAGCTCCGGGCGATCGCCCTCAGTGCGAAGTGGCGCGGTCTGGGCTGAGTTCCCTGGCCGCTCTCACGCATCGGGCCCCGTCGGGCAGACCTGCCGGCGGGGTCCGACGCATGACCGGTTTCCGCCATCGGCTCTTTGTCGTCTCTTGACCTGCCCATGCCAAACGCTCACCATGAGCGCCACACCCGCACTCCGTACGTCGCACTGATTCCACCCCCCACTCCGCCAAGGAGACTTCATGCGACTTCACAGACGCGGCAGGCGCACCGTCACCCTCGCGACCCTGCTCGCGCTCGCCCTCGCCGCCCCGATCACCGCCACCGCCACCCACGCCACGGCGACGGGAGCGAAGGCCCCCGCACCCTCGGCCGACGACATCCGTCAGTACGAGATCCACCAGAGCACCACCCCGGTGACCCGCACCGCCATCCAGCAGACCGGCGTCACTGTGGACGAGGCCGACGAGGAGACCGTCGTCGTCTCGGGCCGCGCCGACCAGGTCACGAAGCTGCGCCGACTCGGCTACGAGGTCTCGCTGTTGGGGTCCGCGCCGAACCGGTCGAACGGCGCCGGTGACGTCCGCCTCCTCGACTTCCCCTCGGCCGACGCGAAGTACCACAACTACGCCGAGATGAACACGGAGATCGATCAGCGGCTCGCGGCCTACCCGAGCATCATGAGCAAGCGGGTGATCGGGAAGTCGTACCAGGGCCGGGACATCGTCGCCATCAAGGTCAGCGACAACGTGGCCACCGACGAGAACGAGCCCGAGGTCCTCCTCACCTTCCACCAGCACGCCCGCGAGCACCTGACCGTCGAGATGGCGCTGTATCTGCTGCGCGAGCTCGGGGCCGGATACGGCAGCGACTCCCGGGTCACCAACATGGTGAACAACCGCGAGATCTGGATCGTCCCCGACCTCAACCCGGACGGCGGCGAGTACGACATCGCGACCGGCTCCTACCGCTCGTGGCGCAAGAACCGCCAGCCCAACTCCGGTTCCTCGTACGTCGGTACGGACCTCAACCGCAACTGGAACTACAAGTGGGGCTGCTGCGGCGGCTCGTCCGGCTCCACGTCCTCCGAGACCTACCGCGGCGCCTCCGCCGAGTCCGCGCCCGAGGTGAAGGTCGTCGCCGACTTCGTGCGGAGCCGGGTCGTCGGCGGGAAGCAGCAGATCAAGGCCGGGATCGACTTCCACACGTACAGCGAACTCGTGCTGTGGCCCTTCGGGTACACCACCGCCGACACCGCGACCGGCATGACAGCGGACGACGCCGCCGCGTTCAAGGCCGTCGGCCAGAAGATGGCGGCCAGCAACGGGTACACCCCGGAGCAGTCCAGCGACCTGTACATCACCGACGGGTCGATCGACGACTATCTCTGGGGCAGTCAGAAGATCTTCGACTACACCTTCGAGATGTATCCGACGTCCAGTTCCGGAGGCGGGTTCTACCCGCCCGACGAGGTCATCGAGCGGGAGACCTCACGGAACCGGGACGCCGTGTTGCAGTTGCTGGAGAACGCGGACTGCATGTACCGGTCGATCGGGAAGGCGACGCAGTACTGCAGTTGACCGGGGCGGTGCGGTGTGTGGGGAACTGCGGGCCCGTTGTGGCTGGTCGCGCAGTTCCCCGCGCCCCTTACAGGGCGCTCTCCTCACCGTCTTCGAAGTAGGTGTCCAGGACCGCGTCCAGCTGGTCCTCCCACTCCTTGAAGCGCGCCCGGGCCGTCGCCTCGATCTCGATCGGGTACCAGCGACGGTCCGGGGTGTGCACCGTGATGGTGAACCGCTTCCCGAAGCGGGGCGACTCCGTCTCGACGGCGCCGATCTCGTCCCAGCGGAACTCGGCCTCCTGGTCGTCCAGACGCAGCCGTACGCCGCTGTGGTCGGCCTTGATCGAGGCGCGCCGGTCGGACGCCTCGAACACCGGCCCGTCCGGGTCCGGTTCGGGCTCGGAGTCCGGTTCGGACTCGGAGGTGGCCTCCTCTTCGGCCTCGGCGGGCGCTTCCTCGGAGACCTCGTCCTCGGGGGCGGCGTCCTCGACAACCGCCTCCTCGGACACGGCCTCCTCGGACACGGCCTCTTCGGAGGCGGTCTCCTCGGACACGGCCTCCTCGACGGCCGCGTCCTTCGGCTCCGCCTTCGCGGGTGACGTAAGCCCGGGGATGTACGCCGGGTTCACCGCGGCGGCGTCCAGGGGCTGGCTCTTCGAACCTATGCGCTGCTCCACAGCGGGCAGTATGGTCGAAGATCCTGTGTCGGACACAGCCAGCCCCCAAGTTGGCAACGCGACCGTTGCACGAAGACGCCCCGTACCTACACGAACAGGCTCACCACCGCCGCCACCGCGAAGCCCGCCACCGACAGCACCGACTCCAGGACCGTCCAGGTCTTGAGGGTGTCCCGTTCGGAGATGCCGAAGTATTTCGCCACCATCCAGAAGCCGCCGTCGTTGACGTGCGAGGCGAAGATGGAGCCCGCCGAGATCGCCATGATGACCAGGGCGACGAAGGCCTGGGAGTGGTCGCCCTCGGTCAGCAGCGGGGCCACGATGCCGGCCGTGGTGACGATGGCGACCGTCGCCGAGCCCTGGGCGACACGCAGGACCAGGGAGATGAGGTAGGCGAGGACGATCACCGGCAGGCCGACGTCGTTGAAGGTGTCGGAGAGGGCCTGGGCGACCCCGCTGCCCTTGAGGACCGCGCCGAAGACCCCGCCCGCGCCGACTACGAGCAGAATGTTGCCGACCGGCTTCAGCGAGGCCGTGGACACCGTCTCCAGCGACTTGCGGGACCAGCCGCGACGGAGGCCGAGCAGGTAGTACGCCAGCATCAGAGCGATCGTCAGCGCGACGAAGGGGTGGCCGAAGAACGTGATGACCGAGCGGCCCGTGGAGGGGTCGAAGGCGATCGAGGAGAAGGTCGCGAGCAGGATCAGCACCAGCGGCGTGCCGATGATGGCCAGAACCGTGCCGAGCGGCACCGGCTTCTCCTGCGGCGCGACCCCGGCGGCCCGCTGCTCCTCGACCAGCGCGGCCCTCGCCTCGTCGGCGGCCTCGGCCATGTCCTGCGGCACGGGGACGAAGATCCGCCTGCCGATCCACGCGGACCAGACCCAGGCGGCGAGCACGGCGGGGATGCCGCAGACGATGCCCATGAGGATGACCCAGCCGAGCTGCACGTGGAGCAGTCCCGCGGCGGCGACCGGGCCCGGGTGCGGCGGCAGGAACGCGTGGGTCATGGAGAGACCCGCGAGCAGCGGCAGGCAGTAGAGCAGGATCGACTTGCCGCCGCGCTTGGCGGCCGCGTAGACGATCGGCGCGAGGACGAAGATGCCGACGTCGAAGAAGACCGGGATGCCGAAGATGAGGCCGGTGAGGCCCATGGCGAGGGGCGCCCGCTCCTCGCCGAAGAGGTTCAGCAGCCGGGACGCCAACACCTCCGCCCCGCCGCTGACTTCGAGGATCGCGCCGAGCATCGTGCCGAGCCCGATGATGATCGCGATGTGGCCGAGGGTGCCGCCCATCCCGGACTCGATGAGGGAGACGGCGTCGGAGCGCTGGACCGTGCCGAAGAGTTCGGTGACGGAGAGACCGGCCGCGAGCCCGACGGCTATGGAGACCGCGAGCAGCGCCACGAAGGGCTGGAGTCTCGCCTTGATGATCAGGACGAGAAGCAGGGCGATACCGAGGGCGGCGACGGTCAGCAGACCGGCGGTGCCGTGGATGAGGGCGATCAGGCCGCCGGTGTGGGGTGGGGCCGGTGGTGCGGTGGTGGCGGCGAGCAGGGGCAGGGGTGAGGACATGAGCGGAGGACCTCTGCAGTCGGGTAAGTGGGGCATGCGGCTTTCGGGCAGGGGGGATCGCGGCACGGCGTCCCATGAAGGTGGACGCCGTGCCGTGATGACGTACGGGGTGCGGGAGTTGGAGGGGGCGCTCAGCCCAGTACGGCGAGCGCGTCGATCTCGATGAGGAGGCCGGCCGGCAGGCCGACGTAGACCGTGGTGCGGGCGGCGGGGGGCGCGGTGAGGCCCTGCTCCTCGAAATAGGTGTTGTAGATCTGGTTCATCTCGGCGAAGTGGTCGACGTCCGTGAGGTAGACGCGGATCATCATCGCGTCGTCCCAGCCAGCGCCGCCCTCTTCGAGAATCGCCTGGACGTTGGCGAGGGTCTGGAGGGTCTGTTCACGCAGGGTCGGACCGGCGGGCGTGGGCGGCCTGCCCTCCTCGGCCGGGAGGAAGCCGACCTGTCCGGCGACCTGGAGGATGTTCCCCTTCTTCACGCCGTGCGAGAACTTCGCCGGCGGCGTGGTGTGGGTCTTGGGGGTGAGGGCGGTCTTCTCGGTCATGGACGTCGGGAACTCTCTTCCTTGGCTGGGGGCTTGCCGGAGTACTCGTGGCTGATGGCGTCGGCGGTCCGGCGCACCAGCGGGAGCAGGGTGAGGAGTTCGTCGGCGGTGACGACGACGTTCGGCGCGGAGACCGACATCGCGGCGACGACGCGTCCGTCGGCGCCGCGGATGGGGGCCGCGACGCAGTTGATGGACTCCTCGTGGCCACCGAGGTCGGTGGCCCAGCCCTGTTCGCGCACCGTGGCCAACTCCTTGAGGAAGGCAGGCGCGTTGGGGGTCGAACGGGCCGTGTACATGGGGTAGTCGAGCTTGTCCGCGACGGCGCGGCGCTCGGGCTCGGGGAGATCGGCGAGGAGGAGTTTGGCGACGGCGGCGACCGTGATGGCGACCGGTTTCCCGATCCGCGAGTACATGCGCACCGGGTAGCGGCTCTCCACCTTGTCGATGTAGAGGACCTCGTTCTCCTCGTACACCGCGAGGTGGACGGTGTGCCCGCAGGTCTCGTTGAGCCGTACGAGGTGGGGGTGGGCGATCTCGCGGACGTCGAGGTTCTCGACGGCTTCCTGGGCGAGGGCGAAGAGGCGGGCGCCGAGGCGGTAGCGCTGGTCGGACTGGCGGTAGACGAGGCCGTGCTCGTGCAGGGTGCGCAGGAGGCGGAGCGCGGTGGACTTGTGGACGCCGAGGCGGTCGGCGACCTGTCCGAGGTCGGCGGGGCCCTCGGCGAGCAGCGGCAGGATGCTCAGCGCTCGGTCGACGGTCTGGCTCATGGGGTACGTACCTCCTCCTGGGCCCGCGTGACGGCTTCGGTCCAGCCGGGGCCGAGTCGAAGTGTCTCCCACGCGTCGTCGTCCAGAGCGGCCAGCCGGTCGGCGTGGTCGCGGGAGGGGGGTACCGCGAGGTCGCCGTGGACGGTGAGGGCGGCGGCGGCCATGAGGTGGCCGTGCCGGAGCCGGTCCCGGGCGGGCAGCGCGCGCAGGGTGGCGGAGAGGAACCCGGCGGCGAAGGCGTCGCCCGCGCCGACGGCCGCGATCACGTCGACGTGCAGGGCGCGTACGAACGTGGTGGTGTCGGGTGCGTCCTGGGCGGCGCCCGCCGCGGCCCTCTCGAACACGGTCGCTCCGTCCCCGCCCTGCTTGACGACGAGGACAGCCGGTTCCGGCAGCGCGTCGCGGATCGCCCGTGCCCCGCGCAGCCCCCAGGCGGCGCGGGCCTCGTCGTCCCCGACGAACACGATGTCCGCGCCGCGCGCGAGGTCGAGCAGGACGCGCGGTCCGTCGGCGTCGCGCCACAACCCGGCGCGGTGGTTGACGTCGAAGGAGACGAGGGGGCGCCTCGCGCGAGGCGCGGTGAGTTCGCGCATCAGGCCGAGGCAGTCCTCGGACAGCGCCGCGGTGATGCCGGACAGGTGCAGTACGCGGCCCGACCGCAGGGCGCCCACGTCCACGGTGTCCCTGGTCATCGCGGAGGCGGCGGATCCGGCCCGGTAGTAGGCGACCTCGTGGGCCTCGCTCGCCCGGTCGCCCGCCGTACGGAAGTAGATGCCCGTCGGGCGCACGGGATCCCGTCGTACGGCGGAGGTGTCGACGCCGTACGCGGCGATCGCCTCGACGAGGTGGTCGCCGAACCCGTCGGTGCCGACCCGGCCGACCCAGCGCACGGTGTGCCCGGCCGCGGCGAGCACACACGCCACGTTGGACTCGGCTCCGCCGATCCCCCGCTCGAACGACGGCACATCGGCGAGGCGCCCCGGCCGGGTGGGCAGGAACGTGACCATGGACTCGCCGAGCGCGACGACATCCACGACGTCCGGGGCGTCGACAGGTCCGTTGGGGGTCACGATGTCTGGGGCTCCTCGCTCTCGCGGCCGACGGGGACCAGGCGGCACCGTTGACCCTGCGTTGGCTGGGATGTTAGACAGCAGTAAACGACATACGCAATGACCGTTGCACATGATGCAACGCGATGCAGCACCCTTGAAGGGATGGCCCCATGACCGCCTCCGAAGCCGCCGCCCGTCTGGCGGCGGACCGTCTCGCCGCGGACCGCGTCGACCACCGCTTCAAGGGCCTCCCCCCGGACGCCGAGGGTCTGACCGTCGGCGAGCTGGCCGCCCAGCGCCGCGACCTCTTCACCGGCGGCTTCACCACCCCCGTCCTCGCCCTGTCCGCCGAGCGCCTGACGCACAACCTCGAACTGATGGAGACGTACGCCGTCCGCCACGGCCTCGCCTTCGCCCCGCACGGCAAGACGTCGATGGCCCCCCAGCTGTTCTGGCGGCAGATCGAACACGGCGCCTGGGGCATCACGCTCGCCGTGCCCCACCAGGTGCGCGTGGCGAGGGAGTTCGGGATCGAGCGGATCTTCCTCGCGAACGAACTCGTCGACGCGGCGGCGCTGCGCTGGATCGCGTCCGAGCTGGCGGCCGACCCGGACTTCCGCTTCGTCTGTTACGTCGACTCGGTGCGCGGCGTCGAGCTGATGGACGCGGCGCTGCACGGCTCCACCCGTCCGGTGGACGTGGTCGTCGAGCTCGCCGCCGGCGCGGGGGCCCGCACCGGGGTGCGTACGGAGGCGGAGTGCGCGGCGGTCGCGGACGCGGTGGCCGCGACGCGGACCCTGCGCCTGGTCGGCGTGGCCGGTTACGAGGGCGAGGTCCCGGGGGCGGACCCCGAGCGCGTGCACACCTGGCTGCGGCGGCTGACCGCGCTGGCGGTGGACTTCGACAAGGCGGGCCGGTTCGAAGGAGTGGCGGAGATCGTCGTCAGCGCGGGCGGCAGCGCCTGGTTCGACGCCGTCGCGGACGTCTTCTCCGAGCTCCCCGCTCTCTCCCTGCCCGTACTGAAGCTGCTGCGTTCGGGCGCGTACGTCTCGCACGACGACGGCCACTACCGCCGGCTGACCCCCTTCACCCGGGTCCCCGAGGAGGGCGCGCTGCACCCCGCGTTCCGCCTCTGGGCCCAGGTCGTCTCCCGGCCCTCCCCCGAGCAGGCCTTCATCAACGCGGGCAAGCGCGACGCGGCGTACGACCTCGATCTGCCCGAGGTCCAGGTGGTACGGCGGGACGGTGCCGAGCGGCCGGCGACGGGACTGACGGTGACCGCGCTCTCCGACCAGCACGCGTGGCTGCGCACGGACCCGGAGGCGGACGTGGAGGTCGGGGACTGGGTGGGCCTCGGGCTGTCGCACCCCTGCACGTCCTTCGACAAGTGGCAGCTGATTCCGCTGGTGGAGGCGGACGGCACGGTCGTGGACTACGTCCGTACGTTCTTCTGAGAGGCCGTTGTGACGAATGTTTCCAGGAGGCCCCTGTGATGGATCTCGTCATCCGCGACGCGGAGGTCGTCGACGGCACCGGAGGCCCCTCGTACCGCGCCGACGTGGGCATCGAGGGCGGCAGGATCACCACCGTGCTCAAGGAGGGGGCGGCGGCCGGCTGTCTGCGGCCGGTCGCCCGGCGGGTCCTTGACGCCGAGGGCCTGGCCCTCTCCCCCGGTTTCATCGACATGCACGCCCACAGCGACCTCGCCCTCCTGCGCGACCCGGACCACAGCGCGAAGGCGGCACAGGGCGTGACCCTGGAGGTCATCGGCCAGGACGGGCTGTCGTACGCGCCGGTCGACGACCGCACCCTCGCGGAGGTCCGGTCCACGATCACCGGCTGGAACGGACCCGGTGACGACATCGACTTCGACTGGCGTTCGGTGGGCGAGTACCTGGACCGGCTCGACCACGGCTTCGACGGCGAGGCCATCGCGGTGAACGCCGCGTATCTGATCCCGCAGGGCACCGTCCGGATGCTCGCCGTCGGCTGGGACGACCGTCCGGCGACGGCGCGGGAGCTGGAGCGGATGCGGCGGCTGGTGGCCGACGGGATGCGCGAGGGCGCCGTCGGCATGTCCTCCGGCCTCACCTACACCCCCGGCATGTACGCCCAGGACGCCGAACTCACCGAGCTGTGCCGGGTGGTGGCGGAGTACGGCGGCTACTACTGCCCGCACCACCGCTCGTACGGGGCGGGCGCCCTGGCGGCGTACGAGGAGATGGTGGCCCTCACCCGTGAGGCGGGCTGCCCGCTCCACCTCGCCCACGCCACCATGAACTTCGGCGTCAACAAGGGCAGGGCCCCGGAGCTGCTGACCCTCCTGGACGACGCCCTCGCCGCGGGCGCGGACATCAGCCTCGACACGTACCCCTACACCCCCGGCTGCACCACGCTGGTCGCGATGCTGCCGAGCTGGGCGAGCGAGGGCGGCCCGGAGGCGATCCTCGCGCGCCTGAAGGACGAGGAGACGGCCGAGCGCGTCCGGCACCACATGGAGGTGATCGGCGCCGACGGCTGCCACGGCGTGCCCATCGAGTGGGACACGATCGAGATCTCGGGAGTCACCGACCCGGCGCTCGCGTCGTACGTCGGCAGCACGGTCCGCCAGTCCGCCGACCGGCTCGGCGAGAGCCCCTGGACGACCGCCCGCCGCCTGCTCCTCGACGACCGGCTGGGCCCGACGATCCTCCAGCACGTCGGCCACGAGGAGAACGTCCGCGCGATCATGCGGCACCGGGTGCACACCGGCGGTTCGGACGGCATCCTGCGCGGCGACAAGCCGCACCCGCGCGCGTACGGCACGTTCCCGCAGTATCTGGGGAAGTACGTACGGGAGTTGGGCGTCCTCTCCCTGGAGGAGTGCGTCGCCCATCTCACCGGCCGCCCGGCCGCCCGGCTGCGGCTGCCCGACCGCGGCCTGGTCCGCGAGGGGTACCGCGCCGACCTCGTCCTCTTCGACCCGGCCACGGTCGCGGCGGGCTCGACGTTCCAGGACCCGCGCAGACTCCCCACGGGCATCCCCTACGTCCTGATCGACGGCCGGTTCGTGATCGAGGACGGGCGGCGCACGGACGTACTGGCGGGGCGGGCGGTCCGCCGGACTCCCCGGTGACCGCCCGCCGCCGCACAGAGGTCACGGCTTGGGCAGGGTGCATCCGCTCGCGCTCAGGCTGAGCTTGTTGCCGGTCGTGAAGCAGGCCGGGATCTGGTAGGTCTCCTCGGCGTAGTTGATGCCCGGGTGAATGGTGACGTTGCCGCTCGCGTCGACCTCACAGGGGTTGTTCACCGTGCAGGTCTCGCCGTCCTCGTTACCGGTGTTGTTGACGGCGACGACCTTGCCGGTGGACTGGTCGATGACCGGCGAGCCCGAGGTGCCGCCGATGGTGTTGCAGGCGGAGGTGTAGCGGATGGAGTCCTTCCAGGTCCAGTCGCCCTCCTTGAGGCGGTACGCGAACCCGTCGATGCTGCAGTTGTAGAGCCGCTTCCAGTAACCGGAGGCGACCGTGATGGCGGTGCCGACGGTCGGGTGCGTGTCCTGCACGGTCAGCGCGCTGATGCCGTACGAGTTCCTGATCGTCGTGTAGGTGCTGGTGAGCTGGTAGATCGTGACGTCCGTGTCGGTCATCGTCGAGTACGCGACCTTGCTGGCCCGCAGGGTCGCCACCCGGGTGCCGGCGGAGTTGAGCAGGCCGAAGGTACGGCTGGACGCCTGGTCGACGATCACTTCACCGGGCTCCGGGAAGCCCGTCTCCAGGCAGTGGCCGTTGGAGAGCACGAGCGCCGGGTCGCTGTCCGCGGAGTTGGGGAAGCGGATGACGGAGCCGGAGCAGTTGCTGAGCGCGACGGTCCCGGCGAGGCTGACGGCCTGGAGGGTCGGCGCCGCCGCCTTCGTGTCCGCCTTGACCGCGGACGTGGACACGGACGTGGACGCCGCCGCGGGTGCGGGTGCCGCGACCGCGGGTGCCACGCCCGCCCCGGTGATCACCAGGGCGAAGAGCGCGGCGACGAGAGGCTTGCTCATGTGGGGGTCCCCTCTTGCGACTTGGGCGACCGGAGATCTTCCGGCCACTTCCAGTTTTGTCATGCGCATTGTCAATCGAGGGGACGGGAGGGACAAGGAGCGGTTTCCGGCCATGGGCATGCCGGAGTGACGGGACGGGGCGTGTCGTATACGCGAGCGAGCCGACGGCTACTTCGGCCGCTTGGTGGCGCCCTGGCCGTGGCCGGGATTGCCGTTGGCGGCGCCGCGGCCCGTGGTCGCGGTCGTCGTGGGGCTGATGGTGGGGCTCCCCGTGGGGGTGGTGGAGATCCCCGCCGACGGGGATCGCGGCGCCGTCGTGGACGGCGTCGCCGAGGTGGACGCGGACGCGCCCGGGGAGGTCCGGTCGGCGCTCGCGCCGGAGGCGGCGGGCGAGTCGCCCGGCGCCGTCCCCGCCTCGTCGGCGGCCGAGCCGCTCACGGAAGCCGTCGGCTCCGGGGACGCGGACGCGCCCCGGCCGTCACCGTCGCCCTGCCCCGAGGGCGAGGAGCCTGCGGACGACCCGGAGTCGAACAGCCCCACGAGCACCACGGCGAGGACGACCGCGCACACCACGCCGCCGGCCACCGCCACCCGCCGCCGCGGGAGCCGCTCCGGGCGGCGGCGCCGCGAGCCGCCATGGCGGCCGGTCCCGGTACGCGCCGCGGCGCCGTCGCCGCCCGTCCCCGACCCTGACCCGCCGTCGCGCGCCCCCGACCCGTCGTCGGCCCTCACCGCACCCGGCCCGTCGTACGCGTCCTGCCAGCCGTGCGCCGCCGCCGGATCCGCGTACGCCTCGTACGCCGGAGGCGCCTCGCCGTCGCCGCTCGGGAGGTACACCCTCGGCTCGGCCTCGGTCTCACCGTTCTGCCAGGACATGAGCGCGGATTCTAAGGACCGCAAGGGCTTGCGGCACAACGCGGGAAGAAAGCGACCCAAAACGTCACGTCTCACGTGGTGGAAAACACCCCCCGCCGAGCGTTACGCGGCCGTAAGCTCACCGTCATGCAGGTGATCCAGTCGACCAAGCTCGCCAACGTCTGTTACGAGATCCGGGGCCCGGTGCTCGAGGAGGCGATGCGGCTGGAAGCGGCGGGTCATCGGATCCTCAAGCTGAACACCGGCAATCCGGCCGCGTTCGGGTTCGAGTGCCCGCCCGAGATCCTGGAGGACATCCTCCGGAACGTGTCGACGGCGCACGGCTACGGCGACGCGAAGGGCCTGCTCGCCGCCCGCCGCGCCGTCGTGATGCACAACCAGACCCTCGGCATCGAGACCGACGTCGAACACGTCTTCATCGGCAACGGCGTGTCCGAGCTGATCGTGATGGCGATGCAGGGGCTGCTGGACGACGGCGACGAGGTCCTCGTACCGGCGCCGGACTACCCGCTGTGGACCGCCGCCGTGTCCCTGTCCGGCGGCACCGCCGTGCACTACCACTGCGACGAGCAGTCGGACTGGATGCCCGACCTCGCGGACGTGGAGCGCAAGGTCACCGACCGCACCAAGGCGATCGTCATCATCAACCCGAACAACCCGACGGGCGCGGTGTACGACGAGGCGATGCTGCGCGGGCTCACCGACATCGCCCGCCGTCACAACCTCCTGGTCTGCTCGGACGAGATCTACGACAAGATCCTCTACGACGGCGCCACGCACACCCCGACCGCCTCGGTCGCGCCCGACCTGCTCACCCTCACCTTCAACGGCATGTCGAAGGCCTACCGGGTGGCGGGCTACCGGGTCGGCTGGATGTCGATCTCCGGCCCCCGCGCGCACGCCGACTCCTACATCGAGGGCCTGACGATCCTCGCGAACATGCGCCTGTGCGCGAACATGCCCGGCCAGCACGGCGTGGTCGCGGCGCTCAGCGGGCGGCAGACCATCAACGACCTGGTGCTGCCCGGCGGCCGGCTGAAGGAACAGCGGGACGTCGCCTACGAGCTGCTGACCCAGATCCCGGGCGTGAGCTGCGTGAAGCCCAAGGGCGCGCTGTACCTCTTCCCGCGACTCGACCCGAAGGTCTTCAAGATCAAGGACGACCGGCGGATGGTCCTCGACCTGCTCCGCCGCGAGAAGATCATGGTCGTCCAGGGGACCGGCTTCAACTGGCCCGAGTCGGACCACTTCCGGGTGGTCACCCTGCCGAGCGTGGGCGATCTGACCGACGCGGTGACCCGGATCGGGAACTTCCTGGACGGCTACAGCCAGCCGTGACACTCACGCTGTGTACGCGACACGACCAGATGTGCGACATGGCTCAACTTTAGACGAAATCCAAGCTAGGATGGTTTCCTGAAAGACCACAGGAGGCCGTCCCCATGTACGAACCGATCCGCACCAAGTCGGTCCACACGACGGCCGGCACCCCCTCCGACTTTCCCCACCGGTCGCGCGAGGAGGAGCTGGACATCCAGCTCGCCGGACACCTCGCGGCGCTCCTCGCGGTGACCGACGAGATCCGCGCGATCGAGCCGTCCGCCGACCTGGACGCGGCGGCCGAGCGGCTCGCCGAGCAGGTGGCGCGGCTGCGGGCAGGAGTGGCGCCGGTCCGCGCGTCGGCCGCCGCCGTGCGCGAGCCGCACGTCGTCGCGCTCCACCAGCGGGCCCACGCCCTGGCCGGCCGCGCCCTCGTCGTCGCCGCGTCCCGCGCGGACACGGCGGGCGCGATCCTGGCCGCCGAGCGCATGGACGCCCACGCCCCGGCCGCCGAACCCCGCGAACTCGCGGCTCACTGAGAGCCCGCGTCCGAGCCTCCGGGCTCCCCTTGTACGGCCCCGGTCCGCGCGCACCCGCAGCGACGTGCGGACCGGGTGCCACACATCCCACCGGTCAGCCGAGGGCAGTGCCCGTCGTCTGCAACCCCACCGTCGCGAGCAGCGCCAGCTGCTGTGCCGCCTCCGTGCCCGGCGCCGCCGAGCAGATCGTGATCCGCAGGTCCCCGCCCGGCACCGCGAGCGTGTCGCAGTCCAGGAGGATCGTCCCCACCTCGGGATGGTGGACCGTCTTGGTGTCGGCCTTGTGGAACCCGACCGCGTGCGAGGCCCACAGCTCACGGAACGGCTCGCTCTCCCGCCGCAGATCCGCGATCAGCGAGCGCAGCCCCCGGTCGTCGGGATAGCGGGCGGCGGCGGACCGAAGATCCGACACCAGGGCCGTGCGCAGCCTCTGCTCCTGCTCCGGGGTGTGCGTGGTCCGGCTGGGCAGACCCGTGAACTGCCGCCACACGTAGTTGCGTTCCCGCCCGCGCCACCCGGACGGGTCCCCCGCCAGCGCGGCCCACAGCGGGTTCCACGAGATGAGGTTGTACGCCGCGTCGTGGACCCCGATCGGGGACTGGCTCAGCTGGTCCAGGAGGCGCTGCACGCTCGGCGGGATGTGCTGCGAGATGTGTCCGGCCGCGGGCGGGGCCTGCCCGGCCAGCCGGTAGAGGTGGTCGCGCTCGGGCTCCGACAGGCGCAGGGCGCGGGCGAGCGCGCCGACGACCTGGCCGGAGGGGGCGGTGGCCCGGCCCTGTTCGAGGCGGGTGACATAGTCCACCGAGAGCCCGGCGAGCTGCGCCAGCTCCTCCCTGCGCAGTCCGGGCGCCCGCCGCGCGCCGCCCCTCGGCAGCCCGGCCTCCTGGGGTGTGGTCCGGTCGCGCCAGTACCGCAGCGCGGTACCGAGCTCTCCGTGCTCGCGATGGTCCCGAGGGTCTCGTTGGCTCACTCCTCCATGGTGCTCCCCCCGCGCCACCACAGCCTGGTACTGCCAGTCCCCCCGAGACGGAGGGCTCGAAGCCGCCGTTCCGGTGGCATACCGGGATCGGTCGGACACCCTCCGTTCACCTGGCGCGACCGGGAATGTTGGGTGGTCCGGTCCTGCTGATCGGCGGCGTGTTGACTTGCTCCTCGGGCTGAAGCCCGAGGATTCCGGCCTTCTCGTCCGTTGCTGTGCCGCTACGCGGCACGGAGTTCGGACGGGAATCCGTGGCTTCCTGTTTCTTCGCGCTGTGCCGGGACGAGTCCTGGTCTTACCGGCGCTCCGCAGGCTGATACCGCCAGTCCGGCGGCCGTCTTGACGTTGATCGCGGCGTTGTGGTCCCGGTCGTGGAGGGAGCCGCAGGCGGTACAGGTCCATTCCCGGACGTTCAGGGGCTTGGGTCCGTCTTTGATACCGCAGGCCGAACAGGTCTGGGAGGTCGGCTCGAACCGGCCGATCTTGACCAGGGTCCGGCCGTACCGGGCGGCCTTGTATTCCAGCATGTGGACAAATGCCGACCATCCGGCGTCGTGGACACTCTTGGCCAGCCTGGTGCGCGCGAGTCCTTTGACCGCCAGGTCTTCCACGCCGATCGCTTGGTTGTCGCGGATCAGCTTCGTGGAGAGCTGGTGGTGGAATTCGTGGCGGGCGTCGGCCACCTTGGCGTGGGCGCGGGCGACCTTGAGGCGGGCCTTCTCGCGGTTCTTGGACCCCTTCTGCTTGCGGGACAGCTCCCGCTGGGCTCTTTTGAGTTTCTTCTCCGCGCGGCGCAGGAACCGCGGGGAGTCGATCTTCGTGCCGTCGGAGAGGGCGGCGAAGTGTGTGAGGCCGAGGTCGATGCCGATCGTATGGTCGGTGTCGGGCATCCGGGCGGCGTCGGCGGCCGAGTCGGTATCGATGACGAAGGAGGCGAAGTACCGCCCGGCAGCGTCCTTGATCACAGTGACCGAGGAAGGCTGTGCGGGCAGGGTGCGTGACCACTTCACCTTCACCGCGCCGACCTTGGGAAGATTCAGCCTCCCGGAATCGGTGATCGACCACCGGGCATTGGCCGTGAAGCGGATCGACTGCCGCTTGTCCTTGCGGGACTTGAACCGGGGCGCACCGGTCTTCACGCCCTTGCGCTCGCCCTTGAGAGAGGCGAAGAAGTTCCTGTAGGCGGCCTCCGCGTCGCGCAGGGACTGCTGGAGCACCACCGAGGAGACCTCGCCCAGCCAGGCCCGCGAAGCGGTCTGCTTCGCGGCGGTGATCAGCTTCTTGGACAACTCGCCGGCCGCCGGGAATGCCTCGCCCGCCCTGCGGGCGTCCTCGCGGGCACGCACCGCGTCGTTGAATACGACGCGGGCGCACCCGAACGCCTTGGCCAGTGCGGTGCGCTGGCCGGAATCCGGGTACAGGCGGAAGCTGTACCGAAGCTGCATGGCGGTCACCCTACGTACTTGGGTCATGGGTGAGATGCAGAAGGTCAGAACTGGTCGCCACTGTGTTTTCGCGATGAATTTCCACTTGGTCTTCGTGACCAAGTTCCGGCTCAGAGTGTTCACCGATGCTCATCTGACGCGCATGGAGCAGATCATGCGGTCGGTGTGTGCGGACTTCGAGTGCGAGCTGGTGGAATTCAACGGCGAGGACAACCACGTCCACCTCCTGGTGAACTTCCCGCCCAAGGTCGCCGCCTCGGCGGCCTGCGGCAGCAGATGGGACTGCCGCTCACCGTCCTCCGTACCGGCGCGTACGACGACGAAGCCGTCGCCCAGGGCGAGGTGGCCCAGCCAGCCTCGGGCGAGCACCACGACGGTGAGGGTGGTGGCGAAGTCGGCGGTGTCCGCCCCCTTCTGCTCGGCGTTCGCGCTGGCGGACATCATCTGCAGCAGCTCACAGAAGTAAAGAACCCCGCAGCCGGGCGTGGAGCTTCGGCGCGAAGGCCTGGAGCACCTGTTCGCCCATGTCGGTGATGCCGCCGACGCCTATCGCATAGAACCGAAAGTGGCAGGCCCGCTGTTCCTCGGCGAGTACCGGGATCAACCGGTGCCAGGAGTGGGTGCGATGGGGTGACTGACGGGTGTGCGCACCCCACTCACCTCATTTCGGGATTCGTTGCAGGATGCCCCTGAGTGTCCCGCGAACTTCCGGTCGGGGCACAGGTGATGCCGGAAATGGGCACCAGGACCACGTTCGACGCGGTTCGGGAGGCGATGGGCGTCGGCCGCGAGGCATCGGCCCGCGCGGGGCACAGCCCGGACGTCGCACCGACGCGGCGCCACACGCCCATGCCGAAGGCGAGCAGGAAGTGAGGTCGGACTCCGACAGGTCGAGTCCCTTCCGGCCGTCGTGCATCGGTGTGAGCGCGGTGATGATGGCCTATCAGAGGATGAAGAGCGCATTCGGGTGGTCTGCAAACCCCGAGCGCCTGCCGCCTGGCAGCTCGTCAGGACAGCCTCGTAACGTCGGTGAAGATGACGGTGGTTCGGAATCCGGTACCGCTGGCAACGCCGCGGTCTTTCGCTATCGGCCGTCTGAGATCAGCCGCATCAATCCGTCCCTCACTATTCCACGAGATGTGACCAAGTGAAACGTAGGCGATTGTGGGCAGGGCTCGCCGGAACGCTGGCGATTGCCACAGGCGTGACCGTCTGGGCGATTCAGCCTCATCCGACCCCGGCCACGGAATCCAAGTCCGCGCCAGGAACCTTGACGACGCGCCATCAGGTCGACGTGCTCATGCAGACCGCCCTTCTGCAACAGAGTGAGATCCACGACTCCAAGGGGGCGGCCGATACCTACAGGCGGCTGCTGAAACTGGACCCTCGCAACAAGGTCGCCTGGTACAACCTGGGCGTCATCGGGCAGCAGGACGGCACGCCGGACGATGCCCGTGCAGCCTACGACAAGGCTCTGGAGATCGATCCGTCGTTCACGTCGGCTCTCTTCAACGAGGCCATCCTGCTGAAGTCGAGCGACCCCGACCGGGCCATCGGACTCCTGAAGAAGTGCATCGCCGCCGATCCGAAGGCGGGAACGGCCTATCTGCAACTCGGTGAGGTCCTGGCGGAAAAGGACCGCGACGACGAGGCCGGGGAAGCATTCCGTCATGCCGTCGCGATCGATCCCTCCCTCCGTTCCCAAGTACCCGAAAGTTTCCGGGACTCCGTAACACCCCCCTCGACATCGAGCCAAGCAGGGAGCACCAGATGACGTCGACCGCGACTCCGAGGTTCTCCGTCTTCACGCCCAGCCACCAGCCTCGTTTTCTCGATGAGTGCCTGGCGACCCTGCAGGCGCAGACCTGTGCGGACTGGGAGTGGATCGTCCTGCTCAACAACGGCGCCCGGTGGCGGCCGGAGCGACCCGACGACAGGGTCCGGGTGGAGATCGCGGACGACCTCCGCGGCGTCGGCGCGGCCAAGCGCAGGGCCTGTGAACTGGCGCGCGGCGAGATCCTCGTGGAACTCGACCACGACGATCTCCTGGCCAAGGCCTGCCTGACGGAGCTCGGCAAGGCGTTCGACGCGCATCCCGAGGCCGTTTTCGTCTACAGCAACACCGCGCAGATCACCGAGGACGGGAAGCGGGACGAGAGCCGTTTCGACGAGACGTGCGGCTGGCAGTACGAGGAGGTGAACGTCGACGGCCGCAAGCTGCTCCAGGTCATCTCCCTGGCGCCGACGCCGCACAACGTCTCCTACATCTGGTACGCGCCCAACCACGTGCGCGCGTTCCGCAGGGACAGCTACGAGAAGGCCGGCGGTTACGACGCCGCGCGTACGGTGCTGGACGACCAGGACCTGATGTGCCGGCTCTTCCACGTCGGCGACTTCCACCACATCAACCGCTGCCTGTACCTCCAGCGGGTGCACCCCGCGAACACCCAGCGCGACCCGGAGATCAACGGGCACATCCAGCGCGAGACCGTCACCCTCTACGACAAGTACATCGAGGCCAACGCCCTCGCCTGGACCCAGCGGCGCGGACTGCTCGCGCTGGACCTCGGCGCGGCCCGCCGGAAGCCGCCCGGCTATGTGGGCGTGGACCAGCGCCCGGAAGAGGGCGTCGACATCGTCGCGACCCTGCCCGGGAAGCTGGACCTGCCCGACGGCTCCGTCGGCCTGATGCGGGCGGTGGAGTTCTTCGAGCACGTGCCCGCGAAGGTGCCGCTGATCAACGAGCTGTACCGGCTGCTGGCGCCCGGCGGCATGCTTCTCGTCATGTCGCCGAGCTCCGACGGCCGCGGGGCCTACCAGAACCCGGCGCACGTCGCCCACTACAACGAGAACTCCTTCTGGTACTACACGGACGACCAGTACCGTGCCTTCGTGCCCGAGATCGAGGCCCGGTTCCAGTCGTCGCGGCTGGTCACCTACTTCCCGACCGAGTGGCACTCCCAGAAGGACATCTCGTACGTGGTCGCCAACCTCATCGCGATGAAGGAGGGCACCCCGCGGTGCGGCGGACCGCTGCTGGTCTAGGGCCTGTACGCGGAAGGCGCCCGGCGGGACTGTCAGGTTCCGCCGGGCGCCTTTCTGCGTTGGCTTCCTCAGCTCGGCGGGCTTCCGCCGCTCGTGCGCGCCGCGGCGACCAGAGCGGCGAAGGCGGGCGCCTTCAAGGCCGCGGTCAGCTGGTCGTCCCAGCGGGGCAGTGGCGCGAGACCGGCCCGCAGCCAGTTGCCGTGACCGAGTACACCGAACGCCGGGCGGGCCGCCGGACGCGGGAACTTGTCCGAGTCGACCGGGCGGACGCGCTCAGGATCGAGTCCGCTGAGACGGAAGGTCTCACGCGCCAGGCCGCACCACGTGGTGTGGCCGGCCGCGGTGCCGTGGTAGATGCCCGCCGGTGCCCGACCGGCCAGGGCGGCACGGCCGAGGGCCGCCAGCTGCCGGGCGAGCGCACGGGACCAGGTGGGCTGGCCGTGCTGGTCGGCCACCACGTCCAGGGTCTCGCGCCGGGCTGCCAGTTCGAGCATGGTGGCCACGAAGTTGGGGCCGTGCGCGCCGTAGAGCCAGGCGGTGCGCACGATGTAGCCGGTGCCCGGCAGCAGTTCGGCGACGGCCCGCTCCCCTGCCAGTTTGCTCCGTCCGTACGCGTTGACGGGGCCCGTCGGTGCGTCTTCGGGGTACGGCCGACGGGAGTCGCCCGGGAACACGTAGTCGGTGGAGATGTGCAGCAGCAGGGCGCCACTGTCCGCGCAGGCGCGCGCGAGGTGGCGGACGCCCGCGCCGTTCACGGCTGTGGCCGCCGCCTCCGCCCGCTCGGCGCCGTCGACGTCCGTCCAGGCGGCGCAGTTGACGACCACCCCGTGACCGGTGACGGCCGCGCGGACGGCCGTCGGGTCGGTGATGTCGAGCTGGTCACGGCCCAGTCCCGTCACCGCGGCATCCGGATCGGCGGCGAGTTCGGCCAGTACGTCCTGGCCGAGGAGTCCGCGCGCACCGGTCACCAGCCAGCTCGTGGTCGTCACAGCACGGCCCTCTCCTTCAGCGGCTCCCACCAGGAGCGGTGTTCGCGGTACCAGGCGACCGTGGCGGCCAGCCCCTCCGTGAAGGACACCTGTGGCGTGTAGCCGAGCTGCTCGCGGATCTTGCTGTCGTCCAGCGAGTAGCGCAGGTCGTGGCCTTTGCGGTCGGCCACGTACTCGACCCTGTCCCAGCCCGCGCCGACCGCGTCCAGCAGCAGGCCGGTGAGCTTGTGGTTGCTCAGCTCGGTCCCGCCGCCGATGTGGTAGACCTCCCCGGCCCTGCCGCCGTGCAGGACCAGGTCGATGCCCCGGCAGTGGTCGGAGACGTGCAGCCAGTCACGGAGGTTGCGGCCGTCTCCGTACAGGGGGACCGTGTTCCCGTCGATCAGGTTGGTGATGAAGAGCGGGACGACCTTCTCGGGAAACTGGTACGGCCCGTAGTTGTTCGTACACCGGGTGACCACGACATCCAGGCCGTGGGTGCGATGGTAGGCGAGCGCCAGCAGGTCGGAGCCGGCTTTCGACGCGGAGTAGGGGGAGTTCGGAGCCAGGGGCCACCCCTCGGTCCACGAACCTTCGCGGATCGAGCCGTACACCTCGTCGGTGGAGACGTGGACGAAGCGGCCGACGCCGTGCCGGTGAGCCGCGTCCAGGAGCACCTGCGTGCCCATCACATTGGTGCGGACGAACGGACCGGCCCCGTCGATCGACCGGTCCACGTGCGACTCGGCGGCGAAATGGACCACCGCGTCCTGGGCCGCCATCACCTGGTCGACCACATCCGGGTCGCAGATGTCGCCCCGGACGAAGGTGTAGCCCGGGTGTTCAGCCACCGGTGCCAGATTTGCCTCGACCCCCGAATAGGTGAGTTTGTCGAGGACGGTGATCCGCGCTGTCGGGTCCGAATTCAGCCGCCGCCGGATGTATTCCGAACCGATGAATCCAGCGCCGCCGGTCACAAGGATGCGCATAGTTCTCAGAGTCTTTCTTACTGCCCGGGGTCCAGCACCAAGGCTTCAGACGCCGGGTCGCGGGCGCGGACACCATGCGAACGGTGCCCGCGAGGCCGAAGCCTCGGGGGCACCGTTCGCTCGATCTCAGCGAAAACGGATGGCCGACAGTGCGCCACCGTTCGTGTGGGAGTTACAGATCGTTGCAGATCACGTAGCCGTCGGTGGTGGAAGACCCGGGCGGTGCCGTGACGGCGGCCGGGGTGCCAACCTGCCAGCCAATGGGGGTGCTTCCCGTTGCGCTGGGGATGGGCTTGTTGACCGCGATGTTGGCGCCGCCTGAAGCGAATCCGCCGCCGGTGGCTTCGTCACCGGGCAGGCAGAAGATGTCCACGAACTTGGTGGGCTCAGTGAACGAGTCGTGAACGACGTACGTGTGGATGGTCTTGCCCTGAGCACCCTGAGCACCCTGAGCGCCCTGAGCACCTTGCGCGCCCTGGGCACCCTGCGCGCCCTGGGCACCCTGCGCGCCCTGGGCACCCTGGGCACCCTGGGCACCCTGGGCACCATTCTTACCCGGGTCACCCTGCGGGCCCTGAGCACCCTGGGCACCCTGGAAGCCCTGGAAGCCCTGCTCACCCTGCTCACCCTGAGCGCCCTGGGCACCCTGGAAGCCCTGGAAGCCCTGCTCACCCTGAGCACCCTGCGCGCCCTGAGCGCCCTGGGCCCCGTTCTTACCCTGGGCGCCCTGCGGACCCTGCGGACCCTGCGGACCCTGCGCACCCTGGGCGCCCTGGGCACCCTGGTGACCCTTCTTGCCCTGTGGACCCTGCGGACCCTGCGGCCCCTGGGGGCCCCGCTTGCCATCGTGGCCGCGCGGTCCCTGCGGCCCGCGGTCACCATGACCACCGCCGACGGCACTCTTGACGCCGTTCGGGCCGGGCAGCCCCGCGCTGACGTCGGCGCCGGACCTGTGGATCGCGTCGGCGATGGCCGTCGTGCTCGGGACGACGTTGAGTGCGACAGCAAGCGCGCTTGCCGACACCAGAGTGGCGGTCTTCAAGCGGGAACTTCGGATCGTTCTACGGCTCACCAGAGAACCTTTCTTGCGAACTTGGAGTGACCACATCGCATGCGCGCGCACTCGGTGCGCTTTACTCGCAAGCGTGTCGCGTACGCCTACGCCTACGGCTACGGACAGACCTATTCTTTACTCTCCGCGATTGAATGATCACGAGTTGCCCCGTGTCGTAAACGAGGATCACCCGTGCGGCCTCAATGCCGGACGGTCCGGGACGACCGGGACGACACCGGCCGCATTTCTCCGCGATTTCCCCGGATTTTCCTTCACAGGGCGGAGGAGGCAGATTCCGGCGAAGTACTGACTTTTCAAAGCGCGAGGTCGTGGAGACTGACACGCGGTGATTCGGGCGGCAGGGCGTCGCCGCGACCGTTGTCGCCCCGCCGCAAGGGCGGGGCTCCGCCGAAGGGCAGCTCTCTCAGGCCCTGCTCACGAGACTTCCGCGATACGCACTGCAGTCCTCGAAGGAGGGCAGCAGACCTTGCCGCTCGGCTTCCGCCAGCGTGGGCGCCGCGGCGTCCTTGTCGGAAAGACGCGGTGCGAGGTCCTCGGGCCAGGCGATGGCCAACGTCGGGTCGAGCGGGTCGATCCCGTGCTCGCGCTGCGGCGCGTATCCCTGCGAACACAGGTAGACGACGGTGGAGTTGTCCTCCAACGCCATGAAGGCGTGGCCCAGCCCTTCCGAGAGGTAGACGCAGCGGTGCGTCGTGTCATCGAGCCGCACCGCCTCCCATTTCCCGAAGCTCGGGGAACCGGTGCGGATGTCGACCACCACGTCGAGGACGGCGCCGCTGACGCAGGTGACGTACTTGGCCTGACCCGGCGGGACCGACGCATAGTGGATACCGCGAAGAGTTCCGCGAACCGAGCGAGAGCAGTTCGCCTGCTCGAGTGAGAACCCCTGGCCGATGGAATCGTGGAACCTGTCGCTCTTGAACCACTCGTGGAATCGCCCCCTGCTGTCCTCGAACGCCCTGGGTGTGTCCACCCAGGCCCCTTCGATGCCCAGTGGTCTCACGTGATTGCTTCCTTCCGCCACTCAGGTCTCTTCGCCGATTACTACGTCCTTGTCTTCGGGACATCCGTCGCGGGACTTTAGGCCGCACGGCGGCCGCCGTGTGCAGCCATTCGGTGGATTCTGACTACACAGGAGTTTGACCGAGGTCGAATAACGCAGGCTGCTGGCATCTTGATGGCCGCCACTCCCGGTTTCCTGAAGGGCTCTCGATGCAGAAATCGCCCACCAAAAGCGCAACGGTCCCGACGCAACAACCGCTCCTGCAGAAGGAGGCGATGCCCGACCCACCTCCCAAGGGCCGCTTCGACGGCACATGGTGGATCTGGGCCATGGCGGGAGCGCTGTTCGTGATGTACGCGGCGGTATCGCTCCGTCTCCACCAACGGATGCTCACGAGCAGCTATGACCTGGGAATCTTCGAACAGGTCGTCCGCTCATACGCGGAAGGGCACTTGCCGGTCTCCGAAGTGAAGGGCCAGGGCTTTCCCGTCCTGGGCGATCACTTCTCTCCCATCCTGGCGCTGGTGGCGCCTTTCTACTGGGTATGGCGGGGAGCGGAAACACTCCTTGTCGTGCAGGCCGCGCTCCTCGCCGTGAGCGTCGTCCCGCTGGCCCTGTGGGCGCGCCGAACCCTGGGTGGCCCGGCCGGTGCGGTGATCGGTGCCTGCTACGGGCTCTCCTGGGGAATCGCGAGTGGGGTCGGCTACGACTTCCACGAAGTGGCCTTCGCTGTTCCGCTCCTGGCGTTCTCGCTGACCGCCCTCGGCAATGACCGGCTGATGGCCGCGGCGTGCTGGGCTGTGCCTCTGCTCTTCGTGAAGGAGGACCTCGGACTCACGGTTGTCCTCATCGGTCTCGTCATCGCCCGGCGGGGCGACCGCGGGCTCGGACTGTTCACGGCCACAGCCGGCCTCTGCGGGTCGGTGCTGGCGCTGTTCGTAGTTCTGCCGGGCTTCAACCCGAGCGGGTCCTTCGCCTATTGGTCCCTGGTCGAGGACGGTTCTGGAGCACCGGGATCCAACGGCGCCAGTGCGGGCGGTCTGCTGGATCTGCTCCACCGGGGCACGATCGGTCTGGTCACCCCCGAGACCAAGGTGACGACACTCCTCCTCGTGCTCGCTCCCACCGTGTTCCTGGCCATGCGGTCCCCACTGCTGTGGGTCGCCGTGCCGACTCTGGTGTGGCGCTTCACGTCGAGCAACGGCCTGCACTGGGGGACCGGCTTCCACTACTCGCTCGTCCTGATGCCGATCGTTTTCGCGGCCTTCATCGACGCCCTGGTGCGACGTGGGACGAGCGGGCGCAGTCTGCGCCGCTACCTCGTGGGCTCCGCCGCCATCACCCTCGTGATCCTTCCGAACTTCTCTCTGTTCCAACTGGTCCAGCCGGACACCTGGCGGACCGACCCTCGCGTCGCCGTCGCCCATCGTCTGATGGACAAGATCCCCGACGGCGCCAGGGTCCAGGCGTCCAACGAGCTGGTACCCCAGCTCGTCCACCGTACGAGCGTCGGCCTCTACGGCTCGCCGGGCAGCCGCCCCAACCCTCAATGGATCATGGTGGACACATGGGTTCCGGACAGCGGACGAGGGTGGCCGGGCGAGCCACTGAGTGTTGAAGCGGAACAGTCGCAGTTGGCGGAGAACCGCCGTACGGAGTACGACCTGGCGGCGGAGCAGAGCGGCTTCGTGCTGCTGCACCACCGGGAGGCGAAGCCGCACCACCGGAGCTGATCGGGCATCAAAGGCATTCGGCGGGGCATCCGTGCGGACCGGGTCCCCGGGGTACCGGTGGCCGCCGCCGTCCATCCACATCCTGTGCGGGCAGGGTGGGACGGGCGGCGGCGACCAACCGTCACACAGGAGCTCCCGGCCCTGTCCGCAGCGGTTCTTCGCGACGCGATCCGCTGCCTCTTTGGGGCATGACGACGTAGCGGGAGTCCTCCAGAAGCCCCAGCAGATAGTGGCCGTATCCGCTCTTGAGCAGCGGCTGGGCCAGCTGCCGGAGCCGGTGGTCGTCGATCAGGCCGGCCCGCCAGACCGCCTCCTCGACGCAGCCGACCTTGAAGCCCTGACGCTCCTCGATCACCCGAACGAATTCCGAGGCCTGGACCATGGAGTTGAAGGTTCCGGTGTCAAGCCACGCGGTGCCCCGGTCGAGCCGGGTGACGTGCAGCGCCCCGGCTTCCAGATAGACGCGGTTGAGGTCGGTGATCTCCAACTCGCCCCTGGCACTCGGCCGTAGAGCGCGGGCGATGTCCACGACCTGGTTGTCGTAGAAGTACAGTCCGGGCACGGCGTACCGGGAGCGGGGCCGGTCCGGTTTCTCTTCGATGGACAGCGCTCGGCCCAGTTCGTCGAACTCCACCACGCCGTAGGCCGAGGGGTTGGCGACCTGATAGGCGAATACCCTGCCGCCCTTCAGATCGTCGTGGCGGGCCAGCCGTGTACCAAGGCCGCTGCCGTGGAAGATGTTGTCGCCCAGAATCAGGGCGACCGGCTCACCGTCGATGAAGTCGGCTCCCAGTACGAAAGCCTGAGCAATGCCCTCCGGGCGCTCCTGTGCCGTGTATTCCAGCCGCAGGCCCAGTTGGGTGCCGTCGCCGAGCAGACGACGGAACTGGAACTGGTCTTCGGGGGTGGTGACGATCAGAATCTCGCGAACACCGGCCATCACCAGTGTGGTTAGCGGGTAATAGACCATGGGCTTGTCGAACACCGGCAACAGCTGTTTCGACACCGAGCGGGTCAACGGCCAAAGTCGCGAGCCGGTGCCTCCGGCCAACAGGATTCCGCGCATGACGTCACCATAGGCGAATTACCCATGAATAAGCCCTTTTCACACCGTTCATGGCGCGCGTAAGGGTAGGCCCGATGCGGATCACGCGAAGTCGCCGCCGCCGGCCGCGTCGTGCCGTGCGCGAAAACGGGCCCGGTGTGCGCACCGTACGTCGTTGTACGGCGCGCACACCGGGCCCGTTCGTGATGTCGTCCCCGCGGCCGGCCTGGCGACGTCGCAGGTCAGGGCAAGTCGGACCGGCCGCGGAGTTCAGGGGTGGACGGCAGCCGCGAGGCCGCCGTCCACTCGGAACTCAGCCCAGGCGCCGCACCAGCGCGCGGTACTCGTCCCACAGTTCCTTCGGGGTGTGCTCGCCGAAGGTGTTGAGGTGCTCGGGCACGAGCGCCGCCTCCTCGCGCCACACGTCCTTGTCGACGGTGAGCAGGAAGTCGAGGTCGGCCTCGGAGAGGTCGAGCCCCTTGGTGTCCAGCGCACCCTTGGCCGGCAGGATGCCGATGGGGGTCTCGACGCCCTCGGCCCTGCCGTCGAGGCGGTCCACGATCCACTTCAGGACGCGGCTGTTCTCACCGAAGCCCGGCCACACGAACTTGCCCGCGTCGTTCTTGCGGAACCAGTTCACGTAGTAGATCTTCGGAAGCTTCGCCTGGTCCTTGTCCTTGGCGACGTCGACCCAGTGCCCCATGTAGTCGCCCATGTTGTAGCCGCAGAACGGCAGCATGGCGAAGGGGTCGCGACGCAGCTCGCCGACCTTGCCCTCGGCGGCAGCGGTCTTCTCGGAGGCCACGTTGGCGCCGAGGAAGACGCCGTGGTTCCAGTCGAAGGACTCCGTCACCAGCGGTACGGCGGTGGCGCGGCGTCCGCCGAAGAGGATCGCCGAGATCGGCACACCCTTGGGGTCCTCCCACTCGGGCGCGATGATCGGGCACTGCGAGGCGGGGACGGTGAAGCGGGCGTTGGGGTGGGCGGCGGGCGTACCGGACTCCGGCGTCCAGTCGTTGCCCTTCCAGTCGGTCAGGTGGGCCGGAGTCTCCTCCGTCATGCCCTCCCACCAGATGTCGTTGTCGTCGGTGAGCGCGACGTTGGTGAAGACGGAGTTGCCCCACAGCGTCTTCATCGCGTTGGCGTTGGTGTGCTCACCGGTACCGGGCGCGACGCCGAAGAAACCGGCCTCGGGGTTGATCGCGTACAGCCGGCCGTCCTCGCCGAACCGCATCCACGCGATGTCGTCGCCGATCGTCTCGACCGTCCAGCCGGAGACGGTGGGCTCCAGCATGGCGAGGTTGGTCTTGCCGCAGGCGCTCGGGAAGGCGGCGGCGACGTACTTGGACTCACCGGTGGGCGGGGTCAGCTTCAGGATGAGCATGTGCTCGGCGAGCCAGCCCTCGTCACGCGCCATGACGGACGCGATACGCAGGGCGTAGCACTTCTTGCCGAGCAGCGCGTTGCCGCCGTAGCCGGAGCCGTAGGACCAGATCTCGCGGGACTCGGGGAAGTGCGAGATGTACTTGGTGGAGTTGCACGGCCACGGCACGTCCGCCTGTCCCTCGGCCAGCGGCGCTCCGAGCGTGTGCACAGCACGCACGAAGAAGCCGTCGGTGCCGAGCTCGTCGAGGACGGGCTGTCCCATGCGGGTCATGGTGCGCATGGACACGGCGACGTAGGCGGAGTCGGTGATCTCGACGCCGATCGCGGAGAGGTCGGAGCCGAGCGGGCCCATGCAGAACGGGACGACGTACATCGTCCGGCCCTTCATCGAGCCGCGGAAGATGCCCTTCTCCCCCGCGAATATCTCCCGCATCTCGGCGGGCGCCTTCCAGTGGTTGGTCGGGCCCGCGTCCTCCTCCTTCTCGGAGCAGATGAACGTCCGGTCCTCGACCCGCGCGACATCGGTCGGGTCGGAAGCGGCGTAGTAGGAATGCGGGCGCTTGATCGGATCGAGCTTCTTGAAGGTGCCCTTGTGAACGAGCTCCTCGCACAGGCGCTCGTACTCGGCCTCGGATCCGTCACACCAGACCACGTTGTCCGGCTGGGTCAGTTCTGCGATCTCGTTGACCCACGAGATCAGTTCCTTGTGCTGGGTGGGGACGGTGGAGGGAGCCGCGATGTCGCGCGCCACGATTGCTCCTAGATGAGGGGTTTTTTGTTGAGGCCCCGTGGGGGCTGCGACCCGGATGCTTCGGGGTGTAGAGACCCAAGGCGCTCATCCGGTGCCGACCGCACTCATTTGATCATCCGACGGGTTCGCCCATATGTCCAGAGGGCCTCACACGTGAGCGGAGTGACCATCGCCACGTGTATCCGCGATTCTTTGCGTACACGTTGGGTTCAGCTGAAGGTTTTTTTGCGCGTGCGCCGCCTTGCGCCACGCTCGTGAGAACATGGCCACTCTTGGCTGTTCAGTGCGCCGTACTGACACGTAACTTACGGTTCCGTAGGTAGGATTCCGCCTATGACTGCGCCCGTCCCCGACGCGCCCACGGACTCGCCGGCCGCAGGCCGCAGTCCCGCAGCGCTCTCCCCGTCGCATCCGGTCAAGCCCAAGCTCCGCGGCTGGCTGCACCTCGGCATGTTCCCGGCCGTCCTGATCTCCGGTCTGGTGCTCACCGCTCTGGCCAGTTCCACGCGGGCCCGCATCGCCTGCGGGATCTTCGTCCTGACGGCCTGCCTCCTGTTCGGAGTGAGCGCGCTCTACCACCGCGGCAACTGGAGCCCGCGGATGGACGGCGTGCTGCGCAGACTCGACCACGCCAACATCTTCCTGATCATCGCCGGCACCTACACACCGCTGACGATGCTGCTGCTCCCCGGCGCCAAGGGGCAGTGGCTCCTGTGGAGCATCTGGGCCGCCGCGGCGGCGGGGATCATCTTCCGGGTGTTCTGGGTCGGCGCCCCGCGCTGGCTCTACACCCCCTGCTACATAGCGATGGGCTGGGCGGCCGTCTTCTTCCTGCCGGACTTCATGCGCACGGGCGGCATCGCCGTGCTGGTCCTGGTGATCGTCGGCGGACTGCTCTACAGCGCGGGCGGAGTGATCTACGGGATCAAGCGCCCCAACCCCTCACCCCGCTGGTTCGGCTTCCACGAGGTCTTCCACTCCCTCACCCTCGCGGCGTTCGTCGTGCACTACGTGGGCATCTCACTGGTGGCCTACCAGCACGGGTAGCGCACCCCCCTTCCTCCCTGAATGGCCACGGCTTCCGAGCCGTGGCCATTTTTGTATGCCCCGACAGTCCATCCCCATTGACATCAACCATCTTTTGACAGTTACTCTCATTTCATGGTTACTGTCACGCAAGACGATGGCGTACGGCGCGACCCGCGCCGCTGGTGGGCCCTCGGGGCCCTGGTCGCGAGCATGCTCACGCTCGGCTTCGACACGACGATCCTCAACGTGGCCCTGCCGACGATGGCGGGCGAACTCGGCGCCACCACCGGCCAGCAGCAGTGGATGGCGGACGCGTACGTGATCGTCTTCGCCGCGCTGATGCTCCCGGCGGGACTGCTCGGCGACCGGTTCGGACGGCGGCGGATGCTCGTCGTGGGGCTCGGGATCTTCCTCGCGGGTTCCGTGGCCGGCGCCCTGGCCGACGACGTCAACTGGGTCATCGTGGCCCGCACGGTGATGGGCCTCGGCGCCGCGCTGGTCATGCCGCTCGCCCTGTCCGTGCTGCCCTCGCTCTTCGGACCCGACGAGCGCACCAAGGCCGTCGGCATCATCTCCGCCGCCTCGTCGCTCGGTCTGCCGCTCGGCCCGATCATCGGCGGCTGGCTGCTCAACCACTTCTGGTGGGGCTCGGTCTTCCTGGTCAACGTCCCGATGGCCGCGATCGGCATCACCGCCTGCGTCTTCCTGCTGCCCGAGACCCGCGACCCCGCCTCCCCCAAGGTCGACACCCTCTCCACCGCGCTCACCGCGGCAGGCCTCGGCGCCCTCATCTACGCGATCATCGAGGCGCCCGGCCGCGGCTGGGGCGACCCGCTGATCGTGGGCATGCTCGCTGGGGCCGCCGTTCTGATCGCCGCCCTGGTGCTGCGCGAGCGGCGCGTGGAACGCCCCATGCTCGACATGTCGCTGCTCACCCACCGCGGGTTCCTGTTCAACACGATCGCGGCGACCCTGGTGATGTTCGTCCTGTCCGGCCTGCTGTTCGTGCTGCCGCCGTATCTTCAGGCGGTGCTCGGCCACGACGCCTTCGGCACCGGCCTGCGGCTGCTGCCCATGATGGGCGGCCTGATCGTCGCGGCCCGGGCCGCACAGCCGGTCGTCGCCCGGTTCGGCTCCCGCGCGGTGGTCACCGCCGGACTGGTGGTACTGGCCTTCGCCGCGCTGCTCGGCAGCCGTACGACGGTCGACTCGGGCTACGGCTTCACCGCGCTGTGGCTGTCCGTCACCGGCTTCGGCTTCGGTTTCTCGGTCGTGCCCGCGATGGACGGCGCCCTCGGCGCCCTGCCCCGCGACCGGGCCGGCAGCGGCTCCGGGCTCCTCATGACGACGCGCCAGGTCGGCAGCGCGATCGGCATCGCCCTCCTCGGCAGCCTGCTGGCCGGCACTTTCCGCGACCGCCTCGACGTCACCGGGCTGCCCGCGAAGGCCGCCGACACCGCCGGGGAGTCCGTGGTCGCGGCGCACATCGTCGCCCAGAAGGCGGGCTCGGCCGATCTCGTGGCCTCCGCGAACAGCGCGTACGTCCATGGCATGGGCCTGGTCCTGCTGGTGTGCGGCGTCGCGGCCCTCGTCACCGCCCTGCTGGCCGCGGCGTTCCTGCCCAACACCCCGGTCACGCACGCCACGAAGGAGGACGAGGACCCGGCCATGGTCACCGTTGTCGCGGATGCCGGACAATGAACAGCATGACGGCCGCACCCTCCCCCTTCAGCCCCGCCGACCGCCCTCAACTGGGACTCCGCGAGCGGAAGAAGATCAAGACCCGCGAGGCGATCCGCACCGCGACATACGCACTCGTCAGGGAACAGGGGTACGACGCGACGACGATCGAGCAGATCGCCGAGCGCGCCGAGGTGTCGCCGTCGACCGTCTTCCGCTACTTCCCCACCAAGGAGGACATCGTCCTCACGGACGAGTTCGACCCGCTCATCATGGAGGAGCTGCGGGCCCGGCCCAAGGACGAGCCGTGGATGGACACCCTCCGCTATGTGATGCAGAAGGCCATCCGGCTCGGCATCAAGGACGACCCCGAAATCTCCCGACTGCGAACCCACCTGATGGTCCAGGTCCCGGCGGTGCGCTCGCGGATGATGGAGAGCATGTCGGTCACCGGCACCATGCTCTGCCAGGCGATCGGCGAACGCACCGGCCGGGACCCGGACAGCCTGGAGGTGCGGGTCTACGCGATGGCACTCATCGGCGGCCTGATGGAGACCTCCCTGTACTGGGCGGAGAACGACCACCGGGACGAGTTCTCCGATCTGGTGGACCGCACGATGGACGTCCTGGAACACGGCCTCCCCACCCAAAACCCCCGAGACCAGGGCTCTCCGGCGTGACATCCTGACCGGGTGAACGGACCCGAGATCCATGTCGCCTTCGCCCCCGAACTGACGGTCTTCGTCCCGCGCGAGCGGCGCCGGGCCCTCACCACCGACGGCGTCTCGACCCTCGGCCATGTCGTCGAATCCCTCGGCGTTCCGCTGACCGAGGTCGGCACGCTCCTCGTGGACGGCCGGGAACTGCCCGTGTCGCACATCCCGGCGGCCGGCGAGTCCGTGACCGTACAGCCGGTAACGCGCCCCCAGCAGGTCCCCGGCGCCCCGCTCCGCTTCCTCCTCGACGTCCACCTCGGCACCCTCGCGCGCCGGCTGCGCCTCCTCGGAGTCGACGCGGCGTACGAGTCGACGGACATCGGCGACCCGGCCCTCGCCGCACGCTCCGCCGCCGAGCGGCGCGTGATGCTCAGCCGCGACCGGGGGCTGCTGCGCCGCCGCGAGCTGTGGGCGGGCGCGTTCGTCTACAGCACCCGGCCCGATGACCAACTCCAGGACGTACTCGGCCGGTTCGCACCCGAGCTGAGGCCCTGGACGCGCTGCACCGCCTGCAACGGCCTGCTCAAGGAGGCCACGAAGGAGCAGGTCGTGGACCAGCTGGAAGGTGGCACCGAGCGGTCCTACGACGTGTTCGCCCAGTGCGAGGAGTGCGGGCGCGCCTACTGGAAGGGCGCGCACCACGACAGCCTGGAGGCCATCGTGGAGCGCGCCCTCGCCGAGTTCGGGAGCCAGACGCCTAGCGGCGCTTGAGGTCCTTGGCTCCGCAGGCCAGCCCGTCCTTGTTCGGGTCGAGACCCAGCGGGTCGTCCTTGCCGTTGACCTTCAGACGGCCGTAGTCGTTCGTCTTCAGCCAGGCGCAGCGCGAGGCCGTCGTCTTCTTGACGCCGTCCGGGAAGACGGTCGGCACGCAGACGTTGATCGTGCCGTAGTGCCGGTCGCAGCCGGAGATCGTGGTGCTGACCTTCTGCGAGGTCCGCTTCTTGCCGCCCTTGGTGACCGTGCCCTCCAGGGAGTCGGCGAAGGAGTGGACGTGCGCCGAGGCGGTGTCCGTGGCCAGGGCGGCGGGGCCCTGGAGGTGGACCCACTTGGCGACCGAGGGGACGCCGTTGGCGTCGACCGCGAAGAGCATGTACCAACCCGGCGGGGCCATGTTGGGGTTGCTCGTCACGTTCAGGTCGACGTTGTTGCCGTCCACCGACAGCGGCAGGTCCACGAAACGCTGGTTCGGGTCGGAGGAGTGCGTCACCGCGGCCGGGCGGATCAGCTCGGCCTTCACGATGGGCCGGTCGACCGTGATGCGCTGCGTGTCCCCGTACACCCACTCGTTGTCGATCACCGAGGTGATCGTCGGACGGGTGCCCTTGAGGAGGTAGGGCGGGGTGTAGATGGACACGTTGTGGTTCCAGGTGCCGTTGCCCGGGTTGTCACCGGTGGCCATCACCCGGCCGTCGGGCAGCAGGAACGCGGAGGAGTGGTAGCCGCGCGCCTCGGGGTCGGCGGCCACCGGGTCGAAGGTGGAGGTCGCCGGGTCGAACATCGACGCCTCGAAGACGGGGTTGGCGCGGTTGTGCAGGCCGCCGCCCGTCTCCAGCACCTTGCCGTCCGGCAGGAGGACGGCGGAGACGTACATCTTGCCCTGGTTGCCGGTCTCGGCGACCTTGCCGTTGCCGAGGTCGACCGTGCCCTGCGGGATCTGCGGGCCGACGGTGTACGCCGGGTTCGCGGCCTTCAGGTCGATGATGTCGGTGAGCCGGTTCGCCTCCGGGTTGGAGTCGATGTTGCCGCCGCCGATCGTCAGCACCTTCTGGTCCTGGGCCGGGGGCAGCAGCACGCTCGCGGACTGGTCGCGCTCGTCCTTGCTCTGGAGCCCGGGGATCGCCGTGACGGTGTTCGCGTCGTAGTCGTAGATCGCCGAGCCCGTGCCGGGTGTGCCGTTGCCGAAGACATGGCTGCCCGAGTAGAAGAGCCGCCCGTCCTGCATCAGGATCATCGACGGGTACAGACCCCAGTACGACCAGGTCTGGTTGACCTGCCACAGCGGCAGCCACTGCTGCTGCGCCGCCGACCAGCGCTCGGCCGTCACCGACCCGGTGGAGTCCTCGCGCAGTCCGCCGAACGAGATGACGTCACCGTTGCCGAGCTCGGTGGCCGACGGATACCAGTGACCGTCGTTCAGGTCGTTCGTCTTGCTGTACGTCTCGGTGACCGGGTCGAAGATGTACGAGTCCTTGTACCCCTCGTAGCCGTGGCCGCCCGCGACCGGGAACGCCTTGTTGCCGCTCATCACCAGCACCCGCCCGTCGGCGAGCTGGACGTGCCCCGAGCAGAACATGTCCTTCGGCGTGGGGATCACCTTGTACGTGCCGTTCACCGGGTCGTAGACCGCGCTGGTGAAGGTGCCCGCGTCGAAGTTCTCCTCGCTGTTGCCGGACCCGGCGATCAGCAGCACCTTGCCGTTGTTGAGGACGACGGAGTGCATGGAGCGCACCGGGTTCTGCGTGGGCAGCACGTCCCAGCGGCCGTTGGCACACTGGTCGGCCGTGGCGGTGCAGGTGGCCGGCGGGATGGGGTCGGAGACCTGTTTCATCGTGTAGTCGTCGGTGGTCGCCGAGCCGGTGCCGTACACCGAGACGCCCCAGGTGATGCGGTCGGTACCGGCCGGGACGGCGGGCGTACGGACGCTCGCCTGCGTCCAGCTCGCCGCCATGTCCAGCGTCTTGAGGTCGGTCCAGTACTGCCAGCCCGCCGTGGTGTCGTGCCGGAAGAGGGTGATCGCGGTGTCCGGTGTCGTCGACTTGTACCAGAGGCCGAGGTCGTACTGCTTGCCCACGGTGACCACCGGCGCGCAGGTCGCGGACTCCGTGATCAGGGCCTTGCGGTCGCCGTCGACGCGCCGGGTCAGCGTGACCTTCATGGCCTTGGAGCCGGAGTGGGAGTCGGCGACGGTGGCGAAGGTGAAGTCGTTGTCGCCCCAGCCGGACTTCTCCCAGCAGGACGGCATGCCGTCCGTGCCGTCGGTCTCGAAACCCGGGTTGGTGACGAGGTTGGCGGCCGAGGCGGGCTGGGGCGAGACGAGCAGCAGCCCGGCGGCCAGGCCCGCCACGGCCAGCAGTGAGGTTCTCCGTCTGGGTCGTGCCAGATGTTTCACGCGGCTCTCCTCGTTGTGCGGCTGCGGCTCCCGCCCGGGGCCTCGCCGCCGCGGCGCGGCAGATAGACCAGCGCCTCGGTGCCCACGAAGCGCAGGACGAAGGTCATCACCAGGGCCAGCGCGGTGGCGGACAGGGCGCCCATCCCGAAGTGGCCGACGAACAGGGCGATCAGCGGGATGCGCAGCACCAGGTCGGCGTTGGCGAGCAGTCCGAACCGGCCCACCCGGTCCCACCAGGTGCGGTGCCTGCGGCGCTCGCGGAACAGCAGATGCTCGATGAGCAGGAAGTTCCAGGCGACGCCGAGCTGGTTGGCGAGGATCTCGGCCGGTACGTAGTGCATTCCGGCGGCGGTGAGCGCGTACAGGCCGAGCAGGTTCGGCAGGAAGCCGGTGGCGCCGATCAGGCCGAAGACGACCATCCGGGCGACCGGCGAGGCGGTGCGCAGCCCGACGAGGTGGCGCAGGAACCGCAAGCCCTCCTGCGCGGTCGACTTGGACTCGCCCGCGAACCGGTCCTGGAAGACGAAGGGCACCTCGGTGACCTGGCGGGGGCGGCTGCGGACGGCGAGTTCGAGGAGGATCTTGTAGCCGAGCGGCTGGAGGATGTCGGCGGTGACCGCGCTGCGGCGGATCGCGAAGAAACCGCTCATCGGATCGCTGATGCCGCGCAGCCGGCGCGGGAAGAGCGTCTTGGTCAGCCAGGTCGCGCCGCGCGAGACGGCGATGCGGTAGCCGCCCGCGAGTCCCTCGCGGCTGCCGCCCTTGATGTACCGGCTGGCGACGACGAGCCCGGCGGCGGACCGCTCCCCCGAGGCCACCAACTCCGGTATCAGGGACGGCGGATGCTGGAGATCGCCGTCCATGACGACGATCCAGTCGGAGCTCGCCGCCTTCAGTCCCTCGACGACGGCGCCGCCGAGCCCGCCCACGGCTTCCTCGCGGTGCAGCACGGTCACCGGGAACGGGCAGTCCTGGGCCTCCCGGGAGATCACCTCGGGGGTGTCGTCCGTGGAGTCGTCCACGAAGACGACCTCGCAGGGCAGCCGGTCGGGCACCGACTCGGTGATCCGGCGAAGGAGTTCACGGATGTTCGCGGACTCGTTGAAGGTCGGTACGACGATGGTGACGGCGCCCGGTTCGGGCACCTCGACCGCCCTTACGGCGGGATCGCCGAGCTCCCCGGGGACGGTGCTCTCGAAGCTGCTCATCGACTGCCCCCGGACGTCGTCGTGGTCATGGTGTTTGCCGTGCTCCCGTCGATCTGCCGGATCTCGATCCGGTCGGCGCCCTTGCCGAAGGTGGCGACCGGCGTCGAGTGTTCGATGGCCGCCTTGACGTTGGGCAGGTCGACCGCGTCACGCCGCACCGTCGGGGAGGCGACGACGTAGTCGATGTCCTTCCAGCCGCGCGGCATCGTCTTGGTCACCGCGGGGTCGAGGTCCGCCTTGTAGAACCAGATGACGCCGAGCCCGGGCCGGTAGCCGTCGTGGACCAGGTCGAGCCAGAGGGCGTCGTCGACCAGGACCCGGGTGGCCGCCGGGTCCTGGACCTCGGTCTTCAGCCAGGTGGCCGCCGCCCGGTAGGGGGCGTTGGCGTCGGCGGTGACGGCGGTGTGGTCGCCGTCGTACCAGCGCGGCAGCACGTAGAGCGCGGCGACCGCCACGAGCGCGGCCGCCGTCACCCGCCGTCCCCAGGTGACGTAGGGCTTCTCCTCGTCGCTCCGCCACCTGCGCAACACCAGATGGGCGAGGCTGGCGGCGCCTCCGGCGAGGACCAGCGCGAGGAACGGCAGCGCCTGGATGATGTACATCGCGGGCAGATAGCCGCTCGGGCGCAGCGCCACCAGGGCGAGGATCGCCACCGTGAGGGCGGGTCCGGCGAGGGCCCGGGCGGTGACGGACCACCGCCAGGTGGCCAGGAGCAGCAGGGCTCCGGCGAGGCCGCCGATGATCAGCACCCGGTCGTAGTAGAGCCAGGAGTGCAGCACGCCGTACGAGCCGGTGCCGGGGTCGAGGATGAAGCCGGAGCCGGGTCGGCTCATCTGGTACGTGATGCCGTCCCAGAGCGAGACATGGCCCGCGCCCGGGAACAGTTCACCCTTGAGCAGGGCGAACAGCGGGTACGCGAGGCCGATCAGGGTGCAGGCGGTGATGGCTCCGGTGAGCGCGAACTTGCGGGTGTCGCGGTGGCCGTGGCGCCACATGGTGACCAGGAGCGCGGGCAGGACGACGAGCATCGTCTCCTTGGTGAGCACGGCGGCCGCGGCCGCGATGCCCGCCCCGAAGTGGTGCCAGAGGTGCCGGCTCGGGGACGCGGCGAGGCAGAACGCGAGCAGCGTCCACATCACCGCGATGTTGTCGAGGAAGATCTCGCGCTGGAGCACGACCGACAGCGGGGAGAGCCCGAAGAGCACCATCGCGAGGCCCGCGGCCCAGCTCGGCAGCGAGAGACGGCGCGCGAGGACGTACAGCAGGACCGAGCTGGCGGCGCTGACCGCGAGCATCGCGACGCGCATCGAGCCGACCGTCATCAGCGAGGGGCTGAGGTGGGCGGGGATCCAGGTCAGTGCGGCTATCTGGATCCAGCCCAGCGGCGGGTGGTCGTACCAGTACGTGTAGTGCGCGAGGCCCTTGCCCTGCTGCACGGCCCACGCCTGGGCCAGGTAGGTGCCCTCGTCGTCGCTGAGGGACGGGTAGTCGGTGATGTTCCAGCCCTGCACGACGATGATCGCCAGCAGCAGGGCGCCGCACAGCAGCAGGTCGGCGCGCGAGGTGCGCAGCCGCTGGAGCGGCGGGCGGTCGTGGACGATGTCGGGCACGGTGGGTCGCGTCGCGGGGACCGTGGACGTGGTCACCGCGGGAAGTGTCGAGGTCACGCGGGAAGGTCCTCTCGGGACTTTCGGTATGTTTCGGTAGATACGGGCCCAAGGCCAGCGGCACCAGGGCGTACGGAACCAAGGCCGCCCGCCGGATCTCGGACCGGATGCCCGGCGGGTGACCTCGGGCCCTAGTGGGTCGCTTCGGCCTCGGTGAGGTGCGCACCGACATGACTGGTCAGCTCCCAGTCGTTGCGGCCCCTTTGCTCACGCCAGACGGCACGGACGGCCGCACCGGCGAGGAGCACCTGATAGAAGGGGCCACCGACCACGAGCTTCAGATAGTGGACGAATCGGACGCGGAGCCCGTACTGCTTGCCGAAGTCGTGCAGTCCGACGAGCTCGAAGACGAAGGTGACCAGGGCGGTCACGGCCGGCAGGAAGGTGATGAAGGCGATCCCGACGGGCACGTCGAGGAAGAGCGCGATGGCCACGTTGAGCGGGATGACCACCCCGGAGACGGCCTGCAGATACGGCGTCATCAGCGTGTAGCGGGCGAGCAACCGCTGTCCGAATCCCGGCAGTTGCTTCCAGTCCTTCTTGCGGTAGACCTGCAGGAAGCCCTGGTTCCACCGGGTGCGCTGCTTCATCAGTGACACCAGGCTGCCCGGGGTCTCCTCCCGGGTCACCATGTCGGAGTCGTAGGCGACGACGACCTTCTTGCCGACGCTGGAGAGCCGTACCCCCAGGTCGCAGTCCTCGGCGAGGCACTCGGGGTCCCAGCCGTCCGCTTCCCGCAGTACGTCCGTCCGTACGAAGACGGTGTTGCCGCCGAGCGGGATGAAACCTTTTTGCGCATGAAGGTGCAGCCGCGAGCGGAACCAGAAGAAGTACTCCAGGCAGTTGCGCAGGCTGTACCAGTTGGAGTGGAAGTTGATGAGCTGGACCCCGCCCTGGACGACGTCCGCACCCGTCGTGCGGAACGCGTGGTCGACATGGGCGAGCAGCTCCGGATGGACCTGGTCCTCGGCGTCGAAGACCCCGACGACATCGCCGCGGCAGTGCGGCAGCGCCGTGTTCATGGCCTTCGGCTTGTTCTTCTTCTCGTGGTGGTCGACGACGACCCGCACCCGCTCGTCGCGGGCCTCGGCCCGCCGGGCGACCTCGGTGGTCTCCGGATCGTCGTGCCCGACGATGACGATGATCTCGAAGTCGGTGTGGCTCGATTCCAGCAGTCGCTGGATGGTGTGGTCGAGCACGGCCTGTTCGTGGCGGGCCGGCAGCAGCAGCGAGAACGCCAGCCGGTCATCGCCGTCCGGTCTGCTGAACCGGGTGGACGCCAGCACCTCGGGCGTGCGCCACGCGTGCATCTGCCACCAGAGAGTGAACGCCGCCATCCAGAACAGGGCCAGTGAAACGGCAGCAATAAAGACAGACGTGAGCAACAGATCCCCCCAGATCCCAAAACCCCCAGTCGCGACGATGTGTCACATCCGCCGCGTCACGATGCAGAGACTATGGGCGGTCTGTGAAGCGCACAGGCTGATCTGGTGAAGAGCGTGTTTCATCACAGTCGGATCATTTGCTGAACATTTCGAACACTGGTCGCGTTTCAGCCGGTTGATGAGCAGTCCGATGATCTATATTTCAGCTGCTCAGAGCCGTTCGGAGCCGGTCGGGATCGGTCGTCGGAGCGTCACAAGTGAAGTTACGGCAGACATACGCGGCGGGTTCGCCCTGCACGAGGGGGCGGTCGACGAGGAGCGGCAGCTCGTCACTCTCCGGAGTGCCCACGGCCACCACGGCACCCGGCGCGGTACCGAGCAGCGCCGTCCGGTGCAGGGCCTTGGTCAGGGGATGCCCCTCCGGCCCCACGACCGCGACCTCACGTGGCCCGTCGAGCAGCGCCTCCGCCACCGCGAGCCCCCAGCCGATGAAACGGGGAGCACGCGGCCCGAGCGCCTTCACGACGCCCAACGCCCTTTCGGCGGCGGTCCGATGGGGCTCGGCGCCGGTCTGGGCGGCATAGCTCAGCAGGGCACCGGCCGCCGCGCTCCAGCCGGAGGGCGTGGCGTTGTCGGTGGGGTCCTGGGGCCGGCGGATGAGCCGCTCGGCGTCGGCCGCGGTGTCGTACAGCGCGCCGGACTCGGGATCGGTGAACTGCGCGATCACCTGGTCCAGCAGGAACCCGGCGAATTCCAGCCACACCCCTTCCCCGGTGACGGAGGCCAGCGCGAGGAACCCCTCGGCGACGTCCGCGTAGTCCTCCAGCACCCCCGCGTTGGCCCCGGCCTGCCCGTCCTTGCTGGTACGGGACAGCCGCGCCCGGTCGTCCATGTGCACCCGTACGAGGAGATCCGCGGCGGCGATCGCGGCGTCCACGAGGTCGGGGCGGTCGAAGTAGGCGCCGGTCTCCGCGAGGGCGGCGACGGCCAGCCCGTTCCAGGCGGCGACGATCTTGTCGTCGCGCCCGGGAGCGGGCCGCTCGGCCCGCGCGGCGAGCAGCCGACGCCGGATGCCGGCCACCTTCTCCGCGTCGAACAACTCGTCCTGCTGCGGCAGTTGCAGCACGGAGGAGCCCTCCTCGAAGGTCCCCTCCTCCGTCACTCCGAAGTACCGGGCGGCGAGTTCGCCGTCCTCCGCGCCGAGAATCTCGCGGAGCTGTCGCGGGGTCCACACGTAGTACGCCCCCTCGACGTGCTTCCCCGTGCCGTCGTCGCTGTCGGCGTCGAGCGCGGAGGCGAACCCGCCTTCGTTCGTGCGGAGTTCGCTCACCATGAAGTCGGCGGTCTCCAGGGCGACGCGACGGGCGAGCTCGGAGCCGGTCGAACGCCAGAGATGCGCATACACCCTGCACAAAAGTGCATTATCGTACAACATCTTCTCGAAATGGGGCACAACCCACTCGCGATCCACGGAGTATCGCGCGAACCCCCCGCCCAACTGGTCGTAGATCCCGCCCCGCGCCATCCGCTCACAGGTGTCCTGCGCCATCTGGAGAGCGCCCTCGGAACCGGTCCGTGCGTGATGCCGCAGCAGGAACTCGATCACCATGGACGGCGGGAACTTGGGCGCGCCCCCGAAACCGCCGCGCGAGGCGTCGTACTCCCGGGTGAGCCCGAGCAGCGCACCGGCCAGGTCCTCCTCGCCGGGCACCCCGCCGCTCCCGAAGCTCATCTCCCGCTCGCCGAGATCCCGCACGATCTTCCCCGCGACCTCGGCGACCTCGCCCCTGCGATCGGTCCAGGCCCCGCGCACCCCCTCCAGCACCTGCCGGAACGACGGCATCCCGTGCCGGGGCGCGGGCGGAAAGTACGTCCCGAAATAGAAGGGCTCCGCATCCTGCGTGAGAAACACGGTCATGGGCCACCCGCCCTGCCCCGTGGCCGCCTGCACGGCCTCCATGTAGACGGCGTCGACGTCGGGCCGCTCCTCGCGGTCGACCTTGACGCTGACGAAGTGCTCGTTGAGGTAGGCCGCGGTCGCCTCGTCCTCGAAGGACTCGTGCGCCATGACGTGACACCAGTGACAGCTGCTGTACCCGACGCTGAGCAGCACGGGCACACCCCGCTCACGGGCCTCCTCGAAGGCCTCTGCCGACCAGGGCCACCAGTCGACGGGGTTGTCGGCGTGCTGGAGCAGGTAGGGGGACGTCTCGTGGGCCAGTCGGTTCGGCATGGGTCCATCCTGCCGCAGTCCCCGGCCCCTGACGCGCCGGGCGCAGCCGCCCATTGATCGCGTCGCACCCTCGCGCTCACGCCCCCCACCAAGGACACTTGAAACGCAAGGGAGTTGCCGCCGAAGGGGGACGTGACATGCGGGAAGGCCATCGGGCGGAGGCCGAGCGGCTGTTGGCCCGGGCCGTGGAGGAAGAGGTGCGGCGCTCGGGCGGGCGGAGCGACGGGGCCGTGTTGCTGTCACGGGCCCGGGCCGCGCTCGACACCATGGCAGAGGCCGCCGCCGAGGAGTACGGGACGTACACCCGGGCGCTGGACGAGGCGGAGGCCGGCCGGCTGACGTTCGGACAGCGGTACGCCCGGGAGGGCGCCGGAACTCCCCTGCTGGTGGCGGTGGTTGCCGCCGTCGCGGCCTGCGCGGCGGACCTGGCGCTGGGCACGGGCGCCGCAGCGGCCGTGGGCGCGGGGGCGACCGTCGCCGTGGTGGGCGCGGCGGCCACCGTGCTCAAGGTGACCGCCTCGCACGTGCCGGCCGCGAGCCGCAGGGCGGGAGCCCTGGGCCAGCCGGGCGGCCCCGAGCAGTTGCGGCTCCAGTGGCTGACGGCGCTGGAGGTACGGGGCATCCGGCCGTTCCTCGATCAGCAGCGGGTGCTCAGCGCCTCCACGGGGGCCAAGCAGGGCGCTCCCCAGCTGCGGCGCACCGACAAGAGTGCCGCGGCGCGCAGACGCAACGTACTGGAGCAGTCCTTCGGGCAGCTTCCCGAGCCGGCCGGCCCGTTCACCGGGCGCCGGACCGAGCTGTCCCGGGTGGCGCAGTGGGTGCACGCGGCTCGCGCCGGCACCGAGACGAAGCCGACCGTGGTCGTCCTGCACGGCGCCCCCGGATCGGGCCGCAGCACCCTCGCGATCCGGGCGGCGCACAGCCTGAAGGACCAGTTCCGCGGCGCGTGCGTGGTGGACCTGCGCGGCGACAGCACCGAGGAGCCGCCCCTCACCACCCGCGACGCCATGCTCCACCTCCTCAACCGGCTCGGCGCACCCCGCGAGCAGCTCCTCTTCCGTGAGCGTTCCTCGCAGGACCAGCAGGTCAGACGCCTCAGCGAGCTGTACCACCAGCATCTGACGGGCCTGCCCGTCACGATCGTGCTCGACGACGCGAGCGACGCCGAGCAGGTCCGCGCCCTGGTCCCCGAGCGCTCGGAGAGCCTGGTCCTGGTCACGGCCCGCAAACCGCTGGACCTGCCCGCCGACCTCGCCGCCTGGGTGCACCAGCTCCCGGTCGACGCCCTGGACGCGGCGGGCGCCGAGGAACTGCTCAACGCGGCGGCCCAGGAGAAGCCGGACCCGTACGACGCCGAAGCCTCCGACCAGGTGCGGGAGCTGTGCGGCAGCCTCCCCCTCGCCCTGCGCATCGCGGGTTCCTCCCTCGGCCCGCGCACCCCGCGCCAACTGGCCTCCGACCTCGGCGCGTACGGCCCCGTGGAGCCGGTCGAGCGGGTGCTGTGGCTGCGCTACACCGACCAGACCGACACGGCCAGGCGCCTGCTGCGCCGACTGGCGCTGGCAGGCCGTGCCTCGCTCGGCGCCGCCGCGGCGGCCTCCCTGCTCGCGACGGACGAGCAGGAGGCCACCCGCCACCTCACCGCGCTCGCGCAGGCGGGCCTCATCGACCACGTCCGCGGCAGCCGCTACCGGCTGCACGACCTCGTCCGGGCCTTCGCCCAGGCACGGCTGCTCGACGAGGAGGAGCCGTCCGAGCGGACGGCGGCCCAGGAACGCCTGATCGTGAACTACGCGGAGCTGGCCGACTCGGTGATCCGCCTGGTCGACGGCAAGACGTCGACGCGGGCGGATCAGTTCGGGCCGCACGGCTTCACCTCCCTCGACGCGGCTCTGCGCTGGCTGGACGACGAGTCGAGCTTCATCACGGCCGCCCTGCGCCACGCGGAAGGCGTGAACCAAGCGGCCGTACTGAACCTCCTCGGCGCCCTGTGCGACTACTGCCTGCTGCGCGGCGACCTCTACCGCCTCGGTGAGATCAGCGAGTTGACGCAGGCCGTCGACCAGGGCCTGCTGGTGCGCTCGGTGCAGTGGCGCACCGGTATCGCGGCCCGCCAGCTCGGCGAGCTGGACAAGGCCCACACCACCCTGTCGTCCGTGGTGAACCTCTACTTCGAGGCGCACCACGACGCGGGCGCTGCACGGGCCCTGGGCTCCCTCGGCATCACCCTCCACCACCAGGGCAACCTCACCGAGGCGGCCGCCAAGCTCCAGGAGGCCATGGACCTTCAGGCCTCCCCCGAGCTGGCGACGGACCGCGCGTGGACGATGCACGCGCTGGCCGCCGTGGAGCGCGACCGGGGCCATCTCGCCCTCGCCCTGAACCTGCTCACCGAGGCCCTGGTCCTGCACCGCGCGGGCGAGTCCGTGCACGGCGAGGCGTGGGCCCACTTCCAGCTCGGCCAGCTGGGCCTGCGGATGGGCGACGTACCGCGCGCGGAACGGGAGTTGCGTGACGCCCTCGACCTGTACGGCCGTACGCGCGACGCCCGCGGCGAGGCCTGGGCCCTGACCCAGCTGGCCCGCGCCCGCCTCGTCGACGGCGACCCGTCCACCGCGGTCGACGGTCTGCGCCAGGCGGCCTCCCGGCACCGGGAGAACGAGGACGCGCGCGGCGAGGCATGGACGATCTACTACCTGGGCCAGTCCCTGGAGGAGACCGGCAACCTGGACCAGGCGGTCCGTGAACTGGAACGCTCCCGCACGATGTTCTCGCGGATGCGGGACGTGTACGGGCTCGCCTGCGCCCGCCACCACTCGGCGCGCGTCACCCGAGACCAACGGGCCGCCCAGACCGGCTCCCTGCGCAACTCGGGCTTCGCGCGCCAGCTCCTGGTGGACGCGCGCGCCGACTTCCAGCGCATCGGCGTGGCCCACGGCGAGGCGTGGACCTGCCTGGAGCTGGCGGTGGTCGACGCCGGAAACGCCCGTACGCCGGTCGCCCTCGCCCTGTGCGACGAGGCGGCCGGCCTGTTCGCCTCGTACGGGGACCGGCGCGGCGAGGACTGGGCCAGGTTCCTGAGGTGCACCCTTCTGCCGTACGGCTCCCCGGGCGGCCTCGAAGTGGGCAGCGCCGTCGCCCAGGAGGAACTGGCGCAGCTCTCCCGCACCGGCCACCCGCTCCGCGACGGAAGGCTCGACGACTACGTGGAGGCGTACCAACTCTTGCTCGAACGGGGGGTCGACCTGGACGCGGGATGGCAGGCTTGGCGCCTGGGAATGGTGCCGAGCCGGCATGCCCGGGAGGTCATGGGGGTGACGGTGACCGCGGCGCGCTAGCGCGGTGGGGATGTTCGGGTACGAGGGGGACTTCGGTGTCGTTCGTCGGGCGCACGCTCGAACTCGCTGCGGCACGGCGGGAGTTGGAGACCAAGCGGCTCCTGGTGGTGAGCGGCGGACCCGAATCGGACCGGTCCGCGTTTCTCGACGCGGTGGCACGAGAGGTCGCGGACGAGGCGGGACTTTTGGTGCACCGATTACGGGTGGCGGACGCCGGGGAGCGGTCGGGGGAGGCCGGGCGGACGCCGGGCGAGGTGGCGGACACGGTCGTCGAGGCCTGCCGGGGCGTGTTCGCCGTACATCCCTGCGTCGTGGTGGTGGACGGAGTCCCCGCGGGGACGGCGGACGGAATCCCCGCCGGGATGGCGGACGGGTCCCTTCTCTCCGACCTGATCAGCGCCTTCGCCGGGTCGGAGTCCTTCCTTCTGGTGGGCTCGACGGACGCCCGGGAGGGCGCCGCTCCACCGTTGGCCCACGCCCCCGACGACCACACGGTCCTCCTCGAACGGGCCGTCACCGCCCACCGCAGGGGCCGCCTCGGCGAGGCCGAGCGGCACCTCTCCGCCCTCTCCTCCGACCGGTGCGCCGACGGCTGGGCGCTGCTCACCCGGGCCGCCGTCCACTGCGACCGGGGTGATCCGCGGGCGGCCGGACCGCTGCTGAGGCGGGCCGTGGAGGCCCACCAGGTCGCGGGCGACCGGCGCGGCGAGGCGTGGGCGGTCTTCCTGTACGGGCGGATGTGCCTGTTGCGCGGCCGGGCCGAGGACGCGCGAAGCCTGCTGGGCGCCGCACGGGAGACGTTCCGGGCGATCGGTGAGGCCCGGGGCGTGGCGTGGGCAAGCGGCGAACTCGCGCGGCCGGCCGCTCGGTCGGGCGCCCCGGACCCGGACGCCCTCGGCGAGGCGCGTCGGCTGCACGAGCGCGCGGGCGACCGGCGCGGCGCGGCCTGGGCGCACCTGTGGTGGACCGTGGCACGGGCGGACGAGCCCGGCTTTCCCTGGCAGGAGGAGTTCACGGACGTCCTGCGCCGCTTCCATGAGGTCTCCGACCGGCTCGGGACGGCATGGACACTGCACCACCACGCGCTGACCCTGGCCCGTACGGACGGGACGGACGGCGTGGACGGGACTGGCGGGACTGGCGGGACTGGCGGGACTGGCGGGACGGGCGGGACGGGCGGAACGGACAGGACGGACAGGACGGACAGGACGGACAGGACGGACGAGCGCCGACGTGAGGCGGACCGGCTGTTCGAGGGGGCCTTGGCGCTCTTCGAAGAGGCGGACTGCCCGCACGGGCGGGCCTGGACCATGCTCGAGTACGCGCTCCGCTCCCCCGCCCACCGCTTCCTGAACGGCGAGTGGGCGGCCGAGATCCGCCATGTGTTCCATGGGATCGGCGACGAGGCGGGCGAGGCCTGGGTGGACCTCGCCGAAGCCGGACCGTCCCCGGGCGGCGAGCGACCGTACGAACTGGCCTGCCGCTACCCCGCCGCCCTGCTGGACACGCTCGGGTGGACCGAGGCCGGCGATCCGCTGATCCCGCGCGCCGCCCGTGACACCCAGCCCGAACCGCGTCCGGGCTTCCCGCGCCCCGGTGACCGCGACCGCCCGGACGACTCCAGGGCCCACGTCCGGCTGACCCTCCTCGACGACGTACCCGTCCCGGACGTGCCCGCCCGTATCGCCCTCCAGGTCGTACCCGGGCCGGGGCACCCCTGGTCCACCGCTCCGCTCCCCCCGCTCACGGCCCGCGCGGCCTCCCTCGGCCACGCGGAGATCGACCCCCCGCACGGCGTCCCCGCCGACGGGGCGGAGTTCCGCTTCACCCCGCACCGCCCCGGCCCGCACCGGCTGCGCTTCACCGTCGAGGACCCGGCCACCGGGACCGTCCTCCAGCAGGTCGAGGCCGTCATCGACGTGGTCCCGTCCGATCCGGGGCCGCACCGGCCCACCGCGGCCACTCCCGCGCCCCGCCCCGCGTCCGCGCGGAGGGCCTGAGCCCGATGGCCCGCGAACTTCTCAGCCAGGTCGTCCAGGACCCCGGCCGCGGCTTCACCCGCCACCCGGCCCCCACCGTCCGTCCCCCGGACCTGGTCCTCGCCCTCGACTCCCACGCCGACGACCACATCCGGGCCCGGATGTACGGCCCGGCCGCGCCCCCGTCCGCGACCGAGCACGCCCTGAGGCTGAATGTGAAGCCGGCCGCCGTCACCGCCGCCGCGGCGCGTCTGCGGGAGCTGTGGAAACGGGAGCTGGTCGATTTCCAGCCCGTGGACGAGCGCGGGATCCCGGTCGGGGGGCGCCCCCACTTCCCGTACGCCACGTGCCCGGATCTCACCGCCGAACCCCGGGAGGAACTGCGCGGGATCCTCGACGAGCTCGCCCGCCAGGGCTCCCACCTGCTGTACGGGGAGCTGCTCGGCGACGGCGGCCGGGGCACCCGGCGCTTCGGCGAGATCCTGACCGGCGCGCTGAGCCGCGAGGAGCCGTTGCGCATCCGCGTCGACTCCGACCTGTTCCTGCCCTGGCCGATGCTCGCGCTGCCCGAGGACACCGCGAACGGGCCCGGCGGCCCCGGCAGCGACACCTTCCGCCGTTTCCTCGGCTACCGGCACCAGATCGAGCAGACCGGCGGCCACCACCCGCACTTCCCGGTACCCGCCGACGACGAGCACGCCCGGCTGCCGCCCTCGTCACCGGTGGTGAGCCTGAACCACGACAAGGGCATCGATCCGGAGGGCGTCACCCGGGCCGCCGAGGTCGCAAGCGCCCTCGCCACCGGCACCGTCCGCGTCGAACGCGTCCTGTGCGACGAACTGCTGCGCGCCCTGCGCTCCGGCGGGCTCGACGAGCAGCTGATGTACTTCTGGTGCCACGGACACTTCAGACCCGTCGCCGACGACAGGGCCCCGCTGTTCGTCCTGCGGCTGAGCGACGGCAAGGACATCGACGTCCCTGCGGTCCTCGCCGAGCGCGCCCCCGCCGAACCCCTGTTCCCGCAGCGCCCCTTGGTGTTCCTCAACGCCGGTTACGCCGGGCTGCCCGCCGCCGCCGAGCCGGCGCGCCTGGGCGGCGCGCTCATCGAGGCGGGCGCGGGCGGGGTGCTGGCGCCGCAGATCGAGATGCCGCAACCGTTCGCCGCCGAGTACGCCCACGCGTACGTCACCCGCTATCTCGGCGGACGGGAGACCGCGGGCGAGATCGTCCACGGGCTCGCCCGGCACTTCGCCGACGCGTGGAGCAACCCGCTCGGCTTCGCGTACGCCCTGCAGTGCGGCATGGACAACAGGCTGGAGCGGGCCACGGTAGGACCACGCCGACGGCCGCCCCAGCGTTCGGAGAGACCCCTGCGTACGAGAGGACAGTGCCGAGGGTGAGGGGGCGCACTCCGGCCACCCGTGGCCGGAGTGCGCACACCAGGCTCAGCCCTTCGCGGGCGAGGCCTTCCCGCCGGGGCCGGGGCCGCTCCCCTTGCCGGAGGCCGCCGCGGCGCCCTTACCGGGCCGCTCCGGGTCCTCCTCGAAGGTGACCTTCCCCATGTGCCGGTTCATGGACTTCATCAGGCCCCACACCGCCAGGGCCAACGCCGCGAAGACGATGAAACCGAGGACGCCGGGGGTGACCTTGTTCTCGTCGACCTCCTTGGCGAGGGGAACGAGGTGCGTCAGTGCCAGGCTTGCGCTCATATCAGGCATTGTCGCGGATGCCCGCGAAGAGGTCGTCCTCGGGGAGGGAGGTATCGACCAAAGAGGTGGCGAGCTCGTACTCCTCGGTCGGCCAGACCTCCTTCTGGATCTCCATGGGGACCTTGAACCAGCCGCCGTCGGGGTCGATCTGCGTGGCGTGCGCGATCAGCGCCTTGTCACGGATCTCGAAGAAGTCCGCGCACGGAACGTGCGTGGTCAGCGTGCGCTCGGTGCGCTCGAACTCGCTCCACCGCTTCAGCCAGTCCCCGTACGGCGACTCCAGACCGCGCTCAAGGAGGGCGTTGTGCAATGCCTCGGTCCTCGGGCGGTTGAAGCCCTGGTTGTAGTAGAGCTTCTGCGGCTGGAACGCCGGGCCGTACTCGGACTCCGGGTACTTCTCGGTGTCCGTCGCCCCCTCGAACGCCACCATCGAGATCTTGTGGGTCATGATGTGGTCGGGGTGCGGATAACCACCGTTCTCGTCGTACGTGGTGATCACCTGCGGACGGAACGAGCGGATCTGCCTGACCAGCTCTCCGGCCGCCTTGTCCACGTCCTCGAGCGCGAAGCAGCCCTCGGGCAGCGGCGGCAGCGGGTCGCCCTCCGGAAGGCCGGAGTCCACGAATCCGAGCCACTCCTGCTTGATGCCGAGGATCTCGCGGGCCTCGTCCATCTCCTTCTTGCGTACCTCGTGGATGTGATCCTCGATGTACTGGTCGCCCTGGAGCTTCGGGTTGAGGATGGAGCCGCGCTCCCCGCCCGTGCAGGTCACGACCAGCACGTCCACCCCCTCGGACACGTACTTCGCCATGGTGGCCGCGCCCTTGCTCGACTCGTCGTCGGGGTGGGCGTGCACGGCCATCAGTCGCAGCTGGTCAGTCAAGACTCGATCCTCAGTAAGTCGGCCGTGAGGCCAGTCGGCAAGTCGGCGCCCGGCGTGTTTCGGCGTCATGGGCGGCTTCTATAGTGACGGAATCGGGGGACGAATAATTCCGGGACCCCGTCCCCGAGAGGACGATCATGAGCACGGCGAGCACACAGCTGCCCGAGGGCCGGTACGGCCGCTCCGAGGACGAGCGCGCGGACCGGAAACTCAAGGTCATCGGCACTGTGCTGGGCGTGGCCCTGCTCGCCCTGATGGGCTGGTTCGCGTACTACTACGTCTTCTCCAACAAGATCAGCGCCGAGGTGATCACCTTCAAGGCCGTCTCGGACAACGCGGTCGAGGTGCATCTGGAGGTGCGCAAGGACGCGGGCGCCCACGGCTACTGCACACTGCGCTCGCAGGCCGACGACGGCAGCGAGGTGGGCCGCGCGGACTTCCGTTTCGACCAGGACTCCTCCCGTATCGACAAGGTCGTCACGCTCCGTACCACCTCCCGCGGCGGCACGGCGGAGCTGCTCGGCTGCCACGCCGACTGACACCACCCGCTGTCGCCCCCTGTCGCCCCCCTTGCACCGCCCGCCGCCTCCGGCATCACCCGTGGTACCTACGCGCTGACCTGCGTTGACGTAATTCTGATGTCTTATGTCCTCCCCCTTCTGCCCGGGAATTGTTAGGCTCGTGGTTTCGCCCACCCGTGAAAGCACATTCTTCTGGGTAGGGCGATGCTTTGTATTCCCAGTACCTACGAGGAGCACCTGTGACCCAGACCAGCGAGAACGTCACCTGGCTGACCCAGGAGGCGTACAACCAGCTCAGGGCCGAGCTGGACTACCTGTCTGGTCCTGCGCGCACGGAGATCGCCGCCAAGATCGCGGCCGCGCGCGAGGAGGGCGACCTGCGCGAGAACGGCGGGTACCACGCGGCCAAAGAAGAGCAGGGCAAGCAGGAGCTCCGTGTGCGCCAGCTGACCCAGCTCCTGGAGAACGCCAAGGTGGGCGAGGCTCCCGCTGCGGACGGCATGGTCGCCCCCGGCATGGTCGTCACCATCGCCTTCGACGGCGACGAGGACGACACGCTGGACTTCCTGCTCGCCTCACGCGAGTACGCCAGCGCCGACATCGAGACCTACTCGCCCCAGTCCCCCCTGGGCTCCGGCGTGAACGGCAAGAAGATCGGCGAGGACGCCCAGTACGAGCTGCCCAACGGCAAGCTCGCCTCGGTGAAGATCCTCAAGGCCGAGCCCTACAAGGGCTGAGCCGGGACCGACCACAGCAACGATGCCCCCGGCCACGCCGGGGGCATCGTCACACCCGCGTCACCACCGTCAGGCGTGCCGCGCCCCGTACACAGCGTGTGGACCTCGCCCCGCACTCCTTCTTCAGCATCGCCAGTACCGACCCGCCGATCGTGCAGTTCACCTCGATCGGCCGCAAGGATTCCCTGCGCAATGTCGAGGACACCGGGGAGTTCGTCGTCAACTCCACGCCGCAGTGAACGAGGAGTACATCAAGCCGCATCCCCTACGAGGAGCCACGGCCTGAATAGCCCAGCGGCCGACTGTCGAGAGCACGTTCCGTGGGCGACCATGAAGAGGGGATGCGGGCCGACTTCTTGGAGTGATCACGTCGTGAACACCATGCACGCCGTACGGGCCCACAGTCGTGGCGGACCCGAGCAGCTCGTGTACGAGATGGCGCCGCGTCCGCGTCCCGCACCGGGCGAGGTGCTCGTCGCCGTTCGGGCGGCTTCCATCACCTCGGACGAGCTCACCCGGGACGCCACCTGGACCGACCGCCTCGACGCGACAGGCAAAGACCGCACCCCCATCGTCCCCTCGCATGAGGTGTCCGGGGTCGTGTCCGAGCTCGGTCCCGGGGTCACCGCTGTGACCGTGGGGGACGAGGTCTACGGGCTCATCCCGTTCACACGTGACGGTGCGGCCGCCGAGTACGTCAGCGTGCCGGTCGATGTTCTGGCGGCCAAACCGGCAGGGCTGGAACACGACAGGGCGGCGGCTGTTCCACTGGCGGCGCTCACCGCCTGGCAGGCGCTGGTGGACCACGCCGCTGTGAAGGCGGGACAGCATGTCCTGATCCTGGGCGGGGCGGGGGGCGTCGGCTCGTTCGCCGTACAAATAGCCTCCGCCCTCGGCCTGCGGGTCACCGCGACGGCGGCCGCACAGGACAGTGACTTCGTGACCGGCCTCGGTGCCCAACAGGTCCTGGACTACGCGGGCACCCGCTTCGAGGACCACGTCAAGGACGTCGATGTCGTACTGGACCTGGTGGGGGGCCAGACGCAGACACGGTCCTGGACCGTCCTGCGGCCAGGCGGCGTCCTCGTCAGCATCGTGTCGCCGCCGGATCCGAAGAAGGCGGCCGAGCACGGTGCCCACGGCGCGTTCTTCATCGTCGAGCCGAACCACGACGAGCTGGATGCGATCACCCGGCTCATCGAGAACGGCCGACTCGCCCCGGTCGTGGACCGCGTCGTCGCACTCACCGACACGCGCGACGCGTATGAGGCGCTGCGCCAGAAGCATCGGCGGGGCAAAGTCGTCATCCATGTCGCGGCGATGAGCTGAAGGGGACCGAGCCTCCCCCGGGAAGTACCGAGGCACTGGCCGAAAGGCCGCCGAAGCGGCTTCATCGGGCCGGGCCGAGTACCTCGTCGGCGCTGCGCGGCTCTGTGCGCGGCTGCTGGTTGAGCTTGTGACGCTCGATGGAGGATCGCCGGTAGACCTCCTTGCGGGCCCGCATGATGTTGCCCAGGGGCGCGTGCTCGGCGGTGACCCGCCAGGGCGTGAAGGACAGTGAGTCCATCTTCTCCAGGTTCTCCGGGCCGGAGATGTCCTGCTGCGGCAACCGCAGCTTGGCCACCGTGACGGACGGCGAGAGCCGCTCGGGCCACTCCACAGTGGTGTCCTCCACCGGCATCCGCTCCAGGTCGGTGCAGAGTTGGACCTGGATGTCGAAGGCGTAGGGCCGCTCCTGCAGCTCGGCTTGCAGGGCCGGCCGGAAGACCTCCTGCGCGGAGGTCGGGTCGATGGTGCGCCGGACCACCGCGGCGGCGCAGGACGGATCGGGGGTGATGCGCACCTTGGCGATGTAGTCCCCGTGCCGGACCGCGCCCATCGTCCAGTAACTCGACAGCAGCAGGTTTGCCGGAGGGGTCTTCGACAGCCGCAGGAAGGCCAGGAACTCGTCCCACGCCCAGTTGTCCTGGTCCAGCGTTCCCTTTCCGGTCACGAACTCGGTGAAGAAACGACGCGCACCGGGTCGGCCCTGGGAGAAGTAGGCCGGCGCGTTCAGGAACAGTTCCTGGATGAACAGGTAGTGCTCGACCGTGTTGCAGAAGAAGATCGGCCCGTTGATGTTGGCGTAGTCGAAGGTGCCCGAGTCCGGTTCGTCTTCCAGCAGGGTCGGCCCGGGGACATCGAACATCTTCAGCGCCAGCCCGGTGGCCGCGCCCAGTCGTGCGTCGGCTCCGGCGTGGGGCGAGCCGTTGGAGAAGCGGATGAGCGCATCGTGGGTTCCCGGAGTCGCGTAGATGCCTTGGGCGTACTCGGGCGCAAGCCCGTCCAGGATCTCCACTTCCCCCCGGACCAGCCCGTAGCCCTTGGCGTGGGCGTCGCGCAGGGCCCGGCCGGTGCCACCGGCCTCGACCGACTCGGCGATGTAGCTCTCGGTCTTTTCGATCACCGTCTGCACGTTCTGGTCGAAGTGCGGGTCGTCGTCTTCGACGTCCGGCGTGTAGGGGACGAACTGTGCTGCCATGACGTCGACCTCTTCTCGAAGACCGTGATGGCGCCTCAGGGGGGAGGAACTGCCCTCAGTCCTCCAGTTCGGCGAGCCAGCGCAGGGCGCGCAGACCCGGCACGAAGCAGTACTCGCCGCCCCGGGTCACCACGAAGCTGGGCAGGTTCTGCAGCCGACGCCGGACCGGCTTCTCCGGGATGGTGACGCTGCCGGTTCCGCCGTGGTGCCCGGCCACCGGGTCCTTCTCGCCGGGGTAGCCGATGAAGTTGCCGTCGTTGACCCACTCGGCCTTGATGAACTCAAACTGCCGTTCCAGATGGGCCCCGAGGAAGACTCCGACCAGGCCCCGGTCGGCGCCGTCGTCCTCCAGCACGCCCTCGGGCAGCGGCGGCCCGTACGTGGTGCCGCGGCGGATGAGGCGGTGCATCCGTGCGTCGCCGATGATGGTGGAATCGCGAGGGTTGGTGCGCCGGATGTGCGCACCGGCGGGGCACCGGAAGCCGCGATCGTCGTTCTCCCGGTACAGGAAGTTGTTGACGCGGTGCGGATCGGCCGCCAGCTCCGGATCATCGTGCTCCGGCGCCAGCGTCAGCGGCGCCCCGCTGGGCCAGCGACCGACCATCTTCGCCGCCAGAAGTGCCTCCTCCTCGGCGGTGGAGGTGTTCGCGCGCAGGTACTTCCGCCAGGCCGCCACGTTGGTGTGGATCTTGCGCACAGCCGCGTAGGTCCCGTTGCGTCCCAGCACATCGGGGCTGGGCATGGGCGGCACGTTGCCGGTCTCGTCCGGGTAGCCGAGGATGAACTCGCCGGCCTTGATGGGGGCTTCCTGCGGGTTCGAGCCGGGCAGTCCGACGCCCTCGATGTTCGGATGGCTGATGCCGTCGCGGAAGCCGAAGGTGGTGCGCCCGGTCGGGAGCTGGTGGACCTCCTGCTGCCAGATCACCTGGACACCGGGCGTGTCCTCGTAGGCGACGCGCGCCCGCACCAGCTCCTTGTCCAGCTGCGCCGCGTCGGAGGAGAGGGCGCTCAACGCGATGTGGATGTCGCCCGTTCCAAACGGTGCCTCCCAGTGGGCCGGGGCGCTCTCGCCCACGTCGCCGATCAGCTCCGCCCGAGCGGCCATGCCCTCACGAAACGCCCGCGGAAAGCTGTCCAGCGATTCCTGAGGCACGCCCAGTGCCCTCAGCCCCTGGTAGGTGAACGCCACAGCCACCCAGGCATCCTGGCTCCGGTCCACGCCGGGCAGACCACCCGAGGTCACCGGGAGCAGCCGTCGCAGCAGGGCGCGCCCGGCGTGGCGGTCGTCGACGCGCAGGAAGACGAACTTTCCCTCATACGGCACGGGCCGTGGACGCAGTGCCCCGCTTTGGACGTCGTCGATCTCGACACCCACACTGGCCGCGCTGCTACTTGCCGCAGTGTTCATGATCGCCTGTGCCTCCCTATCGGCCTCTGCATGGGCAGACCTGCAGCGGCCGACCCGCGCCCGACGCGGTCCACCGATGTCGGGTCGGCTCTGAGGGTTGGGTGTGTGCGGGTTCTAGGCCGCGGCTTCCTCCAGCAGCTTCTGGAAGGCCGGCGTGGCCAGCAAGTCGGCGTTCGCCGGGTTGTCCAGCGCCGCCCGGAACTCAGCGGTGTCCAGCACCGCCTCGAACGCCTCCTCCACGCGGTGGTCCTTGTAGATCTGCTGAACGGTCAGATCGGGATAGGCGCTGACGAAGACTCCCGCGGGCTCCTGGTTGGCAAGGAACCAGTCCTTCGCCCCTGGGTCGGTGACGCCGGGGAACCCTTCGCTGTGCGAGAAGACCTTGTCGAAGCGGGCCCCGACCACCGTCTTGGCGAAGTCGTCGATGTACGTGTCCCAGGAGCCGTCGAAGACACTGGCGAACATGAACCGGGTGTCGTTGTCGAAGATCACGTGCCGTGCGTCATGCAGGGTGCCGATCTGGCGCAGTGCCGCATGGACGTTCTCGTCAGCCGCCGCGTCGGCCATCGCGGCGAGATCCTCACGCAACGCATCAGCATGGCCGGGCTTGATCTTGGTAAAGACGGTGAACTCGTTACAGACCCCATCCGACCTGCCCGGGCGCTTGGGCTGAGCCGAATGAGCTGCACCTGTCGTCGCAGTCATCGTGAGACTCTCCTGCCACGGATCGGACCGAGGGTCGCCAAGCGCCCTGACATGGGACGCCATCGCCCTCACGTCCAATCCTCACTCCACGCACACCGCCCCGCACACCCGGCCGTGGGTGTCGTCCCGCGCCCGGACGACACGTGACCGGCGTCCCCCTCCGGGGGTAAGGCAAGCCACCTCGGGCCAAGGCCAGGGTCCCCGCGTCCCGAGGAGCTCCCTAGGACAGATCCGGAAAGGCGCAGGAAGATGGAACGGGAACTTGCCGAGTTGATCGTCGTCACGTTCTCGGGCAGCCGCTTTCCCGGGGCCGTGCCGAGGAGTTCGCCGTTCATGGGGACCACTTCCGGGATGGCTGTGCCCCCGGCCCAGGGCTCCCCAGCGGGCCTGCGTATGTCCACGGCAGTCCCGCAGTCGGCCGCCGCCCAAGCGGTTTGGTCGCTCGCTCCCGCCCAGCCTTGCTCAACTCGATCGCCGCCCTGGCCCACCCACCCGGAGGTAATCATGGGCAAAGTTCTCGGTGACGTGCTGGGTCTTGCGGCCGCCGTCGCGATCAGCCCGCTCCCGATCATCGCCATCATCCTCATACTCGCCACGCCTCGGGGACGTCTCAACGGCCCCCTCTTCACCGTCGGCTGGATCGTGGGGCTCTCGGCACTGGGCGCGGTGATGCTGGCAATCGCTTCCCCCGCAGGTGCTTCCGCCCACAATCACCCGGCCACCTGGGTGGGCGCCCTCAAGCTCGCTCTGGGCGTGCTCCTCGTCTTCTTCGGCGCCCGGCTGTGGCACCGGCGCCCGAAGGATCCCTCACAGGCCCAGTTGCCGAAGTGGATGGGCGCGATCGACCGCCTCACGCCGGTCAAGGTCTTCGGACTCGGACTGGCCCTGGCCGCGCTCAACGCCAAGAACGCCCCGCTGACCATCGCCGCGGCCGCCTCCATCGGCTCAGCCGGACTGCCGGTCGGGCAGGAGATCGCCTCGCTGGCGATCTTCGTCCTGATCGCCACCCTCGGCCTGCTGGCCCCACTGGGAGTCTTCCTGCTCGGAGGAGAGCGAGCCAGAACCACGCTCGGCAGTTGGAAGGACTGGGCAGCCCAGCACAACGTCGCCGTGATGGGAGTCCTGTTCTTCGTCCTCGGGGTGAAGCTGCTCGGAGACGGCATCTCCATCCTCACCTCCTGACAGGCAACGACAGAGGCCCCGGCGTCTGCCAGGGCCTCTGGTCAATCCTTGCTGGTCAGGCTGCTCCTAGCCGACGGCCACGCAGGGCGCGCGGCGAAGAAGCGTGATCAAGCGTCTGCCCGGCGGTACTTGCGAACCGCCAGCGTTCGGAAGAACACGACGATCAGCACGGACCACAGCAACGATGCCCACACCGGGTGCTGCATGGGCCAGGCGTCCGGCACCGGATAGCCCGCCGGGAGGTTGCCGAAGAGCTGGCGGCAGGCCTGCACGGTGGCGCTGAACGGGTTCCAGTTCGCGATGGTCCGCAAGAACGTAGGCATGTTCTCCGACGGCACGAACGCGTTCGAGATGAACGTCAGCGGGAACAGCCAGATCAGGCCGCCGGAGGTGGCCGCCTCGGGGGTGCGTACGGACAGGCCGATCAGCGCGCCGATCCACGAGAACGCGTAGCCGAGCAGGAGCAGCAGGCCGAATCCGGCCAGCACCTTGCCGAAGTTCTCGTGCGTGCGCCAGCCGACCAGGACGGCGACGACCGCGAGGACCACCAGGGTGAGGGCCGTCTGCACCAGGTCGGCGAGGGTCCGGCCGGTCAGGACCGCGCCGCGCGCCATGGGCAGCGAGCGGAAGCGGTCGATGAGGCCCTTGTGCATGTCGTCGGCGATGCCCGCTCCGGCGCCCGCCGTGGCGAAGGTGACGGTCTGCGCGAAGATGCCCGCCATCAGGAACTCGCGGTATCCGGAGGGGCTGAGGCCCGCACCCGGGACGTTGATCGAGCCACCGAACACATAGCTGAACAGCACCACGAACATAATGGGCTGGATCAGCCCAAAAATGACCATCTCGGGAATCCGGGTCATGCGGATCACATTCCGCCGGGCGATGACCAGGGAGTCGCGCACGGACTGGACGACGGCGCCCTGGGGGGCCGCCGCGGGGACGGCGTCTGTCACGGCACTCACTTCGCGTCCTCCGTCTGCGCGGTTTCCGTCTGCGCGGTCTCGTTCTTCGCCGGGTCCTTCTTCGCGGGGTCCTTCTTCGGCTTGCGACCCCTCGCGTCCCCCGCCGCCCCGCTCTCCTCGTCTTTCACCTCGGCGACATGCCCGGTCAGGGAGAGGAAGACGTCGTCGAGCGTGGGCCTGCGCAGCCCGATGTCGTCGATCTCGATGCCGCGGGAGTCCAGCTCGCGGATGACCTCCGCGAGGAGCTTCGCGCCGCCGGTGACGGGCACGGTGAGCTTGCGGGTGTGCTCCTCGACGGTCGTCTCGCCCTTGCCGAAGCCGCGGAGCACCTCCGAGGCCGTCGCTATGTGCTCACGCTCGTGCACGACGACCTCGACGCGCTCGCCGCCGGTCTGCGCCTTGAGCTGGTCGGCGGTGCCACGGGCGATCACACGGCCGTGGTCGACCACGCAGATGTCGTGCGCGAGGTGGTCGGCCTCTTCCAGATACTGCGTGGTCAGCAGCAGGGTCGTACCGCCGGAGACCAGTTGCTTGATGACCTCCCACAGCTGCTGCCGGTTGCGCGGGTCGAGGCCGGTCGTCGGCTCGTCCATGAACATCACCGGCGGTGAGACGACCAGCGCGGCGGCCAGGTCGAGCCGGCGGCGCATACCGCCCGAGTACGTCTTCGCGGGGCGGTCGGCGGCCTCCGTCAGGTTGAACTGCTCGAGGAGCTCGGCCGCGCGGACCTTCGCGGCCTTCGCCCTCATCTGGTAGAGCTGGCCGACCATCTGGAGGTTCTCGCGGCCGGTCAGGTACTCGTCGACGGCCGCGAACTGTCCGGAGAGGCCGACCCTGCGCCGTACCGCGTCGGGGTGCTTGAGCACGTCGACGCCCGCGACAACCGCCTTGCCGCTGTCGGGGCGCAGGAGGGTCGTCAGACAGCGGACGGCGGTCGTCTTGCCCGCGCCGTTCGGTCCCAGCAGGCCCAGGACGGTGCCTTCCGGGACATCGAGATCGACGCCGTCCAGAGCCCTTACGTCACCGAAGGTCTTCACCAGGCCTTCGGCATAGATGGCGCCTGGCATGTGAGTTCTCCACGTCGTTGGGGAATTTTCACGGTAACTTCTTACCTTTGCCCGTCTCGTCCCGCCTCACAGACTGCCACGAGCACAGCGAGAGGCCGGGCGAGGGCCGGGCGCGACACACACCGTAACGCGATGTATCGCGTTACTCAACAGATTTTTCCAAGGTTCGAGGACAGGGGCCCTGACCTCGAACGATGAATGTCAGTCGATCATTCGATCAGTCGATGACCGTGTAGCCGGCCTCGCGCAGGGCGCGGCCGACCTCGGCGCAGTGCTCCGGACCCTTCGTCTCCAGGTGCAGCTCGACCTCCACCTCCGTGAGCCCGAGCCGGGGATCGGTCCGTACGTGGCTCACATCGAGGACGTTAGCGTCCGCCACTGACAACACCCCGAGAAGTGTGGCCAGAGCACCGGGACGGTCCGTCAGCCGGAGCGTGACCGCGAGGTAGCGACCGCTCGCTGCCATGCCGTGGCGCAGGATGCGCTGCATCAGCAGCGGGTCCACATTGCCGCCCGACAGCAGCGCGACGACCGGGCCCTCGAAGGTCCCGGGCTCGCTCAGCAACGCCGCGACGGGGCTCGCGCCAGCCGGTTCGACGACCAGCTTGGCCCGCTCCAGACAGAGCAGCAGCGCGCTCGACAGGTGGCTCTCCGACACCGTGCGGACCTCGTCCACCATTTCCTGGACGATCCGGAACGGCACATCGCCGGGCCGTCCGACCTTGATGCCGTCGGCCATCGTCGCCGGGTTGTCGACCGACACCGGGCGCCCGGCCGCCAGCGAGGGCGGATACGCCGCCGCGCCCGCCGCCTGCACGCCGATGATCCGTACATCGGGGCGCAGCGCCTTCACCGCGACCGCGATACCCGCGGCCAGCCCCCCGCCGCCGATCCCGACGACGATCGTGCGCACCTCCGGGCACTGCTCCAGGATCTCCAGGCCGACCGTGCCCTGACCCGCGATGACGTCGGGGTGGTCGAAGGGGTGGATGAACACCGCGCCCGTCTCGGCCGCGTACTCCTGGGCGGCGGCCAGCGTCTCGTCGACCACCTGACCGTGCAGCCTCACCTCGGCGCCGTAGTCGCGGGTGGCCGCGACCTTCGGCAGCGGGGCGCCGGTCGGCATGAAGACCGTGGAGCGCACGCCGAGCAGCGAGGAGGCGAGGGCGACGCCCTGCGCGTGGTTGCCCGCGCTGGCCGCGACCACACCCGCGGCGCGCTCCTCCGGAAGCAGCCCCGCGATCCGCACATACGCGCCACGCAGCTTGAACGAGCCGGTGCGCTGGAGGTTCTCACACTTGAAGTGCACCGGGGCGCCCACCAGCTGGGACAGGTACCTGCTGCCCTCCATCGCGGTCATCCGCGCCACGCCCGTGAGCATCTTCTGGGCGCCTCGTACGTCGTCCAGAGTCACCCTGGGCAAGGAGTCGGCCGTGCTGTAGCTCATGACCACCAGTCTCGCAGTTCACACCCGAGGACTCCTGGTGTGACCACGGGCCGAGACCGGTTTTACTCAGCGTCGGTACGACCCGCGTCCGAGCCGCGTACCCTTTCCCCCAACCCAGCTCCCCACGCATGAATTGAGCCCCCGGCCATGCCCACAACACCAGAGATGTCGATGGACATGACGACCGTCGGTGACACCGGTCTTCTCGACACGCTTCAGCACGAGGTCGCATTGTTCGCGCGCCGTGCCGAACAGACCCGGCTCGGCGGAGTGGGGCAGGTCCGCAACTCCATGGACCGCGCCGCATACCTGCTGCTCAACCGCCTCGACAAGGAAGGCCCGATGGGCGTCAAGGCGCTCGCCGCGAGCATGGGCATCGACTCCTCGACGGTCACCCGGCAGGTGGCCCCGCTGGTCGACACCGGTCTCGTCAAGCGGACCTCGCACCCCGAGGACGGACGCGCCGTGGTGCTCCAGCTGTCGCCGCGCGGGCAGTCCCGGCTCGACGAAGTGCGCTCCTCCAGGCGTCAGTTGATGGCCGAGCTGACCCACGACTGGGCGCCGGAGGAGCGCGAGGCCTTCTGCTCGCTCCTCACGCGCTTCAACAGCGCGCTCTCGTCCCGGATGGCCACGACGGGGGGCACGGCGGGGGAACAGCCGGCTTCCTGAGCCGCCCGCCGCCTTCCTGAGCCTTAACGCGCGCGTGTGCTTGCGGCTTCACCCGCGCGTGTCCTTTCGGCTTCACACGCGTGTGCCGGCCGGACTCTTGACCGCGGGGCCGCGTCTGGCCTCATATGAGACCGGGTCCTTGTCGCACGCGGTGCGGCCCGTCGTACACGGCCGGGCCCTTGGTTCCGTCAGGGTCGTCCTCGGGCGGGAGGCGTGGTGCGAGAACGGCGTGCGCTCCAAAGCGCCCGCCGGGCCCGGGAGTTCGAGGCATTCGTCGCGGGCGCGGCAGGGCGGCTGCTGCATGCCACCACACTGCTCACGGCGGAGCCGCCGAACGCCAATCCGCGCGCGCGGCGCCTGCTGACGCTGGCACTCGCCCACACGTACGCCTCCTGGGACCGGCTGCGCGGTGAGGACCCGTACGACCGGGCCCGCCAGCAGCTGGCCGTCCGCTTCGCGCGTGGGGCGTGGCACCAGTACGGGGCTCTGGGACGCTCCCGCCCATCCCCATCCCCATCCGGCTCCGGCTCGGGCTCCGTGGCCGTCCTGGCCCGTCTGACGCCCCAGGAGCGGCTGATCCTGGTCCTGAGGATGTACGAGGGGGTCGCCGAGGAACAGACTGCGGCCCTGCTCGGGCTCCCCGTGGAACGGGTCCGGGCGATCTGTGCCCGGGCGATGACGACACTGCTGCACCCGCCGCGCGGACCGGCACCGACCATGGCGAAGGTGGTGCCGTCGTGAAGCACGGTGATGCGGTCATGAAGCACGGTGATGCGGCCGTGAGGCTGGTGGTGCGGTCGTGAACCTGCCCGAGCGCGAGGCGAACGTACGGCGGCTGCTGGAGCAGAAGCAGCCCCCCGTGCCGCCCGACCTGTACGCGGACGTCGTACGCCGCGGGAGCCGGATGCTGCGCCGCAGGACGCTGGCCCGGCGGGTGATGTGGCTGCTGCTGTTCGCCGCGGCCGTCGCCTTCGTGGTGTGGGCGTCGATGGTCCGTCCCTGGGTGGAGCCGCCTTCGCAGACGACCCCACCGCTGACGGGCTGGTGACCCCGAGGGGCCGGTGGTGGGTTTAGCCGAGTGCCTGCTGCAGGTCCTGGAGCAGGTCGTCGACGTTCTCGATGCCTACGGAGAGGCGGACGAGGTCGGCGGGGACCTCCAGGGCCGAGCCGGCGGCGGACGCGTGCGTCATGCGCCCGGGGTGCTCGATCAGGGACTCGACGCCGCCCAGGGACTCACCGAGGGTGAAGACCTTGGCGCGGTTGCAGACCTCGACGGCCGCTTCCTCGCCGCCCTCGACCTGGAAGGAGACCATGCCGCCGAACGCCTTCATCTGCTTGGCGGCGATCTCGTGACCGGGGTGCTCCGGCAGGCCCGGGTAGAGAACGCGGGTCACGCGCGCGTGCCGGGTGAGCATGTCGGCGACCTTGGTGGCGTTCTCGCTGTGCCGGTCCATGCGCACCGAGAGCGTCTTGGTGCCGCGCAGCACCAGCCAGGAGTCGAAGGGCCCGGCGACCGCGCCCATCGCGTTCTGGTGGTACGCCAGCTCCTCGCCGAGCGCCTGGTCGCCGACGATCAGCGCGCCGCCGACGACGTCCGAGTGGCCGCCCATGTACTTGGTCAGCGAGTGCACGACGACGTCCGCGCCGAGCGCGAGCGGCTGCTGCAGGTAGGGGGTGGCGAAGGTGTTGTCGACGACGAGCCGGGCGCCCGCCTCGCGCGCGATCTGCGCGACCGCGGCGATGTCGGTGATGCCGAGAAGCGGGTTGGAGGGGGTCTCCACCCACACGACCTTGGTCTTCGGCGTGAGGGCGGCCCGTACGGAGGCCGGGTCGCTGGTGTCGGCCACGGACCACTCGACGCCCCACCGCGAGACGACCTTCGCGAAGAGGCGGAACGTACCGCCGTACGCGTCGTTCGGGATGACCACGTGGTCGCCGGGGCTGAGCAGCGTACGCAACAGGCAGTCCTCGGCCGCCAGTCCGGACGCGAACGCGAGGCCGCGACGACCGCCCTCCAGGGCGGCGAGGTTCTCTTCCAGGGCGGTCCTGGTGGGGTTGGCGCTGCGGCTGTACTCGTAACCGCCGCGCAGCCCTCCGACGCCGTCCTGCTTGTAGGTCGAGACCTGGTAGATCGGCGGGACGACCGCGCCGGTGAGGGGATCGGCGGTGTTGCCCGCGTGGATCGCGAGGGTCTCGAAGTGCTGACTGATGTGCCTGTCGCTCATGGGTCCCGAGCGTAGTGCGCCCGCGGGGCTGATGGCGGCTCACGGCCTGTGCGGGGCGCCTCGTGGTCTGGTCGGGGGCAGCTCGTGGTCTGGTCGGGGGCAGCTCGTGGTCTGCGCGGGCGGCCGGGACCGGACCGGAACCGGACCGGGTTGGCCAATTGTCGGACCCGTCTGGTTCGCTTGAGGCATGGAGATTCTCTGGGTCCTGATGGCGCTGGCCATGTTCAGCCTGGTCCTGCTGCCGGTCCTCAGGCGCAGGCGCACCGGCATTCAGCTGGTCTCGCCCGGCGACCCGGACGCGGCGGACCCGGCGAACTACGGATTCCTGCGTCAGGAGGAGCTGGACATCCGCATGCCCGGACCGGACGGGGACCTCCTGGACGTCCTGGACCTGGTGCAGCGCACACAGGACTACCCAGCGGCCTCGCAGCTCCTGGCGGGCACGGAGATCTCGGGCGAGACGCGCTGGCAGCGGGTGCAGGCCTTCGCCGGCGCCGCGTCCCTGGAGCTGCAGCAGCGCCCGGGCGGGGTCAGCGAGACGCCGGGCGGGCAGTGGCTGCGGGTGTGGCGGGCCGAGAAGCCCAAGGACGCGGGCGGCGCGGCGGTGCACGCGGAGTTCCTGGTGCAGCAGGCGTGGCGGACGTCGACGCCGGGGACGGACGAGTTCCGGATCATCATGGAGGAGGCGAGGACGGCATGCGGCGAGGCGGCCCTGCTCTCCCCCGGTGACCCGATCCCGTACATCATCGAACTGTCTGTGGCCCGCGGACTCGCCTACTCCCAGCCGGAGTTCGAGGCGCTCTGGCTGAAGATCCTGGACCGCGCGCCGGCCCACATGGGCGCGCATCTGGCCGCCCTGCACTACTGGTGCGAGAAGTGGCACGGCTCGCGCGAGGTGGCGTACTCCTTCGCGGAGGCCGCGGCGGCCCGCGCCCCTCAGGGTTCCCTGCTGGCCGCCATGCCGCTCTTCGCGGTCTTCGAGCACCTCCCCGAGGTGAACCTGGTCCGCGGCTTCTACCAGAGCGAGGTCGTCACCAAGGCGGTCCACGGCGCGCTCTACGCGGTGCACGCGGCCCGCCCCGACGACCCGATGCTGGCGCACGTGCGCCACCTCCTGGTGCTCTTCCTGGTCCGCGGCGAGCGCTGGGCGGAGGCCATGAACCAGCTGGTGCACGTGGACGGCCACGTGGGCGCCCTCCCCTGGACCCTCACACCCGACCCCGCGGCTGACTACGCGCTCTACCGCGCCCTGGCGGTGGCGGGCTACGAGGCGAACGGCGGAACGCCGGCGTCACTGCCCCGCTGAGGACGTACGAGCCCCGGAATCACGACCGGGGGCTCACACGTTGAGAACACCACGGCGCCCCGGCCCCGTGCCCCCGCGACCCCGTGGAGACCGCATGTTCCTGCACAGCCGTACCCCTCAGCTCCCGACCGCCGAACAGGCACTGCGCGGCCGCCCGGAGCCGATCTTCACGGTCCCCGACCGGCACACCGTCCTCGGCAACCCCCTCCTCGGCCCCTACCCCGAGGGCCTGGAGATCGCCGACTTCGGCATGGGCTGTTTCTGGGGCGCCGAGCGCACGTTCTGGCAGCTCCCGACGGGCGTGTACACGACCCTGGTCGGCTACCAGGGCGGCTTCACCGAGCACCCCACGTACGAGGAGGTCTGCTCGGGCCTGACCGGTCACACGGAGGTCGTCCGCGTGGTCCACGACCCCGGCCTCATCTCCTACGAGCGCCTCCTCCAGGTCTTCTGGGAGTCCCACAACCCGACCCAGGGCTTCCGCCAGGGCAACGACGTCGGCACCCAGTACCGCTCCGCCGTCCACACGCACACCCCCGTCCAGGCAGCCACCGCGGCCTCCTCCCGCGCCGCCTACCAGAAGGTCCTGACCTCCTCCGGCTACGGCACCATCACCACCGAACTCCTCCCCGCGCAAGGCCGCACCTTCTACCCGGCCGAGGGCTATCACCAGCAGTACCTCGACAAGAACCCGGCGGGCTACTGCGGGCTGGGCGGGACGGGTGTTTCGTGCCCGATCGGCGTGGCTCTCGCCGAGGGGTGAGTCTCGCCGTAGCGCCTGATCGCCGTACCACTCCTGCCCGGCCCGGGAGGAACGGGAGGTCGCGAACGGAGACCGTGGGGAGGAACATCGGAGTCACACAGGCAAGGTGGTGGCTATGGGGACGCCGTCGATGCATTTCAGCGAGAGTCCTGAGGATCCGTTCGCGCTCGGGCGTGGCGCCTCGGCTGCGCTCGACGATCAAGGCACCGTGGTCGGCTGGAGCGCACGTGCACAGGAGTTGCTGGGCTATCCGGCCAAGGAAGTGATCGGACGGGCGTGGCAGGACCTCCTGATCGACGCCCGTGACCTGCCTGTCGCGCGGTCCGTCGTCGTGGACGCCATGAGGACGGGCGGCTGGTTCGGGGTCCTGCCCGTCCGACACCGCGACGGACGGCGGGTGGAGATGGGTTTCCGGGCCCGCGCGATCACGCGGGGCGGGGACAGTCAGGAGTGGGTCCTGGTCGGAGCCCCCGCCGCGGAGGTCAGTGCCTGGCAGCGGGACCGCGCGCTGCTGGACGGCCTGTACCGCCGGTCCCCGATCGGTCTGGTCACTTACGGCCCGGACAGCAGAGTGATCCGGGTCAACCGTGCGGTCGCGAAGGCGAGCGGTGTCCCGGCCGAGGCGCCGGTGGGCCGTCGCCCCCGCGAGTTCATGGTCGACGAGGACGCGGGTCCGACCGAGGAGCGGGTACGGCACGTCCTGGAGACCGGCGAGCCGTTGATCTTCACGGAGCAGTCGGCCCGGGCACGCCATGATCCGGGCCGGGACCGGATCGTGTCCGTCTCGGCGTTCCGGATGGAAGACCCCGCGGGCCGGGTGCTCGGCGTGGCCGAGACGATCGAGGACGTGACCGACCGCCACCGGGCCCAACGCAGGCTCGCCCTGCTGAACGAGGCAAGCGCCCGGATCGGAACCTCTCTGGACGTGGCGCAGACGGCCCGGGAACTGGCCGAGGTGGCCGCCCACGGCCTGTCGGACTACTGCTCGGTGGACCTGCTGCAGTCGGTGACACTTGGTGACGAACCACCCCCCGGTGTGAGAGGTCCCCTGCTCCGCGTAGCCCTCTCGCCCCCAGAACACCGGGTCCCGTACCAGGAGGGCGAGGTGGTCCCGCTCCTTCCGGATTCTCCGCAGGCGCGTTGCCTGGCCGAGCGTCGCCCGATTCTCGACCGGCTGCTGTCCCTCCGCCCCGAGTGGTACGCCATGGACCGGCGGCGGATCGAGATCGCCATGGGTCTCGGCGTTCATTCGCTGATCGTGGTGCCCTTGGTGGCTCGCGGCCTGGTACTGGGCGTAGTGAGCCTGTGGCGAGTGCGCCATTCGGAGCCTTTCGAGGACGACGATGCCGCGGTGGCCCATGAGTTCTCCTCGCGTGCGGCCGTCTGCATCGACAACGCGCGCCGCTTCACCCAGCAGCAGAGCGCCGCTCTGACTCTGCAGCGCAGTCTGCTGCCGAGCGCGGTGTCCGATCTGCCGGCTGTCGAGGTGGCCTGCCGATACCTCCCGGCGAGCGGTGAACCGGGCATCGGCGGTGACTGGTTCGACGTGATCCCGTTGTCGGGAGCCCGGGTCGCACTCGTCGTGGGAGACGTGGTCGGCCACGGGATCCACGCCGCGGCCTCCATGGGCCGCCTGCGCGCCGCCGTGCGCACCCTGGCCAGCCTCGACCTGGAACCGGACGAGGTGGTGGCACGGCTGGACGATCTGGTCAGCCTGCTGGCCGCCGAGCTGGAGGCGAACGCCGACGGCAGCGGGTCCGCGGTGGAGCAGATGCTCGGGGCCACCTGCGTGTACGCGGTCTACGATCCGGTCTCCCGGCACTGCTCCCTGGCACGCGCCGGTCACCCGGCACCGGTGCTGTCCACCCCGGACGGCGAGGTGACCGTGCTCGACCTGCCCGCGGGTCCACCGCTGGGTCTGGGCGGGCTGCCGTTCGAAACGTACGACCTCGACCTCCCCGAGGGCAGTCTGCTCACGCTCTACACCAACGGTCTTCTGGAGGCGCGCAACGGCGACATCGACGCCGCGCTGGAGCACCTGGACCAATGTCTCACCCACGTCGCGGATCCTCTGGACAGCACCTGCCATGCCGTGGTCGAAGCGCTGCTGCCGAAGGAGCACCTCCCCACCGACGACGTCGCGCTGCTCATCGCCCGTACCCGGGTGCTACCGCCACAGGATGTCGCCACCTGGCAGCTGCCCCTGGAAGCAACCGCCCCTGCCCGTGCCCGGCAGCTGACCACGGAGAAACTGACCGAATGGGGGCTGACGGAACTGGCCTTCACCACCGAGCTGGTCGCCAGCGAGCTCGTCACCAACACCTACCGGTACGCGGCCGGCCCCGTCACCCTGCGCCTCATCCGTACGCACTGCCTGATCTGCGAGGTGTCCGACACCAGCCACACTTCCCCTCACCTCCGACGGGCCCTCAGCACGGACGAGGGCGGCCGCGGGCTCTTCCTGGTCGCGCAGCTCACGGAGCGGTGGGGCACCCGCTACTCCCACGACGGCAAGACCGTTTGGACGGAGCAGCCCCTGCCGCACGCGTGACCCGCGACGAACATCGGCAGGCGCCGGGCGGCAGCGGGACCGAATGACGTAGGTCATCAAAGCTCAAGACAGGACCGGAAGCCCGGCTCGACGCCAGGTCCTCTTCGGCTCCGTGGTTCAGTCGGCGCCGTCGCCGCACTTCGGCTCGGCGAGCCTGTCCTGCCGAGCCGTTCGTGTCGGCGAAGACGGCTGGGTGCCGTCCTTGGCGACCGGCTGGAAGTAGTGGTCCAGCGCCCAGGCGGCCATGTGGGTGCCGGCCCGGCAGCCGGCCACGTCCGCCGTGCGGGAGTGGACGCCGCCCCACACACGGGCGTCGACGACGTCCCGGTTGAGGTCGTCGGCGGACCCGTAGAACCGCGTGGTGCCGGTGACCTCGGAGGGGACGTGGAGGTCGATGCGCGAGGTGCCGAGGACGCCGGTCAGGGCGCGTGCTACGGCAGCGGCGACGGTCGTATGGCCGGCGATGTAGTCCGGGTGTGGTGGGGTGAGGAGCAGCGGCTCCCAGGCCGGGTCTGCCGTCGTCGCGGGGTTGCCGTCGGTGTCGGCGAGGCGGATGGCGGTGATCGGCCGCCAGGTGCCGTAGTGGAGCTTGGCGTCCCATGCCGTGACGACGGCATCGGTCGCCGACGCGTTCACCGCGGCGAACAGCCGGGCCGTCTCGGCGATGCCGAGCCGGTGCCGGGTGGCGAGGTCTCGTACGGCTGTCTGGACCTGTTCGACCAGGTTGCCGCTGAAGAAGAGGGCGGTCTCGGTCTGCTGCGCGCTCCTGCCCGAGCCGGTCTTCGCGCCCATGGCCTTCAACTCCTGGACATCCTCGGCGTAGCGGGCCGAGGAGATGGCGGGCGGTCCGCCGGGGCGGAACTGCTGCGGGGAGGCGAGCAGGAGGGGGCGGAGCCTGGCGAGCCAGGTGTCGATGAAGGGCTGGAACGCGGGCGGGGTGGGCCGCCAGACCCCCGGTGCCGGGGAAGCGGTGAAAGGAACGTCCGCGAACCTTCCGTCCCCTTCCCGGAGTTCGATGATGCGGGCGGCGGCGCGCTTTCCGTAGTCAACGCCCCGGTCTCTGGCCTGACCGGCCGGTAGAGCGGCGAGCGAGTTCGCGTAGGCGGTGTCGAGCCGCTCCTTGAAGGCAGGGAAGTAGGTGAGCAGCACGTCGTGGGCCGCGGTGGCGGCGGCCGCCGCGGAGGACGCCTTGGCCGGACCGCGCTCGCGCCATTGGTACAGGGCGTAGCCGCCTTCGATCCCCACCACGGCGTTGTACACGGCGACGGAGACGAACCCCTCCCAGATCGCCGCCTGCCCGGAAGGGCGTGGGCCAAGGCTGGTCTTGATCGTGTCGGTGGCGATGGCGTTCCACTCGCGGACCACGGCTGCCGGGACCGTCGCGGTCCGGGTGCCCGCGTCGGGGGGACTTGTCGCGGCGGTGAGCGTCACGAGGGCGCCGGCCGCGACGGCGCAGATCAGTCCCCGGGTACGTGAACGCGGAGGAGCGGGAAGAGGGGACTCTTGATACACAGCGTCCTCCATAGAGTTGAGTGCCCAAGGCTTAGCAACGGCCCACTGCGCGAGCAAGACAACTCGCCGCGAACCGGGCAGGCCCGGGGCGCCCTCGAACGCCTCACCGCCCGCTACGAGAAGATCACCGCCGGGCGGACCCTGCACCCGCCCCGGGCCACAGCGAACAGGCCATCCGGATGGCCAGGATCCGGCGGAAGGCCGCCTGGCAGCATCCGGTCAAGCGATCATGCTTGGTCGGGCAGCTGGACCACGCGGTCGTGGAACCCGGCTGCGTTGAGGACTCGAAGCGGCCACCGGCGGAGCGTTGACGTGCGCAGAGCCGTGTGTCCGGGCCGGCGGCCGCCATTCGGATCACCCAAGGCGGCCCTTCAGGTGATTGCCGGACCCCTCATGGGCCGGGCAGCCGTCGCAGGGGTACGACGTCTCAGCAGAGGACGAACCCGGAACTCCGTGAGGAGCTTGGCAATGTACGCAGCAGTCCGGCGGTACGAAGGGGTGACCGATTCGGCCGAGGCCGCACGTCTCGTGAACGAGGGGTTCGTGCCGCTCATGCGTCAGGTCTCCGGCTTCGTGGCCTACTACTGGATCGATGCCGGAGACGGAGTGATGGTCTCGACCAGCGTCTTCCAGGACCAGGCCGGTGCCGACGAGTCGATCTCGAGGGCCGCGGACTTCGTGCGGGACAACCTTGCGTCGCTGCTTCCCAACCCTCCCCAGGTCATGGCCGGCGAGGTGGTGGCTTCCGCATGACGGCGTTCGGACCAGCCACATGAGATGGCCTCCAAGGCTGTCCCGGTCGACGTGGATCAAGCCGTCGTTGCTCGACCAGGCTTGGTGACGTTTCGACTTGAGTCACCCTGACGTACTCCGCTCGGATGGTAGCCCTCGCGTGTGTGGGAACACGGCGTAAGCGTGTCGGGGGGCGCAGAGGAGCGGGGCGGACAGGGGACAGGGGACAACTAGCCTAAGCCGCGCAGGAGCCCAGGAGCCCAGGAGCCCAGCAACATCAGGAGCTACACGTGGCAAGGCTGGGAGCGTGGAAGTGGGCGGGGAAGTGGAGCCGTCTCCTGCCGGCCGTCCTGCTTCTGCTTGCCGTATTGATCGACCTCAGCACGCCCCGCACCGTCAGCGCCGCGGCCCTCTACGCGGCTGCGATCTTGTCGGCCGCTCCTCTGCTGTCTCTGCGGGGCACCGTCCTCACCGGGGTGTTTGCGCTCCTCATCGACTGGATGATGTTCCGGTATTTCGGCTATCGCCGGAGTGCGATCGCGATGAGCGAGCTGATCACGGTCGCGACAGTGACCGTGATCGCGAGCTTCCTCAATCGCCTCTTGTACCACCGCAAAGCGCAGTTGGAGTCCGTACGTGACATTGCGGCGGCTGTTCAGCGTGCCGTCCTGCCACACCCTCCGGACAGAATCGGTCCGCTGCGCTTCGCTGCACGTTACGAGGCTGCTCGGGCGGATGCTCGGATCGGCGGGGACCTCTACGTAGTGGTCGACGCTCCGTTCGGTGTGCGCTGCGTGATCGGCGATGTGCGTGGCAAGGGGATGGGGGCAGTCAGGGCGGTCGCGGTCGGCATCGGGACCTTTCGAGAGGCGGCCCTGCACGAGCCCACCCTGACCGGTCTCTCGGAACGGCTGGAGCAGGCCGTCGTCCTCGAGACCCAGCAGTCAGGGAACCTGACCGAGCTGGGCTTGGGGGCCCTCGACGCCGGCCCTGAGTGCGTCGACACGGTGCCGTTCCCCGAGGGGGCCAGTCTGCTGCTTTACACCGATGGACTCACGGAAGCACGGGACGAGACGGGTACCTTCTTCGACCTCATCGGCACGTGCACGGGACATCTTCGTGCCGGCCCGGATGCTCTTCTTGACGCTCTGATTGCCGACCAGTGCCGACACACCGGTGGCCGAAGAACTGATGACATGGCCCTGTTGGTCATCACCCATGCACCCAACAACTCATGACCGATGAGCGTCCGCCAGTGGCGCTCCGGCCTTCGATGGCGATTGCGCCTCGCCGGCGGCAGGAAGGGGCCCGAGACCGGATCACCACCACACAGGCTGCGCGTGATCACGAGCATAGGGGCGCGGCCGGTCCGGAACGCTCGGGCGACGGCCGGCGTCCCTCGGCGAGGCTCCTCGCCGAGCCCATCACCTCGGGTCGGGGAGGCGGCAGTGAGCTGTAACGCCTCCGCCTCTCTCTTGACCGACGGCTCCGCGCAAGTCCTGCCGCGATCGTGGCCATCGCCGGGTCGCCGCACAGCAGTTCGGGGCGGCCACCGCTAGACATGCGCGGGCATGTCGTCAGCCGCGTCTGGAGCCGGACCGACGGGCACCGCGACGTAGCGGAACTCGCCCCCCGCTCCGCCCAGTTCGGAGTACGGCTCCCAGTCGAGGAGATACGCACCCCGCAACGTGCACGTGTTCCTCTCGTAGGCTCCCTCAGCCCACCGCAACGTGCCGGTGAGCTCACGCCCTTGGTGGATCCTGAAGTCTCGATCCCGAGTCTGCCGACGGCCGGCACCGGGCGCAGTCCACAAAGACGCGTCGTTGGTCAGCATGATGGCAAGACCGTTCTGGTCCGACCGGCGGCAGAAACGCTCCAGCCTGGCTATGTCCCGTACGAAGTGCAGGCGAGCGAGGTCTGTGGCGGCATGCTCCTTCAAGGCATAGTCCTCGGCGGGAGTGCCTACCGTGCCTGTCCATCTCCGGGTGAAGTACTTGAACTCGATCGCGGTACGGCCCGAGGGGCCGACACACAGAAGGTCCAGGTATTCGGTCTTGCCCACCAGCCTCTGCGGTACTTCAAGCCTGGAAAGCACGTCCGGTGCCAGCTCCCAGAGCACCCGAGCGAAACTGTGCTGCAGATCGGCTTCGGAATGGAAGACCGGCCTGTGCCGACGTAGTCGCGCGATGACGTCGCCGAGTGAGATCTGTCCGGCGACGGTCTGGTTGTCGTCCATCGGTGCCATGGTCACGGTGCCATTGAAGTGGTTCCTCAACGGGACTCTCAAGCCATGTCGCCTCGCGGAGGGCGGTCCAAAATCATTGGCTGCCCGGACCAGTGGGTCGCACGCTGTACGCCATGGAAGAACCGCAGCGCGGCATCCGTGCGCTCCACACGGCGTCCACGATCACCGTCTACCAGGCGTACTCCCCGGAAATCGGCCTGCCTGCCGTCCGGGAGGGCCGCTTTCCGGCTGCGTGGAAGCGGGACCGCATGGCGTGGGTCATCATGCCGCGTTGGCAGACCCTTGTTCGTTGCCGACATAGGAGGCCGTGGACAGTTGGGCGCGCGGCATGAGCGCTTGGACCACGTTTCTCTCCGCCTTGTGAAGCGAGACGAGCTTCGCGGTCGGCACCGCTACTGGCTCTCCGGCTCTGGTCGGGCTGTCTAGTACTTCGGACGGACACCTCTTGGCTCTTCGGTGTCGCCGGCCCGAACCGCGGGCATGGATAACCCCGCAACGGCACGCTGGGCAAGGAGCAGGGCATGCGGCGGCGGTCTCAGGCCCGCACGGGTGCGGGAGTCTCCGGTCTATTGGCTGCTACAGCGGTGCTTCTGGGCCCGGTGACGAACTACGCCAGCAACTCCGTACCTGCGTGGGCCACCAGCGCCTGGGTGATCTGGCCGACCTTCGCCGTGCTGGCCGTGCTCAGCATCGGTTTGACGTGGTTCAGCCAGCGCCTGGGAGGCGAGGAGTCCCCGCCTTCGGCGCTGCCCCCCATACGCCCACTTACCGCTGCGCGTCCCGTATCCCTGCGACCCCCACACATCGAGACGGAGCGGATGCATGGCCGACAGGCGGACCTGGACCGTCTCACCCTCATGCTCCACACGCCAAACGGACGCTTCGCCGTGCTCTGCGCAGGTGGCGGCATCGGGAAGACAACGGTGGCCGCGATGCTGTGCGCCGACGCGGCGGACATGGGGTACAAGGTCTTCTGGATACGCTGGCAGGGCCTTGAGCCCTTACAGGCACAACTGACGCAGGCCGCCGTTGCCTGTGGGCTTCCCAACGCGCTCCTGGAACGGGCCTGGGCAGGCCATGACAGTCTGCCAGACGTCATCTGGCAGCATCTGGCCCGCACCCGTAAGTGGCTGCTCGTCATCGACAACATCGATGATCCCAGCCCGATCGTCCCGGACACCGAACAACTCAGGGACTACCGCGGTTGGATCCGGCCCTACGGCGGCGGCCTCCTACTCATCACGAGCCGTGACACGAGCCAGGATGTCTGGGGGCCGGCAGCCGAACTGCTGAGGCTCCGGCCGCTGACCACACCGGCAGGAGGGCAGGTTCTTCTCGACCTGGCTCCCCAGGCAGGCACGTTGTCCGAGGCCGAGTCGCTCGCCGGCCGCTTAGGAGGTCTTCCCCTTGCGCTGCGGGCAGCCGGCCGCTATCTGACCGAGCAGACCAGCCGATACCGCGCGTTCACCGAATACCAGCAGGCACTGGACCAGGATCTGGCTCCCTTGCTCGGCCCGGAACAGCCCGATGCGACCGACCCGGAAACAGCCCGTGCCCTGGTCCGCCACACCTGGGAGATCTCCCTCGACCAGCTTGCCGTGGACCGGAGGCCGCTCGCCCGACCCGTTCTGCGGCTGCTGTCGCTGTTCGCAGACGCGCCGATTCCCCGGGACCTCATCGTCGCGGACTTCGTCCAGGCGGTCGTCGGCGAGACCGTCACCGAAGGAATCCTCGACGAGGCCCTGTCCGGCCTCCGCCGCTATGACCTTCTGCAGACTACAGAGATTTCCTTTGGGGGTGATGTCGCAGTCTCATGCCTCGTCCTGCATCCGCTGGTGCGTGAAGTGAACGCGTACATTCTGTCCGCGACGACGGCGGACGTTTCAGGGTGGCGCATGAAGGTCGCTCTACATCTGATGTCAGGAGCCCGGGCACTGTCTGGAGTCTCGCAGTCGTCATGGGACCGCGCCCGGCTCGTCGCACCTCACTTCGCTCTTGTCTCCGAACTCGGCGCGGACGGCTCCATTCCGCTGCCCGATGCCCGGGACGCGCTGGAGAATCTCGCCGCGCTTCTCAGTGACGCGGGCGCTCATCCGCTCCAGCTCGCCTTGCGGCGAAGCGCGCACGACATGGCGTGGCAGGTTCTGGGGGCCGACCACCCGGACACCCTGGAGTGCCTTGGCAAGTACGCTCGCGCGCTACGCGCCATGGGGGACTACAGCGCGGCCGTCGACCAGCACAGAGAGGTCCTGGCTGCACAGACGCGCGTGCTCGGCCCGAGTCACCTCGACACGATTTCCAGCCGTCATCACCTCGCAAGGGCCCTGCGATACCTGGGTCGTCACGCTGAGAGCGTTGACCTGGCCAGGGACACCACCGGCGCCCTGACCAGCGTGCTCGGCCCAGACCATCCCGAAACGCTGGCCAGCCGTGATGTCCTCGCCCTCGCTTTGGACAGCTTGGGGAGTCACCGGGAAGCAGCCGAGATCCACACCGAGGTGGCCGAAATTCGCACGCGAGTGCTGGGGCCTGCTCACCCTCGTACGATTTCCAGCTTCAACCACCTGGCCGACTCGCTGAACCGCCTCGGCGAACACGCGCGAGCCGCTCGTCTCGCACGCGAGACAGTGCAAACGGCCCGCCAGGCACTCGGCCCTGATCACCCCCGCACCCTGAATGGCCGTCATGCACTCGCCACGGCCCTGCACGGGCTTGGTGAGTTCGGGGCAGCAGTTCGAATTCACCAGGACGTACTCCAGGCGAGGACGCGGATCCTGGACGCCGAACACCCCGAAGCCGTCGAAAGCCGCAACGCACTCGAACGCTCATTGGCGGCACTGCGCGGTACTGGTCGCTGAAATCGCCATCACCGTTCCGGCGTCGTGGACGGTGGAACTCCACAACAGGCCACCTGGGCCGAATCGGTCCCACCAACGGCGCCGCGGCGGGAGCCGCCCGCGGGGTGCTCATGACCGATGGCTGTGCCGCCCGGTGGTCGTCGGCAGCCTTCAAAGAAAAGGACTGTGAGCAAGGCTTGAACGTGAGGTTGCATCCCTGGAGATGGTGTACGGGTTCGACCTGATCCGGGAGTTTGCTCCGGCTTCTGGCTGATGCCCGCATAGACGAACGGCCACCGGCTGATCTTCGAAGTGTCGAAGCCTCGAAGGAGATCAGCACGATGACCGCACCTGACAGTGTGCCCCTGCACGCCCTCGCGGAAGACAACCTGGCCGCGGCGAGTCCGGATCTGCTGCTCGCGATGGTGAAGACGTTCGCCGACGCGCTCGTGTCCGCGGAGACCGACGCTCTCTGCAACGCCGAATACGGGCAGGTCAGCGAGGAATGCGTCAACCACCGCAACGGCTACCGCCCGCGTGAGTGGAACATCCGCGCAGGGACCGTGGAACTGGCCATCCCCAAGGTCGAAAGGCTCGCCGCCTCTCTCGGCGTCACCCAGCTGTCGAAGTCCCAGGTCAGCGTGATGGCCCGGCACCTGGACGAGCAGGTAGCAGCCTTCCGCAACCTGCCCCTGGACCAAGGTGCTTACGCGTTCGTCTGGGTCGACGCGCTGACCCAGAAGGTCCGCGAGGGCGGCCGCATCATCAACGTCCACGCCCTGATCGCGGTCGGCGTCAACGCCGACGGGCGCCGCGAGATCCTCGGCATCGACGTCGCCACCGCGGAGGACGGCGCCGGCTGGCTCGCCTTCCTGCGCTCCCTGATCGCTCGCGGCCTGAGCGGTGTCCAGCTGGTCATCTCCGACGCCCACGCCGGCCTCGTCGACGCCATCGGCGCAGTGCTGCCCGGCGCCTCCCGGCCGCGATGCCGCACCCCCTACGCCCGCAACCTGCTCAGCCAGGTTCCGAAATCGGCTCAGCCCTGGGTGGCCACGCTGCTGCGGACCGTCTTCGAACAGCCCGACACCGACGCCGCCCAGCACGACCTGCTGGCGTTCACCGCCTTCCCTCGCGAGATCTGGCGGCAGATCTGGTCGAACAACCCGCAGGAACGGCTGAACAAGGAGATCCGCCGTCGCCCCGACGTGGTCGGCATCTTCCCCGACCGCACCGCGTTGATCCGTCTGGTCGGCGCGGTGCTGCCGACGACTCGCCGGAAGCTTAAGGGGCCGTGATCACTCGCCCCACAGCAGCTCCAGCCCCAATCCGCTAGGCGGAAGGTCATCGTCATCCGTGCCTGTCGGGCATGCTTTGGGGAGTGTGACTGAGAGGCCGATGCTCTCCATCGCGGCTTGGAAGGGGACTCCGGGTGGTGTTGCCGCTGACCAAATCACGGAGGTGCAGGTGCTGGTGTCGCAGTTTCCCCCGAATGTGAAAAAGTCGCCGCTCTCCACGGACTTGCAGCGGCACACAGCGTGTCTCGGGTTGCGCGGGTCGATTTCGCAGTCCACGTCCAGACAGTTTGCCCATTGTGCTCGGGATGCGCAGGTCATGGTGCGGGTATGGTGGTTGGTGTTTTGTGTCGAGAACGTCGATACCAATCTGTTGTGGACTGGTGCCCGTTCTGCACACGACTTATAGCCGTAGGAGTAGCCGTATTCCACCACGCAGCGGCAGATGAGGACGTTCGGGTCGCTCGGCGAGGGTTTGCAGGAGGCTTTAGTACACAGCGCGTAGCGCTGTTTGCAGAGCCATCCCCCAGCGAACTTCACTTGCTTTGGGCGCCAGTTCGCCCCGGTAACGCCGCTGGCCATCGCGCGGGTGGAGAGGACGGCGGGTAGCATCGTGGCCGAGGCGAACAACAGCGCGCGTCGTGCGATCGTTGATCTACCACGCGGTTGGAGTGCCCTGGTCACCAGGTCGGCGATCTCTGCTGACCCAGCTGCTGGCGCGGCGGCGAGGATCCGGTCGGTGTCGATCAGCATTGCGCTGGGTGTGGCGGTCAGACCGTAAGTGGTGAGCAGCATTCGGTCTTCGTCCACCAGTAGGTTCCGCAGCCCGTGCTCACGTGAGAAGGCAACGCTGTCTGCGGCGGGACCGCCGTTCACGATTGCGATGGTCAGCCGTTCTGCATAGGCCTGTTGCCACCGGGCCACCTGTGGCAGCAGTGCGTCGCACGCGCTGCACGCGTGATCAGTGAAGAGAAGCAGGAGTGGCTGATGCGCAGCGGCAAACAGTTTGTCGAGAGTCCATACTTGTCCCGTTGCGTCAGGCAGTGAAAAGCCCGGTGTGACCATGCCCGGTCGCACTTTCCCGGATCGCTTGAGTCCCAGCACCACCCAACACGTCGCTGCGATGGTCCCTAGGCCCGCGAAGAACCATGGGGCACGCCCGTCGGTTGCGACGAATCCCGCCGTAGCTGCGAGGAGCCCGTTGCGTGCGAGCGTGGCCCACCCGACCGGCGTGGCGCGTAGCCCTCCGAAGCAGTGGCAATCCGGGGTCCGGCCGCGTGCGATGCTCACCACGATGGCCAGGCAGAACGTCAGCAACAGTCCGAGCGCTCCAAGCGCACCGATTCTTGCCCATGGGTTGACGATGAGGGCCAGGGCTGTGGCGAACTCGTAGGAGACGAGAAGGTATCCAAGCGGCTTCCCCGTTCGAGCTGGCAGGCCGAAGCTTGCGATTGCGCGAGGCAGTCCCTCGCGGTCCATGAGTTTGGCGATCCCCGCGACCCCGAAGACCGCAACCAACACCAGCCGTGCTGCCAGGACCATGCCCGCTCACTCCAATCGTTCTGGACGCCCTCCGGACGGAGCGCAGGCATCACGCACACAGACCACGGCGCCCCGAACGACTCGTACCGCCTTGCGAGGCCGCGAACAACACTCCACAGGTCAGACTCACCCAGACGGCCGTGAGGCCGGTGGCCGATCGACATCAACGGCGTCCATTGAAGGTCCTCGGCAGGTTCCGAAATTTCCCCAAGGCCGGGTGGTCAGCGTTTCCGCAGGAGCAACGGAGCTCCTTGCGGGACAAGCTGCCGTCGCACCGACGTGGTCGGGATCTTCCCCGACCGCACCGCGTTGATCCGGCTGGTCGGCGCGGTGCTGATGCGCCGACAGCGCTTGGCGGCTACACCGGCATGTATGACGGTCTTCTACTGCACGAAGTGCGGAGTTGAACTCACCCCGGACTTGGTGAAGCAGCCCTCCGTGCCGGAAGTCTCGGACCGTGATGAAGATCGGGACAAGGAAACGGGACTGGCCCCCTTCACTGTGCCGCGAGGGCGCTATTTCGTTGATCCCGAGCCGTGGGGCGCACCGTTCACCCCGCCGGCCAACGAACCTCGGCCATACAATCCGCGGCAACTACTCATGCCGCCCGCGCTTACCGACTGGGCCCCGGCCGGTCCGAGGAACAGCTTCGTCGTGCATCCCCAAGACGTACCCGCTCTGAGGCTGCTGGATCGGGGTGGCTCGCACTGGGGTTGTTGCGGCCCGCTCGGCACCGGAGGCCGCAACATGTCCTGTGGATGCGGTGTCCTTGTCGCCACCCTCGCTGCCGACTGCATGGGTCCGTACGAACTCCACCTCGATCCCGCACGAGTGTGGGCGTTCAGTACGAGCTTGTGGCGGTGAAGCAGAAGTGGGCTGCCCTGGCCTTCCAGGCATTTCCTCGGCCGTGGAAGCGGAGTGGAAACTGGACGTCCGACGAGGCGGCCGGGCTCGACGCGCTGGTGGCCGAGTTCACCGTCGGCAGCGAGCACATCTGCGAGCGCTGCGGCATCGCTGGCGTCTGGGCGCTGCGCAACGCGTGTCGACCGGCTCACCGGCCCGCAGGCCGAGTACGGGTCCTGAGCAGGAGCCGGTGAACCGACGTGACATGGTGTCGCCCGCCTGCTCGCCCACCGCACGAGGTGAGCGACGGGTCGTATGGCACAACAGGCTCTCCGGAGCGGGCGTTTCGTGCTCGATCGGCGTGGCCGAGGCGGATGGCTGAAGCCCTCCCGCTGGGAGACGCGGCGACGTTGAACGCGTTGCTGACCGGCTCCGATGCGGTGAGCATCGCGCTGTGTGCTCAGCTTCCGTACGCCCGGGTGGTCGGCGGATGTGGCTGCGGCTGCGCGACGGTCGATCTCGTGGCGGACGACGCGGCGGTCCCACCGGCTGCCGAGAACTTCGGCACACGGAATCGCCGGCACGGCTCGGGAACGTGAATGTCGGCAGTGCCGGTCCGCCCACTCAATGGTTCGAGCCTTTGATCTGATGATGAGAGACCTGTTCCCGTGCCGTCCGCCACCGTGACCGGGTCTGCTCGACCACGTTGTCCCACTGTCGGTGGACCTCGTGGTCGGAAGGGCGGTGACCCTGACGGATCCGGCTGAGCTCGTCTCGTACTTCTCGTCCCAGTGCCGCCGACGCGACCAGAACGAGCATGGCTGCGAAGAGGGCGGAGATCATCGCGAAGACGGCACCGACCACCCCGTAGCGTGCGGCGGAGGAGTTGAAGAGGCGCGGCATGTAGATGGTTGCGCCCACGGAATAGGCCACCGTCAGAACGGCGGCGGTGACGCCGAAGGGGAGCAGGTCCGGCCGGCTGATCCGCTTCGCCGACAGGAGCCGGCCGCTCCAGACAAGGAATGCGGCGGTCACCGGTACCTGACACACCGAGGCGACAAGACCCATCGGGCCCTCGCCGAGGAGCGCGGAGAGCATCGCGGTGACCAGCACATAGCCACCGAGACTGAGGATCCACCACAGTCCGTTGCGCGTGTTGCGCACGCTGAGAGGCTTGAGTTCCCATGCCTGTTCGAAGAGCCGCTGCACGGCTCGCGCGAAACTGAGCACCGAGATCGTCAGAAACACGACCCCGAAGATGCCCACGCTCGCACTGGTGCCTTCGGCAGGAGAGAACAGGGAGCTGACCGCCGTGGCGCCTGCTCCGGTGAGGTTGTAGCGCTTGATGATCCGCTCGGCGGCGTCGTAGTGCACGAAGTTGCCGAGGACGGCGCCGAGGAGGATGGAGAGCGGGACCAATGCCGTCAAGGCGCTGGACGCCAGGGCCATCGAGCGGTCGAAACCCACGATCTTCTGAAACCGGTTGATGACCCGCAACGCGAAGGCGGGACGCAGCCAGAAGGTCAGCGTTCTGACGAGGCGCTCTCGATTCATCCCCGCCGTGCTGCCCTCCGTGAAGACCGGGACCTGTGTGGCGACGCGAGCCTAACGGACGGTCGCCACACCGATGAGGGGCGACACGAGCAGCAACATGCCGGGCTCGAACGCGCTGTCAGTTCTGGTCGACGAGTAGGTGGATGGGGCCTCGCAGGACGGGGCTGGGGCGGTACGGGGGTGGGTCGGTCACCAGCGTGGGGGCGGCGAGGCGGCGTACCAGTGCGGTCAGGGCGATCTGGGTTTCCAGTCGGGCCATCGGGCCGCCGAAGCACAGGTGGATGCCGCTGCCGAAGCCCAGGTGCTGGTTGTCCTGGCGATCGGGGTCGAAGCGGTCGGGATCGTGGAAGCGGTCCGGGTCGCGGCTGCCCGAGGCGAGCATGAGCATGATCTTCGAGCCCTTGGGGATGACGGTGTCGCCGACGGAGATGTCGCTGTACGCCGCCCGCCACGGAATGATGTGCACGGGGGGCTCGTAGCGCAGCAGTTCCTCGACCAGCCGTACGACCAGGTCCGGTTCGGCGCGCAGGCGTTGCAGCACCTCAGGGTGGCGCAGCAGCGTCAGCATGCCGTTGGTGATGAGGTTGACGGTGGTCTCGTGGCCGGCGATGAGCAGCAGGTTGGCGGTGCTGACGATTTCGGCGTCGGTCATCCGCCCGTCGGGCCCGTCGTCGTTGGCCAGCCGTGTCAGCAGGTCGTCGCCTGGGCGGCCGTGGCGTTGTTCCAGCAGTCCGCCGAGGTACTGGCGCAGGTCCTTGGTGGCCTGTACGCCGTTGTCCAGTTTCTCCTGCGGATCGGTCTTGGGGTTGAAGTCGATCGAGTCGATGATGGCGTTCACCCACACGTGGAACCGCGGTTCGTCCTCGCGCGGCACACCGAGCAGGTGGCAGATCACGGTGACGGGGAACGGATAGGCGAAGTCGTCGACGATGTCGATCCGCTCCTTGCCCGCGAAGTCGTCGATCAGACCTGAGACGATGGCGGTCAGGTCGGGTTCCATGCCGGTCACGAGGTCCGTGGTGTGCGGGGGGCCGAAGTGACGCATCGCCAGGCGCCGCAGACGGTCGTGCTCGGGCGGGTCGAGGTTGATGAACGACGGCGTGGCGCGTTCCTGCATCGCGGGCATCGGATGCGTCAGATTGCGGACGTCGGAGCTCAGGTGCGGGTCGTGCAGGATGCCGCTGAGTTCGCGGTAGGTGCTGATGACGTAGCTGCCGTCCTCCTGCAGGGCCACCGGAGTCTTGCGCAGTTCGGCGTAGAGCGGGTACGGGTCGGCCCGGGTGGAGTAGTCGAGGATCCGGGGCAGGATGTCGGGCGTCTCGGTCGTGGTCATGTCGCTTTCCCTCCTGTTCCCTCCTAGCGGTGCTGCCGCATGGCGGTGACGCGCCGCTCGCCCGGGTCATGGCCGGTGACGACCACCGTGGCGCCCTGGGCGAGCAGAGTGGGGCCGGGGAAGTCGACGGGCACCGGTTTCGCGTCGAGGGGCTGGTCGGGCGTGGGGCAGGGGGGCGGGAAGGGCGCCGCCGACTCGATCAGCCGCCGGTAGTGGTCCAGCCACTTCGCGTTGTTGAAGCTGACGGCCGCCGTGACACGGCCCTGGTACCCGTAGGTGGCGACGAAGCGGTGATCGGGCACGGATCCCTGGGTGATGACGACCTCGTCGGCGTAGGTCGGTACACCGACGGACTTGATGTTGACGCCGAACTGGATCGACCAGAACGTCGGGATGGACAGGTGCGGCCAGCGGTTCGCCTGGGCGCTGACCATGTTGTGCGCCGCGATCTCGGCCTGCTCCACGGCGTTGGCCCAGTGCTCCAGCGAGATGAACCGGTACTCGTACATCGGGTTCGGGCTGCGTGCCACGTCTCCGGCGACGAAGATGTCGTCGGTGACCAGGCCGTTGAGGTCGAAGGCGCGGCAGCCCGCGTCGCAAGCGACTCCCCATACGCCCACCGCCAGTCCCGAGTCGCTCAGCCACTCGGTGTTGCGGATGCCCCCGAGCGCCACCACCGCCACATCGGCGTCGACCGTGCTGCCGTCGTCGAAATGGGCGCGGCGCAACCGCCCCTGCGCGTCGCCCTCCAGCTGGGTGACTCTGACACCGCAGCGCAGGTCGACGCCGTGCGATCGCTGCATCTCCGCCGCGACCTCGCCGATCATCGCGCCGAGTCCCCCGACCAGCGGGGCCGGTGCGAGCTCGGCGACGGTCACCGGGATGTCGCGCTCGCGGCAGACGGAGGCGATCTCGGAGCCGGTGAAGCCCGCGCCGATGATCAGTACGCGGGAGGGCCCGGCGGCGACCGCCCGCTGCAGGCCGGCGGCGTCCTCGCGCGTGCGGACCACGAACACACCGTCCAGGGCCGCCTCGGCCTCGACCGGCCAGGGCCGGGCCCGTACGCCGGTGGAGATCAGCATGCGGTCGAAGGGGATCGTGCGGCCGTCGGCGAGCCGCACGTGGTTGGCCGCGAGGTCCAGTCCGTCGGCGGGGACGCCCAGGAGCCACTCCGCCTCGATGTCACGACGCCGTGGCAGGGTGGTGCCGTCGGCCGGCACCCATCCGGTCAGTACCTGCTTGGACAGCGGGGGGCGGTCATAGGGCTCCCCCAACTCGTCACCGATCATGGTCAGCTTCCCGGTGAACCCCTCGTCGCGCAGGGCCTCCGCGGCGCGCAGTCCCGCCAGTGACGCCCCGACGATCACGACGCGGCCGTCGCGCTTGAACCCCTGCAGGGTGTCGGCAGTGCTCATGACGGCGACGTCCCGACCGGCGCGTCCCGGCCCTCCAGCTGGTCGACCAGAATGGCTTGGAGCGGGCAGGCCGCCACGGCGCGCAACACCTGTTGGCGCTGGGCGTCGTCAGGGTTCGAGGCGTACATCAGTGCTTCCTCGCCGTGCATCCGGAACGCGTCCGGAGCCAGGAACGCGCACTGCGCATACCCCTGACACCGGGAAAGATCAACGACAACTCTCATCCCGACCTCCATTGCAGGGACCGCGAAGCCGCGGGTTCTGAGGCAGCACTCCTACGGCGCCCGAAGCGCGAGTCACGCCTTCTTCGAAGAAGGGAGTCGGCAGGTTTCCGCAGGAAGAATCGATCATCGCGAATGAGGCCTCGGCGTCTGCAACACCGCCCGGAGAACCTGACCTTGCCGTCAAAAGCGTATCCCCCGCGCACGTGGTCCGCACGGTGAGGATTCAGTACGGGGCGTTCTTGGCGTCGAGCGCGGCCAGGGCCGGCGCGAAGCCCGCCACGCGCTCAGCGCCTGTGCGTCGGCACCCGGGCACCCGGACCTCAGAACGCCCCGGTCATCCCCGCCACTCCGCCGATGAACGCGCTGAGCAGCATCAAGGCGCCCAGCGCACCGAGCAGCACCAGCAGCCCGCGCGGTACTCCACGCGCACCGCCCTTGCCGCAGACGACCAGAATCCCCAGCAGCAGCACCATCAGGCCGAGCAGGGAAATCGCCAGCCACCCGAACGAGGACGCGGTGCCCGTCTGCTCGTATCTGCCGGAGTCCACCCGCTGCAACGCGATCGTGTCGCCGACGGGCAGGTTCTTGCCGATCGAGGCGTTCGGGTCCACGACGGTGCCGTCAAAGGAGCGGAAGATGCCACTGCAGTGCGGATACCGGTGGCCCCCGACGTGTTCCCAGGCGCATGCTTCGACCCTGAGATGCCCCGGGGTGCCGGCCAGGCCGGTGGCATAGGCGAAATGCGTTCCCGCGAACCAGGTCAGCCCGAGGCCCGCGGCCACCAGAACGACGACCATGACCGCCGGACGGCCTGCCCGGCGTCTTTCCCCGAGCCGACCCCAGCCGTTCATCCGCTCTCCCCCAGAGTGTCCGCCCGAAACCCCGACCCGGTCGTCCCGGCCGTCCCAAGCTACGCTCCCGAACCCTGTCCGAGCCGACCGACCTGTCCGACCTCCATGGCGCGACCATCGACGCGATGGTCGGCCACGCCGGCCGCGCGACGCTTCCCTTTCAGCGAGCCGACCGGGGGGAGCAGTACGCGACCGCCTTCTGGTTCAACGAACTCGTGGAGAACACCTCCGCGGACGAATCCGACGGCCTGCGGTCGCGGTCATGCCCACCGCCGGGCTGCATGCGCACGGCACCCGCGAGGGGGGCGCTGGACGACCGATGAGGTCATCGACGGCGTCGCGGCCACGGATGAGGACATCGCGGGTCTCGGTGCGGACCCGGTCGTGGCCTGTCCACTGGGCCACGACGTCGCTGGCGGGAGTGGTGCCCGGGAGCAGGCCGTCGTGGTCGGCGCGGTCGCGCATACCAGTGGTGGCGGCGTCCGTCGGGTCGGCAGACTGCCACAAGAGTGCGTCGGCGCACCGGTGTTCATCGCCTCCCCCTCAGCGGGGACGGTTTCAAGCTGGTCTGCGTCGGGGTGGCGCTGCCCGGCGACGGTCACCACACGATCGCGACCTTCGACCGCATCCGCGCCGCGCTGCGCGCCGTTGCCCCGGACACCGCGACAGCCCATGAACCGACCGAACCGCTTCCTCCGACACCCGGACCGAAGCGCCGCTGGTGGCAGCGCCGCGGCTGATGTACGGAGGACGCGACGGCTCGACCGCCCGTCCGCGCAAGCGCGCCTCACCGAGGCCCGTACAGCCATGTCGGCGACCGGGAGTTCCTGGCCGCCCGGCTGGAGCACCCCGCTTCCGCGTGATCAAGTGACAACCCGTCGGTGGCTGATGCCTCACTTCCGGTAGCCGAGGATCGTCATCATGCCGGACTCCGAGTGGTACTGGTTGTGGCAGTGGAGCATCCACAGGCCCGGGTTGTCGGCGTAGAAGTCGACGACGAGTTTGTGGTGCGGCACTACATGGGCGGTGTCCTTGCGGGCGCCGACCACGCCGAAGCCGGTGAGGGCGAAGGTGTGGCCGTGCAGGTGCATGGGGTGCCACATGTCGGTGGCGTTGACGAGGGTCAGGCGGATCCGTTCGCCGTAGCTGACCGGGTGGCGTTGCTCTACGGAGTACGGCCGGTGGTCGAAGGCCCAGTCGAACTTCTTCATCCCGCCGGTCAGTCTGATGCGCAGCTCGCGGTCCGGTTCGTCGTCGCTGAGGGCCACGGAGTCGTCCGGCACAAGGCGTCTGGCCGGGACGAGCTTGCCGTCGAGTTCGTCCGGGTGCACGGAGGGGCGGGGATTGTCCCCACTGCCGGTGCGCAGGACGGCCAGGGCCCGGGCGTTCTTGCCCTCGGCGAGCGCGACCAGCGGGAACACCCCGTCCTTGGCGGTGATCAGCACGTCGTAGCGTTCGGCCATGCCGAGCAGCAGCGCGTCCGTCTTCGTGTGTTCGACGGGGTAGCCGTCCGTGTGCGTGATCGTCATCTCGTGGCCGCCCAGCGCCACCCGGAAGGCCGTTTCGGCGCCGGCGTTGATGATCCGCAGCCGGATGCGGTCCCCCTTGCGGGCCCGGAAGACCGAAGGAGCCTTCGGGAGACGGCCGTTGACCAGGTAGAACGGGTAGTCGACGCTGCCTCCCTCGCTGTGCAGGATGCGGCTGTGGGAGTTCCGCAGGACGCGGGAGGGGCCGTGGGGCTTCTCGTGGGCGGCCTTGTCATGGGACTTGCCCCCGGGTTCGTCGTCCTCACCCATGCCCATGCCCGTCGCCATGCCCTTGCCGTCGAGCAGTTGTGCGAGCACACCGTCGGGGGTGGAGCCGGCCACGCCGTCCACCCAGTCGTCCAGGATGACGACCCACTCCTTGTCGTAGGACAACGGCTCCCTGGGGTCCTCGACGATCAGCGGGGCGTACAGGCCGCGGTCGAGCTGCAGCCCCGAGTGCGAGTGCAGCCAGTACGTGCCCGGGTGGTCCACGGCGAAGCGGTAGTTGAAGTCGGCGCCGGGCCTGATGGGGTGCTGGGTCAGGCCGGGCACTCCGTCCATGTCGCAGCGCATGCGGACACCGTGCGAGTGCAGCGTCGTGGACACGGGCAGATGGTTGGCCAGGTTGAGATCGAGGATGTCGCCCGACTTGATCCGCACCTCCCTGCCGGGCAGCGAGTCGCCGTACGCCCATGACCTGACGGTCCGTCCACCCAGGTCGAGGGTGGTCTCGGCGGCCGTGAGCCGGAACGAGCGAACGGGGCCGGACCCGCGTTTCCTCTCGACGGCGAGGACCTCGGGATCGGACGGGTTCACGTACCCCTTGGGTCCCCTGGGGACGAAGGGTCTGCCGCCGTGGCCGCTCCCCTGGTGCTCGCCGGGGCCGGGGTGCGAGCCAGGTCCGGAGGGAGAGTCGGACCCGGAGCAGCCGGCCAGGAGTCCCGAGCCGGCGGCCGCGATCGAGGCACCGAGCACGGTGCGCCGCGTAGGTGAGTGCATGAATGAATAACACACGTTTTACGCTGATATGTCCTCGAACCCGGCACGGTGTGTCCCCCATCGGAGCAGACCCCATCACCCCGAAACGGAGGATAAGGTTAGGCTTGCCTTATCCATTGATCGGAGTACTCGTGCGCACCTTGGGGTCGAAGGCCGTCCTGGCCGTTGCCATCGTCGGCGGCCTGCTGGCCGGATGTTCGTCCGGGAGCGGTGACGGGGACAACGGCTCCTCACGGAGCAAGAACACCTCCAGCGGCGACCGCAATCTCGTGGGCGGGGCCTCCGAGGGCCCCTCCGTCGCCCCCGGCGCCGTCGCCGCCGGAATGGGCGCGGGCAGCGCCGAGGACGGCGAATTCCCTCGGACCGTCGGGCACTTCGAGGGCAAGACGGAGATCAAGAGCGCGCCCAAGAAGATCGCCGCGCTCAGCACCGGACAGCTGGACGACCTGCTGACCCTGGGCATCGTGCCGGCCGTGACGACCCGCGCGGACAACGCCGGGCTGGCGCCGGACTATCTGAACGACGCCTTCCCCGCGTACAAGAAGCAGTTGTCGGCCATGACCGACGCGGGAACCCGTACCGCGCCCAACCTGGAGACGCTCGCCGCCGCCAAGCCCGATCTGATCCTGATCAACGACTCGCTCGGCGACCTCTACCCGAAGCTGTCGAAGATCGCGCCCACCGTCGTGACGGCCGGCAACGGCATCAACTGGAAGCGGGATCTGCTCCTCGTCGGTGACGCGGTCGGCAAGGGTGACAAGGCGCAGGAACTGCTCGACGGCATCGTCAGCGACGCCGCCACGCGGGGGAAGCGGCTCGGCGATCCCGCCGTGTCCATGGTGCGGTTCACGCCGGACCGGACGCGGATGTTCGGAGTGTCGTCGTTCACCGGCTCCATCGCCGTCGACATGGGGCTCTCCCGGCCGAAGTCGCAGCAGTTCAAGGCCATTTCGCAGGACATCGGGGCGGAGAGCATCGATGTCGCGGACGGGGACTGGATCTTCTACTCGGTGCAGGGCGACGCCTCCAGGACCGACGCGGCCGGCGTGCTCGCCGGGCCCCTGTGGAAGTCGATGAAGGCGGTCAAGGCCAAGCATGCCGTGAAGGTCGACGACGACCCCTGGTACCTCAACGCCGGCCCCACCGCCGCCCGCCTCGTCGTACGACAGCTCGCGGACACCCTCGGCAAGTGACCGGTCCTGCGTCTGTCGCACGCCGCACATCCGCCCCGGCGGGCGTGCGGCGTGCGACCTGGCTGGGCGTGGCCCTCCTCCTCGCCGTCACCGCCGCCGCCCTCAGCCTCGCCGTCGGCACCCGCCCCGTCCCGCTGTCCGCCGTCCTCGACGCGCTGGTGCACGGCGGGAATTCACCGGACGCGCTGGTCGTACGGTCCCTGCGGGTGCCGCGGACCGCGATCGGACTGACCGCCGGTGCCGCCCTCGGACTCTCGGGGGCGGCGCTCCAGGCGGTCACCCGCAATCCGCTCGCCGACCCCGGCATCCTCGGGCTCAGTCAGGGCGCGGCGGCCGGCGTCGTGTTCGCCATCGCACTCGGCTGGGCGAACGGCTTCGACGGGTACGTCTGGTACGCCTTCACCGGCGCGGTCCTCGCCGCCTGCGTCGTGTACGCCATCGCCTCGCGCGGACGCGGCGGCGCCTCCCCGGTGAAGCTGGCGCTCGCCGGAACCGCGCTGTCGGCGATGACGGCGGGGGCCACGACCGTCGTACTGACGTCGAGTTCGGCCACGCTGGACCAGTTCCGGTTCTGGCAGGTGGGCGCGCTCAGCGGGCGCGACGCGGAAACGGTGGGGCGCATGCTGCCCTTCCTCGCCGCCGGGGCGCTGCTCGTGCTGGCCTGCGCCCGCGGCCTGGACGCGCTCGCGCTCGGCGACGACACCGCACGGGCGCTCGGCCACCGGGTCACGCTCGTACGGGGCTGTGCGGCGCTCGGCGCGACCGTGCTCACCGCGGCCGCGGTCGCCGCCGCGGGCCCCATCGCCTTCATCGGCCTCGCCGTCCCCCACCTCGCCCGCCGACTGGTCAGTGGCGGCCACCGCTGGACCCTCCCCCTCTCCGCACTCCTCGGCGCCGCCCTGCTGCTCGCCGCGGACGTGGCCGGCCGGGTGGTCCGCGCCCCGGCGGAAGTGCCGGCCGGAGTGATGACCTCGCTGGTGGGCGTGCCGGTCCTGGTCGTACTCGTACGGCGGAAGGGCACGGCCTCGTGACCACAGCCTCCACGACGCCCACCGAGCCCACCGCGAGCCGCACCACGTACCCGCACTCGGCCGGGCTCTCCGTACTCCGCCACCGGCGCCTCTCCCTCCTCCTGCACCGGCGCGCCGTGGCCGTCGTCACCGTCCTCCTGCTGCTCCTCGCGGGCGTGATGCTGCTCGCGGCGTGCGTCGGGCAGACGTACGTCCCGCCGGGCGAGGTCTGGCGGGTGCTGCGCGGCCACGGCGGCCCGTACGACCTGGTCGTCGGCGAACTGCGGGGCCCGCGGATCGTGCTCGGCGCACTGGTCGGGGCGGCGCTCGGGCTCTCCGGAGCGCTCGTACAGACCGTGACGCGCAACCCGCTGGCCAGCCCGGACGTCATCGGCGTCGGGCACGGTGCCGCCGCCGCGACCGTACTGGCGCTGGCCACCGGAACCGTCGCCTCCCCCGGCGCGCTGCCGGCCGTCGCCGTCACCGGCGGTCTCGCGGCCGCCGCCCTGGTGTACGTACTGGCCTGGCGGCACGGAATGCAGCCGAGCCGGTTCGTCCTGACGGGGGTGGGCATCGGCGTCGCCCTCTCCGCCGTCGTCCAGCTCTACCTCACCGAGAGCGAACTGGCCGCCGCCGAGCAGCTCAAGCTATGGCTGACGGGCAGTCTGAACGGGCGCGGCTGGGAGCAGGCGAGTCCCCTCGCCTGGGTCCTTCTCCTCTCGTTGCCCGCCCTGGTGTGGGCGAGCCGCGCGCTGCGCCCGCTCGGGCTTGACGCCGACACGGCCGCCGCGCTCGGCGTCCGCGTCCAGCGCACCCAGCTCGGCCTGACCGTCCTCGGGGTGGTGCTCGCCGCGGTCGCGACCGGCGCGGCCGGCCCGGTCGGCTTCGTCGCCCTCACCGGCCCCCAACTGGCCCGCCGCCTCACGCGCACCCCGCAACTCCCCCTTGCGGCTTCCGCCCTGACGGGCGCGCTGATCGTGGTCGGCGCCGACCTGGTGGCCCGCACGCTGGTGCCGCCGCTGGAGATCCCGGTCGGGGCGCTCACGTCCTTGGTGGGCGGTCCCTATCTGCTCTGGCTGCTGGGCAGGTCGGGCCGCCGCTGACGGGATTGCTGTACGTACGGTGGAAACGCCGAGGGCGCCGATCGGTCGTACGACCGATCGGCGCCCTGCGAACTCCGTCCGTGACTAGATGGTGGCGGTGTCGATCACGAAGCGGTAGCGCACGTCGCTCGCCAGCACCCGCTCGTAGGCGTCGTTGATCTCGGACGCGCTGATCAGCTCGATCTCGGCACCGAAGCCGTGCTCGGCGCAGAAGTCCAGCATCTCCTGGGTCTCCTGAATGCCGCCGATACCGGAACCGGCGAGGGTCTTGCGGCCGCCGATCACGGAGAAGAGGTTGAGCTTGACGGGCTCCTCCGGGGCGCCCACGTTCACGAAGGCGCCGTCCGTCTTCAGCAGGGACAGGTAGGCGTCCAGGTCCAGCGGGGCGGACACGGTCGACAGGATCAGGTCGAAGGTGCCGCGCAGCTCCTCGAAGGTCTTCGGGTCGCTGGTGGCGTAGTAGTGGTCGGCGCCCAGCTTCAGCCCGTCGTCCTTCTTGCGCAGGGACTGCGACAGGACGGTCACCTCGGCACCGAGCGCGTCCGCGATCTTGACGCCCATGTGTCCGAGGCCGCCCATGCCGAGGATCGCGACCTTCTTGCCGGGGCCGGCGTTCCAGTGCTTGAGCGGGGAGTACGTGGTGATGCCGGCGCAGAGCAGCGGCGCGGCCACGTCGAGGGAGAGGCCGTCGGGGATACGGACGGTGTAGTTCTCGTCGACGACGATCTTCTCGGAGTAGCCGCCGTAGGTCGGCTCGCCGTTCTTGTCGAGGGCGTTGTACGTGCCGACGCCGCCGCCGCCGGTGCAGTACTGCTCCAGGCCGGCCTTGCAGTTGTCGCACTCGCGGCAGGAGTCGACGAGACAGCCGACGCCCACACGGTCGCCGACCTTGAACTTGGTGACGCCGGAGCCGACCTCGGAGACGATGCCGGCGATCTCGTGACCCGGCACCATCGGGAAGATCGCCTCTCCCCAGCCCTCCCGGGCCTGGTGGATGTCCGAGTGGCAGATACCGGCGAACTTGATGTCGATCAGGACGTCGAACTCACCGACCGGGCGGCGCTCGATGGTGGTGCGCTCCAGCGGAGCCTTGGCGGCGGGGGCGGCGTACGCAGCAACAGTGGTCATGCCGGGGGTTCTCCTAGGGAGTGGTAAGTCCTGTGCCCGGCTGCCTTCGGTCGGGCACGCTGTTCAGCCTGCCCCACGGGAGAGCCTTCACCCAGGTCACGGCTTTGCGTACGTTCGCTGGTCCTACTACTGGTGGGGTCAGGTTCACCGGCGTACGACCGTGAATACTGGACGTATGGACGAACAGCCCTCCCCGCCCCTGGACCGGCGTGCCGAGCTCAGCGAGTTTCTGCGCACCCGCCGGGCCCGGTTGAAGCCGGAGGACGTGGGGCTGCCCGACTTCGGCCGGCACCGCCGGGTGCCCGGACTGCGGCGCGAGGAGCTGGCGCAGCTGGCCGGGGTGTCCGTGGCGTACTACACGCGTCTGGAGCAGGGCAACGGACGGAACGTGTCGGCGGAGGTACTCGACGCGATCGCCCGCGCCCTGCGGCTGACGGACGCCGAGCACGCGCATCTCACGCACCTCGCGAAGCCCAAGGCGCACAAGAAGAAGCAGCCGGCGCGGCCGCAGCAGGTACGGGGGGCGCTGCGGCAGCTGCTGGACTCGATGGACGGCGTCCCCGCGTACATCAGCGGGCGGCGCTCGGACATCCTGGTCTGGAACCGGATGGCGGCGGCCGTGTTCGGTGACTGGTCGGAGCTGGCGCCGCAGGAGCGGAACTGGGCGCGGCTGGTGTTCCTGAAGCCCGAGTACCGCGATCTGTACGTGGACTGGGAGCAGAAGGCGATCGACATCGTCTGCCTGCTGCGCATGGACGCGGGCTGTCACCCGGAGGACCCGCGACTCTCGGCCCTGGTCGGCGAGCTCTCGGTGAAGAGCGAGGACTTCCGGCGGCTGTGGGCCACGCACGACGTGAAGGAGAAGAGCCACGGGGTGAAGCGGCTGCGGCATCCGCTGGTGGGTGATCTCTCCCTCCAGTACGAGTCGTTCCGGCTGCCCGACGACAGCGAACAGTCGCTGGTCACCTACCACGCGGAGCCGGGGTCCGCCTCGGCGGAGGCGCTGCGGTTGCTGGCCAGCTGGGGCACGGACGCGACCCGCGCGGGCGCGAGCACGCCCACGTAGGGCCGGCCCCCCCTTTGTACGTTCTTCGCCTGCGGGCGGGCGGGGGTTGCTCGCGCAGTGCCCCGCGCCCCTAAAAGCCCCGGTCAGGGCTGGTACGGCGGGGCCGCTCCCCACGTCCACCTCGGTACCGGTTGGTCCCCCGGAGGGGTCGCGTCGGGGGCGGAGAAGTGGACGGCCAGGCGTGTGCCCCACTCGGCGTAGGCGAGGAAGGCGGAGCGGAACTCGGCGTCCGTGGGCAGGCCCGCGTCGTCCGCCGCGTCCTGGAGCAGGTTGACCCACCGACGGCGCTGCGCCTCGGTGATGTTCTTGCCGAGGTGTTTGGCGACCATGTGGCCATGGCCGCCCTGGGTCTCGGAGTAGGCGGGCGGCCCGCCGAAGACCTCGCCGAGCCAGAGGGCGACATGGGTCGCGTGTTCGGGGGCCAGACCCTGGAACACCGGTGCGAGGACGTCGTCCTTGAGGACCTTGTCGTAGAACGCCTCGGTGAGGCGGGCGAAGGCCTCGGCGCCCCCGGCCCAGGTGTAGAGGGTGGGGACCGACGCGCCCAGGCCCCGTACCGTCGTCGGCGTGTAGTGGCGCATCTCCTCGATGTAGGGGATGTAGGGCCGGATCTCGGCGAGGAAGCCGGGGAACAGCGCCGACTTCCGGAATCCCTCGACGTGGTCCTCGGTCGAGGTCCAGGTGATCCGCAGGACGAAGTGCTCGAAGTCCTCCTCGCAGCGCGCCAGCTCGTAGTCCAGGCAACTCGGCGACGCGGCGAGCTGGGCCGCGGCCCGGGTGTAGGCGGCCAGGAACTCCGCGGACTTCTCCTCGGGAATGCGATACCGGACGTACTCCACGGTCTGGTTGGTCATGGTGCCCACGGAAACACGGACGGCCCGTCGGAAGCTGCTCTTCCGACGGGCCGTTCGCTATCGGCACACTTCACATGGCCGCGCTACGGGATCACTTTCCGTAGTACGCGTTGTAGATCGAGACCGTCGACTTGTTGCCCTGCTTGTCGGTGATCTTCGCGTGGAAGGAGATGCCCTTCCCCTTCGCCGGGTTCTTGACGGTGATCTTGCCGTTCTTGACCTTGAGCATCTTCCAGGTCTGGCCGTAGTCGTACGAGACGTACACGTACAGCGACTTGAGGTTCTTGCCCGCGGCCGAGCCCTGCACGGAGACCGGGATCGTGACCGTCTTGCCGGCCGCGACACGGCTGTCGAGGCCGGTGGTGGCGTTGAAGCGGACCGTGGAGGTGGGCAGCTTCGCGAAGTCGGCCTTCTTCGACTTGAAGGTCCAGCTCGCGTCGATCCGTGTGGAGGCCGCGGCGACCTTCACCGTGCGCTTGACCGAGGTCGTGAGCTTGTAGGTGGCCTCGGCTGCCGGGACCTTGAACTCCTTCATCCCGACGAGCGGGTCGTCGTTCGAGCCGACCTTCGCGCCGTTGCGGTACAGCGTCGTCGTCACCGAGGTGTACAGCGAGGAGCCGGGGTGACCGCCCCCGTCGGCGAACAGCGGCAGATAGCCCGCGATGCTGTTGCCGGCCCGGAAGACGCCGTAGTCCGCGTTGATCTTCGGACCGAAGACGGCCGTGTTGTACGTCCTCGTGTAGCTCTTGCCCGCCTTGAGGGTCTGCGGGTAGTCGTCCGTGTAGTAGGCCTCGATGATCGGGGTCCCGGTGGCGTCGACGCCGGCGTCCTGCTCGAAGTCGAACGCCCACTGGACCTTCTCACCGGTCGACACGTACAGCGTGCGCGAGGACGGCAGCTTCTGGCTGACCCCGACGCTCATGCTGTCGTCGTCGGGCAGGAAGCCGTACGCGGTGACCGCGCCCGTCTTGCCGGACGCCGCGGCCCCGAGGTTCGCCTTCACCTTGGCCAGCTCGCTCGCCTTGTAGTGCTTGACGTGCGCGCCCTGGAGCTTGGTGGTCCTGGTACCGGTGAAGGTGTCGTACTCGGTGCCCGCGCCCTTGCTCCACTGTCCGGACCAGCTCTGGAAGAGGCCGGAGGAGACCGCCGGGCCGACGTGCGCCACGCGCACGTCCTGGAAGGAGCCCAGGCCGATGCCGATGCCGATGCCGGTGGCGTCGTCGAAGTAGTCGACGAGTGCCGACAGCGGCTTCGCCCCCGCGTCCGGGACCGTGATGTCGGCGCCCTTGGCGGTACGGGCGTCGAGGGTCACCGTGGTGTTCCTGGTGACGCTCAGCCGGGGCTGGATCAGCCAGTCGACCCCGCCCTTCGCCTCGACCAGGTCCTTCACGAAGAGGGAGTTGAGCACGTACTTGCCCTTGGGAACGCGCAGGGTCGCGGTGTCGGCCGTGCTCTGCGACGTGTAGTCCCGGGCCTCGCCGAGGCCGGAGTAGCCCGCCAGGTCGGTGAGGTGCGTGGGCGTCTCACCGGCACGGTCGACGTACTTGAAGGTGACGTCGTACGACTCCGACTCACGCTCGACCGCGACGGCCGTGCGCACGGCCTGGCCGCCGCCGCTCGCCGTCACGTACGCCGAGTACGCGCCGTCGAGGGTGCCGCCGAGCTTCGTGTTCGTGATGACGTCGACCGAGGCCTTGCCGCCCGCCGGGACGGTGACCGTCTTGGCGCCGAGCGCGAAGAAGCCCGCCGGAGCCGCCTGGCCCTTGGGGTTGGTCGCGGAGATCGCCAGGGTCAGGGTGACGTCCTTCGTACCGAGGTTGCGGTACGTCAGCTGCTTGGTCGTCGCCGTGTCGTCGGTGTGCGGCCACTGCGCGACGCCGAAGCTCAGCGACGACGGGTCGGCGATCACGGTCTGCCTGATCGCCTTGTCGACGGCGATCCGGCCCGAACCCTGCTGGAACGGCGTGTACTTGCCACCCTTCGCGGAGCCCGTCAGCGCACCCTTGAGCTCGGTGTACGTCCAGTCCGGGTGTTCCTGCTTGAGGATGGCCGCGGCGCCCGCGACATGCGGGGTCGCCATCGACGTACCGGAAATGGTCAGGTAGCCCGCGGGCTTCTCACCGACCTCCTGGTCGATGAGACTGCCCGGGGCCGCCGCCGCCGTGATGTCCACGCCGGGCGCGGTGACGTCCGGCTTGATGGCGCTGTCGCCGACGCGCGGGCCGGTGCTGGAGAAGTCCGCCAGCTTGTCGTTGTCGTCGACGGCGCCGACGGTGAGCGCGGCGTCCGCGCTGCCGGGCGAGCCGATCGACTCGGGGCCCTCGTTGCCCGCCGCGATCGCGAAGAGGATGCCCTTCTCGGCCGAGAGCTTGTTGACCTCGGCCTCCAACGGGTCGATGTCGGGGGTGTCCTGGCCGCCCAGGCTCAGGTTCACGATGTCGGCGCCCTGCTCGGCCGCCCACTCCATGCCCGCGAGGATGCCCGAGTCGTCGCCGCTGCCGGTGTCGTCGAGGACCTTGCCGTTGAGGATCTTCGCACCGGGCGCGACACCCTTGTACTTGCCGCCCGACTTGGCGCCGGTGCCCGCCGCGATGGACGCGACGTGGGTGCCGTGGCCGAAGTGGTCGGTGGCGTCGGCGGCGGTGGAGAAGTTCTTGGACTCGATCACCTGGGTCTTGAGGTCCGGGTGGCTCGCGTCGACACCGGTGTCCAGGACGGCGATCTTGACGCCCTTGCCGTCGTATCCGGCCGCCCACGCCGTGGGGGCGCCGATCTGCGGCACGGACTTGTCGAGGCTCGCCTTGCGGACACCGTCCAGCCAGACGTGCGCGATGCCGGAGGCCGTCTTCCCGTCGTCGGTGACCGCGGACCACAACTCGGCCGCGTCCCGCTGCGGCGTCTGCACCGCGTCCGCGTTCAGCGCCTTCAGGCTCCTGCGGAGCGTGCCGGCCTCGCGGACGTCGGCCTTGGCGGCCGCCGCGGCTCCCCGGTAGCCGACGATCACCTTCAGGCCCCGCTGCTGGGACTTGCGGACCGCCGCCTTGTTGAGCTCGGTGACATCGAAGAGCCGCCGGTCGAGCTTGCCGCCGGCTATGAGCGCCTGGGCGTCGGCCGGCACCACCAGGGTGTGGCCGTCGGCCTTGCGGATCTGCACGGGTACGTGCTCGCGGCCCTTGGCCCGCTCGAAGCCGACGACGCGCCCCTTGGCGTCGACGACCACCCGGTCACCGGTGATCAGGGTGATGCGGTGCTTGGCCGTGATCCCGGCCGCTTTCCCGGCCGCGGACACGCCCGCCGTGCGCTGCTCCGCCCGCGCCGACGCCGGGCTGGTCATACCCGCCGCCAGCGCCACGGACGCCGCCATGGCGATGCTCGCAGCGCACGCTCTTTTCACTTGTCTGCGCAAGTCTCCCCCTGGAGATCAGGTCCGGACGAATCCCCGTTCATCCGGTCGGGGGAAGCCTCGTACGCCTGCACGTACACCCCCCGGAATACGCAAGTATGCCCGGGGGGTGATCGCCCCCTCAATAGCGGGGCGAGGGTGAAGAGTTGACGGAGTTGTTGCGCTAAGCTCCCGCGCGCTCCTTTTGCACTTCTTTAGGCACCCGCGTTTTCCTTGACGGAGATCTTCCCCTTGCGAATCGTCGCGAGGCGCGGGGCCTTCTTCGCGATCGCGGAATCGTGCGTGACCATGATGAAAGTGAGCCCGTGCTCCTTCCACATGGCCTCGAGCACCTCCATGATCTCGTCGCGCATGGACTCGTCGAGGTTGCCGGTGGGCTCGTCGGCGAGCAGCACCTTCGGCTGCTTGACCAGGGCGCGGGCGATGGCGACACGCTGCTGCTGGCCACCGGAGAGCTCGGCGGGCAGATGCCCGAGCCGCTCGGCGAGCCCCACCGACTCCAGTGCGTCGGCGGCCCGTTGCCGCCGTTCCTTCACCTTCACACCGAGGGGTACTAGGGCAGTCTCCACGTTTTCCTGGGCGGTGAGCGTGGGAATCAGGTTGAAGCTCTGAAAGACGAATCCGATGTTCTCGCTGCGCACTTTGGTGAGCTTCGCCTCGGACAGTTTGGCCATGTCCGTACCGTCGAGTTCGACGCTGCCCGCGGTGGGCCGGTCGAGACCGCCGAGCATCTGAAGAAGGGTGGATTTTCCGCCACCGGTGGGTCCCTGGATGACGAGCCGGTCGCCGTCCGCGATGGTCAGGTCGACCCCGGCGAGCGCGTCGATCGTCTCCTTGCCCCGGGTATAGCGCTTGGTGACGCCTCTGAGTTCGTACATGGTGCAACTCCTGGATGAGGTGAGGGGGGTGCCCGGTACAGCGGGCGACAGCGGGCACCCCCTCGAAAGGGGCTGGGGCCTATTCGACGCGGCGCAGGGCGTCCGCGGGGCGGAGCCGGGAGGCACGCCAGCCGCCGAAGGCGCCGGCGATCAGACCACCGGTGACGGCGAGGGCCACCGCGCCGACGATGGTGCCGAGGCTGACGGGCGCGGTGAGCGCGACGTCGAGGGCCTTGGCCGCGGCCTGCCGGCCGGGACCGCCGAAGCCGCCACCGCCACCGGGGCCGCCCTGGCCTCCGCCGCCGCCCGAACCGCCCACCTGCGCCTGCAGGGTGGGGCTGATCTCGGTGACGATGTAGGCGCCCGCGAGGCCGATCGCGATACCGAGGGCGCCGCCGACCAGACCGTTGACCATGGCCTCGCCGACGACCTGCCGGGTCACCCGGCCCGACTTCCAGCCGAGCGCCTTGAGGGTGCCGAACTCGCGCACGCGCCTCGACACGGCGGAGGAGGTGAGCAGACCGGCGACCAGGAACGCGGCGACGAGCACCGCGATGGACAGCCACTTACCGACGTTGGAGGCGAGGCTGGAGGCCGTGGAGAGGGAGCCGGAGACGGTGGACGCGAGGTCGGCGGAGGTGGTGACCGTCGTCCCCGAGATGTTCTTCTGGATGGTGCTCTTCACGCTGGAGATCTGCTGCGAGTCCGACGCCTTGACGTAGATCGTGGTGACCTTGTCCTTGGAGCCGCTGAGCGTCTGCGCCTGCTTGAGCGGGATGTAGAGGTTGGCCGCCGCGTCACCGCTGTCGGGCGTGGCGATGCCGATGACCTTGTACTTGACGCTCTTGATGGTGACGGTGGAGCCGACCTTGAGCTTCTTCTCCTTGGCGTACGAGACGTCGGCGACGACCACCTTGGTATCGGTCTCGGACGTCTTGAACGTACGACCGCTGGTGATCTTCGAGGAGGTCAGCGGGCCGAGGGCGGGCTTGGTGACGTCGGTGCCGTACACCGAGTAGTTGTTGACGTCGAAGTTGGCGCCGCCGCCCTCGACACGGCCCTGCGGGGACTGCTGTGCGTTCGGGCGCCCGCCCCCCTGGCCGGTGCCGCTGTTCTGGTTCTGCTGGAACTGACCCCGCGTGAACTGGCCGTTGATCCTGATGACCTGGAGGCTCAGCCCGCCGACGGAGTCCGCGACGCCCTTCTGGGAGTCGACCTTCGTGACCGTGGAGGCGGCCAGGGTCTGGAAGCCCTGCACCATGACGCGGTCGCTGCTCTGCTCCTTGGTGGAGCCGTTGTCGTTCGCGTCGAAGTTGAAGCGCGGACGCTGGCTGGTGCTCGTCGCCGGCGCCGCCGCCTTGGTGACGGTCATGTCCGTACCCAGTCCGTACAGCGACTGGAGGACCTTGCCCTGCGCCTTCTCCATGCCGGACGACACGGAGCTGACCACGATGACCAGGGCGATGCCCAGGGCGAGTCCGGAGGCGACGACGAGCGCCGCCTTCCTGCGGCGGCGCAGTTCGCGCCTCAGGTAGGTGAAGAACATGGCGGAAAGCTAGGTACGGCGCGTGATGGCGGGATAAGCCCCGCATAAGAGAAGGATGAGAAGGCTGTGGCAGCCCGGGAATTCACCTGTGGGCGGTCCCTGAAGGCTGTGAGAACGCTGATGGCGGCGGCGGCCCGTGAGGGGCCACCGCCGCCATCGGCGAACGAGGGAGTGCGGCGGGACTAGGCGGCCGATCCGGCCTTCCAGGCGGACCAGCTCAGGTTCCAGCCGTTGAGGCCGTTGTCCGGGGCGATGGTCTTGTCGCCGGTGTTCTTGACGACCACGACGTCACCGATCAGCGAGTGGTCGTAGAACCAGGCCGCGGGCGTGTTCGGGTCGCCCGCACCCTTGGTGTCGGACAGACCCACACAGCCGTGGCTGGTGTTCACCGCGCCGAAGATGGACTTCGCGCCCCAGTAGTTGCCGTGGATGAAGGTGCCGGAGTTCGACAGACGCATGGCGTGCGGTACGTCCTTGATGTCGTACTCGCCCTTGCCGTCGGTCTTCGTGAAGCCGACCGTCGAGCCGTTCATCCGGGTCTCCTTGAACTTCTCGGAGATCACCATCTGGCCCTGGTACGTCTTGTGCTCCGGGGATCCCGAGGAGATCGGGATCGTCTTGATCGTCTTGCCGTCCTGCGTGACCTTCATGGTCTTCGTCTGGGCGTCGACGATCGAGACCTGGTTGCGGCCGATCTTGAAGGTGACCGTCTTCTGCTGCACGCCGTAGACACCGCTCGCGCCCTGGACGCCGTCCAGGTTGAGCTTGAGGGTGACGGTGGAGCCGCCGGTCCAGTAGTTCTCGGGACGGAAGTCGAGGCGGTTGGCGTTGAACCAGTGGCCGACGACCTCCTGGCCGCTGCTGGAGGAGACGGTGATCCCCTTCTGCACGGCGGCCTTGTTCGTGATCGCCTTGTTGAAGTTGATCGAGACCGGCATGCCGACGCCGACGGTGGAACCGTCCTCCGGCGTGAAGTTGCCTATGAAGCTGTTCGCCGGGGAGACGGTGGTGAACGAGGCGTTCTCGTGAGCGACGAGGCCCGCGGAGTCGGTGGCCTCGGCGGCCACCTTGTACGTGGTGGCGCGCTCGAGCTGGGAGGTGGGCTTCCAGCTCTTCTTGTCGGCGGATATCTGACCGGAAACCACCGTGCCCGACTCGGTCGTCATGGTGACGGCCGAGAGCGTGCCCTTGCTCACGGTGACCGCCGCGGCGTTGTTGATGGAGGCGTTGTCGGAACCGTCCGCGGGCGTGATCTTGATCTGGGCCTGGGAGCTCTTCTTGGCCGCCGCCGCGTCGGCCTGGGCCTGCGAGGTCTCGCCGTCCGAGGCATTGGCCTTGCTGCCGTCCCCGCTGCTGCACGCAGAGAGCACCAGCACTCCGCCGAGCAGTGCGGACGCGGCCATCAGACCCCTGCGCCGCTTACTGTCCGTCATCACACGCTTCTCCATCGTTGCCGAATCACCTGGAACCACATAAGCCCCGTTCAAACCATCCACGCTACGACCGGTTCGTCCCGTTCCACACACTTCTGAGGTGTGGGTAACACCACGTCGATCGACGGCGTCAACCGAATCGCCCCGGGCCGCCGGACCCCGATCGAGTGGATACCGACAGCCGGACCGAATTTCTGGTGCGGAGGTGGTCGGTGCGTCGCCGGAGACGAAAAACCCCGGGCAGCGGTTGCCACCCGGGGTCACGTTTTCCCCAAGAGGCGTCAGCCGACTCCGACTTCCTCGTCGTCATCCTCGCCGCCATCATCCTCGTCGAGGTCCCATTCCGGCGAATCGGGGTCGTAGTCGATCGGCTCGCTGCTCCAGGAAGCCTGGGCGAGGTCGACCCCGGGCACCTCGCTGACCAGGTCGAACGGGTCGACGAGATAGGCGAGGGCCTCGGCAGTGTCTTCCGTCACTGCGTTCTCGGCGTGGGTCCGCTCGTCGGCCGGCATACCGGAGTCGTCCGCGATGCGGCGCAACGCGGCCTTGGTGACGGCGTCCGCGTCGTCGACTTCCAACACCAGCTCCACACGAAGCCGGACAAATCGTGATGTCTCAGGAGTACTCATGAGACGGAGCGTACGGCCCGTGGCTCCCGCGACTTTCCCACGACCCGCGCCTTTCATTAGCATCGGCCCACACGGCCAATTCGCCAGCGCCACAAGGGGATCGATATTACGTGTCCGCCGCTCGTCGCTCGTTGCTGACCGCCACCGCAGCGGGAACCCTTCTGGGGGCCCTGTGGTTCGTCCCGTCCGCCAACGCGACCCCGGAAAAGCCTGCTCAGCACAGCAATATGTCGACGAACACCACGTCGAGAACCGCGGTGCAGGCGTCCACGGAGTCGAGCGACACCCAGTCGGGCGTCGCCGATGCGAGCGACGCCGGAGCGAACGACACGGGCTCCGACACCACCGGGTCGCAGGACAGCGGGACCCTGCTCGCCGACACCGGAAGCGTCGACACGACGCCGTACGTCGTCGGCGGAACCCTCTTCCTGGGCCTCGGCGCCGGCTTTGTGACCTACTCGGTGCGCCGGGAGCGCACGGCGGCCTTCTGAGCGCGACGCTCCGGCCCGGAACCCACGGGATACCCATGCGAGACCTGACCGAGCTGACTGATGTCGAGGAGCCCGCGTGGCCGCTCCTCTCCGAGGCGATCTCCAACAGCAGGGTGTCCATGGATGTGCTGCCGGTGGACCCGGCGCAGGCCCGTGGATCCCTGCTGCAACTGCAACTCACCGCGCGCTCCTGGCTCGGCTCCTTCGTGCTCAACTGCGGCGGGGTGCTGCTGGACAGCGGCTGGCTGCGCATCTACGGCAGCCCCGACGACGACGCGCCTGCGGGGACTCCGAGCTTCGCCGAGGTCAACGACCTCCCCGAGCGGTTCGACCCGGCGTGGCGGCCGGAGGGCGGGCTCGTCATCGCCCATGACGTCCTCGGCGGCGTCTTCGTGGTCAACGGACCCGACCCCGCTCAGGCCAACCGCCCCGGCGGTCCCGGCGAGGTGCTGTACTTCGCGCCGGACTCGCTGCGCTGGGACGCGCTCGGCGTGGGCCACGCGGACTGGCTCAGCTGGCTCCTGGACGAGGGCGGCATAGAGCAGTTCTACGACACCCTGCGCTGGCCCGGCTGGCGCGCAGAGACAGGGCCCATGCCGGGGTCCCACGGGATCACCTTCGACCCGGTCCTGTGGACGGCCGCCAACCGCCGCGACCTTCCCGCGGCCCGCCGCCGCGCCGTCCACATGTCGGATCTCATGGATCTGCACCGAGGCACGGGCCTGGAACTCGACAAGATCGACCCGGGCTTCCTGGGCAACTTCGACGACTACTGAGAAGTTCCGGGGCCCTAGGGAGCGCGCCTTGGGGGCGCTCCCTAGGGACGCGGGGAACTGCGCGACCAGCCCCCACCGGCCCGCAGATACAAACGGACCGGGCTACGCTGCGCGACGCCCGCCGCCCTGCCCGCCACGCTCCGTACGCCGCTGCTGCTGCGGGGCACGCCCACGGCCACCGGAGCGACCCGAACCCCCCGTACCGCCGCCCGTACCGCCACCGGACGTACCGCCGGCGGCGCGCCGCGGCTGACGGCCCTGCGACTCCGAACCCGCACCCGAACCCGCTCCGGCCGGGCGCCTCGCCCCGCCTCCGACCCGCGGCCGTGACCGCTTCTTCGGCTGTTCGGGCTGCTGCGGCACCTCGATGACGACCGGGACGCCGGAGGGCTCACGGGCGCCGGTGAGGCGGGCGAGCTCCTCGTCGCTGGACGCGATCCGCGCCGTGCGCGGGGTGATGCCGGCATCCGCCATCAGCCGCGTCATCTCCCGCCGCTGCTCGGGCAGTACGAGGGTGACGACACTGCCGGACTCACCGGCCCGGGCGGTGCGTCCGCCGCGGTGCAGGTAGTCCTTGTGGTCGGTCGGCGGGTCGACGTTGACCACGAGGTCGAGGTCGTCGATGTGGATGCCGCGCGCCGCGACGTTGGTGGCGACGAGCGCGGTGACCTGACCGTTCTTGAACTGGTCCAGGGTGCGGTTGCGCTGCGGCTGGCTGCGCCCGCCGTGCAGCGCGGACGCCCGGACGCCGCTCGCGAGCAGCCGCTTGGTGAACCGGTCGGCGCCGCGCTTGGTGTCGACGAAGAGGATCACCCGGCCGTCGCGCGCCGCGATCCGCAGGGCGACGGCCTTCTTGTCGGTCTCGTCGGCGACGTGGAGCACGTGGTGCTCCATGGTGGTCACCGCACCCGCCGAGGGGTCGACGGAGTGCACCACGGGGTCCGTGAGGAACATCTTCACGAGCCGGTCGATGTTCTTGTCGAGCGTGGCCGAGAAGAGCAGTCGCTGACCGCCCGGCTCGACCTGCTTGAGCAGTGCGGTGACCTGCGGCATGAAGCCCATGTCGGCCATCTGGTCGGCCTCGTCGAGGACGGTGATCGCGACCTGGTCGAGGACGCAGTCGCCGCGCTCGATGAGGTCCTTGAGCCGCCCGGGGGTGGCCACGAGCACCTCGGCGCCGCGCCGCAGCGTGCCGGCCTGCCGGCCGATCGACATCCCGCCGACGGCCGTGGCCACGCGCAGGTTGACCGCGGTGGCGTACGGCGTGAGCGCGTCGTCGACCTGCTGGGCGAGTTCGCGCGTGGGGACGAGGACGAGCGCGAGCGGCGCCTTCGACTCCGCCCGGCGACCCGCCGTACGGGCCAGCAGGGCGAGTCCGAAGGCGAGCGTCTTGCCGGAGCCGGTGCGGCCACGGCCGAGGACGTCGCGTCCGGCGAGGGAGTTGGGCAGCGTCGCGCCCTGGATCGGGAAGGGCTCGGTGACGCCCTGCGCGGCGAGGGTCTTGGTGAGGGCGGCCGGCATGTCGAGCGCGTCGAAGGAGTCGACGGCGGGCAGCGCCGGGGTGATGGTCTCGGGCAGGGAGAACTCCTGCGGCGCCACGGCCTTGCGGGCCGGGCCCTTGCCGGTGCCACGGCCGCCGCCGCGGCCCGCGCCCTTCGCGAAGCCGCCGGTCTGGGCGCCACCGCGTGCGTTTGCCGGCCGCTTACGGACGGGACGTTCGGATCGAGTCATGCTGGATCTGGATTTCCTTCCTGGGCCCCACGGACTGCACGCACAGCGCTCGCAACTGACAAGCACTCACAGCACGAGCCGGGACCCGCACCCCGAAGGTGCGGGCCCCGGCTCTGGAAAAGCGCGTCCCCGAAATCAGGCGGGGATGATGTTCTCCGCCTGCAGGCCCTTCTGGCCCTGCGCGACGTCGAACGAGACCTTCTGGCCCTCCAGCAGCTCACGGAAGCCGGAGCTGGCGATGTTGGAGTAGTGGGCGAAGACGTCGGGGCCGCCGCCGTCCTGCTCGATGAAGCCGAAGCCCTTTTCCGAGTTGAACCACTTCACGGTGCCAGTTGCCATGTTTTTCTCCTGAATAGGTAGGGCCCCAATCCGGAGATGCACCGGGAAAAGCCGGAGATGCCGGTAAAACAAAACGCGCCTGCGGAGGATTCCGATCAGGCGCACAAAGTAAATGGGTACCAAAAACGTATCAATGAGACAGTAGCACACTTCGGGCCGCCGCTGTGACAGCGGCGGCCCGCGGTGCTCAGGTCAGGCCAGCGGTCCGGTCACCGGCTCCACCGCCGCCACCACCTGACCGCCGCGCACGAACGCGTCCGCCGCCGCCAGGTCCGGGGCGAGGAAGCGGTCGGGGCCGGGGCCCTGGACGCCGGCCGCGCGGACGGCCCCGATGACGGCCTGCGAGGCGGGGGCCGGGGTCAGGCCCTCGCGCAGTTCGATCGCCCGGGTGGCCGCGTACAGCTCGATCGCGACGATACGGGTGAGGTTGTCCACGGCGGTGCGCAGCTTGCGCGCGGCCGACCAGCCCATGGAGACGTGGTCCTCCTGCATGGCGGAGGAGGGGATGGAGTCCGCGGACGCCGGTACGGCGAGGCGCTTCATCTCGCTCACCAGCGCCGCCTGGGTGTACTGGGCGATCATCAGGCCCGAGTCGACGCCCGCGTCGTCCGCGAGGAACGGCGGCAGACCGTGCGAACGGTTCTTGTCGAGCAGCCGGTCGGTGCGGCGCTCGGCGATCGAGCCGAGGTCGGCGGCGGCGATGGCGAGGAAGTCGAGGACGTAGGCGACCGGAGCGCCGTGGAAGTTGCCGTTCGACTCGACGCGGCCGTCGGGCAGCACGACCGGGTTGTCCACGGCGGAGGCGAGCTCGCGCTCGGCGACGAGCCGGGCGTGCGCGAGGGTGTCGCGTCCGGCGCCCGCGACCTGCGGGGCGCAGCGCACCGAGTAGGCGTCCTGGACGCGCGGGGCGTCGTCCTGGTGGTGGCCGGTGAGCTCCGAGCCCTTCAGCACGGCCAGCATGTTGGCGGCGCTGGCGCTCTGTCCGGGGTGCGGGCGGATGGCGTGCAGCTCGGGGGCGAGCACCTTGTCCGTGCCGAGGAGGGCTTCGAGGGAGAGCGCGGCGGTGACGTCGGCCGACTTGTAGAGCGTCTCCAGGTCGGCGAGGGCCATGACCAGCATGCCGAGCATGCCGTCGGTGCCGTTGAGGAGGGCGAGGCCCTCCTTCTCGCGCAGTTCGACGGGGGTGATGCCGGCCTCGGCGAGCAGCTCGCCCGCGGGCCGTACGACACCGTCGGGGCCCTCGGCGTCGCCCTCGCCCATCAGCGTCAGCGCGCAGTGGGAGAGCGGGGCCAGGTCGCCGGAGCAGCCGAGGGAGCCGTACTCGTGGACGACCGGGGTGATCTGGGCGTTGAGGATGTCGGCCATGGTCTGGGCGACCTCGGGCCGCACACCGGTGTGCCCGGAGCAGACGGTCTTGAGCCGCAGGAACATCAGCGCGCGGACGACCTCGCGCTCCACGCGCGGGCCCATGCCGGCGGCGTGCGAGCGGACGATGTTGCGCTGCAGCTGGGCGCGCAGCTCCGGGCTGATGTGCCGGCTCGCGAGGGCGCCGAACCCGGTGGAGACGCCGTAGACCGGCTCCGGCTTGGCGGCCAGCGCGTCCACGATCTCGCGGGCCGCGGCGAGGGCCGCCACCGCCTCTTCGGAGAGCTCGATCCGGGCGCCGCCGCGCGCCACGGCGAGAACGTCGGACGCGGTCACTCCGGACGTCCCCACCACCACAGTGTGCATATCCATATTCAGGAGCGTACGCAGTGAATTCGATGATGTCACTAGTGGGTGGGCGGTTGACCCCTTACTTCGACGTACGTCACACACGCCCGCGCGGACTCAGGGGCGGGGGTGCTCGTGGCGCCCCCGGAAGCGGCGGCGTTCCCCCTGCGCCGGGGAGGGCGCGTCGGCGAGACGCACGACCGGGTCGTCGGGGCCCTCGCGTCCGGCGACGACGGGCTTCGCGGCCCGTACGGCCTTCGCGCGGTACTGGGCGGCGTCGGCCAGCCGGAAGAGCCGTCGCGCCGAGCGCACCGGACCGATCGGGTCCGCGGTCGAGGCGACCCCGCACGCCACCCCCTCCCCCAGCTCCAACTCGGCGGCGCGGCGGCAGAGTTCGTCGGCGATGCGGACGACCTCGTCGGCCGGCGGGCCGACCGCGAGCAGGCAGAACTCGTCACCGCCGAGGCGGGCGGCGAGGGTGCCGGGGAGCATCGCCCCGCACAGCGACAGCACCGATCCGAACCGTTCCAGGAGCCGGTCGCCGACGGCGTGCCCGCGGGTGTCGTTGACGTTCTTGAGTCCGTTGAGGTCACAGACGACGAGACTGACCGCGGCCCCTTCCTGCCGGTACAGCTCGATGGCCTCGTCCAGGCGTACGTCGACCGCGCGGCGGTTGGCGAGTCCGGTGAGGGCGTCCGTGAACGCGAGCCGCCGGGCCTCCTCCAGGCGCTCGGTCTGGGCGAGCCCGGCGGCGACGACGGAGGCCAGCACGGTCGCGAAGTCCGCGTCGGCCCGGTCGAAGACGGGTGCCGCGACCGGGCGGGCCACATACAGCTCGCCCCACGCCCGTCCGTGCAGCACGATCGGGGCGACGACGCAGCAGCCCCGGCCGCGCCGACGCAGGGCGGCGGCCCTCCCCCGGCTAACGCCGGGAGGTGCCCCCAGGTGGCAGTGGCCGACGGGACCGTCCGCCGGCCCCTCGGCGGTCTCCACCCAGGCGTTCGGGCCACCACCCCCGGCCCAGCGCTCGTGCAGGAACTCGGTGATCTCCGGGAACTGGTGCACGGGGTAGGACTCGCCGTCCGGGAACTCCTCCTCGTCCGGCGCGCGTTCGCCCACGTTCGCCAGGACCCGCAGCCGGCCGAGCTCGCGCTCCCACACGGAGAGCGCGGCGAAGCTCCCGGCGAGCGCGTGGCAGGCACCGAGCGCCGCGGCCCGCCAGGACTCGTGCGGGGTGCGTGCCGCCGCCATCCCCTGCGCCAGCTCCACCACGGCCCTCAGCCGTCTGTCCTCACCCATCACTCCAGGCTAGGGATATTTACGGTGATTCGGGACATTGGTGAGGCGAACAGGGGTCCGAGTGGCCGTACCGGCCGCAGGGCGCCGGAAAGCGTGGGGGACTACTCCCCCGGCCACCGCGGCTCGCGCTTCTCGTTGAACGCGGCGACGCCCTCCGCACGGTCCCCCGAGAAGGCGACGGACCGCCATGCGGCGTCCTCCACCTCCAGGCCCGCGCGCAGGTCGAGCCCGTGCCCGAGCCGCAGCGCGCGCTTGGCGGCACGCAGGCCGACGGGGGAGTTGGCGGCGATACGGGCGGCGAGCGCGAGGGCTTCGCCGCGGTCCTGGCCCGCGTTCACGAGTTCGTCGACGAGGCCCAACTCCCGCGCCTCATCCGCCTCCAGCCGCCGCGCCGAGAAGATCAGCTCGGCCGCGCGGGCCGCCCCGACCCGCCGCGGCAGCAACTGCGTACCGCCGCCTCCGGGAATCACCCCGACCGACACCTCGGGCAGCCCGAGCACCGCCGTACGGTCGGCCACGATCAGGTCGCAGGACAGAGCCAGCTCGAAGCCGCCGCCGAGCGCGAAGCCGTGCACGGCGGCGATCGTCGGCATCGGCAGCTCCAGGACGCCGGTGTACGCGGCCCGCGCGACGGGGCGCTGGCGGACCAGGTCGGCATCGCTGAAGGAGTTGCGCTCCTTCAGGTCGGCGCCGACGCAGAAGGCGCGCTCGGCGGTGGAGGTCAGCACGACCGCGCGTACGTCGCGCTCGCCGCCGAGCGCCTCGCAGGCGGCCGTGATGGAGCGGGCCATGTCCGTGGACACGGCGTTCATGGCCTTCGGCCGGTCGAGGGCGAGCTCCGCGACGTACCCATGCCGCCGTACGACGACGAACTCCCCGAACCGCCGCTCGTCCCCTTGCTCCGCCATGACACCCTCCCGGTGAACGGTTAACGCGGGTTAACTCCCGATGCCTCCGATCATCGCAGCCACCCTCGCCCGGCGAAACCCGTTCCCTTTCCTCCCTTCGACCGCCGCTCCCCGTTCGAGTGACATCCCGCCCAACTCCCGACCCACGCCCCCAAAAGACGCATAACCTGCGCACCGCCCGGCGCTTCGGGGGGCGCGGCACATCGGGGAGGGATGACCATGGCGAACGGCACGACCACAGACGTGACGAGGCAGTCGAGAACACCGACGGACACGGGGCCCTCCGGGGGTTCAGCGGCTACGTCGGCGAGGTCGTCGGCCGCCCCCTCGCGGCCCGGCGACGCGGCGCCCCGCCGGGCGGCGCGTGTGCCGACCGCCAACCCGTTGATGGCACGGGTGCCGGGCGGCCGTCCCGCGGCGGGGGGCGATGGCACGCGGGCGGGGCGCGGGGCAGCCGCCGACCCGCCGAGCGGCCACGCACCGGGCGGCCACGCCGCAGCGGGGTCCCCGGCACCCGGCCGCGCTCCGGCGGCGCGTAGGGAAACGGCCGATCCGATGGCCGGTCGCCCGGCCGCCGACCGCGCGACGGCGGATCCCGGGCCGACCGATGGCGTGTCCGGGGGACCGGCGAGGGCCGGCGGCGCGGCACGTCGCCCCGGGGCGGCCGGTGCCGCGCGGGCGGGCCGGGCGGTAGCCGTCGAGCCGCTGATCGGCCGCACGCCCGCCGGTCGCCCGACGGCAGACCCCGCACCCGCCGGTGGCGCCTCCGCGAGCCTCCCGGAGGACGAGTCGATCGGTCCGCTCCCGGGGCGGGCCGGGCGGGGGCGGCACCGTAAGCCACGGCCCCGGCGGGCGCTGTTCGCCGTGGGTGGGCTCGCGCTGGCCGCGGGGGCGTTGAGTCTGGCGCGGATGGCGCCGGAGTCGGTGGTCGGCGGCGGGAGCGGGAACACGGAGGCCGAGCCGAGGCCCCAGGTCGCCACGGACGAGGCGATCGACGCCGCGCCGACGGTGTGGGCCGCGCCCTCCGCGCATCCCGCGTCCGCGACCGCCGCGCGGGGCGGGGCGAGCGCGACCCCGGTCCCGGGCGTGAGCCCCGCGGCCACGGCACCGTCGGCGGCCGCCTCACCCTCATCGACGGCGACGATCCCGTCCGCGCGGGCGAGCGCCCCCGTGGGGAGCCTGCCGGACACGACCGGCATCCCGACCGCGCCCGTCGTCGCACCGTCGCAGTCACACACGCGGCAGCCGCCGGCCCCGACCCCCACCACTCACGCCCCGACCCCGACGCCCGGCCAGAACCCGCCGGGTCTGTGCGTGCCGATCGTCGGCATCTGTGTGAACGATCTGGCGGGCCCCGCCGGGGGCCATTGAGAGAAACAGGACCTACGGCTGTTCGCCGTTGCGGCGGGCCAGCAGCCAGGGTTCGACCACGCCGAGGCCGCGGACGGGGCGCTGCCACATCGGCTGGAGGGCGAAGCGGTAGACGGGCGGCTCCTCGCCCTCCTTCTCCGCGGCGGCCGCGGCCTCGGCGGCCTCCGCCTCGGAGGCGGGCGCGTCCGCGGTGCGGATCAGTTCCTCCGCGAAGGCGCCGTCCACCAGCACGGCATCCCGTGGCGCTATCGACGTGAGCCGCGAGGCGAGGTTCACCGTCGTACCGAAGACGTCGCCCATGCGGGTCGTCACGGTGCCGAAGGCGATGCCGACGCGCAGCTCCGGCATCGTCTCGTCGTTGGCCATCGTCTCGATGAGGCGCAGGGCGATCTCGGCGGCGATCCCGGCGTCGTCCGCGGCGTACAGCACCTCGTCACCGAGGGTCTTGATGAGGCGCCCCCCGTGCGCAGCCACCAGGTCGGCGGCGGTGGTCTCGAAGGCCTCGACGAGCTCGCCGAGTTCCTCCTCCTCCATCCGGCGCGTCAGCCGCGTGAAGCCGACGAGGTCCGCGAAGCCGACGGCGAGGCGGCGGTCGACCATCTCCTCGTCGTCACCGGCCTGGACGACCCGGCCGGTCGCGGCGGCGAGCTGGCGCCGCCAGACGTAGACGATGAACTCCTCCAGCTCGGGCAGGAGCAGCTCGATCAGGGGGTAGGTGACCTCGGTGCGCGTCATGCCCGGCTCGGGGGGCTCGGTCAGGCCCTCCAGGAAGGAGTCGATCTGCCATTCGGCCAGGCGGGCCGTGGTCTGCCCGGTGGAGCGGGCGACCTGGACCGCCATCGCCTCGCTCAGCAGGCCCGCCTCGACGAGACCGGCGAGGCGCCGCAGCGCCAGCACGTCGGCCTCGGTCAGCGCCTTGGCCTGGCCGATGTCGGCGAAGCCCATGGCCCGCCAGAAACGGGAGGCCAGTTCCATGGAGACGCCTGCGCTGCGGGCGGCCTGGAAGGGGGTGTAGCGACGCTCGGCGCCGAGGATGAGCGTTTCGAGGCGCAGCGCGAGGGGGTCCTCGCCGGAGTCGACGGACTCCTCGTCGATCCGGTTCTGCGCCTCCAAGCGGCTCTGCCCGTCCATCCGCCCGGTCGTCTCGCCGGTCGGCCCTGCGATCGTCTCGCCGGCCATGTCACCGTTCGTGTCGACGCGTGCGGGCGCCGGGTCGGTGACCGGCCCGGCGGTACGCCCCGGCTCACCGTCGGGGGCGGGGTGTACACCCGTGCCGGAGCCCGTGTCGTCGACGGTCACGCCTGCTGCCCTTCCGATCTGCCGTGGTCAGGTATCGACCGCGCTCAACTCTACGGCAGGTGTGCGCTGGCTCACTCCTGACTCGTACGCCCGGCCGGAGCTCGGCACCACGATCGGTTCCGGGCTCCACAGCTGAGTACGGTCTGCCGACCTCCTCGGCTCACGCCGGCCGCAGATGGACGATGTCCCCCGCTCCCACCGGCTGCTGTACGCCCTCCTCCGTGGCCAGGACCAGACGCCCGTCCCCGTCGACCGCCACCGCTTCCCCGGTGATCGACGTGCCGCCGGGCAGTTCGGCCCGCACCACCCTTCCGAGGGTCGCGCATCCCGCGGCATACGTCTCCTGGAGACCGGAGGCGGCAGGGTCGCCGCCCGCGGCCCGCCACTTCTCGTACCACTGCTCCAGTGAGCGCAGGACGGCCCGCAGCACGGTGTCACGGTCCGTGGTCGTGGCGCTCGCGAGGGCGAGGGAGCCCGCGCCGGGCACGGGGAGTTCGTCCTCGCGCAGGGTGACGTTGATGCCGATGCCGACGACGACCGCGTCGTTCCCGGCGCGCTCGGCGAGGATGCCGCCCGTCTTGCGCTCCTCGCCGTCCACGGTGACCATCAGGTCGTTGGGCCACTTGAGTGCCGTGTCGACGCCCGCCACCCGGGACAGGCCCGTGGCCACCGCGACCCCGGTGAGCAGCGGCAGCCAGCCCCAGCGCTCGACGGGAACCCCGGTGGGCCTCAGCAGCACGGAGAAGAACAGGCCCGAGCGGGCCGGTGCGGTCCACTGGCGGTCCAGGCGGCCCCGCCCGGCGTTCTGTTCCTCGGCGACGAGGACGGCGCCCTCGTCGGCCTTCTGGTCCGTGGCGAGGGCCACGAGGTCGGAGTTGGTGGACCCGGTGTGCTGTACGACCTGGACATCGCACCAGAGCCCGCCCTCGCGGACCAGGGCCCGGCGCAGTGCGGCCCCGTTCAGCGGTGGACGGTCCAGGTCGGACCACCGGTTGTCGTTCGCGTCTGAAGCATCTCGCGGCGTCATGCAACCCACCCTAGGTGTGGTAAACGCCGCACTGCCGAACGGTATCGGCACCACTACCCTACGAGTCAGTAGCAACCCCCTGAGCACATCACCCTCACTTTCCCACTGAGCAGGCAGGGAGCCGCACCCCGATGTCCGAGCCGGAAGAGCTGCACCACCCCGACATCCACACGACCGCGGGCAAACTCGCGGACCTGCGGCGCCGCGTCCAGGAAGCGACGCACGCCGGCTCGGCACGCGCTGTCGAAAAGCAGCACGCCAAGGGCAAGCTGACGGCCCGTGAGCGGATCGAGCTGCTGATCGACGAGGGCTCGTTCGTCGAGCTGGACGAGTTCGCACAGCACCGCTCCACCGACTTCGGCATGGAGAACAACCGGCCCTACGGCGACGGTGTCGTCACCGGCTACGGCATGGTCGACGGCCGCCCGGTCGCCGTCTTCTCCCAGGACTTCACCGTCTTCGGCGGCGCCCTGGGCGAGGTCTTCGGCCAGAAGATCATGAAGGTGATGGACTTCGCGCTGAAGACCGGCTGTCCGGTCATCGGCATCAACGACTCCGGCGGCGCCCGCATCCAGGAAGGCGTCAGCGCGCTCGGCATGTACGGCGAGATCTTCCGCCGCAACACCCACGCCTCCGGTGTCATCCCGCAGATCTCGCTCGTCGTCGGCCCCTGCGCGGGCGGCGCGGTGTACTCCCCCGCGATCACCGACTTCACGGTCATGGTCGACCAGACCTCGCACATGTTCATCACGGGGCCGGACGTCATCAAGACGGTGACGGGCGAGGACGTCGGCTTCGAGGAGCTCGGCGGCGCGCGCACCCACAACGCGGTGTCGGGTGTGGCCCACCACATGGCGGGCGACGAGAAGGACGCCATCGAGTACGTCAAGCAGTTGCTGTCGTACCTGCCGTCCAACAACCTCAGCGAGCCCCCGGTCTTCCCCGAGGAGGCGGACCTCGCCCTCACGGACGAGGACCGCGAGCTGGACGTGATCGTCCCGGACAGCGCGAACCAGCCGTACGACATGCACGCGGTGATCGAACACATCCTGGACGACGCCGAGTTCTTCGAGACCCAGGCGCTGTTCGCGCCGAACATCCTCACCGGCTTCGGACGGGTCGAGGGCCACCCGGTGGGCATCGTCGCCAACCAGCCGATGCAGTTCGCCGGCTGTCTGGACATCGACGCGTCCGAGAAGGCGGCCCGCTTCGTGCGCACCTGCGACGCCTTCAACGTCCCCGTCATCACCTTCGTGGACGTCCCCGGCTTCCTCCCGGGCGTCGACCAGGAGCACACCGGCATCATCCGCCGCGGCGCCAAGCTGATCTACGCCTACGCCGAGGCGACCGTCCCGCTCATCACGGTCATCACCCGCAAGGCCTTCGGCGGCGCCTACGACGTCATGGGCTCCAAGCACCTGGGCGCGGACCTCAACCTCGCCTGGCCGACCGCCCAGATCGCGGTGATGGGCGCGCAGGGCGCGGTGAACATCCTGCACCGCCGCACCATCGCCACCGCCGAGGATCAGGACGCCACCCGGGCCCGCCTGATCCAGGAGTACGAGGACACCCTCCTCAACCCCTACACGGCGGCCGAGCGCGGCTACATCGACGCGGTGATCATGCCCTCCGACACCCGCTCCCACGTCGTACGGGGCCTGCGTCAGCTGCGCACCAAGCGGGAATCACTCCCTCCGAAGAAGCACGGCAACATCCCGCTCTAGAACCCCGGACCCTTGGGAGCAGACATGACGATCAAGGTCGTACGGGGCAATCCGACCCCGGAGGAGCTGGCCGCCGCTCTGGCGGTGGTCCGAGCGCGCGCCGCGGCGGCCACCACGCCACCCGGCGCGCCCGGCAGCCGGGACTCCTGGTCGGACCCGTCCCGCATAGCCGGCCAGCACCTGCCCCAGCCGGGCCCCACGGCCTGGACGCGCACGTACTGGCCTGCCTAGAAGCACCCCGCCACCTCCTCGGCCATCACCCTGTACCCGGCGTCATTGGGATGCAGGTGATCGCCGAAGTCGTACACACCCCGTAGCCGATCCGGATCGCCCGGATCGGCCAACACCTCGTTGAGATCCACCACCGCGTCCCACTCCCCCGCCCCGAGAATCCACCCGTTCACCTCACGGCTCACCTTCGCCGCCCGCTCACCCCAGTGATCGGACCCCCCGAAGGGCAGCAGCGTCGCCCCGATCGCCCGCAGCCCCCGCCCACGCGCCTGCCGTATCAACTCCCGGTACCCGTCGATGAGTTCTTCGGCCTCCAGCACCGGCGCGGGCTTGTACGTCGGCTGTTCGTCCGTCTCGCTGAACCCGATGTCGTTGAGCCCCAGCAGCACGACGACCGCCTCGACACCGGCCTGTTCGAGAACGTCCCGCCCGAACCGCCGGACGCCCTTCTCCCCGTACCAGGCGGAGTCGTTCAGCAGCAGGTTCCCGCCGATGCCCGCGCCCAGAACGGGCCGCCCCGTGCGCTCGGCGAGCGCGTCCGACCAGCGGCGGTTCGCGCCCGGAGTCGAGCCGAATCCGTCCACGATGGAGTCCCCGAAGAGCACGACACCGTCCGTACGGCCCGCGTCGACCTCGACGGCCGACAGGAAGTACCAGGACTCGCTCGTCTCGCCGAATCCGTCGCCGTCGAGGTCGTCGAGGCGGGCCCCTTCGCCCCGGTGGCTCGTCGCGAAGGCCTGGGCATGGAAGGTCGCGGGCCCGGTGACGGCGTCGAGGTACAGGGTGACGGTCACGGACTCCAGGGCCTGCACCACGAGTTCGGCGGGGTCGCTGGCGACCTGCCCGCGCGCCGGGATCTCGACACCCCCGGCCCCCTCGAAGGTGAGCCGCCGCAGCGAGCCGGGCTCGACACCGGCCCCCGCGCCCGCACGGGCCACGGTGGCCCCGGCGATCCGCAGCGGCGAGGTGCCGTACGCGTTCGACAGCCGTATACGAACCCGGCCGCCGCCCGCCCCGACGCGGACGACCTGGCGCAGGGACTGGCGCCAGAAGCCCTCCTGGGACCAGTTGGGGGTGAAGCCCACGGCGGGGAGCTGGGGCGATGCGGTCCAGGCGGTGGTGAACACGGCAGCTGCCTCCCTAAAAGGGACCAGAGTTCCTTTAGTGAATGCCATGACCGTAGCAGGCGGACGCGCATTAAAGGAACCCTGGACCCGTTTAATCGGGTCGAGGGCAAGTTGAGTACGCGTACTCAGGCGGTCCGCGCCCTCGCCGCCGCACGATCGGAGGCATGCTGTGGTCCGACCCGGAGAACGAGCCGCCCAAGGAACTTCGCGACATGCAGGAGATGTTGCGGCGGCTCGGCCTTCTCATGGCGTTGGCCATGCTGCTCGCGATGATCGTCCTCGGCGTGATGTGATCGGCGTGCCGTGATCAGCGTTTCGTGATGGGCGTGACGTGACGGGCGTGACGTGAGACGGGGCGACAGGGGGCGACACGCCCACGCCGATACCCTGACCGCATGACTGATCAGCCGCGCCGCCGCCTCGTGCTCGCCTCGCAGTCCCCCGCCCGGCTCGGCCTGCTGCGCCAGGCCGGACTCGACCCCGAGGTCATCGTGAGCGGCGTCGACGAGGACGCCGTTTCTGCCCCGACCCCCGCCGAACTCGCGCTCGCCCTGGCCGAGGCCAAGGCCGCCGTCGTGGCCGCCCGGACCGAGGTCCAGGGCGCCCTGGTGATCGGCTGCGACTCGGTCCTCGACCTGGACGGCGAGGCGCTGGGCAAGCCCGCGGACGCCGAGGAGGCCACCGCACGCTGGAAGGCGATGCGCGGCCGGGCCGGCACCCTCCAGACGGGGCACTGCGTCTACGACACGACGGCCAAGCGCTTCGCGTCGGGGACCGCGTCCACGGTGGTCCGCTTCGGCGAGCCGACCGACGCCGAGATCGCCGAGTACGTCGCCTCGGGCGAGCCGCTCCACGTCGCCGGGGCCTTCACGCTCGACGGCCGCTCGGCCCCGTTCATCGAGGGCATCGACGGCGACCACGGCAACGTCATCGGCATCTCCCTGCCGCTGGTGCGCCGCCTGCTGGCCGAACTGGGCGTGGGCATCACGGAGTTGTGGACCCCGCGGGAGAAGTGATCAGGACGCGCTCGGCGCCGGGGGCGCCGTGACCGGAGATCCCCCGGTACCGCCGCTCGTACCCCCGTCCGTTCCGCCATTGGTGCCTCCGTTGCCGTCCTCGCCGCCCGCGCCGTCACCCGGCGCGGCGTCGGCGGGACCCGCCCCGCGGTCGAAGGCCAACAGAGTGAACACGATCAGCCCGAGCGCCACCATCATGAACACGAACGCGCCCCAGCCCACCAGACCCACCGTGAACGCGCCGAGCAGACCGTGCACCACTGCGGCACTGATCAGCAGGATGCGGCCGAAGAGGCCAGGGGCGCGGTCGCGCACCGCGATGAGCAGCGCCGCGACGCCGCACAGCGCGAAGTAGAGGCCGAAGACCAGCCCCCCTACCTTGGACGAGACGGACATCATGTCCGAGTCGAGACCCGCCAGGGACATGTCCTGGCGGTCGACGACCACGCCGAGGAACCAGTTCAGCAGCGCGATGCCGATCGCCTCCACGAAGAGCACGATCGCCGCCACCCACGCCACCGGTCTACGCACCACCGGTCCCCACCCACTTCCGAGTGCTGTTACCCCAAGTATGTTCGAGACCTCCCGAACGCTACTAACGGGTAAACGCCGGGACAAGGGTTCGGCGGCGGGCAAAGAATCGTTGGGCCATTCGTAGGGACTCCACAAAGAAACGCTGTGCGTCGCAGCACGGCCGCACAGAGACCTTGGCCACACAGGAGGGCTAGGGTTCAGCCAAGGATTCCTGCGTACCGCGGTGTGACAAGGGATCTCGCGGGTCGAGCGAGCCTCGAATCACGCTCCGTGTGGGCAAGCTCACCATTGGGGACGGGTCGAAAGGTCGTGTCGGCAGTCCCTAAACTCGGCTTGTTTCAAGGAGGGAGCCATCGTGCGCAAGGTGCTCATCGCCAACCGTGGCGAAATCGCTGTCCGCGTGGCCCGGGCGTGCCGGGATGCCGGGATCGCGAGCGTTGCCGTGT
>NZ_JBIBKX010000003.1:0-704354 GCF_042959425.1 Streptomyces sp. NPDC007896 | reverse complement strand
GAGTCCCGCCGGTTCTACGATCGCAAACGAGCCGAGGGCAAGCGTCACACCCAGGCCGTCCTCGCTCTCGCCCGACGCCGTGTGAACGTCCTCTGTGCCCTTCTGCGCGACGGACGGTGCTACGAACTCACGCCGCCCACCGTCCTCGCGGCTTGACAGACCGCATTAGGAATCGATGACGAGGCGTTCCACGAGGTCACCGCGGAGCGTGAACCGGTAACGCAGATCGACGGTTCCGCCGGGGAAGTCGCCTTCGAGGTGGTGCGTGGCGGTGTAGTGCCTCGCGTCGGTGCGCTCGGCCCCGGTGAGATCGATGGTGTACGTGAACTCGCTCGCCGACCGGTTCAGCCACCGCTCGATGGCGGCGGTGCCCTGGTAGGTGTTGCCGTCGTCGATCACCGTGGCGTCCTGGGTGAACGTGGCGATGGCCACGGCGGTGTCGTGGGCGCGGTGCGCCGTGAGATAGCGGGTGATCACCTCGGGCAGGGTGTCCGGAGCGATGACTTGGGGCTGGTCGTGCTGCATGGCGGGCTCCGCCCTTCGGTTACTGCTAAAATAGAAGCCACTAACTTCGACTTTAGCAGTAACTGAAGGGGGCGCCGTGTCGAGCCGGATCAGGCTGGAGGACCGGGAGTGCCCGCTGTCCACGACGGTGGACCACGTGGGCGAGTGGTGGACGCTGCTGATCCTCCACGACGCCTTCGACGGCTATACCCGCTTCGACCAGTTCCAGGAGAACCTGGGAATCTCCTCCAGCATGCTCACGGCCCGGCTCAAGAGCCTCGTCGCGGACGGACTGCTGGAGCGTCGGCCGTACCAGACCAGCCCCGTACGCCACGAGTACGTCCTGACGGAGCTCGGCCGCTCGCTCCGCCCGGTGATAGTCGCCCTGGCCGCCTGGGGCAACTCCCGGCTGGCGCCGCGGGACCGCAGCATGATCCTCGTCGACGCGGACAGCGGCGAGGAGGTCGAGCCCGTCGTCGTCGACGCCAGGACCGGCCGTCGGCTCGACGACAGCGACGCCTTCGTCTTCACGGCGGGCCCGGCGGCGAGCCCCGCCATGCGCGACCGCTACACGAACGGGTCGACGACGGCGAGGTGAGCGGCCCCGACGGCTGAGCGCCGCCCCCGCGACCGCTCAGCCGGGCCGAGGGGGGCGACGGCCGCGCGGCACGTCCCGCGCGGGCAGCTCGCGTCCCAGGCGGGCGAGTGGGGACAGGGCCATCAGCGCCGGGGACAGCGTCATGCCGGCGGCCGTCACCAGAAGGCTGGCGCGCAGCCCCCACTCCCCCGCGAGAAAGCCGCCGAACAGCGAGCCGAGCGGGGTGACCCCCATGCCGACGAACGTGATCGTCGCGGCCACGCGGCCTTGCATCCCGTCCGGGGTGACGGCCTGCCGCACGGCCATGACCGTGACGTTCACCAGTTGGCCGAAGGTCCCGAACACCAAGTTGACCGCGACGAGCGAGGGGATCGTCACCGCGGAGGGGCCGCGCAGCGCGGGCACGCACAGCATCACGCCGTCGCCGAGCGCCGCCGCCGACACGAGCACCACGCCGTGACCGAACCGGCCCGGGAGCCGGGCGGCCAGCACGGAACCCAGGAGTGCGCCCGGCCCCGTGGCGGCGAGCGTCAGCCCCACGACGCCGCCCGACAGGTGCAATTCCCGTGGCAGGAAGAGCAGATAGCCGGTCATCATCGCCGCGAAGGAGAACTGGAAGGCGGCCGAGGCCAGGCCCACGGTCCGTAGGTAGGTGTCCCCGGCGACGAAGCGCAGGCCCTCGTGGATCCGACACCAGACCCGAGGGGCCCGTCCCGAGCCCTCGGGGACCGATTCGCGGCGCCGGATCCGCCGGATCGACAAGAACGACAGCACGAAGGACACGGCGCAGGACGCGGCGGCGATCGGCGCCGACAGAAGTGACACCAGCGCGCCGCCCAGGGCGGGGCCGACGATCTGCGCCGCCGAGCGGCTGCCCTCGATCGCGCTGGTGGCCCACGTCAACCGGTCGCGCTTCACCAGTCGTACCAGAGAGGCCTGGTACGCCACGTCGAAGAACACCGACAGGGCCCCGACCGTGAAGGCGACCACGAGCAGCGCCGGCATGCCGAGCCCGCCGAGGAGTCCGGCCAGGGCGGCGCCGCCCAGCGCCAGGGCCCGGCCGAGGTCCGCCAGCACCATCACCGTGCGGGTCCGCCATCGGTCCACCCACGCGCCGACGAGGAGCGCGAACAGCAGGATCGGCGCCTGCCCCACCGCGCGGAGGACGCCCAACCGGCCGGCATCGGCGTCGAGTGTCAGAACCGCGATGAGCGGTAGGACCACCAGGCTCGCGTGTTCGCCGAGTTGGGAGGCCGTCTGCCCCACCCACAGCCGGCGGAAGTCGGCGTCGCGCCGGAGGGCCTGCGGAACAGGACGCCCCGAGCCGGACGCGGAGGATGGCGAGGAGGATGAGCCGGACGAGGAGGACGGACAGGAGGAAGCGTCCGGCACAGGAAACCCCTTGGGTCGCGCACGACAGAGGCCGCCACCCGGCGCACGACGAGGACGCCGACGGTTCAGGTGGGGGAAGGCTCGCTGTGCCGCACATCAAGGGCAGCACGCGATGACGGGCCGCTCAGGGCCTACGACGTCAACGCGCGCTCGGACGACCGACCATGTCTCGACTCCTCGGGGATCACACTCGCTGCCCGCACCCTAACGTCCGGCTGATCGGCGCGAAAAGGGAATACCTACGCGGCAGTCGATGTGTTCAGGTCCCGGTTGACGGCACGGGCGGCGCCCTCGACGGTCGCGACGCCGTCGGCCATCGCGCGGTTGTCCTGGGAGAGCACGGCCATTCCGTAGTCGTGACCGCCGCCGGTGAACACACCGACGCTGTGCACCCGCCAGCCGTGGGTGTCGCGCGGCAGCCAGCCGTTCTTGACCTGAACGGTCGCCGTCGCGGGGGCCCCGGCCGGCGTTCCCCAACGCTGCTCGGGGACGACCCGGTTCATGAGCCGGAGGGCGTACGTACGCGCGTCCCGGTCGAGGACGGAGTTGTCCGAGGTGAGCAGTCGGAGCAGCTTCAGCTGGTCCTCGGCCGTGACCTGGGTGTGCCCCCAGTAACCCTTGGGCCCGGGGACGGTGTCCTCCATCCCGGCCAAGCTCAGGAAGTGCTGGATGCCGGCGTGGCCGATCTGGTGCCACAGGGCGTTCGTCGCGTCGTTGTCCGACTTGGTGATCATGGCGGTGGTCAGTTCCACCTCGCGAGCGGTCAGGGCCCGGTGCTGCTCCATGGTCTGGCGCAGCAGCGCCCCCAATATCGTGACCTTGACCACGCTCGCCGAGTCGAAGGCGGTGTCGGCCCGGAAGCTGCACGAGGTCCCCGTGGTGCGGTCGTACAGCGCGAGCGCCGCGGCGCGGTCCCGCCCGTGCAGGGCGCCCGCGATGTCCTTCGACAGCCGGGCCGCGAGCCCCGGCCGCTGCGAGGTGCACTTCACCTGGGAGCCGCCGACGGTGGCGGTGGCGTCGGCGGTGCTCGCCCGGGCCGGGGTGGCGGCGAAGAGCGCCGTGAGCACCGTCCCGGCGGCCGCGGTCGCGGCCAGTCCGCGCCGCGCGCGGCGCAGTGCGTGCATGTCCGGCATGAAGATTCCCTGCTCTGTGTCTGCGGTCACATCGGGAGCCCTTTCACAGGCACATCCCGATTCCCGAATGACGGCGACGCTACAGGGACGGAAGGGACCCAGGTGCACGGTAAATAGCGATATGTCCGAATTCGGAGGTTTTTAGCCGTGTGACATTCATCAACCCATTCATCCCTGCGGATGGTCACCGCGGCGGCGTTCACACCTGGGGGGACGCCGGAGAAGGAGCCTTCGGCACGGGTCGCCGGCTGCGTGGCACGGGCCCCAGCAGGACGTAGGCCGCCGAACCGGCGGCGAACGCCAGCCGGATCAGGCCGCAGACTCGGTCGGAGGGCACCAGCAGGGTGCTGCCGTACAGGGAGAGCAGGGCGATCCAGCTCCACCACGGCACCAGGCGGCGCTGCCCGACCGCGTCCCACAGCAGGGTGCCGAGCAGGATCGAGGCGCTGTAGTACGTGTAGACGCTCGGGTCCAGCGCGATGCGGGCGTCGGCGCCGAGCAGCACGACCGCGGGCCAGCGGCCTCTGAGTACCGCCAGGGCGCCGAGACCAAGTCCCAGGAGTACTTGGGCCGGACGGTCCCACCAGGGCGTGGCCGGGGCCAGCACGCCCAGCCAACGCAGCGCCGACGCGGGCTGGTTGGCGATGGTGAATCGGGCGGCGGCAGCCGAGTTGAGATGGGTGACGTAGAACGGCAGCCACGCGACGGCCACCAGGCCGACCGTCCAGAGCGCGGAGTTGCGTCGTTGCGCGGTCGGCAGGGCGAGCAGCAGAGCCGCGAACGCCAGCGCCCAGGGTTTCGAGTCCACCGCCAGCGCGAGCATGATGCCCACCGTGCGCCCTTGGCCCCGCACCAGGGCACGTACGGCCAAAGTGGTGAAGAACAGCGCGAGTACGTCGTCCAAGTGGGCGAAACGGACCGCTACTTCGACCCACATCGGAATGAAGGCCACCCCTGCCACGAGCACCCGCTGCTGGAGTCGGCGGTGGTTGAGTCCCGTGCCGCGGTTGTGGTCGGCGGCGCTGCGGCCGACCAGAACCAGCATGTAGAGGCCGAGCGCGGACATCACCGCCTCAGCCAGCACCTCCGCCACGTGGGGTGGCAGCGGGGCGAACAGCGCGGCCGCCAGAAAGCTCACGGGGCCGATCTGCAACTCCGGATGGTTGGCGTAGATGGCCAGGCCGCCACCGGGAACGGCGCCGAAGAGCAGCTGGCCTCCGGTTCGCAGGTAGTGCCAGGAGATCCCCCCGTGTCTCTGCACCAACAGGAACCAGAGCAACGTCCACGCCGCCAGGACGACGATATGGGGACGTATGCCCTTGCGTTCCTGCCGCATGACCCAGGGGACGGCCCGTCCCGCGGCGCGGCCACCCGTTCCGCGGCGACTTTGCTCCGGGTCCTGCGCCCATGCCGGTTCCCCCGCGTCCTTCCGGCCCTCGTCCCACCGCACAGGCGCCTACCGCGCCAACTGATCGGCGACGTCACGGACCGGCGCGCACCGGTCCCCCACTGGAAGATCCGCGCCTTCCATCAACACCCCTTGTCATTCCCGCACCCGCGGCACAGACCGTGGGCGGTTCCCCGCGGGCTCCGGCACTCAAGTGCCTGCCGCCACGACAACCACGCTCAGGTACGAGGCACTCAACTCGCGTTGTCCGTACGGCCGGAGACATGTTCCGAGGGCCTGGTCACGGCCCTCGCGGCTTCCCGCGCTTACGGATCAACCCTAGACATACATTCGGGCGCGACTTGCAACACAGGGGAAACACACACCCCACTCTCACCAGCCGCGCTGTTTGGTACGTGCATGGCGTCGCGGGGCAGACGGGAATTCGACGACGGGGCTTAGGCGCGAGAGGCCGCGGCGAGGACTCCGTCCAGGATGACGTCCAGAGCCCAGTCGGAGCGGCCCGGGCCGTCTCCCGACACGAGCGTGTCGCCGAGCCGGGCGATGTGGGGGTAGCGCGCCGGGTCCGCCGTGGCGATCTTCGCGGCCAGGGCGGAGAACTCGGCCTCCCGCGTGGCGGACTCCGGGGAGCTGTGTTCGACGGCCACGGCGGTGGGATACAGCAGCAGCAGGTCCATGGCCCACGCCGCTTCCCGACCCGACACCCCGCCCTCGTCGAGGAGCCCGAGGATCGCATCCGCCAGCGCCAGGTAGTTCGGGCCACTCGGCTGTGTGGACATCGCCATCCGGGCGATCTCCGGATGCCGGAAGAGCACCTCTCCATAGCCGGCCAGCAGCGCCTTCATCCGGTCCCGCCAGGTACCGGCCTCCGGCGCGGGCACCTTCACCGGCCCCAACAGGGAGTCGAGGATCTGCGCGTGCAGGTCCCCTGTGTTGCGGACGTAGACGTAGAGCGAGGCGGGCCCGGTGTCGAGGGCCGCTGCGATGCGGCGCATCGTCACCTTGCCCAGTCCCTCGTCACGAAGGATCGCCAGCGCGGCGTCGATGATTCCCTGCCTGGTCAGGGCGGGCTTCGCCGGGCGTTCCCGTCGGCTGATCGGAGCGGACTTCTCTGGATTCATGCCGCGCAAGGATAACGAACGCGTTCGTAAAAAACAAGTTCGTGTCGTACGATACGGACACACGGCGCACCGGACACCGCCGTGGGGCCGCTACGTCCGTGCCTCACGGCGCAACGACCCCACATTCCTCACACCGCGATCCCGTTCAGCTCGGCCAGCTCCTTCTCGGGAAGGACCAGGGCGGCAGCGGCGATGTTGTCGCGCAGGTGTGCCACCGAGGAGGTGCCGGGGATCAGCAGGATGTTCGGGGAACGCTGCAACAGCCAGGCCAGGGCGACGGCGACCGGAGTGGTCCCCAGCCGGCCGGCGACCGCGTGCAGGGTGTCCGACTGCAGCGGGGAGAAACCGCCGATGGGGAAGTAGGGCACATAGGCGATGCCCTGCTCAGCCAGGGAGTCGATCAGCGCGTCGTCGGCGCGGTTCGCGAGGTTGTAGAAGTTCTGCACACACACGACGGGCGCGATGGACTGGGCTTCCTTGATCTGCTCGGCGGAGACGGTACTGACACCGAGATGCCTGATCAGCCCCTCCTGCTGGAGCTCCGCGAGCACGGTGAACGGCTCGGCGAGCGAACCCGGCTCGGGGGCGTCGAGCCCTCCGACCCGCAGGTTGACGACGTCGAGTGCGTCCAGGCCGAGGTTGTCGAGGTTGCTGTGCACGGCCTGGCGCAGCTCGTCGCGCGACAGCGCCTTCGGCCAGCCACCCTCGGCGTCCCGCAGCGCTCCGACCTTGGTCACGATGTGCAGCCCGGCCGGGTAGGGGTGCAGCGCTTCCTTGATGATCTGGTTGGTGACGTACGGGCCGTAGAAGTCGGAGGTGTCGATATGGGTGATCCCCCGCTCGACCGCCTCACGCAGGACGGCCACGGCGGCGTCCCGGTCGGCCGGCGGCCCGAACACGTGCGGACCGGCGAGCTGCATGGCGCCGTATCCCATGCGGGTGACCGTCAGGTCCTTGGCCATGGTGAACGTTCCGCCGGGAAGAGACTGCACGGTCATGTCGATGCTCCTGTTGGTTCGGTGGGGCAGTGGGGCTGAGTGGCGAAGTGGCGGTCGCGGGGTCTGGCACATGTACGAGGTGACGAACCGGCTCGGACTACCAGGGAAGGGCGCCTTCGGCGTCGAAGAAGCCCCCGGTGGGACCGTCGGGGCCGATCTGCGCCGTCCGCACGATGATCTCGGCGCCCTGCTCGACGGTCTGGATGCCGGTGTTCCCGTTCAGATCGGTCTTGGTGAAGCCGGGCTCCACCGCGTTGATCCGCATGTTCGGGAACGCCTTCGCGTACTGCACGGTGATCATGTTGACGGTGGTCTTGGAAGCCGGGTAGGCGACACCCGGGTAGGCGTACGCCGGGGTACCCGCATCGCTCACCCGGGCCAGCGAGGCCAGCCCGCTGCTGACGTTGACCACCACCGGGGCGGCCGAGGCCTGGAGCAGCGGGAGGAAGGCGTGGGTGACGCGCACGATGCCGAAGACGTTCGTCTCGAACGTCTCCCGCATCACGTCGGCGGTCACCTCCGCGGCGCCGATCACGGAGTTGCCCTCGCCCCTCGACTCGATGCCCGCGTTGTTGATCAGTACGTCAAGGCCGCCCTCGGCCTCGATGGCCTTCACGGCGGCCTGCACCGACGCGTCGTCGGTGACATCGAGCTGTACGGCCCGTGCGCCCAGTCGCTCGGCGGCCCGGCGTCCGCGTTCGGCGTCCCGGCTGCCGACGTAGACCATGTGGCCCGCGGCGACGAGCCGGCGGGCGGTCTCGTAGCCGAGACCCTTGTTCGCTCCGGTGATGAGTGTTGCCGTCATGACTCCACCCTGCGACCGGACCATGCTCACAGCCAGTAGCCCCGCCTTCCTGGGACTGTCGGTACCAGGCTCGTACGCGTCCGGCGGCGCGCCAGGAATCTGTCTGCGCGTGATGGCGGCTCCGGCCGCAGGGGCGACAGCGAGGCCCTCCCGAACCGACCGCACCACGAGTGCCAGACTGCACGACGGGACCGCCGCGATCAGGTGGCCGTCGGAGATTCGCGCGGCACACCGAAACGCCCGGAAGACGCCCTGGAGACACCCGAGAGAAGAAGAGGGACGCCCATGACCGAGGTACGTGAAGTACGGGGAACCTCCGTGAACATCCCCACCCAGGACGGCTCGGCCGACGCCTATCTGACCCACCCCGACGACAACACCGCACACCCCGCGGTGCTGTTCTACATGGACGCCTTCGGACTGCGCCCCCGGCTGAAGGAGATGGCCGACAAGCTCGCCGGGGCCGGCTACACCGTGCTGGTTCCCAACCTCCTCCACCGCCACGGGCCGGCACCCGTACTGGAGCTGCCCGACGTCATCGACGCGGACCACCGTCCGGCGCTGTTCGAGCAACTCCTTCCGATCATCCGGGAGTTGACCCCCGACCTGGCCATGCGCGACGCCGACGCCTATCTGTCCTGGCTGGCCGCCTGCCCGCAGGCCGCCGACGGACCGGTCGGCATCACCGGCTACTGCATGGGCGCCGGCCTGGCCCTGCGCACCGCCGGCACCTACCCCGAGCGGGTCGCGGCCGCGGCCGGCTTCCACGGCGGCCGGCTGGCGACCGACGCCCCCGACAGCCCGCACCTGCTCGCCGGCCGGGTCACCGCGGAGCTGTACTTCGGCCACGCCGACCAGGACGCCTCGCTGCCTCCCGAGCAGATCGAGCGCCTCGACAAGGCGTTCACCGAGGCGGGTGTCCGCCACCACAGCGAGGTCTACCCCGGCGCGCACCACGGCTACACCATGGCCGACACCGCCGCGTACGACGCCAAGGCCACCGAACGCCACTGGGCAGCCCTGCTCGACCTCCTCGACCGCACCCTTTGAACACGTCGCTCCACCGATCACGGGGACGGCCGTCTCCGGTCGGGGACCCTCAGCGCGGTTGAGTCCTTGCGCCCGGCGTACGCCCCTCATCACGTGGCGGGAACAGCCGCTCAAGGCCACTTCGTGACCATGCCGAGAAAAGCAGGGCGCCGAGGGAATCCCACAGTCGTCGGCAGCGCCCGTGCAGCACCGCCAGGACTATCGCGGCGCCCACGGCGATCAGGTGCTCACGGCCTGCCAGATTGGGTTTGACGATCGACTCCCACACCATCGAGCCGCCGGTGAGCGCGAACACGATGGGGGCGCGCCGGATGACCGAGAGGTAGGTGAACAGTCCCACCACCGCGGCGGAGGGCCCGGTGTCGAGCACCTGCCCGATCTCGCGCGGCAGGCCGAGCCCCCACCAGCCCGGGCCGAGCGCGATCATCACGCGGACCGTGAGGGTGCCGGCCAAGGTGGTGGCGTACGAGATGACCAGTGTCCGGGCCCGGCCGAGGGCGAGTTCCGCGAGAGCGAAGGCGAAGAACAGCTGGGTGATGCCCGCCCACACGGGAAGGTCGAGGGCGGGCACGTACAGCGACACCGGAGTACGCAGCAGCTCCAGGGGCAGCGGCAGGCAGGCCTTCACTCCGCCGGCCAGCCGCACGATCACCGCACCGGTGGGATGTTGGGCGAGCGCGTGGAAGAAGATGACCCCGAAGACAGCCACGAACGCCAACAGGAGTCCGGACAGCCCACGGCGCACGAGTTGCCGTACCGGATCCACGACGATGCCGTGCCACTCGCCGTACAGCGTGCGCCCGACGAACAACGCGAACCGGCTCAGTGGGCCGCGCGGCCGCACGCCCGCCTCGTCACTCGCGGCGGACGGCAATCGGCCCTCGCCGAACCCGTCGCCGCACGCATGACCGTCCCCGGCATCACCGCGACGCTCGTCGACCGCCCAACCCAATGGTCTCTCCCCCAAACCCCCCACCGGACGCCTCATCGTATAGAGCGACATAGCCCGCATCACGGAGCCCCCGGCCAGTGCCTGCTCCCTGTCTCTCCGATCCGTGCTCCGATGTGACAGGGGCGTGACGCGGGCGCCGTCGCTACGAGTTGTGTGCGGTCGTGATGATGGGACGCATGTCTGAGCAGGAGGGACGGGGCGGGAGAGCCGCGAATTCCCAGGTCACGGGCTTCGGACTACGCGGAACTGGCGGGCCGCCCGGCCGCGCCGGAGCACGCGACGTCTTCGCGGGAGCGTCCACGGGACGTGCTGGACGGTCCTGAAGTGGCCGCTCGCCGACGGGAGTTCGCCGCGCCGCTGGGCGAGTTCCGCCGCACCCCGGTGCTGGTGCCGCTGGGCACCCCGCCACCTACGTCCACAGCCCCCATACCTGGTCCGACCCATACGGGCTGCCCCCCTGTCCGCGGGTCGAGAAGAGCAACCCCTGGACCGCCTGCAATGCGCTTCGGCGAGTGCGCTGTACGGCGACAAGGGCGAGTTCCTCATCCCTCCGCCCCTGTCGGACGGAAGTGAGATCGGCTGGGCAGCAGTCGCGGACCCGGTCGGCGAGCACCTGCCTTCACGCATCGCCGCGGTGACGGGCTCCCCCGAGTTCCTCGCCGTTTCGATGGACGGCCAACACCTGTGCGCCGCCTCGGCCGAGGAGGACGACTACGGGGTCGTACAGCGCGAACTCTCCTGACGGCACCGCCGTGCTCGTGGACCGAACCGGACCGCAGCCCGATGCCGGTGCCAGGGGCTCCTGCGGATGCTCAGTCGGACACCGCCTCCTGCTGCGGCTCGGCCGGCGCGGGCTCCGAGGTGACTGCCGTGGTGTAGAAGACCGACGAGCCCTGCTTGCTGCGGTGGGCGTGGCTCTTGGCGACCAGTCCTTCGAGGGTGGTGCGCACGACCGTGGTCTTCACGCTGCGGTCGGGGTGGGCCTGCGTGAGCGCGGTGGTGATCTCGGCGGCGGAACGCGGCTCGCTCTGCTTCTCGAGGTGTCCTCGGATCAGCTCGACGAGGGTCGGCTTGGCCGCCGTCGTGGACGGCTTCACGGACGAGGCCTTGGCGGACGAGGCCTTGGCGGACACGGCCTTGGCGGCGGACTTCTTGGGCGCCGTCTTCTTCGCGCCCGTGGCGGCCGCCTTCGTCCCCTTGCTCTGCTTGGGTTCGGCAGAGGACTGGTGAGGCACGGAGGGCGCAGTCGCGACCTCCGCCCCGGGGGTCGAGTCGGGACCGCCGAGCGCGTCCTGCATGTTCACCAGGACGATGTGATCGTGCTGCAGGGCACGCAACTGCTCCTGCAGGGCTTCGATCTCCGCGCCCACACGGTCCTGCTCCTTGGCATTGCGCTCAAGGTCACCCGTCACCTGGGCGATGTACTGCGACGTGAGTTCTGTGGAGTGGGAGTTGGAGCTGACTTCAGACATGACATGGGCCAATCACTCGCAGGACACAACTGCCACGGCCTGCAGCAGTGTAGAGATAGTACGCACGAGTGGAACCGGATGCTCCTGTCGCGCCGATATGTGCGACACATGTGCTTCCCCGGCCGACTCATGTGCTAGTGCCGCCGAACCGCCATGTGGCCTTCGACGGTGCGAAGTTGGCCGCTCTCATGGCTCGTGGCCGCCGACCTCATGAGCCTTGGCTCCAGGTGCGGTGACCGGCCGGTGTCCCCGAAGCCGACGCGAGCAGATATCTCGGAGCCGTGTCCTTCCGCCGCCCATCCGGTCGGAGATGCGTTCGAGGCGTTCCAGACAGGTCACCGCGTCACTCGCGCGTCCCTCTTCCGGGTGAACCTCGGCGAGGGAGGCCCATGGTTCGTCCGTGAGTTGGCGTGCGCGGCGGGTCATCACGGACAGGCTCCGTTCCCACGGCTCCGCCCACCACGGCCTCCTGATCGGCGGGTCAGGAGAAGCGGGCCGTGCGGGTGTCGAGGGGCACACCGGGTCGGCCGGTGTGCAGGGAGCCGTCGGCGTTCACCTGGGAGTGTCCCGTCGCGGAACTTCAGGCGCTCGGACTACGCGCCACGACGAACCCGGGCGGCCTTGCGGGCCTCGGCCGTCTGACGGGCCTCGGCGACCCGGCGGGACTCACCACCGGCGCGTCCCGGGCGGGTGCCCAGGCCCCGGAAGGGGGCACCGCCGCGCTCGGGTCGCTCCGCGACCGGCCGGCCGCCGCCGATGGGAACACCGGAGGGAGCCTGCGCGCCGGTGATCCGGCTCAACTCCGCCTCGCCGGAACGGACCTGGGTGACGTGAGGCCGGATGCCCGCGTCGGACATGAGACGGATCATGTCGCGGCGCTGGCCGGGCAGCACGAGTGTGACGACACTGCCCGACTCACCGGCGCGGGCGGTACGGCCGCCTCGGTGCAGGTAGTCCTTGTGGTCACTGGGCGGGTCGACGTTGACGACGAGGTCGAGATCGTCGACATGGATGCCACGGGCCGCGACATTGGTCGCCACCAGGACAGTGAGGTGACCGGTCTTGAACTGTGCGAGCGTACGCGTGCGCTGGGGCTGCGACTTGCCGCTGTGCAGCGCCGCGGCCTTCACTCCACTGCTCAGCAGGTGCCTGGTGAACTGGTCGACGGCGTGCTTGGTGTCCAGGAACATGAGCACGCGCCCGTCGCGGGCGGCGATCTCGGTGGCGGTGGCGTACTTGTCGGCGCCGTGCACCTGCAGTACGTGATGCTCCATGGTGGTCACCGCGCCCGCCGAGGGATCGACCGAGTGGACCACCGGGTCATGGAGATATCGACGGACGAGGAGGTCGATGTTGCGGTCCAGCGTGGCGGAGAACAAAAGGCGCTGACCGTCGGGGCGCACCTGGTCCAGCAGCTCGGTGACCTGTGGCATGAAACCCATGTCGGCCATCTGGTCGGCCTCGTCCAGGACGGTGATGCTCACCCGGTCGAGACGGCAGTCATTGCGCTCGACGAGATCGGAGAGGCGGCCCGGGGTCGCGACGACGACCTCGGCCCCGGCCCGCAGCGCGGCGGCCTGCCGCCCGATCGACATACCACCGACCACGGTGGCCAGCCGCACCTTCAGCAACTGGGCGTACGGGGTGAGCGCATCGGAGACCTGCTGGGCCAGCTCGCGGGTGGGAACGAGGATCAGTGCGCGCGGCTTCCGGGCCTCGGCCCGCTGTCCTGCCGTGCGCACGAGGAGCGCGAGGCCGAAGGCGAGCGTCTTGCCCGATCCGGTGCGCCCGCGGCCCAGGACGTCGCGTCCCGCGAGGGAGTTCGGCAGCGTGGCGGCCTGGATCGGGAACGGCTCGTTCACGCCGAGGCTGGTGAGCTTCTCCAGCAACGCGACGGGGAGGTCCAGCTCGCCGAAGGCCGCAACCGGGGGGAGGGCCGGGGTGATGGTCTCCGGCAGCGCGAACTCGCCCTGCGGTGCGGAGGGACGGCGCCCATCGCCGCCCGAACGGGCGCCGGGGCGCCCCTGGCCGCCCTGCCGACGGGTCTTGGCAAAACGGTCGCTCGTACGAGCTGAGCGGTTCATGGAGAACCTTCCTCGATATGGCACGTATCGAGGAATTCTCGGCAGCGATAAACCGAATGAATTGCAAGAACGAACCGAATCCGACTTCCGGGCGATACCCAGGGGTCCACGCTCTGCGAAATGCAAAAATGCCCGACGACATAAAGTCATCAAAGGCACTTGGAGTTTACGGGAACCACAACTGACGCCAACTTTAGCACGGCACGCGCACCTGGGCGCGAAAAGTACCATTATCGACCGCCAGGCCGGCAGACCGGCAGACCGGCCGGGAGAGACCACGCAGACCTGCTGCGCGGACTCTCCCAGGCGTCGTCAGGCCACCTGTGCGGCGGGGCGCAGCGCCGGGACCTCGATGGCGTGGGGGTACACGGCCGACCGGTGCTGGAAGGAGAGGATCTTCGGGTTCTGGACCACGCCGTCGCGAATCTCGATGGCGTTTCTGACCGTGGCGTCGGCCTCCCAGGCAGCGGGGCCGCTCATGACCTTGCGGAGATAGGGAAGGAGCGCTTCGCTGATCTCCCATGTGGCCGAGTTCCACAGGTGGGACGGGCTGTGATCCACCGCGTAGTAGTGGCAGTCCGGCCCCACCGAGGGCATGGGCTCGCCGAAGGTGGTCGGACGGGCCCATTCGAAGCCCATGCCCGCGTCACAGGCGACGTCGATGAAGAAGGTGCCCGGCCGGAACAGGGCGAGTTCCTCGTCGGTGACGAACATCAGCGGCGCGTCGGTGTCCTGCCGGATGCAGTTGACGATGATGTCGAACCCGGCCAGGTACTCCGCGAGCGGCACGGGACCGGCCGCGGTGAGGGCCCGAAGCCGCGACGGATCGTCCTCCTGCTCCTCGAAGTGGCCCATCACGACCGACGGCATCGGCGAGGCCACGGCCGCCGCGGCGCGCTGGGTGAGCACCGTGACGTCGGAGACTCCCATGGCGCCGAGGCCGGTGACCGCTCCGCGCGCCGTGGCGCCGAAGCTGATGACCACCGCACGCATGCGGCGGCCATAACTACCGGTCAGCCCACCGAGCTGCAGGGCGTGCAGCACCGAGCAGTAGCCCGCGAGTTCGTTGTTCTTGTGGAACACATGGACGCTGAAGGCCCCCGTGGACGTCCAGTGGTTCATGGCCTCCCAGGCGACAAGGGTCAGTTTCTGGTCGATGCCGATCTGGGTCATCTTCTCGTCCTGCACACAGTGCGGCCATCCCCACAGCACCTGACCCTCGCGCAGCTCGGCGATGTCGTCGTGCATCGGTTTGGGCAGCAGCAGCACATCGCACTCGGCGAGTAGCCGCTCTCGGGAGCGCAGGCCTCCCACGAGATGTCGCAGGGAGTCGTCGCCGACGCCGAACCGCCGGCCGTAGCCCTCTTCGAGGAAGATCCTTTCGCGTACGTCCGGGGCGATCCGGTCGAGGTGGCCGGGGTGCAACGGCAACCGGAACTCGTTCTCCTTGCGGGAGGAGGCAAGCACTCCCAGGCTCATCAGGCTCATGCGCTTCCTTGTCATTTCACTCTTGTTCATCGCGGGTGTGTGAAGCGAGGTGCCGGAGGGCCTCGGAAACAGCGTGAGAACCAAGAGGTCCGCTAACGCGGGGCGCGGGACGGAATACGGAAGACGGCGCGATTGCGCTGGCCAGGAGGCATGGGGCGGCTCATTTCCGGCCGGACCACATGGGCCCGGTCCTTGCCGTTCCCCGAGAACGACGCCGAAACGGATGACGGCATACGAGGTGCGCTCGGTAGCACCACCGTACCCCCGCCCCCCATGGTCGCGGCCGCTGGGAGTCAGTCGTCGTTGTCGCCCGAGTCATATGGGAACTCGGCCATGCGCTGCTCTTCCTGGGACAGGAGATCCGCGTAGTGGGCAGTCAGGCTTCCGTCACCGCAGGCAAGTGCTGCGGCATGGGCCGCGGCGTACAGGGCCGGCGGCCTGCGCTGAACTGTGTCGAGAAGAGCCGTGCCGGTGATGAGGGACCGGTGGGCGAGGGCAGCATTGCCGGAGTCTGCGGCTGAACGTGCGAGCTGGAAGTGTTCCTCGATGAGGTCGAAGGCCGCAGCCTTCTCGCGCCAGTCGTCGTCGGCAGCGGGCGGCTCGATGTCGAAGAGTGCGGGCTGACACGGGCCAGGCCTCTGGGACCGCGGCCCGTCGAGGGTGGTGAGCGCACGCTGCAGCGACGTCCATGCCCGGTCGAGGTCGCCTGCCTGCCGTTCCAGGGCGGCCAGGCGGGTGTGCGCGAAGCCACGGGCGAGGTCGGTGTCCTGGCACGAGACGTACAACCGCTGGGCGCGGGAGGCCTGCCGGAAGTCGCCGAGCTCGGCGAACTCGTCGGCGATCCAGGGAAGTTCGCCGATGTCGGCGGGCCCGATGTCATCGAGCGTGCGTATCAGGGCCGTACGGGCGAGTTCCGTGCGGCCCTGGCGACGGGCGAGGGTCACCCACGTTTCGGCAGACTCGGAATCCGGGTCGTCACCGAACCACTCCGGCGTGTCGAGGGCTCCGACCCAGGCCTGCAAAGCCTCGGGCTCCCAGCGGAGATCGTCCTCACCGCTCTTGCCCGGTCGGCCGAGTGGCAGGTCGGACAGGGCGCACCAGGTGTCGAAGTTGGCGCAGCGAGCCGCGTAGAGACGGGAGAGGTCCTCCTCGCAGTGGCGGCGGGCAACCAGGAACACGGCGAGGTGCAGTTCCTCGCCCATCCCTCCGAAGGGGGCCTTACGGCGGCACAGGGTCTCCTGCTCGAGGAGATGGCGCATGAGCGGCAGGTCGGTGTCGCGCCGGTCGTACTGAGCCGCGCGCAGCGCACCGGCGCGGCGGGCCGCGTTGGCGTCGTGCTCCGGGTCGCTCCGGCCGGACACCGGGGAGAAGGCCACCGTCGGCCAGGCGGCGCGGTCGGTACGCAGGCGAGCCAGGTCCGCCCGGCAGGCCCCGAGCAGGGCCTCCCGCAGCGGGGGGCGAGGGTGCGGGTCCAGCAGGTGGTAGGCGCTGCCTTCGTCGGCGAGCAGCAGAACGTGGTCCGGCTCGGTGCGGCGGAGGGCACGGTACATCCGGGCGAAGAGCTCGGCGGGAGGTCGCGGGGTGAGCCCGAGGCCGGTGAGGAGCTCATCGCGGCAGGCGTCGAGGGAGGCGGCGTAGGAGGCGCGGATGCTTTCCTCCGCCTCGATGGCTGCCGCGGACAGTTCCTCCTCTCCGGTTTCCGGCGGTAGGTGCAGGTGGTCCCGCCATCCAGGGAGGCCGGTCACCAACTCCACTGTGTCGGCGAGGCTTTCGGCGATCAGTCCCGCATGACCCTCCGAGTCGGCGTACAGCACCCCTCCCTCGCCGCAGAGGAAGTAGGTGCCGCCGGTGTCGTCGCCCGCGATCCCCTCCAGCGGCGCACCCGATGCCAGACGGACGTCCTCGCCGTGGCCGGCCCGGCAGAGGTCGAAGTCGAAGGGGAACGCTGCGAGTTCGGCCAGGCGTGGACTCCGCCGGAGCCGGTCGAGGAGGCGGAGATCGGAACGGGGCACGCGAGGGACCGTAGCAGCCCGCAGGACGGGCCTGTCTCCTGGTCCGGACGCTCCCATGCCGTCGGTCTGGTCCCGGAGGTGGGTGACGGCCTTCTCCGGCTCTCCCCGGCAGACAAGACGCCCGGCCGCGCCTGCGCGGCACCGGCGGCTGTCGGCGGCGGCATCGTCGCGTCCGCACTCGGTGAGGCATCACGTCCGCTCTCGCGCCGCGAGGTCGAGCGCGACGTCCGTGATCATGTCCTCCTGGCCGCCCACCATGCCCCGGCGGCCGACCTCGACGAGGACGGCACGGGTGTCCAGTCCGTGGCGAGCGGCCGCGGTCTCGGCGTGGCGCAGGAAGCTGATCACGGCCGGCCCGCACAACCTGGTGATCGATGTCTGGCTGCGCGACCTGCGTGACGTGCACGCCTTCGAGGCCCCTCTGTCACGCAGGCTGCCTCGCCTCACGGTCGCCGACCGCTCGGTGGTCCTGCGCACGGTCAAACACATGGGGCACCTACTGGACCGGGACGGCCGATGCACCGGAGTCGTACCCCTCAGGCACCCATACGGACCGCGTTCCGCCGCCGTGGAGCGGACCACGGGACAGGTTCTGCAGGGCGGCCCCACAAACTCCGCTAAGACAACCCCGACCCTACCGATAGGCCCGCCGCAGCTCCAATGGGTGATCCATGGCAACGATGGGAGACTTCGGTCCCGGGGCTGTCTCAACCGATGTCTTGCAGGAGCCGACGGCTGCGGGGTCACCCCGCTGTACTCTCGATCCAGCGCACGATGCCCTCAAAGGCGTCGAGTGTCTTCCGGTCATGTGGACCGAACCAACTGCAGCAGTCCTGACGGAGTCCGTCGTAAAGGTGCACCACCGCACCACGCGCATCGCCTGAGCGACCCGTCAGCTCATCCAACTCCATGCGTGCCGCGATGGCCTCCGGAAGTGGGTGGGCCGGTGCTGGATCCGCAGCTCACGAACGCGTCGCTCGGTCTGTCGAAGTACGGCCCAGAAACCGGTATTCACGTGGGGCAAGGCGGCCCCCGCCACGAGCTGGACGGCCTGGTCGCCGCCACCGTGCTCACTATGGGCCGGCTGCTGCCGGCCGGCGCCTGACCGCCCCGCGTTCGCACCGCTTTGCGCTCGTCGAGCTCCATCGCCCCCGGGGCGCGCATCATCAAAGGAGGGGAGACCATCGACGAGGAGTGGCGATGAGGTTGTCGTTCCTTGAACCCCTCTACGCGGAGCCGGGCCCCTTCGCCTCCGTGTACCTGGACACCTCCCGAAACGTCGAGCATCCCGAGCGGGCGATCGCGCTGCGCTGGCGGCGGCTGCGCGAGAGTCTGTCCCGTCAGGGCTCGGACCGGGCGCTGCTGAACGTACTGGAGGAGGTGGTCGGAGCCGACACAGAGGTGCCGGGGGTGCACGGTCAGGCCATCTTCGCCGCCCACGGCACGCTCGTCCTGGACGGGGAGCTGCCCAGGCCGCCCGAGCACGACTCCGCGCGCTACAGCACCCTGCCGGACGCGATGCCCCTGGTCACCCAGCACGTTCCGGAGATCCCCTACATGGCCGTAGTCGTCCACTACGGCGGCCTTCCGACCGCCGAGACCCACGGCTGGGTAACTCTGGAGGCGGAGACCGGCACCTGGCCCGCGTCCACCGTCACCCCGGGTGAGCGGCTGCACCGCAGGGTCGCGGTGGCGACCTGGCACCGCACCTCCCTCCGGCTCGGCCACCGGCTGGACGAACGGGCGCGGCGCGCCCATGCCGATGCCGTCGTCGTGGGCGGGGACGAGTGGGCGTGCAACGTACTGATCCGCCGCCTGCCGCACACCCTGCGGGACAAGGTCGTTCGCGTGGGCGGCCGGACCCCCACCGACACCGGACGCGCCCTGTTGGAGCCGCAGCTCGACAGCGTCTTCCGCGGCCGCATGGCCGCGCACGACCGGGACCTCGTGGACATCTTCATCGGCCGGCGTGCCCTGCACGGACCCATGACGGAGGGGCTGGCCGCCACCGTCGCCGCCCTCCAGCGCGGCCAGGTCGCGGCACTGCTGCTGAACCGGCCGCCAGAGTCTTCGCTGCGGCTCTGGGCGGGCTCCCAGCCCACTCAGCTCGCCCTGACCGAGGCGGAGCTGATGTCCTTCGGCGTGCGGGCCCCGCGCGAGGAACGCGCCGACGAGGCCCTCATCCGGGCCCTTGTCGGCACCGGTGCCGAGCTGGTCGTCGTACCGGAGAGCGAGCTCAGGCTGTACGAGGGCGTGGGCGCCCTGCTGCGGTACACCGACCCGGGGACTCCGTCCTGACGCCGACGCGCTGCGCCTCCCGGATCACGGGTCGCCCCTTGCGCCCGACCGCCCCGGATCGCGCCGCGCGCGGAACGTGCCGACACTGGGCTGGAGCGGCAGCGCGGCGGATGAGCGGCGGATGGGACACATGGACAGGAGCAGGAGCGGCGCGCAGGAGACGGACGTCTCGATCACCCCGCCCAAGTCCTGGGCGGTAGGCGTGCCGACGGTGGCCAAGGCGCTGCGGTACTCCCTGGAGCAGAGGACGGTCCGCCGTACGGGGCTGACGCTGCTCAACCTCAACCAGACCAAGGGCTTCGTCTGCCCGGGCTGCGCCTGGCCGGAACCGTACCCCGCTCACCGGCACCGCAACGAGTACTGCGAGAACGGCGCCAAGCACGTGAGCGACGAGGCGACGTCACGACGGATCACGGCCGGGTTCTTCCGGGAGCACCCGGTCCCCGAGCCGGCCGAACGATCCGCCCAGCGGCTCAACCAGCAGGGCCGGCTCACCGAGCCGATGGTCAAGCGGCCCGGCTCGGACCACTACGAACCCATCGGCTGGGACGCGGCCTTCGCACTCCTGGCCGGGGAACTGGCTCAGCTGGACTCCCCCGACGAGGCCGCCTTCTACACATCGGGCCGCGTCAGCAACGAGGCCGCCATCCTCCTCCCTGGCGCCACCGCCACGGCCCCGCGGTCCGATGGCCCATGAAGGGACCCCCGAGGACCTGGTCCGCGCGGCCCACGCCGGGGGCGTGACCGACGACCGTCTCCTGGAGGCCGTACGGAGCATCCCCCGGGCGGAATTCGTCCCGGCGGACGAGGTGGCATCCGCGTACCGGGACACGCCCGTTCCGCTCCCCCACGGGCAGGTGACCACCCAGCCCTCGCTGATCGCCATGATGGTCTCCGCTCTCGGCCTCACCGGAGACGAAACGGTCCTGGAGGTCGGGACCGGATACGGCTGGCAGACCGCGCTGCTGGCCCGCTTGGCCGCGTACGTCGTCAGCGTCGAGCGCTGGCCCGACCTGGTCGACGAGGCCCGCCTGCGGCTGGCCGGGCAGGGCGTCGGCAATGCCGAGGTCGTACTCGGCGACGGGACCCTCGGGATGCCGACCCGTGCCCCGTACGACGCCGTCATCGTCTGCGCGGCCTTCCCGCGAGTGCCTGAGCCGCTCGTGGATCAGCTCCGCACCGGTGGCCGGCTCGTCCAGCCGATCGGGCAGGGCGGGCAGGAGCGCGTCGAGCTGTACGAGCGGCGGGCCCGCGGCCTGGTGCACCGCAGGACGGTCACCGCGGCCCGGTTCGTCCGGCTGTACGGCGCCCATGGCTACGACCAGCGGTGACGCGCTCAGCGCTGATAGGTGCCGACCAGGGTGCCGGAGGCCAGCTCCCTGCCCTTCAGGGCACGGTGCACGTCCTCGGCGCCAGGGTGGTCGTGCAGCGGCAGCGGCTCGGACAGGGCGTACAGGCGGAAGAAGTAGCGGTGCGGCCCGTGCCCCGGTGGAGGCATCGGCCCTCCCCAGCCCACGCGGCCGAAGCCGTTGGGCCACGGCAGGCCCCCGTGGGGCTTCTGGCCCTCCGCCGCCCCGGTGGTCCCCGGATCGATGCCGGTCACCAGCCAGTGCAGGAAGGTCGTCCCCGGCGCGTCCGGGTCCTCGCACAGGAGCACCAGCTCTGTGGCCTCGTGGGGCACCCCCGACCAGGTCAGGGGCGGTGAGATGTTCTCACCCTCCCCGCTGAACCGAAGGGGGATCACCGTATTGTCGTCGAACGCGGTGCTGCTGAGTTCAATTCCGCTCATGCGCGCCGCCATACCCGCAACGGCGGCACCGGCACCGGTCCGCACCCCAAAACCCCCGTTCGGCCGAGCCCACCCGGGCCGCCTCCGGAAGCAGGGGTGAAGATGGCAGTGTGCCGACAAGGATCCTGCTCGAGGGCCGCCCTGGTGCGGGCAAGACAACCGCCCTCCGTCGGCTGGCCGCGCTGCTGTCCACCCACACGGCCACCGGCTTCACCACGGAGGAGATCCGGCAATCCGGCGGCCGCGTCGGTTTCGCCCTGGAGACCCTGGCAGGCCGGCGGGAGGTGCTCGCCCATGTCGACCTGCCCGGTCCGCCACGGGTGGGGAAATACGGCGTCGACCTGGGCGTCTTGGAACGACTGGCGCTGCCGTCGCTTCGGCCGGCAGCAACCGAGGAGGCAACAGGGCGGCTGGTGCTCATCGACGAGCTGGGGCGGATGGAACTGGCGTGCACGGCGTTCCGGCACGCGGTCGACGCGCTGTTCGTCGCAGAGGTCGACGTCGTCGCCACGGTCCACACGCACCGCGATCCGTTCACCGACGCCCTCAAGCGGCGCGCCGACATCGAGGTCGTCCAGCTCACTCCGGCAAACCGGGACGTCCTGCCGGGGGAGCTCGCGGCCCGGCTGCAGCAGCCCCGGACGCACGGAAGGCCTCCCTCTCACGGATAAGAGACCGGCCTCCGACCTGCTGAAAGCGGAGTCGGGGCGACAGGATGTGAAATCACCCGGCCGGTGCGACCGGCGGCGCCCGCTACCAAGGGTCGGTGCCTGCCCACCGAGTACGCGGCCGGCATCGCCTACACCACCCGGTTCGGCGCCCGCCCCTCCCCGGCCGCCATGGTGTGCCGCCCGGCGCCCCCGGAGGCATAGGGGGCGTCTCAAGGACGGCGGCGATGCCCTGCGCCAGGTATCGAATCCGGTGCGCGAAGACACCCGCGATGTTGATGCGCCCCGAGGTCGTGCCGTAGATGCCGAGCTGCCCGCGCAGTCGGCGCATCTGGTCCGGCGTGAGCGACAGCATCGCGAACATGCCCTTCGGAGTACGAGCGACGTCGCCTGGTAGCCCGCGCCGGCGAACAGCGCCGCGCCGGCACCGCGCCGGCGCTCGCCCGCGCCACCACTGCTGACGAGAGCCTGCACCTCCTGCTGCGCTCGTACATCGAATTCGCCCTCCAGCACAGCCACTTGATCGGTCTGCTCATCGGCGAGCTCGACCAGCTGCCGGAGAAGGAACGCAGGGCGTCGAAGCAGGCACAGCGCGACTACCTCGCCCTCTGGCTCCGCGTCCTCGACGAGGTCAGGCCGGGCCTCGACACGGCCAAGGCCAAGATCACCGTGTGCGCGGCCCTCACCGTGGTCGACAACGCGGTCCGCACCGGCCTCCTGGGCCGGCGCCCGGACCTCGCGGACCGGCTGGCGGAGATCGGCTCGGCACTGCTCCTGTCGCGCTGACCGCCGCTTGGTACGGCCGGATATCGCGCCTACAGTGCCGCTACCCGAAGAACGACAGCCGGACCTGACGCTCCGGATTATCCCTGTTCGTGTCCACCAGGCACACCGACTGCCACGTCCCCAGTTCCAGCCTCCCGCCCAGCACCGGAAGCGTCGCGTGGGGCGGGACGACGGCGGGGAGTACGTGGTCACGGCCGTGCCCGGGGCTGCCGTGGCGGTGCTGCCAGCGGTCGTCCGCGGGGAGCAGGGAGTGCAGCGCGGCGAGGAGGTCGTCGTCGCTTCCGGCGCCGGTCTCGATGATCGCGACACCGGCGGTGGCATGGGGCACGAAGACATTCAGGAGGCCGTCGCGGCCCGCCGCCACCTCTCGGAGGAAGGCCTCGCAGTCGCGGGTGAGGTCGACGACCGTCTCCGCCGAACCGGTGGCGACGTTCAGGACTCGAGTGGTGAAGGCATCGGGCATGACCCGATTCTCACCCGTCCGCGGGATTCCGCACACGACCGACAGCCCGCACCCTTGTACACGCGTTCCATTCCGCCATACACGCGTTCCGTTCCGCCATACACGCGTTCCATTCCGCGAGACACCATTGACCGGGCATGGAGCACCTGGCTACTTTCACCCGCATGTTGCGTTCAGCCATGCTCACCACGCGCGGTCACATCGACCTGCTGCGGGTGGCCTCCGCCGCGTGTCGCCGCGGCCGCTGACGCCCTTTCACTCCCCCGTTCCACCGCGCCCTCGCTCCGCTCCACCCGCACGTCGCGGCTCGCCCTGAGCCGATGACGCGGCGGAGCCACGGCGTATTCCTCTCCGGCCGCTCTCCTCCCCGTGGAGCACTCATGAGCATCAGCCATGCCCCGCCCAGCCCCGCCGAGCCCGATATATCGGATATGTTCAAGACTGGTGCGGCCCAGTCGGCGCCACCCGAGCTCGTTCCGATCGTCCCCCTCTCCACCCGCCGCGCCCGCGTGCCCCGCTGGCTGCGCCGCACCTCCGGCCCACTCCTGCTGCTCGCGCTGTGGCAACTCCTCAGCAGCACAAAGGTGTTGACCCCCGACATCCTCGCCTCTCCGGGCACCATCGCACGGGTCGGCGGCAATCTGATCGCCGACGGTTCGCTGCCGAACGCGATGGGCGTCTCCTTGCAGCGCGTCGCGGTGGGGCTGTTGCTCGGAACCCTCGTCGGTACCGGACTCGCCCTCGTCTCCGGACTCTTCCGTGTCGGCGAGGACCTCGTGGACGCGAGCGTCCAGATGCTGCGGACGGTGCCCTTCGTGGGACTGATCCCGCTGTTCATCATCTGGTTCGGCATCGGCGAGGCCCCGAAGATCGCGATCATCACGCTGGGGGTGTCCTTCCCCCTCTATCTGAACGTGTACGCCGGTATCCGCGGCGTCGATTCCCAGCTCATCGAGGCCGGGGAGTCCCTCGGCCTCTCCCGGTGGGGGCTCGTCCGGCATGTCGTGCTGCCGGGCGCGCTGCCCGGGGCGATGACCGGGCTTCGCTACTCCCTCGGTATCGCCTGGCTCGCGCTCGTCTTCGCCGAGCAGATCAACGCGGACGCCGGGATCGGTTTCCTCATGGTGCAGGCCCGTGACTTCCTGCGGACCGATGTGATCGTGGTCTGCCTGATCGTCTACGCCTTTCTCGGCCTGCTCGCCGACTTCATCGTCCGCTCCCTCGAAAGGCTGCTGCTGCAATGGCGACCGACGTTCACGGGCCGGTGACCCTCGAGAAGGGCGCCACCGCCCAGCAGAAGACCGCGACCGGTCGGCAACACCTGGCCACCCAGGCCCCCGCGGTACGCGTGCAGGGACTGACCCGCTCCTTCGACGGACGCGCCGTCATCGACGACCTCCGACTCGACGTGCGTCCCGGCGAGTTCGTGGCCCTGCTCGGCCGCAGCGGCTGCGGCAAGTCCACGCTGCTGCGCATCCTCGCCGGGCTCGACCGTGGCATCGAGGGCACTGTGCTCGTCCCGCGGCGCAAGGCCGTCGCGTTCCAGGCACCGCGGCTCATGCCGTGGAAGAAGGTGTGGCGCAACGTCCTGCTGGGCCTGCCCGGCAAGCCCGAACGCGCCGTCGCCGAGCAGGCGCTGACCGAGGTCGGACTCACCCACCGCGCGAACGCCTGGCCCAAGACGCTCTCCGGCGGCGAGGCCCAACGTGCCTCGCTGGCCCGTGCGTTGGTCCGCGAACCCGATCTGCTGCTGCTCGACGAGCCGTTCGGCGCGCTGGACGCCCTCACCCGCATCAAGGCACAGCGGCTCGTCGGCGAACTGTGGCAGCGCCGCGGCTGTGCCGTGCTGCTGGTCACGCATGACGTCGAGGAGGCCGTGCTGCTCGCCGACCGGGTCCTCGTCATGGACGGCGGTGTCATCGCGTACGAGACCCAGGTCGACCTGGAGCGGCCGCGCGACATCGCCGACCCCCGCTTCGCCGAACTGCGTGCCGGCCTCCTGGAGCGCCTGGGCGTCGACACCGTCGCCTGAGCTCCCCCTCCCCACCCGTCAGTCGCCCTTCGCCGTCACCTCACAGTCACTTCACCTGAAGCAGTCGAACGGAATCGCCATGCGCCGACACCTCGTCCCCGCCGCCCTGCTCCTCCCCCTGACCCTGCTACTGGCCGCCTGCGGCGGAAACTCGGCCGCCGACACCGCGGGGGCCCGAACCGATGGCAAGGGTTCCCTCACGCTCAACGTCGGTGACCAGAAGGGTGGTTCCGAGGCGGTGCTGCGGGCCGCCGGAGAACTCAAGAACCTCAACTACAAGATCAAGTGGTCGACGTTCACATCCGGGCCGCCCCTCCTGGAGGCCGTCAACGCCAAGGCCGTCGACATCGGCGGCGTCGGCAACACCCCGCCCGTCTTCGCGGCCGGCGCGGGCTCGAAGGTCTCGGTGGTGGCCGCCTGGCACGGCACGTCCAAGGGCGAGGCCATCCTCGTACCGAAGGACTCGTCGCTGCGCAGGCCCGAGGAGCTCAAGGGCAGGTCCATCGCCGTGGCACAGGGTTCGTCCGCGCACTTCCAGCTGATCGCCTCGCTCAAGGAGGCCGGTCTGAAGCTGAGCGATGTGAAGGTCAAGTACCTGCAGCCCGCCGACGCGCTCGCCGCGTTCACCGGCGGCAAGGTGGACGCGTGGGCGGTGTGGGACCCGTACACCTCACAGGTCCTCGACACCAAGCAGGGCCGGATCCTGACCGACGGGGACGGCGTCGTCAACGGGCTCAGCTTCCAGGTGGCGGCACCGAGTGCGCTGAAGGACACCAAGAAGGCCGCGGCCATCAAGGACTATCTGGAGCGGCTGCGGCGCGCCCAGGACTGGGTGTACCGGCATCCGGACGCCTGGGCCAAGGTGTGGGCGAAGGACACCGGACTGCCGTACCAGGTGGCGCTCGCCTCGGTGAAGCGCACCAACGCCAGCCGGATCGCGGTCGCCGTCGACAAGCCGCTCATCGCGTCGGAGCAGCGGATCGCGGACACCTTCACCGAGTTGAAGCTGATCCCGGGCAAGGTCGACTTCGCCGCCTTCGTGGACACCCGATTCAACGGCGAGCTGCCACCCTCCACCACCACGCCCCGCGTCTACAAGGACTCCTGACCGCCGTCCGTCCGTACCGGTTCCCGCCCGACAGAGGTCGCGCGTCGGGTGGCTCACAGGCGTCGCCGTTCGGGAAGATCCCGCACCCCGGTCGAGTTAGTGGAAGCGTGAACAACACCGGGGTGCAGGCGCACGAAGTCCGCGAGGTCGATGTCGTCGTCATAGGCGCTGGACAGGCAGGACTGTCCAGCGCCTATCACCTGCGGCGGGGCGGTTTCGAGCCGGAGCGGGACTTCGTGGTGCTGGATCACGCACCGCGTCCGGGCGGCGCCTGGCAGTTCCGATGGCCGTCGCTGACGTACGGCAAAGTGCACGGGATGCACTCCCTGCCCGGTATGGAGCTGGAGGGCGCGGACCCGGCGCGGCCGTCCTCCGAGGTGATCGCGGAGTACTTCGACACCTACGAGCGCACCTTCGACCTGCGGGTACGGCGGCCGGTGGACGTGCGGGCCGTGCGGGAGGGTGCCGGCGGGCGGCTGCTGGTCGAGTCCTCCGCCGGTACGTGGTCGACGCGGGCGCTGATCAATGCCACGGGCACCTGGGACCGGCCGTTCTGGCCGCGCTATCCGGGCCAGGAGACCTTCCGTGGGCGGCAGTTGCACACGGCGCAGTACCCGGGACCCGAGGAGTTCGCCGGGCAGCGGGTGGTCGTCGTGGGCGGCGGCGCGTCCGGCACCCAGCATCTGATGGAGATCGCCCCGTACGCGGCCGCGACGACCTGGGTGACGCGGCGGGCGCCCGTCTTCCGTGAGGGACCCTTCACCGAGGACGTGGGGCGGGCGGCCGTCGCACTCGTGGAGGAACGGGTCCGACAGGGGCTGCCTCCCAAGAGTGTCGTGTCGGTGACGGGGCTGCCGCTGAACGACGCGATCCGGCAGGCTCTGGCCGACGGCGTGCTGGACCGGCAGCCGATGTTCGACCGGATCACCCCGGGTGGCGTCGAATGGGCCGACGGCCGTCACGTCGACGCGGACGTCATCCTGTGGGCGACCGGTTTTCGTGCCGCCCTCGACCATCTGACGCCGCTGCGGCTGCGGGAGCCGGGCGGCGGCATCCGCGTCGAGGGAACGCGCGCGCTCGCCGATCCCCGGATCCATCTGGTCGGGTACGGGCCTTCCGCCAGCACCATCGGCGCCAACCGGGCCGGGCGCGCGGCGGTACGGGACATCAGGCGACTGCTGGCGGGAGTGACCGTCGGCGCCTGATGCCCCGCCCCGTGGCCGGCTCGGAGACCTCGTGGGCTGGGTCGACCGGGCACCGGGCACCGGGCACCAGGCACCAGGCATCGGACACCGGGCTTCAGCGCGGGGTCGAGGCGGATGGCGAGCCAGGGACCGAGGTCGAAATCGCGTTCGAGTTCGAGGGGGAGGGGGAGGCACTCCTGCGGAGCCGGTTGAATTCGGCGACGTTCCTCTGCTGTTCCTCGTAGCTGGCCGTGAACCGGGTGTCGCCCGGCTTGACCGTGACGAAGTACAGCCAGCCGCCCGGGGTGGGATTGATCGCGGCACGCATCGCGGCTTCGCCGGGGTTGGCGATCGGTGTGGGCGGCAGCCCCATGCGCTGGTACGAGTTGTAGGGGCTCTCGAGCTTCGTGTCGTTCGTGGTCGTGGTCGGCGTGAAGCGGTTCAGCGCATAGTTGAGGGTCGAGTCCATCTGCAGCGGCATGCCGCGCTCCAGGCGGTTGAAGATGACCCGGGCCACCTTGCCCATGTCGGCCTTGGTGACGGCCTCGGCCTGGATGATGCTCGCGATGGTGACCGCCTGATAGATGTTCATCGCATTGCGCTGGGCGCCCGCGGTGACGGGACTGCCGCTGAACTTCTTGTTCGCGGTGTTGACCATGAGCGCCAGCAGGGACTCGGGGGTCGCCGTCTTGTCGAGGGGGTACGTCGCCGGGTAGAGGTAGCCCTCGGGGTTGCCCTCCGCGTCGTTGGGCAACTTGAGGTCGGCCTTGGCCAGGGACTTCTTGGTGGATCCCAGGGGCAGCGCGAGGGCCATGTCGACAGCCTCGTAAACCTGGCCGGTGCGCCAGCCCTCCCGGATGACGAGGGACGTGGGCCGCGTCTCCTCGTCGTCCTCCTTGGTCAGGGTGAGCAGCGGCACCGCCACGGCGGTGGCCACCACGACGGCTCCGGTCGCGATGAGGGCGACCCGGCCCCGGCGCGTCAGTCGAATCGTGCTCCGTGGCGGAGTGTTCATCTGCATGCGGGCACGGTAACCCGCTAAAGCCCATAAACCCGGCATATCGTCATCTTGTCGACTCCAGTTGGGCGTCCCGATGGACGAGCGCCGCATAGCGCCCCTCCCGCTCCAACAGCTCCTCATGCGTGCCGCGTTCGACCGCGCGGCCGGAGTCCAGGACGACGATCTGGTCGGCGCCACGGATGGTGGAGAGCCGGTGCGCGATGGTGAGCGTGGTCCGGTTGGCCGACAGGGCGTCGATGGCCTCCTGCACGGCGTACTCCGTGCGGGTGTCCAGGGCGCTGGTCGCCTCGTCGAGGATGAGGACCGGCGGGTCCCGCAGGATCGTGCGGGCGATGGCGAGGCGTTGCTTCTCCCCGCCGGAGAACCGGTGGCCGCGCTCGCCCACGACCGTGTCGTAGCCGTCGGGCAGTGACGCGATGTGGTCGTGGATCTGGGCCGCCCTGGCCGCCGCCTGCAGCTCCTCGTCGGTGGCGTCGGGCCTGGCGAAGCGCAGGTTGTCCGCGACCGAGGCGTGGAAGAGGTACGTCTCCTGGGAGACGACGCCGATCCCGCGGGCGAGCGTGTCGAAGTCGAGGTCCCGTACGTCGACGCCATCCAGCGTGACGCGGCCGCCCGTGACGTCGTACAGCCGTGGGACCAGATAGCTGAGCGTGGACTTGCCGGAGCCGGTCGGGCCGACGACGGCGAGACTGCCGCCCGCGGGAACCGTGATGTCGATGCCCTCGAGGATCGGGCCGCTCTTGTCGTCGTAGCGGAACTCGACGTCCTCGAAGCGGATCTCGCCCTTGACCTGGTCGAGGTGGACCGGGTGCTCCGGCTCGGTGATGTCGATGGGCAGGTCGAGGTACTCGAAGATGCGCTGGAAGAGCGCGAGCGAGGTCTGGATCTGGACTCCGGTGGACAGCAGGCTGACCGTCGGCCGGAACAGACCCTGCTGGAGCGAGACGAAGGCGACGAGCGTGCCGATCGACACGGACGGGCCGCCGAACTGGAGGGCCATGCCCGCGGCCCAGTAGATGACGGCCGGCATGGCGGCCATGACGATGCCGATGACGGACATGCGCCAGCGTCCCGCCATGTTCGACTTCACCTCGAGGTCGACCAGGCTGTCGGACTCGGCCTCGAACGCCTTGGTGAGCGAATCGCCGCGGCCCATGGTGCGGCCGAGCAGGATGCCGCTGACGGAGAGCGACTCGGTCACAGTGGCGGCCATCGCGGCCATCTGCTTCTGACGCTGGGTCGCTATCTTCTTGCGTTCGTTGCCGACGCGTCGGCTGATCCACACGAAGACCGGCAGCAGGAGCAGCGAGACCACGGTGAGCCGCCAGTCCAGGGCGACCATCGCGACGATCGTGGCGACCACGCTGGTGAGGTTGGAGACCAGCGAGGTGGCCGTGGAGGTCACGGTCGCCTGCATGCCGCCGATGTCGTTGGCGATGCGGGACTGGACCTCGCCGGTGCGGGTCCGCGTGAAGAAGGCGAGCGACATGCGCTGCAGCCGGCCGTAGACGGCGGTGCGCAGGTCGTGCATGACACGCTGGCCGACGGTCGTGGAGATCAGGGTCTGCAGGACGCCGAAGATGCTGGTGACGACCGCGCTGAGGATCATGCCGAGCGCGAGCAGGCTCAGCAGACCGGTGCGGCCCTGGGGGATCGCGACGTCCAGGGTCTCCTTCAGCAGGAAGGGGGTCGCGACGGTGACCAGGGACGAGGCGCCGACCAGCAGGCCGACGATCGCGAGGCGGCCGCGGTAGGGCCGGAACAGCTTCAGGATGCGGCGCACCTGCCGTGGCTGTTCGCCCTCGGCGGGTGACGGGGTCCAGGTGGATTGGTCGGGACGCATGGGCTCCTACGGGAGGTGAGACGACGGCTACGCAGGGCAGGCAAACGATGACTGGCGGAGCCTAGCTCATTGTTACCTATACTCACAATGAACCGCATCCTGATATTGTTCCCGCATGACCACCCCCGATGCCGACGGCCTGCTCGCCGAGCAGTTGCTGCGGCTGACCCGACGTGTGCACCGCATCCAGAAGCGGCACCTGGAGCAGCGCGAGCTGGGCATCACCCCGGCCCAGTCCCGGCTGCTGCGCACGCTCGCGCACTACAGCTCACCCCCGCGCATGGCCGATCTCGCCGAGCGCCTGGAGGTGGTCCCCCGGGCCGTGACCACGCTGGTCGACGGCCTGGAGGCGAGCGGGAAGGTGCGCCGGGTCCCCGATCCCACCAATCGGCGGGTGATCCGGATCGAGGTCACGGACGAGGGGCGCGAGGCACTGCGGGAGCTGCGCGGCGCACGCCGGTCGGCCGCGGAGGAGATCCTGGCGCCGTTGACGGACGAGCAGCGCGAAATACTCGGGGGGCTGCTGGACACGCTGGTGGACGGCATGCCCAGGCTTGAGCAGCGCTGCTGAGGGGTTGTCATTGGCGCGCTCGTGGCGCGGCGGACGAAGCGACGGGCCGCGGCCCCCACTCCGTACGACTGGAGTGGGTGCGCGCGACCCGTTCCGGGGATCCGGGGCGGTGACCCGTCCCGGGTCGGTCAACCGACCTCGGGGGCAGGTTCCTTGGCCGAATGGGCGGGGACTTCCGGCTCGACCGAGTGGGTGGGGACTTCCACCTTGGTCGAACGGGCGGGGACTTCCACCTTGGCCGACTGGGCGGGGACGTCCGCCCTGTTCGACTCGGACCCCGGTTCTTCCGTCGGCGACTCCGGCGTCCGCGGCGCGTCGTCCTCCTCCACGAACGCGATCTCGCCGTCCAGCATCTTCTTGGCCCGCTCCGTGTCGAGCGCGCCCTCCCAGCGGGACACCGCGAAGACGGCGACGCAGTTGCCGAGCAGGTTCGTGGCGACGCGCATCGAGTCCATGATGCGGTCCACGCCGAGGAGGAGGGCGACGGCTCCGGCGGGGATGACACCGAGCGAGGACGCCGTCGCGGAGAGGGCGAGGAAGGCCGAACCCGGCACACCCGCCATGCCCTTGCTGGTCAGCATGAGGACCAGGACGACGGTGATCTGCTGGCCCAGACTCAGATCCACCCCCACCGCCTGCGCGATGAACAACGTACCGATGGACAGATAGATCGAGGCGCCGTCGAGGTTGAAGGAGTAGCCGGTGGGCAGGACCAGGCCCACGGCGTCGTCGCGGCAGCCCGCCTGGCGCAGCTTCTGCATCATGCGGGGCATGACCGTCTCACTGGAGGCGGTACCGAGCGCGAGCAGCATCTCCTCGCGGGTGTAACGGACGAACTTCCACAGGCTGAGCCCGGTGACCGCCTTCAGGGCGACGGCGAGCAGCGCGAGGAACAACAGCGCGACCGCGTAGCACAGGACGATCAGCTTGCCGTACGTCTTGATGACGCCGAGCCCGTACTCCCCCACCAGGTGGACCATCGCGCCGAACACCGCGAGCGGGGCCAGCTTCATGATGAAGCCGACGATCGCGAAGACGACGTCCTGGACCTGCTCGATGGCGGGCAGCACCTTGGGCACCTTGGTGTTGCCGAGGTGGAGCAGTGCCGCGCCCACCAGGCAGGCGAGGACGAGGACTTGGAGCAGGGAGTTCTCGGCGAAGGCCCCGACCGCGCTCTGCGGCAACGCGTTCAGGATGAATTCGCCGGTCGACGGGAGCGAGCCGCCGCCGGTCTTGCCATCGACGGCCGAGGCGTCGAGCTTGGAGGGGTCGGCGTGCATGCCCGAGCCCGGACCGACGACGTTCGCCGCGATCAGTCCGAGGAGCAGTGCGGCGGTGGACGCGACCTCGAACCAGATCAGGGCCTTGAGCCCGATCCGGCCGAAGGCCTTCAGGTCACCGGCCTTGGTGACGCCGACGACCACCACACAGAACACGAGCGGTGAGATGACCGCCTTGATGAGGCGTACGAATCCGTCGCCGAGCGGCTGGAAGGTCGTGGCCGTGTCCGGCCACAGCCTTCCGACGACGATTCCGAGGACGAGCGCGCAGGCGACCTGCGCGAACAGTGAGGTACGCAGTATGCGTGCGACGCGTCGCGGGGACGGTACAGACGGCGGCACGGGCACTCCTCCGAAGGGACTTCTGGTATGCGGAAACTTCCTTCCGCAGCGATCACTATTGAGGAGTTGCCGGTGCCGCCGGATACCTCTGTGTCACGTCCATGTAAATCCTGGAACAGACCTGCCGTTCCCCACCCGGGGCCCCAGCAGGCTCAGCAGTCGCTGTGGTCCCGCGTCAGCATTCCCTGCACGGTGACCAGAACGCGGTCGTAGCAGCCGTCCGAGCCGTACAGCCGGTAGCGCTCGCTCGTCGTGCCGACCGCATGCCGTTGGTCGCGGGGCACGTTCGCGGTATACGTCGCGTCTCCCGCGTACGTGTCGTCGAGCCGGGACCACGTGATGCGCCGGCCGCCGCGCGTCTCGTCGACCGCGGCCCGGTCGCCGAGCGTCAGGACGGTCCGCAACCGGTCGTCCGCGGCGAGCGTCGTGGTGCCGTCCATGGTGTACGTGCGGTGGGTGCGCGTCACGCCGACCGGTCCCCGCCCGTCGACGGTGACCGTCTCGTCGTCGGTCCAGGTGGCCTTGAGCGCATCCGTGTTCTCTCCGTCGGTCCATCGGTGCGCGGAGGTGCTGGCGAGCGTGCGGCGCACGGTGGTCCACACCCGGCCGTGCGAGGTGTCGACGTATCCGGCGGTCGTCAGCCGGTGTCCGCCCACGGTGTCGAGCCGCTCTTGCGAACCGGGCGTGTACGTAGAGGAGTTGGTGAGGTCGCCCGCCCTGACCTCGGTGAGCGCGCCACTCAGGTGCGCGCGCTTCGCGTCCTGCCAGACGAGGACGTCGACCGGGGCGCTCCATCCGGTCTGGCCCGCGGGGACGCCCACGACGGAGACGTCGATCCGGTGCGGACGACCGTCGTTGAGGAGACCGGCATAGGGCGTCAGGTCGTATTCGATCGGCTTGATGTCGAAGGCGCGCGGGCCCGGGATCACGTACCAGAGGAAGGGGTTGGACCAGCCGCCGGTCCACACGGTCGGGAACGGCTCGGCGATGCCCGCGAGTTGGCCGTCCACCTTGATCTGCACCTCGCGGTAGGGGCCCTTGTCCGCCTTGCACGAGTACGGGGCGGGGTCGGGCACCGTCAAGTACCAGTACTCCTCGCAGCCGCCGCCGGAGCCGGTCGCGTACACCTCGGCGACGATGCGCTCGCTGTTGCGCGGGGTGGTGAGGGTGCCGTCCTGGAGGGTGAGGACACGGTCGGGAGGCGCGGCGGACTTCACGGCGCCGCCCTCCGCGTAGAAGGTCAGGGTCACCTTCACGTCGAGGACTCCGGTGTACGTGTCGTCGACGACGTTCCCTATGAGCATCTCGACGTCGCCGCCGCTCCGGAACGTGTCGCTGTACCTGGTCACGTCCTTCTCGACGGACCACTGGATGCCGTCGGGCGAGGGCTCCGGGGTGGAGGTGCGGAGGATCTCCACGCCGCCGATGTGGAGATAGCCGAGCCGGTCGAACTGGCGTCCCTTGACCTTGCCGTCGAGCCGCAGGACGACCTTGCTCCAGCGGTCGCCGCAGCCGCTCGGCGGTGTGTACGTGCCCCGGTACGGCGTGAAGTCACGGAACTGCGCCTCGGCCACCGTCACCGCGCAGGACTTGGTGGCGGGTCTCGCCACCGGCGGGGCGGCGGTCAGGGGGTCGTGCCAGTCGGTGCCGAACTCGGCGGGCGTATCGGCGGTAGTCCCGGTGGGCGTCTCGGCGGCGGTCCCGGTGGGCGTCTCGGAGAGCGCGTCGTGGGGCGTATCGGCGGTCTGACCCGCCGGCCGGGCGGGGGTGCCGACGGGCCGGACAGCGTCCGTCGGCGGTGCCGCCGAGGCCGGGCCCGCTCCCAGGAAGGTGCTCGCCGAGAGGATCACTCCAGCGAGCATGGACATGACGATCCGTCTTCTCATGTGCGGTGTTCTACGGGGGAGTCGGCCCGCCCCGCAATGGGCTCTCGGTGACCGCACCACGCGGGGCGGCCCGGTCGGCCACGGCCGCTACACCTTCAGATCGGCCTTGTCCCCCATCACGATGACAGGGTGCTGATGCGGGTCGAGCGTCCGCAGGAGATATTCCATGGCCGACTTGGGCACGCTGACACACGCGGACGTACCGCTGCCGTGGTCCATGTGCAGCCAGATGCTGCCGCCCTTCGTCTGACCCAGGGGGCGGTCCGGGTTGTCCGGCGGGGTACCCACGCGGCGGTTGTAGTTGATGGCGACGACGTAGTCGAAGTCGTGCCAGTGCGACCTGGCCCAGTCACGGGGAGCCTGATAAGCCGCCGAGTGGTCGTACGGGAGCAGTGCGCCCGGGTCGTCGAGCACTCCGCCCGCGTCGGTGAGCGAGAACACCCCGACGGGGCTGCGCTTGTCGCCCTCGTGATGGTCGGTGGTCCAGCCCTTCGTCCCGTTGTGCGCGTGCCAGGAACGCCGCACCTCCCAGGTGGAACCGGACTTCTCGTACAGCACGACCGTGGAGTCGGCGGAGTCCCTGCCCTCGCCGTAGACCGCCACCACCTGGTGGGAGTCGGACGGGATCCGGGCCTGCAGGCGGTTGCCGACCTCCGGTATCCGGGTCAGATCGACGGTGCGTGCGGGGGCTTGTTCGCCCTTGGCACCGGCTCCGCCGTGGTCTTTCACCGCGCCGCTCCCCCCTCCCGAGCCACCGCAGGCCGACAGGAACACAGCGAGGGCACCGCACGCCACAGCGGTGAACCCCGTACGCCTCGCACTGTCTTTTCGCATGCGCCCCATCGTTGCATCACGTATCGGACGAATAACCCCTACCCCCCCGACTTCTCGGTCAGGTGTTGTCTTTCCGGGCGCACTTTCGATGGGCCGGAGGTGGTCCCAGCCTTGTCTCGGTGCCCCTGCCCCGAACTCCTGTCACACGAACTCGCATCCCGGCCCTCTGTCCTGAATCCATGTCCTGGGATGAAAAATCGTTTGCCTCCGGTCGCGCCATGACGCGAACCTTTCACGGTTTGCTGCCGACCCCCCACGGTCGGTCGCCGGAGCTCCACGGCTTCGCCCCGGCCCCATTCCCTGACCCACCCCTTACACGAGCCACTGGGACGTCATGCAGATTCAAGACCTTCCCTATCCCGACCCGGGTGTGCCGGACGCGCGCTCGGGTCCCCGATTCCTGTGGTGGCTCGGCCGGAATCAGCTCGGAGGGCAGTTCAAGGCCCTTGCCTGGGGGCTGCTGCACTTCGTGGCCGTCTCCGGGCTGCCGTTCTGCGTCGGCCTCGCCGTCCAGGCCGTCGTCGACCGCTCCGGCGCCCGACTCGCCCTGACCGGTGGGCTGCTGGTGCTGTGCGGCGCCTGCATCGCGCTGGGCGACACCATGCTGCACCGGGCCGCGGTCACCAACTGGATCACCGCCGCCGCGCGCGTCCAGCAACTGCTGGCCCACAAGACCGCCCAGTTGGGCTCCGCCCTGACGCGACGTGTCGCGGCCGGCGAGGTCGTCGCGGTCTCGACCGGCGACGTCGAGAAGATCGGCTGGTTCGTGGAGGCCCTGTCGCGGTTCGCGGCGGCCGCCCTGACCGTCGTGCTGGTCTGTGTCGGCCTGGTCGTCTACCAGCCCGCGCTCGGCGTACTCGTCGCGGTGGGTGTGCCCGTCCTGGCGCTCGCCGTACTGCCGTTGCTGCCCCGTGCCACCCGGCGCGCGGACTTCCAGCGAGAGAAGGCCGGCCGCGCCACCGAGTTGGCCTCTGACACCGTCGCGGGCCTGCGCGTGCTGCGCGGCATCGGCGGCGAGCAACTGTTCCTCGACCGCTACCGCCGCGCCTCCCAGGAGGTCCGCCACGCGGCCGTGCGCAGCGCCCGGATGTGGTCGCTGATCTCGGCCATCCAGGTGCTGTTGCCCGGCCTGCTGATGATCGCCGTCATCTGGCGCGGCGTTCACCTGGCCCGCGACGGCCGGATCACGGTCGGCGAACTCGTCACCGTGTACAGCGCGGTCATGCTGCTCACCTACCCATTGCGACACTTCGAGGAGATCGCGATGGCCTACTCCTTCTCCCGCCCGTCCGCCCAGCGCGCCGCCCGGGTGCTGTCCCTGGAACGGGCCATGGACAGCGGCGGATCGCGCTCGGCCGAGGTGCCGTCCGGCGATCTGTACGACCCCGCGACCGGGCTGCTCGCGCCCGCCGGGCGGCTCACCGCCGTGGTGTGCGGCGACCCGGACGCGGCGGGTGTGCTCGCCGCGCGGCTGGGTGGCCACCCCACGGAGGGGGGCACCTCGGTGCTCCTCGGAGGCGTACCCCTCGACGACTTGCCGCTCGACTCCGCCCGTACGGCCGTCCTCGTCCAGGACAAGGACCCGGTGCTGCTGTCCGGCTCGCTGCGCGACCTGCTCGACGTGCCTTCCTCCGGTCTCGTCAGCGCCGAGGCCGCGCTGACCGCCGCGCAGTGCGGCGACGTCCTGGACGCGCTCACCCAGGGGTCGTTGGACGCCGGGGACCCGATGCAGGCCCGCATCACCGAACGCGGACGCTCCCTCTCCGGCGGCCAGCGCCAGCGCCTGGCCCTGGCCCGGTCGCTGATCACGGACCCCGAAGTGCTGGTCCTCGACGAGCCGACCTCCGCCGTCGACTCGCACACCGAGGCCCGGATCGCCGACGGCGTGCGCGCCCTGCGCACCGGGCGCACGACGGTCGTCCTCACCTCCTCGCCGCTGCTCCTGGACCACGCGGACCGCGTCGTTCTGGTGCACGAGGGCGAGGTCGTGGCGGTCGGCGTACACCGCGAGCTGGTACGCGGTGAGCCGCGGTACCGGGCCGTGGTGACCCGGGAGACCGATGACGAGGCCGCGCGGAGCAGGGTGCGGGAAGAAGACGGGGCCGCGCGCGGCCACGTGCGGAAAGAGGACGAGGCCGACCTGAGCGGCGTTCTGAAGGAACTGGAAGAAATCGAGGAGACCGCATGATCGGCCTGGCGCCACCGGCCTACGACCCGGCGGCCCCGACGACGGCGCACACCCTGCCCGTCGGTGCCCCCGCGACCGTACGCGCCTACGTGACCGAACTCTTCCGGCGGCACCGTCGGGCCTTCCTGCTGCTCATCGCCGCCAACACGGTGGCCGTGGTGGCCTCGATGGCCGGCCCCTATCTGTTGGGCTCGATCGTCGAGCGGGTCTCGGACCACGCGCGGGAGCTCCATCTGGAGCGCACCGCCGCACTGTTCGCCGTGGCACTCGTCGTACAGGCCGTGTTCGTACGCGAGGTGCGGCTGCGCGGGGCCGTGCTCGGCGAGCGGATGCTGGCCGATCTGCGGGAGGACTTCCTCGTACGGTCGGTCGGGCTGCCGCCCGGCGTCCTCGAGCGGGCCGGCACGGGCGACCTGCTGTCCCGCATCACCACGGACATCGACCGGCTCGCCAACGCGATGCGCGAAGCCGTACCGCAGCTCGCCATCGGCGTGGTGTGGGTGGCCCTGCTGCTCGGCGGGCTCGCCGTGACCGCGCCGCCGCTCGCCCCCGCCGTACTGGTAGCCGTGCCCATCCTGCTGATCGGCTGCCGCTGGTACTTCAAGCGCGCACCGTCCGCCTACCGCTCCGAGGCCGCCGGTTACGCCGCCGTCGCCGCCGCGCTCGCCGAGACCGTGGACGCGGGTCGCACCGTCGAGGCGCACCGCCTGGGCGAGCGCCGCATCGAGCTGTCGGAGCGCCGGATCAAGGAGTGGACGGCCTGGGAGCGCTACACGCTCTGGCTGCGCACGGTGCTCTTCCCGGTCATCGGTGTCACGCACGTGGTGATCCTCTGCTCGGTCCTGATGATCGGCGGGGTCTTCGTCCTTCAGGGCTGGATCGGTGTGGGGCAGCTGACGACGGGCGCGCTCATCGCTCAGATGCTCGTCGATCCGGTGGGCCTGATCCTGCGCTGGTACGACGAGCTGCAGGTCGCCCAGGTGTCGCTGGGCCGGCTGGTCGGCGTCCGGGACATCGAGCCGGACGCGGGCGACCCGGAGATGGTCCCGGACGGACGGGACGTGCGCGCGGACGAGGTGCGCTTCGGCTACCGGGCCGGGGTGGACGTGCTGCGCGAGATCTCCCTGGAGGTCTCCCCGGGCACCCGGCTCGCGCTGGTCGGACCGTCCGGCGCGGGCAAGTCCACGCTGGGCCGGCTGCTCGCCGGGATCTACGCACCCCGGGACGGCCGCGTCACGCTCGGCGGTGCCGAACTGTCCCGGATGCCCGCCGAGGCGGTCCGCTCCCACGTGGCCCTGGTCAACCAGGAGCACCACGTCTTCGTGGGCTCCCTGCGCGACAACCTGCTGCTCGCCAGGACGGGAGCGGTCGACGCCGAGCTGTGGGCGGCGCTCGGAGCGGTGGACGCGGACGGCTGGGCGCGGGCCCTGGACGAAGGTCTGGACACCGAGGTCGGCTCGGGCGGGCTCGCGCTCACCCCGGCCCAGGCCCAGCAGATCGCCCTGGCCCGGCTGGTCCTCGCCGATCCGCACACCCTGGTTCTGGACGAAGCGACCTCGCTGCTCGACCCGCGCGCGGCCCGCCACCTCGAACGCTCGCTGGCCCGCGTCCTCGACGGACGCACCGTGATCGCCATCGCCCACCGGCTCCACACCGCCCACGACGCTGACGTCATCGCCGTCGTGGAGAACGGCCGGATCAGTGAGCTGGGCAGTCACGACGAGCTGGTCGCGGCGGGCGGTGCCTACGCGGCGCTGTGGCGGTCCTGGCACGGGTGAGGGTGCCCTGCCGGTGCGGTCCGCGGTCGTGTGCGGCAGCGGTCGCACCGGCGCCCGGGACCTGCCTCCGTGGGCGCGCCCGCACCGCCTCGGACCGTGTGGCGTTGCGCAGTGCCGAACCGGAGTGGAAGGCTGGATAACGGCACCGGCTCGGGGAACGCCCGGGAACCACCCGGTTCGCGAAGGGCGAAGCCTGTGTCGAGTGGCCCGCGCGCCCGCCGTCGAGCGCGGTGGGATCGGGCTCGCCCGCATCACCTGGAGGTACCCGTGAACAGCGTCGACGGATGGGGAGACGACGTCTACCAGCCCGACGGATCCGAGGTACAGGACGACGCGGGGCTGCTCGACTCCGAGGACACCCTGCTCTCCGACGGTGTCGGTGACCCGCTCGACCGGGGCTGGTCCCCGCCGGAGCGGCCGTGGGCGGTGGAGCATTCCGGGGTGACCGCCGCGGAGCGCCGACAGGGCGAGACTCTGGACCAGCGCCTCGCGGAGGAGATGCCCGACGTGGCCGAGCCGGACGGGGACGGCATCGGCGACTGCCAGGGCACCGACGGCGAACCCTGGGACAACGAAGTGGGCGCCAGCCGCTCCGGTCGTCTCGTCGCCCCCAATGAAGGAGCGCACGAGGACGACGAGAGCGGGCTGATCGCCACCGACGTCGGCATCGACGGCGCCGCGGCATCGGCCGAGGAGGCCGCGATGCACATCGTCGACGAGGACACCGCGTCCGGCTGACCGGCCCCCGCCCCTCTCCCCCAAGGAGCACCCATGCAGCAGGACAAACACCCCGACTACCGCGCCGTCGTCTTCCGCGACCGCGCCGCCGGGTACGCCTTCCTCACCCGGTCCACCGCGACGAGCGACCAGACCATCGAGTGGGACGACGGCGAGACCTACCCGGTCGTCGACGTCGAGATCTCCTCGGAGAGCCACCCCTTCTACACGGGCAAGGCCCGGACCGTGGACTCGGAGGGCCGGATCGCACAGTTCGAGAGGCGGTACGGCGGTGCGGGGCAGGGAGCGGGCAAGGACGGGACGGCGTGAGGGGTTGTCCCCCGCGCTCGGGCGCGAGGAGCCGGCGCTCCTCCTCGGGCGTGCGGGGCTGACACTCTCGCTCAGATGACGTTGAGCGCCGCCGCGCAGCCCACTCCGCCGAGCAGCATGAAGACCGGCATGAGCACCTTGAGCTCGACCCAGCTGCCGGCCCGGAAGCGCATGACCTTGGGCGGGCCGATGGGGTACCAGCGCTTGCGGCCGAGCGGGATGGGCCACAGGATCGGGCAGCCGGACACCGTCAGCGCGTCCCCGATGTCGTGTACCAGGGCTCCCAGGACGATCGGCAGTCCGAGCCACAGGTACTGCTGGCCCGGTGCGGTGAACAGCCAGTCCGAGCCGTTGCCCGGCTTGTCCAGGACTCCGGCGAGGATCCAGGCGCTGGTCGCCGCCAGCAGCCAGACCAGGACGTCGCTGCTGGAGCCGCGGGCGGCCCGCCACAGCAGGCCCTCGATCGCGAGCACCATGTGCACGAAGAGGATGGCCAGGACCGCCCAGCGGCCGCCTGTGATCGCAAGGACCGCGGTGCCCGCGCCGATCATCACCGCCCACAGCCAGGTGTGCGTCAGCGTGCGATGGCCGCCGTTGCGCCGTGGGTCGCCCGGCTTGCGGGTCGACTTGTAGACGGCGTAGGAGAGCTTGTCGACGATCTCGCACAGGGTCCGTGAGACGGGCCCGAAGGCCCGCGAGATCGTCGCCGCCTTGTGGTCCAGGTCGGGGGCGAGCGCGGCACCCGCGCAGATCAGGGCGCCGACGAGGAGGACAGGCCAGGGCATCGTGTGACCGGCGGCGGCTGCCGCCGCTCCGACGCCGAGCCAGGCCGCGGCTCCCGAGAGTGAGTGTGCTGGTCCCATCATGGCCGTTCCCCGCCCCATTCTTCTTTCGCCGCTGTCCAGTTGCCCGCATACGCTGATGCTTCGTCGGCGCCACAGCGTAACGGTCGTGATCTTCGGACGAGCATCCGATTCCCCCATCGAGCGGGTTGACAGGCAAGATGGGGGCGTGACCCTTATCGATCAGCTGCCGCAGACCGCAGATCCCGACGCCCTCTACGAAGCCTTCGAGTCGTGGGCCGGAGAACGCGGTCTCACGCTCTACCCCCATCAGGAGGAGGCGCTGATCGAGGTGGTCTCGGGTGCGAACGTGATCGTCTCGACGCCCACCGGCTCGGGCAAGAGCATGATCGCCGCGGGCGCCCACTTCGCCGCGCTCGCCCGCGACGAGGTCACCTTCTACACGGCGCCGATCAAGGCACTCGTCTCGGAGAAGTTCTTCGAGCTCTGCAAGATGTTCGGCACCGAGAACGTCGGCATGCTGACCGGCGACGCCTCCGTGAACTCCGACGCCCCCATCATCTGCTGTACCGCCGAGGTGCTGGCGTCCATCGCGCTGCGGGACGGCAAGCACGCCGACGTCGGCCAGGTCGTGATGGACGAGTTCCACTTCTACGCGGAGGCTGACCGCGGCTGGGCGTGGCAGATCCCGATCCTGGAACTGCCACAGGCGCAGTTCATCCTGATGTCGGCGACGCTCGGCGACGTCTCGATGTTCGAGAAGGACCTCACCCGGCGCACCGGACGGCCCACGTCGGTGGTCCGCTCGGCGACCCGGCCCGTGCCGCTCTCCTACGAATACGTGCTGACCCCGCTGACGGAGACACTCACCGAGCTGCTCTCGACCAAGCAGGCTCCGGTCTACATCGTCCACTTCACCCAGGCGCAGGCCGTGGAGCGGGCGCAGGCACTGATGAGCATCAACATGTGCACGCGCGAGGAGAAAGACCAGATCGCCGAGCTGATCGGCAACTTCCGCTTCACCACCAAGTTCGGCCGCAACCTCTCCCGGTACGTACGCCATGGCATCGGCGTGCACCACGCGGGCATGCTGCCCAAGTACCGGCGGCTGGTGGAGAAGCTGGCCCAGGCCGGTCTGCTGAAGGTCATCTGCGGCACGGACACCCTCGGCGTCGGTGTCAACGTCCCGATCCGCACCGTGCTGTTCACGGCGCTGACGAAGTACGACGGCAATCGGGTGCGCACGCTCCGTGCCCGTGAGTTCCACCAGATCGCCGGCCGTGCCGGGCGCGCCGGATTCGACACGGCGGGCTTCGTGGTGGCGCAGGCGCCCGAGCACGTCATCGAGAACGAGAAGGCGCTCTCCAAGGCGGGCGACGACCCGAAGAAGCGCCGCAAGGTGGTCCGCAAGAAGGCTCCCGAGGGCTTCGTCGGCTGGACGGACAACACCTTCGAGAAGCTCATCACCTCCGATCCCGAGCCACTCACCTCCCGCTTCCGGGTCACCCACACCATGCTCCTGGCGGTGATCGCCCGGCCCGGGAACGCCTTCGAGGCGATGCGGCATCTGCTGGAGGACAACCACGAGCCGCGCAGGCAGCAGCTGCGGCACATCCGGCGGGCGATCGCGATCTACCGCTCGCTCCTCGACGGCGGCATCGTCGAGAAGCTCGACGAGCCGGACGCCACGGGCCGCATCGTGCGCCTCACCGTGGATCTGCAACAGGACTTCGCGCTCAACCAGCCGCTGTCGACCTTCGCGCTCGCCGCGTTCGAGCTGCTGGACCCCGAGTCCCCCTCCTACGCCCTGGACATGGTGTCCGTAGTGGAGTCCACCCTGGACGACCCGCGGCAGATCCTCGCGGCCCAGCAGAACAAGGCGCGCGGCGAGGCCGTGGCAGCGATGAAGGCGGACGGCGTCGAGTACGAGGAGCGCATGGAGCGACTCCAGGACGTGTCGTACCCCAAGCCGCTGGAGGAGCTGCTCTTCCACGCCTACAACACCTACCGCAAGAGCCACCCGTGGGTCGGTGACCATCCGTTGTCGCCGAAGTCCGTCATCCGTGACATGTACGAACGGGCCATGTCCTTCACGGAGTTCGTCTCCCACTACGAGCTCGCCCGTACTGAGGGCATTGTCCTGCGCTACCTCGCGAGTGCCTACAAGGCGCTTGAACACACCGTCCCGGACGACCTCAAGTCCGAGGACCTGGAGGACCTGATCGCCTGGCTGGGCGAGCTGGTGCGCCAGGTCGACTCGAGCCTCCTCGACGAGTGGGAGCAGCTCGCCAAACCCGAGGAGATGACGGCCGAGGAGGCCCAGGAGAAGGCCGACCAGGTCAAGCCGGTCACGTCGAACGCCCGCGCCTTCCGTGTCCTCGTCCGCAACGCGATGTTCCGCCGTGTCGAACTCGCCGCACTCGACAACGTCGACGAACTCGGCGAGATGGACGGCGAATCCGGCTGGGACGCCGATGCCTGGGGCGAGGCGATGGACAAGTACTGGGACGAGTACGAGGACCTCGGCACGGGCCCCGACGCCCGTGGCCCCAAGCTGCTGTCGATCGTGGAGGAGCCGCAGAACGGTCTGTGGCGCGTCCGTCAGACCTTCGCCGACCCGAACGGTGACCACGACTGGGGCATCAGCGCGGAGGTCGACCTCGTGGCCTCCGACGCGGAGGGTCGCGCGGTCGTCAAGGTCACCGACGTCGGCCAGTTGTGAGCACAGGAGAATCCCACACATGACGAACCCAGCCGAGAGGCTCGTCGACCTGCTCGACCTGGAGCAGATCGAGGTCAACATCTTCCGTGGCCGCAGCCCGGACGAAAAACTGCAGCGGGTCTTCGGCGGCCAGGTGGCGGGCCAGGCCCTGGTGGCGGCCGGGCGCACCGCCGAAGCCGACCGGCCGGTGCACTCACTGCACGCGTACTTCCTGCGCCCGGGCCGGCCGGGCGTGCCGATCGTGTACCAGGTCGAACGGGTCAGGGACGGGCGGTCGTTCACCACCCGTCGCGTCACCGCCGTGCAGCAGGGGCGCACGATCTTCAATCTGACCGCCTCCTTTCACAAGCCTGAGGATGGGAGCTTCGAGCACCAGCTGCCGCCGGCCCGCGAGATACCGCACCCGGAGTCGCTGCCGACGGTCTCGCAGGAGATCACCGAGCATCTGGGCGCGCTTCCCGAGTCGCTGGAGCGCATGGCGCGCCGCCAGCCGTTCGACATCCGGTACGTGGACGGACTGCGCTGGACCCCGGAGGAGATAAAGGACGCGGAGCCGCGCAGCGCGGTGTGGATGCGTGCCGTCGGCCCGCTGGGCGACGACCCGCTGGTGCACACCTGCGCCCTCACCTACGCGAGCGACATGACCCTCCTGGACGCCGTCCGCATCCCGGTGGAGCCGCTGTGGGGTCAGCGCGGCTTCGACATGGCCTCGCTCGACCACGCGATGTGGTTCCACCGGCCGTTCCGCGCGGACGAGTGGTTCCTGTACGACCAGGAGTCGCCGATCGCGACGGGCGGTCGCGGGCTGGCCCGCGGGCGCATCTACGACCTGGAGGGACGCCTGCTCGTCTCGGTCGTCCAGGAGGGGCTTTTCCGGGCGCTGTAAGGATGCGGGAATGGGTCCGGCCCCCCAGGAAGAAGCCGTCCGGGGAGGACTCGTCAGGGCGTCGCGGGCAGGAGCGCCCCGTCAGGGGTTTCTGCGGCGCAGCCACCCGAGGAGCCTCCGTGGCCGCTCGGGCTCCACGCTCGGGGCCCGGTCGTCGAGGGCGGCTTCGCGCGGTCGCGAGGCCGCCGGAGCCGCCGCGGCCGAAGGGGAGACCGGCGTCAGCGGGGCCTTGGGGGTCGGGCGGGGTGCGGGGCGGAGCTCTCGGGCCTCGACAAGTGCCTGGCCCAGGTCGGCACGGAGCCAGCTGATCTCGTCGGGATCCTCGGCCGTCATGATGCGCGAGACGAGGTGCGCGGCGGGAGTGTCCGGCGCGGCGCCGTGGGCGGCCCGCTCGGGCCGGAAGCGGTTCAGATACGCGCGCTCGTACGGGTCCCTGACGATCTCGGCCACCTGAACGGGGTCGAGCAGGGAGGCCACGATCGCGGCCCGCGCCCAGGGGTCCTCGGTCTGCCGCAGCAGGAATCCCATGTGCCGGCCCCGCCAGTTGCGGGGGCGGAGGTCCAGGCCGGCTTCCAGCTGGTCGCGGAGTCCCTCGGGTGTACGGCCCTTCAGCAGCGGGGCGTTCTGCTCGTTCGCCCCGAACTGGCGAAGTTCTTCGCCCAGGTACAGCCAGACCACAGCCCTGTACCGGTTCAGGTAGAACTTCACGGGCACCACCAGACCCAAGCGCGCGAAGCGCGTGAACCTGGCGGACGTCACGCCCATGAGCGCTGCGCCCTCCGTGGTGCCGACGGCCTTGACGCGTTCCCGCAATGCCTCGGGGAAGCCGTCCTCGGAGCGCACCCGCTCGATCTCCGCACGGGTGACGCGGCGTCCGCCTCCCCCCTCGTCGGGAACGGTGCGGATGCATCCGAGATGCAGAGCGAGGTCGAACTCCCCGCGCTTGAGCTCCAGTTCTCGCGCGGCGCGTCCGAGCGACGATGTGGCGGCCCTCGATGCGGTGGACTGCGCGGTGGTGGACTGCGAGGCGGTGGACTGCGTGATGGTGTTGCCGGACATGACGGTTCTCCCCCGTGGAGTGAGGTGCTCGCGCCGTCGGGCGCTTGCTTCGAGAAAAACCGTAGCCGGTTTGGCCGATCTCGCGGCGAGCCTGTGGATAACTCTGACCGCGATGACGTATCCGCAGGTCAGAGGTCTACAGAAGACGGACGTTCCGGTTGGCGGACGTCCACGCCGAGGTGTTCGCCGACACGGTTGACGAGCAGTGTCATCTCGTAGGCGACCTGACCGATGTCGGCTTCCGCGGCGCTGAGAACACACAGACAGCTGCCCGCGCCCGCCGCGGTGACGAAAAGTACCGCGTCGTCGAACTCGATCATCGTCTGGCGCACCTGACCGGCGCCGAAGTACCGACCTGAGCCCTTCGCCAGGCTGTGCAGGCCCGACGAGACCGCCGCGAGGTGCTCGGCGTCCTCACGTCGAAGTCCTGTGCTCGCGCCGGTCACCAGCCCGTCGTTGGACAGCACCAACGCGTGCCGTACGTGTTCGACGCGCTCGGTCAGGTCGTCGAGCAGCCAGCCGAGCCCCGTGTTCTGCGCCATGCTCCATCTCCCCGTGATGCTTTTCCCCCTGGCTGGAGGATCCGACCAGCCAGCCTTCCCCACGGCCGCCCTCCGGGCAAGCAGGATGGGCGCATGGCACAGAAGATGACCGATGAGCAATGGCGGGCCTTCGTCTCCCAGGGCACCCGCACCGGAAAGCTGTCGACCGTCCGCGCCGACGGAAGTCCGCACGTGGCGCCGATCTGGTTTCTGCTGGACGGCGACCACGTGGTCTTCAACACCGCGAAAGAGAGTGTGAAGGGACGGAATCTGGCCCGCGACGGGCGAGTCGCCCTCTGCGTGGACGACGATCAGCCGCCGTTCGACTTCGTGGTGGTGGAGGGTCGTGCCGAGTTGTCGGAGGATCTGGCCGAGCTGCGTCACTGGGCAGCTCGGATCGGCGCACGCTACATGGGTGAGGACCGGGCCGAGGAGCTCGGGAAGCGCAACGGCGTGCCGGGGGAACTCCTCGTCCGTGTGAGGATCGAGAAGGTCGTGGCTTGGGCCTCGATGGCGGCCTAGGTCTCTCCTTCGGAGGTCTCGGCCCGATTTTTCCCCGGCCTCAACCGACGGAGTCGAGCAGCCGGGCGGTGTGCACCCGTCCGGCGTACTCCACGAGCCGGATGAGCACCTCCTTCCCGGAGTCGCGGTCCCTGGCGTCGCAGAGCACCACGGGCGTGCCCCGGTCGAGGTCGAGGGCGCGGGACACGTCCTGGGCGCCGTAGGCGCGGGCGCCCGTGAAGCAGTTGACGGCCACCACGAACGGGATGTGCCGGTGCTCGAAGTAGTCCACCGCGGGAAAGCAGTCCTCGAGCCTGCGGGTGTCCGCGAGGACGACGGCCCCCAGCGCGCCCTGTGACAGCTCGTCCCACAGGAACCAGAACCGGTCCTGGCCCGGTGTGCCGAAGAGGTAGAGGGAGAGGCCGGACCGGATGGTGATGCGTCCGAAGTCCATGGCTACGGTCGTCGTGACCTTCCGGTCCACGCCGTCGGTGTCGTCCACCGACTGACCCGCCTCGCTGAGCAGTTCCTCGGTGCGTAGCGGCCTGATCTCGCTGACCGCGCCCACCAGGGTGGTCTTGCCCACGCCGAACCCGCCGGCGACCAGTATCTTCAACGCCAGGGCCGTCGTTTCGTCGGCCGAGGCGTCGGAGTTCTCGGAGACCATCGATCACTTCTCTCGGGAGTGGCGGCAGCGGTCGGCGCCGGCCGAACGATGCCGGGTATGCGTCGGTGCGTGTGTGCGCGTGCGTGGAGTCGCGTCGTTCACCCGGATATGCAGAGTCGCGTCGTTCATCTAGAGCGCCCTCAGTCCTTCGATCACCTCGCGGAGGATCCGCTCGTCGGGCAGTTGTGCGGGCGGCACCGGGCGGCTGATGGTGACGCAGCCCAGTTCCAGCAGATCGCCGAGCAGCACTCTGACCACGCCCACTGGCAGGTCCGCGCCCGCGGCGAGTTCGGCCACGGATTGCGTCTCCGTGCGGCACAGGTCGATGAGGGCCCGGTGTTCCGGGCCGAGCAGGGAGTCCTCGTCGACTCCGGGTGCGCCCTTGTCGAGGGTGACCAGGGCGATCAGATCGAAGCGCACTCCGGTGGGGCCCGGTTTGGTGCGGCCGCCCGTCATCGCGTAGGGACGGACGAGCGGTCCCGCTTCGCCGTCGTACCACTGGCTGCCCGCGAGGTCCTCGGTCATCTGCGCCGCCCGCCCTCGGTCATCCGGCGGCGGGCGGCTGCGCGGCGACCCGCGGCGGCGTGTAGAGGTGCTCGCCGACGCGCTTGACCAGCCGCGCCATCTCATAGGCCACCAGGCCGATGTCGGCCGTGACCGCGGTGAGGACGGCGAGGCACGAGCCGTCGCCCGCTGCCGCGACGAACAGGAAGCCGTCGTCCATCTCGACCATCGTCTGACGTACGCCCCCGGCACCGAAGTGGCGTCCCGCGCCCTTGGCCAGACTGTGAAAGCCCGAGGCGACCGCGGCCAGGTGTTCGGCGTCCTCGCGCCGGAGGCCGGTGGAGGAACCCACCGCCAGTCCGTCGTTCGACAGCACCACCGCATGCCGCACTTCGGCGACACGCAGCACCAAGTCGTCCAGCAGCCAGTCGAGTTCGCCGGATCGCTGGGCGGCCCTCATGCTCGGGTCCTGGATCATGCGGGGTCTCCTTCACTGCTGTCGCTGCCCGCATCGGGGTCTGGAGTGGCGCGGCGACCGGATGTTCTGCCGCCGCCGCGCGCCCAGCCGTCGCGGTAGGCCGCCATACGGTCCCGTACGAGTTCGGGCGTGCGTGTGTCGTCGTGCTGGTGGGCCGCCACTTGTGTCGGCTCCTCGATTCGCTGTGCGCGCAGTTGGGGCGCGAGGCTCGCCTGCCGTACGCGCCGTGGGAGGTCGTCGGACCCTTCGGAGTCGTCCGGAGGGCGGTGCAGCCGCAAAGTGGTGACTCCAGGTGGTGGGGTTTCGGGCGAGCCGTTCGCAGGGGTTTCGGACGAGACGTTCGCAGGGGCTTCCGGCGAGCCGTGCGCTGGGGGTTCGACAGCGGTCTGCACGAGGGGCACGAGTGCGGGCCGCTCGATGGGCGCCTGGACGGAGTCGTGCTCCGGGGCGGCCGACACACGCGCGTACTCGCGTTCGTCGGGCCTTCCGTTGCCCGCCTTGCGGGGGGAACGTTCCGCCGCGCCTTCGTGCAGCAGCGCGGTCGGCAGCAGGACGACGGCGGTGGTGCCCCCGTAGGGCGAGGTGCGCAGGTGCACCTTGATGCCGTGCCGGGCCGCGAGCCTGCTGACCACGAAGAGACCGAGCCGGTCGCTGTCGAACAGGTCCAGCGCCTCGGACTGTTCGATGCGTCGATTGGCCTCGTCGAGTGTCTCCTTGCCCATGCCGAGCCCTCGGTCCTCGACCTCCACGGCGTATCCGTTGCCGACCGGTTCGCCGGTGATGCGGACGCGGGTGTGCGGCGGGGAGAACTGGGCGGCGTTCTCGACGATTTCCGCCAGGAGGTGGGTGAGGTCAGCCACGGCGGCGCCGCCGACCGCTGCCTCGGGCAACTGTCGTACCTCCACGCGCGCGTAGTCCTCGACTTCGGACACGGCCGCGCGGACCACGTTCGTCAGCGAGACCGGCATCCGCCAGGCCCGGCCGGGTGCGGCGCCGGAAAGGATGATCAGGCTCTCCGCGTGGCGCCGCATCCGAGTGGTGAGGTGGTCGAGCCGGAAGAGATCACTCAGTTCGTTCGGGTCCTCGGACCTGCGTTCCATGCTGTCCAGCAGGCTCAGTTGGCGGTGTACGAGGACCTGGCTGCGCCGGGCGAGATTGACGAAGACCCCCGAGATCCCGCTGGCCAGTTCCGCGCGTTCGACGGCGGCGCGCAGGGCGGCCCGGTGCACGGTGCCCAGGGCCTCCGCGACCTGTCCGGTCTCGTCTTCCGAGGGTGGTCCTGGCGGAGCCTCCGCGCGGACATCGATCTCCTCCCCCGCGCGCAGCTTGCGCATCGCCTCGGGCAGCTTGCGTCGAGCGATCTCGAGGGCGCTGTTGCGCAGGAGCACCAGTTCGACGACGAGGCCGCGTCCGATGCGTACGGAGATCACGAGCGACGCGGCGACGGCGGCGAGACCGAATACGACAGCGGCGCCGGCGGGTGTCAGCAGGCCACGGGTCAAGGGGTCGGCCCGGTCCGCGACACCCCGGCCCGCCTTCGCCTCGATGGCGCGCATGGCGTCCTGCACACGCGCGTGGGCGGTGTTCCAGTCGGCTTCCGACGCGGCGTCGGCGGCGTTTCCGCCGGGCCTTGACGCGAGCACCTTGTCCTCGACGGCGCGTACGTCGGCGTACGCACTCCCCGTCACGAGGTTGCGCCAAGAGGCCTGTTCGGGTCCGCGCAGATCCGCGACGGCGGCGTCGGTCAGGGTGCGGCGGGTGGCGACCGCCCCGGTGAACAGCCGCAGTCGCTCACCGTCCAGGGTGCCGGCGAGTCGGGCACCGGACAGCACGGTGTCCTCCTGGGCCAGCGCCTCGCCGGCCCGGGAGAATTCGAGGAGTACGCGCGCGTCGGAGCCCAGGTCGGCGTCCTGGATGCCGGTGAGGGCGCCCCCGACCGCGAAGGCCGCCGAAATGGTCCTGGTGTACTGCCCGTACGCCTCGTCCCATCCGGTACGGCGCTCCAGTACGGCGGCGCGCAGGGGCCCCAGGCTCTCGGCCCCGTTGACGAAGGCGTCGAGCCGTCCGGCCACTCCGACGGGCAGGTCGGCGCCGTCGGCGACGGTGTTGTGGGCGCCCAGTCGCAGCTTCGCCACCGCGCGGTCGGTGCGTTCCGCCAGCGTCTTGAGATCGCTCTGTGGCTCGGACGACGGGTCGGTCGCATGGCGGACGGCGGCCGCGCGCTCGGCCTGGAGCGCGGCGACGGCGTCGTCGACCGGGGCTCGGACGGTGGAGTCCACACGCTGCAACTGCCGCAGTCGCGCGACGTCCTGGGCGGTACTCACCGTGGCGTACGCCCACAGGGCGAGCAGCGAGACGACCGGCACCATGAGCAGACAGACGATCTTGGCCCGCACCGTACGGGGACGTACGCGCCATCGTCCCGCGCGCGCGGATGCCTCTGGCGGCGTCCCTGTGGCGTCCTCGTCGGGGTCGGTGTACTCGTCGGCGGGCGGTCCCGCGTGGGCGCGGCGACCGCGCTGCGGGGGTGGGGCCGGCGGCTCGGCGCCGGCTGCAGGGGTCCTACGGGGTGTACGCATGGCCTCCTCGCTCGGAGTGGTTCGGGGCGTGTCGTCCGAGCCGTCGTGGCTCGGGCCCGCCACTAACGGGCGACGCTCTCGACCGGCCGCTGGGCCGATGCGGATGCCTCGCGCTCGCGGGCTGTCGGGGACAGCGCGACGAATGCCGAGGTCAGGAAGAGATAGGACCCGAGGCCGACGGCGAGGGGGAAGATGAACTGCATCGCCGTGGCCCCGGGAAGGGCCTCCCCGGAGGGGCTGACACGCACGCTCACCGCCATCATTCCGGTGTAGTGCATGCTGCTCACCGCCCCACCCATGACGAGGGAGGCGACGGCGACCGCGACGGGCGACCTGATGTTGAGTGCCGCCCACAGGGCCGCGGTGGCCGCGACCACGGCGATCACGACGGAGAGCCCGACGAGCACCGGGTCGTAGCGCACGGCGCCGTGCAGCCGCAGCGCCGCCATGCCCAGGTAGTGCATGCTCGCGACGCCGAGTCCGGTGGTGAGTCCGCCGAGGACGAGCGCACGACCCCGGTCGCGGCCGTAGCCGACGGCGAAGACGCCCGCGCCGACGACGACCATCGCGACGAGCAGACTGAGGATGGTCAGCGGCACGTTGTAGCGCATTTCCGTACCGCTCACACTGAAGCCGAGCATCGCCACAAAGTGCATCGTCCAGATGCCGGTGCCGATCGCGGAGGCCGCGGTGAGGAGCCAGTTGCGGCGTGAGCGCCCGGTGGCGCCGAGCGCGCGGACCGTGCAGCGCAGCCCCAGGGCGGCGCCGATAGAGGCCATCGCGTACGACAGCACGGGGGTCAGCCAGCCGAAGGCGGCGTGGTCCAGGTGTCCCATGGCCCAGGGACGCTAGTCCGCGCAGGGGCGCACAAAGGTGGCGCATTTCGAAAGGTGTTGAAATATGACACAGACAGGTACGTGACCGATCGTGTGACGCTCGAACGTGTGCACAGCGTCGTACTTCGTGTCGGTGAGAGATCATGCGGAACATGAGCGAGGACCACACACACGTCCAGGAGTTCTTCACGGCGCGCGCGGCCGACTGGGACGCACGGTTCCCCGACGACGGGCCGGCCTATGCGGCGGCGGTCGGCGAACTCGGCCTGCGCGAGGGGGACCGGGTGCTCGACGCGGGCTGCGGAACCGGGCGGGCGCTGCCGCCGCTGCGCGCGGCCGTGGGGCCCTCCGGAGTGGTCGTCGCAGCCGATCTGACCCCGGCCATGCTGGCGGCCGCGGTACGGGCCGGCCGGCACCGCGAAGGGCAGTTGCTGCTCGCCGACGTCACTGCGCTGCCGCTGCGCACCGAGTCACTGGACGCCGTCTTCGGGGCGGGTCTGATCGCGCATCTGCCCAACCCCGCCGAGAATCTCGGGGAGTTGGCGCGGGTGGTGCGGCCCGGCGGCACGCTGGCGCTGTTCCATCCGATCGGCCGGGCTGCGCTCGCGGCGCGCCAGGGGCGCCGGATCACACCGGGCGACCTGAGGGCGGAGGCCAATCTCCGCCCCCTGCTGGCCGCTTCCGGCTGGGACATGACCTCGTACGTCGACGAGGACGCCCGCTTCCTGGCGCTTGCCACACGGCGGGGCTGAGGCCTCAGACCTTTGCGGCGACCTCGGCCACGAAGGCGTCGGGGTTGTCGAACATGACGTTGTGCCCCGCACCGGGAACGGTCACCACCCGGACGTCGGCGGCCTCCAGCCCCTCCCTGTCCTGCAGTTCACCGCTCAGCGCCCCCTGCAGGTAGACACGGTCCGCCGTCAGCCCTTCGAGCAGGCGGCGCATCGTGGGGACCGTGCCGCGCGCAAGGCCGATCGCGGTACGGTGCAGCGCGCGCGGGTCGGCGAGCCGCATGGTTGCCGCCCAGGAGGGGCCGACTTTGTCGAGCACGCGCGCGTGGCCACCGCTTTCGACGTACTCCTCCTCCGAGTACGAGGCGATGCCGCTGCTGCCCGCCTTGACCGGCGGATACGGGTCGAGGTTCGCCTCCACTAGGACCAGTCTGGACACGAGCTCGGGGCGCCGATGGGCCAGCACGATGGCCACCGAGCCGCCCATGCTGTGCGCGACCAGTTCCGCCGCCGTGGCACCGGCCTCGTCCAGGGCGGCCGCGAGCGCGTCCGCGTGGTCCTCCAGGGTGTAGCCGAAGTCCGCGGGGCGATCGCTGATGCCGTGACCGGGCAGGTCGACGAACAGGGTCCGGCGCCCCGCCAGTTCGGGCCGGGCCGCGATGTGGGCGTTGTAGGCCGTTGAGGCCGACCCCAGGCCGTGTACGTACACCCGGGCCGGTTCAGCGCCTGTCGCCTCCGTCCAGCGGATGCAGCTTCCCTTGCCGTCGAACTCGGCCTGCCTCATTGCTCTCCCTCAGGTCTGTCTCATCGTTTCTCGCGCTTCAGGAGAATACATCGGAGCCGATGTATAGAGGAAGCGATGTACAGAGGAGATGATGTACACCGCTGGTGCGGCAGAATGCGGGACATGCTTGAGCTGTCCATCCTCGGTTTTCTGTACGACGCCCCACTGCACGGCTACGAGCTGCGCAAGCGCATCACCGCGCTGACCGGCCACGTGAAGCCCGTCGCGGAGAGCACGCTGTATCCCGCGATCAAGCGGCTGGAGAAGGCGGGGTGGCTGGCGCGGGCGACGCAGCCCGGCTCCGTGGCCGCCCCTCGTCATGTCCTGACGCTCACCGAAGAGGGGAGAAGCGAGTTGCGCCGCCGACTCGCGGAGCCCGTGCAGCGCGACATCACCGACGAGAACCGCTGGTTCACGGTGCTCGCGTTCCTCAGACACCTGGCAGACCCCCCGGCGCAGGCCGCGGTACTGCGCCGCAGGCTCGCCTTCCTGGAGGAGCCCGCGAGCTTCTTCTACGAAGGCGACCGGCCGTTGCGCGCCGAAGAGCTCGACGATCCCTTCCGGCAGGGCATTCTCACCATCGCCCGGGCCACGAGCCGGGCCGAACTCACCTGGCTGCGGGGCACGATCGGCTCGCTCGAAGGGAACGTTCGCGACGCTTCACCGGACCGCCCCTCTTCTGCCGCCGGGCCTTCAACTCTACGTTGAGTAGCAGCAGGTGAACGATCAGCGATGGCAACCGCGCAGGGGGAAGGTGGCCCGATGACCGGAATGTTCGGCAGACTCCGCGAGATATGGCGCCGGAAAGCGACCGACGGGGCCGAGGCGCAACGGCCCGCCAAGCGACGACCGGAGAAACGTACACACAATCTTTTCGAGGCGGCCGCGGCCTACGTGTCGGCCTGCGCGGAGGACGACCAGGAGCAGATCGACGAGGCTGCGGCCTGGGTGTCGCCCGAGGCGCTGTCGTTCGGGGTGAACGAGCTGGCCTGCCGTGCCGTCATCGCTCTGGCGCGGGAGCGCGACGAGTCGCCCCGGACGGTGGCCCGGACGCTGCTCGGCCTGCCCGCCGTCTGACCGCGGTGGGCGCGGGCCGGGCGTTTCGCCCCCGTCCAGCCGGATAACTGCAGCTCCGCGTCTGTTTCGGGCTCGTGACAAGCGCCGTCGGGGCGCATTATGGTGCGCCGACGAACGTAGCGATCGGGAGGCTGGGATGGCCGGGACGGACGATGGCGCCGTCGCCACCGGGGACGACGACGCACTGTATGTACTGACGGCGGTGCTGTTGACGCCCGCGAAGTTCCCCAGCGTGCTGGGGGACGACTACCCGGAGGCCTGCGCGGGGCTCGACCTGGCACCCCTGGCCGACGGGTACGGTCTCGTGCTGGGCCAGGATGGCGAGGGTGCACGGTGGACGGTCGTCATCGACGACGTCTCACTGGTCGCCGTCGCCATCGCGTCCTGGGACTGCGGGATGGAGCACGAGTTGTCGCCCGACGAGCGCACGGTCGTCTCCGCGCTGCCCGGCTGGCCCCTGGACGTCGCCGTCGCGGCCCCCGGGGTGCCGGCCCCGCACGACCCCGCGCCCGAGCTCACGGATCGGCCCGCGCTCGCTCCACCGGACACCACCGTCTGGGGACCGGCCCAAAGGCGCCTCGGAGCCGACGAGATCGCCCTCCAGTGGGCGATCTGGCGCGAACAGATCGACGACGGCGACTTCGTCACGTCGGAGGACACCGCCCAACCCGACGACGCCCCCCGGGACGAGACCGAGAGCACCGACGGCGACAGCGGCGAGACCCGCAGCGGTGTCCGCCGGGTGCTCGCGGAGGCGCGCTCCTACGTGGACACCCCGCCGCCCCTGGGCCGTGTCCGCTCGTCCTTCGCCAGCGGTGACGCCCGGACCCTGCGCGCGGACGGCCCCGGCTGGTCCATGGTCGCCCGGACCGACGACATCGCCTTCGTCCTCCTCGACGAGGAGCCCGGAGAGGTCCTGCCCGTCGGCCGGGGCCCGGAACTGCCCGGCCTTCTGGAGGCCCTCGACAAGATGGCCGTACGCCCCAGCTGAGCGGTCGCGCAGCGGGTCGCCCCTCGCCCCGGACGAAGCCGGGCACGCACCCGCTCGCGGACCCTGCCGTCGGCACGGTCCGCGAGCGGCGACCGAGCCGCCTCCCTCATGCCGGGAGACGCACCCGATCGGCAGCGCCTCAGCGGCCGAGTTCCTTGCGGGTGACGCGACGCAGCCTGCGCCGCTGCGAGGGATCCAGCGTCAGGTACGCGGCCGCCGGAACTCCCACCACGATCAGGAAGGCGGCCCACCAGGGCAACCAGATCAGCAGGATGAGGCCGACCGCCACACCTCCTGCGGCGATCTTCGCGTTCTTCGACATGTGTCGCCTCCTTCGCGGCTGCTGCCGCTCTCTGTCCTGAAAACGGGTCCACGCCTCTCACGGTTCCAGTGCGCGACCCTGAGACATCCCTGAGGCGCTCCCCTGACTCACCCCTGAGACCCTCCGAGCTCACTCACCCCCTGAGACCTTCCGCGGCTGCTCGGTCCTGAGGGGTTCGCCGACCTCGTGCATGTGACGCAGGGCCTGCCGGTAGGAGTCGACGAGCCCGGTTTCCGCGTAGGGGATACCCAATTCCCGACAGTGTGCGCGCACCAGCGGTTGCGCGAGCCGCAGGTGGGGTCGAGGCATGCTGGGGAACAAGTGGTGCTCGATCTGGTAGTTGAGGCCACCGAGGAACCAGTCGGTCAGGGCGGCGCCGCGGACGTTGCGGGAGGTGAGCACCTGGCGGCGCAGATGGCCCCAGCGCTCGCCGTCCGGGTCGGGCATCTCCATCCCCTTGTGGTTGGGCGCGAAGGCCATGCCCAGGTGCAGGCCGAACAGCGCCTGGTGCAGCGCGGCGAAGGCCAGGGCCTTGCCGAGGGACATGGAGGTGAGCAGCAAGGTCGCGTACGCCACGACGTGGGTCACCAGCAGCAGTGCCTCCACCACCCGCTCGCGCGGCGGCTGCCTGCGCAGGTCCTGGAAACCGTGGACCTTCAGGGCGACGCCTTCCAGGAGAGTGAGCGGGAAGAAGAGCCAGGCCTGGTTGCGGGTGAGCCAGCGCCGGAAGCCGACCCTGACCTCGGCCTGCTCACCCGTGAAAACCAGGACGTCGGCGACGACGTCGGGATCCTTGTCGATGTGGTTCGGGTTGGCGTGGTGGCGGTTGTGCTTGTGGTTCCACCAGGAATAACTCAGTCCGAGGAGCAGGTTGCCGTGGACCAGGCCGATCGCACGACCGATCCCCTTGTTGCCGGTGATCTGTGTGTGGCCCGCGTCGTGGCCTATGAAGGCCGTGCGGGCCGAGAACACGGCGAGCAGCGGTGCGAGGACGAGCACCCACCAGGAGTTGCCGACCAGGGCGACACCCGTCACGACCGCGGTCAGCGCCAGCGCGTTCACGGTGATCGCGCATGCGTACCAGCCATGGCGCCGGTCCAGGAGACCCCGATCCCTGACGGTGCGCAGGAGGGGCGCGAAGTCACTCCCGGGACTCTGCCCGACGCCGCCCCCCGGAGGGCCTTCCACTACGGCTGTGGCGGTCTGGGGCATGACGGGTCTCCGGTTTCTCAGGGAAGGGGCTGACCTGATGAAACGTACGAATCAGTGACCCTCGGCGACCATGACGCCACCACCCGTGTCCGTGCTGAGGCCTGCCCCGCCCATCGAGGGGGGTTACGTACACCCCCGCCCAGGGGAGAGCCCCCTCGCGGTCCGGACATCCCCGCCCGGCGTACGCGGTGCTGTACCCTCGGCGACTCCGAGCCAGTAGTCAAATTTGAGGAATGCGTCATCGCTGTGCAGAGAATTCCTGCGGCAACGCCCGCCGAGATCTCCGAACTGGCCCCATGCTGTGCCGTGTTCATGCCCGCCGATCCGTCCCGTACCGGAAACGTCGCCTTCTGGCGGCCCGACGGTGACGTCCCACCAGTGGTGGCCTCCGGCGCCTTTGACGACCTGACCGTCGCACTGCCCGGAGACGACGGTGTCGAACTCGTGACCGTGCCCGCCGTCCTGCTCCCGGTGCGCGCCGCGCTGCCGGTCCTCACGCGCGCGCGTGCCACCGCGCACGCACACCGGGCGACCACGTTCTGGGGCGCGGCCGCCGTGCTCGCCCTCCAACTCGCCGCGCGGGGGCTGCTGCTGCCGGGGCTGACGGCGAGCGACCACGACGCGTGGCGTGCCGGTCCGCTGCGCGCCGACGACCTGGAGCGCGTACGCGAACTCGCCGCGGCGATGCCGCCCGAAGCGCACGCCGTACCGGTGGACGGCCGTGAGCCGGTGCGGCTGCCCGACCCGGAGCGGTTGCTGCGAGCCTTCCTCGACGCGGTCGCCGACGCGCTGCCCCGCTCCCCCGCCGCGTCGCCGGCCGCGGGAGGCGCGGCCTTCGCGGCGCCGGAGCCGCAGCATGTGCCGGAGCAGCGCGCCTGGGCCGCCGACGTGGCCGCGGGGCACGACGCGGGCGTACGCGTCTCGCTGCGCGTCGAGGTCCCTGGGTTGGCGTCGGTCGGGGCGGACGAGACGCGGCTCCCGTTCCGCGGGGTGCTGCAGGTGCACAGCGTGAACGACCCGGGTCTTGTCGCGGACGCCTCCGCCGTCTGGGCCGGATCGGCGGCCTTCGGCCCGCGCGCGCGGATGGACGTCCTGCTCGCCCTGCGCCGTGCGGCCCGCGCCTGGCCCCCGCTCACCCCGTTGCTCTCGGCGACGGTGCCGGACGCCGTCGAACTCGCCGACGAGGAGGTCACCGAACTCCTCGGTGAGGGCGCCCGCATGCTGGCGTCCGCCGGTGTCGACGTGCACTGGCCCAAGGAGCTGGCGCGCAAGCTGACCGCGCGCGCCGTCATCGGCCCGCCGGACGACGAGCGGAGTCCGGACAAGGTCGCGTCCGCCTCGCCCTCCTTCCTGTCCGCGGACGCGCTGCTGGCCTTCAACTGGTGGTTCGCGCTGGGCGATCAGCAACTCACACGGCAGGAGCTGGACCACCTCGCCGAGGCGAACCGCCCCATGGTGCGGCTGCGCGACCAGTGGGTCCTCGTGGACCCGCAGGAGGTGCGCCGTGCCCGGGCGCAACAGGACCGCAAGGTCACGCCCGTCGAAGCGCTGAGCGCCGCTCTGACGGGCTCCACGGAGATCGACGGCCGCAGGGTCGACGTACGGCCCACGGGGTGGCTGGCGACGCTTCGGGAGCGGCTCTCGGACCCGGAGGGGCAGGAGCCGGTCGGGCAGCCCGCCGCGCTCACCGCGACGCTGCGGGACTACCAGGTGCGGGGCCTCAACTGGCTCGCCCGGATGACCTCCTTGGGACTGGGCGGCTGTCTGGCCGACGACATGGGCCTGGGCAAGACGATCACGCTGATCGCCCTGCATCTGCACCGGCAGACCGACACGTCGGCGGCGGGCCCCACCCTCGTGGTCTGTCCGGCCTCCTTGATGGGCAACTGGCAGCGCGAGATCGAGAAGTTCGCGCCCGGCACGCCGGTTCGCCGATTCCACGGCTCGCGGCGCAGTCTGCAAAGCCTGGCGGACGGGGAGTTCGTGCTCACCACGTACGGCACGATGCGGCTCGACGCGCCGCGACTGGCCGAGGTGCCGTGGGGGATGGTCGTCGCGGACGAGGCGCAGCACGTGAAGAACCCCTACTCGGCGACGGCGCGGGCGCTGCGCACCGTCGGCGCACGCGCGCGCGTGGCGCTCACCGGCACGCCGGTGGAGAACAACCTCTCGGAGCTGTGGGCGATCCTCGACTGGACGACGCCAGGTCTTCTCGGGAGTCTCGGCTCCTTCCGGACGCGTTATGCGCAGGCCGTCGAAGGCGCTCAGGACCCCGCGGCGGCCGAGCGGCTCACCCAGTTGGTCCGGCCGTTCCTGCTGCGGCGGCGCAAGTCGGACCCCGGTATCGCGCCCGAGCTGCCGCCGAAGACCGAGACCGACCGTGCCGTCTCGCTCACCAAGGAGCAGGCGGGTCTGTACGAGGCGGTGGTGCGTGAGACCCTCGCGGAGATCTCGGGCGCCGACAGCATGGCGCGGCGCGGTCTGATCGTGAAGCTGCTCACCGGGCTGAAGCAGATCTGCAACCACCCGGCGCAGTTCCTCAAGGAGGACCGGCCGAAGATCCCAGGCAGGTCCGGGAAGCTGGAGCTGCTGGACGAACTGCTCGACACCATCCTCTCCGAGGGAGCGAGCGTTCTGGTCTTCACGCAGTACGTGCGGATGGCGCGCCTCATCGAGCGCCATCTCGCGGTGCGCGGCGTCGCGACGCAGTTCCTGCACGGCGGGACGCCCGTCCATGAGCGCGAGGCGATGGTGGAGCGCTTCCAGGAGGGCGAAATCCCTGTCTTCTTGTTGTCGTTGAAGGCCGCGGGCACGGGCCTGAACCTGACGCGGGCCGAGCACGTCGTGCACTACGACCGCTGGTGGAACCCGGCCGTGGAGGCGCAGGCCACGGACCGCGCGTACCGCATCGGCCAGACCCGGCCCGTGCAGGTGCACCGGCTGATCGCCGAGGGGACCATCGAGGACCGCATCGCCGAGATGCTGCGGCGCAAGCAGCAGCTGGCCGACGCGGTCCTCGGCGCCGGAGAGGCGGCGCTCACAGAGCTAACGAACGCCGAACTGGCTGACCTGGTGGAGCTGCGAGGGGACGCACGATGACGGATCGGAACGAGGAGCGTACGTTCGCTGCGCTGCCGCCCGCACAGGGGCGGGGCTTCGCTCAGACGTGGTGGGGCCGGGCCTGGCTGAAGGCTCTGGAGGACGCGGCGTTGGACTTGGAGCAGGTGAAGACGGGCCGCAGACTCGCGCGCGCGCAGGCGGTGGGAGCCGTGTCGGTGCGGCCGGGGCGCATCACCGCCGTCGTTCGGGACCGGGACGGCACCGCTCACCGCTCGGACGTGCTGCTTCAGGAACTGTCCGAGGAGCAGTGGGACCGTTTCCTGGACATGGCCGTCGAACGGGCCGGGCATGTCGCGGCGCTGCTCGACCGCGAGATGCCCCCACATCTGGTGGAGGAGGCGGCGGCCTCGGGAGTCGAACTGCTTCCGGGGTTGGGTGACTTGGAGGCCGAGTGCGACTGCGGGGCCTGGGACCACTGTGGGCACACCGCGGCGCTCTGCTATCAGATGGCGCGGCTGCTCGACCAGGATCCGTTCGCCCTGCTGCTGATGCGCGGCCGCGCCGAACGCAGGTTGCTGGACGAGCTTCAGTTGCGCGGCAGCGCGACCGCGAAGGATCGGGCGGACGCCCCGGAACCCGCGCAACAGGGCGTGGACGCCGACGAGGCGTACGCGGCCGGGGACATCCTGCCGTCCCTGCCCGCTCCTCCGGATCTGCCCGAGGCGCCCGGTCGGCCGCCCTCCCTGGACACCGAGGCCGCGCCCGCACCCGGCGTCGACCCGCCCGCCCTGGAGTTCCTCGCTGCCGCGACCGCGGCCGAGGCGCACCGGCTGCTCGCCGAGGCGCTCAGGCCGGCTCACGGGCAGGAAGCACCGGCGGCGGAGTTGACGGTCGAGCAGGACGCGGTTCGGCTCGCTGCGTCCGCCACTGAGGGTGCGATCGTCGAGCGGCTGGCCGGCGGATCGGGGCGCGACCGGCAGGAACTGGCGCTCGCCGTACGCGCCTGGCACTACGGGGGCGTGGTCGCGCTGGCCGTGCTGGAGGACGAGTGGGCCGTGGAGGCGGAGGCGCTCGCACGCGCGCGTGCCTCCCTGGAGACGGCCTGGGACGAGGACGAGCAGCCGCGACTGCGTGCCACCCGCAACCGTTGGACCGCCGTCGGCACACCTGCCCAGCTGCGCCTGGGGCGTGACGGTCGATGGTGGCCGTACCGCAAGGAGCGGGGTCGTTGGACGCCCGCAGGGCCGGCGGCGGGGGATCCGGCCACCGCCTTCGCGATGGCACAGGGAGACCCGGGCGGCGACCCGATAAGTGGTTGACGCCCCACATTCACCTCGAAGTCGTACGGCGTTCGGTACAGCGGCCAACTCTGGCCGCTGTCAACGAACTTGTGCCTCAGGAGGCCCGATGTCCCCGCACGCCGTCGGCCGGCGCCACGTCCACCGAACCGTCGCCGCGGGTGTACCGCTCGCGATGCTGGCCGCCCTCGTGGCGGTCGGCACCGCGAGCGCTCAGGGCTACCCGTCGCAGCCGAGGGTCACTCGCACCGCGACCCTTGGCGACATCCCCCTGGGCACGTTCAGCAACGCGCTGTTGCCCGGCACGGTGGGCGACGACCGGGGCGTGGACCTCGGTGGGATCGGCAGCGACATCTACCCGGCCGGGCGCCGGGGCGAGTTCTGGACGGTCACCGACCGCGGTCCCAATGGGCAGATCAAGGTGGACGGCAAGAAGCGCCGCACGTTCCCGGTGCCCGGCTTCGACCCGGCGATCGTGAAGATCAGGGTGTCCGGTGACACCGTGAAGGTACTGGACGCGCTCCCGATCACCACGTCCTCCGGGAAGCCCGTCACCGGGCTGTCCAACCAGGCGGGGCGCGACGAGGCGCCGTACTCCTATGACGCGCAGACCCCCCTCACGTACAACCCGAACGGCGTCGACACCGAAGGCATCGTCCGTTCCGCGGACGGCAGTTTCTGGCTCGTCGACGAGTACGGTCCCTCGTTGGTCCATGTCTCCGCGCGCGGGAGGGTCCTCACACGCTATGTGCCCAAGGGACTGAACCTGACCGGCACCGACTACCCGGTGGTCGAGGCGCTGCCGGCCATCCTGCTGCACCGGAAGGTCAATCGCGGCTTCGAAGGGCTCGCCCAGCTTCCTGGCGGCGACCTGGTGATGGCTGTGCAGAGCCCGCTCTCCCTGCCGGATGGCGCCGCAGGGGACGCCTCGCGCACGACGCGGCTGCTGCGCTTCTCCCCGAAGAAGCGGGCCGTCACCGCCGAGTACGCCTACCGCTTCGACCCGGTGAACGTGGTCGACCCCAGCGAGGACGACACGTCGGAGCTGAAGATCTCCTCCGTGGTGGCTGTCGGTCGCGATCGGCTGCTGGTGGAGGAACGCACGGACAAGGCGGCGCGGTTGCAGGTGGTGGAGCTCACGCGTGGCGCGAACATCCTCGGTAGTCCCTGGGACAGCGACACGACGTCCCCGTCGCTGGAACAGCTCGACGATCCGGCCGCCTCCGGCGTCCCGGTGCTCGCCAAGCGTCTGGTCGTGGACCTGGGAACGGTCGCGGGGGTACCCGGGAAGATCGAGGGCATCGCGCGCGTGGACCACGACACACTCGCGCTGATCAACGACAACGACTTCGGGATGACCGACGGGGCGGGGGCGTTCGACGCGCAGGGCCGGCTGGTGGACAGCGGTATCGAGACGACGCTCACGTACGTACGGCTGCCGCACGGGATCTGACCTCGGGACCCTTTTCGTCGGGCACGCGTGCGTGAGTCGCGAAACGGCGTCCATGCGCGCGTGCCCGTCACCTCAGTGACTTATGGCAGCGCGCCGTTCCCTAGGTCCTGTCGTCAAATTCCCGTCCGCCCTCCGAGCGGACGACGGGAATTTGACGACAGGACCTAGGTCGGGAGGAGCGACTGCAGGTCGCTCGGCAGGATGCTGCGCAGGTCGCTCGGCAGCTCCGAGGGCAAGGAGGAAGGCAGGGCCGAGGGCAGCGACGAGGGCAGCTCGCTGGGCAGCTCGGACGGAATGCTCAGCGACGGGGAAGACGATCCCTGAGTGCCGCCGCTCTCGGTGGGCCCCTTCTTGTCGGGCGTGTTGCTGCCGCCGCGGACCATCAGCACCACGGCGACGACAGCCACGACGGCCACGAGCGCGGCGAGCGCGAGGAACATCGGAGTACGGCGTCGCCCGCCACCAGGGCCTCCCGGACCGCCGGGAAATCCAGCGGGAGGTTCGGGCCCATCACCCCCCGGAGGGGGACCGTAGCCCTCGAAAGGGGGACCTTGGCCTCCCGAAGGAGGCCCATAGCCTCCGGGCGGCGGGCCGAAGCCACCGTTTCCCGAAGGGGGCGTGTCTCCCGGCGGCCGGGGAGGCTGGGGCGGTAAGGGCGGGGTGGCCATAGCGTCAAGACTCGCCTCGAACCGGTCATGGGGCGACCCCTGTGCCGAAGTTGATACGGACTCATGCCGTGGATCGCATGATTCCGGAGCATTCCCCGCCGGGTCCACGCAGCGAGATGTGAGGCCTGGCCCGCCGGACGGGCCAGGCCTCACCGGGACACGATCAGCCCCGCACGCCCAACAGGTGGTCCATGGCGAGCTGGTCCAGCTGCTCGAAGGCCATCCCGCGCGCGGCGGCCGCCTCCACGTCGAACTCCTCGAAGGCCGCACGGTCCGCGAGCAGCCCCGTCAGGCCGTCCGCCGCGGTGGGCTGCGCCAGCTCGTCGAGGCGCGACGCGCGCAGCGCCTCCTGGACCTCGGGGTCGGCACGGAAGGCAGCCGTGCGCTCCCGCAGGATCAGGTAGTTGCGCATGCAGCCCGCTGCCGACGCCCACACCCCGTCGAAGTCCTCGGTCCGCGGGGGCTTGAAGTCGAAGTGCTTCGGCCCCGCGTACCCGGCGCTCTCCAGGAGGTCGACCAGCCAGAACGCCGAGCGCAGGTCACCGGCACCGAAGCGCAGGTCCTGGTCGTACTTGATGCCGGACTGACCGTTGAGGTCGATGTGGAACAGCTTGCCCGCCCACAGGGCCTGCGCGATGCCGTGCGCGAAGTTCAGCCCGGCCATCTGCTCGTGGCCCACCTCGGGATTGACGCCGTACAGTTCCGGGCGCTCCAGACGCTCGATGAAGGCAAGCGCGTGGCCGACGGTCGGGAGCAGGATGTCGCCGCGCGGCTCGTTCGGCTTCGGCTCGATCGCGAACTTCAGGTCGTAGCCCTGGGAGGTCACGTACTCGCCGAGGAGGTCGAAGGCCTCCTTCATGCGGTCGAGGGCGACGCGCACGTCCTTGGCAGCGCCGGACTCGGCGCCCTCACGGCCGCCCCAGGCGACATACGTCTGCGCGCCGAGTTCGACCGCGAGGTCGATGTTGCGGATCGTCTTGCGCAGCGCGTAGCGACGCACGTCCCTGTCGTTCGCGGTGAACGCGCCGTCCTTGAAGACGGGGTGCGTGAACAGGTTGGTGGTGGCCATCGGCACCCGCATGCCGGTCGCGTCCAGGGCCTGGCGGAAGCGCTTGACGTGCGACTCGCGCTCGCTGTCCGAGGACCCGAAGGGAATCAGGTCGTCGTCGTGGAAGGTCACACCGTAGGCGCCGAGCTCAGCCAGGCGCTGTACCGACTCGACCGGGTCCAGGGCGCGCCGGGTGGCGTCGCCGAACGGGTCCCTTCCCTGCCAGCCGACGGTCCACAGGCCGAAGGTGAACCTGTCATCGGGGGTGGGCTGGTAGTTCATGCCGCGGCTCCTTGCTAGCTCCGACTATTTCGTCATGGCGATTAACAAATTAGTATGCGGAGGCATCTCTGGGAAGAGACGAAGTGCGAAACCTGGGCCACACCGGTCCGCAAGCCCCACCACCAGGACAGATCCCGCGGAGCCGCGGAAGAGGGAGAGCCCGATGTCAGCAGCCGAGGGTCCGCTCGTCGTCGGGGTGGACACATCCACCCAGTCCACCAAGGCCCTGGTCGTCGACGCGTCGACCGGACAGGTGGTGGCGAGTGGGCAGGCGCCGCACACCGTCTCCACCGGGGCGGGCCGCGAGAGCGACCCGCGGCAGTGGTGGGACGCGCTCCGCGAGGCGCTGCACCAGTGCGGCGAGGCGGCCCACGAGGCCGCCGCGGTGTCGATCGGCGGCCAGCAGCACGGGCTCGTCACCCTCGACGCCCAGGGCGATCCCGTACGCCCGGCCCTGCTGTGGAACGACGTGCGCTCGGCGCCGCAGGCCCGTCGGCTGGTCGAGGAGTTGGGCGGCCCGAAGGCCTGGGCCGAGCGCAGCGGCAGCGTGCCCGGCCCCTCCTTCACGGTCACGAAGTGGGCCTGGCTGGCCGAGAACGAGCCCGACGCCGTCCGCGCGACCACGGCCGTACGGCTGCCCCACGACTACCTCACCGAGCGCCTCACAGGAGAGGGCACGACCGACCGCGGCGATGCCTCCGGTACCGGCTGGTGGGCGTCCGGTACGGAGAGGTACGACGAGGAAGTCCTCGCGCACGTCGGACTCGACCCGGCGATGCTCCCCCGCATCGCCCGGCCCGGCGAGGTGGCCGGAACCGTGCACGCCCGCGATGAGCTGCCCTTCTCCAAAGGCACGCTGGTCGCCGCCGGCACCGGCGACAACGCCGCCGCCGCGCTCGGCCTCGGACTGCGCCCCGGCACCGCCGTACTGAGCCTCGGCACCTCCGGCACGGTGTACGCCGTCTCGACACGGCGCCCCGCCGACCCGACCGGCACCGTCGCGGGCTTCGCCGACGCACGCGGCGACTGGCTTCCCCTGGCCTGCACCTTGAACTGCACGCTCGCCGTCGATCGTGTCGCCGCGCTGCTGGGCCTCGACCGCGAGGCCGTCGAACCGGGCGTCGGCGTGACGCTGCTCCCCTACCTGGACGGCGAGCGCACCCCGAACCTGCCCCATGCCTCGGGACTGCTGCACGGCCTCAGGCACGACACAACGGGCGGACAGTTGCTGCAGGCGGCGTACGACGGCGCGGTCCACTCGCTCCTCGGCGCCCTCGACCTGGTGCTCGACCCGGACGCGGACCGCTCCGCGCCGCTGCTGCTCATCGGCGGAGGCGCCCGGGGAACGGCCTGGCAGCAGACCGTACGCCGACTGTCAGGACGTCCGGTTCAGGTGCCCGAGGCCAAGGAACTGGTCGCGCTGGGTGCCGCCGCGCAGGCCGCGGGCCTGCTGACCGGCGAGGACCCGGCCGCGGTGGCCCGCCGCTGGGGAACGGCCCACGGGCCGGTGCTCGACGCCGTGGACCGGGACGAGGAGACGCTCGCCAGGATCGCCGGGGTACTCTCCGACGCGGCCCCGCTCCTGGAACGGGAACCGAACAAGGACTGAGCGAGCACCGAGCGAGCACAGACGAGGACAGCCCCTAGGGGACCGGCCGGACGAGGACTGACGGAGGCATGACCGCACCACTGCACGAGGCCCACCCGACCGGTTCCGGCCGTCGACTGCCCGACACCCAACAGGGCATGCGCCGCCGCAACCTCTCCCGTGTCATGCACACCGTGAGCGCGGAGGGGCCGCTGTCGCGTGCCGCCGTCGCCTCGCACATCGGTCTGACGAGGGCAGCGGTCTCGACGCTGGTGGACGAACTGATCCGCTCGGGGCTCCTCGAGGAGCTGGGCCCCGAGCGGCCCGGACGGGTGGGGCGACCGGGCTCGGCGCTCGCCGTCAGCGGGCACGGCCCCGCCGGGATAGGCGCGGAGGTCGGCGTCGACCATCTGGCGGTGTGCGCCGTCGATCTGCGCGGTGACATACGGGCGCGGGCGGTGCGGCACGGCACGAACCGCGGTCGGCCGCCCGAGCCGGTGCTCCAGGAGCTGACCGCGCTGGTGCGGCAGGTCGTCGCCGAGGCCGAACGGGAGAGGCTGTGGCCCGCGGGCCTCGCGGTCGCGGTGCCCGGTCTGGTGGCCCGCGACGCCCGGACCGTGGTTCGTGCCCCCAACCTCGACTGGCACGACACGGATCTGGGCGCGCTGCTGCCCGGGGACCTCACGCTGACCGTGGACAACGAGGCCAACTTCGGCGGTCTGGCGGAACTCTGGCTCGGCGATGCCACCCCAAGCGACTTCCTGCATGTGTCCGCGGAGATCGGCATCGGTGCGGCCGTGGTCGTGGACGGAAGGTTGCTGCGCGGAACCCGCGGTTTCGCGGGCGAGCTGGGGCATGTACCGGTGTGGCCGGACGGCCCTCCTTGCCCGTGCGGCGGACGGGGCTGCCTCGAGCAGTACGCGGGTGAGGAGGCCGTGCTGCGCGCGGCCGGTCTGGAGCCGCGTGAGGACCGTGTCGGGCTGCTGGCCGAGCGTGCCGCCCAGGGCGATGCGGAGGTACGGCGTGCCCTGCGCGACGCCGGGACCGCGCTCGGTATCGCGCTCACGGGCGCGGTCAACCTCCTCGATCCGGAGACGGTCGTACTGGGTGGAGCGCTGTCCGGTCTCGCACCGTGGCTGCTGCCTTCGCTGGAGGACGAGTTGTCGCGGCGCACGGCGGGCCCCGCCTGTGCCGTGTCCGTGTCACCGCTGGGACCCGAGGGGCCGCTGCTGGGGGCCGCCCACTCGGTGGTGCGGGCGGTGCTCGACGATCCGGCGGGGTTCGCGGAGCGGGGGTAGCGCGGTCATCTCGGTCGGCGGCGCGGTGCTCAGGGTCCCTTTCCCCCTCACGGGTGACCGAGTTGTCCACAGTCCCGGAGTTGTCCACCGACGAACGCCGTGCCCTCCCGCCCAACCGGCAAGCGCCGTACCGTAATTCACGCGAGGCGCAGCCGTCGGGCCGATGGCCGGCTGTCCGGGCGAATCGGGGGATCGGGGGGTTCAGATGTCGGGGGAGACGGTTCCAGAACTGCGGCGCGAGGCTGTCGGGCTGCGGGAGGTCCTGTTCCAGAGCATCACGGCCATGGCGCCGGCCGCGGCTGTCGCCGCGTCCATTCCGTCGGGCGCGGCCTTCGCGGGCGGCAGTCTGCCCCTTTCCGTACTGATAGCCCTCGTCGCCTGCCTCTTCACCGCGTCCTGCGTGGCCGAGCTGGCACGACAGTTGCCCACCGCGGGCTCGGTGGCCACGTACGCGGCCCAGGGACTGCACCCGGCCGTGGGGTTTCTCGTCGGCTGGGGCTACGTGTTCGTCGAGGCGCTGGTGCCACCGCTGCTGCTCCTGCAACTCGGGTTCACCACGGCGGGCACACTGCACCAGGAGTGGTCCTCCTACCCGGACGAGCTGTGGTGGCCGTGGTCGCTCGCGGGCGCGGCGATCATCGCGGTCGCCGGATACTTCGGAGTGCGCGCCTCGGCTCGCTTCGGCACCGTCCTCGGCGTCTTCGAAGTGCTGGTCTTCCTTGCCTTCGCGGTATGGCTGATCGCCAAGGCCGGAGGGGACAACACGCTGTCGGTGTTCGGAACCTCTCACACGGCCAAGGGATACGAAGGCGTCAGCGGCGTGTTCGCGGGATCGGTCTACACGGTGCTGGCCTTCGCCGGATTCGAGGCGGCGGCACCGCTCGCCGAGGAGACGAAAGATCCCCGCCGGACCATGCACCGCGCGGTCCTCGGCGCGGCACTGGGGATCGGTCTCTTCTACGTCCTCACCACGTACGCCATGTCGGTGTACTTCGGCCCCGACCGCTTCGGGGGCTTCGGAGCCTCCGGCGCGGCGTCCTGGGAAGGCGTGGCTCGCGCTTCCTTCGGACTGTTCTGGGTGTTGGTGTTCCTCGCGGTGGTCAACTCCACGATCGCCAACGCCAACGCCTGCGCGACGGTCTCCACCCGCACGGCCTTCGCCCTGGCCCGGATCAAGCTGTTCCCGCGGCTCTTCACGCACCTGCATCCGAGGCACCGCTCCCCCGTCGCCGGCGTCGCCGCGCAGTGCGCCGTGGCGGTCGCGGCTGTCCTGGGCCTCGGTCTGTACTACGACCCCGTCACGGCGTTCCTGCTGCTCGCGACGGTGATCGTCACGGTCGTCATCGGCGTGTACATCGTGGTGAACCTCGCCTGTGCGTGCTATTTTCTGCGCCGCCGACGCGAGTTGCTCAAACCGGTGCGGCATCTGCTCTTCCCTCTGCTGGGCATCGTCGCCTTCGTCCCCGCGCTGCTGACGGCCGCGGGCCTGCCCGTCTTCGACTTCATTTCCGAACTCACCGCGCCCGTCTCGTACGCGGGACCGGTTGTCGGAGTCTGGATGGCGGCCGGGGTCGTGGTATTGATCGTCCTGTCGCGGCGCCACCCCGGGCGCATAGCCGAGACCGCCCGTGTCCACCTCGACGAGACCTCGTCCCCCGAGTCCCCCGAGTCCTTCGACCTTCGGCAGAGCGGAGCCGTGCAGCCATGAGTGACCCTCGCATCCTGACCGTGCGCCCCGAACCGGGCGAGTACGCCTGGACGTTCGGCGGCGCGCCGCCCGTGGCACGCATCGCGCCGGGCACCGTCCTCGATCTGTACACGGAGGACTGCTTCGCCGGACGGGTGCGCTCGGAGAAGGACCTGGTGTCCGAGGTGTGCGAGTTCCCGTTTCTCAATCCCCAGACCGGTCCCTTCCACGTGGAGGGCGCGGAGCCGGGCGACACCGTGGCGGTGCACTTCGTGTCGATCGAGCCTGCTCGCGACTGGGCGGCCTCGACGACGGTCCCGCTGTTCGGCGCGCTCACCTCCACACACACCACGGCCACGCTGCAGCCGCCGCTGCCGGAGACCGTGTGGATCTGGCAGCTCGACCGGGAGCGGCGCACCGCCCTGTTCAGCGCCCGGGACAGCGACATCCGGATCGAGTTGCCCATGGACCCGATGCACGGCACCGTCGGAGTGGCGCCCGCGAACCTCGAGGTGCGCTCCGCGCTGGTGCCCGACGCGCACGGCGGGAACATGGACACTCCGGAGATGCGGGCCGGCGTCACCTGCTTCCTCGGGGTGAACGTCGAGGGTGCCCTGTTGAGCCTCGGTGACGGGCATGCGCGGCAGGGCGAGGGCGAGACGTGTGGTGTGGCCGTCGAGTGCGCGATGAACACGGTGGTGATCGTCGAGTTGCTCAAGGGAGTCGCCACCCCTTGGCCGCGTATCGAGTCCGACACGCACATCATCTCGACCGGCTCGGCACGCCCGCTGGAGGACGCGTTCCGCATATCGCAGCTCGACCTGGTGCAGTGGTTGGTGCGCGACTACGGGTTCAGCGAGCTGGACGCCTACCAGTTCGCGACCCAGGCGGTCGAATCGCCGCTCGCCAACGTCTGCGACACCAACTACACGTGCGTCGCCAAGATCCGCAAGGAGTGGCTGCCCGCCCGCGAGACACACCGCGGCCTGCACGCGCACCTGCGTGACACCGCCGCGGTGCTGCGCCGCTGAGCGCGGCTGACCCTCGCCCCCCACCACCGAAAGGCAACTCCCCCATGGAACGGGCCAGTTCGTTCCCGAGCCGACGACGCCTGCTCAAGGGCGGCGCCGCCCTCGCCGCCCTCCCTTACGCGTTATTGCCCGGTACAGAGGCGACGGCGAAGACGGCGGCCGTCGACTATCCGCTCGCCGAATGGGCACCGGCGAGCACCTCCAACTACACGGCGTCCAGTCGGCCGACGGCCTATCCGCTCGACTACGTGGTCATTCACGTCACGCAGGAGACCTATTCCAAGACCGTGGCCATCTTCCAGAACCCCGAGAAGGAGGTGTCCGCGCACTACCTCGTGCGATCGGCGGACGGGCATGTCGCCCAGTGTGTCCGGGAGCGTGACATCGCCTGGCACGCGGGGAACTGGGACTACAACACCCGCAGCATCGGCATCGAACACGAGGGCTGGGTGGACCGGCCCGCCTATTTCACCAACGCTCTCTACGAGGAGTCGGCCAAGCTGACCGCCGCGATCTGCGCGAAACACGGCATCCCCAAGGACCGGGCTCACATCATCGGCCACTACGAGGTGCCGGGCACCGACCACACGGATCCGGGGCCGAACTGGGACTGGACGCGGTACATAAGGCTCGTCAACTTCGCCTGACGGAGTGCCCGCCGCGGCTCCCCGACGACCCACGCCGATGTGAGCGCCACGTGAGGAGCTCCGTCACGGTGCTTGTCCGCGCCCGCACCGGGAGTGACGATGGTCCCAGTCGCATCGCCTACCGGGAGGCCGAGTTGACCGAACCGTGGGTGGCCCTCGAACCAGGAGCCGACCCCGTCGAGCGGGTGCGGATACTGCGCCGTGCGCACGAGGCGTTCACCGAGGCGGGCACGGTGCCGCGGCCGGTGCGCTCCGTGGTGGCCGATTCATGGCGGCGGTCGGCACGGGCCGGTGTCGCACCGGACGGCACGGCACGGGTGGAGCTCACGGACGGCGACCTGGGCTCCTACCGGGCGGAGCATCCGCTGGCCCGGGTGATGCCGCTCTTCCGCGAGCTCATGGGGACGTTCGCGGCGGACGGCGAGCACCTTCTCGCGGTGTGCGACGCGCAGGGTCGGCTGTTGTGGGTCGAGGGACATCCGGCGACGCGGCGGCAGGCGGGGCGGATGAACTTCGTACCGGGCGCGCGGTGGTCGGAGACCTCGGTCGGCACCAACGCACCGGGAACGGCGGTCGCCGTGGACCGGCCCGTGCAGGTGTTCGCGGCCGAGCACTTCATCGAGCGGGTCCAGCCCTGGACGTGCGCCGCGGCGCCGGTGCACGATCCGCGCACGGGGCGAGTGCTCGGCGCGGTGGACATCACGGGTGGGGACGGGCTCGCGCATCCGCACAGTCTCGGTTTCGTACAGGCGGTGGCGCGGGCCGCCGAGTCCCAGTTGGCACTGCTCGCACCGGCGGAATCGGCGGCGGACACGCTCGAGCTGACCGCGCTCGGCCGCGACGAGGCCCAACTGGTCACGGGCGGCCGGAAGGTCAGGCTCAGCCGCAGACACAGCGAGATCCTGGTGCTGCTGGCAAGACACCCGGAGGGGCTGTCGGGCGACGAGTTGCTGTGCGCGCTGTACGAGGACGAGTCGGTGACGCCCGTGACCCTGCGCGCCGAGCTGACCCGACTGCGTCGGCTGCTCGGCCCCGGCCTGCTGGGCTCACGGCCCTACCGGCTCATGGCGCCGGTCGAGTCCGACGTGGCGGTGGTCGAACGGTGGCTCGGTACGGGCGCGGTCACGGCGGCCGCGGCGGCGTACGCCGGTCCGCTGTTGCCGGGTTCGGGGGCCCCGGCCGTGGTGCGGTTGCGGCACCGCCTCGCCGACGGGCTGCGTTCGGCGCTCATCGCCCGTCGCGACCCCGACCTGTTGGCGGACTGGGCGCGCGCCCCGTGGGGCGAGGACGACCTCGACGTATGGCGGGCGCTGGCCGCCGTACGTCCGACGGCGACGGTGCGGGCCCGGCTGGAGGGGCTGGAGCGCGAACAGGCCGCGCCATCGGGCCGACTGCACCCCGCGGCGTTCGAGGCGGGGCGTCGGCCGGCCGTCGGGAAGGGCTGACCTGCCGCGTCCGCAACGTCGTTGCAACGTCCGCGCTCCTAGCCTCGCGGCGAGAGCTGTCCAACGGCGGGCAGCGCTTCTCCGGGAGGCAGACCAGCATGACCCGTTACGCGGCGCCCGGCACCGAGGGCGCGATCGTCTCCTACCAGGCGCGTTACGACCACTTCATCGGCGGCGAGTACGTGCCGCCGGCTCGTGGGCAGTACTTCGAGAACCCGAGCCCGGTGAACGGGCAGCCGTTCACGGAGATCGCGCGGGGCACCGCCGAGGACGTGGAGCGCGCGCTGGACGCGGCGCACGCGGCCGCGCCCGGCTGGGGCCGCACCTCCGTCACCGCGCGTGGCGACATCCTGCTGAAGATCGCCGACCGGATGGAGGCGAACCTGGAGAAGCTGGCGGTCGCCGAGAGCTGGGAGAACGGCAAGCCGGTGCGCGAGACCCTGGCCGCCGACATCCCGCTGGCCATCGACCACTTCCGCTACTTCGCGGGGGCGATCCGCGCCCAGGAGGGTTCGCTCGGCGAGGTCGACGACGACACCGTCGCGTACCACTTCCACGAGCCGCTCGGGGTCGTCGCGCAGATCATTCCCTGGAACTTCCCGATCCTGATGGCGGTCTGGAAGCTTGCCCCGGCGCTGGCGGCGGGCAACGCGGTCGTCATCAAGCCCGCCGAGCAGACCCCGGCGTCCATTCACTACTGGATGAGCCTGATCTCGGACCTGTTGCCGCCGGGCGTCGTCAACATCGTCAACGGCTTCGGCGTGGAGGCGGGCAAGCCGCTCGCGTCCAGCCCGCGGGTTGCGAAGGTGGCGTTCACGGGTGAGACCACGACCGGGCGGCTGATCATGCAGTACGCCTCGGAGAACATCAAGCCGGTCACGCTGGAGCTCGGCGGCAAGTCCCCGAACATCTTCTTCGACGACGTCTGGGCGCAGAACGACGACTTCCGGGACAAGGCGCTCGAGGGCTTCACGATGTTCGCCCTCAACCAGGGCGAGGTCTGCACCTGCCCGTCACGGGCGCTCGTGCAGCGCGGTCACTACGGCGAGTTCATGGAGGCCGCGGTCGCCCGCACCGAGCTGATCAAGCCGGGCCACCCGCTCGACACCGACACGATGATCGGCGCGCAGGCCTCCAACGACCAGTTGGAGAAGATCCTCTCCTACCTGGACATCGGTCGGCAGGAGGGCGCCAGGATCCTCACCGGTGGCGAACGTGTCGAGCACGACGGGGAGTTGAAGGGCGGCTACTACGTCCAGCCGACGATCTTCGAGGGTGACAACCGGATGCGGATCTTCCAGGAGGAGATCTTCGGCCCGGTCGTCTCGGTCACGTCGTTCGACGACTTCGACGACGCCATCAAGACCGCCAACGACACGCTGTACGGCCTCGGTGCCGGCGTATGGACGCGCGACATCAACACCGCGTACCGCGCGGGCCGTGCGATCCAGGCGGGCCGGGTGTGGACGAACTGCTACCACGCCTACCCCGCGCACGCTGCGTTCGGCGGCTACAAGCAGTCCGGCATCGGCCGCGAGACGCACAAGATGATGCTGGAGCACTACCAGCAGACCAAGAACCTTCTGGTGTCATATTCGCCGAGGAAGCTGGGCTTCTTCTAGAGGCCCAAGGAAGGGCGCCTGACCTGGGCTTTTGCCCGTCAGGCGCCTTCCTCTCGGTCCGTCCGGGGCAAGGACCAACTTACGTCATAACTCCCAGTTCCTCCCACTGCTATCCCGCTCCTGACCAGTACTTCCGGACCAGTCACGGACCAAACCCCGGCTCACCCTTCAGACTCCACACCCTGGCTGACGCGATCCCACTCCTGCATCGACTGCTCGATGAGGCGGTTGGCCTGTTCTCGGACGCCGTCCAGGAATTTGGCGTAGTGGCGGAAGAGGACCTCAATGCTCTGGCCCGCGCGACGAGCGCACTCTGCGGGGTCCACACCGGAGTACAGCCAGAACGAGATCCCGGCGTGCCGGAGATCGTAGGGCCGCTTTGCCAGCCTGGAGGCGAGTTCTGTACGGGTCAGGACGTACTTCCGTGCCCGCGCCCACGTTGTGCCATATGCAGCTGCGTCCACGTAGTTGCCGGCCTGGTTCCGAAACAGTCGGCCGTCCGGCGCCACACCGAAGCGTTCTATGTGTGCACGGAGCATGCGTACGAACTGCGGCGGGATGGGCACAGGCCGGGTCGCGGTAGCCGCGCGGCGCTTGAGGGAGTGCACCTCGTGCACCGAACCACTGTCCGTCCACTCTTTGCCTGATGTGACGACGCCACCCGATAGGTTGAGCATCCCCCAGCCGGACTTGGGCAGATGGCACTGTTCGAGCCGGAGATGGATGACCTCCGCAGGCCGCATCGCCGCGTAGTACATGCAGCCGAAGAACGCCTCCAGGTGAGGGCCGCGCCCACGCTGTTGGGCAACCGCCCTGAGCAGACGGGCGACCTGGGCGGGATTGGGAACGGCAGCCGGGTCCACTTCCTCGTTGACCGCTGGAGCGTTCCACCTGAGCCCGTTGAGGGGATTCTCCGTGAAGAATCCTTTCTCCACAGCGATGTTGAGAACTTCGTTGAACGCAGCCCGCTTGCGTCGTGCCGTCTTGGCCGCAGCCTCTTTGCCGTCCAGCTTGAGGCACAGGGCGTCCAATGCCCGTCGCAACACATCGGCTTCCGCGAGAGCGCTGACAGGCAGGGAGTTCCGCTTCATCCAGTCCAGCGCCTGCCGCCATTCCTCAACTGGCTCTTTCTCCCACGCCTTCTTGTTGAACGCCCAGGAGTACAACGCTCGCCGCAGCACCCGCGGCTCCGCATAGGTCACGCCAGAGCGCACAAGGGCAGGCGTGATGGTGGCGAATGCGTCGGCCAGTGTACGGCGGGTGTTTCCCGGGGTGCGGTCCCAACGCTGGTCGAGGTATTCGTGCGCAAGGTCATACCATGTCGTCCGCTGCTTGATATCTCGCAGTTCGGACGCTGGCAGCCCTGTGCGCTCATCGAAGGGTTCACCATCGCGCGCCGCGGTCATCAGCTTTGACCGTCTACTGTCGGCGAGCCCGACGGTCATGAATGACTCTGATTTTTCGCGCCCATTGACCGTCCACCGGACCATAAACGGCTTGCGCCGATCGGGGCGCTCCCGTATGTCCCAGAAGCGGACATTATAACTCATCGCCAATTATCAGTATCTTTCTCGCACATGTCCCACCAGGCATCCAGGTCAGCGCGACGACACCGGAGTTCACCATTGGGCAACTTGATCATGCGGGGCGCTTGCCCGCGAGTGCGCATTCGATAGAACGCCGACGGACTCATACGAATCTCCGCGAGAACCTCGGCGAGCTTCAGCGCCGGAGGACGAGCCATGCAATATCACCTTCACATTGAGAAAGGCTTCATGCCAGAAATCCAGGCGCGCATCGTGTGCAGCAGAAATTCCCATTTCTGCACGGCCGCCGTCCCGAAGTGGACGACATGACACAGCCAGGTATCACACGTCGATACAACGGATGTTTTCCTCTCGGCGCACAAGCGAGCGGTCCGGAAGGAGACCTTGCGTAGCGAGCAGTAGTGGCCGTGGGCATGAAAGCTTGGTCATTGATGTAGCAGCAGGCAACAGCCACCCAAAATCTCCTCTCGGATGCGTACGGCCGTGCCAACTGCGTCCGCCACGGCTCCACCGCCAAGCGCAGCCGAATGCGAACACCATCAATGCTCTGGAAGATCCCCGGTTTCGGTAACCGGGGATCTTCTGCTATGTATCGCCCTGCGCTACGAAGGCGTGCTCATCGCGCCTGTTTCCGCCTCGGTCACGAGGCCAGGCGGTACGAGCAGAGGGCGAGGGTGCGCCATCCGTGACGAGCACGGGCAGCCTGCCGCCGGTGAGCCGATCGAGATTACGGACCCTCCGACGTCACAGCGCCAACAACCCAGGCTCCGTGGCACGTTGCTGTGCTGCGGTGCGGTGCGCACCGATGTACGTAGGCACCTCTCGGCCACTGCGGTAACCGCGATACAGCAGATCCTCGCCAATAAATCCTGGCGTGCAGCCCCAGAGAGGCAGAGCCTGGGAAGTGGCGCCAAGGCCCTCCGTCTCCGGGGCAGTCGTTCGCGGTGCCGAGCGGGATAGGGCGCGTGATGAGGGCGAATCGCAAGACGGGACTCGACAGGTGGACCTCCTCGGAGCAGGACGCGGCCGTAAGACCGAGCAGCGCGGCATGCGTACTGCCTAGCGACCAGCCCCTCCGCGGGCTGACCTTCAATGCCGCGCCTCGTGGCTGACCTGGTGTTTTCATGGTCCTTGTACGTTGGCATGATCCCGGACGGGGTTCCAGTCCCGTGGGCCATTTCCTCGTCTGCCGTGGGCGAATGCCGGAGCCTCGTCACACAGACCCACTCGCCCCTTGATGATCCCCGCCGTGGATCTGGCCGGCTTCCCCGACGGTGACCGGCGCATGCGATGCCGATGGTCCAGTACTGCTGCGCTGCAGTGATCAGCTGACCAAGGGCGGCGCCAAATTCCGGTCGCGCACGACTGTCTGAGGGAAGAGGGTGCCTGTCTGATCACTAACTCAGATCACCGAGTTGTACGCCCAGAATTGGAGCGGCGCGCATGGCTGTCCCGGATCACGATGCCGCTGGCACCTAGAGCTGACGCCAGCTGTCCTTGCAGCTCGTCCGGGATGGCCCCTGCCCCGAGGGGCGCAGACATGCACGAGAGCGCGGCAGTCCTGGGCTTGCTTGCCCGTGGCGATCGCGGTGAACAGCGGGTGCGCCAGGTTCTCGCGGGCCGCGTAGCCGTCTTCGGCACCGGCTGTCCTGCGGTGGAGGTCTTCGACGATGCGGTCGACAGTAGGAGCCTCGGCAGAACCGGTCGCGTCGAGCGCGGCAAAGCCGAGCCGGGTATCGAAGACGGTCATCCCAGGTTCGGTCGGCCACTCCAGATAGGTCGTCGCCAGCGCCGCCAGTTGGTCTTCGACCGGCAACTCAGCGCCGCGGCGACACAGGACGGTCAAGCATGCCGTGATGGCCTGCTCCCACGGATCGCCGAGCATCGTTTCGGCAAGAAGAACAGCTGCCCTTGCCGTCTCACCCGCAACGAGGGCAGTGAGTATGGCAACTTGGCGCCCGGCGAGCCCCTACCGTGTAGGCGGTGAACGGGCTGCGGTCGACCCACGGCGCCCAGACCCAAAGCATGAGGCCGATTGTGACGGCCACTATGCCGGTAGCAGTGGCCCACATCGGTATGCGTCGTCAGTCCTTCTCCGGGGTCTTTGTGAGCGACACCGGCGCTGGCTCCGCTACAGCTTCCCGGCCCTCAGCCATGCAGTGGATCATGCCAGCTCGGGCGCTGCTCAAGGTGGTCGGCCCCTGCAATCCCCGCCTCGGAAGAGGTGGGCAAGCACCGGAGACGGCTGGATAGGGTTGTGCTACACCAAGCTGGAGAGGTAGTTGCATGGCCAACGAGATTGTGATCGCGCAGACGACCATCGACGACGAGGAACAGGCAAAGGCCCTGGCGCGGGGCGCGGTTGAAAGCAAGTTGGCAGCCGGCGTTCACATCGAGGCACCGATCACCGCCGTCTACTGGTGGAAGAACGCGGTCGAGACGGCGCGGGAGTGGCGTATCTCGTACATGACGACGACGGACCGTCTCCCGCAGTTGGAGGCATGGCTCTCCGAGAAGCACCCGTACGACGTCCCCCAGTGGATCACGCTTTCTGTGACCGGCGGGTCTGAGGCGTATCTGTCGTGGGTTCTTGAGGAGACGACACGGGACTGAGGAACGACGTACCGCGCGACTGCGGTCGACTTCTGACCTCGCCGTGTACCGAACTAGAGGATCGATTCAGGACGCGAACTGCCGCAAATGGTGGGCGAGTTCCAGCTCACTGTCGGGGAGGCATGCGGCGATTTTCGCGGCGCGTTCCTTGCCCATCGTGTTGGGCTTGGCCTGTGATGCGGCCGTGAACTGGCGGGATACGTAGACGCCTTGGTCAACGTCGCCTCCGCGCAGCAGGGCGGAGGCGAGATCACCGAGGACGACAACGCCCCCGTCCGGTAGTTCGTCCCCCAGGCGGTCGACCGCGGTGTCGGCCGTGGCGGTGAGTTCGGATCGCCCCAACTGCCCGTATACGGAAAGGGCCAACGAATCCATTCGGTACGGCGTCACGAAGCGGACCCATGCCTGTTCGCTGGTGTGATCCGCGAAGTCGTAAGCGAAGCGTGCTTGGTCAAGCGCACGCAGCGCCCCTGTCTCGTCGCCGACCGCGGCAGCTTCCTCCGCGTGCCTCCCGAGGACCCAGGCCGCGGCAGTGGCATTGCCGTGTCCGCGCACATCCTGGGACGCCTGGGACAGGAGTTCCAGCTTCCTCTTCGGTGTCGGAGCCCCGTAGCTGGCGTAGGTGAGGGCCAAGGCTCTGAGGGGAGGATGCCCGGCCTTCACCGCGCACTCGGTCGTGACGTCGTAGTAGGAGCCTGCCTTGTCGTACTCGCCCAGGTCCCAGGCCACCCATCCGGCAAGGGCGGCGGTTTCTCCGGCTGCGATGGTGAGAGCCCGTTCGTGCTCGCCGGCGTGGGGCAGGGCTGCGGTGATCGCGTCGAGGTGGGACTCAACTGTGCTTTGCAGGCGGCGGGCGCTGACGTTGAGTTCCTGGACGTGCAGGTCGGCAGCCCGGTTGATGAGCGCGACCGCGGCGGGCGTGTCGATGTGGGAGCCCTTGCTGAGAGCGAAGGCGAGCCGGCCCCAGGGCTCGGCAGCCGCGCTCGCGCCGATGGCGGCACTGCCCAGCAGCGTGCGGCGCTTCACGTCGTCCTGGTCCTCCTGTTCACGGACGTTCCCCGACTTCCGTCGGGCGCGGGCGGCCTTGGCCTCCCGCAGTAGTTCCTCGAAGGGGACGCCGGAGGCCACTGCGATGTGGGCGAGTGTGCGGTTCGTAGGGATGTTCTCAAACTTCTCATAGCGGCCGATCTCTCGGCGGGTCATGGTGACCCGGCCGGAGACCGCGTTGATCGCGTCTGCCTGCTCCTCTTGCGTCCGGCCCGCTTCCTTCCGGAGCCGGAGCAACAGTTCGGCGAACGGATCTGTCATGAGTGTGACCTCTGTTGTGGGCGGATTTCAATCATGGCCTCAATTCCCCCTGGAGTTTCCCCCCTTGACAGATTTTTCCCCCTCTGGATTCCCCTGGTAGACGGCTTTGCAACGCGATGCCATGGGCCCATGACCACGTTCCTTAAGTCGAGTGACCGAGGCCGGCCGGTGCTGCTCTGGGACGAGATCCAGTTAGGCGGCCATCTCCTGCCGAATCCGGTCCAGGGCATGGTCTGCGACTTCCCTGATCTCCGGCAGCCGGTAGTCCGCCGCGCGCACGATGCGTTGCAGTTGGTGGGGAAGTCGCTGGCGGACTGCTTCGTCGACGGCGGTGCGCAGGGACTGCGCGGCGCTGCCATGATCGTCGGCGGCCAGCCGTACTTGGGCCACCGTAATGAGTTCGATCACGCGCCACTGCGGGGCGACGGTCGTCGTCGGTACAGGACTGCCCTGCTCGATCAGCTGTATGGCGATCTCGGTCCTGCCGGTGGCCATCAGCCCTCGCAGGCGGATCTCGTGCAGGGCGTAGGGGTTGAACAACGAGGTGTGTTCGGTCTCGTCCAGGAGCCGATTCGTCTCCCGCATCGCCCCGTCGAACAGGAGCTGGTTTCGGATGGCGCCGGCCGCCCGAGCGAGCAGCGGAAGTACGGCTGCTTTCGCCTCGTTGTGCGGTGCGATGGCAGCCGCGTGCTGCAGCCGGTCGACGGCGGCTCCGTGGAGGTGGGCCTTGCGCAGTTCGTTGCCGTGCATGCGCAACACGTAGGAGGTGAAGGGCGGTTCGCCGAAGTAGCGGGCGATGTCGATGCTCTTCGCGGTCCGGTGCGCGGCGGTGCTCAGTCGTTCCTCCGGCAGGACGTTGCCCAGGGCGACGCCAAGGCCGACACGGGCTCGGGCCAGGAGGTGCAGGACGTCCCGTTCCGTGTGCCCGTCCTCCATGCGGGCCTCGAGCCGGGCGACCAGGGGCCACAACTCGGCGACGGCTTCGGAGGCGTGTCCGGACTGGCGGGCGATCTCGGCGAGCCGGACCGTGGACTCACCGAACTGGAGCATGGCGCGGTGGTCGGTGTCGGCTGGATCGGTGACGCCGACGACATGCGGGGGCAGACACAGGGTCTCCGCGATGTGTCGGCGGGAGCCGATGTCATCCAGGCTCCGTTTGCCCAGTTCGAGGAGCGAGATGTACGTCTTGTCGTAGCCGAGGAGCCGCCCGAGTTCGGACTGGTTCATGCCGTGCACGGCACGGTGGAAGCGCAGGATCGCCCCGATATCGCGGGAGGCGAGGACTGCCTCGGCCTGCGGGGTTGCCCAGTGCCACACGGTGTGTTGCGAGCGCCGCAGGACCATCGACCTGTCCATGATCCGTCACATCCGTGCGTACCAGGCGGCGATGGACTGCTTGTATCCGTCCGGCATGGTCAGGCCCGCCACTTCGTCAGCGGTGAACATGCCGAGCTGCTTGTGCTCGTGACTCACCACGGGCGTCTTGTCCGGGGTGAGGACGATGCAGCCATAGGTGACGATCACGACTCGCCGGTCCGGCATGGCCACGGGCAGGGGCTGGTAGATCCACACGTCCAGGAGAGGACCGGCCTTCACCGCCCAGCCCGTCTCCTCCTCGATCTCCCTCTCCACCGCCAACTCAGGTGTGCCATCAGAGGGTTCGAGTCGCCCACCGGGCAGCTCCCACTCCTCGCGTTCGTTCTTCAGCAGCAGTACGCGTCGGTGGCTGTCAACGGCTACGCCCTTGACGGAGACGGGCCAGGTGGTGGGCGTGTACGCCATCGCTCTCCTCGGATTGCACGTACGGCCGGGGGTGGTCGGAACGTAGCACGCGGCCGCTGGCACGAGTCGGGCGTGGGCGAATTGCCCGAGTCGACAATCTGTCGCTTTACCTCCGGTCCAGCGGCGCCGAACAGTGGGACCAATCCACCGCAGCCAAGGAGATCCGTGATGCGCCGAGCTCAGCAGCCGTACACCGATGTCTTCATGCGCAACCGTGTCGACCTCGCTGTGCCCGGAGCCGCTGAGGAGATCGCGGAGCGGCTGCGGGACACGGGCCTGGTCACTGTCGACGGACTCGCCTCGCGCGCTGCCGTGCTCGACTTCGCGACTCGGACCATGAATGTGGTGCCGCACCGCGACAGCGACTCGGACGGGCTCACCACGATCCGCGACACCCGCCGCCACGCGCAGCGGACGGGATTTGCCGGGCTCGGCAACGGCCCGCTTGATCCGCACACCGAACGCTCCGGCACCCCCAACCCGCCCCGTCTGATGCTCCTCGTGTGCGGGCAAGCTGCCGCCACGGGTGGGGAGTGCCTGCTCACCGACGGACAGGCCGTGCACGCCGACCTCTTCGCCGGCGAGCAGGAGGCGGGGGCTGCGCTGGCACAAGCGCGCACCGCGTTCTTCGGGGCCGGAGACGGCCATGCCACGCAAGTGTTCACCGTCCACGACGATCTACGGGTGTCCGTGCGCCTGCGGTTCGACGAACTGGCACGCTGGAACCCGATAGTGCAGCCCTACCTCCCGCAGCTGCGGGCAGCAGCCGGACGTCACCAGGTGCGGCTTGCCCTGGCTCCCGGTCAGGGCTACCTGCTGGACAACGAACGCTGGCTTCACGCGCGACGCGCCTTCACCGGAGATCGGCTCTTCTGGCGGGCCCTCGGCGAGCCCCTGTTTCCGATGCCCCGAGGGTTCGCGCCCGCCCCCGCCTCCAGCCGTACACCCGTGTTTTCGGAGGCGGGGTGATGACCCAGCGAGCCCAGCCGCTCGCCGTAGGAGCGAGGACTTCCCGCACGTCTGTCGCCGCGGCCATCGAAACCTGGGACCAAGCGGGCGAGGGCGGCTTCGAGGCCGACTTTCCTCCGGATGAGTGCCGCGTTGGGCAGATGAGACGGATCACCAGGGCTCAACTGCGCCACTGGGACCTGGCGATGCTGACCGACGCCGCCACGCTCGTCGTCTCCGAGTTGGTCACCAACGCCATCAAGCACGGCAAGGGACAACCAGTCCAGCTCCGAGTTCGGCACTCCGCCTACGAACTGCGCATCGAAGTGACCGACGGCACCCCTACTCCGGCTCGACTGCGATCCGCCAGCGTGGCCGACGAGAACGGCCGCGGCCTGCTACTCGTCGCGGCCCTCGCGAAGGAGTGGGGGGTGAGCCGCGACGGCAAAACGACGTGGTGCTCCCTCGCGATCCCCGACGGGAGGTCGTGATGGTCACAGTGACGGCTGATGTCGCCGTGCGGCTACTGCGTCCACGAACCTCCAACGATCACGAGACGCTGGGTGTGGTCCTCTTCGGCCTTCGCCGCTCGCTCGCCGGCGAGGCGATCGACGAGCAGCTGTACGAGGACCTGGAAGCCGTACTTGGCGAGCACGCCCACCCTGACCTGCATCTGGTCGCGGCCATCGCCGCGCGCTTCCGGGAGGCGACCACCACGTTCGTGGAGATCGTTCCCTACCTCGTGCAGCCATACCCGGTCGACGAGATTCGGCGCCTTGTCTACCTCAGCGCCGAGTACCCCTACCCCGATGACGCACCGGGCCATCTCCGGCGGTTCGCCCTGGCCGTCCTCGCGATCCTCGACCTGATGGGAGATACCGCCTTATGACGCGCGCTACGTCGAGCGAGGCGCGCTCCAGGACCAGCACGCACGCCCCGGCCAGCCGCCTCGTGCCGTACATCACCGCACGCCAAGGCGAACAGGCCGACTCGCTGTCGAGCCTGGGCCTGCGGCCCGGCGGCAAGGGCTTGTTCTATCTGAACGAAGGACCGGGCGATCGGGACGAGCGGGGCGTGCTCTGGGCACGCTGCTCCCAGTCCCGCCACAGCAACGACATCGTCGGGAGACCACGGTGGCGGGACGTACACCCATCGCGGCAGCGCGAGTGCATGGAAGAACTGCGGTGCCAGGTATGCGTGCAGCAGCCCAGCCGTACCCAACTGGGATACCTGTTCCTGGCCGCGCAGCAGGACACCAGGTCCACCGACGGCTGGGAAGGGCACCTCACGGCCCAGCCGCCTCTGTGCCTGGAGCACGCGAAGGCCGCCGTCGAGCAGTGCGGATACCTCGTGCGGGCCGGAACTGTCGCACTCCGGGCCAGAGTGCCGCGGCTTCACGGAGTGATCGGGACGCTCTACCGCACCGGTGCCAACGGACGCCCCGAACCCGTCGAGTTCGACAGCGAGTTGGCACGAATCCCGCTGCCCTACAGACACCGGCAGTGGACCCCGTGGTTCCTGGCCTCGCAACTCGTGCGCGAGCTACGAGGCGTCACCGTCGTCGACCTGGACGACCTGGTTTCCGCCGCTCAGGAAGAGCAGCTCCCATAACGCTGACCAGAGGAGAGGTATGCATAAGGACACCGACTTCACGAATCCGCCCCGCCGTCGTACGGGGGGCACTCGCCATCATCCGGGACGAGACCGGGGCGGTGCTCATGGTGCAGAAGAGCTACAAGGACGGGGCCTTTGGACTGCCGGGCGGCTGCGCGGACGGAGACGAGGCGCCGCACTCGGCTTGCGCGCGGGAGGTGCGCGAGGAAACGGGTCTGATCATCACGCCGGGACGGCTCCTTGCGGTCGATTACGTTCCACGCAACGAGGCGACCGGGGCGACAGAGGGGCTGAACCTCGTCTACGACCTCGGCACGGTGCCGAGCGACACGAAGGTCGTCCTGCCCGAAGCGGCCCCGGGGGAACAGCCGGAGCTGATCGGGTACCGATTCGTACTGCTCCATCAACTGGGCGACGTGGCCGGAGCGCACACCGAGCGGCGCATCCGAGCAGCCGTCGCGCTGCTGGAAGACCCGTCCCTGCACCCCGCGTATCTCGTGGAAGGCCGATCGGTCCAGGCCGACGCGCCATGAACTTCCGTCCGCTGACTGCGAAGGCGCCTCCGCTCTGCCCAGGGCGGATGGCCCGCAACAGGGGACGGGCTACCGAGACCCCGCTCCGACCGCCCCCTTGAGACGGCCGACAGATGGAGCGGTCCCCGATGAGAACCGAGCAGAAAGAATACGCAACGCGTGACGAGCAACAAGAAGTCCACCATCAGAGCCGCGATAGCCCAGATCAAGAAGGACACCAAGGACAACCCCAACCCGAAGTCGACGAACACCCAAGGGGCTCTCGCGGACCGGCACATTCGCAGTCACACACCCGACAGCCTCTACGGCGATGACGCAATCACTACCAAGTAACCGGTAGCCGGACCCCGCACAACCGCTGACCACGCACAGCGCGACGCAAGAGTGCCAGCCCGCCATCGACTTCGCGCCGGTCGCTGATGACCGTGCAACAGGTGGCCGCGCCTGACACCGGCGCCATCAGGTTTATCGACGCTGCCGGCCTGGGCCGGGTCACCAACCCCGTGGACATCCCCGCTCCCGACCCCCGTGCGCGGCAGTCCCGTTCTCATCCACTGCCGCGCACGGGTTCAACTCCCTGTAGCCGAGCCCCACTTGACTCCACTTTGTTCTCACGATCTGGAGAATGCATTGCTCACAGCATCGATCTTCGACAGCGTCGAGGGTGCCTACGTCGCTCTGCTGCGTCTCGCAACGGAGCAACCGGAGCATCGAATTGACGCGCGCGGTAATGCCGCCCGTGAAGTGATCGGGGTCAGTTTCCGACTCACGGATCCCCGCCAGCGCCTGCCGTATCTGGCCGAGCGCCGGGCGAATCCGGTGTTCCAGTTCGCCGAGGCTCTGTGGTACCTCGCGGGCCGCCGGGACCTGGAGATGATCGGCTACTACTCGACGTCCATGCACGCCAGCAGCGCCGACGGCATCCGTCTCGGCGGGTCCGCCTACGGACATTCGCTGTTCAGCCCGATCCGTGGCGGCAAGTCTCAGTTCGACCAGGTGGTGAAGCTGCTGCTGAACGAGGCCGACAGCAAACGCGGCTACCTGCCGGTGTTCGAGGCGAAGGAACTCGCCGACCTCGACAACCCCGACGTCGCATGCCTGGCCGGCTTGCACCTGCTGCTGCGCGACGGGCGACTGCACATGGTGTGCAACATGCGGGCGAACGACCTCGACTGCGGCCTGCTGTCCGACGTCTTCTCCTTCACGATGATCCACGAGTACGCGGCGATCCAACTCGGCCTGGAGCTGGGGACGTACACGCACACGATCGGCTCCGCCCACGTCAACGACAGCGACGCCGAGCGTGTCGAGCGAGTCCTGGCGGAGGCGGACTCCCGGTCGGCGCCGCCGTCCTTCCCGTTTCCGGAGATGCCGCGGGACACCGATGGTTCAACCATCGCGGACGTACTGCACCACGAACACGTGCTCCGCACGAACTATCGCCGCTACACCGCCGAGCGCATTGCGGGCCTGGACCTGGATCCGTACTGGCAGCAGGCAGTGCTGCTGTTCGAGCTGTACCGGCAGATCCAGCACGACCAGACGACGGCGTTCGACCCGGATGTCCTGGCCGCGCTCGATCCTGGCCTGCGCTGGCTCATGGAACGCAAGTGGCCGGTCTGCGCTGCGACTTCGGGCGGCGGTTCCGAGTGAGTGGCGGCCGGCCGCTCAGCGGTGCTGTGGTGGAGGGCGAGGGCATCGACTTCGACCGCTGGGCGGTCATCCTGTGCAAACCCGACGCGGTGGCGCGCGGCATGGTGGAACAGGTCCTCGACCGGATCTCCGGCGCGGGCGTCACCGTGACGGACCGTCTGAACTTGATCGCTGAGCCGTGGCAGCCGCACGTCGTCTACCGGGATCTCCTCGCCGACACCGGGCGTCGCAACCGACCCGATCTGCCTGTCCGGATCGATGCCGCGTTCGCGGGCCGACGGGTCACCGTCGCTCTCGCGCACGGTGAACCCGGCCTCCACGCCCGGCTGCGGGAGCTGATCGGGCATACCGATCCACTCCGGGCGGCAACCGGCACGATTCGCGGTGACCTCGGCGACGACAGCCTTACAGCGGCCGAGGCGGAGAACCGTCTCGTACGCAACCTCGTCCACACCAGCGACGACGCGGCCAGCGCCCGCCGGGAGTACGGGACCTGGTACGGGCCGGGCCGCCGCCTGCAAATCACCGACTTCGACCGGTGCTCGGTGATCCTGTGCAAGCCGGATGCCGGCGAGCGCCGCCTGACGGACACCGTCCTGGCGCGGATCGAGGCCGCCGGCTGCACCATCGCGAGCCGCCGCACCGTCGTCGTGCAGCCTTGGCAGGCCCACGTGCACTACTGGGATCTCCTCGTCGACGCGGACCACTTCCCCGACCGGGACATCCCCACCTGCCTGGACGACGCCTACGCGGGCAAGGCCGTGACGGTCGCTCTCGCCTACGGCGAGCCCGGTATCCACAACCAACTGCGGCGCCTGATCGGCCACTTCGATCCGTTGCGGGCCGCGCCCGGCACCATCCGCGGCGATCTGGGCCACGACAGCCTCGAGCGCGCGCTCGACGAGAAGCGCCTCGTGCACAACCTCGTACACACCTCGGACGACGCGGACGCCGCCCGCCGCGACTTCGGCACGTGGTTCGGCGCCAACCGCCGCAGCCTGCTCACCGCTCCCGCCCACATCCCCGCTCAGCCCACGTCCGCCGACTGCTGAACACCCCCGTGTGGAGGTCCTGATGACCGTTCCCGTCGTACCTGGCCGCCTGCTTCCGCTCCTGACCGGGGAGCAGATCGGCGAGTTGAAGCCCGCGCTCGCCGAGGTGATCGAATACCGCAAGTCCGGGCTGTCGCTCAACCACATCGTCGGCTGCCCGCTGGAGTGCGGCTACTGCGTGCGCCACCTGTTCGACAACTTCGACATGAAGACGCCGAAGCGCCTGATGACCGACGAGGCCGCCGTCGCCGCCCTCGTCAGCCACCCCTACTTCCGGCCGCACCGGACACCGATCCAGCTGTTCAACCGGGCCACCGACCCGATGCTGCCGGTAGTCAAGCCGCACCTGTTCGCCGTACTGCGCGACCTCGACGACCGCGGCCTGACCAACCACGTCCTGGTCATCACGCGCTGGCGCGTGAGCGCCCAGGACTGCGCCGTCCTCAACTCCCACACGAACCTGCGCCTGACCATTCTGGTGACGCACTCCGGCATCGACGACCCGGCCATCGAGCCGGTGAACTCGACGTACGCGGCCGACAGCCTCCGCATGCTGTACGAGCACGCCGACCGCTACCGGACCGTCCTGTACTGGCGTCCGATCGTGCCGGGCCTCAACGACTCCGACGAGCACATCGAGCGAGCTCGCGAACTGTCCCTGCACGCCCACGCCACCGTGTTCACCGGCCTGTTCTTCCGCGACGAGATCAGGGCCTACTACGAGGCACACGGCCTGCCGACGCCGTACGACGCGACGGCTCGGCGGAAGATCATGCCGGAGCTGGCCGAGCAGCGGATCACGGAGGCGTACGCGTCCCGGAATGAGCCCGGCGGCGCCCCGTGGGGGACCTTGTTCCTCAAGACGAGCTGCGGCGTCGCCTACGCCCACGGCGAGGCCGATTACAACGGCCACTTCGGAATCGAGGAGCTGTGCCGCATCTGCCCGCCCGAGCAGATCGCCTTGTGCAAAGGGGCTTGGGCCAGGCCGGATCTGGCGGAAGTCACCCGGCAGGCGCGCGCCCTCGGCGCGATCGGCGACGTTGAGATCAACGATCGTGCCATCGTCGTCGAGGGACTGGACGAGCCGCCGCGCTACTACCTCCAGCACGGGTTCGGCTACCAGTGCCACGACCGCGCCAAGCCCCACCTCTACCGCCGACACGGCCGGGCCCCCATTGGCTGGGAGGCGGAGAACGGACCCATCACGCCATGAACTTCGCCTCCTGGCCCCCGCTGCTCGTCGTCGACGTCGAGGGCAACGGCACCAACCCGCCCGACCTCGTCGAGATCGCGGCACTGCCCGTCCGCGCCGGAGTCCCCGATACCTCCACAGCCGGAGCATGGCTGATCCGCCCCGAGCGGCCGGTCACGGCACGGGCGGCGGGCATCCACGGCCTGACCAACGACGTCCTCGCCGACCAGCCCGTATGGGCTCAACTCGCCGACGAGGTAGGTGACTTCCTCGGCCAGGACTGGATCTGCGCCCACAACGCCCATGTCGATTACCGGGAGTTGCATCGCCACCTACCCGCGTGGAAGCCGGCCGGGGTCATCGACACCCTGCGCCTGGCCAAGGCGACCTATACGGACTTGTCGTCGTACACCCTCGACGCCCTGATCAAACACGTGACCCCGGACTTGTCGCAGGCCCCGAGGGTTGGCCGACACCGCGCGACCTACGACGCCTACGCCACGGCCCAGCTCCTGCTCGCCATGGCCGGCCACTTCGAGACCTGGGACCAGCTGATCGCTGCGGCCGTGCCGCCCGGCCTGCCCGGCGCCCCACAACCAGAAGAGGACCCCACCCTGTGGTGACCACCCACCAGCCCATCCGTATCGGAGTGCTCGGCACCCACTCCACCGGCAAGACCACGCTCCTGAAGCGCATAGAGATGGAACTGCGCGCCGAAGGAATCACCGTGGGCCGCACCAGCCGACTCGGTAAACGCGCCGCAGCGGCCGGCCTGCCCAAGATGCAGCACCACACCGCCCAGTCCACCGAGTGGATCATCACGCAAGGGGTTGCCGACGAGATCGCCGCCATCGCCCAGGGCGCCGAAGTCGTCCTCCTCGACCGAGCCGCCCACGACGCCCTCGCCTACTTCCACGCCGCGCTCGAATACCGCGGCGAAACCGCTCCCCGGACGGAACGCGAGCGCCTCCTCACCCTCGCCGCCACCCAGCTCCCCAAGTGCCACCTGCTGTTGGCGACCGTCCTCGACGAGAGCGTGCCGGTCGCCAGCAGCCACGACTACGACCCCCGCTACCGTCGCCTCGTCGACCGCCATGCCCACCAGCTCCTGGACCGCGACGACATCCCCCACCTCCGGGTCTACAGCGACCCCGACAGCCAGGCCCACATCGTCGACGAAGCCGTGCGGAGCTGCCTGACGGAGGCCCTCGTATGACATCCGCGCTGCCCGGGGGCGCCATCACCATCGCCGGGAAGTCTGTGTCCCGGCTCGGCTTCGGGACGATGCGCCTGACCGGCCCCGGCACCTGGGGCAAACCCGCAGACCGTGAGACCGCGCTCAGCGTCCTGCGCCAGGCCGTACACACGTATGGCATCAGCCATATCGACACTGCCGACGCCTACGGCCCCCACACGGCCGAGCAGTTGATCCGCGACGCGCTCTACCCGTACCCGGAGCACATGCTGATCGCCACGAAGGTCGGCTTCGTGCGCCCAGGTCCAGGTCAGTGGATACCTCTCGGCAACCCCTATTACCTGCGGGCCTGCGTGGAAGCGAGCCTGCGCCGACTGGACGTGGAGCGGCTGGAGTTGTGCTACCTGCATCGCATCGATCCCGAGGTGGCACTCGACGATCAGATCGCCCTCCTGAAGGCGCTGCAGGATGAGGGAAAGATCGGGCACATCGGCCTGTCCAAGGTCACCCCCGAGGTCATCCGCCTGGTGGGGAAGACCCTGACGGTCGCCGCGGTGCAGAACGTCTTCAACACCACCGACCGTTTCGACGACGCGGTGGAGGTGTGCGGCGAACTCGGCATTCCCTACGTTGCCTTCCGACCGCTCGGCGCCGGCCTCCTCGCCCGTACCAACGGACCCGCCGAACCCCTGAATTGGCTCCTCGATCGTGGAAGCCACATCGCTCCCATCCCCAGCACCAGCCGACCACAGCACCTCGCCCAGATCGCGGCAGCAGTACAAGGGGGCTCCCTTTGACGCCCACCACCGCCGCGATACCCACACAGCGCAGAACTCCGTACGCGGACTGGCGCCCCCCGATCGTCGGCATCGCACTCTTAATACCAGTCGGCACGGACTGCCTCGCAGTCGCCGACCTGTGCGGGATGCTCATGTTGCCCGTCGGCGATGTCCGCGTGGGGCAGTCCCCGGAGGAGGCGGCTCAGCGGGTACTTGCTTCGCGCGAAGGTCTCCCCATCCTTCGGCGGGTCGTCGTGGATCGGGTGCAGACTCGTCGGCGGAAGGTCATCACCCACGTGCTGGCATCCGCGCTGATGACCAGTGCAGCGGTTGATGGCCTGGCCTACCGCGACCCTCGGGCCAACGTGCGCGTCATGCCCACGTATCAGTTCATCGGCGAGGTGCGGCCCGAGGCGAGGCTGAGGATTCTCGTCGCTCTGCAAGCTCTCGCCACGGGCACGACAGCCTGTATCGAAGGCGGTGCCGTACGGGATGGCAGCCCGCCTCTCAGCAACACTGCGGCCCCATCTTCGCCCTGGACACCTCCGGCCCTTCCATCGACTTGACGGCGAAGGCGCTGAAATAGCCTATAAACACTGGGAGTTCAGCGCAATAGAAAATACTCTCTGCAAACCGAGGCCACAGCACGCCCACCTGATCGGGGGGATTCTCCGTCATCCGCTGCAGCGGAAAAGGCCGCCAAGCAGGGTCAGCACGCATGCCGTCGCCAGCCGCGCCGCCTGACATATTCCTCGACTGCCGAGCCACAGCTCCGGCATCCGAATCTGTCGAGGACCAACACCACCAAGACCAAGACCTAGTTGCTCGATACAGCCTCTGCGGGTGTAACGACCATGAGGCGGCATGAGGGAAGTTCGTCAGGTGTTCCTGCCATGAACCGGACGGCGAATTCCTGGTTCCCCCGGCCCGCCAGATAGAAGCGGCGGGGTTGTTCCGAAGCCGGGTGGGTAATGGCGGGCAGGTCAGGTGCGTCCCAGAGCTTGCGTGCGGTCGGGTCGGCTCGGACGGTTTCGACCACGGCCCGCATGCGCTCGTCGGTGCGCCACTCTTCGGCGTGCACGCGCAGCTGGGCCATCATGGGCTTGGCCCACTCCTCTTCCCAGTTGACGAGCTGGGTGCGCGCCTCGGGCCAGGCGAGGGCCCACTCCATGACGTTAAGTCCGTACTGCATCCACGGGAAGTACTCCAGGGTCTTGGCGTTGTAGGCCAGGACGTCCCAGCGGTAGTCATTGAGGTAGAGGGCCCAGGTGCGGCTCTCCTCGATGAAGGCGCGGAACGCGTCGGGCAGCAGAGCGCCGAGGTGACTGACGGGGGCGGCTGCAGGGGCATGGCCGCGGGTGACGCGGTAGACGATGCCCCATTCCTCGTCGTTCAGGTCGAGGATGCGCCGCACGGCCTGGAGGAACGCGTCACTGTAGTTGGCGGGGCGCCCGGCCTCCAGATTGCCGTACCAGCGACGGCTGACGCCGGCCAGGCGGGCCACCTGTTCCTGCGTGATTCCGGAGGGTTGACCCGTCCCGAAAGCCGCTTCAAAGCCCGGGATGTCTGATGTGTCACGACGCGCCCGCGCTTGCTGCAGAATGCGGGTGACTATCGGGTTCTGCATCTCACTCTCATTCATAACGCTTACATAACGACAGGCACTGAGACCCAGGTCACATTACCCGCGCATTCACATCCCCCTTTTCCCGTTGGCCGCTCAGCGCATCACGGCCCGCACGTAAGGGAGTTGACGTCGCACACCGTGTCCAATATCTGGAACGCAATGGCTCTTCATCGGGCAATGGGAACTGTCAGTTCCCATGCCCAGGATAAGCACAACCTTTGCGTTCCTTTGAATCACACAGCGACGTCTTACTGTCACTGGCACCGCCGCCGCGACGCGATCTCCGCGACGGTGAACCAAGCCAGCCGACTCGTGTAAAGGATCTCCATGTCGCGCTCTGTTCTGATCACCGGCGGAAACCGTGGAATCGGGCACGCCACGGTCCGCGCATTCCTCCAGCGCGACGACCTCGTCGCCTTCACCCACCGCACCGAAAGTGCCTCGTTCGATCTCGTCCACGACGGCGCCTTGCCCGTGTACTGCGACGTCACCGACCCCGAAGAGGTCGAGAGCGCCTTCAAGGAGGTCGAGGCCGAGCACGGCCCGGTCGAGGTCCTGGTGGTCAACGCCGGCATCACCCGGGATAACCTGCTGCTGCGCATGTCGGAAGAGGACTTCGCCGCAGTCCTCGACACGAACCTCACGGCCTCCTACCGGCTGGCCAAGCGGGCTGTGCGCGGCATGCTGAAGGCCAGGCGCGGCCGGATCATCCTGGTGTCCTCGGCCGTCGCGCTCAAGGGCGAAGCCGGCCAGACCAACTACGCGGCTTCGAAGGCGGGTCTGATCGGCTTCGGCCGCTCGCTGGCCAGGGAGATCGGCTCGCGCGGGATCACCGTGAACATCGTGGCTCCGGGGCTGACCAACACCGCCATGGCCGCGGCGCTGCCCGAGGAGCGCGTCGCGAAGATCATCGGTGACGTTCCGCTGGGCCGGATCGGGAACCCGGAGGAGATCGCCTCGGCCATCGCCTTTCTGGCCAGCGAGGAAGCCGCCTACATCACTGGCGCCGTGATGCCGGTCGACGGCGGCATCTCCATGGGGCACTAGTCCCTCCTCCCCCGACGACCGCCTGCGCCGCTTTGCGCTGTACCGCCGGCGCGGGCAGATCAGGACGCACGCTGTGGTGCTCAGAGTTCGTTCGGCGGACAGCGCCCCGCCGCAGCCGCCTTCCTGCGCGACCGGCACCGGGTGGCCATCTGCCGGCGTTCGGTGCGCCGCCCGTGCCAGGAGTGGTTGTCTCAGATGCCCATCCCACCGCCGTACCTCTGCCGGCGTCTCCTACGCGATGCCACCTGTGATCACCGCCGACGTCGCGCTGCCAGTCGTCGTGCTCGTGGGCGGATGGCTGACTCTGCGCCCCGAGCCCACGTTGAAACGGCGCGGCCGTCTGCGCCGACGGCGTGGGTCGCATTCCTCGCCACTGGCTGCTGTGCCTACGACATCGGCGGTTCGCGCCTTCTACGTCTACGTGGCGGGTGCCTCCGAGCACGCCGCCTTGTCCGGCGACCCCGAACTCGCCCTGTTCGACGCTGCCCTGCGTTGTGGCGTGAGATACGAGGGGCGCCGTGAAGTTCATCACCGAGCGCGTCGGGGTGATCAGTCGCTGCCGGCGTCGCGGCCCGCAGCCTCCACCCGTGGGGACAGATTCCGCCGTCCTCCACTGCGACTTGTAGAGAGTCCTTTAGCAAGGTCTGGATCTTGCCGCAGGCTCTGCATATGTTCGTCGTCCCTCGCCGGGCGCACCGCCCGGCAGCAGATGACCACTAGGAGCCATATGCGGAACGCTCGATCCAGTCCGGTGGCATAGCCCCGAAAACAGCGACGGCGTCCATGGAGCGGTAACTCCCGGACGCCGAACGCCAAATGGCACTCCTGCCCCGGCAAGGGCGGAGATTTACCCACCTTCACCGCACCGGTCCTTTCCTACGAGGCGCACCGGCGCGGGTTTCACTACGAAGGAGAGTCTTACATGCCGCCTGCCCTGCGCCAAAGGCCGACGTCCCCGGCCCGCGCGGCAGCCGACCCTGGTTCGCCGTCCGACTCCCTGCCGGCGCACCGACGGTTCGGTGCGCTCACGCCGGAGCCGCTCGTCGGCACCCGCCCCGTTTGGGCGGTGGCCCGATGAGCCGGGACGCCCGCGAATGGGTGTGGGAGTACAGCGCCAGCCGCGGAAACACACGCTTGGTCCTGCTGTCGATCGCGGACCGGATCACCGACGAGCAGTGCGTCGCCTGGGCGTCCCTCACCTCGCTGATGAAGCGTACGAACGCCAGCCGCAACGCCGTGCGAAGCGCCTTGGCCTCGCTGGCCGAGATCGGCGAGCTGGAGGTACTGGACGACCTCGACAGCCCGCAGCACAGCACGGTCTACCGGCTGCCGCGCACCGCTGCATGGCTGGCCAAGGTCGCGGCAGCCTGGGAGGACGACCCCGAGGCGTACGTCGAGCCCCTGGCCACGTCCGATCCGGTGCCCGAGCTGGACATCGAGCGGCTGCGCAAGCACGGCATCTGGCGCAAGACAGGGTCGGAACCCGCCCCCCGTCGCCAGAACCTGACCGGGTCAGATCCCGACCCCTCTCGTCAGAATCCGACCCCTCCCCGGGTCAGATCCCGACCCCTTCCCGGGTCGGATTCTGACCCCCAGAACCGTAGTGAACCGAAGGTGAACCGTAGGTACAGCAGCAGTAGTGCTGCCGATCTCACCTCCGCCGCGGACTGGCAGGTGGACGACGCGACCCTGTCCTGGGCGCAGCAGCAGGGGCACCTCGCCCGCCTCGGCGAGCAGGGCCTGGAGGCCGCCGACGCGAAGTGGCGCCACCACCGCAGCACCTGGAGTCCTCGCTCCACCGCAGCGTGGGCTACCGACTGGCGGTCCTGGATCGCCCGTGAGCACAGCCCCACCCCCCAACGCCCGAACCTCTATGCCCTGCCCGGTGGCACCCCCACCCCGCCGACAGGCATGACTCGCGCCGACGCGCACATGGCCGCCCTGCTCGCCGCCGTCGACAAACGAACTGGAACGGAGTAACTGCCTTGGACCACCGCGAAGTTGCTGCCGTACTCACCTACGCCGGCCGCCTCGACCCCCGCCTCATCCGCACCGACCCGGGCGAGGCCGACAACCAGCTCGACACCTGGCACGAGCTGCTCAACGACGTCCCGATGACCACCGGTCAGGGCTGGGACGCGCGCGGGATCGTCCGCAAACGCATCGTGATGTCGCCGTACCCGATCCTGCCGGCGGACGTGGCCCGCGATTGGCAGGCGTACCGCCGCGACCGTCTGGTGCGGCACACCGACCCGACCCCGGCGGCCGATCCGGACAACCCACAAGCCTGGCGGACGGAGCTGCTGGCGGCTCGGGATGCCGTGGCCGCCGGGCAGGCCGCCCCCGCGGCACATCGCGGGATCACCGCGGGGCGGCACCGGCCCGGTCTCAAGGACCAGCTGGCCGCCGTCGGCTCCTACATCCCGCCCGCCGCACGCGCCGCGCTGGCCCCCTACCGGCCTGCCCGCGCCGCCCGCGAAGCCGCCATCGCCGCCGGAGGACCCGACGTTCTCGGCGTGCCGTGCGACTGGTGTCACGCCGACAAGGGCGAGCCGTGCCGCCGCCGTCGCATCAGCCTCGACGGAACCGCCCGGGGCAACGCGCCGCGCGCCACGGTCCACCCCGGCCGCATCGACAGTGCCCTGGCTGCACAGGCCCAACAGGCATCCGCCGCCTGAGTGCAGCCCGCTTCTCCACAGAAACGTTCCGCCTGCGGTACGGCCCGACGCCGTACCCCGAGCCCGCCTCGAAGCGCCCCGCCGCACCCCGTCAGCCGCCGGTGCCGCGCGCCCCGCACCGACCGAGGCGACTTCCGGAGACTGCCTTGCGCCACATCGCCACCAACGACACACCCGCCCCGACGATCCGGGGCATCGCCGATCACAGCTGGCAGGAACGGGGCCTATGCCACGGTCTGCCGGCAAAGGAGATCGACAAACTGTTCTTCCACGCGGCCCGCAACCACCGTGCTATCGCCGAGGCCAAGGCGATCTGCGGCGGCTGCCCGGTGAAGAAGGCGTGCTTCGACTACGCCCTCGACAACGAGATCCGACAGGGCATGTGGGGCGGGCTCACCGAGGACGAGCGCCGCCCCTGGCACGCCCGGGTCAACAAGCGCCTGGACTACGTCCGGGTCAAGGCCGCCTTCGAAGGCCGGGACGTCCACCTCAGCGACGCCGAGCGCGAAGCCGTCACTCGCCACGCCTACGTGCGCGGCTGGAGCCCCGAGCGCCTCGCCTACGCCCTGCGGCTCGACAACCTCGACTGGGCGCGCGACCTGATGCGCAACGCCGCACACGCCGTCGCCGACCGCGACCGCTACTGGGGCCAGGCCGAACCGGAAGAGGCCACCGACGACGAGTACGCCGAGGACAAAGACGCCTCGGGTGGGGACACCGAGGACGCCGCATCCCTGGTGCAGGTGCCCCGCCAGGCGCAGACCCACGCCCTGATCGCCGCTCTCCGAAAGGCCGCATGACTCACCCCATCGCCATGCCGTTCCTTCCTGCCGGCATCGAGCCCGTTCACCTCGTCGCAGCCGTCGGCGTGCTCGCCCTGGTGGTGGCACGATGGTCGGTCCTGCGCAACAGGACCCGGTCGGGCGGCCAGAGCGCCGGCACCCCCGCGGTCTGGGTCGCGGCAATCGCCGCCCTCAACTGCACCGCCTACAGCGCCGACACCAGCTGGCGGTTCGCCGCCGACTACCTCGACATGGCCGGCACGGTGGAGCGGGCCATGATGTTCAGCGCGGCCGAACTGGCGTTGTTCGCGACCGCGCTGATGGCCCGGCAGAACCTGAAGACCCAGGGAGCGTCCGGTCTCCCGGGCGGCCTGGTCTGGGTGATCACCGGGGTGCAGATCATCCCCGCGTACGCCGAGTCGGGCACGGTGGGCGGCACCGTGCGGGCCTTCGTCGGGCCGGTCATGGCGGCTGTGCTGTGGCACCTGGCCATGGGCATCGAGCTGCGGCTGCACAAGCCCGACGCCGCCTCGCAAGGTCTGGTGGCCACGCTCGGACGCGAAGTGCGGGAGCGTCTTCTCTCCCGCCTGGGTATCGCCACCCGCAACCGCGATGCCGCGCAGATCACCAAGGACCGCGCGACCCGACGGGCCGTGGCGCTCGCCTCCCTCCTGGCCTCGATGCCCGAGGAGGAACGTGAGAACGGTCGTGGCTGCCGGGTCACGCGTCGGCTTCAGTCGGCTCTCGCACGATCCGGTGTCGGCACCGACCCGCAGCAGCGTCGTGCGCTTCTGGAGCAGCTGGCCGCGCGCCGGCACGCCGCGGAGCTCGCCACCGTGATCCTGCCGTCGCCCTGGATTCAGCCCGCGCGCGAGCAGGACGCCGATCGCGGGGACTGGTCCCCTCTCTACGCGTCCATCGCGACGTCGGCGGTGAACGGGATGCCAGCAAGTACGGGGGTGGGGACGGTCCCCGACGGCGGTCCCCGAAGCCCCGCACCGATTGGGGACCGGGCAGACGGGAACGGCACGGAACCGGGGACGGGACACGAACCCGACGGGGACCGTCCCCACCCGGTCTCTCTCGGCAACGGGGGCCGAGCCGCCAAGTCCGGCTTGGGCCTGCTGCATGAGGGCCAGGAGGCAGCGGTCGGGGACCGGGAAACCGTGCCCGCCGGGGCCGAAGAGCCCGACGATGACGCGAGTGGCAGTGCTGACAACGTGCACGAATCCGCTGCTCAGGGTGGCGCAGGCCCGTCATCGGCGGCCGTCCCCGCTGAAGACGGGGGACTGCAGCACCCGGACACCGAAGCGGGGATGGAACCCGTTGGGGACCGTCCCCACGCGGTCCCCGACGACGACGGGGACCGCGAACGCCCCGACGCCGAAACAGGGACCGCCCCCCAGGGGGACCGTCCCCTCCCAGTCCCCGTACGGCGAACCTCGAAGACGAGGGCGTCCCGGAACCGGCCGCGCAGCGGTCAGTCCACTGGGTCCCGGAAGCAGCAGAAGCTGAGCGTGGAGGAGATGGTCGAGCGGGTCCGTCCCCACGTGCCCGCGCTGCTGGAGCGCGACGGGAACGAGTCCCTGACCCGGGTTCAGCTCCGGGAAATCCTGCGCGCCCAGCAGATCCGGGGAGGTCGGAACGAGCGGCTGACGCCGGTTTTGCAGCAGCTCCGCGACACAGCGGGCACCACGACGGCACGGAGTACGGCTCGATGAAGAACTGCCAGCGCTTCGCGCACATCAAGTCCGGCTTCGAGCAGGACATCCGCCTCCTGCGCGGTCATGCCGAGCGTTACCAGGGATCGGCGTCGGCGAAGACCAGCGCGAGGAACGCCGCCTCCCTGACGCGGAACATGGCGCGGGCCCTGAACCGGCACCTCGATCGCTGCCCCGAGTGCGGCTGACCTTCATAAACCAGCAGGCCAAACGCCTGTTTCCATCAATCCTTCCGGTAGCCCGGTCTCGGCCAGGCCGCCGCCCCCGCGCTGGAGGAACCCGCCATTCCTGCCCTTCACCCGCGTACGCACACACCGTCCACCGCCGAGGCCGCCGCCTGGGCGGAAGTGCTCGTGCGCCACCAGCTCCTGCACGCCGCCGTGCCGGCCCCCAACGGCCAGTGGCTCGTCCAGCACCGCGCCGAATCCCCCGTCCAACTCCTCGACGGCCCGACCGCCATGGTCGATCTCGCCGCCGACATCCAGCACCGCATCCGCACCACGAGGAACCGCACCCGATGACAAACCCGACGACAAACCCCACCCCCGAGACGGGTGAGCCGGAAACCAACTCCCTCTCAGCGGAAGCAAGTTGGTGCAAGAGCATTGCTCCCGTTGGGAGCAATGCTCTTGCGTCTCCCGCCCCGGGGGTGGCGGGAGCGGATCGGCGCCAGGGGGCGCCGATCCGTCAAGATGCGGCCGAGGGCGGCTCGCATCCAGAAGAGGGGGGCAGCCACTCCTGCCACAGCACCGACTGCGCCCACGCCACACCGCCCAAGCCTCACGTCCAGCAGCGTGAGCGCCTGCGCGACGAGAAGAAGCGCATGCACCAGCCGAGCTGCCGCATGAACGACGACGAGTACCAACTGCTCGTCCGTGCCGCTGCCGTCTGCAACATGAGCATCGCCAACTACCTTTCCCGTGCCGCCCTCAAAGCTGCCCGCAACCTCGACCTCACCGCCGCAGAGATCGCCGGCGAGCGCGAGATGGTGAAGGAGCTGTTCGACCTGCGAACCGCACTGAACCGGATCGGCAACAACCTCAACCAGGTTGCGGCGGCGCTGAATTCGGACGAGCTGGCGCCGCAGGCCAAGGCAGTCCTCGCGGGCGTCGACCGAGTGGCCTTGCGCGTGGACTCCTTGGTCCAGCGCTACCTGGACGTCGAGCGTCCGGCCGCATGATCCCCTCAGTCCACGACATGGGCGATGACACCTACGGCCTGCTGAAGTACCTGTATGGGCCCGGCAACGCCGAGGAGCACATCGACCCCCACCTCGTCGCGGCGTGGGACCGCCTGGCCCCCGACCCCGGCCGCGACCCCAGGGCGACGTACGGCGACCTGCAGCGACTGCTCGACCAGCCCGTCATGGCCCTGCCCGAAAGCGCCAGGCCCGCCGAACACGTCTGGCACCTCTCCGTTCGCGCCGCCCCCGAAGACCCGATCCTCACCGACGAGCAGTGGGCGGACATCGCCCGCCGCATGGTGTCCGCCACCGGTATCGCACCCGATGGCGACGACGACGCCTGCCGCTGGGCGGCCGTCCGCCATGCCGACGACCACATCCACATCATCGCCACCGTCGTCCGCCATGACGGCCGCCAGGCCCGTATCCGCCACGATGGCGCCCGCTCCCAGGCGGAAGCACGGAAGATCGAAATCGACTACGGACTACGCCGGTTGAACACCGGCGACGGAACCGCCGCCAAGCGCCCCTCCAGTGCGGAACGCCATAAGGCCAACCGCCGGGGCAAGGAGCGAACGTCACGCGAGGAGCTGCGCGAGACGGTGCGCCGCGCCGCCGCCGGCGTCGCCGGCGAGCAGGAGTTCTTCGACCGCCTCGCCGCCGCCGGCCTCCTGGTCAGCCAGCGCGTCGCGCCCTCCGGCGATCTGCTCGGCTACAAGGTCGCGCTGCCCGAGGACCGCAACGAGGACCAGGAACCGATCTACTATTCGGGCTCCACCCTCGCGCCCGACCTCTCCCTGCCCCGTATCCGCGAACGGTGGGCCGGCAACGCCCCCGAACCCGGCCGCGACGCCACCACGGACCACTCCTCCGGCTCGGCGCGTGTCAGCCCCTCGACCGCACGCCGCCAAGCGACGTCGGCGTCCTGGCAGGCCGTACTCCTCGTCGATCAGGGTGACGACGGACAGATCGCCGCGCTGATCGCCGCGGGCGGCGAGGTCCTCGACGCGCTCGCCAAGACCTCGGCCGCGCACACCCGCCGCGAACTGCGCGACGCCGCCTTCGCGTTCGAGAGGGCCACCCGCTCCCACATCCGGGCCCAGCGCGGGCACGCCCGCGGTCTGCGGCAGGCCGCCCGCGACCTCGTCCACAGCGGGCCGGCACTCGGCCGTGGGGAGGACGGCGCCACCACCTCGATGCTGATCGACATGATGTTCTTCCTGGTCACCGCCGCCGCCCACTGGCACGGAATGAAGGAGCACGCCCAGCAGGCCGCGGCTGCCCGCCAGGCCGCCGAGCACCTGCGCGCCGCCTACCAGGCCGCCGCGCCAGTGTATTTGGGCGTCATGCACCAGCGCGGTCGGCGCCTGTCCCAGCCCCTGCAGCGCAAGCAGACCGCCCACCTGCGCCAGGCGGTACCGGAGCTGGCCGAGCAGGTCCTCGCCGAGCCGGGATGGTACGCGCTGGCCGCCACGCTCGCCGACGTCGAGAGCGCCGGGCACGACCCGGCCGCGCTCCTGGCCGAGGCTGCCGCGCGGCGCGAACTGGGCACCGCCGACTCGATCAGCGACGTCCTCGTGTGGCGGCTGCGTCGTATGGCCGACCTGCCCGCCGACGCTTCCGCCATGCCCGGTCCCACGGCCACCGCGCCCACCGCCGGCCGCGGTGCAGCGAAGCGTCCGACGAACCGCAAGGAGCGCTCAGCCAAGTCCCGCTGAATTCAACATTCTTAGAGTTGCAGCAGGTCAGGGACTTGCGGCACTCTCCTCGTGCAGGCGAGACGACAGAGATGGAGACGGCATGTTCCGACGCAACCGTGCGGACCGAGACTTCCGTGAAGCCCAGCGTGCCGGCCAGGCTGTGCTGGCGACGCACACCGAGTGGCCGCAGCCGGACCTCACCGGTCCGCTCGCTGCGCCGGCCGACGCCACGGTGGTGCCCGACTTCCTGCCGCCGCAGTTCCGGGCACCATGCCGCCAGGACGTCTCGGGCTTCATGATGCGCTGGGACCTGCCGCTCGTCATCAACGGCGAGGTCCACGCGTGCCACTGCGGTGCGTACCGGAACTGGATCGTCTTCAACATGCGCGACGACTCGGTGTGGCTGCGCTGCGAGGCCGGCCACGAAGCGGAGGAGACCCGGCTGGACACCGCCTGGTACAACCGCAACTCCGGTCCGGTCGACCACTTCCACCCCACCCTCGACGAGGGCCTGCGCCACCTCGGCCACTGAGACCCGCGAAACCCCTTCCCCTGCCCCTGCGTTCGTCGGCGCCCGGAGAGCCGACCAGGTCAGACCGTCCGTCCCGCACCACCTAGGGGTTTCCGCATGCGCCTGTCCACCACGACCGCCCTCGGCCTGAGCGCCCTCACCATCCTCGCCCTGGCCGGCTGCTCCACCAGCACCGAGCCCCCTACCCACTCCACCTCGCCGTCCGCACCCGTGCACCAGGGCAGCACCGCAGCGAAGGCGTCCGCGCCGCTGTCCTCGGCCGAGCTGGGCGAGCGGCTGCTGAGCGAGAGCGACCTGGGCGAGGGCTACACCCGCAAGACGCAGCCCGCCGTCCGACACGACGACGTCACCGTGCTCGGCTGCCCGGCGCTGGCCAAGCTCGGCGGCGACACGACCACCGGCGGCAGCCTCAGCTTCCCCCGCAAGGCCAAAGTGTCCTTCACCTACGCCGACAGCAGCTCCGAGATGTCCGAGGAGCTGTACAGCGACAGCGCGGCGAAGTTGTCCAAGGGCATCGGGACGGTCTTCGACGCGATGCTCTCCTGCCCCACCTACCAGGTGGTGTCGGGCAGCACCGTCATCGACATGGGCACCACGAAGACGAACGCGCCGGAGATGGGCGACGAGCAGTGGAGCCAGCTGCTCACCTACTCCGCCGGCGGGCAGCGCAGCGTCGTCAAGCAGACGGCGATCCGCACCGGCAACGTCCTGGTGATCGTCTCCGGGTCTCCCGCACTCGTCGACGCCCACCTCGCCGACGCCGTCCAGGCGGCGCAGGCCCGCTAACCCACACCACTCCGCCGCGCCCCGTCCTGCCCTGCTTGTCAGGGCAGGACGGGGCGTTTGTCGTGCGGTACTACCGTGTTGCCGGACACTGCACACCGCGAGAGCCGTGATGTGACCCTGGCTCGTGCCGTGAACCATCCGCGTGTCGCTGTACAGAGGGAGGTCACCGAGGTGGAGGAGCGTCCCACGAAGACCCGCGGGTGTTTCGCGTTCGTCACCACACCGCGCCGTGAAGTCGTGTTGCAGCTGCGGGACGAGAAGGCCGGTATCGCCTGGCCGGGACACTGGTCGCTTCCCGGCGGCGGGGCCGAGGCCGACGAGACGCCGCTCAATACGGTTCTGCGGGAGTTGCTGGAGGAGACCGGTATCGTCGCGGAGACGATCGAGGAAGTCCCGGTAACCGCCCACGAGAAGGGCAAGACGCCGCCCCACCTGTTCGCCGTGTCCTGGGACGGCACCGAGTGCGAACTCGTCCTCGGTGAGGGACAGGCCCTGCGGCTCTTTCCCCTCGACGCACTGCCCGAGCCGATGCCGCCCCACGTCCGGCACTACATCGAACAGCTCGCACTGCGCCTGCCGCCCCCGTACGCCTGACCCCCAGCGCCCACGCTGTTCGGGCGCCTGGCGCACGGAGGCGGGCACACCACCCCCGACACAACGCAAGCGGGCCCGTTCTCCCACCGTGACAACGGTGGGAGAACGGGCCCTGAGGCACTGCCGAACGCAAGCGGACGTCGTGGCACGGTCGAACCAGGTCGACGCGTGTGCCGACGCAGGAGGTCATGGCAGCGCGGGCATACCCGCCTCCAGCACGTGAGGCCGTTCGATGGCGAGTAGACGGTTGTGGTGGAGGCCCAGCTCCACGATCTCGTCATCAGCCGGGACGTAGGCGAGGGTCGTGGCACGCCTGCCCCGAGCGGGGTGGGTCACGGTCAGGACGTGGTGCCGGTCCATGCAGCCGGACACGGTATACGCGTCACCGGAGTTGAGGTCCGCAGCGCGTCCCTGGAAGATCGTCAGCTCCCGGCGCTGGTGCCACGAGTGGGCCCGCGCCCGCATCCGGGTCAGCTCCTTCGCTCGTCGGTCGCGCTCGGTCTTCCACGGGCGCCGGCAAGGGGCGCACTCTACGGTGGCGTCGGGGTTCGGTGCGGAGAGCAGCGTGCCGCACAGGGCGATGCCGGTGGCGGCGTCGCGGCGGTGTCCGGTGACGAGGTTGCCCCGGCCGGCGGGCGCCCACAGGACGTCCTCCTCTCGCGGACAGACCTCGGCGATGGGCACGCGCACCTCGCCCGCAAGGCGATGGAAGCGGTCCAGCGCGGCGACCAGCGCGGTGCAGTTCGCGCACGTCCGCCGCGCGGACGTCGGGCGGGGATCGAGCGATTTGCCGCAGTAGCCCATCAGGTGGCCCGGGACCGGTCGGTGCGCGGTGGCGCCTTTACCCGTCCCGACGGCGGGTCGGAGATCCGGTTCGCCACCGGGGTGCGGCGGCGTGGTCAGGATCAGGAAGGCGCGCGTACAGCTCTGGCACACGGAGTGCGCCGTGTTCCCTCCGATCGGCGCGAAGTCCGTCGAGTGGGTGGCGCACACCGTCAACGGCTCGGTGCCGAGCATCACGCCGTGGTGCGCGGTCCCGTTGGTGGGCGAGACGGACAGCCGGATCAAGGGCAGGGGCAAGCAGACCTCCAAGGTCAGGGTTGGATGGCGAGGGTGTGACGTGTCGTCAGTCGCGGCGTACGACGGTGAGCCGTTCCTGCGCACCGTCGGGCAGGGTGCGCCGGGGTACGGGGATCGGGGAGGCGAGAGAGGCGGCGAAGGCCGCGACCAGGTCGTGCGGGACGCTGGCGCTGAAGCTGGCGCACCACAGGTAGGGCGCTCCCAGTACGGGTTCCGCCCACGCCTGCCATCCCAGAAGGTCGTCCCGGGGATCGGCGTCATGAATGAGCGGCGGCAGCATCTCCAGCGAGATGCTGGCGGAGAAGCCGGGGTCGCTGGCGGTCGTGCGCGGGCGGTCCAGATCGCGCAGCCAGCCGTACGCGCTGAGCGCGGTGAGCACCGTCTCGGCGCTCTCGAACCCGATGTCGGGGGCCTCTCGGGCGTCGAGCGCAAGCAGGAGGTCGGCGAGCGCCTCGTGCGGAACGCCTGCGGTGAAATACGCGTTCCACTCGGTCATGGCCGAGGCCGTGTGCGGACGGGCCGAAAGCTGCCAGGCCACCGGGAGCCCGCCCAACTCGAACGGGTAGGCGGCCAGGATCCACTCAGCGCCGCGCAGACCGTCCGGGCTCACATAGAGCAGGGTGTTGCGGAAGGTCGGCCACATGCGCCAGCCGAGGCCGCCGAGGGTGTCGCCGACCCGCTCGGCGAGGACGCCGTCATCGCCGGCCAGGTGGCGCGGGGTGACCCAGTACATCGGGTCCCGCGAGTGAGGGTGGGAGGGATCGCTGGGGTGGTGCGGGTGCAGGGGCGCCTCCGTCAGTTAGAGATTGGATCACTGGCCGGCGCTCGGTCCGGCCGCGCCGCGCCGGCGGCGCGCAGGGCCCTCGGTCGGCCGCTGCCAGGCCAGAGCGGCAGCCACGGCGGGCGGCAGGGGGCCGAACTGCTCGGCTTCCGGGGACTCGGCAATGTAGACCATCGGCCGCCCCTGCTCGTCCAGCGCCTTCTCCACTCCGCCGAGCCGGTGGGCCATAGGGAAGAAGGGGTTGACGGCGAGACGGACGGACGCGTCACGGTCGCAGGCGGACAGCAGGTCGAGCAGATCTCCGACAGTCATCTCGGGCATGTGCGGGTCCAAGGCGTTCTCCAAGCGGTAGCGGACGGGGCCGCGAGAACAGAGGCAGGGTACGCGGCGCGGACGAGGAGACGGGACGTGCCGGTCACAGGGGCCGGGAGGTGGCCAGGATCTGAGCCACAGCAGCAGCGACGATCTCCGCCGGGGTCCCCGTACCGAAGGACATCCGGTACCCGGGTACGTTCGCCGTGCCGGTGACAGCGATCACCCATCCCTCACCTGTCACCCAGCCCTCGTCCACTCCGCCGGACCGGCCGTTGGGGAAGTAGCCGAGATAGAACCGGCCGTCGCGCGAGCCGATGTGGACATCGGCTCGGTCGTCCACGATGTGGGTGAAGTCGCCTTCCGTGAACTGGTCGATCACCTGCATCGGCTGGCCGACGCCGAGCTTCCAGGAGTGGAGCCGCAGGGCCTCGACCCTCGTGGTCAATCCAGGCTGAGCCACATCGAATGCCACAGCATCACCTCTCTGACCTGGGGTTTTATGGAAGGTCGTTTAGGTTGACATGGTGTCGCGGCAATCACCAGTCCCTGCGGGCTCTTCCCTGTCTGCCATAGGCGAACTGTCCTTGTACGGGGATTCGGTGACTACGTAGCTGCGTGCCCGCTATCGAGCGGCTCGGCGGGCCCCTTCAATGTGTTCATCGAGCTTCGTGGAGGCGATGACCATGCGCGACAGACTCATCTAGCACGTCCCTGGCCCTGCCAAGAAACGCTTTGCGCTGCGCTATGAATGCCATGCCGGTCTCGTGCACGGTGTCGCCCGCGTCTGCAAGGCCATTCACCGCCGATGCTTCCGCGTACTCCCGAACCCCTTGGACCAGAGAAGAGAGCCGATCAACATGGTCTTGTGCTGCCTCCGCAACAGTCCCCGGTCCTTCCAGCATCACCACGAGCGCCGCGGCTTCGGCGTCCTTGAACTTCAGTCTGATATCGGCGATACGCGTCGTGTCGAGCGACACGGGTGAGCGCCCGGCCCGCAGTTCATGGAAGAGAGATTGGTTGTCCCGGTCAGTGGTCCCCAGGGCTTCGAGGAAGGAAAGGTAGGCAGTTTGTCGGCGCTCACGGCGCCACCGCTGATGCTCAACGCGCAGTTCATTGACCTGCAGCCGGCTCTGTGCTGCTTCTCTGCGCTGTTCCGCACGGGCTGCCACATAGGCGGTGAGGGCTGCCCCCATGACGGTGCCCATCACGCTGACGACTGCTACGACAACGGTGGTCATACCGACGTGTCTTCCCCAAGGTTGCCCGCAGGTACCCCGGCATCGATCGAAGCACACGTCGGCCGCCGGAGAGGCGGCCATTCGCTGGCCGCCCAAGGTGAATTGCCCGTTCGATGGCATCAGGCCCGGTGGGGCCGCTCCCACCGCGTCACGGAAGTGGACCGTGCCGCGCCGCTGAACACCGCGCTGGCGAACTGCACTGTGCCACCGTTGAACGCGGCTCAAGAGAAGTCGCCGCCGTAAAACTCCGCCTCGGTGAAGTCGAAGTCGTGGCCTTGCCAGGAGTGGGCGTGGTTGATGCCCGTCCCTCCCGGCGGCTCGTCTGCCGCCGATGGAAGGCGTGGCATATCGTCTCGGTCCTTATGCGGGGCCGCGGACCAGGTTGATTACTCCTGTGGAGAACTCGAAGCAGATGCCGCCAAAGATCGTGGTGGGGCGGTAACCGGCTGAGCCATGGTGGTAGTCAAGGACGGCGCTGCCGAGCCACTCGCGGGTCATGTTGAGGTCCTCGGCTTCCTCGTGCAGCAGTGTCCGGGCCCAAACCGGGAGCGTTCCGTCGGGGGCGGTCAGGTCACGGAGGAGCGTGTCGAGGGCTTCGTGACGTTGGTCGGCGAGGTAGACGTGGTGGCGCACGAGTTCGTCAACGGCACGAGGTCCCCCCTGGGCTGCGGCCGTTCGCAGATCGGCTTCCTGGAGGAGGCCCTCGAAGAGTCCGGCGGCCCGATCGACGTGCATGGCGACAGTCCGTCGGTGTTCTGCGGGAACATGCTCGTACTTGCTGGAGCACCATCCGGCGTTGAAGTAGTCGGCGTGCCAGGCCACCGTGTCCGGCAGACGGCGCAGCCGGATTTCCGCGTCTCCGATGCTGATGGTGTGAAGGTCACCGCCGACCTCGCACCACCTCCCGTCGGGCGCGAAACCTTCGGCAATGGAGAGCTTGAGGTCGTCCATGTCGCCTCCGTGTCCGCGCACGAGTTCCGGCGAGGCGGTGAGGACAGGGCGTTGGCGGACTGCGACGTCGAGGACGGAGATGTCGATGACCGTGCCGGGCATCAGGGTGTCCCATCGGGTTCGTGGGGGGAGCGCAACGAGGGCAACGGACGGTCTTGAGAGCGGAGTTGTGCCAGTTCCCTGGAGCCCGCCTCGGGCACCGCGCCGTGCCGCCGAAGCGGGAAACGGACCTTTTGTGCGTGGTAACGAATTTGATCCGCGAACCGTTTCGGCCGCGGGCCGGGGGATTCGAGTCCCGAACGTCGTGGACGCGACGTTGCGGCACCTCCCCGGCACGGATCTACGGACGTGACGGGGGGATTTACACCCTGCCTGAGCTGCGGTTTCATGCCGAATCCGGCCCAAAGGTGGTAATGTTTTAAGAGTCGGTGGAGTCTGACTCCCGTCGGCGCAGAGAGACCCGGCCCGGCACCACCCGAGCCAGGCCCCTCCACGCAGTTCACGAGCCCGGCCGAGTTCAAGGCGGCCGGGCTCGCTGCATTCGACAGCGGGGCACGGACCGTTCCGGCCGGTCGTGAGGCGGACTCAGCAGTGTCACTGAGCGAACTGCACCGCCAGCGCGATGACCGCCACCAGCAGACTTGCCGCCGCAAGGATGACCTGCCACTTGTCCGGCTCTGGCCACTTGTCCCTGCCGCGCTTGTCCAGCGGAGCGCCCATCAGCACCACCTCACTTCCCCCTCCCGGTCCGACACCAGGTGTGCTGGCACCGAGGGGCATGTGAACTGGCAGCCCCCGCTGCCCAGTTCGGGAGGATCTCTGAGGCGACGCCTACAATACCCTTACTTTCCAAGAGGCGTGACGGGGTATAGCACTGAAAGTGCCCGATAAACTGTCCAAGAAATCAGATTCAAAGGTATCGGCCTAGGCGGCGCCCTGATAGTCACAGGTCGGTCTGTCAACGCACCTATGAATCGAGGGAAGATTTTTCCGGGGTCGTCGGCGGCGGCTGCTGCTTCGCCGTCGCGGCACGCTCCCGGGCCTGCTGGCGAATGCGGTCCTGCGACGCGAACAACCGCCGATTCTCCTCCACCAGCGACAGCGGCTTCGGTCTTGTCGGCCCTGCACGCTTCTTCGAGTTCTTCCTGCGTCGTACGCCCTCGGTGGCGACCGCCTTCTTCTCGCACTCCGGGTGCACCGGTTTACCCCTGCACGGCCCCTGCTCACGGCTGACCCAGACCTTGCCCTCGATCGGGTCCCCGCACATCGCGCATACGGCCGGACCTCGCCGCAGCGCAGTCGGTGCCGCGGCCCGCGATGCTCGTGCCGCTCGAGTCTGCACCGTTCCGTCGGCCTGGGTCACGGTGACCTCGGACGCCGGTGTCACCTCGTACGTGCGCAGGTCCTCCGGGGTGGCCCGATGCCTCTGGCCCTTCCTGCCCCCGCGCACGGGAATCTTGCTGGTCATGCCGAGCAGCGTAGAGGTCACAGAACTTCACGATCACGCGGAGCCCGTGCCTGAAACGTACGGGCCACCTCGCCGACTCCAGCCCTCACCACTTGCCGATCGGTCCTATGCCGCGTCCTCCATCGCCACCGCGTGCCGGACTGCCTTCTTCACATCCATCTCGACCGAAACCCGGTCCTTGCCCTCCGCCTTCGCGTACGCCGTCACAGCCGTCTGGAATTCCGCGGACGCGTCAAACCAGGGCTTCCACGCCTCTGCGCTGTACGGCAGGCCCTTGACAGCGTCGTTCGCCTTGACGGCAGCGCGCTCCAGGTTGATCAGGTCATCGAACGAAATAGCGGTCACGTCGAAGGATCCTACGTCCGGCCACGGCAGGGCCGGCCCCTCCCGTCCGTGGTCGGCGAGCCGAGACAGTCGGGTTGCGGGGACCTGCGGCGCTCCCGCCCCCGGAGCAGCAGGGCAACTGGTGCGCGGCCCGCGCCGACGGCCCGGCCGAGGTGTTCGCGCACACACGCGCCGTGTCAACTGCCGCACACGGGCATGCCCGGACCAGGGAGGGCGAGCAGTGCCCCGTGGCACCCATTGCCAGCGGAGACCTCGTCACGATCTTCCGAGCCGTGCCAGCCGCCGGTGCCGACATCAATCCGCTGACGACACCCGACGTGCGCACCCTGTTCGCCGCCCTGATGGCTCCTCGGTCGGTCGCCACCGTGCCCTGACGTGAGGGGTCCCGCCCGGATTCATCGCCGTCGGGGACGGGGACGGGATGCCGCCGACTCCGCCATGGCCTCGGCTTGGTGGACGATGACGTTGACCGCGCCGTACGACCGCTCCACGTGCCCGTCCAGGAGGACGGCGGGAGCGTCGAGCAGGGTGCGGTGGCAGCGTTCCCACACGGGTGGGGAGAAGACGAGGTTCACCATCCCGGTCTCGTCCTCCAGCGCCCCGAACGCGACACCGTTCGCGGTGGGCGGGCGCTGGAGGTATTTGGCGAGTCCGCCGAGCCGTACGCGGGTCTGGTCGGCGAGGCCACGGACCACGGCGGCGGTCAGGACGTCGCGGCGATCGAGGTAGGGCCGGATGTGGTGGACCGGGTGGCTGGTGGCGCTGGCGCCGGTGGCGGCCAGGTCGGCGGCGGTCTCCTCGGCCGGGCTCATCGCCGGCAGGTCGGGGGCGGCGGCGAGGGTGCCCAGCCCAGGGAGGTAGGGCTGATGGCTGCGGGGGAAGGCCCCGGCCGTCCACAGGACAGCGCGGCGGTGGCCGTCGAACGCGGCGAACGCGCCGGCGATGGCGAGCTGTTCCATCAGCCGGGCAGGCAGCCGGGTGCGGCGGGCGACGTCCTCCAGGTCGGCGAAGGGCTGTTCGGTGCGGGCGGCGACGATGGTGTGGGCGATCGTCTCGCTCAGGCCGGTGACGCTGGTCAGGCCGCGGCGGATGGCGAACTGCCCTTCTGGGCCGTCGGGTTCGAGGGTGGCGTGCGCGTGGGAGGAGTGGATGTCGACGTCGCGCACGGTGATCCCGTGGCGTTGGGCGTCCTGGATGAGGGTCTGCACGTCGTAGAAGCCCATGGGCATGTTTGCCAGGATTCCGGCGGTCAGGGCGGCCGGATAGTGGTGCTTGATCCAGGCGCTGGCGTAGATGATGTGGGCCATCGACTGGGCGTGGGACTCGGGGAAGCCGTAGTCGCTGAACGCCTCGATCATGTGGATGATCTGCTCGGTCGCCGCGGGCGGGATGCCCCTCGCGGTCATACCGTCGGTGAGACGGCCGCGTAGCTCGGCGACCTTTTCCGGGGCGTGTTTGGCAGCCATCGCCTTGCGCAGCCGGTCCGCGTCGCCGGGGGTGAATCCCGCGCAGTCGATGGCCAGTTGCATGGCCTGCTCCTGGTACAGGGCGACGCCGAGGGTCTTCTCCAGCGCGCGGCGGGCGAGCGGGTGCGGGTAGGAGACGGGCTCCTCGCCGCGTCGGCGGCGCAGATAGGGGTGTTTGGAGCCGGCCTGAATCGGCCCAGGCCGGATGATGGAGGCCGCGATGGCCAGGTCGTTGAAGTTCTCCGGCCGCAGCTGGGGCAGGGTGCTGATCTGGGCGCGGGACTCGACCTGGAAGACCCCGATGGTGTCCGCCCGGGCGATCATGTTGTAGACGTCCGGGTCGTCGGGCGGGATCGAGGCGAGGTCGAGGCGTACGCCGTAGTGCTCGGCGATCAGATCGCAGGCGGTGTGCAGGGCACCGAGGGTCCCCAGACCCAACAGGTCGATCTTGATGAGGCCAGCGGCGGCGACATCGTCCTTGTCGCCCTGGAGAACGGAGCGGCCCTCGGCGGTGGCCCACTCCAGCGGCATCACCTCCCCCAGCGGCTGCCGGGTCAGCACCATGCCGCCGACGTGAATGCCCATGTGCCGTGGCAGCGTGTGGAGTTGGGCGGCGAGGCCGCGCACCTCGGCCGGCAGGTCGACGTCGGGGCCGGGCGGCGTGTGGTGGATGTGCCGGGTCATCTCCCTGATCTGGGCGGCCGGGTAGCCCAGGACGCGGGCCGCGTCATGCACCGAGAGGCGCGGCTGATAGCTGATCACGTTGGCGACCTGCGCGGCGTGGTCGCGGCCGTAGCGCCGGTAGACGTACTGGATGACCTCCTCACGGCGGCCGGCTTCGAAATCGATGTCGATATCCGGCGGACCGGCTTTCTCGACGCTGATGAACCGTTCGAACAACAAACCGTTCTTGAGGGCGTCGACCGCGGTGATGCCCAGGACGTAGCAGACCACGCTGCTGGCGGCGGAGCCGCGGCCCTGGCACCAGATGCCACGGCCGACGGCAAACTGCGTGATGTCGTGCACGATCAGCACGTAGCCGGCCATGCCCAGCGCGCTGATCACGCCGAGTTCGTGGTCGAGCTGTTTCCACGCCGCGCGCGCCTCGCGGTCGGGGTCGTCGCGGTCCGCGTACCGCGCGGCGCAGGCCCGTTCGGCGAGGTAGCGCAGCCACGTGTCCTCGGTGAACCCGGACGGGGTGGGGAAGCCGGGCAGCTGAGGCTGCAAGGCTCCGAGGTCGATCACGCTGGTGCGGCCGAGGTCGAGGGTGGTCTCCAGCACGCCGGGGTAGCGGGCCATCCGCTGTCGCATCTCCTCGTACGAGCGCAGGTGCGCGGTCGGGGCCGGCATGAGGTGCCCGGCCGCCTTGTCCAGGGTTTCGCGGCGGCGCAGTGCGGCGAGCGCCTGGGCGAGCCGGGCCTGATGGGGGGTGGCGTAGTGGACGGCGCCGGTCGCCACGACGGGCAGGCCCAGGCGGCGGGCGGCGACGGCGGTGACATCGTTGGCCACGGAATCGCCGGGAAGATGGTGATCGAAGAGTTCGGCGTACACGTTGCCGGTGCCGAAGACGTCGCTCAGGCGGCCCAGGCGGTGGGCAACCGAGGTGACGTCCCGTCGCTCTGCGTCGGGGGCGGGGCAGCCGGGCAGGACCGCCCAGTGACCGCTGCCGGCGGCCGTGGACAACACGTTCAGGTCGTAGACGGGGGCGTTCTTGGCGCCGGCCAGCTGGGCGGCGCTGATCGCCGCCGACAGCAGCCGGAAGCCCTCCACGCTGCGAGCAAGCACCACGGGTGTGCCCAACTCGGCGTCGCCGAGGGCGAGTTCGGCGCCGTATACGGTGCCGATCCCGCTCGGGGTCGCGGCCTCGGCCAAGCGCCGCGCGGCGTACAGACCGTCCCGGTCGGTGACCGCCAGCGCCGTGACGCCCAAGCGCCCGGCCTCGGCGACGAGTTCGTCCGGCTGAGCAGCGCCCTGCAGGAAGGAGAAGGCGCTGTGGGCGTGGAGTTCGACCCAGCCCGGCTCCCCGCCACCCGGCCGACGAGCGGTCGTGGAGCGGGTGGTGGGCAGGTGCAGGACGGTGGCGTCGTTCTCACCCATAGTGGGCCTCGGCCCACCAGCGGCCGTGTTCAATCGTCAACAGCCAGGCGTGGCCGCCTGCGGTCGTGATCTGCATGCGGGCGATCCGACGACCATGGCCGCGGTCCCACCACCGTTCCAGGGCCGGCCACGGGCCGCTCCAGCCGTCCACCACGGCCTCACCGTGGCCCTCGACCGTGAGCTGGTCGGGTGTGGCAGACAGGGCCAGGCGTCCGGAGACGGTCACCTGCTGGCCGCGGGGGTCGGTGAGCTGGGCCGGCAGCCACCGTGGAAACACGGTGGCCGGGTGCGGTGCGGGCAGCCGCCCCGGCCAGGGCCCGTCGGGCAGGCGCGGTCCGGTGTCGAGGTCGCCGAACGGGACGAGGCGGACCTGGTCCGCCGGACCCCGGCCGCCGCCCAACTCGGCACGCACGACGGCCCGGTGGCCGAGCAGCGCCTGCACCCGGGCCGCCGCGCGCTCGATCTCCTCCGAGGTGCGCCCCTCGCCGAACAGGGCACTCTGGCGACCGGTGGCCGCCGTCAGCTGCTCCGGACGCAGCACCAGCTTGACGATGCCCACCTCGCCGCCGGCATCGAGCAGGCCGGCGTCGGACCAGGCTTGCAGGACGCCGCGCACCCGCTCGGCCACCGCCAGGGACGACAGCCGTCCTTCGTGACGGAAGGTCCTCGACAGACTCCTGCCGCCGGCCAGTCCCACGACGGTCTCCAGCCGGGCACACACCACACCGGCCGCCGTCAACCGCTCGTGGAGCTGCTCGGCGGACGACTTCGCGGCGAACACGACGGGGTCCAGGAGGTGCACGGCCGGCTCAAAGACGTACGACACGGTGTGCTCGCCGGAATCCGTCCGTACGGCGAGAGGGCGCTCATGGTGCCCGCGGGCGGTGCGGTGGGCGGCGATGCCCTCGGAGCCGAACCGGGCCAGCACCCGCTTCTCGGGCAGCGCCGCGAACGCGCCGACCGTGCGGATCCCCAAACGTTCCAGCAGCTCCGCCAGCCGGGGCAGGCCCAGGACTCCCACCGGGTAGGGGGCCAGCCAGGCCGCGTCGCCGCCCGGGGGGACGAGCTGTCCGGTGCGGGCGGCGAGTGCCGCCGTGAAGACCGAGTCGGCGATGCCCGCCCGGGTCGGAAGGTCCACCTCGGCCAGGGCTGCGGCAAGGCGTTCGGCCAGGTGCGGCTCGCCGCCCCAGTAGCGGGACGGGCCACGGGCGGGTGCGGCGATCAACCCGGGCCTGATCACCTCCAGGCGCGGCATGACTGTGTCCTCGATGTGCCGTACGGCGGGCTCGAAGACACGGAACTCGGCGGCGATATCCCGCTCGACCACACGCAGCTGCGGGCAACGGGACTGCGCCACGCGCACCCGCATCCGGCGCCGCACGCCCGCCACGCGGGCGGAGCCCGAACAGGCCACCACCTCGTCGCGATGGACAACGGCGATCGGCCCAGCGTCCAGGGCTCCGGCGGCGATGACCGGATAGTCCGGGATCCAGCCGACGATGATCCTGCTGCCCATCGCGGTCACCCCACCACGCGCAGTACCGGCCGCTCCCCGAGTTGGACGTCGGACACGGTCGCGAGACCGTCCGGTACGGCAGCGCCCGTGGGCAGGGGAGCGACTCGACCGTCGGGGCCGGGCAGCCACATGTCCGCATACCGCGGTACCGCGGACGCGCCGCGCCCAACGGCCGCCACCCGCACCCGTCGGCCGCGCAGCAGGCCATGGCCCTCGCTGACCCCCTCCCATGCTGCGGACACCACGTTCATCCGGACCTCGGCGCCATCCCACGACCCGGCGGCCAGCAGCACCGACCCGCTGCGCCGAAGCACGGCAGCCAGCCGACGAGCGATCTGGCCGGGCACCGTACCGAGTTGTCCCACCAGGACGACCGGGACCACCTCAGCCAAGGTGGCCACCACCTGCGCCCACTGGCGTCCGGGCTCGTCGACCCACAGACCGCTCGCCAGATCCAGACCGACGGACTTGGCCGCGAGTGCACCCATCTGCGACAGGCCGACTGCCGCCCAACCGGCCGTGCCGACGGACGCCTCGGCGGCGAGTGCCAGTAGCAGAGGCATGTCACCGCCCGCGCTCACCGCGGTTCCGGGACGAATGCGCCCCTCCGGCAGCAAACCGCCGATCGACGACCCGTACACCGCCTCGGCAACACGCTCATCTGCCCGCTCGCTCGCCACCGGTCTTACACCCATGACTCGATATTCGGTCATCAGTTCGAATGATTCAAGTCGCGACTGCCGTGCTGTTGTGACGTCCAGAGATAGATGGCCAGTGCTCAGCGATAGATGGCCACTCATCCCCTAGCTGTGATCTCTCACGAGGTTGGTGCCGCCCACCCGGGCACCTGACCGAAAGCTGAGGCACGCCCGAGGCGGGCGTCCGTACGTCAAGGAAACTCGCCCTGGAGGTTTCTCCATGCCTTTGGGATGGCCTCTGTTCAGGCAGTTGTCGTCTTCAGCGCGGCGGCTGCGGCACGGGCGATGTGGGGGTTGGCCCGGATCGCCGCGGCGACCTCGTCGGCGGTCAGGCCGGCGTCTTGGGAAGGCACGGTGTGGCACACGCGGCCTTCTAGCTCGCTCAGGAACTCCAGGGTGGGCCTGATCCCGAGGCTTACCGGGACCGGCCCTGAGCCTTCACCTAAGGGTTGTCCCCGTAAATGATCTTCCGGGCGGCATGAGTGCGACTGTCTGTTGGGCGGGGCGCTCGCTCGGCCCGTGAGGGCGAGGTTGTGCAAGCGGGCGATGCCGAGCGTGGCGTGGTGCACGCCGTCGCCTTCAGGCGGCAGTCGCGGAGGATGCGACTGGTTCCACCGACTGGACCGAGCCGGCCCTACTTCATGTCCGACGGTCTGGTCCGGCTGCCAGGAACGCCGACGGTGACGATGTGCCTCGGGACCGCGTCGCCTGGCACATCGAAAGCCGTATGCCCGATGAGCGCGCTCAGGTGTGGCGGCGCCCCGGTGGGATCGAACGCCTTGTGGCGCAGTGAAACCAGGAATCCGATTCGGATGTCCGTGGTCTGATATGTGACCGCCTGCTTGAGGTACGCCTGTTTGTCACTCAAGGGCTGCTTCATCGAATCGACCTTCATCTCGATGCAGATGCTGAATCCGCTGAACTTGAGTCGCAGGTCGATTCGCCCGCCGCCGACGTGCTGGACCTCGAACTCAACGATCGCGCCGAGGCTACTGGACTTCAAGTAGTCGAGGAGGTCCTTGTGGATGTGGCCTTCGACGGCCTTCGGGTCGAACAGATACGGGTACAGGTCCGATTGGGCATTGGTCCGTGAGCTGACGAACTGGATGATCAGCCGAAGAACGTCGTCCACTGCATCCTTCGGATCCCCGACGTAGTCGGGGCTCGTCTCCAGACACGTTCGGATCCCGGAGTAGACCTCGGCCTCGATCAGGTTGAGGCTGTGCCTGCCGATGGTTTTGTCGCTGACTGCTTTAGCGAGTTCAGCCAGGGTCTCGGGCGACACTTTCTCGGCAAGTTCGATCGCTGCTGCGGATCCGGGCAGGACGAGTTGGTTGAGGGGTTGCGGCAGCGACTCGGTGGCTGTGCCACTATGGCCTTTTCCCGGCCCTGCACCTGCCAATGCTTGCGCCTTCGCCCCTCGAAGGACCGCTTGCGCGGCGGCGAGCTTCTCGGTGACCTCGCGTTCACGGTCGCCCGCCGCGGTCGCGGCTTCCTGCTCCAAGGCGTGGGTATGATCTTCGAGGTTGCACAGAAGGCCCGCCGTTCTGGCGAACCCCGACTCGATGACCGGCTGAACGAGCCTGAGCAGGCCGTCAATGTCCTCCTTGTGAGAGACGACAGCCGCAGAGCGCGAGCCCAGGTATATCTGGAGTAGGTCGTCGACAACGACCTCGGCCTTGTAGAAGCTATCCCGTTGAAACTCTTCCCGGAGCCTTCCCAGGTCGTCGGCCAGTTGAGTCCACGCCAGCAGCGCCGCTCGCTTCGGATCCCCGTACCAGTGGTTCAGCCCAATCGACGTCACGTTGAGCCGGCGAATCCGCTCAGCCAGGTCGGCCAATGCGTGTGGTTCGAGCCGAGGGGCCGACAGGGCCGCCACGTGCAGCCTCGGCGAGGACTCGGCGAGGAGCGCACACAGCACTTCGACTACGGCCAAGAGGATGCTCGCGTCCTCACGCTCGTAGGTGTCCCAGGCGACCTGCAAGTACCTTGCGGAGGCTTCGAGGTTGTTCAGCATGAGCGGCAGGTCCGCGGCGCGGAGTGCGCTGACCAGTTCGATACCCGCCAGTACCCATGCGGCGTCGGAGGCGACGCCCTCGGGGTCGGCACCTGGGCGCGGCTGGCCAGCTGGGGGGTCGATGCCAGCGACGAGGCGGACAACGCTGGCGAGGCTCGCGGCGTGCGGCCAGTGGTCGACGGCAACACCGACGGCGCGGACAACTGCGGTGCCGAGCGGCTTCGGCACCGGTGCATCGAAGCGTTCCAGAAGGGCTAGCAGTGCGAATGGTGATCCGATCCCGCACAGGGCAAGTCGGGTGCGGGCCTCCAGTGCGCTTGCCGTTCTCAGGGCGGCACGGCTGTCCGGATCCGGCACGTCAAGGAATTCCTGGACAGCATCCTCCAGGGCCTTGGCCAGACCCGCGCCGACCTCGTTCAGCGCGGGTCCACTGGTAAGCAGAGCCTCCAAGCTGTCGGTGAGGATGGCCGGACTCGTGGTGGATGTGACAGCAGCTGATACGCGGCGCAATGCTGCCGGATAGCTGTCGGTTCGGCTGCTGGAGTTGGCTGCCTCGTGCGCGACCAGGTGGACGAGAGGCGGAAGCACCGGACTGTCGGTGAGGTCAGAGGCTTCCCGAGCCAGTCGGTCCCAGCCACCAAGCGCCGCGAAAGCGCCCTCGACCGGCGGGCCTCCAGCGTTTGCCGAGAGGAGCGCGGTGAGGTCCTTCTCCAGCTCAACCGCCGCACTGCCGCTCATGGCTTTCCTCTCGTCAGCAACCACCGTTCAGCTTCTCACCACACGTAGGAGTTACCCTCCGCGACAACCCGGTTGGCTTGCGGAAGAAGATCAAGGAGGGGAGCGGCGTTGCGGGTAGCGACGAAGATCTGCATCTCGGCTTCGCCTGCGACCTCCCGCAGTGCCCTGACCATGGTGGCGAGGTCCTCCTCCGGCATTTCCTCGGCGGAGGGCGAGTCCAGGACGAGGAACCCGGGGTGGCGGCCGATGCCCTCGACGTAACCGTGCTGGATGAGGGCGATGGCGGTCGCGATCTTGACCCGCAGCTTCTCGCCGGCTGTGAGCCCGGAGTAGGTCTGCTTGACGCCGTTCTCTCGAAGCGTCATGTTCGCTGCGCCGCTGAGGGTAAAATCACTGAGGTTATCGGCGCCGAAGCTCTGCGTCAGGCGTTCGATGTCGGCGGAGATCTGGACCAGCATCGGATCCTGGTCGTTCTTCACCCACTTCTTCAGCACCTGCTCGGCTGCTTCCACGACGGCGAGGTGCGTCGAATCGACCGGGTCAATCAACTCCGGGTCGCTTGACCGGGTCAACGCCCCCAGGGCGCCTTCGGCGCGGGCCAAGTCGAGTTCGAGCACGCGACGCTCACCCGCGACCGTGAAAAGTTCGCTCCCCACCTCTGCCCGCGCCGCCGCCTCTTCCCGCTCCGTCGTCAGCGCCGCGATCTCGGCAGTCAACTCCGCCACCGCGGCTTCGGCCGCGGCCACCGCGGCCTGCGCCGCTTCAACTTCGTCCAGGGGGCCCTCTTCGGCATCCGCGGCGTCGCCGTCACTTTCGGACGTCCGCGCAACCAGGCCGGTCACGAACTCATCCGGCGCGGACGCGGCCACGATGACATCGGACTGGAGGGCCTCCAGATTCAGTTCACTGGTGCACACCGAACACTCATGTTTGTCCGGTTCCGCTGCCTGTCGCTCTGGAGTGACCTGCGCCGCGCAGCGTGGGCACACCGACGGACGCATGTGATGGAAGAACCTGGCGGCGAGCACGTCCTCGTAGTTGGTATGCACCCGAGCCTTCGCCGCCTTGAGCTGTTGACGTGCTGTTCCGGCCAGCGAAGTCTGCGCGATCAGCTTTGTCTCAAGCCTGTGATTCTCTCGTGCGAGGTCGGATGCGCGGGTTGCGGCGTCGAGCACCACCTGCATGTCCGGCGTCCCGGCGGGCAGGTTCCCAATCTTCGTTCGAAGATCTTGGACCTGCTTCTCCGCCGCGATTCGACTCGCCTCTACCGCCTCGCCAGCCGCCTGCGCCTTGCCCTTCGCGGCGTCCCGTGCCGTGTCCATGCCGCGCCGCGCCGTCATTGCCGCAGCCTGCACCGGTGCCCAGTCCGTACCGATGAACATCTGCATCATTCGGAGGCCGATGGTCTGCTCGTTGCCGACGATCGGATCGAGCTGGTTCGCGCGGACCACGAACGAACTGGAGTACGAAGGCCACGCGTGCACCCGAGCCGCCGTGTCCGTCCAGACCGGGATGTTCTCCAACCTCAGCCGAGTCATCATCAGCGAGCCCATGACGCCCTCGAAGTCCGCGCCGTCGAACTGCCCGAGGACCGTGGATCTGGAGTCCGAGTCCACCCCCATGATCCTGATCACTTGTCCGGTGGCCGCCCCGTCCACCGCATCGAAAGCCACCCGCAGCCGCTCCGCGCCGACCTGCCAATCGACTTCAACGTGCTCGATCCAGCTGCGGACATCGTTCTGGAACTGCGGGCACCGGCCGGTCAGCGACCACATGAGAACGTTCAAGAGGGTTGACTTGCCGCGTAGATTCCGGCCCGAGCCAATCCCGTTGACACCGGGCTGCGGGGACCATTCGAAGTCAAATGGGACCCGCGCCTTCGGTCCTGCCTGCTTATCGACCTCCGCCGCCTCGCCCTCTCCGGCCGAGATCGCTGCGGGTGAGTACTTGTCGACGACCGGTCGGATCCACTCAGGGAGATCGTTTACATCGACCAACGGGTGTCCATGGGCGCCGGGGTGATCCGGTTCGAGCCATTTCGTCCCACGGAAGTGCATCCGCGTCGCGCGTAGCGGCACGGGAACTGCCTTGGTGCCGCCGAGCGGCACGCCGAGTCCGCTGAGGATCTTGTCAACCTCGTCAACAGCGAGGCTCAGCGAACCGCCTGCCCGTCGCCTGGCCAGGATGTCAACAACCTCTTTGCCGAGAGCACTCACGTCTGGTCTCCTTCCTGACCTACTCCTCCAGTAGCCGATGCCGGCGCGGAAGCGCTCAGCGCATCCAGCCGTTCGCGCACCCGCGGAGCGATCGGCGCAATGGACACCCCCAGCTCCGTCCCCGCGTACGTGGCCTGCCGGTATTGCCGGTCCTTCAGTGCCTGCCCACCGTCGTCCCCCGCGACCAATGCGACCAGCTTCACCTGCTTGGCGTACCAGCCCAGAGTCGGATCCTTCGCGAGCTCAGCGACCGCAGCGGCCCCGGCCTGCGTCAGGAAGAACTGGTTGCGCTTGCTCTTTTTGCCTGGCTGCCCGGCACGGCGCAACGTGGCGAGGCCGTACGTTTCGAGGATGGAGAAAGCATCATCGAGCTGCTCGTATGCGCCGAAGAACCAGCGCGGCATCGGGTACCAGCGAAGGTCAGGTTCTGGATCGTCCAAGAGCGACCGCGCTGTGTTCAGGAGACCAGCGTCGGCCGTGCTGGCTTCCACCATCGACACCAGCTCATCGGCGAGGTAGTCCGGGTTTCGCAGCCAGAAGTCCATCGCTTGGAGCCGCAGTTCGCTTCGTACCGACCTGATCGTTCCGGGTGGGTCTCCATCCACACTCGGCGTACCACATCCATCGAGCAGAACTAGCAATCGAATGGCGTGCTGAGTTCGCGTCGAAGCAGGGCGACCATCTGTACCTGCGGACTCCGCACCGGTAGCCATCTCGTCCAACCTGGCATTCCCCCCAGAAGCACCGCTACTCGACCGGACGACCTTCACCAGAACGACCGCCAGGTGATCACGGGCGGCAAGGTTGTGGTGTGTAATCACGCCGTAACCACATTGGGCCGACGCGACCACCCATTACGCTCGGAGACCCAATGTAACGGGTGTGGCATGTAACGGATACCTAAGGGCTGCCCCGCAATGATTCGGGAGCTCGTGGCCCTGCCTTTCTGCAGGTTGGCAGCGAGGCTGTGGGGACAGTTCAATGCCCTCGTGACGGACTGGACGCAGGTGGTCGATGCTCACGGGTCGGTTGGGCGAGTGCCACTGCTCCTGGATCAGGTGGAGCGAGAGGAAGCACCGGAGACGTGGGACGAGCTGTGGGACCGTCTCTGCCTCTTCCACGCAACCAAGCTGAATGAGCTCAGTGAACACAACGACTTGACAGGGAACGCGACACCTTCACTCTGGCGCGGGCCGTTGCGACTTACGTGCGTGCGTAACGGTGTGCCTTGACGGCTATCAGCGATACAGCTGTACGGCGACACGCGTGACGAGCGACGAGAACCAGCGCACACCACAGCTCGGCTCTGCGCCTATGCCACTACGTGCGTCCGGGCCCGTCTGGAGGTCACAGGACGTCTTCAGGAGCGAGGTCCGGGCGTAGTCGGTGCCATGAGGGATGGCGGAGGTAGCCGGCCCGGGTTCGGGTGGTGTACTCGACCTCGCCGACCAGGCGCGGCAGCACCCAGCGGGCACCCGCAATCTGGAGTGCCGGGGCAAAGGGACAGGACGTCACGGCGGCGACCTGCAGCAGCTCGGCGAGGGCGGTCCGCTCGCGGTCGCTCCATCCGGTGCCGACACTGCCGATGTACCGCAAGTGCCCTTCCTGCCGCTGCCCGAGCAGGAGCGCCCCGGGCCGGCCTGCCAGGCGTCCCTTGCCCGGCACCCACCCGCCGACGATCGCGTCTGTGGTCAGCACGTTGCGGATCTTGATCCACGACCGGGAACGCGCCCCCGGCTCATACCGGGATGTCAACCGCTTGCAGACGATCCCCTCCACGTTCGCGGCCCGGGTGACGTCGAGCGCCTCCGCGCTGTGACCGACCACAGCGTCCGGGACCGACCAGCCGGGGCCGACCAGATCCAGCGAGCGCAACACCTGCCTCCGCTCGCCATACGGCCGCTCCAGGAGGCTGTCGCCGCCGAGGAACATCACGTCGAAAACGACCAGGTGGGCAGGGACGAACGCGGCTCGGCGGGCCGCCAGCCCAGGGGAACGGGCCAGGCCCATCCGCGATTGCAACCGCTCGAAATCCGCTCGCCCCTGCTCGTCCAGGGCGACGATCTCGCCATCCAGGACCGCCGGCACGCCCCGGAGCACCGCGCCCAGCCCATGCAGGTCCGGATAGGCGGCGGTGATGTTCTCCCCCGACCGGGACCGGAACTCCACCGTCCCGTCCCCCGGCACGTAGACAATGGCCCGCTGACCGTCCTGCTTGGTCTCCACCGACCACCGCTCATCGCCACCCGGCAGCGGCAGGCGGCCCGGTGACGCGAGCATGGGCGAAATCCTCGGCAGGTTGACCATGGCCGAACCTTCACCGCAACACCCCCTGGCGCATCCCAGCAGAGAAGCGATTCCCCCGAAGGCACGCACCACGACCAACCGCGTGGCCTACTCGGCGCCACCTCAGGTCGCAGGCGACCAGCCTCGCCAGACCAACAGCCACAGGCCCCCTGCCAGTTCAGCCTCCAGTGGACAACGGACAGATCAAAACCCTGGCCATGACGTGCGCTGCCGGACTACGCCGCTGAGCAAGCGGACACCCGGTCGCGGGCCTGCGCGAGCATCAGTGCCACCGGCGGTCGCAACACCATCCGCCCGGTCCACGGCCCGATCGCCGAATCCGCGACTTGAACAGTCCCTGCCAGAGGTTATCCACAGGCCGGCACACGGTTGTGGACTAAGTCGTACCGTGCCAAGAAATGATCACGAGCACGGAGATACGCGATGCGGTACGGCGTGGTGATGGAAGAGCTGGCCTCCGACGTGATCGGCGAGCTGCCAGAGGAGGCGCGGCGCGAGGTCCTGGAACTCGTCGAGCTGGTGCGCACGGACCCGCGCGCGTGGCCGGACGTACGGGATCTCGGCAGCGCCGAGGAGATCCGCGAGGCGTTCGGAGGCCGTTGCTGGCTCCAGTACATGCCGCATGCGGGGGCCATCGAGGTTCGCGATATCGGTTGGGCCGGATAGCGGTCGCCACCATCCGGGATGACGACGTGCCCGGGAGTCGGTAGGGACTCCCGGGCCTTGGTGTCAGAGGTGGTCGGTCGTATCAGCCGTTGCTGGACGGGGAGTTCTCGTCACGGTCGCTGCGGCGGGTGCGGGCGGCGACGACAATCGCGATGCCTCCGGCGACGAGGAGTCCTGCACCACCGAGGAGCCACGGGGTGGCGTCGGTTCCGGTGTGGGCCAGGGAGCCGGTCTGGGTCTTCGGTGTGGCTTCGCGGGACGCGTCGGCCGCCGGTGAGGAGCCAGCGTCCATCGCAGTGTGCCCCGTCGGGCTTTCGGATGTCGTGGCGGAGCCGCCAGTCGTGGGCACTGTACTGGTCGGCTGGCTTGTCGGCTTCTGGGTCGGGACAGGGCTCGAGCCGGTCACAGCCTTGGAGTTGGTGACGGTCACGGTGACCGGAGTGCCAGGCCCGGCCGTGAAGCTCTTCGAGGGGCTGTAGAGCTTGTAGCCGGCGGGGGCCTTGATCTCCTTGACCCAGAACTGCGTCTTGCGACTCGACACCGGCAGTTCTCCGGAGGCCGTGCCCTTGGCGCCGGTGGTCATGGTGAGCAGAGTCGAGTCGCCGGTACCGATGTTCACGGTCGCGCCCGACAAGAGCTTGCCGGTCTTGTCGTCCTTGGCCTGCAGGAGGACCTTGGCGGCCTCGAACGGGTCGGTGATGGTCAGCGGGGTGTCGGCACCGGGGGTGACGATGACGTCCTGGTCGTCGACGACCTCGTACAGCGGGCTGCCGCTGGCGACTTCCTTGAGCCGGTAGACACCGGGTGCCAGGTCCTGGAAGGCCAGCTGGCCCTCCGCGTTGGTGGTGCCGCTTGCGGCTTGCTTGCCGGTGGAGTCGAGCAGGGTGAATGTGGCACCGGCGAGAACATCGCCGTCCGGGTCCTTCTTCAGGATGGTGACGCTGCCGTTCCCGGCCGCGCTCAGCGGAGCCGCGGACGTGGACGGGGTCGGCTCGGGGGTCTTCGCGGAGGCAGCCGGGGCCAACGCCGACGTGCCGGTCACGGTGGCAACGGTGACAGCCACGGCGGACAGGCGGCGGCCGGAACGGATAGACAAGAAGGAGTTCTCCTGGAGGGGACGCGGGCAGGGGGTACAAGCGGGATGAGGCCGGTCAGCGGGTCCGGGCTGGCGACGGCTGGGGCGGCAGGGGCGGACGAGATGGCCCGGGAAGATGCGCGGGGGCGTCGGTCTCCTTTCTGTGGGCGGCAGTCTGGACGAGGTGGTGCTGGTCCTCGATGGGCAATGTCGCGATGTGCGACAGTCCCTGCGCGACGGAGACACCGCGCAGTGCGCCCGCCGACAGGCCGGCGGCGTGCACGATCCGCGCGGCGGCCTCGGCTTCGATAAGAAGGCCGAACGCCGGTGGAATGCCGAGCAGTTGGGCGACGTGTTCGCTGCTTCCGGTCAGTGCCTCAGGGAGTGCAAAGTCGTCGTCGAGAGCGTCGGCGACGATGTCCAGCCAGAGCGGCGTGGCCTGGTGGAGGCGGGTGAGGAAGTCGGCGTCGGTGAGCCAGCATCCCCGGGCTGGCTCAGGTTCCGTATCGACATGCGCCGGCCGCCGTTGTGCGCTGTCGGCGCTGCTGGCTGGTGACGGTTCGGGCGTCCAGATCTTCAGGTAGTCCTGGATGGCGTGGCTCAGGGGTATGACGGCGGCGCCGATCCAGGGTGAGGTGTCGTCGTGGTGCCAGTCCCGTATGACGCCGTACCCGTCATGGCCGAGCCGTTTGCCGCGGCGGGAATCGCGCACGGCGAAGGTTCCGTGGTCGGCGAAGGACAGGTACGCGTGGTCGAGGGCGCCGTGGTCCGGGTGAAGGATGCTCAGCCGCAGGCCGCTGTACTCGCGTTCTCGGACGGTCTGGGCGAACTCGATGCGCAGTCTCAGAGGCGAGTCGGGCGAGATGACCGCGTAGCAGGTGTCGCCGACTACCCGTCGTTGGTGGACGGGCAGGGCGAGCAGGTCGGTGAAGAAGTGCTGGGCGTGCAGGGACAACGGTGGTGGTACTCCTGGGCAGCGGGCGGTTCTGCGGGGCCGGTTACCTCCGTTGGCCAACCGGCGGGGCGGAAAGGGCGGACTGCGTGGGTGCGTTGCCCGGTGCCCCGGCCTCCGAGGTGTGCGCGGACGGCAAGGGCGGCGCGGAGGTCGCTCGGCTCTGCGCCGGGGCGCCCGGGTGCGCGACAGAGTCGGTCAAGGTGGCGGGGAGAGTGAGATAGAGGCGTGTGTCGGCCGGGATGTTCGACACGGCGCGGGCGAGCGGCACGGGTGAGGCGAGAGAGGAGGTGAATGCCGCGACCAGGGAGGCGGGTGCGGCGGGGGAAAAGGTGGCCTTCCACAGCGGGTGGTCCGGTGGCCCACCCCACGCAGACCATCGGGGTGCTGCCCCGTTCTTTTGCACGTAGGCGTGTTGCAGCACGCCGTAGCCGTCTGGGCTGCGGAAGTACTGGACCCCGTCCGTCGTGACCGTGTGGTGCCAGCCTGCGGTGAGCAGCGGCAGGTATACGTCTTGGGGGCGGACGTCGTCTGGGCGCAGCAGATCGCGTTCACCCCGCCTGTCCGCCTCGCACAGCGCGATCACCGCGGTGTACAGGTCGCGGACGAGCTCGACGGGGGTGCTGCGGTCGAGCGTGGCCGTCCAGGTGGCCGGCCGGAAGGGGTCCTTGTGCGCGGCGACCAGCCACTCGCCACCGCGTACATGGCTCTCGGAGGGCATGTGTCCGGCGAGCAGGCGCATGCCGGGGCTGACGGCAATGGCCGGTCCGTCTGAGGAGTGGGTCAGGGTCCAGTCCTGGCCGAAGGGGACGGGCCACACGTCGGCGAGGTCGTGAACGCCGGGGCCGGCGAGGTGGCGGGGCAGGACTTCGACCACGTCGTGGTCGTCGAGATCGTCCAGCGGGCTGAGCGGCACAAGGTCCTTTCATCGGACGGGAGTTGCTGGTCGCGGGCGGCGCGGATCAGCGGCGCGCGGCGGTACGTGGGGCGGAGACGGGGAGGCTGGTGGTGCTCCAGCGCGGGACGCTTCGGGTACCGAGTGCGGGTGGGCGGCGGGCGGCGGCGTTCTGGACGTCGAGAGGGGTCGGAACCGGCAGCGGGGGCGGTGTGACGGGGGTGAGCTGGGCAGCCTCGCGCAGCCGCGGGAGCATCGAGTCCTTCCAGCGCGGCAGGGGTGCCGGGTCGCAGACGCTCTGGGTGATGGCCTTGACCAAGGCGATGGGGGTGTGGGTGGTGGCGGTGGCGTACCAGCGGGCGTAGCCGCTCTTCGGACCACCCCATAGGTGCCATCGGGCCTCAAGGGTGGTGAGTTCCTGCTCGGGGTCAAGCCGGTTGGTGGTGTACTGGCAGGTGGCCATCCCGTCCGGGGGCTGTAGTGCGATCACGCCCCAGCGCGGTTGCTGGAACTGCCAGCTGTTCTTGATCAGCGGGACGACGGCGCCGAAGGCGCCGAGTTCGGGGTCCTTGAGATCGGGCTCGGCGAGGTAGGTGTCGGGGCCGGCGATGTACGCCTGGGCGAGGACAGTGGTGAAGGCGGTGACGAACTCCGTGGGCGCCATGTCGTTGAAGCTCACGCCCCAGGCGGGCGGGCCGAATCGGTCGCGGTAGGCGTTGATCCGCCACAGTCCGTCGTCGTCTCCCTCGGGCAGATAGCCGAGGCGGATGCGGTGGTCGGGCGCAGTGACATAGACGTTGCCGAGGTCGTCGTCACGGTGGTCGAAACCGAGCGCGAGGAGCGGCTTCAGCGCAGGGTCTCCGGTCCAGGTGCTGCCGGCGAGGTAGCGGGGGGAGACATAGACGTCGCCGTCGATCTCTTCGGTGTCGGGCACGAAAGTCCAGGGTTCGGGGCGGTGGTGAGCGGCGCGGTGCGCGGTCAGGAACCGGCGCGGCTCGCGAGGGCGGGCAGCAACTGCTGTTCCAGGTCTGCGGGTTGGCCGGTGTAGTGCAGGGTGCGCAGGCCCAGATCGGCGGCGGCCCGGCAGTTGTCGTCACGGTCGTCGATGAACAGCACGCGTGCCGGGTCGGCGATGCCGGTGGCCGCCAGGGCGTGTTCGTACGCGGCCGGATCGGGCTTGCACAGGTGCAGGCGGGCGGAGTACAGAGCGTCGGCCATCAGCTCGCGCCGCCACTCCGTGGCGTCCAAGACCTTGCTGAGGTGGGCCGGCGCGTTGGAGAGCAGCACCATCGTCACCCCCGCGGCCCGGGCGCGAGACAGGATGCCGAGGACGCGCGGGTCGGTGCGGGTCCACATGGCGGTATCAGCGGCCCGCAGCGTACGCAGCCACCGCGCGCCCGGGTGGTGTCCGAGAACCTTGGCCCAATAGGAGAGATCACTCAACTCCCCCGCGTCGTACGCATTCCGGGGCGCCCAGAAGGCGTCCTGGAACGAGGGCAGGTGCCGGCCGGGCCACTCGGCAAGGTCGGCGAGACGGGTCCACATGGCGGTGGTGGGTTGCCGGCCCAGGACGCCGTTGTAGTCGAGGATCAGGGCGTCCACGTCGTTGTGGGAGACGGATTTGTGGGTCAAGGGGCGGGTTTCTCCAGGGCTTTGGGGGCGAGGGCAGCGACGGCTGCGGCGAGGAGGGAGGGCAGCAGCAGTGCGTTCGGCAGGGCGGTGACGGTCGCGAGGGCGCCGATGAGGGCAGGTCCGGCGAGCAGGCCGACGTAGCCGGTGACCGCGACGGTGGCGACCGCACGCGGGCCGCCGATGCCTGCGGCGGTAATCAGGCTGGGGATGGTGACGGACAGCCCCAGACCGAAGGCCGTCCACCCGAGCAGGGCGAAGCCGGTGGTGGAGCCGACGAGGCCGGTGGCGAGGCCGAGCGCGGCCAGGGCAGCCCCCGTGCGGACGACGGCGGGAGCACCGAACCGGGCGGTGAGGCGATCTCCCACGAGGCGACCGGCGGCCATGGCGGCGCTGTAGAGGCCGTACGCTGCGGCGCTGGTCGCGGCTGACGCGCCGAGGTCGTGCAGGTGGACGGCGGCCCAGTCGGCGGCAGCCCCCTCGCCCAGCAGCGTTGCTGCCGCGAGCGCGCCCAGCAGCCACAGCCGAGGACGCGGCAGGTCCGCGCCCTGGTCCAAGCCCCGTGCCACGCGGTTGTGTACGGGCTCAAGTCCGGGGCTGGCCAGCGTGCGGGTGAGCCGTGTCGTTGTCCCTGCCGCCACGGTGGCGGTGGCTGCGACGCCGGCGAACAGGACGGCGTGCGGGGTCTGGGCGGTTGCTGCGGCCAGCGCGGCGCCGGTGAAGGCGCCGAGGCTGTAGCTCGCGTGCAACCGGCCCATGATCGGGCGCCCGTGGGCGTCCTGGCAGCGCACTGCGGCGGCGTTGACGGCGACGTCGAGGACGCCGTGTGCGGCGCCGAAGGCGAACGCCGCCCCAAGGAGGATGTGCAGGCTGTGACAGGCCCCGAGGGTAGCGAGGCAGGCGGCTAGCGCGAGGGCACCGCCGGTCAGCAATGTGGGCAGGCGGGCCGGATGGGCGATGCGTCCGCCGGTCTGGAGTCCGGCCACCATGCCGAGGGCGGCGGCCAGCAGGATCAGGGCGAGCCCGGCGGTGCTCACCCCGGCGGTGTTCTGGACGGCGGGTATGCGCGCGCCCCAGACGGCCATCACCACGCCCAGTCCGGCGAAGTACCCGGTCAGCAGGCGGCGGCTGCGCGCCAGTTCGGGCGCCGCGGCCTGGTTCACGCGTCGTTCTCCCGCGTGGCCGGGGCCTCCTGCGCGACCGGATCCACCTGGATGTCGAGGTTGCGGTACGCCTCCTGGGCTCGGGCCTGGGCGACGGTGGCGGTCGGTCCGGTGGTGATCAGGTAGCCGATGCGGGCGGTGAACAGGTGGCCGCCGTCCTGGGGCAGCAGGAGCGGGTCACCGGCCTGCCGTTGGAAGCACACGCGTTCCACTCCCCCGGTGGGTTCCGTAACCCGGCGGGCGGTGAGGGTGCCGGAGTATGCGGGGTAGATGAAGCGGATCGCTGCGGCCTGCCGGCGGGTGGGCGTCAGGTCGGGGGTACGTCCGCAGGCGATGTCGGCGGCCACGCGGGCGAGATCGACGCCTGTGGCCAGGTGGACGAGGTGGCTGATCATGTCGCCGGCGATCCGGGCGTTGACCTCGATGAGCCGGGGGCGGCCGTCGACCACGCGGATCTCGATGTGGCTGACGCCGTCGGTGACTCCTAGGGCGTCGATGGCCGCGACGGCGGCCGGGGCAACGGTGGCGAGAAGCGGGTCGTTCGCGTCGACCGTGTGCGCCAACTCTTCGAAGTGGGGCGGCATGCCGACGGTCTTGCGGGTGACGGCGACGACGGTGGTCTGCCCCTGGTGGGTGACGCACTCGACGCTCACTTCCGGGCCGTCGAGGTATTCCTCGACCAGGACCTGGGTGCTTTCCACGCCATGGTCGGCGGTTTTGGCGGCGAAGGCGTACGCCACGGGCAGCTGGTCGGCGGTGTCGACGCGGATGACGCCCATGCTCGCGGCGTGCGCGGCGGGTTTGAGGACGACGGGGAAGCCGATGCACCGGGCGGCAGCGTGCGCCTCGGGTTCGGTGCGCACGCTGACGGAGGCGGCGGAGGGCACCCCGTGGCGGGCGAACAGGCTGCGGCTGGTGTGCTTGTTGCGGCAGCCCTGGAGGGCCTCCGGAGCGGTGGTGGGCAGGCCGAGTCGGCGGGCCAGGCGGGCGACGGGGACGAGGTACCACTCGGTCCACGTCATCACGCCGGCCAGCTCATGCCGCTCGGCGAGCGCGTACCCGGCCGTGGTCAGCGCCGCCTGGTCGGCGGGGTCGGCGATCTCGTAGTCGAGGAGGAACTCATTCTCCCAGGTCGGCTCGGCGCCGGAGATCAGGACGACGTCGTAGTGGGCGGCAACGTTCTGAAGGCAGGTGCCGCGATACGCCTGGGCCTCCATGTCGGCTGCGGCAACGATCAGGACGACAGGGCGAGAGGACAACAAGGCTCCAAACGGTGTGGGGGAAGGGAGAGTTGAGGCAGGGCGTCTGGATCAGGGGGTGCGGCGGCGGCGTAGCTCGAAGGCTGACGCCCACTGGGGGTGGTCGTCGATCAACCTGCGGGCGTACAGGGAGGCGAAGGAGTTGTTCAGTCCGCGCACGCCCGTCGGCAGCTGCCAGCGCACGTCCTCGAACAACGCCTTCAGCCCGACCCGGGTGGCGCCGGCGGCGAGCCGGTCGGCCGTCAGACGCTCCAGCGCGCGGTAGACGTAGGGGTGCTCGGCGTCGAAGGCCAGGAAGCGGTCGGTCAGCGTCGGGCGCGAGCCCGCTCGAAACGACGGTCGGGCTACCGGCAGGGCGTAGGGGCCGGCAAGGGTGCGGGATGTGGGCATGGCGGCGGTCTCCATGGGGTGTTCCGGGAGGTCAGGCGAAAGAGGTGCGCAGGGCGGGAGCGGTGCGCAGCCGGGCGAAGGCGGCGAAGAGGCCCAGGGCCTGCAGTGCGGCGCACAGGGTGATCACGTGGCCGAGCTGCGCGGGCGGCACGGCGGCGACGAGGACACCAGCGAGGGGGAAGGGGAGCAGGAGCAGCAGGATGGTCAGCGACAGGGTGGCGCCGAACACCGGGGCGGGGATGAGACAGGAGCGCACGGTGCGCAGCACGACGGTCAGGCCGCCCTCGCCGGCCATGAGGACGGCGAGCAGGGCGAGATAGGTGCCGTAGGTGTCGGTGAAGGAGACCGCCATACACGCCGAGGCGGCGATCGTGGCGGACACGGCGCCGATGGGCCACAGGCCGAAGCGCTCGATCGCCCGGCGGCACAGGGCGATCGCGAGGAGAGAGGCGATGGCGGCTGCCGACCAGATGAGGCCGACGTCGGCCGGGGAGTGTCCGAGCTGCTTGACGACGATCACCGGGGTGGCGGCCTGCAGCAGACCGACGGTCAGGTTGGAGATGGCCAGTCCGGTCACCAGCCAGCCGAGAGCTGGTAGCGCGCGGAGGGTCGTCCAGCCGGTGTGCAGCCCGCTAATGGCTGGCTGCGGCCCTGCGGGCTTGCTCTGGTGGCGCTGGCGCGGGGCCAGGAGGCTGGTGAGCAGCGAGAAGGCGGCGATCACGATCAGCATTCCGGCGGCGTGGGCCTGCTGCAGGAGCAGCCCGGCGAGCGCGGGGCCGCCCAGGGTGGCGATCTGGTCGATGCCGAGCAGGACGGACTGAACGCGGTGGGCGCGCTCACCGGCCTCGCGGCCGGCGATCCCGCCCGCGGTCTCGGCCGCGAGGTAGGAGCATTCGGTGAGGATCCCGGTGGACGCGGCGAGGAGCATGACGGTGACCGTCGTGCCGTATCCCGCTGCCTGCGTCGGCAAGATGAATGCGGCGGCCAGGACGACCAGGGCCCGGCCCGCGGAGGCCAGGCGGAGCACGGCGGTGGTGCCGTGGCGGTCGACCAACGCCCCGGCGAAGGCGAACGTGCTCAGTCGCGGCACCCATTCCAACGCGAAGGCAAGGCCGGTCAGGGCGGCGGAGTCGGTGGTGGCCAGCACCAGCAGTGGGATGCCGTAGGTGGCCATGGCGGACGCCGCGGCGTCCGTGCTGCGCGGCAGGTAGATGCCGCGCAGCGCAGTGGGGACTGGCCGGCGGGCGTGCCGGGGCCCGACACGGGATCTCACGCAGCGCGCCCCGATTCCTGCGCCGCGTGGGAGGAGCGTGCGACGTCCTGGTGCAGGACGCGGGGGTGCGCCGTGAGCCACTCGGACAGCGCCTCGTGGGGTGCCGACGGTTCGGTCGCTGCGCCAGGCCGCCCCGGGCCGCCGTCCTGCGGCTGAAGGGCGTACTGGACGCGCGCGATGAAGTCGCTGGCCGGGCTGGGGAGTTGGCGGGTGCGGGCCCAGCGTGCGGCGCTGTCGTACAGCTCGGCGAGGTCCTGGCCGCTCGCGGTGAGCTGGTAGCGGGCCTGGGCGTGTCCGCGGGCGTGGATGAGGCCGAGGTCGCGGGCGGTGTCGATGGCGTGGCGCAGTTGTCCGGTTTCGAGGTCACCGAGGGCGCCCTGCAGGCTGCCGCGGTGGCGGCTGATGGGGCCGTTGTCGTCGATCTCGGTGACCAGGCGTATCAGGCCCGGCAGGGTCAGGGCCCTCATCGCACGGCGTTCACGCAGGATGCCGGCGCGCGGGGAGGCGGTCATCGGCGGGGACCTCCTGCCGGGGTGATGGGGCGGGCGGGTATCTGGTGGGAGAAGAGGTCGCCGGGCTTCCACGCCGGGCCGGCCGGGGGTGTGGTGGCCAGGGCGGGGCCGGCAGACGGTGCGGCCGGAACTGCGGGTGCCGGAAGGCGGGCCGGGGTGGTCGCCCACGGGCCGGAGCGGGTCTGGGACGGGGCGCTGCCTCGCCGGCGAAGCGGGTCGGTCTCGGCGGGCGGGCGGGCAGCCCAGGTGGTGATGGCCTGAAAGACGGGGCCGAGTGCCTGGCCGCTGGCGGACAACTGGAAGTCGCCGCTGCCTGCGGCCGTGACCAGGCCGTCGGCGACCAGGCGGTCCAGGGGCTTGTAGACGGCGGTCAGTCCATAGCCGGGCATGGCCTCGGCGGCCAGGGTCTTGGCGCTCGCACGGCCCCTCGCCTGCAGGGTCACCAGGATCGGGGTGGCGTGCCGTGGGGCGATCAGGGCGAGCGCGTCGTCGATGTTCTGGGCCGGGGCGATCCGCTCGGGCTCCAGCTCGCCGGTGGCCTTGCTGGCGACGAGCTGCTTCTCCAGATGGGTATCGCCCCAGGAGGCGATCTGGGCCAGGACGGGCAGCAGCTCGGCGCCGCGGCCGGTGAGGCCGTAGGTGACGTGACGCGGGGCGTACTCGGTGCGTTCGACCACGCCGGCGCCTGTGAGGTGGCGCAGGCGGGGGTGGAGCTGGCCGTCGGCGAGCCACGGCAGCATCGGCTTGATCTCGGCGTAGCGCAGCGGCTGAGAGGACAGGGTCATCAGCACCCACACGCTCCAGCGCGGGGCGAGCAGATCCAGGGTCTTGGTGACACTGGCGAGGTCGTTCGGGGTGGTGGGGGGCTGAGCGGTGGTGGCCAAGGACGGGGCTCCTCAAGCAGTACAGGGCAGATCAGCGGGTGCGGGACGTGGCGGGCGCCGGGGCGGCAGGGGTGGGTGGCATCGCAGGCTCGGACTCCGGGGCCGGCGCGCGGCGTAGTCCTGCCAGGACCGCGCCGGTGTGTCTGGCGCAGGCGTCTCGGATGGCGACGGACTCGGCGATGCGGCGGGCGCAGTCGAGAATGTGGCCGGCGGCAAAGCGGCCCATCTCCCTTTCAGGGGTGGTGAGTTCGCGCAGCCTCTCCAGCTGGAAGGCGATGGTGCGTTCGGCGAGGACCATGTCGCTGTGGCTGCCGGTGAGCGCGCCGAGCAGCGTGGCGTCGGGCGTGCTGTCGGCGAGGACTTCGAGTTCGGCGAGCGGCTGTCCGTACAGCGCCTCGATGCGCTGGGCGATGATGTCGGAGACGGCGTGAGCCGCATCGGGCTGGGGCAATCGGCGGGCTTTCAGGGACGGCGGGCCTGCACCACCCCGGCACCGGTACTGGGGGCGGGCGGAACAGTGGCGGTGATCTTCGGCTGGGCGAACTGCACCGGCCGTGTGGGACGTTGGCCGGGATCGGGCATGGTCCGTAGGAGGTCGTCGAGGGCGGCGACGTAGCCGTTGCGGCCGGCCAGCGCCGCCTCCAGCCACTGGGCGTCCATGCGCAGGTCCTCGGCGGACAGCTCGCCCAGGTCGCGGTCGGCGGACATGCCAGCGCGGACGCGGTCCCGTACCCAGACGACCTGTTCCTCGGCGATGGCGAGGAAGCCGCGCAGCTCCAGCGCGCGATGGAGGGCGGCGCCGGCCTCAAAGTGCGCTGCCTGGGCGTACAGTTCGGCGACGGACGCGCCGAATGCCTCCTCCAGCGCGGTGTCGCGACTGGTGGACTTGTCGGTGACGCTCATCGTGCGGCCCCTCGCGCCGGGACACCCCGCGTGCCGGGCAGTGCGGGCGCGGAGGTGGGCAGCGCCGGTGCTCGGCGCGCGGCGGGTTCCGTGCCACGCCAGGCGCCCGGTCCGCGCTTGCCCGGGGCGAGGGGGTCGAGGAGGTAGTCCACGACCATCACGCGCCCGTCCCGTGCGGCGACCGCCGCGTTGACCTGATGTGCCAACTCCATGGCGGGGTCGTCGAGTTCGCCCGGCTGGGTGCCGAGCGCCGCGACGAGCGCGTCCTCCGCGGTGTCGAGCGCGTCCTGGGATTCGGCGAGCAGGCCGTACCAGTGCACGACGCTGGTGGCATCGGGGTTGGCCTGGGGTGCCGCCTGGACTGCCCTGCGTAGATCGGCGAGAGGCATCTGGAAGCGGGCCTCGATCCGCTCAGTGACGACGCCCATCACGTCCTCGCTGAACTCGGGCACAGCAAGGCTCCTTTCCTTGGCGTTTTCGGGGGCGGGGAAATCTGCACCACGTATCCGGCCTGCGGGGGGGAATGTCCGTGGACTCGGTTGCCGGACAAGGGAATTGCGGGTCGGTCTGCTAGTCCAGGCACATGGCGACGTCGCGGTAGACATACGTTTTGGACACCCAACCCTTTACGCCGGTGGTCTTGTCCGTGATGTAGTGCCAGTTCCCGCTGCTCTTGTGGACGGTGAACGTGTGGCTGCGGTAGAGCACGCCGAGCGCCGTCGCCTTGGCGGACGCCCTGGAGCGGATCGTCACCGCCTTGGTGTGCACCGTGTACGGGAGCGGCTTGGCCGCACAGCTGCTGACGGTGGTGGCAGCGCTGGCGGTGGGGATCGAGACGAGCGGGAGAGCGAGCGCGCCGAGAACGGCGGCACCGACGGCTATGCGGGTGGTGCGCATGGGAAGGTGACCTCCACGGAAACCGGGGACGGGAATGCGGAAACGGACCCGGGCTGATGCCGTGCGGGCCGAGAACAAGACTCCGGAGAATCCCCGGTTTCGGTAACCGGGGATTGCGTGCTACATTCCGCGCCGCCTCTCCGAAGGCCGCCGGTATTTCACCGTGCAGGAAGTGCGGAGTAGGGCCGGCGGGCCGCGAATTCAGCGGCCCGGACGGCGCGGTGGAGCAGGTCGCGCGGGTGGAACAGGAAGGCCCGCAGCGGTGGAGTGGCGGGCTGTGGGGGAGGCGGGCGGCAGCGGGATCGCCTCGCCGCTCCAGTGCGCCTCCCACCACTGGGTGGCGGCCTCGAAGGTGGTGAAGCCGCCTTCGCGCAGGGTGTGTGTCCACGCCGTGGTGTCGACCTCTTCGAGCAGGATCCGGAACGGCACCGGCGCCTTCTCGTCGAGGGCGCGCAGCAGCACGGTGATCTCCATCGGCTCGGTGTCGTGCGTGTAGCTGGTCAGCAAGGCGAAATGGTCGCCGTCCCTGCGCAGTCGCTTCTCCAGGGCGCGGGTGGCCGGGTCGGCTGGTTCGCTTCCCATGCCGTCGGCGAGGAGGATCTGCTCCTCGGGGCAGCCTCGGGCGATCAGCCAGGACTGGGCCATCGCGGGCAGGGCGAATGCGGCCTGGTCGAAGCGGAAGGTCCGCGCGCCGGTGTCGCGCTGGAGGTGGAGGGCGACGAGCTGCGGCTCGCCCGGGATGCCCCAGGTGACGGCCCCGTTGTGGAGGAGGTAGAAGCTGTGCCCGCTGTCGCTGGTGTGGTGCTCGGCCAGGACGGTGAGCTGGTCCTCGTTGATGCCGATGTGCTGCCAGAACTGTTCGTCAACGACGTCGTTGACGGCGTGGTAGCCGCCAAGGCGGAAATCCGGTGGGTGGGTGGGCATCGGTGCTTTCGGTTCGATGACGCCAACGGCGCCGTGGGCAAGGCGTGTTGAGCCGTTCAGCGACGCACGTGCGCGGGAGCCGCAAAGGCCGCCGGCCGGGGCGGCGGCGTGATACCGGGCGGCCCTGCGGGACGCGGAGCAGCAAGGACGGCACGGCCGGCGTCGGTGAGGATGACGGGCTGGCCGGCACCGGCACGGAGCAGCCGGGAGGTGTCACGGTCCACGAGACCGCTCGCCTCCAGGTGCTGCAGGTGGGCGTAGGAGATGCGGGTGCGCGAAGGGGTCGCCACGGCGAGCCGGTGGGTGATCAGGTTCTCGTGGAGCTTGGCGCCCTGGGCGATGGCGAGCAGGGCCGCGACGTCTTTCGCCGGCACGTGCCGTGGCGCGCGCGGCGGAGCGGCGGCTTCGATCGGCTCCAGCGCGGCAGCGGTCTTGACCAGTTGGGTGTCGCGCGCGTCGATGGCGTGCGCGAGCTGGTCGACGGTGCGCTCGATCCGCACGAACAGAGCCTGATCGACGGGGAATTCGCCGGAGGCGAGGTGGGCGAGACGGGCGCGGTGGAAGGTGACGTCCCGCTCGGCCCGGACGAGGTCACGGTGGGCGTTGGCCAAGGCTGTGTGCGGGGCGTCGAGGAGAGCGTCGTCGAGGTGGCGGCAGAGCGTCTCGATGCTGCACCCGGTGGCCGTCTCGATCCGGTGGTCGAGCCCGGTGCGCGGGCGGCGGTCGGGCGAGGACGCGGGAGGTGGGGTCATGTCGGGACGCTTCGTGCTGGCGGGAGAGTGGCTGGGGGGTATGCGTCGAGGGCGACGCGGACCTCGGCATAGGGGCCGTCGCGGGTGCGCCGGGTGGGGCCCAGATGTTCCAGGAGCCGGAGCATGGGCGTGTTGGACGCGTGCGTGAACGCGGTGAGGGTGTGTGCCCCGCGCGTGCGGGCGATCCGGGCTGCCTGCCGGGCCATAGCTGTTCCGATGCCGCGGCGGTGGTGGTCGTCGGCGACTTGCAGTCCGAGGTCGACGACGCCCGGCTGACGGTTGACGGATCCGACGCAGACGAGGGCCAGGGGCCGCTGGGTGGCGTCGAGTCCGATCCAGCACTGCGCCTGGGCGAGCAGCAGGGCCAGGTCACGGGGCGTGAGGCGGGTACGGCCCCAGCGGAGCAACAGGCTCTGTTCGCGACACTGCGCGTGGAAGGCGGCGACCAGGTCCCCGTCCGCCGCCGTCACCTCGCGGGTACGTGCCAGGGCGGGGTGGGTCAGCAGGAACAGTCCGGGCGGGCGGCGTGCAGGTCGTCGCGCCGGTAGGCCCGGTAGCGGCTGCCGTCGGCGTTGCGCGGCTTGCGGGACTGGACTCCGTAGGGGCGCAGGAGCAGGGCGAGGCGGACCGGGGTGAGGTCGGCATAGCGCCAGCGGCCCTCTGCCTCACCGGGCAACTCGCGCAGGCGCGCGACCAGTTCAGCGGCGCTGACGTACCGCGCTGCGCCCACGGCGTCGAAGATGTCGAGGCAGGCGTGGACGATCGTCCACGGCCGGCTCGGGCAGGTCAGGAACTCCTCACACGTGTCCTCGTGAAGGTCGTCGAGATCGTCGAAGTCATCTAGGTCGTCGGGACCCTCCAGATCCTCGACGTCCTCGAAGCCGTCGGCGTCGGCGTCGGCGTCGGCGTCGGGATCGGGGTCCGTTTCACCGTAGGGCTCCTCGTCGTCCTCCGGCTCGTACTCGCTGAGCGGTTCGGGTTCGTACGCCGCCGCGCAGCAGCAGGAGGTGGACAGCAGCGCGCTCAACTCGGCTCCGGCCGCCATGCGTTCGATCAGCAGGTCGGTGAGCGCATCGAGCTGCTCGGTCGCGGTGACGCCGGCAGGACGTCCGGCGCCGGCCAGGGCGGCGAGCTGCCCATCGAGGTCCTGGATCTCGACGAACACATCGACGATGGCGCGGTGGTGCGGGTTCTCGGTGACCTCGGTCGGCGCCAGTACGGCGGCGGCGACCTGGTCGATCAGGCTGGGGAACTGCGTCAACGAACGGGGCCCTTCAGGGTCGGGGACAGTGCGGGGTGGGGAAGGCCGGGCATCGCGTAGGGAGGCGGTCCGGGCTTGGGAACGGGCTGGCGTACGCCCAGTTGCGGCGAGCGGGTACGTGCCGCGTGGGTGCGCTCGCCCAGGGGCCGCCGGGCGATGCCGAGTCGGTCGCGGGCGGTGTTGTACACGTCGTGCGCCTCGCGCGGGCGGACGGCCACGACGTGGATCTCGGTGGTGTACGCGGAGGTGGCGGGCGCCGGCCGCTGGGCGTAGACGATGCGCCACGCGTTGCGGTGATCGACGTAGACCTTGCGGCAGCCGGCGAGATCGCGGGTGAGTTTGGCGCCGAACAGACGGGCGTTGACGACGTCCTGAAGCTGGGCGAGCGCCAGGTCGCGGATGTCGCCCGGGGCCTGGAGAAGGTCACTCAGGGCGCACGGGTCGAAGGAGAGGCCGAAGGCCGGCCGGTCATGGCCGCTCATCCGGCCCCCTGGCCACGCTCGCCGTTCTCCTCGGACTCTGCGGACTCCTCAGGTGCGGCGCTCGTCCGGCTGGAGGGCGGCGGGCCGGGCAGCAGGCGGTGGGCGGGCCGGTCCGGATCGGTCATGCACGCCGACAGCGGACCGCCGGCCGCCCGGACGGCAGCCATGGCGTGGGTGAGGAAATCCCGGTGCCACACAAACAGACCGGACAGCCCGGCCTCGGGATCCTTGTGCTGCTGGTAGGCCAGCCACAGGGCGTGGAGCCAGGCGACGACGTCGGCGTGTTCCTGCCACTGCTCGCACCACGGGGCGGCGGTGGTGACCTCTGCCCCGTAGACCCGGACGAGGTAATCGTCCACCCAGTCCGACAACGCGTCGAGTTCGTCTTCGTACTCCTCGCCCTCCAGCTCCAGGATCGGGCGGGGCTCCGGCGGAGCCGCCTGCGGCGGCAGGCCCGCGAACCCCGGCATGCCGAAGGCGCCGAACGGCATGTCCGGGGGCAACGGTGCGGACGCGAGGTTGTCGAGCTGGAGGGCCTGCTCCGCAGACTGCTCCAGCAGTTTGCGGACGCTCGCCGAAACGCTCGCCAAATCGGAGTCCGGCAGCCGGACCGGTTCCGTCCCCCCGTCCTGCGAGGGGTTTGTGGATTCAGGCACGAAAAGGGGCCTCCTTGAGCCGCAGCCGTCGGGCGTGAATTGCGACTCAAACCATCCGGAGAATCCCCGGTTTCGGTAACCGGGACTTGGCTGCTATAAAGCGAAGCGCGGCACCGGCAGGGCGTGGCGGGCCACGCACCACAAGCCGATCCGCACGGCACAACGGGGTCAGGAAGTGAGGGTCAAGTCATCCTGGGACAGGGTCTGTTGCATCGTCTGCAGCAGCCGCTCATTGGCGACCTTCGCGTAGTGCTTGGTCTTCTCGACGCCGATGAAGTCGCGTCCCTCCAGCAGGGCCGCGACTCCCGTCGAGCCCGAGCCGCAGGTGAAGTCGAGCACCGTCCCTCCCGGCGGCGAGATCTGCACCAGCTCCCGCATGACGGAGACCGGCTTCTGCGTGATGTGCTGCCGGCTCTTGCCCGACGGCTGCGAGGCGCTGTACAGGCCGGGCAGATAGACCGGGTTCCTGGAGGCGTCGATCGGCCCGCGGGACCCCCAGACGATGAACTCGCAGTTCTGGGTGAAGCGCCCCTTCTGGGGGCGGGCCTGCGGTTTGTGCCAGGCGAGCACGCCCCGCCACAGCCAGCCGGCGGCCTGGATGGCATCCGTGGTGATCGGCAGCTGCCGCCAGTCGGTGAACAAAAGCGCCGTGCCGCCGGTCTTCGTGAGCCGGTGCGCCTCGGTCATGACCTGGGTCAGCCAGAAGCCGTAGGAGCGCTGGTCCATGTTCTCGCCGGTGAAGTCCGGCAGCTCGTGCCCGGCGTCGGCGGAGGTGTACTTCTGCTTCGCGCTGCGGGAGGTGCGCTCCTTGGCCGTCCGACCGCCGGAGTTGTACGGCGGGTCGGTGATGACGGAGTCGACGCAGTCGTCCGGCAGTTGGGCGAGGACGCCGAGCGCGTCGCCCTGATGCAGGGAAAAAGGCAAAGAGATACCCCAATTCGGGTCGGGTGAGATGCGGGAGAGGTCCTCCAGGCCGCCCCGATAACCCGCGGGACCGAATGCAGGCAGGACGGCACCGCAGGTCCGTGGAGCGGGAGGGGCGAGAGGGGGGGAGCCAAAACTGTAGGGCACGATCCCCGGTTGAGCGCTATCGCCGCCGAGAACCCCGAAACCAAGCCTTGGTTACCAACGATTTCGGCAACCGGGGATCCGCCCTTACTGTTTTGGAACTGCCCGGCCGATACAGCCGATGGCGCATCCCCGCCCCTGCCCTCGTGGAGGTAGCCCCCTGTCCTGGCACACCTGACCCGACACCCCTGTGCCGGTGCGAGCGGCAACTCGCGCACGTGCACCCGGGCCCCGATTTACCCACCACCCGGCCGTCGCGCCCTTTCCTCAACGACGCACGCGCCGCCGGGACTTCACCAAGGACCTCGCCATGTCATCGCTCTGCCCACCCCTGCCCGCGTTCCGGCCTCCGGGCCGTGACCGCCTGCCGGGAGGCATCCCCGGTTGAAGGGCCTGGCCGCCGGCATCGGCGTCTTCGTCCTCTCCCCTTTCCTCCTCGCCGGCACGGCCATGCTGATGGCCACCAGCAGCGAGGCCGCCCAGACCGTCTCGTCCTCCCTCGCCTGCGCGGGCGACGTCGACACCGACACGGTCGTCGAGCAGGTCACCAAGATCCTCAACGGCGCAGACACCAAGAACATCCACGTCGAGGGCCTGTCCCTGCCCGAGGAGCAGATCCCCAACGCCCGCACGATCGTGGCGACCGGGATCGACCTCCACGTGCCGAAGAAGGGGCAGATCATCGCGCTCGCCACGGCGATGCAGGAATCCCGGCTGCGCAACCTCAGCTCCGGCGACCTCGACTCGCTGGGTCTCTTCCAACAGAGGCCCAGCCAGGGCTGGGGCACCGCTACGGAGATCCACGACCCCGTCTACGCCGCCACCCAGTTCTACAAGCACCTGCTCGCGGTGGACGGCTGGCAGCAGCTGACCGTCGCCCAGGCCGCGCAGACGGTTCAGCGATCCGCCTACCCCGACGCCTACGCACCGTGGGAGCCGCTGGCGACTGCCCTCCAGAAGGCGATCGCCGCGACGTTCCCCGATGCCGGCCAGGACATCAGCGAGACGGGCGCCGCCTCCGGCACCGCGTCCTGCGCGGCGACGGAGGACGGCTCCGGGTACGGCACCATCCCGGAGGGGTCGGTGCCGAAGGGCTACTCGATCCCCAAGAACGCCGATCCCGCAGCGCGCAAGGCCATCGCCTGGGCCATGGCACAGCTCGGCACGATGTACCAGTGGGGCGGCACCTGCACCGCACCGCACGGCCCCGACCCGATGGGCCGCTGCGACTGCAGCTCCCTGACCCAGCAGGCGTACAAGCACGCGGGCATCACCCTCACCCGCACCACGTACACGCAGATCAACGAGGGCAAGGCCGTCTCCACAAAGCACCTTCAGCCGGGCGACCTGATCTTCGCCCGCGGCAGCGCCGCCCGCCCCGAACACGTCGGCATGTACATCGGCTCGGGACTCGCGATCGAGGCACCCAGAACTGGAAAACCAGTCCGGATCACGCCCCTCGCGGACTGGGCCATCCTGGCCGCGCGCCGCGTCATCTGACCCCGTCGGGGTCCGGCAGCCACGCGCACCGGCCCTGACCGGGATACCCCCCGGGGCGCCTTCCGCGCTCTCGGCGCCAGGGCCGCGCAGAACGCGCCGCCCGTCCTGGATGTCGGCCGGGCCGGCCTCTCCTCGCACGGCGGCCAGCCCTCCATCTCAGGGCAGTTGCCCCGCCCCTCCCTCTTTTCGTGATTCCCGCGCGCCGGGCTTCGGCGCGCCCAAGGAGCTTCATTGCATCTGCTCGAAACCGTGCAGTACCTGGCCTACGACCCCGGCATCACACCCTCGGGCGGTGGCCTCCCTGGCCTGGCCGTGCTGAAGAACGTGGTCAGCTCGGTCAACCTGTTCGCGATTGTCGCCGTGGTCGGCGCACTCGCCGTCTCCCTCGGCGTGTGGGCATGGGGCCACCACACCGGCGGCCACCAGGCCGAGGCCAACGGGAAGAAGGGCGCAGTCGTCGCGGCGGGCGCCGCCCTCGGTCTCGGCGCCGCGAACGGGATCGTGGCGTTCTTCTCCGCCCTGGGGTCGCAGGTCCATTGATGCCGAAACGATTCCCCGCCCTGTCCGACTACGGCCTCGGCTGGTCGACCCGGCAGCGCATCACAGCTATCGCGACCGGCCTCGCCGTCCTGCTGGCTCTCGCCGCCGCCGTCGCCCTGCTCACCGGCCGCACCACAGCCGGTGACGGCCGGGCCTCCGCTGCGACCTCCCAGCCGAGCAGCAGCACTTCCGCGACCGCCGACCCGACGGCTACGGCCGGGGCCGGGTCGGTCGCGAAGCCTCCGCAGCTGGCGGACCCGGTCGCCTTCGCCAAGGCCGCCGCCACCGCGCTGTGGTCGTACGACACCCGCAGCAACAGCCACGATCAGCAGCTCGCCGGGCTGAAGGCGTGGCTGACGTCGGAGACGACGTACGCCGACTGGTCCTCGATCTCCGCGCAGGTGCCGGATCCGGTGCTGTGGTCGCGGATGGCCGAACAGGACCAGTACGCCACCGCCACCGTGACCGAGGCCCACTACCCCTCGGCGTTCAAGGAGGCGCTGGCGGACGATCCGTCGGCGATCACTCAGGCGTACATCTACGCCGTCACCGTCACCGGCAAACAACAGATCGCCTGGAAGAACGGCGGAGCCGGAGCCGAGGACCGCTCGGTCACCCTCGCCGTGCAGTGCCGCCCCAACGCGAACTGCTCCCTGGTCGCCATCGCCCCAACCGTCGTGCCCTGACACGCCCCACGCCTACCTGAGAAAGGAGAGACCCCCTTTTGGGCTTCTGCGACCTTCCCCTCGCGGACAAACTCTGCGCGGTGGGTGACGCCGTGGACTTCGCCTCCGACCCGGGCGCCGCCATCGGCAACTGGATGGCCAAGAGCGCAGGCGAACTCGCCGCAGCCGCAGCGGACCTGGCCGCCGAAGCGGTCAACACCACCACCAAGGTCGATTTGAATGCGGGGTGGTTCCGCGACAACTACGAGATGATCCTGCCGATCGGTCTGGTCGTCCTCGTCGCCACGTTCTGCGCCCAACTCGTGCGCGCGGCGATCCGCCGCGACGGGCAGGCGCTGGCACAGGCGTTCACCGGAACCGCCACGGGCGTGCTGTTCGCGTTCACCGCGATCGCCTTCACCACCGTCGCCATCGAAGTCGTCGACGCCCTGTCCGACGGGCTGTTCAAAGCCGCCAATCTGGACGTCGCCACGGCGGTGCGGCGGATCGTCAAGGTGGGGCAGATCGCTTCCCTGTCCGGCCTGGGCTGGCTCGTGACGGTCTTCGTCGGTGTCGGCGCCGCGATCGGCGCCATCCTCTACTGGTGCGTGATGATGGTCCGCAAGGTCGGCATCCTCGTCATGGTCACCCTCGCCGTCTTCGCCGGAGCCGGCGGCGGCTGGGAGGTCGCCCGCCGCTGGCGTAAGGGCTGGATCGAAGCCACCGCCACCCTGGTGGTCAGTAAGTTGCTGATGACCGTGATCTTCGTTCTCGGGATCGCCGCAATGGGCAAGACGGAGGCGAAGGACGGTATCGCCGCCCTCGCCGACGTGATGGCCGGCATCGTCATCCTGGCTTTGGTGTTGTTGTGCCCGTACGCCACGTTCAAGTTCGTGCACTGGGCCGCCTCCGAGGGCTCGGACGCCGAAACGCTGCACCGCTCCGGCGGAGCCGGTGCGCAGATGGCCCGTCAGCACGCCGAGCGCGCCGGGCGCAAGGCCACCGCCGCGGTCGCGACCGCGGGGACCGGCGGTGTTGCGGCCGGAGCAGGCGCTGCTCCTCAGGGCCCGGACGCGGTGCCGGGCGGTTTCCCCGGCGACATCGCCGCCAACCCCGCGCCGGATGCCGGCAAGGAAGGCGGCAGCTCGAACACCGCGTCGTCCGGGGGCGAGGGGATCAAGAGCGGCCTGGACAAGGCCGTCCAGCCTCCTCCGACCAGCCCCCGTGACGACACCAGTGGTCAGTTCGGCGGTGCACCCGGACCGGGTGGCGGTTCCGCATCGCCCTCCAGCGGCGGCAGCGGCTTCATGTCGCAGCCCGGTGCCACCGCCTCGACGCCACCGCCGCAGGGAGCCCCGCCCGCGCCGGACTCGGCCGGTACGTCCAGCGGCAGCGGAACACCGCCGCCCCCGCCCACCGGCCTGTGATCTTGCCCGCCTCCGGGGCGGTACGCGCTGCGCATTCCCCGCCGCGTGCCGCCCCGGCCACCGCCCTGCGCACCATCGGAACGGCCCTTGTCTGATCTCACTGTCCAACCGCTCACCGTCAAATTCCCCCACCGGTCCAGGCGCGGCATCCTGCTCGGCCTCTCCCTGCCCCAACTCGTCCTCGTGTCAGGCGCGTTGGCGCTCCTGCTGGTCACGGTGGTATCCACCGGGCTCCTCGGCGCCATCGCCCTGACGCCGCTGTGGGCCGCGGTCGCCGCTCTGGTCGCCGTCCGCCGTCACGGCCGTTCCCTGATCGACTGGGCGCCGATCGTCCTGCGCTTCGCTCGTCGGCAGCGCACCGGCCAGAATCTGTGGCTGGCCCGGCCCGTCACCCGGCCCCGCCAGGACGGCGTTCTGCACCTGCCCGGCACTACCGCCTCGCTGCGCGTCGTCACGCCCGGCGACTCCGCCAACGGCGCCGCCGCCGTGCACGACCCGCACGGCCAGACCCTGACCGCCGTCGCCCGCGTCTCCAGCAGGGCCTTCGCGCTCCTCGACCCGGCCACCCAGAACCACAACGTCGCTGGCTGGGGGCGGGCCCTGGCCGGTATCGCCCGCACCGGACACATTGCCACCGTGCAGGTTCTGGAGCGCACCGTGCCCGACAGCGGCGACACCCTCGCCCGCCACTGGGCCAGGCAGGGCCACCCCGACACCCCGGTCGCCGGACAGGTGTACTCCGACCTGGTCGCCTCCGCCGGTCCGGCTGCCGCCCCGCACGAGGCATACCTGGCGATCTCCCTCGACCTCAAGGCCGCCAAGCGCCTCATCAGCCAGGCGGGCGGCGGACTGCCCGGCGCCTTCACCGTGCTGGAACAGACCACCTCCGCCATCGCCCAGGCCGCACGCAGCGCCGGACTGACGGTGACCGGCTGGCTCACGGCCCGCGAGATCGCCGCCGTCATCCGCACCGCCTACGACCCGGGTGCGCTGTCCGCGCTCCAGCAGTGGTCCAACTCCGGCCGGGCCGAAGCCGACCCCGCCGCTGCCGGACCCGTGGTACAGGTCGAGGAGTACGACCGGCTCGCCACCGACTCCGCCCGGCACGCCACCTACTGGGTCGAAAACTGGCCCCGCACCGAAACCTCGGCCGGCTTCCTGCACGGGCTCATGTTCACCGCCGGAGTCCGCCGCGCCCTCTCCCTTATATACGTGCCGCAGGGGCTCGAGTCCGCGATGCGCGACGTGCAGCGCGCGAAGGCGGCGATCATCGCCGACGCCAGCGAGCGCTCTCGCCGCGGGCAGGTCGACTCCGAAGCGGATTCCGTCGAATACGCCGACGTCAAGGTCCGCGAACGGCAGTTGATCGCCGGGCACGCCGATGTGGCGCTGACCGGACTGCTCACCGTGTCCGCCGAGACCGACGCCCTGCTGGATGCCGCGTGCGCGCAAATCGAGACCGCCGCCGTCACCGCCCAGGTCGACCTGCGGCGCCTGCTCTTCCAGCAGCCCGCCGCCTTCGCGCTCGGCGCGCTTCCACTCGCCCGCTCGGCCCTCTAACCCCGCCCCGACACCCGCCGACGTCCTGCCGCCGCGGCAGGAAGGAACTCTTCCCCATTGCCCTCCGCTCTTCCCGTCGGCGACGCGTACCCGTACCTGCGGGCCGCCAGCGCCGGTATCCGCCACCACGCCCGCGCCCTCACCTCGCGCGACCAGCACGCCGCCGCGGACCGCGTGCATCTCGACGTGCTGCACGCCCATCTGACCGCGCTGCACCAACTGCTCGACCAACTCGCCGAGACCACCCGGCCCCCGCTGCCGGCCGCCGGCCGACACCTCGCCACCGCTCAAGCCCGGCTGTGGCAGTGCGCCGCCGCCGTACACGACGCCTTCCACCTTCTTCCCGCGGCGGACACATCCTCGGCGGGCACCGAATGCCGTCCCGACCGGCTGCCCGAGGGGCCGCCCGTCCTGACCATCTGCCAGCGCCACCTCGCTGCCGGGCACGCCGTACGGCGCAAGACCACCCCGAGCGACCTCAACACCCCGCTGCCCGGCCACACCACCACCTGCAGCCAGTAACCCCGCACCACCGAAAGGCCCTGCATGCGCACCCTGAAGCGCTCCACCTCCGCCGCCGCCGGCCTCGCCGCTCTCGCCGGCACCGCCGCCCTGGCCACCGCCGCCCCGGCATCCGCCGCCAGCTACCACTGCAAGACCAGCACCGCCACGGTCGACGACCCGAGCTACAGCGGACCCGACTCCGACAACTGGGACCTGAGCGTGACGCTCTGCGCCAAGCGGTCCGGCGGCTACATCTACACCACCGCCACCGTGTACTGGGACGGCCCCTATGCGGCGGCCCAGCACAGCACCTTTACTTTCAACAAGGCCAAGTTCCAGCTCCAGACCAAGCACAGCGTCCGCGGCACGGACCCGGTCGTCACGACGGCCGCCTACACCGGCCTGGAGCACGCGCTCGAACACAGCAGCGCCCACGGCAACGGCTCCTATGCGACCGGCACCCTCAAGTACCGTGCGGGGACCGGCCGTTACCTCGCCGACGGCTACATCCAGCTGGACTGGAGCGGCGACGGCAAGAGCTATCGCAGCCCGGTCCTGTTCACCGCCTCACCGGTCGTCTGACCCCGTACCGCGTCCAGACCGCCGTCATGTGAAAGCGCCCCCTATGAGTCACCGGCCCGCGCGCCGAGGCCACCGCGCCAGCGCCACCGCCCTGTTCACCCCGCACGGCAGCGACCGTGCCGCTCGCAGAGCTGCCCGCCGGCAGCTCGCCGAGGCCGCCGCCAAGGCCCGAGCCGAAGCAGCCACGCATGCCAACGCCACCGGGGTGCAGGACCAGGAGATGCCTGCTCCTCTCTTCCCCCCGACCGGCCGGCCCGGCCCGGCCTCCGCGCGCAACAACAAGATCAAGCTGCCCGCCCAGCGCATGACCACAGCCACCGCGAGCGGGGCGTATCCGTTCCTCGCCGAGGGCGGGCTGGGGGCCGAGGGCATCTACATCGGCCGCGACGTGCACGCGGAAGCGTCATTCTGCTTCGACCCGTTCTCCCTGTACGGGCGTCTCGAAGGGTTCACCAACCCGAACCTCTTGCTGGCCGGCGTGATCGGGCAGGGCAAGTCAGCGCTCGCCAAGTCCTTCGCCTTGAGGTCGATCGCCTTCGGATACCGGGTCTATGTCCCTTGCGATCCGAAGGGCGAATGGACGCCCGTGGCCCAGGCGTTGGGCGGAGCGTCCATCGCGCTCGGTCCGGGGCTGCCTGGACGGTTGAACCCGTTGGACGCGGCGCCGCGCCCGACCAACGTCTCCGAGGCCGACTGGGCGGGCGAGATCCGCAAGCGGCGTCTACTGTTGCTCGGATCGCTGGCCCGCACCGTGCTCGGGCGGGACCTGCTGCCGATGGAACACACCGGCCTCGACGTCGCCCTGGACGCCGTCGTCACCGGCGCCGCCGCGAGGGGACGCACCCCGCTGCTCGGCGACATCGCCGCCACCCTCAACAACCCCGACGAACTCGACCAGGCCGGCGGCGTCCTGTCCGGCCGCCTCGGCGACGCCTCCCGCGACCTGGCCCACGCCATGCGCCGATTGGTCCACGGTGACCTGGCCGGCATGTTCGACGCCCCCTCCACCACGGCTTTCGACCCCAACGCGCCGATGCTGACCATCGATCTGTCCCGGCTCGGCGGATCCGGCGACGACACCGCCCTCGTCCTCGCCATGACCTGCGCGTCCGCGTGGATGGAATCCGCACTGTCCGACCCGGACGGCGGGCGACGCTGGATCGTCTACGACGAAGCATGGAGGCTGATGCGCCACCCCGGCCTGCTGCAACGCATGCAGTCCCAGTGGAAGCTCTCCCGTGGCCTGGGCATCGCCAACCTGATGGTCATCCACCGGCTGTCCGACCTGCTCACCGCCGGCGACGCCGGATCCCGCGGACGCGCGCTCGCCGAAGGTCTACTCGCCGACTGCTCCACCCGCATCATCTACCGCCAGGAAACCGACCAACTCCACGCAGCCGCAACACTGTTGGGGCTCACCTCGGTGGAGACCGACGCGATCTCCCACCTCAACCGAGGCCGTGGCCTGTGGAAGGTCGCCGGACGATCTTTCATCGTGCAGCACCTCCTGCACAGCCACGAGCTGGCGCTCTTCGACACCGACGCCCGCATGCACTGAAAGGTCCGTGGGTTCACGAACAGTGCGGCCCCAATCCCAACGAACGGAAGCGCACATAACCAGTTCCAAGCCGGACTACTACGAGTACGAAGGCTCGCGCAAGGTACCTCGATGGCTTCCGGAAAAGGCCCCGACGCCGACGGTCGCTGACCAGCCCGAACCCTACGTGCAGCCGCCGGACTCCGGCGTCTCCGTCCGCGCCGCGACGGAAGCGCTCCAAGCCGCCCCCGATATCGATCGGTTCACCGAGGTATACGAGCACACCGTCGCTGACGGTCACGGCGCATTCGCCCAGATGCACCAGTTCCTGGAAAGCGCAGCCAACTGGTGCCGCGACCGTGGCGCCCTCGCCTCCGCGGGCGAACTGGAGTTGCGGGCGTCCCTTTTGGACGACCTGATCGAAGACGCCCAGCTCCTGCCGGAATCACTGGTCATCGAATCAGCCGCAGTGTCCAGGGACGAACGCCAGGAGCCGGCCGCCCGCCTACCCTCTCCGACCGCGTCCACCACCAAACCCGCACCCGTCCTACCCGCCGACGGGCCGCGCGCCGGAGCAGCTGCGCCTGTGGCGGTACGCCGCCGCTGATACCTGCGGATCCGCTCCGCCCGCCACAGGCACCAAAGAACCGGCAGCAACAGAGACACCGCACGAGGCTTATGAAACCCGGCATCCAGCGCGACCTGATACCGCCCGACGACGCTCTCCGCCTCGTCGGCGCGCTCAACACGATGAAGGCCACGTTCTACGACCGCGCCCAGCAGTGGCAGCTGCTGGACGAGAGCGGCCACGTTCCGGCCGAGCCCTCCTACACCGAGCTGCTCGGGCACGCGACGAGCGCACAGGACCTCTCCCGCGACGTTCTCCGGCTCACGGGCGAGTTCGCCGCGAGTCCCCACAGCGCATACCGCGCAGGCCGCGCCACTCTGGCCCATCTCGCGATGGCGAGCACCCTGTCGGCCCACGCAACGTCGCACTTCGCGGAGACCGCGGAGGCCGCCCTGTGTCTACCGCGCTCCTCTGGCCCGGCCGGCCAGCACTATCTGACGAACCGCATGGTCATCGACCACGCCTCGGCGCGCGCCTTCTTGCGGCGCGCGTCGGAATCCCTCCGCGACGCGGCCAAGGAACTCGAAGACCATCTCCGCTTCCAGCACTTCCTCTCGACGCTCACCCCTCGGGAAACGCCGACGCTTCCACCGTCCAGGCCGAGCGGTCGCCGCCACTGATCCTCGGGCGGAATTCCGAGCCGGCATCACCACCTCAAGGAGTCCCCTGAACCGCCCCGCCCATTTCAGCGACACCGACTGGGCCCAGTACCAGCAGTGCCAGGCCGAGCACGATGACCTCATGGCGCAGGCCGCCGAACGCGAAGCCCAGATGGAGAACGATCTGATCTCCACCTACGACGAGTACGAATTCGACTTCACCCCGATTCCGGATCCTCGCCCCGTCCTGCGGACACCACCCCTGCACCGCACGCCCGCCTCCCGCAGGAGGAGCCGTGGGCGCTGACGACGACAGCGCGACGCCGCTCGCGCCGCTTCCCGACCATCGCCGTGCGGCCACCGCATGGTGGCAGGAGCTGTGGCGCCGGCACGCGCACATCACCACGCCGCTGCGGCAGCGTGGGCTGGAGTGCGACATCGAGTTCGGCCTGAGCGCGTATATGGTGCGCGCCTCGCTCCCCGACGGCAGCTACCTGATCATCTCTCCGCCGCAGGAGCCGCCGTCCAGCCGTCCGCCGGGAGACCCGGAGGGATGGTCCGTCACCCGCCAACACCCCGACACCAACGAGCAGTTCGAGCTGGTCTACGACTCGACCCCCTCGGCCGACCCCGGCGTTCCCTACCGGCCCGAAGTGCGCAACGGCGCCGACGTCCCGCCCATGATCGAGGCTATCGACGCGAGGTTCACCCAACTCGGCGTGCGCATCCGAGATCTCGACGACGTACACCCCCGGGTCACCGACCGCGGCCCCACCCAGGTAGGTGATGGCAGCCGCCGGGACCGCATCACGCACGGCACGGCGCACGACTGCCATGTCAGCGCCGCGGTCGACGGCATCAACCAGCACCGCAGCGGGGAACGCTTCACCGCCACGGTCCGGGCTCCGACACCGCCGACCGCCGGGCCGCCCTTGCACACACCGGTGAGCCGATGACCCACCCGACCACAGACCGCCTCCCGCAGACGTCTCCGTACGTCCATATCGTGTGGGACTGGAACGGCACCCTCAAGGACGACGTCGGCGACCTCCTCGACGCGGTCAACCACACCCTCGCGGGACTGCGGGCGGCGCCCATCGACCTGGCCACCTACCAGGCCAAGCACACGGTCCCCATCCGCGGCCTCTACGACCGGTTGCTGAACCGCCCGGTGACCGATGGTGAATGGGCCCAGGCTCAGGCCGACTTCGCGGTGTTCCTGCGCTCGCGGGCGCCCCGCCTGCGCCCGGGAGCCGAACAACTCCTGTACCAGGCAGTGGAGTTGGGCCACAGTCAGTCGCTTCTGTCGCTGTATCCGCACGACGTGCTCGTCGAGGAGACCGACCGGCTGGCCATCACCGGCCATTTCAGCCGCATCGACGGCCGTCGCGGGCGTGACGGGACCAAGGCGGGCGTCCTTGCCGACCACCTCGCCGCCCTGCCGGACGCTCTGCGATCGCGGCCGGTGCTCGTCATCGGGGACAGCGTGGACGACGCCCGTGCCGCGCATGCGGTCGGTGCCCGGGCCGTCCTGCACTCCGGCGGCCTCGACTCCGCCCACACCCTGCGCCGCGCCGGGCTGACTTTCACCCCCACCCTGGAAGCCGCCCTCGCCCTCGGTCTCCGCCAGTGCACGAGCCCGCCCCGGCTCCGGCACACGCCCCTGGCGGACCCGGCCCCGGCGCCGGGTCCCACATCGCGCCGCCGTACCTGACCTGGAGTTCCCCTGCAAGACCCCGATTTCGAGCTGTACGACAACGTCGGCCGCACCTCCGATCAGATCCGCGCCTACCACACCCGATCTGCCACCAGGGACGACCTGTACCGCTGGGCCGATCGCGACGCGGCAGACTTCCGCGCACACCACACGCTGCCCGCCGAGCCCTATCCCGCGCCGGACCTGAGCCATTTCCGCCGGGCTCTGGACGCGGCCGACACGCCGGCCGAGTTCAGTACCGCCCTCAACGCCGCGCTGGACGCGGTCGCCCCGTTCCTCAACGAGGTCATCGAGCACCTGGCCGCCACCGCCAAGTGGAAGGGCCAAAACCGCGGAGCCGAACCCGGGTCACCGCCCTGGCTGCTGCGCGACGCCGCCAGCCGCATCTCCTCCGCCCTCGCCATGGCGACCGAAGCGGACCTTGCGATCCTGCGCGCGTACTACGACCCGCTCCCGGACCGGGAAGCGCTCACGAAGCAGGTCCGCACCACTCCCAGCACGCCTCCCGCCCCGCCCGGACCACAGCCCGGACACGGCAGCCCAGGGCGCTGAACCTCCGAACCATCCACCACCCGCCGCCTCCGTCAGGAACCATGCCCACCCCTCACGACGAACTGTCCGCCTTCGCCACCGCCCTTGCCGCCCGACTGCCCGGCACCTGGACCAGCACTCCCCCGCAAGTCGACGACGCCAGCTGTTCCCTCATCGTCCGGGTGTGGGACGTCGGCCACATCAACTGGGCCGCGGGGTACGACAGCATGCTCCACGTCCTTCTCGACGGACCCGACCGTCAGCAACTGTGCGTCTTCAAACGGCCTGTTGGACGCGGCGGCGAGTTCCTCGTCACCCCGATGCACCCCACCGGTTTCAAGCCCCACCACGTCGAGTCAGTGGACGCGCCCAACGGAATCGTCGTCCCCGACAACCCGCTGCGTGCCGCCGCCGATGTCACCCGACGTGTCCTGCCCCGCTACGAGGCGGCCCTCGACGCGGTCCGCCACCACGCGCGCATCCAGCCCGAGCCACCGTACCGCCGGCCCGCGCCCGAGCCTGCCCAGACCCTCACGTTGATCTGGTATCCAGACGGCGTCGTGGGCGCTCCGGTCAAGTCGGTGCCCAAGGACGCGTATGACGTGCTCTACATCTGTAATTTCCAGTACCGGACGCACGAGGCGGCGTTCGCCCTGCCCGCCTCCTACAGCCGCGCCGAGCGGGCCAATTTCCTCCACGCTACGGTCCGGCTGCTCACGGCCCAGGGCATCGGCGTGAATTTCCGCCACGCCACCCCGGTCACCCCCGCCGTGGCCGCGCCCCACCTGCTCACGGCCACCGCCACCCCCGCCGCCCAGCGGCGGTAGCCGCTTGCGTCCGCGCGTCATGGAGTTGTTTCCCTCGGATCTCGACCAGCGGGTGCTGCTGCACAACGTGGCCGACCGGCTCACCACCGTGGCCGACCACCTCCCTCTCCCCCACCAGGTCGGCCCAGATCCAGCGCTGAGCGAGATCCTCGACGACGAGATCCGCAACCTGGCCCGCCTGCTCGGCTACCTGACCGGGCAACACGCCTTCCGCCACCGGGCCGCAGCCAATTACCCCGACACGGCTACGGCCTCCCGCCGCCGCGTCACCCTCGCGCTCGCCGAGGCCGCCGAGCCGACCGGTGCCGCGCTCGCCGCCCTCAGCTCCGCCGTTCACCACCTCGCGCGCCTCGCCAACCTCACCCGCCAGCGCCCCGGCCCCGCCCGCACCCGGGCCATCGCCACCGCCCACCAGTACCTCGTGGACCGCCTCGGTGAGAGCCGCACCCAACTCGCCCGCGCCGCACGGCACTTGCGGGCCACCGCCGACACCCGCACGACACCACCAGCAACCGCCCCGGTCCCGCCGACAGCATCACCCGCTCCATCCCGCACCCGCTGACCCGCACGCCCTTGAGCCATCGGCCCACCGCGGCGCACCAGCGGCAGCCGCACTCCCGCCACTCCCTGAACCGTCCCGCCTAGGAACTGCCCTTGCACATAAGCGAGTTCACCCGAGCGCTCGCCGACGGTCCGCGCTCGCCCCTGCCACGCACACCCCCGCGCCCGGGGCGGCGCCGGTGAGTGAAGCCGACGACGCCGTCGTCGTCCACACCCAGCTCACCAACTGGCAACGCCGCATCCAGCAGACCGCCGCCGGCCTGACCCCACCCCAGACCGGCAGCCCGCAGCCGGCCCTCGATCGCCTGCTCCATCAGCTCGTCTCCGTGTACAACGTCGCCTCCGGCCTCATAGGCGAGATACTCCGGTCGGCCGACAGCCCCCTCGCCACCACCGACACGGGACGTACCTACCTCGTCCAGCTGGCCACCGCGCTCGAACACACCAACCGGACAGCCGCACACCTGAGTACGGCCGTGACCGGTCTCGCCGAGATTCACCGGCTCTCGCCCCGCCCCGGCACCACCGCCCCGGCCGAGAGTTCGTTGAACGTCATGCTCGGCCACGCCGCCGCCCTGCGCAGCCTCCAGCGCGCGCTCACCGCCGTCACCGCACCCGTCGCCGACGCCCCGTCCCACACCAGGCCCGCACCGACGCCCGTGGTGGCCGAGCAGCACCGCCGGCCCGCCGACGGCGGAAGCCGGCCCGCACGCCGCCGCCCCTGAACCACCCATCGTCCTCACGAGCTTGGAGCACTGCTGGCCCCCCGCTCTGTCATCGCCCGTCCCACCACCACCGGCTACGCCGGGACGTACGTCCACGGGGACGGTTATCCCAGTTACCACCTGCCGCTGCTGCTCGCCGCCCACCAGCACCGGTTCGCCGGCGACACCGAGGCCCTGGCGGCCTACCTCATCGACGACGCGCCGGAAGGCTGGTCCTTCCTCGGCACCGACCTCCTCGACGGCACGCCCGCTGCCCTGCGCGAGCACCTCGACGCCGGCCGCGACGCGCCCGGCAAGCGCTACCCGGCCCGGCCGGCCGAGCCACCGCTGATCTTCGCGGAGCGGACGGTGTCGCGCCTGGACTGGGGATACGTCCTGCACCCGCAGGGTTGTTTACGCACAACTGCGGTGTCTCATAAGGCTCATTGGAGTTACGGGTCGAACGAACTTGGTGGTGTTGTGCGCTGCGTCCGGTCCGTATGGTCGGGCGCATGGAACTGGCGTTCTACTCCAGTGACGGCTGGGGGCCCTGCGGATTGTCGGGGGCGCCGACGATTCCCGAGGGGATGGCGTTCCTTGTCGACGAGGACCTTCTGTTCGAGGACGGACGGGGTTGCGGGGGACAGCCGTGACCAAGAAGTGGTTGCGGGCGGGGTCGACGGAGAACTGTCCGGCACCGTCGCCCTGGGGGGACATACACACGGCTTCACCGAATCAGACACCCAGTCAGTTATCGGTTCCTAACGCCCGCCGTGCGGCGACCTGGAACGCCACCTCTAGGGGCTTCTTGGCCTCGAAGCCAGCCATGAATTGCCGGTCGTGCTCCGCGAGATTCCCAGTACCTTGCTGGATTGCGGCTCGAATCCAGGTTCCAGTTAACAGCTCCCACTGTCGTAGAGCTTCTCGCAGATCCTCAGCGGCCGCAGCCACCGTGTGGGGGCCGGCCATCGTGACCGCCGCCGACGCGGCACTGAACTGAGTCCAGGCGTCGTGCACGCTGCGACGGGCGCTCTCCCAATCCTCGACACCAGCTTCGCCTTGAAGTAGATCGGACGCCTTCCAGACAGCATTGGAAAGTTGCTTCGCGCAGGTGACAAAGCCTGTATAGGTCTCGCGGCGCAAATCCGCGAGCCAACGCCTCTCCTCTACGCGATGCTGAGCGTCGAGACTCCGGAGCTGCGTGCTGAGGGTGAGCAATCCGCCGCCTACACCGCCAACAGCACCGATCGCGGCACCAAGTATCGCCGCAACGCTAGCGTCCACTTGGCAGGCCCTTCTCGTTGGGTTCCCAAACGTTCTACCCGTCGCGCCACTGCCCAAGGCAGATGGTCAATATGGATCACCGCAACGCGATACGAACCGACGGCCCAGCCTGGCGAAAAAGCAACACGACCTGCGCGGGACACGGTCTCTGCCGACACAAGCAGGGCATCGAAGTGATCAGCGCACCCGGCATAGAACGCGGTCCCGTCGTCACGTGGAGCACCGACCCCCGCGTCCGGCTCCGCGATACCCCCGGCCTGTGGAAGCCCGTTCGGCCGATCCCCGCCAGCACACCGCCCCAGACCACCGCGCGGACCGCCGCACCTGCCCCCACCACGGCTTGGGCGGCGCGCGCCCGCTCGCACTGACCCGTCCCACCCCAAGGAGACTGATCTGTCCACCCGTGCGGTCGTCGCCCGCCCCACCGCCGACGGGTACGCCGGCATGTACGTCCACTTCGACGGCTATCCCGACAGCAAACTCCCGCTGCTCCTTGCCGCCTACCAGCACCGGTTCACCGGTGACCTGGAGGCGATGGCCCGGCACCTGATCGACGAGGTCCGCCACGGCTGGGAGGAGCTGGGCACGGACCTCCTCGACGGCGCCCCCGCCGCTCTGCGCCGCTCCCTGACCCGGGGCCAGGAGTGTCCCAGCCTCCAGCTCACCAACGTGTACAACACCGACGGCTCCCCGGCCGAGCGTGAACTGATCACGCAGGACGGCACCGACGACCTGGACTGGGCCTACATCCTGCACGAACGCGGCATCGAAGTGATCGCCCTGCGGGCGTACGACCGTGGCCCCGTCGTCGCCTGGGACACCGACCCGCGCGGCGTCATCGGTGCCGATCCGGGCGCCTGGCATCCGGATTCCCGGGCTCCGATCGTCCCGCCGCGCTTCATGCCCCACTTGTCCACCACCGTGCCCGTCACGGCGCCGACGCCCCATAGGGCTGCCCGCCGATAGCCCCGGCCGCTCCGCACCGATCCGCCGCCTGCCCGGAGAACCCTCTGTCACCGCGCCCCCGCCCGAAGATCACCGTGGTCATCGCCACCCAACTCCGCCCGGACCGCCTGGCATTCCTCGTGTCCATGCATGCCAGCCTGTGCCGGCAGAGTGTCCCGTGGGAGGCCGTCGTCGCCCTCGACGGCGCCGACCCCGCCCGGCTTCCTGCAGCCCTCGTCGCCGACCCCCGCGTCCGCGTCCTCTCCCTGCCGCGCGCGGTCGGAGCGGCCTGCGCCCGCAATCTGGCGCTCAACGAGGTGCGCACCGAGTTCGTCAACTGGGCCGATGACGATGACGAGTTCACCGACAACGCCATGGCGCTGCGACTGCGTGTCCTGGAGGAGACCAGGGTGGGCTGGTGCGCCGGATACAGCCAGGACCTGCACGACGACGGGTCCACGGCTCTGTGGCGGTGCCCGACGCCGCCGGGCCGGCACGAAGCCGGGGACGTGTGGGCGTACTGGAAGGACCCGGCCGACACCATCCCGCTGGGCCCCACCACCCTCCTGGCCCGGACCGACCTGGTGCGCGCGGCCCCCATGGGCGGGCTGGTGCAGGGCGAGGACTACTGCACCCTCGCGATCACCTGCCTCGCTCCGGGAATCCTGCTGCCCGTTCCGGTCTACCGGTACCGCAAGCACGTCGGGCAGATGACTGCACAGGACTCGTACGACCATCTGGAGGCGAAGGCGCGGGTCTTCGCCCACCGGTTCGGCGCCAGCCTGCGCGCAGCATCGCTATCCCTTTGCGATGCCGCCTCCGCCACCACGTAGTTGGGCACCCGCCTTCGTCGCGCCCCGCTCCCCCGTCCATCCCACCGAGAAGGCCCATGCCCAACGACCCCGCGCAGAAGATTCCCCGGGAGAAGGTCCTCATCTCTCCCCGCTATCTGGCCGCCAGTCTCCCTGGCGACCACCGCCTGCTCCTGGACGTCTTCGCCGAGGACTCCGCGTGGAGCGTGCACACCGACGACTCGTCGTTGATCGTCACCAGCCCGTGCCAGCGCATCACGATCCGCCATGACCGGACGGCCGTGGGCCACGGCCCCCACCTGGTGGTCGCGGCTCGAACCGACGCACAAGCGCCGGAGCGCTGGCGGACGAACATCAACGGCAATGTTCCGATCGAGTTCGTCTCCACCCTCGTCGGCACCCTGGCCGCTGAACTGGCCGCCGACCCGGATCACGTCGTCTACGGCATCGGCGCCGAGCCCGGCCTGTTCGAGCTGTACGTCGACATCGACTCCTGGAGCTACTTCGACGACTTCGGGCTCTCCGGATTCATCTCGCACGACGGGCACGCCGCCGTGGTCGGCCGCCCCCCGGACTCGCCCGCGCCGCCCATCCACGGAGACGCGTCCATCACCTGGCACCTGGCCGCCTCCCCGGACGGCCTCGGTCACCTGTGGGACATATCGTTCACAGAGAAGACGCCGGCCTTCCTCATGCACGCGGTCGTCGCCGAGACCCTGGACCCTCGGCCCACTCTGCGCTCCACAGCCTTCCCGTTCCCCAAGGCCGTCGTCCCCCTGGTGAGCATCGAACGCGTCCCGTCGCCGACCCGTCCCCCCTCGGCGCAGCCTTCGCACGCCGAACCACCGCGCAGCCCCGAGCCCAAGCGCACCCCGAAGTCCCGCTGAGCCCCGTCCACCCGATAAGGATCCGTCTCTGTCCGAACACTTCCTCTTCACTTCCCATCCCGAGCACGGTTACGTCGCCGAAGCCGACCCCCGGATCCCCGGCCACCTGGCCGACTGGCTCCTCACCCGCGAGCAGTTCGAGCCCATCCCCGGTGCCTCGGGCCGCTACCGTCTCACCCATCCGCACCACGACGGCCCGCGCCGCACCCGCCAGGCCGCGCAGGATCTGCGCCGCCTCGGCTACCAGGTGCACACCGCCGCCACCCTCACTCCCACCCGAACACCGGGCTCGCCCCAACCGAGCGTGAACAACGGCCTGTTGGAGGGCCGCGCCCGCATCGCGCAGGCCGCGGCCACCCGCTCCCCGCAGAGCCCCGCCACCCCGGCCACGTCCCTCCCCGAGGTCATGCCGCAGACCGCCGCCGTTGCCGTGGGCAGCCGAGCCCGGACAGCCGGAGGAGGGCGGGGCCGATGAGCGACGCAGCGATCCGCATCACCCGCGGCCCGGGCGGCAAGGTCGAAGTCGACGGTCCGGTCGACGCCTTCGCCGCGAGCGTCCTGGCCCGTGCCAGATTCGATATCTCTCCCATGCTGCGCGGCGTCTGGATCCGCCTGCCGTTCGACCTGGGCCGCCGGTGGGAGAACGAACACGCCACCTGGGCGGCCGAGATGCTCACCGCCGCCCGCTACACCGTCGACCTCGACCCCGGCCTGCGCAACTCGTCGCCGTCTGCTCCCGCCGCACCGGCGGCGCCACACCGCACGACGATGACAGCCCAGCCGGCGCCCATCGCTCCACGACGGTCCGTGCGCTGAACCCTCAGCGCACGGTATGCACCACCGCGCAGAGACCACCGTGGCGCATTGCCCCCGGCCTCGGATGCAACCGTTTTCAGCCGGTGAGGGACGGAACCCCTGCGGCCTGGGCAGAATTGAATGACCGTCACCCCAATGGGTGACCACCGTTCCACGGCCGAGCCAGGCTCCACACCCCGCCCCGGCCGCCCAGCCGCCAGCCAGACCTGCGGACATCCGAGACCTCGCCCTCGCCGCAGCACGCTCCGGCTCGGGCGACGCAGCATCACACGAAATGCCAGCACCAAAAAATTGTCCGTCACGCATTTGGGTGACCGGGGCGAAAAGTCCAGCTCGCCCCACAGCATTTGAAACCCTGCGAAGCTTAAATTTCGGGACACCCACACAATATTGCAGCAGCCATTTCGGTGATGCGGCAGAAAATGCCGAGCCATATTTTCGCTCTCGCGAAATCACTTCAGTGGTAGAGTCTTAAGCGTCATCCACAATGACGGCGGGGCCTGCCCGGACTCCAACCAGTACAGACCCCGCCAGGGTTGACGTGGATGCCACGTAGGGGTCCGCCGCACGCGGACTCCTACGTGGACACCCCTGGTTACAACAGCCAGGACTTGAACACTTGCGCCAAGCGCACAGCGATCAGCCCGAGTTGCGCCCAGAGGAGCACAACCCTCAAGCGTCGAATCCGGCGCACGCGGCGTCGGAGCCTCGACCTCTCGGCTGGCTCTTCGTTGTCCAGGGTCACGTCTATCACCCCCTTCCGATTCCGGCCCGGAAAAGGGCTTTTCCAGGGATCAACTTACCATCCCGAGGGGTGACCGACTCGCCGCCGGACACGCGTGCCCTAACCGCACCGCTGGCGATTGAGTAAATTAGTGAATGGGCCGCCCGCCGCCCCCAACGGCGAAATAGATACTAGCTTTAGACCGGAGCCGCAGGTCACCCTGGGTTTCCCCGTGAGCCTTAAGAGACAATCACCGATCCGGGCACCCCCGCATTCGTCTCCACACCCCGTCCACGACGTGGCGCAGGTCACAGTCCATGCGTTCTCGTGCCGTTCATCCGGGGAGGTCTGGCCGCCGCCCCTATCCCACCTGTGCCGGGCCTTGCGCCGTCCGCCACGTCCGACAGAGTCCGCGCACCGTCCCTGTTTCCCTCAACTACCTGGAGTTCTACGACCGTTGTTGGCACACCCGGCTATCGGAACGTGCGGAAGGGCGAGTCAGGTAGCTGCGGGGCGGTGAGGCCCGCCCTGGAGCATGTCGGCAGTCATTGCCCATCGTTCGTGGGTCCAGCCACGCACCGTTGATGTGCTGGAAGCTCCGGGCCCACCTCGCCTTCGCCCAACACCCCACCGCTTTCCCGCCACCACCGATAGGAGATCCGCCTTGCCCGAAGCACCAGCAGAGCCGTTCATGACGATCCGGCACACCATCACCGGCGAGATCACCACCACCGGCTACAACGCCGCCGCCCGGCGGATCCTGCTCCAGGCCGGCTTCGAAGAGACGCCAGGCTGCGCCTGCCGAGCGACGGAACCCGGTACGGAGCGGACGCACGGGCCTGCTCGCCAGCCGGCGAGCTGCTCGTCGCCGGCCATCCCGTGCACCTGGACCGAGCCCCCGGTCGGCCGGTGAGCGCCGACGGTACGCCCCGGTTGGCCCGGTCGCCGATGTCGGCACAGTCCGTGATCCGCTCCGAGAGCGGCCAGCCTCTCCAGCGCATCGCCAACCCCGCCCGCACCCGCACCTGTTGAAGGGGCCTCGCTTTGACCACACCCCAAACGCCTACCAGTCCAGCGCGCACCAAGGGCGGCGAACTACGGGCCAAGGTGGCCCGCCTGCTGGCCGACCGGCCGGCGGACACGCTCACCATCGGGGACATGGCCAGGCAGCTGGGCCACTCCCACGGCGCCGTCCGCAACGCCGCCCTCACCCTGGTGCGACGCGGCGAGGCCGACCAAAGTGGAACCAGACAGCCGGAGTTCCGCGCGAACGCGAAAACCGCCGCAGCCGCGCAGACCGCTGTGATCAGCCCACCGGGCACCCACTCTCCCCGCGCCGCCCAGGCGGCCACGGCCCGCACGACCATTCCCGCAGCAGCCACACCCAGGCAGACCGGCCCGATCCGCCGCGCAGGGGGCCAGCTCTACCACCCCCGGGAGCTGGCCGATCTGCCCGACGTCGAGGCGTTGAATCGCTTGCGCGACGCCGACGTGCCGGTGCTGCTCTACGGCCCTCCGGGCACCGGCAAGACGAGTCTGGTCGAGGCGGCGTTCGAGGACCTGCTCACCGTCGCCGGTGACGGCGACACCACGGTCGGCGACTTGATCGGCGAGTACACACAGGACGACGCGGGAGCCTACATCTTCCAGTACGGTCCGCTGGTCACCGCGATGACCGAGGGCCGCGCCCTGCTGATCGACGATGCCACCTTGATCTCACCGAAGGTCCTGGCAGCGCTGTATCCCGCGATGGACGGACGCAGGCAGATCCAGGTCAAGGCCCACAAGGGCGAGACCATCAAGGCCGAGCCGGGCTTCTACGTGGTGGCGGGCCACAATCCCGGCGTCCACGGCGCGGTGTTGACGGAGGCGCTCGCGAGCCGGTTCAGCGTACAGATCCAGATCGGCACGGACTATGACCTCGCCCTGGCGCTGAGGATCGATGCCCGGGTGGTCCGGGTCGCCCGACACCTCTCCCGCCAAGTCGAACTAGGCGAACTGGGCTGGGCCCCCCAACTACGAGAGCTGCTCAGCTACCAGAAGACCGAGGCCGTCCTCGGCACCAAAGCCGCGCTCGCGAACCTGGTCGGCATCGCCCCTCTGGAGGATCGCGACGCCGTCGCCGCTGCCGTCATCAAGGCTGCCGGCGTCAAGGAGGTCGCCCCCCTCACCCTCGGCAAGCAGCTCTCCGCCTCGGCCGTCCGGCAGCCCCCGGGCAGCACCGGCTCCGCACACCGGGGCCGCTCGCGATGAGCGCCCACCACCACGTCCAGTCCCCCGCCACCACGCCGGACGACGACGCCGACCTCGCGCGATGGGACGACGACGGCGCCCCGCCCGCGCAACCCCGTTCCTCCCCGCACTTGTGGCTGCGCGTGGGAGCCGAACTCGGCGATCGGCTGGTCGCCCTCTCCGGCCGCCCAGACCTCCTCGTCACCTGCCGCCCCGGCACGCGCAGCGGCGCACCGGCCGCGTTCTTCCCCACTCTGGGCGAGGTCGAGTTCGACGCCGACCTGTTCGCCCCGCTTAAGCCCCACGAAATCCATCCGCGGATCGTGGGCGACGAGGAGCGGTATCCCGCCGCCTGGGGAGTGTTCGTCCACGAGGCCGCGCACGCGGCCCACTCCATCTGGACGGCACCTGCCGGAGCGAACCCCCGTGTCGTCGAGGCCGCGCTCCTGCTGGAGGAGAGCCGCGTCGAAGGCGCACACCTGAACCGGCGGCCCACGGACCGCACGTACCTGCGCACCAGTGCCCGAACCCTGGTCATGCCCGACACCGCCCACCCCACCCTGAAGGGCATCGAGCACGCCGCCGCCGTGGCGGCCCTCGTCCTCGGCCGCCGTGACGTCGGCATCCTGGACGCCGGCGAGACCCGGGCCGTCGCCGATCTGTGCGAAAAGGTGCTGGGCGCAAACCTGCTGGCCACACTCACCCGCATCTGGACCGCAGCCCACCAGTGCGCCGACCACGACGCCACGACCATGCTCGCGCACGCGAAAGAATGGTGCGACGCTCTGGACACCGCAGCCCCCGCCCTGCCCATGCCGGAGAACCTCACCGACCTGCTGTCCGGCGCCGTGGGGGTCGTCATGGACAGCACGACAGCCACCGACGCCGCCGACCTCGCGGCACAGGCCGCAGCGACCAACGCCATGACCGCGCAGTCCAAAGCGCAGGCCAACGACCGCGCCCAGCAGGCCAGTCGGCGACGCCAGGCCGCCGCCACCGCGAGGTCCGTCTTCAACTCCGGCGGCGCCACCGTCACCCCCGACGGCACACCGGCGCCCTACAGCAACCCCGTCACCGGCACCCGCCGGCCTACCGCCGCTGAACAGAGCGCCGCCGCGCGCCTGAGCCGCGCGCTCCGGGTCGCGGCCTACCGCGAGCGGACCGAGGAGCGGACCACCAGCCCCACCCCGCCCGGCCGCCTCAACATGCGCGCGGCCCTCGCCCGCGACGCTCAGCGCGCAGCCGGGTCGGTCCCCACCGCGGAACCGTTCACCCACACCCGCCGCCGCAACTCCCCCACCCCACCCCTGCGTGTGGGGATCGCGGTCGACGTCTCCGGCTCCATGCGTGCCGCCTGCGCACCCGTCGCATCCGCTGCCTGGATCGTGGCACGCGCAGCAGCCCTGACCGACCCCGACTCCCTAACCGCCACCATCGCCTACGACACGCATCTGACCGCACTGACCCGACCCACCCACCGAGCACCAGAGCGCGTGACAACGTTCGGTGCCAACGGCAGCAGTCACAACCTCGCCAACGCCCTGGACGCACTCGACCACGGCCTCGAACTCAGCCGCCCCGGCGCCGGCCGCCTCCTCGTGATCGTCACCGACGCCATCTACACCCCCGACGAAACCGCTCAAGCCGTCACCCGCGTCAAGCAGCTCACGACCGCCGGCTGCGCCGTACTCCAGCTCACCCTCACCGCGAAGTCCCGCCACTTGCCGGGGACCACCTTGCTGCACCTGACCCAACCCTCCAGCGCTCCCGTCGCCATCGCCAAGGCGGCCACAGACGCCATCCGCAGGACACGCTGAGACGACGCAGAAGGCGGAAGCGTCCCCGCACCGCCTGAATCCACCGGCGCCCCACACCGTCACCCCGTCACCCCGTCACAAGGAGATTCCCCCGTACATGTCCGTCCGTAAGACCTGGACCGTCGTCCACCGCTGTGGACACGAAGTCCCGCATGATCTTTCCAACCGTCCCGCCGACCGGCGTGCCTCGTTCGCCCGCTGGCTGGAAGAACGCGACTGCTCTGCCTACTGGAAGGCCGCCCGTGACGAGGACGGCGCTGGCAAGGCGGAGTGGCTTGCCGCGAAGCGCGCCGAGGAGCAGCAGGCCGCCGCCGAGTGGGCCGAGCAGTTCGACATGCCGCCGCTCGAAGGACCCGAGAAGGCCCTCGCCTGGGCCGAACGCTCCCGCCACCAGCTCGTCACCGCCGCGTACAGCGCGCTGGTGACCGAGGGCAGCTGGGACGAGGGGGACTGGGCGGTCCTGGAGGACACGATCCGCACCCTCACCCGCGCCGGGTGGTGGCTCGATCAGCGTGCCGCCGAGGGCACTGACCTGCCCGAACTCCTCGACGCCGCCACCAGTGGCGACGTCGGAACCGAGAATCCGTTCCGCTAGACACGGGTTCTTATACCCGACGATCCCCGGTTACCGAAACCGGGGATTCTCCGGAGTCTTGTTCCTCCCACCGCCTCCCCTGCGCCTGCTCGTGGAAGGAACACCCTGCTGTGCCCGACGCCGTCTCCCGTCCACCGCATGCCCCCGGCGACATCGTCACCCCCGAACGGGACATCAATCACCAGCACTTCCGGCCCGGCGACCAGGTCGTCATCCTCAAGGGCACCTCCGGCAGCAATCTGTGGGGGGACACCTACAAGGTCGTCACGCCCTCGTGGCACACGCCGACCGACGAGGACGGGTGGCGGCTGTACGACCCGGACGGCGGCGCGCGCACCTACGTCACCGCTCACCCGCGCTACCTCGTCCACCTCTCCCGCCGCTGCCCGGACTGCCTCATCTACCAGCAGGCGCTGCGCATGTATCTCCTCCCGCGCCTGGCCGGCACTTTGGGGGACGTCGACTGCGGCTGGTACTCGCTCACCCCTCTTAACCAGGTGGTGCACGTCGCCGACGCCCGAGGCGGGCGATGACCCGCACCGTCGGCTCGGAGCGCACAGCGGCGATGGCCCGCGCGGCGTCGATCGCCATCGAGACGGTCGCCGGGACCCAGTGGCCGGTACGGCTGGCCGAGGACCTGCGTGATCTGGACGCGACGTGGCAGGAGTCGGCCGAGGTGTGCGCCGAGGTCGCCTGGCAGGCCCGCGCCGCCGGGAACAGTGCACTGGTGCTGCTCGCCCCCGGGGACGTCACCGACCCTGGCCCCGGACCGGGCCCGGTCGTCTCGCGGACGTACCGGCACCTTTATCTGGGCGCCCTGCGCTACGACTTGCGGTGCCGCTCCATCGAATCCCTCCTGAACCAGGTGCCGTTGAGCGTGCTGAACGCGGACCCGTACAGCTGGGCGCTGTACGCCTTCGCGCGCCTGGGCCAGTCCCGCTCGGACGGTCTGGCCGTGATGGAGCAGGTCCTCGCCACCGCGGCGGATCACACCAAGACGCTGCACGTCCTGCTGCACGGGGTGTGGCTGGGCGGCCTGCTTCCCGGCCGCGCGGACACCCTCCTGGCTCTCGTGGACCGGCTGCCCGACGGCGGCGACGGTGATCCGATCGCGCAGTTCCGCAAGGCGTCGGCGCTGCGCGCGCTGGGGCGCTACCCCCAGGCTCACGCGGCCGTCGAGCGCGCCCTGGAACGTCTGCCACCGGGCCATCTGGCCGTCCACGCCGACCTGGTGCGCGAGCACACCCTGATCACCGCCGCGTACGACCTGACCCACCTCACCCATCAGCGCCGGAAGCCCAACCCGCAATGATCATCCGTATCCATCCACGCCACTTCACGCCCGCCGAGCCGCTCACCGAGGCCCTCGGCCGGCCGGTCAGCAACCTTGAGGGGCTGACCGAATACACCGTGGTCGCCCACTGGCCGGGGCTGGACTACTGCACGCCTGACGACGAGCAGAAGACCTGGACGTCCGCCGAGTGGGCCGAGCACCTGGACGCCTCCGCCTGGCAGCACCCCGACGCGGCCAGTGCGCCGGACGACATCCGCTCCATCTGGCACGCGGATGTGCGCCGGCATCCCAGCGACCGCGTGCTCACCGGCCCCGAGTGGTCCGAGATCGCCCACCGGATCGCCCGCGTCGCGGGCATCCGGCGACCGGGGGACGACCACGGCTGCCGCTGGATCGCCGTCCAGGCGCAGCCCGGCCGCCTCGACCTGCTCGCCAACCTCATCCGCCCGGACGGCACCTGGACCGCGCAGCACTACCGGCTGCTGGCGCTCCTGGCAGCCGAGGGCCGGCGCATCGAGACCGAGCTGGACCTCCGTTCTCCCCAGGGCGGCGGCCCGGATTCCAGGCAGACCGCCCGGTTCGCGCAGCGCGCCGCCGCTCCGGCCAACGGTGCCTCGCCCGGCGTTGCGGACGCCACCGCCCAACTCGCCGATCTGCTCGGGCGGCTCGCCGACGAGAACACCGGTCCGCTCGCGACCGTGCGCGGCCTTGTCGAGCACACGGCCCACCGTCTCGACCGTCTTCCGCATGCTTACGGGCCGGCCGCCGGACACCAACTGGAGCTGATCGCCCGCCGCTTGCACGGCATTCAGGAGGACCTCCTCGCCACCGCCCGCGCCCTGCCCACCGCCGTAGGACCGGCGCCGCTCTCGACCCGGATGGCCACCAGCCCCGTCATCGCAACTGCGGCACCAGCCTCGGGCAACCAGCCGCGCTGATTCCCACCTCCTACTTCCTTTTGAGGAGACCATGCACGACCCCGCCCCCGACCTCGCTCTCGGCTCGTTCGCTGCCGTCCTCTCCGGCGAACTGCCCGGCGCCTGGACCAGCACGTATCACCCGAACCGTGGCGGCACCACCGGCCACAACGCCCTCACCGACCGTGTGTGGGACCTGAACGACGTCGCCGACGCCCTCGCCAGGGACGCCGTGGACCACTGCGCCGTGCTGACCCGCGACGACGGCACCCGGCTGTTCGTCGCAGACCGGCCGGGGTCCGGAGAGGGATACCTGATCGCCGCCGTGGCCCCCGCCGACGCACCGGCCGAGGCGTTCCGTGGTGTCCGCGAGCCCGACGGCATCGAGGTGGCCGCTGATCCGTTCAGCGCCGCCGAGGACATCCGGTACGACCTGCTGCCCCGGTACGACAAGGCCCTCGCCCAGGTCCGCACCAACGCCCTCCGCATCGCGGCGTCTTCGGCCGCCGAGCCGGAGCACGTGGTGATGACCTGGTCCGGCGGCACGCTCGTCGTCGAGCGGCCCGACTGTGAAGACATCACCGGGGTCCTGACCGGTCACGGCTTCGTCCTCGACACCGAACGCGACGTCTTCGTCCTGTCCGGGGACGACTCCGCGCGCCAGGCCGCGTCCGTACGAGCCGCCGGCCACCGGCTGTCCGAGCTCGGCGTCGGCGTGGTCCTGCGCAATCCGGCCGTCCGGCCCGCCCTCGGCACCGCCGCGGCCATGGCTCCGCCTCCGCCGGTCACGGCCCCGCACCGCAGCCACTGACCCCATCCCCGAAGGGGAGCACGGCATACATGGGAAACCGCGCCGACGACGAAGGCACCGACGTCGAGATCTTCATCAGAGAGCTGACCGACACGGTCCACGCCGACACACCCACCGGTGCGCCCGAGGAACTCCTCGCTCTGCTCGACCAGTTCGGCTTCGAACGCAACACCGTGAAACCCGCCGGTTGTTCGGGCCCAACCTACGTCTGGCACGAGGCCCCCGCCCATCTCTCCGAGGCCCAGAAGAAGCAGCTCGCCACGCGCGCTGTTCCGCCACTGCTGATGGCCGGATACATCGTCCGCATCCCCGACTACCTCTTCGACCCTGTCGCCTACCGCAGTGCCACCGCCCGGATCCGCTCCCAGCGCGCTACACCAACTGCCCCCGTATCAACGCCCGATACGTCCTCCAGGGCAGGCCGCTCCCGCCGTGCCTGACGCCGTCCAAGCCCTCCGTTGGCAGGATCTCCTGTGCCCCACCCCACCGTCCCCTACATCCTGGCGGCCCCCGGCTACCTCACCGGCGGCAGCGACTGGGAACTCCTGACCGAGTGGCTGCTGCGCGGCCACGGCTGGCGAAATGTGTCCACGATCGACCACCACACCTTCCTGGCCAGCCCCGACGGCCGCCTGCACGTTGGCCTCGATCGCCGCGGAGCCTGGACCTGGCACCTGCACGCGACCGGCCCGGCCGGGCCGGTATGGGAGGCAACCTTCGGCGCTCACCTCCCCGTCGAGTACGTCACCGCGCTCGTGGAGAGCCTGCTGCGACCCGACAACCGCCACATGACCGACGTCCTCGGCCCCTTGCACGCCGTCGGCTGGACCGCTGACGCCGACGACGGAGCGCCCACGGCCGTGTCACCAGACGGCCTGGTCCGCTTCACCCAGGAGGACGCCGACAGCCCGTCGCCGTACACGTGGCACGCGGCCTGCACGGTCGACGGATACACATGGTGGACCGCCGCCTTCACCGCCCACACGCCGATCGGGCTCGTCTCCGCGCTCACCCGCAGCCTCGCCTCCCCGGACCCGCTGCCCCGGATGGCCATCGGAACACCGATGTACCGGTGCGGGCCCTACACCCGCCTCAGCCAGACCGACTTCAGCTACGCCGACGAACAAGCGCTCCTCGAAGCGCGGATCACCGAAGCCCGCCAGCACCGCCGCTCCAGACCGCCAGCCGGCGCACCACCACCCCCGGCACGCCGCGAACACCGCACCCGCATGCCCTGACCGTGTCCTCCCCGCACCCCGCTCGTCACTCTCGTCTCAGGAGCCCTCCGTATCTCCCGCACCACGTCGCACTCCTCCACCCATCACCGCTGAGCGTCCGCCCCGCCTGGTCACCGCCATCTTCCGCCGATACCTGCGCGCCTTCGTCCTGAGCACCCGGGACAGGGCCAACCCACTGGTCACCGGCCGCCCCGAGTCCGCGCTGGATGAATGCCGGCGCCTCGGCCACCACACCTGACCCCCACCCGACCGCTTCCAGGAGGCCCATGGCTGAGCAGTCTCCCTTCCCCGTACGGCTAGCCGCCGACATCGCCCGTCAGCTCGGCGCGCTCACCAATTACCTTCCCGATGCCACGCCACACGAGGCCGCCCGCATTCTCGTCGCCATCCTCAGCGAAGACGGTGTCCTTGATCAGTTCACGGGCCTGCTGGTCACCGGCTCCCGGTTCGCCCAGCACCACTCCGAGCGGGGCGTCCTTCCTCCCGAGGTCTGGCTGGCGGTAGGCCGTGCCGCCAACGAACTCCATGACATCCACGTGGACCTCGACGAGCACACCGAAGCCCTCGCCGCCCTCGCCGGCACCGGGGCCAAGCCTCCCAAGACGGCCTCGAAACCGGTGCCGACCGCCATGGTCGTGAGGCGACACCGATGAGCAGGAAACAGTGGACCGGCTGGAGCACGCCGCGCGCCGGGGACGAACAGGCCGAGCAGCACTACCTCATCGAGCCGCGTTATCTCGCCGGCGGCGGGGACCTGCGCCATGTCACCGAGTACCTGCGTGCCTGCGGGTGGAGGGACAAGTCCAAGACCGGCGGACCGGTCGTCTTCGACAGCCCGGACAAGTCCGTGCGCATCGGATACGACCCGTTCACACAGCCCGGCGGCTGGACCATCCGCGGGAAGAGGACCGCGCGCCAGGAGGCATGGCACGCCACCTTCGGCCGACAGACGCCCGTCGAAATCGTCGCCGGTCTCACCGACGCCCTGACCACCGCACGCACGGCGCACGCCCCCAACGTGTGGGAACCCCTGCTGGACCAGGGCTGGAAGACCGAGCAAGGCCGGCACTTCACCGCCCGCAGTCCCGACGGCGACGCCTTCGTCCGCTTCCACCAGTCCGGCCCCGGACAAGCACACTGGTGGGCCGGGGCCCGCAACGAACACGGCCGAATGTGGGAGGCAACGTTCACTCCGACCACGCCGATGCACCTGGTGCAGGCGGTCAGCACGGCACTCGCAGACCCGCAGCCGGTGATGCGTCCCCTCGGCCACATCCCGCCCTCCCGGAGGATCCGCACGACCTCCGTGTCCGTCCTGCCGTCCCGGCTCGCCGCGTGGCAGCAGGCCAGGATCACCGCCGCGAGGGCGGCCACGTGGGCGCGTCACTCCTTCGCCGCCAACCGGTCCCGCACTCCGCCCGGCGCGCGCCCGTACGCCGGGCAGTCAGGCCGGGCCCGATGAGCCACGAACGCTGCTCCTCCCCCATCAACGGCCCCACCGTTCACCAGGACAACCACACGCGGTGGCTGGGCCAGGTCACACCACGGCACCTGGCAGGCGGCGACGATCCCCGGCACATGACCGAATACCTGCTCGCCGCCGACTGAAGCAACCACTCAGGCCCACTCCGCACGCCGCCAGCAGCCGGGCCCCCGGACGTCGCCAACCCCGCCACCGGCACCAGCCCCACGCCACTAACCCCGGAAGGATCCACCCGATCTCCTTCGACCATCTCGTCCACCGCGGCCTCCTGCACCACCTCGACGTCTTCCTCCGCGACAGCGAGAAGATCCACAACGCCTGGGACCTCTACTCCGACGAGCACACCGACCTCGACGGCTGGCCCCACGACGACCACGCCTACGGACTGCGCCAACGCCAGCGCGACGCCGACACCGCCGCCGCGTTCGAGACCCTAGGCGCCGGCGCCCGCCACCTGTTGGCCACCGCCGGCATACAGCTGCCCCGCCTGCCGCCCGGCTCGGTGCAGTCTCACTGGGTCTACCGGCTCGGCGTCCTGCACACCGCGCTCGATCAACTCGACGCCCTGCACGAACAATGGCTACGCACCCGCGACGGACTCCCCGCCGACGCCGCGCCCGGCACACCGGCCTTCGACGACGCCCTCGCCGAGCACCACGCCGAATGCTGGAGCTACCTCGACGACTGGGCCACCCACGGCCACATCATCGACAACATCAACTCCGCCGCCCGGCACGCCCCTTCACCGCTGGCACCCCCGCCGCGTACGGCACCCGCACCGGCACCGACCGCCGGCCGGACGGTCGAGGTGCGCAGGTGAGCAGGTTCCCCGACGAGAGGATCGTGGTCGACTATGTCGCGCCGCGCCACCTGGCCGGCGGCGGCGATCCCACATGGATCACCGTTCCCCTCCACCGCGCCTGCGGCTGGAGCCTGGAACACGAACCGCTGACGCCCAGCGTCGGTCTCACCAGCCCCGACCAGAAAGCGCTGCTGCGCCTGGAGCCCGACCCCGACAGCCAGTGGTGGACCCTCCACCACACCGCCGAACCGGCAGCACCGGCCTGGGACGCGAGTTTCGGAGCCCGTACCCCCGTTGAGTTCATCGCAGCCGTCACCGACGCCCTCACCGACCCGGCGGCGGACACGGCTGCGACGCCGGACCCCTACCACATACTGCGGCAGGCCGACTGGACCCCCGCCGGTATTCGCAACGGGCTGGTTTCGCCGGACGGCACCGCGTTCCTCCACCGCGCCGACGAGGCCAGCGCCTGGTTCGCCACCGTCATGGTCAACGGCTCCCGGATCGTGTGGCACGCCCACTTCAGCGAACACACGCCACCCCGCCTGATCGCCGCGTTCACCGCGTCGCTGACCGACCCCACTCCGGTCGCGCGCGTCGTCGACACATGGCGCCCGCCGACGCTCAATCCCCGCCTCGTCACCCGCACCCAGGTCGGCATGCGCGCAGCGCTGGTCGCCTTCGCCCTGGAAGACCGCGTCCACACACTCAGTACCCGCCATGCCCCGCCCGCCGCACCGCCGAGCGCCCCGCCCGGACAGCCGCCCGGCCCCGGCCGCAGCCGCTGACCTCCCGTCCCCGCACCGGAACACACCGCGCCCTTGCCCCCTTCCTCCAGCAACAACGACGGCTACGATCTCGCCTTCCGGCTCCTCCTGGGCGTCCTGGCCGTCGTCGTCCCCCTCTCCCACCTCGCCTGGCTGTCCGGCAACATCACCGCCCGCCTCACCGGAGGCACCTGGGCGCCCTACCAGCCGGCCGCCGCCCTCCTGCACCCCGATCAGCTCTGGCCCGAGGCCGGAGAAACATCCCTCCTGATCGGCGCGCGCATCGTCCCGACCGCCGTCCTCCTCGCCCTCGGCGCCACGGCCGGCCTCCTGTGGGCCCGGCACAAGAACCGCGGCAGCCGTAAGACGATCACCGGTATGGCCAAGGCCAGGGACGTCGAACCCCTGATGACCAAGGCGATCACCGCCAAGGCCCGCTCCCTGCGCCCGAGCCTGAAGAACACCAAGCATGTTGAAGCCCGCGATACCGGCATCCTCCTCGGCAACTTGCAGGGCAGCCGCCACGAGGTTCGGATGGGATACGAGGACGTCGCCGTCGCGATCATGGCTCCCCGGTCCGGGAAGACCACCAGCCTCGCGATCCCCTCCATCCTCAACGCCCCCGGCCCGGTCCTGCTGACCTCCAACAAGGCCGCCGGGGACGCCTTCACCGCCAGCCATGACGCCCGCGCCCGCGTCGGACAGGTGTGGTCGATGGACCCGCAGCAGATCGCGCATGTCGCACGCGCGATGTGGTGGAACCCGCTCGCCGACGCCAAAACCCTCGACGGCGCCGGAAGACTGGCCGGCCACTTCCTCGCCGCCTCGGTAGACGCGAATCAGCAGGGAGATTTCTGGTCCAAGGCCGGATCCAACATCCTCAGCCAGCTTTTTCTCGCCGCCGCGCTCGACGAACGCCCGATCACCGACGTGATGCAGTGGCTGGCGTTCCCCGCCGACCGCACCCCGCTGGACATCCTGCGCGACCACGGTTTCACCGCGGTTGCCGCGCAGCTCAAGGGCACCGTCGAAGGCCCGCCCGAAACCCGCGACGGTATCTACGAGACCGCCCGCCAGTACGCCGCGGCCCTCCTCAACTCCGAGATCGCCGCCTGGATCACGCCGCAGAAGGACGTCCCGGAGTTCCGGCCCACGCAGTTCGTCACCTCCACCGACACCCTGTATCTGCTGTCGAAGGACGGCGGAGGCGGAGCCTCGGCGCTGATCGCCGCGTGCGCGGACTCCGTGATGCGGGCCGCGACCGCCCAGGCCGAACGCGCCGGCGGACGCCTCGACCCGCCGATGCTCGCGATCCTCGACGAGGCCGCCAACGTCTGCAAAATCAGTGATCTCCCCGACCTGTACAGCCACTTGGGCTCGCGCGGGATCATCCCGATCACCATCCTGCAGTCCTACCGGCAGGGCCAGAAGGTCTGGGGGGACACGGGCATGGACGCCCTGTGGTCCGCCTCCACCGTCAAGGTGATCGGCTCCGGCATCGACGACCCCGATTTCGCCGACAAGCTCTCCCGCCTCATCGGCGACCACGACGTGGAAACCACCTCGACCTCCACCTCCGACTCGGGGAAGTCGACCTCGGTCTCGATGCGGCAGGAGCGGATCCTGCCCGCGGACGCGATCCGCGCCCTGCCCAAGGGCACCGCCCTCTGTTTCGCCACCGGCCTGCGCGCCGCGATGCTCGACCTGCGCCCCTGGTACGCGGAGCCCGGCGCCGACGAACTCGCCGCCGCCTCCGCCCGCGCCTCCCAGGCCATCACCGCCCGTGCCATCGCCAAGCACACCCCCCGCCAGGGCGACTACGGCACAGCCGCCTAACACCCGCCCGCACGCTCGTCGAGGGCGGCTCGCATCTTTTGGAGTTCGCATTGCAGATCGTCGACCTGGCGAGCAGACACGCCTCCTCGGCCAGGTGGCTCCCACACTGGAGACCCTGACCGCGGAGGCGGAACGGGTCCGGGAGGAGGAGATCCTCGCCCCGATCGATCAGCTCACGCCCCTCGTCCTGCGCCTGCACGAGCTGGCACTCACGTGCACGAGGCAGCTCCACGACCTCTCCACCAGCCAGTACGCCGTCATGGCGTACGGCCGGGAGAACGTCGCCCGTCTCACGGAAGCCTGTTCACAGGTGTCCCTCGCCTCCGCCCTGTGCACCATCGCCATCAGCAGCCGCACGGAGATCCTGCTGTACAGCGGCGCCGACCCCACCCCCAGCACCAGCCGCAACCACCTTCGACGGGCCTGCGTCGAAATGGACCGTGCGGCCACGACCTACCAGGCACTGGCCCAGCGGCTCTCGCGGCGTCTGGCCTCCGCCGCCGCCCGCAACGAGGACCAGCAGCTCATCGACCGCTCTCTCGCCGCCCCCGTCGCCGCCGACTCCGGCACCGTGATCGCAGGCCCGCCGCTCACCATCCCACCGAGCACTCCTCCCGAACCCGCCACGGCCAGCTCGCCCCGTACCCGGCACTGACGTCCCCCATCCCGTGCCGTGCGGCAGTCCCGCACTGATCACCGTCGCCCCCCGGCACTCCCGACTCAACTCGCCTACGGAGGCGCCCATTCACACCTATGAGACCGTCGACCTGGACGACATGGAGCTGAGCGAGGCACTGGACGCCGTCGCCGCCGACATCCGCGATCACCGCGTCACCCCGGACGGTCATGGCCTGTTCACCGCGATCCGGCACGTCGACCTGCTGTGTCACCTCGTCGCCCGTACGGCAGCCGACTCCGAGTACCGCCTCCCGCCCGCGCATCCCGATGCGCCGGCCCGCCCTTCGGCCGAGGTGCTGGGCCTAATGGCCGGTCACCTCGGGCGTGCCGTCGCCCACTACACGCAGGCCCTCGCCCCGCTCGTCTCGTTCGCCAGGCCCGCGCCGGCCTCCCTCCAGGGACAGCTCGACGCGATCGACCTTCACCGTCGCCTGCGTGTCCATCTCGACGACGCCGGCCAAGCCCTGGCAGCGGCCCGCGCCTGCCTTGGCGGACCGCGCCGTTCCCCCACGCCGAGCACGGCCGCCGCCGTACCGCGGCGCGCTGCGACCGGACGGCGCAGCGCATGAGCACGCCGCCCGCCGACACCCTGTTGTTCGACGTGCCGCCACCGCTGACGCCCGTCGAGCGGCTGCTCCACCTCGCCGATCTCTACACCCGGCACAACGACTCGCTCGACATCGTCCTGCTCACGGCGACCGCGCCTGAGCCGGAGGTCCACGTCGTGTCCGCACAGCGCCTGGCGTCCGAGACCCGCGTCGCCGTCAAGGCCATCCATGGTGAACGGCTCTACGAGAGCACGGAGTTGACGGAGACCGTGCTGCGGCTGAAGCAGCTCGCCTTCCTCAGCACCGCGTCAGCCGACTACGGCATCCAGGCTGCCCGTGAACTGACCGCGCTGGCTCCCGAAGCCGCGGTCGGCTGCGCCGCGGCTCTCGCGGCGGAGACCAGGCGACGTCACTTGTCGACCGCCCCTGTACCGGATGAACGGCTCACCGCCACCCAGCGCACCGCCCTGGCGCAGATCGCCTGCGGTCACGTCGTGGCCAGCAGTTCCCTGGGCCGGGACTTCACACGGTCCCGAGAGCCCAAGGTCCTCATGAGCACGCTGAGGGCCCTGGAGGCGAAGGACCTCGCCGAACGGACCCCGAACTCCGCTCGCGCCGCTTACGCCGGCGGCCCGGCCCAGGACCGCGTGCGCCTCACACCTGCAGGCATCACCGCCCTCGCCTCCGTCATCGGACTACCCCTGACCACGCCCGGTACCGCGCCCGGTGCGACGCCCCGTCCGAGCCCCTCCGCCGCGCAGGCGACCGCCCGAAGCCACTGAACCGCCGTCCCAGGAGCCCACCCCATCTCCACACCTCCACTCGACCTCAAGGAATTCGTCCGCCAACTCCGCGACCTCGCAGGGGACTTCGAAACCCTCCGCGCACGCGTACGCGACGTTTCCTACACCCCCGGCACGGACGCGCTGCGCCGCATCAGTCCTCTCTTGACCAAGACACAGGACCTCACGGCCACCGCCGTAGCCCGACTGACCGCGCTCGACAACAGCGCGTACACAACGCCGCCCAAGTCAGCGGTGAGGCAGGGGATAAACCGGTGAACCCGTACATGCCCGACGACCGGGTCATGGTCTCGCCCCGGTACATGGCCGGTGCCGGCGACCGGATCGCCGACGTGATCGGACCGCTCATCCACCTCTTCGGCTGGCGCCACGAACACGACGCCGACACCGGGCACATCAAGTTCGACAGTCCTGACGCCAGTCTGTTCCTCGACTTCAACCCGCTGCACCCTCTCGGCCGGTGGGTCACCGTCGCCCACCATGAGCCGTACTGGGAAGTGATGTTCAGCAGGGACGCGCCCCTGGAGGCCGTCGCCGCCGTCACCCAGGCGCTGCCCCAGCTGCTCGGCGATGCCCGTCACGCCGACCGCATCCCGATCACGGACCTGAGCCTGGACCAACTCGCCGCGCTGCACGACTGGTCCGCCGACGGTGACGTCCTCACCTCACCCGACCTGTACTGCCGACTGCACCACACGCCCGGCGAGGACATCTCCTGGCGGGTCGAGCACGCCTACTGCGAAGACGCGCCGCTGGCCACGTTCACCCAGGACACACCCGAGGCCCTCGTCCGCAACTTCTTCGACGCCCTGGCCACCCCTTTCGCCGTGGAGCGGGCCCACGCCGACGTGCCCATCATCACGCGGCATGCGAACAGCGCCCTGATCACGCCCGTCCGCCGAGCCTCGGCGAATCCACGCCTCGATCACGCCCTCGCCCAGTTCGACCGCGCCGCACGCCGCCGCTGACCCCCACCGAAACGGCTCCAGGCTGACCCCGAACACCGCACCCATCGCCCCCGCCGAACAACTCCTGCTCCTCGGCGCCGACTTCACCCGCTACAACGACACACTCCTACGGCACCCGCTGGGCGGCACCCGCACCGCAGCCGGCCTCACCGAACAGGCCGCATCCGCAGGGCAGTTGGCCCGGCAGGCGCTCGACATCCTGGACACCCTCAACGCCCAGCGGCAGATGTACCGCAGCGCCGCGATCAGTTCTGTGTACGCGCGTGTCCGTCAGCTGGCCCATCTGGCCACAGGCGCAGCCGACCACCTCCTGGCCGGTGCCGAAATCCTTGATGCCACGGGCGCCGGACTTCCCGTCGGGATCGACGACTCGCTCCTGGTCACGCTGACCGACCAGCAAGCCTGGTGGGAGGCCGGCAGGCGCGTCGCCCTCGTGACACATCTGACTGCGCTCGGGGCCGACGACGCGCTGGCGACCGCTGAGCTGTTCGTCACCGAGCGCTCTTACCGGGGCTTCCCGCCCCTCCACCATCCGCCTGCTGTCACCGCCGCCCAGGGTGCCGCGCTGCGCGCCGTCGCGCGGGGCGACGTGACGATCAGCCGCGACAAGCCCTTCGTCCGCCACGAGAACCTCCGCGTGAGCATCAGCACCGTTCGCGCTCTGGAAGCCCGCCGCCTCGTGGGCCGCGAGCAGTTCCCCGAGTGGTCCCACTACGAGCGGGTCCACCTCACCCCCGAAGGCTGCCGCGATCTCGCCGCCTCGTTCTGCCGGCCGAAGGCCCCCACATTCACCACCACGCGTCCGGCAGCGGCGCTGCCCAAAGCCACCGCCGGCCGGTCCTGCTGACGCGCCGCCCCCCGCACCCCGCTCGGCATCACCACGCCCTCACCCACGGAATTCCATGACCGCCCCCACCCTGAAAATCATCTCGCTAGGTGCCGGAGTCCAATCCAGCACCCTGCTCGCCCTGTCCGCGCACGGAATTCTCCCGAAGGCCGACTACGCCATTTTCGCCGATACCGGCTGGGAGCCCCGCGCGGTCTACTCGCACCTCGACCACCTCGTACGAGAAATCGCCGATCCCGCCGGAATACCAGTGCTGCGTGTCACCTCCGGGAATATCCGAGACGACGCTCTCGACCCCGGCCACCGGTTCGCATCCATGCCTCTCTACGTCCTCAACGAGGACGGGAAACAAGGCATGACCAGGCGACAGTGCACCGGGGAATACAAGATAAAGCCGATCAAGAAGAAGGTCCGGGAACTTCTCGGATACCCCTATCCGCAACGCATTCCGAAGAGCGTCTTCGTCGAGCAGTGGGTAGGTATCTCGACCGATGAATTCCATCGGGCCAAGGACGCCGACGTCCGTTACATGCGCAACCGCCACCCCCTGATAGACCTCAACTGGTCGCGCGCGGACTGCATCCGGTATCTCACGTCCATCGGTCTGGCGGACACGCCGAAATCGTCCTGCCTGGGCTGTCCCTTTCACGGCAACGCGCAGTGGCGCACCATCCGGGACACGAGTCCGCAGGAATGGCAGGACGTGGTCGCCTTCGACACGGCGATCCGCCAGGGCAACGCCCGCGCGAACGCGTCCGGAAACCCCCTGCTGGGGCAGGCGTTCCTGCACCGCTCCCGCGTCCCGCTCGACCAGGCCCCCATCGACCATGTCACCGCCGCCGAGTGGGCCGCCCGCCAGCAGGAACTCGGCGACCACGCGCCCGAGGTTCAGGAGCTGGAGGACGGGGTGGTGGACGGCTGCTCCCCGTGGGCCTGCCGCGGCGCCGAACCGGTGCAGGACGGCTTCGGGCTCACCGCGTGAGGCGGATCGTCCTGGACCTGTTCGCCGGACCGGGCGGCTGGAGTCACGCCCTGAGCGTCCTCGGGACGCGGGACATCGGCTTGGAGTGGGACGCGTGGGCGTGCCAAACCCGTGCCCGCGCGGGCCAGTTGACGATCCGGACGGACGTCGCCGCCTACCCCCCATCGATCTTCTGCGGCCGGGTGCGCGGACTGATCGCGTCTCCGCCGTGCCAGGCGTGGTCGATGGCCGGCAAGCGGCTCGGTCTGGTCGACCAGCCATACGTCCATCAGGCCGTCGCAGATCTCGCCTCCGGCCGCGACACCCGCGAGCGGCTGCTGGCCGCGTGTGCGGACCCGCGGTCCCTGCTGGCCGCCGAGCCCATGCGCTACCTGCACGCCCTGAACACGGTGGGCGAACCGGAGTGGCTGTTGATGGAGGAAGTACCCGACGTGCTGCCGCTGTGGCGGCAGTACGCGGCGATCCTGCGGAGCTGGGGCTTCTCCGTGTGGACCGGCATCCTCAACGCAGCCGATTTCGGTGTGCCGCAGACCAGGCGGCGCGCCATTCTGCTCGCCTCCCGCGTCCGCACCGCACAGCCCCCCGTGCCGACCCATGCCCAACTCGCCGAGCCGGACTCGTTGTTCGGGCCGGGCCGCCAGCGGTGGGTGTCGATGGCGCAGGCGCTCGGCTGGGGGGCCACCGACCGGCCGGTCCCCACCGTCTGTGCCGGCGGCGGCCCCGGCGGGGGCCCGGAGCCTTTCCCCTCCGGATCCCGCAAGGCGCTCGTGGACGCCCGCGACCGCGGCACCTGGACGCCCCGGGACGCGGACAGCCCTCTGCCCTCCTGCACAGCGGGGTCCCTACGCATCGCCCCGCGCGCTGTCCGGGCGACGAGCGCAGAGGACATCGCGGCGGCCGACTCCGCCACCGGAGAGCCCCGATGGTCGTGGTCGCTGCGCAGCAACAACCAGACCAACGCCACCGTGCGCCGCGCCTCGGAGCCCGCCGGCACCCTGTTCTTCGGCCACCGGGCCAACGAGTGCACCTGGGTCGCCGAACCCACTGACGGTGCCGAGGACGGAGAGCCGGGTACGGCGCCACCGCCGATCAGGATCACCGCGCGCGAGGCCGGCCTGCTGCAGACCTTCCCCGCCGCCTACCCGTGGCAGGGCAACAAAGGCCAGCAGTTCTCCCAGATCGGCAACGCAGTCCCGCCCCTGCTGGCCGCGCATCTCCTCGCCCCCCACCTCGGCGTCGCCCTCGACCCCGACGACTTCACTCTGGCCGCCTGATGTCCCCCACCCCCGAACCCGACGAAGACGATCTCGACGCCATCCCACCACCGCAGCCGGTGTTCCACATCGAGCAGGCCCTCCTCGGCGCCCTCCTCCTCGATCCGCACCGTCTCGGCGACGTGAGCGGCATCTGCGCCGACTCGTTCTCCACCGCCGCACACGCCGCCCTGTTCACCGCCATCAGCACGCTGCGCCCGCCCGATCCGGCCGAGCACGCGAAGAACGCCAAATGGCTCGACCGCGTGCTCGCCGCGAGCCGCAAAGAGGCACGCGGGCTGACCGCCTCGTACCTGCACACGCTCATTCAGGTCTGCCCCTGGTCCCGCCACGCACCGGCCTACGCGCGGATGGTCGAGGCCGAGCACGCGCGGCGCCGTCTGCAGGGCGCCGCCGAACACCTCGTCCACACCGTCCACGACGCCTCGCTCCCCCACCCCGTCCAGACGGTGCTCGACGAGGCCGAGGCACTCGCCAGGGTCGTGGACGACATCGCAGCCCGGTTCCCCCCGCGCGGCGGTGTCCTGCCTCGTACCCCGGCACCGCCTTCGCCACCCGCGCCCGACTACGCCGAGGCGTTGGAGGAGGAGCAGGTGCTGCTCGCGACCGCCACCGCATACCCGGCCGCCATCGAGTCCGCCCGGTGGCTGATCCCCGAGGACTTCACCCAGCCCTTGCACGCCGGACTGTGGCAGTGCCTGACCGCCCTCGCCCGCCGCAACGAGCCCGTCGACCCCGTCACCGTCCTGTGGGAAGCCCAGCAGCGCGGTCTGCTGGACAGCGGCAGCGAACCGGCGGAGGTGCTCCGCCTGCTGGCCGAACCGGCCGCTTCCCTGGAGCACTGGGGCGAACGCGCCCTGCAGCGCGCCCTCCTGGCCACCGCCGACCACGCCGGCCGCCAGATCCAGGCGTACACGGGCGACCCGGCGAACACACCCTTCCAACTCGTCGTCGGCGCCCGCCGATCCCTCGCCGACATCGGCGCCGTCCGCACCCGCTGGCAGTACGCCACCAGGCCGCTCCCGCCACCGCGACCGCGCCCCGCACCCACCACCCGCGCCGGCCCGCCGACCACCACGGCAGCACCCACCGCACGGGCAACCCGATAGCCACCCCGCATATGCCGATGGCCGGACCTCATGGCCCAGCCACCGGCACAGGAGACGACACCGCAACGTGACCCCCGCCCCGCCCATCGACGCGCACGTCCGCCTCGACACCCACCCCACTCATCCCAGCGCCGTCATAGCCGTCCTGACAGGCTCCCAGGCCAGCATCACCCACACGGGCCTGGAGGCAGCCGGCTGGACCGTCGTCGCCGAGAACGTCCTGGTCCTGGTCCGCATCGACCACGAGGAGCCCTACTGGGCCAAGGACGCGGCCACGCACCTGGCCGCCGAGGGCACAACCGTCGAGATCACCCCTCGCCTCCAGGAAGCCATGGACGAGGAATGGACCTGGGCCAGCTACCCGATGTCCTGGTGCACCCGCAGCGAGATCCGGGAGGTCTCCAACGCGGCCCAGAAGATCCACGACGACATCCGCCACGGCCGGCTCCTCATCCACGCCCACGCCGACGACGGCCACACCGCCGTCGCGGTCGGCACCTACCTCGGCCGCAACGGCAAGTCCGTCTACCTCTACGGCGAGGACCACCTGCGCCAGATCGCCGACACCTTCGACTCACCCGCCCAAGCCCTGGTCGCCTTCGAGAAAGTCCACGCCGCCGACATGCGCCCCGGCCCGGCCCCCCTGACCGACACCGAACGCGCTGCCGCCGAAGCCCGCGCCCCCCTCGCCCTCACCGCCGCCAAGCCTGAACCGGCCCACCCGGAGCCGGAGACCGTCCCGGCCTACGCAGCTGACGCCGGAGACCACGACGCTCTCCTCGACGCGTTCCTCGACGCACACGGCGACTGGGAGAGGTGGAGGACCTGGGATGACGACAGCACCGTCGCCAACCACGAATCACTCACCCTCCGGGCGCTCTTTGACCATGAGGCCCAAGGGCGCGATACCAAGTGGACGCTGGCGGCCTACGAGACACCAGTCAGCGAGCGCCTGTGGCACGCCACCGTCGCAGCCTCCACACCCGCCGAGATCGTGCTCGCCGTGCTCAACTCCGCCGCAGGCGAGTCAGCATGGGGCCCAGCCGCCAGCCTCACGGAGACCACCATCACACAGGCGACACGCCCGCTCGCCGACGCGGGCTGGAAGCAGACCATCGAAGGCCACTACATCCGCTGGGAAGCTCCCGGCGAAGAAGCCGCAGGCATCCAGTTCGACGCCTTCGCCGCAGGACAGCGCCCCAGCAGCGCTCTGCCGACGTGGACGGTGTGGGGCGGCAACGCCGTCCACCAGCCCACCTGGGCCCTGGAACTGTCCGCGCACTTTCCGACACCCCTTCTCCAGGACATTGCCTTCGAACTCGCCGGAGGACACGGCATACGGACCGTTCGGCCAGCGCCCCCGGAAGGCCCGGCGCTGCGCACGGTCCAGGCCGGCGTATCGCCCGCGCCACCGGCACCCCGCCTTTCCAACCGAGGCCGGTGACTCCGCATCCTGGCGAGACGACAGCGTCCTGGACCGGGCTGGGAATCCTCACAGCTACTGACAGCACGCATGTGCGGAGTTTCATCTGCCGTCCCGCTGCGTTTATTGAACCGCTTCCAGCCCTGAGCCGACCGACTGTCCTCCGTTCGGGGTAACTCTTTCTCGTCAGATCCCCAGGGCTTGCGTCGGGACAGGGCGGCGCGGTTGTCTGCTGTCTGCCTGGCTGTACGTGGCGGCCAGTTCCGGGTGGCGCAAACCGACCCTGCCACCGACGGAGAACACCTCCTCAAACGATGTCAGCACAGACCGTCAGATTCTGATCGTCACGCACCTCCTGCCGGGTCGGGGCAGGAACAAAGGAGAGCGTGATGCTCATTGAGCAGTACGTCGTCGACGTCCGCCGGCAGTTCACCGGCGAGAGCCTGATGGGAGCCCGAGATCGCCTGAGCGATCTTCGGGACTGGTCCAAGCTCCTGCCTGCGGCCAAGAACAGCGACCAGGCACGACTGGAGTCCTACCTGCTGCAAGCCCTCGGCGGCGGGCGAGGACGTCACCCCCTGGGCATCAACGAAGTCGTCCCCTACGCCGACCACCTCGTGCTGCGCCTGGAGTCCAAGGAACTGCTCACCCCGCTGCTGCATCTGCTGCCCCACCGGGACAGGCGCAGGTCCCGGCACGGCGTCGTCGACCTGCGGGCCTCAACCGGTTCCCGGGGCATCGAGCTGGTCCTCGGCAGGACTGGCGGCGGACGCGTCGTGGTCGTTGGACCTCAGGACTGCCATCTTGCCGCCACTCTGGAGGCGCACCGTCAAGAGGTGGAGGGCCGGGGACACGTGCCGTTGTGGACCAAGGACACTCCACACGACCCGATGCCTCGGCCCATGCGCCGCAGCCGCCCTGGGCAGACGACGAGCAAGACGGCCAAGCCCGTAGACCCGCACACCGTGCAACCACGCCTGGCCAGCGCGCTGCTGCGCCGTCTGCATCTGTGGAACTCCCTTGCCGCTGGCAGCACGGTGACCCTCACCGCCGAGCCGCACGAATCGGGGTTGGCCTGGACGGTGCAGCGCTGCCTGCCGAGCGGCCACCGGATGCACGACGACAACGTGACGAGGGCACTCACCGAATCAGTAGCCGGACCAGGGCTGATCGCAGACGCCGGCGGACACCGCTGCAACCAGCAGCAGTGCGTTCAGACGTTCGACTCAGCGCGGCTCACCGTTCACACAGTGCACGGCACAGACAACCGCCCCGCTCGACGGCCGGGCCGTGCCCGCGCTCATGTCCTCTCGACGTTCCTGAAGGAACGTCGCCCGGAGGCAGACATTGACGGTGCAGGCCGTAAAGGACACGTACTCCAGCTGATCGATCCCTGGGGAGACGGCCCGACGGACGCCGCCGAGCAACTCGCCGCCGTCTGGGCGCAACAGGGGCTGTACACACTGGTGCTCCGCGTGGACGGTAGGTATCCCCACGGTCTTGCCACAGCTTCGTGGGACCGTGCACGTCTGACGGGCGGATCCGGCGCCATGTTCGAAGGGATGGCCGACTTCGTTCACGGCGATCTCAAGGCCGACATCGCCCGGGCTCGCACGGAGTTCGACCACATCATCATGGTCAAACACCAGTGGTCGGACTTCCCCTTGCTTGGCTTCTCCCCGCTGGCCGACGACCACCTCATCGTCACAGGCAGCCCTTTCCCGAGGACGACCAAGAGCACCACAGTGCGAGCCGGGGAACTGCAGCGCCGCACCATCCCCCTCACGCCCGCCGAGTCCGCGATGGCCTGGCTGCACAGTCGCCTGGCGAGAGTCCCTTTCGCCGACGTGCCCATGACTGGCCTACTCCTTCAATGCCCCGACGAGGAGCGCGGTCCGGACGCCTTCGACTCCATGGTGGATACCGAACTCGCCCGCCACGGATTGCCGGTACTGGGCAGGCTTCCACAGCCTCCTCGCCGCAGCCCGCACCGGACCGTGCTCGACCATCTCCCCGCAGAACAGCGAGCGTTCGTGATCAAACAAGGTACCCAGGTCCGTCGGGGCCTTGGCCCGGCGCGAGCGGACGCAACCGTGTTCCTCACTGCCCTGCGTGAGTACGCCGAGTTCTGACGGGCACAGCACGCCGCCCCCGATCCGGTCCATGGCCGCGTCGGGGGCGACCTCAAGACGGCCCCACCGATACGGCACACCGGAGGATTCGACCTGTTGGAAGCCCGCGCTCGGTCCTCTCCCGGACTCGAACGCGAACGGAGACCATATCGGGATGCGTCTGATCCTGATCCGCCACGCCCAGACCCCCGCCAACGTCGCGTACACCATGCACACCAGCCTTCCCGGTCCCGCACTGACCCACCTCGGCCAGCAACAAGCCGCAGCCCTCCCAACCACCCTCGCGAACGAGAAGATCGACGCCCTCTACGCCTCCACCCACCAGCGCACGGAACTCACCGCAGCCCCGCTCGCGGCAGACCGCGGACTGCCCATACTCGTCCGCGACGGGATCCGGGAAGTCTCCGCCGGCCGCTGGGAAGGCGCGAGCGACCACGCCTCCCACACCGCCTTTCTTGAACTCGTCTTCGGCTGGCACACAGATCCGACCACGCACGTACCCGATGGAGAGAGCGGCCTGGACGTGCTGCAGCGATTCGACAGCGTCGTCGACGAAGCCGTTCGTAGCGGCGCGCAGACGGTGGCCATGGTCAGCCACGGCGTGGCGATCCGTGTCTGGCTCGCTTCCCGCGCAGCCAACGTCACCGTCGAGGACGTGCAGCAAAGAGAGCTGAACAACACCGGCATCGTGATCATCGATCACAGCACAGAAGCCACCTGGCACGTCCAGTCCTGGGACGGCTTGCCGCTCACTTAAGTATCGCCATTGGAGAGGCTCTTGGTCCTCCCGTCGTGACGTCGGCCGCCGCGAACAACGCCTGAGCGTGCCTACCTCCGCCCGGTGGCCCGGCTCACCGGTCCGTCAGCAGGTAGCACGCGGTGTGGCCGGTCATCGTTGCTGGGCTGCGAGCTCTTGATCACGGTCGAGGAGCTGGGCGAGTCGCCGGCGCACGGGCCTCTGGTACGGGAGGTGCAGTCCGAGGATCAGTGTCGGCGGCAGCGTCCGGTATCTGAACCATCGGGGATGCTGTGGTGGTGCAGTCCCCTCGGCGTTGTTGCACAGGGTGCATAGGAGACCGCGGACGAGGCCGGACTCATGGCAGTGGTCGATCACCGCCTCGGCGTGAAACGGGTGCCCGCACCCGGCGCACCTCCCTTCCTGCCAGGCAACCAGCAGTTCGAGGGGGTCCTGGTCAGGCAGAGGCACCGCCCTCAGGTACGGCCAGAAATGGCAGGCGGGTGGTTGAGCCTCCCAGAGCTTTCGTTCCACCTGCTGCTCAACCGTCATTTGGACGCAGCCGCCGATGACGTCGCGGAAGTACGCGTGCGGGTAGTCGACCGTGTCTTGCCACTCCTCGTCGTCGAGGTGGCGTGCGCATCCAGCAAGGCCCGCCAGCGGCCACGACCGGCATTTCCTGACTCCATCGCTCAGGGGCCGCCCGCACCGAACCTCGCCAGGACGCAGCCCGTCGGCTCGCTGCTTCTGTCGGATGCGTTCGACCAGAGCGAGATGTCGAGCTCGCGCCGGTGTCATCTTCGGCTCGCGAGGGGCAACGGCCGTCGTACGTAAGCTCATTCGGGCGACTCCTGAGGCAGCGGCAACGGTGCTGTCCTCATCCCATCACGCACCACTGACAGCGCGGCCGTGAGCCTTCCCGGACTCCGGGAAAGAGCCTGCAGTCACTGGCGAACGACCAGCACGCTGAGACGCCGTCCGGTCTTCGTATCCACCAATTCAGGCGCGCAATATAGCGGCGGAGTGCCGGTTACCGAAACCGGGACTCCGCCGCACTATTGGTAGTCCACCGCCACGACCTGCCCGCACGTCGAAAGGGACACCCGACGACCGAAGACTCAACGCCTCACACTCATGGCCGAGGCGCCGTCGAGCGATCAAGCCGCCGCGTAGCTCGCGCGAAACAGATCCTGCGCCCGCTCCACGTCCCTCGGCGTGCGGAGCTGCACCTCCAGATCACCCGTCCCGTGGTGGCCGAGACCGGACACGTCCCGGGTGAACCCGGGAACGAGGGCGACGCGCTTCGGGTCGACCCTCAGGTAGACCAGGAGCTTGCTCCGCTGGGGCGGGCACACGCAGGCGAAGTTCCGCAGACGCTGATACGCCCGGTAGGTCTTGCGCTCGACGCGGTTGACGCCGTCTCCGAGAGCGAGCAGCACCTCGTCGACCGCGTTCGCCAACTCCACCATCGACGCGCCCTGGACTTCGGCCGCCGCCCGCGCGACGGCCTGTCGACGCGCCCTGCGGGCTACCGGCATGCCGCCACTCACGGACGCCACGGTCTCAAGCCCGAGCAGGTTCCTGCCGAAGAGTCGGTAGCGAACCAGGTCGATCGACCTCCGGTGCTCACGCACCGCGTGCACGTCGTAGCGGGTGAAGTCGCCGGCCACGCAGATCAACCGGGGCGCGCTCCACAGCACCTGGGCCGCGGCCGTCGCCCCGAACCGGTCGCGGACCAGGTGACCGAACTCGGCACGGTGGTCCATCAGCCAGGACAGATAGAACAGTCCCTGATTGATGACGCCTGCGTCGGTGCCGCGCTTGTACTCGACGATCACAGGGGCACCGTTCTCGTCAAGGCCGAGCGAGTCGATCCGACCCCCGTGCGCGGGGCCGGTGCTGTACTCGCTCACCAGGAACCGCACCCCCAGCATCGTCTCCATGTGCGCCTCGATGAGGGCCTGCACATCCGCCTCGGCCTCAGCAAGACGCGGCGCGACCTCCATCACGCCGCCATTCGTCGTGTGGAACAGCTTCAGGCCCGACACCTTCCCCTCCTCGGCTCGAAGATGGGGAACGCCGGGGAGGGGTGCGATTGTTTCCGCGATCACCTTCGATCGCGTGAAGATGGTGTGAGAGGTTACGCCCGAGCCAATGGGACATGCTGGCGCCCCACGAGTCCCACAGGTCACCTAGTCCCACATACGTCCCACAAAACGGCTGACGCCATGTCAGAGACCTGGAAAGCCGCAGGTCAGACCAAGGGGGCCATGGATGCAGCAGGCGCCTCCTAAGCACCTGCTCTGTTGCGCGTCGTCTGGGCCGCGCAACGTTCTCTTCCGAAGAAGTCGACAGGGACAGCGACTCGCCCATGACCCGCTGTGCGGCGAGTGCACCCCCAGGAGGACGAACGCGGTTCGGGTAACCCGCCCACTCACGTCTGGCGAGCAGCGATGAAGCAGGCGGGTCAATCGTGCTCCAGCAGGCAGGTGATGACTTCGAGGGCGTGGCGGGGTCGGGAGTGGTGCGGGCGAGGTCGGGTACCTGCAGGACGCAGTGGGCCACGAGCCGGGCCATGAGATCGCCGTGGGGCAGTCCGGTCTGCTCGATGATGGCGATGATCAGGAAGTCTTCGGCTGCGGCCCAGGTTCGCCGTGCGTGCTCGCGCTGTTCCGGGGTGGAGTCGAGGAGTGCGACCGTGCACCGCATCCAGCCGCCTCCTGAGACATCGGCCCCCGATACACCACTCCCGCATGCCTCCACGCGACGCCCCGCAGCCCTGCCCGTTCGGCCGGACGTTCCGCCACCAAAATCCTTGTCGGAACGTCCTGACAAACCGATTGGCATCGCCCGGGGCCGGTCTCATAGTTACGAGCTACTAGAGCGCGCTAATGACACGCTCTACTGCGCCTCGCACTCCTTCCACCTCTCGGGCTCCGACCCGACCGCGGACATCGCCGCGATGATGCGCTACGCCGGCGACAAGCTCCAGCACGTGCACATCGCCGACTCCTTCAACCACAAGGGCTCCAGCGGCCTGCGCTACATCCTCAACCCACCCGGCACCACCGCCCGCATCCACCAGCACCTCGACATCGACCAGGGCAAAGTCGACTGGAACGCCTTCTTCGGCACCTTCCGCGCACTCGACTTCGACGGCGTGGCCACCGCCTGCGTCTTCGCCTGGGAGGAACGCGCCCACGAGTCCTCCACCTTCATGCTCGACCGCATCACCAAGGAACTCACCGTGTGAACGACCGCCCCACCAGGCCGACTTGAGAGGTGCTCTGGACATCCGGGAACCGGGTGAGTGCTCGGTGACATCACTCATCGAATCGAGTGCCCGGCCCTCCCGTGCCCAAGGCATGCCCCGCTGTGAAGTGGTGGATCCCCGGGCCTCGTTGGGCGGTGGTGCCGTCGGGCAGCAGGATCTCAGCGCGCGTGCCGGCCGGTACGGTCGCGGTGAGCTGGAAGGTGTCGTCCTCGTCGATGAACCATGCGGAGGCGATACGGCTCTACGGGCTGTGGTGTTCGGCCTCGGCGGAGCGCAGGCCGCCTCCCGGGCGGGGGGGCGATCAGGAAGCGACGGTAGGCGGGCTCCAGCTGCCGGATCCCCGCGGTGCGGGTGTGCAGGAAGGAGATGACGGCGCCCTTGCTGTAGTGGTTCAGCGAATCCTGCGGGGTACCGTCGTCGGCCAGTCCCTCCCAGCTCTCCCAGACCGTGGTCGCTCCCCGGTCGATCATCGCCAGCCAGGACGGCTGCGTGCGCTGGAGCAACAGGTCGTATGCCAGGTCGAGATGGCCGTGGTCGGCCAGGACCGGCAGCAGGTCGGGGGTGGCGAGGAAGCCGGTGCCCAGGTGCGTGCCGGCTTTCCGGACGAGCGTCGCGAGGCGGTCGGCGGCGGCCGGGCACAACCTGTCCGGTATCAGGCCGAAGGCCAGAGCGCGGACGTAGGTCGCCTGGGTGGCAGGTGTGACGGTGCCGTCGTCCGCGAGGTAGTGGGCCTGCCACGCCTTGCGGGTGCCGTCGGCGAGGGCCGCGTATCGGGCGGCGTCGGCCGTGCGGTCGAGCAGCTGGGCGATGCGGGACAACAGGTCGGCCGAGCGGTGCAGGTAGGCGGTGGCGACATCGGCGTGGTCGGCGGTGGGATCGATCACTGCAGTGCCGCCGGGCTCCAGCCACTCGCCGAAGTGATGGCCGGTGTCCCACAAGTACGGATCCGGCTCGGCCCGTTCGGGATGGTGGCGTTCCCGCGCGCACCGGGCGGCGTAGTCGACCCAGGCTGTCATGGACGGGTGCTGCTCGCGCAGGATGTCGAGATCGCCGTAGGCCTGCCACAGTTCCCACGGCACGATGACGGCCGCGTCGCCCCAGCCCGCCGAGCCGTCCAGGGCGTCCATGACGCCGGACGGGCCGCGCGGGACGATGCACGGAACGTTGCCGTCTGGCTTTGACAGTGGTTCGTGGCCCCGATCGGTAACTTGGGTTCGAGAGGTGGTTGCAACACCTGACCCTCGGGGTTGTTGCGATGACCAAGCCGCGTCGGAAGCCGAAGAAGCCCGGACCTGCGCCGTTGGCGGACAAGCGTGATCAATACCTTCGCCTCATGGCGCAGGGGATGAGCAACTCGGCCGCGTGCCGAGAGGTGGGAATCAACCGTAAGACCGGGAACCGCTGGAGGTACGGAAGGAAGGTCGTCGACCGGGCCGACAACGTGCGCGTCTACCTGCCGATCACCGAGGTAAGGGAGTCCGACGCGGTCTCCGAGCGGTTCTTGTCGGAGGACGAGAGGATCGTCATCGCCGACCTGTTGCGGGCCAAGAAGTCCTTGCGCGCCATCGCCCGGGAATTTGGCCGGGACCCGGCCACGATCAGCCGGGAGGCGCGCCGTAACCGCGACCCGCGTACCGGTATGTACCACCCCTTCCAGGCCCAGCGTCGGGCATCCGTGCGCCGCGCCCGTTCCAAGGAGGGGAAGATACGGCGTGATCCGGAGCTGAAGGAGTTCATCCAGCAGCGCCTGGACCGGCGTTGGAGCCCGGAGCAGATCTGCCAGGCCCTGCGCGCAGCCTTCCCGGACGAACCCGACCGTCACCTGGCGCACGAGACCATCTACCAGGCCGTCTACCTGCCGCACCGCGGCGGCCTGGAGCGCACGGCCAGCGCCTTGCGTACCGGCCGGCCCGCGCGTCGGCGGGCTGCTCAGCGCGCCACTCGGTTCATCGACCCAGGAACATTGATCAGCCACCGGCCGGCGGAAGTTGACGACCGAGCGGTCGCCGGGCACTGGGAAGGCGACCTGATCGTCGGCACGGCCAACCGCTCCGCGATCGGAACCCTGTTCGACCGCACCACCCGCTACGTCAAGCTCCTCTACCTCCCCGACAACCACTCCGCCGAGAACGTCCGCGATGCGCCCCTGCACGCCTTCGCGGACCTGCCCGCCGGACTCGCCCATTCGCTGACCTGGGATCAGGGCAGCGAGATGAGCCGTCACGACGAGTTCACCCGTGCCACCGGCATCCCCGTCTACTTCTGCGAGCCTGCCAGCCCCTGGCAGCGCGGCTCGAACGAGAACACCAACGGCCTGCTGCGCCAGTACTTCCCGAAGAGCACCGACCTGTCCATCTTCAGCGCAGAGGACCTCGCCTTCGTCGCCGCCGAACTCAACAGCCGCCCCCGCAGGACTCTCGGCTGGCAGACCCCCGCAGACCTCCTCGCTAAGCTCGTCGCAACACTGGAATGATCACCGTGTTGCGATGATCGCTGGAATCCGCCCTTCCGACGCGGCTTGGTCATCGCAACAACCCCGAGGGTCAGGTGTTGCAACCACCTCTAGAACCCAAGCTGTCAGCCGGAGCCAGAGACCGCTGCCGAAGCCATGGGCGGCCTGGCGGTCCGTCAGGTTCTCCGCGAACTGCAACACACTGACCAACGCCAGCTGCCCCGGGGCAACACCAACGGCGCAGGCGAAGCACAATGATCCGATTCAGTCCGGCTTCGAGAGTCACGTCCCCAACGCGGACCGGGGCAGGTGCGCTCGTGACGACCTCGCACTCGACCGTCCCGGTCCACTCCGGCCTCCACCGCGGCGAGGGCCACGTGATAGCTGCGCTGTGCGAGGTCGTGCGCGCTTACTCGGTGCTGCCCAGGGGGTGCTTCCGTTTTTCGTCGCGTGCAGTTCTGGCTTCTCCCTCCCTCGGTGGCGCACCACTGGGTCTGGTACTTCATCCGGGTCGCGGAGCCTCGATGTTCACTGGACGGACAGTGGCGTTGTACGGGCGGAACGACCTTCCGATACTCGCGTGTGAGTGCTTGCCGCGGGGTCGGCAGCCGACCGTGACGAGGAGACGCCGAAGTGATCATCCAGGATGAAACCCAGCTCACCGCGGCGGTGCTTGCCGAGACCGAGCGGGCCGGCGACCCGCGTGTCAAGGAGATCATCCAGGCGCTGGTGCGCCATCTGCACGGTTTCGCTCGCGAAGTACGGCTGACCGAGAAGGAGTTCGACACCGCCGTCAACATCGTGACCAGGCTCGGCCGGCTCACCACGCCCAGCCATAACGAGGTCAGGCTGATGGCGGGCTCGCTGGGCCTGTCGACGCTGGTTTCCCTGATGAACAATGGCACCGAGGACAAGCCCACCTCGGCCAACCTGCTCGGCCCGTTCTGGCGCCAGGGCAGCCCGACCATGGACAACGGCGAATCGATCGTCCGCTCGCCCACCGAGGGACCGCCGCTGTTCTTCACCGGCCGTATCGTCGACACCGATGGAAACGCGGTTGCCGGCGCGGAAGTCGACGTCTGGCACGCTTCACCGGCCGGCCTCTACGAGAACCAGGACCCCGAGCAGGCCGATTGGAATCTCCGCGGCAAGTTCTTCAGCGATGAGGAAGGTGTGTTCGCCTTCCGCAGTATCAAGCCTTCCGGTTACCCGATACCGACGGATGGGCCGGTGGGCGATCTCCTGACCGCGCTCAAGCGCCATCCCTTCCGGCCGGCGCATCTGCATGCGCTGATCTACACACCGGGTTACAAGACGATCGCGTCCCAGCTGTACAGCCACGACGACCCCATGCTGGAGACCGACGCGCAGTTCGGTGTCGTACAGCGCCTCGTCGGCACGTATGTGCGCCACGAGAGCGAGCCGGCGCCGGACCCGGACGTGGCCGAACCCTGGTACGGCCTCGAGTTCACCTTCGTCGTCGAGCCGGGTGAGGCCTGGCTGCCGACGCCACCGGTGTCCGCCAAGCGCGACACGACGTCGGACAGCGTGTGACGTGATCGTGCCATCACCCAGCAGAGGCATGCCCTGCTCCACCCGCGCGCCGCGCGACCGCGCTCCGCACCTCCCGAGAGGAAACCGGTGATCACCGAAGCAGAACGTCGCGCAGCCGCGGCTGCCCTCATGCAAGCCGACCGTGATCGTCAGCCGATCACCCAGCTCAGCCTGACCTATCCCGATCTGGAGATCGTCGATGCTTATGCCATTCAGCAACTCTGGGCAGCGGAGCGTGTGGCGGCTGGAGCCCGGCTCGTCGGGCACAAGATCGGACTGACGTCTCGTGCCATGCAGATGGCCTCGCAGATGACGGAACCCGACTACGGTTTCCTCACCGACGACATGGTCGTCAACGACGGCACCTGTCTCGACGTGAGCCGCTACACGAAGCCCAGGCTGGAGGTCGAGCTCGCGTTCGTGCTCGGCGCGGACCTGTACGGTCCGAATCTGCGCGTCCACGACGTCCTGCGGGCGACGGAGTACATCGTCCCCGCGCTGGAGGTCATCGACTACCGCACCGAGGTGCCGCGCTCGATCACCGACACCATCGCGGACAACGCCGCCGCTGCGGCGATGGTCGTCGGTGGGCGGGTCGTGCGTCCGATGGACGTCGATGTCCGGTGGGTGGCCGCGACATTGGCGAAGAACGGGGTGATCGAGGAGTCCGGGGTCTCGGCCGCCGTCATGGGACACCCGGCGGCAGGCATCGCCTGGCTCGGCAACAAGCTCGCTGAGGTCGGCCAGCACCTCGAAGCCGGCCAGCTGCTGCTGTCGGGCTCGTTCACCCGACCCGTCTCGGTCGAACCGAACACCGTCATCCACGCCGACTTCGGCCCGTTGGGCTCGATCGGGGTGGCGTTCCAGTGACCGTGCACCACCCGCCGGCCGGCGCCCCGCGGCCCGCACCGGGCCAGTGGCCCCTGCCGCCGAACGCGTTCAAAGCGGCGCTCGCCCGAGGCGAGCAGATGATCGGCATGTGGTGCTCGCTGGCCGACCCGTACCCCGCCGAGATCATCGCCGGCGCCGGCTTCGACTGGCTGCTTCTCGACACCGAACACTCGCACGCCGACATCGCGACCGTGCTCTCACAACTCCAGGCGGTCGCCCCCTATCCCTGCTCGCCCGTGGTGCGTCCCCCGGTCAACGATCCCGTCGTGATCAAGCGGCTCCTGGATGTCGGCGCACAGTCACTGCTGATTCCGCAGGTCGAGTCGGCCGAAGAAGCGCGCGCCGCCGTCGCCGCCACCCGTTACGCCCCCACGGGCGTCCGCGGCGTGGCGGCCTTGACCAGAGCGACCCGGTTCGGTCGGGTCAAGGACTATGCCGAACTGGCGCACACCGAACTGTGCGTGCTCATCCAGGTCGAATCGCGGCACGCCCTTGAGCAGATCGGGCAGATCGCGTCCGTTGACGGCGTGGACGGGATCTTCATCGGCCCCAGCGACCTGGCCGCCAGCCTCGGTCACCCCGGAGACCCGAACGCACCTGGCGTCATCGACGCGGTGGAGGAGGCAATCGGACGCGTGCGCGCGGCGGGCAAACCGGCCGGCATCCTGACGACCAACCCCACGTTCGCGCGACGGTGCATCGATCTCGGGACCACGTTCACGGCCGTCGGCGTGGACGTAGGCCTGCTGGCACGCAGCGCCGACGCCCTCGCCCAGGCTTTCCGGCAACAGGCCGCGGCGGCTGCCGCGCCTGCCACAGCGGGCGGATCCTCGGAGGCGGCGCTATGAGGGTGGAGTCATCGGTCCTGCCACCACAGGTCCGTCGTTCACCGCGAAAAGGCGTCGGCTTCGCCACGCCGTGGCCGACACAATCCCGCAGCGGACCGGCCCCTGGACTGGCCACAGCTCCGCTGTCGCCGTAGGCCTTCTCACCTATCTCTCCGCGACCCTGGCTGAGTAAGTCACGCGGATGAGTCGCAGGGCCCGCTGACTTCGCCGTCTGGCCTGCCCAGTTGGCGGGCCCCTGCCGCTCAGCGCGACGCCGAGGCCAGGGGCCCGCCTCGGCGAGCGTGCCCCGGGCGGCTGCCAGGCCGGCGAGAACATCCCGGGCGACCGCTCGACTGGCGCAGGTCACGCCGTCGTAGTCGAGCGCAGTGCGCGCAAGGCCTCGTCGACGCGCACGAGTTCGTCAAGCATCACTGTCGCGGATCCGGCCATGACGTCGTTCGCAACCAAGCCCTGTTCCTCGTCGATGAGTTGGTGCACGAAAGGAATCGACACCGACTCGACGACTGGTGTCATTTTCAAGGTTGTCACGACCTGCTTGATCATCTGCGCGGCCCTGGTGCCGGCCGAGACACCGCCGTAGCTGACCAGGCCGACCGGCTTGTACTGCCACTCGCGGTGCAGGTAGTCGATGGCGTTCTTCAGTTCGGCGTTGTAGCCGAAGTTGTACTCGGGCATCACGAACACGAAGGCGTCCGCCTCCGCGACCTTGGCGCTCCAGTCGCGGGTGTGCTGGTGGGTGTACCTACCCAGGCGCGGGTGGTGCGGCTCGTTCATGAACGGCAGGTCGACCTCGGCCAGGTCCACCAGCTCGATCTCGTCGAATCCACCGTGCTTCTTGGCGTGGCTCTCGAACCACTCACCGATGGTGAGACCGATCCGGCCCGGCCGCGTGCTCGCGATGATGATCTTCAGCTTGGCCATGGGAAGTCTCTACTCCTTTGATACGGGACGCGGGGTGTGGCGACATGCGGGTCTCAGGGCACTGGGTCGAACAGGCGTTTTTGGAGAGGGCGCGACGCTCCGCCGCATCCGCCGGAGGCACGCGGCGTACGAGCCTGGAAATGGACCGCGGATCGCACCGCGTCGGTCATCTCGTCCGGGAGGCGGCGCTCGTACTCGGTCTGTTCCGCATGCTCCCGGAAAGGGGAGAGCAGACCCTGTGCGGTGCTCGTCGGTTTCCCACGCGTGCCTGCCGCATCGGCTGCCGCTTCCGTGGCGCTGACTGCGTGAATCGTCATGAAGGAGCTCCTGCTCGGGGCGGAGTTACGTCTGACTTCGGCTCTGGCCCGGTGGGTGTGTATCGAGATGCGATCGCGCTAGTACGCGGCCGGGACCAACTGAGACAGCTCGCTCAGCTGATGCCAGGTCCGGTTGTGGTAAACCAGCGGACCCGATGCGTCACTTCGGGCGTCGGCGCCCGTCGGCGCATGGTGCGCGTGGGTGGCGTTGACGACGACGAGCGTCGAAGCCCCGGCTGTGAAGGTGGCCGCGATCCTGCCCCGGATGCTTACCGGAGCCGCGACGAAGTGCGGCTCTCCGGTCGGCAGCCGGGTCCAGGCGGCGGTGTCCGCGAAGCGGTCCGCTCCGCTCGTCGCGCAAAGACGCGCGAGGTCGATCTGACCGGCCCCCAGTAGGTGTACGACCACGGACGACGACTCCAGGATCGTCGGCGTCGTCGAAGAGAGGGTCGAGGCGGAGAACACGAGGAGAGGGGGCGTTGCGCTCACTGATATCACCGATGTCGCGGTCAGGGCGACAGGGCCTCGGCCGGCGTCAGCGGTCACGACCGCGACGCCGCCCGCATGGTTGCGGAACGCCTCGCGGAAACCGTCAGGCGACAGCCCCGGCTCCAGAGAGGATTCGTCGATCAGCGCGACGTGCTGTCGCGCCTGCTTGTGATCAGTGAGTTCGGACATCGGCGGCGTCTCCAGTCAACATCGACGAAACGATGTATTCATCGAACCCGAAGGGCCGACCTGGCCTCTTGCCCGATCTCACCAAAATGCCCTTTGCCGATTGCGCCGACGAACCAACGCCTCGCCGAGCGACTGGTGGCGTGGCCGGCGCGGGAGAGCTCGCATCTGGGCCGATGACGGCCGCGAGCCGCAACGCGGCGCGCGGTTCGACCTGCCGAGGCCTGATGTCTGGCCGAGCAGTTCCTCCGCGCGCTTGACGCGGAAATTGACGGTGTTCATCGCCGCGAACAACGCGCGGGCCGCGTCCTGCGGTCGGCAGTCGGCAGTCGGCAGTCGGCAGTCGGCAGTCGGCAGTCGGCAGTCGGGATTGCAAGTACACCCGCACCGTCTCGCGCAGCACACGCGGCGTCTCCCCGCTTCCGCTCGGCTTGTTTCCCGGTGTCGGGCTCGGTCTCGCCGGGCTCGACCGGTTCCTCCCCCTCCGCGAGGGTGATACGGCTCGCCGTCGTGGGCAGCGGGCCGAAGTTCCCGGTGGACCTGTTGAAGACCAGGTTTCCGTGCCGGTCGCCGCGGCATCTCCACCTCGAGCTCATCGGCCAGGGACAGACGGGCGAATTCACTGTCGCGGCGTCCGCCGCAGTCTCGGCTGTGGACGCGATGACTCTGTTCGTGCTTGTCGGCTTCGAATGTGTTCTGACTGCGTCGCTGAGCGGACGTGTTCTCAGGCGGTCGGGGGTTGTCCGGACCAGGCGGCGCGCAGGAGATGGCTCAGGCCGTCCGCGGTCACCGCGCGGGGGTTGGCGTAGGGGTTGGCCAGCGTGACCTGCACGATTCGGTCGATGTCGCTGTCGGCCATGCCGAGCTCTCGCAGGGACCGCGGGGCGCCGAGCCGGTCGGCGAGGTCCCACAGATACGCGGCCGGGTCGGCGGAAGTGCCGAGGGCACGGCCGAGGGCGGCCACCGCCTTGGGCGCCGCATCGTGGTTGTAGGCGAGGGCGTGCGGGAGCACCACGGTGTGGGTGGGGGCGTGCGGCAGGTCGAGGGTGCCGCCGAGGGCGTGGCAGAGCTTGTGGTGCAGCGACATGGTGGTGGCGCCGAGGCAGGCGCCGCACAGCCAGGCGCCGTACTGGGCACGGGCGCGGGCGTCGAGGTCGGCGCCGTCGGCGACGAGGTCCGGGAGCGCGGCGGCCAGCGCCCTCACACCTTCCTCGGCCATCAGATCGATGACCGGGGAGGCGTCCGGCGCGTACAGGGCCTCGACCGCATGCGCGATGGCGTTCATGCCGCTGGTCACTGAGACCGCCGCCGGCAGGGTCACGGTGAGCGCGGGGTCGTACAGGACCGAGACCGGCAGGACGCGTGGATCGCGGCCGGTGCGCTTGACGCCGTTCTCGGTCAGACCCCACACCGGCGTCATCTCGGACCCTGCGTACGTCGTCGGAACGGCGATGACCGGCAGGCCGTACTGGAGGGCGACGATCTTCCCGAGGCCGATCGCCGAGCCGCCGCCGACGGCGATGCAGCCGTCCGCGTTCACCTCTTGCGCACGCCTTTGGGCGTCGGCGGCCGACTCGGCGGGCACGTGCATACGGGCGTGGGGGTGGATGTCCGCCGCTCGCGCGCCGATGAGGCTGGCGACCGTCTCGGCGAGCTCCCGCTGCCCAGGGGAACACAGCACCATGACCCGCTTGAGTTCGGCGTGGTCGATCTCGTCGGCAAGCCGGTCGAGGGCGCCGGTGCCCATCACCACGCGCATCGGGAGTGCCTGGTAGGTGAAGCCGAGCGGGGTGTTCATCGGGCGTCCTTGGTCGTCTCGGGCTCGACGGTCTCGGGCTCGACGGTGATGTCGAAGTCGGCCATGCGATAGGGCGCGGTGACCCGGTGCTCGCGGGCCCTCTCCTCGTCGTCGACCTGTGGAAAGTCGACGACCAGGCTCTCCTTCACGGCGAAGACGGCGTCCGAGTCAAGGTAGGGACTGTCGGCGACGAAGATGTGCGTTGTCAGCGTTCGGTGGCCGTCGGCCTCGACGATGAAGTGGATGTGGGCCGGGCGGTAGGGGTGCCGCTCGGTGGCGTCGAGCAGCACTCCCACCGGGCCGTCGGTCGGAATGGGGTAGTGGCTGGGCACGATCGTGCGGAACCACAGGCGGCCTTCGTCGTTGGTCCGGAAGAGCCCGCGCCCGTTGCCCAGCGGCTGGACATCGGGCTGCTGCACGTCGTAAAAGCCGTCCTCGGTGCACTGCCAGACGTCGACGCTCGCACCGGCCAGCGGGCTGCCGTCCACCGATGTGACGCGCAGCGAGACGACGCAGGGCTTTCCGGTGCCCATGAGATCGATGGTGTCCCCGCTCTCGCGCTTCGGGGACTCCACGACGTGGAACGGACCGAGGACCGTGCTCTCGGTGCCGCCGCCCTGCTCGTTCACCGTCTCGACCAGCATGGAGACACCCAGCACATCGGAGAGCAGGATGAACTCCTGACGGGTGGGATCACATTTCTGCCCGACGGCGGTGAGGTAGTCCACCGCGCACTCCCACTCCTGGATCGTGGGGCGCAGCTCACGGACGTAACCGTGCAGATGGCGGACGAGCCCTTGGAGCAGCTCACGCAACCGCGGATCCGGGGTGTCGCGGAAACTGTCGACGGCCGCGGCGGTGATGGCCTTCGCCGCTTCGTCGGTGCCTGGCATGACATACCTCCAGTGGTGGCGGGCGTTCGAGGAAGCGGTACGAAGTCGCAGCCGGGGGCGATATCCGCGGAGCGCGACCGGCAGCCGCATCATGCGACGAGTGGCGAACGGCCCTCGGTGCACCTACCCGCTCACCGGCGTCGACTGCGTCAGCGGCGTCTACACCGACCACGGCGTCTTCGACGTCGGCCCCGACGGCGCACGGATCCGGGAGACCTACGGCGTCGACACCCACGAACTCGCGGAGCAACTCGGCATCACGCTGTCATAGGGTGAGCGTCGTGCCGTTCTACGGCGGGGGACGGGAACCGGGCACGATCAGAACCACCGGCTCCCGCCCCGCCCGGCCGGTCAGACGCCGTCGCTCTGGGGGATGAGCACCCGCAGCTCCGTGATCAGCCCGTCCGAGTTCACGGTCACGTGCTCAATGCCGCTCTGGGATCCGAGTTGGCCGTCGGCGGTGCGCCACGCCATTATGAAGCGGACTTCGATCGTGCCTCCGTCGAGCACCGTGGTGGTCCACACGTGCTTGCTGTCGGCCATGTCCGAGTAGAGACGTCGGTAGAACTCCGTGATGTCAGCCAGGCCGGTCACCGGAGGGAGTTCGCCGAAGTGCACGGTGGCCCTCGGCACGAACACCGCCTCAAGCTCCTTCAGTGCTTCGGGCTCGTGCGCCGCACGGTCGACGAGCGTGAGGTAGCGATCGACCACTGTCTCGGTCGTCCGAGTCATTGCGTTTCCTCTTTCTGGTGAGGTGTCAGCCCATCAGGGCTTTGCCGAGTTTGGCGCCGACCGAGGTGGAGGCGGCGCGGATCAAGGTGCTGCGGGCGATGCGGCCGAAGCGGTTGGCGGGCATGAAGAAGTGCCGCATGAGCAGGGCTTCCTGCTGGTAGCGGGTGACGAACAGTGGTGCACTCGAGACGCAATGGAGGCGCTGCCACAGCTCCCGGTCGTGAAAGGTGCGGCGATGCCGTTCGCTTCCTGCTGGTACCAGGTACGGGCGTAGACGTGATCGCCACCGACGACAGGATGGTCGTGGCCGAAAGAGCGGCCGCTATGGCGGGGGCTCTTCCGAGCACGCGTGCCGGGCTCAGGAGCGCCTGCAGACACCACAGTTCGTGCCCGTCGTCGCGGTGGGGACCCAGATCCGCCCCCGCCGTCGGCCGCGTGCACCCACTCGCCGGCGGTGGCGAGGTTGTCCTGGTCGTAGCGGTGCTGTGGGACCCATCCGCAGGTGGGCAAGGCTGAGCAGGGTCCGGCGGCCAAGGCCCAGACGCCGCCGACGGGAGCCGATCTCGCGGCGGCGTCACCGCAAACTGCCGCGTGAGCACACGGGGCATCGCTGGACACGTCGACGTCCGGCGGCTGAGCGAACACGTGAAGCCTCTGGCCGAGGCGCCATCTATCAGGGGCTTCACCACATTGACAGCCCAACTGCCTTGCCCCGAGGGGGGGCTGGAATGGCTCCTTGGCCCTAAACGGTGTTCAGGTCCAGCCCGAAGTGGGCCCTTGCCGTCATCACAGTGATGACAGGCACGTGCTCCGCGATCTGCGCCTTCGACATCTGTGTCACCAGGAAGTAGTCCTGCAGCGGCAGACCCTTCCGCGCCACCGAGGAGCCCACCGAGCGGAACAGCAGTTCAGTGGCTTCGTGCGACAGCCGACACGACGCGTACAGCACATTGCCGAGGGCGGCCCAGTCCTCGAAGGACGGGAGGTCGCCGCTCACCCAACGCTCGCCCAGTCGCTCGTAGTCGCGGGCCGCTGCGAGAAGCACCGACTGCGCGGCGTCGATCGTCGCCCGCGCCTGGCCCCAGATGCTCTGGCCTTCTTCGTGCTTGTACCGCTCGACCAGCGGAGGGTACAGGCGCTTCTTGGTCAGGATGGTCTCTTCATAGGCATCGAGCGCCGCCCACGCCGCACCGACCTGGACAGCCGCGAGTGAGGCCGGATACAGCGGCTGGATCTGGCCCAGGTACAGGGGGTTACCGGTGGAACGGGTGCCGTGCGTGCCTTCAGGGAAGTTCGAGTATCCCCACTCGAACAGGGGAGACACGTTCTCAGCCGGGATGAAGACGTCCTCCACGACGACAGTGTTCGACCCGCTCGCGCCGAGGGCCATCGTGGCGTGCGCTCCCCAGTCGTCCCGTACGGTGTAGTCGCCACGCGGGAGGAGAACCACGGCCGGGACGGGGTCACTGCCCTCGGCCAGGATGATCGTGCTCACCATCGCGTGGGTCGAGTACGGGACACCGGACGAGTACGGCCACACCCCCGTGAGGCGGAATCCGCCTTCCGTGGGAACGAGCGCGCCTCGGGGGGTGGCGGAGTGCGGCGCGATGAAGACGCCGTCCTCGCCGAAGGCCTCCCGCACGACCTCCTCCGGAAAGTGCGCGACCAGGGGGATCGTGTGACCCGTCCCCAGGGTCAGGCACCAGCCGATGCCGGGGTCTCCGCGCGAGATCTCGATCATCGTCCGGTAGTAGGTCTCCAGGCCGAACTCGTACCCGCCGTACTTCCGCGGCTGCACGAGGCGGTAGAAGCCGGCGTCCTCGAACGCCTTGTGGATTTCGGCGGAGTACTTGCCCTCCTCCGCTGCTTTCACGCGATTCTCGCGGAGAGTCGGGCGCATCGCCGCGGCACGGGCGATGACCTCCTGCGGGGTGAGGTCCGGCTCCGGCACCCGGAGATCGCCGATCACAGCGGTTGCGTCGTTCGACGACATCGTCGTTCCCTTCGTCCGCTCCTTCTCACCCGGCCTCGTTGCCGTGGGATGAGGAGTGGATCGAGTCAATCCCCCCGCACCCGCGCATCGCTTGCCCTGATCCGCCAAATCCGGCGCAGCGGATTGCCCCAGAGAGGCAAGCAAAATCGGCGCACCCCGAACGAGCATGAGAGACGACTGCTCGACGAACGTGCAGTCGTACGACGAATCAACGGAAGAGTTGGTGACGATGGTCGATGAAGACTTTTCGTACCCGCCGGCGGATCGGGCAGCGAGCCTGCGCGAGCGGGTCGAAGAAGGGCGCTTCTGATGGCGAGTGTCCAGCACCTGGCCGTACGCGTCTCGGACATCGAGCGCTCCACGAGGTTCTACGTCGAGACGTTCGGCGGTAAGGAAGTCCTTCACCCCTATCACACAGGCAAGCAGATGACCGAGATCATCTTCGGCCTGAAGGACACCGACTACCGAATCGGATTCATCGAGCTGCCCGACGGCTTCGGCCTCGAGCTGTTCCAGTTCCTCCCCGACCGCAATCCGACGATCGGCGTGCCGCAGCCGGAGGCGTCGTTCATGCACTTCGCCATCGCCGTCGACGACGTCGCGGCCACCTTGGCGCGTGCAGTGGCGAACGGCGGGGAGAGCTTCGGCGATCCGGCCGGGTGGGCTCCGAGCGACCCCGCGAAATACGCCTACGTCAAGGACCCGGACGGGAACATCCTCGAAGTGAACGACACCTCGTGGGAGCGCATCCTGCGCTCCGCGATCGAGCTGTACCCCGAGGCCAAGCACTAACATGGGCTGAATCGAAGGGAGGGCCGGAGCACCGTCCCCGCCCCTCCCACCAGCGCCGCCCCGTCAGCGGGATGCGCGCATAGAGCGTGCTGCCATCAGGCCCGACCACCTCGGGCGCTCGCAATGACGCGAGAGGGGATGCGGATGTCCGCCACCGGGTCCTGGGTGTGTCAGCTGCACCCCACCGCTCCCCCTGATGAGCTCGAGCCGACCTGCCTTCCGGAGACCTGGAACCGGACCGTTGCCGACATCGGAATCGGGGCGTCCTCGTGGGCCGTCGAATTCTGTCACGAGCTCGCGGCGCTCGCAGTCGACCCCGACCTCCTTGCCGTCCGCCGCGCGGAAGCCGCCGAGTCGCTACGCCCCACCGCCGAGGCGGTCGTCATGGAGGCCCTGGTGGCTCTTCACCTCGGTCGGCCGGTCCCCACCACGGTCCCCCCGGAGACGACCCGACAGATCGCCCGAGCGGTGAGACAACGGATTCCGCTGGAGCGCATACTCGCGTTCCAGCGAACCTCCCACGCCCGCTTCAGCGACGCCCTTGTCTGTGAGTTCCGCCGCCTTGTGCCGGCCGATCAGCAGTCGGAGGGACTCTCCGACCTGTCACGGTTTCTGGTCGACCTCGTGAGTTCGTTCTCGCTCGCGTGCAGCGCCGCCTACGCGGCCGAGGAGCAAGCGTGGCTCACGAGCATCGACGGCTCGCGTGGGGAGCTGGTCAGGACTCTGCTGCGTGGCGACCACACGGACCTGGACCCCTCGAAGTCGCTGCGGTACGAGCTCACGAACCGGACCCATGTCAGCCTGATAGTCCGACGCGACGCGCGCGACGACGACGCGGAGTCGGAGGGACTCGATCGGGTGGCCGCCAAGCTTTTGACGCGCATCGGCGCGACCGCACACTTGGTGATCCCGTCGGACGATCGCGAGGTGTGGGCATGGGGCGGGTTCACCGACCCGCGGAGTGCGGCGGTCCGCTCGATCCCTGTGGTGCCGGGTGCCCTGGTCACCGTGGGTCGACCGTCACGCGGCCTCGATGGTTTCCGGGCCACGCACGAAGAGGCGAAGGCAGCAGCCCGCGTCACGCTGTACAGGACCGCCCGCTCATGCGGCCGCACGGTCTTCTTCGAGGACGTCCGGCTCGCGGCGTTGCTCACCTCGGACCCGGAGCGGGCGCAAAGGTTCGTCCGGGACGAGCTCGGGGCCCTGGGACATCCGCGAGAGTCGCTGCTCCAGGAGACCGTGCGCGTCTACCTCGAATGCAACTGCAGCCCCGCGACCGCCGCGGCACGGCTCGACGTGGTGAAGAACACCGTCGTGTACCGCATCCGACGTGCTGAGGCGATGCTGGGACGGAGCGTCAAAGAACAGCAGGGCATTCTGTGGGCGGCGCTCCATCTCATCGACGTCGTCGAGCCCATGGAGTCGCAGTATTCGGCCTGACGACGGATCGCACAGGCAGTGCGCCGCAGAGCCCACTGATCAAACGGTTCGAGCGGCAGCCCGCTGGTACGCCGATACCCGACGGCCGCGTCATCGACGGCACGTGGAGAGCCAGGTGCGCTGCGACATCCTCCTCGCGAAACAGGCACTGCCTCGCCCACCCATGACCATTGGCGCGGCGGTGCCGACAACGGTCGCCGCAGGTAGGTGCTTTGTCCAACAAGGCCGCCGGTAAGGTCGTCCATGTGACAGGGGAAGAGACGGCATCAGGAAAGTCGGGAGCGGCGTCCGGCAGGCAGCAGCGCCGGAGGCACCCCGATGATCCCGGTCGTCAGCGCGACCCGGTGGGCACCCGGCGGGCCATTCTGGCCGCCGCCGGCGCGGAGTTCGCCGCCCACGGTTTCGACGGGGCCCGGGTCGTGCGGATCGCGGAGTCGGCCGGCGTCAGCCATCAGCTGATCACCTACTACTTCGGGGGCAAACGCGGGCTGTACGAGGCGCTGAGCGAGCAGTGGCTCGAGGAGTCCATGCGCGTCAGCCAGGCCCGCACCTTCGCGGATGCCGCGCGGCGCTACGTCCACTGGGCGCATGAGGACCCCGCGTGGGTGCACACGCTGACGCGCGAAGAGCCCGGCACGCGCCCACCCGCCGAGGACGAGCGGGCCGCCGAGCTGTTCAAGCACGTCGAGGAACTCCGCGAGCGACAGGCACGCGGTGAATTCCGCAGCGACCTCGACGTGGGGGCCGTGGCCCTTGTCTTCTTCGCCGCCTCGATCGCTCCGGTGGCCATCCCATGGATCGCCCGTGAACTCGGCCAACAGGACCCCGAATCACCAGAGTTCATCGACCACTACGCGGAGCAAGTGGGCCGGATCGTCTCCGCACTCTCCGAAGCCACAACAGCGACACGGGAGACACAGGAGACACAGGACGAGGACCCGCCGGCGGACGGCGAGCCCCAGGACTGACGACCACCGGATCCCCGGGTTCCGGGAATCCGTACGCCGCTCAGCCGGGCGGCAGCCGCCGGGCCATCTGGAGGTGCGCCAGCTGCCAGCCGCCCGCCGGGGAGCGCGCCCAGACCCGGGTGACGGCGGCCTGGATGACGAACGGAGTCAGCTCGGGCACGAAGGCGACCCGCATGTCCTGGAGACAGCTGACCACGGCCGTGGCGCCGAAGCGCTGGACGGTCACGTCATGGGTGTCCACCTGGCTGGTGCGGCCCAGGCGTGCCGCGTATCGCAGCCAGTCGTCCACGCCGTGGATGTAGCCCACCGCAGAGTGCACGATCACGCAGTCGGGACGCATCAGGACGCGGAGCGCCGGTTCCGGGTCCGGAAGGGTCTGTGCCGCGCGCCAGGCGGCCTCGGCCTCCTCAACCGTGGCGGGAGCGGAGGCAGGGACGGGGGCGGAGACGGCGAGGTCTTTCGCCACGGGCGCCTCTGTCGCTGAGCCGGTCACAGCTCCAGCTCCAGGATCGAGGACTTCGACCGGGACGAGCACGGGGTGAACAGCCCCTCCCCGCGCTCCTCGTCGGTCAGGACGTCGTCCCGGTGGTCGGGCTCACCGGCTCGCACCCGCACGATGCACTCGCCGCAGATGCCCTGTCCGCACGAGTTGGGCGCATCGACGCCGTTCGCCAGCAGGACGTCCAGGACGCTCTGGTCCTCGGGAACGAGGTACTCCGCTCCCGTGGAGGACAGGCGCACGGTGAATCCGCCCTCCCCTCCCCCACCGGGCTCGGCCGCGACCGTCGGCGAGGCGCTGAAGCGCTCCTTGTGCAGGGCGGACGCGGGCCATCCGAGCTCGGCCGCCCGCCCCAGCGCGTAGTCCATGAACCCGCCGGGGCCGCAGACGTAGACCGCGGTCCCGGGAGCAGGGTTCCCCAAGTCGCTTCCCAGATCCAGGCGTTGCTCCGGGGGCTCATCGTCGAAGTGAAGGGTGACCCGCGGGTGGTTCTCCAGGTCGGCGAGGAAGGCGGCCTCGCTCCGGCTGCGGGCGCAGTAGTGCAGGTGGTAGTCGCCGCCGGTGGCGTCGAGGCTCTGGGCCATCGACAGCAGCGGGGTGATGCCGATGCCGCCCGCGAGAAGCACGTGCCGGCGCGCGGACGTCAGGCCGAAGCGGTTGCGCGGTGCAGCGATGCGCAGGGTGTCGCCCTCTGCGAGGGCGTGCATGGCGCGTGAACCGCCGCGCGAGGCGGGCTCGTCGAGGACCGCGATCCGGTACTGCTTGCGGATGTCCGGCGGTCCGCACAGGGAGTACTGCCGGATCAGTCCCGCCGTACCGACAGTCACATCGATGTGGGCGCCGGGCTCGTACTCCCACAGCTCGTCGCCGTCGGCCCGGGCTAGGTCGAAGACCGCGATTCTCGGCGTGGCGTCGTACCGGGCCACGACGACCGCGTCCGTCCAGGTGGTGCTCACGCTTCGGTCACGCCCCTGCCGCCGTGGGCGCTGCCGCCCGGTCCGTCCTCGTGGGCGTCTCCGGCCGGGTGAAGAGGCCTGCTTCCACACGGCGGACCGGCTCGCCGGGGGTGGCGACGCCGAGCGGGGTGCGTCCGGCCTCGACGTCGTCCAGCATCGCGCGCAGCATGCGCCGGAGCATGACGACACCCTTGTCGGACGGCGCCAGGGTCTCTTCGGAGTGCTGGGTGATGGGGCCCTGCGACCACTGGGCCTCGTAGTCGCCGGGGAAGCGCTGCTTCTCCTCCTCGCTCAGCAGCCAGCCGTCCTTGCCGTTCTGTTTGATGCCGAACATGAAGGACGTGGCCCGCTCGGAGTCGGCGGAGCGGACGGAGAAGACCAGTCGGTGGTGGGTGTCGTCAGCGGGGACGACCCAGATCAGCATGTCGTTGCGGACGTCGGGGGTCGAGCGGATGAAGTCGGGCAGCGCGATGATGTTGGGCAGCATGCACTCCACCGACCACTCCAGGTCGACGGGCGCACCGCCCTCGCCCTTGGCGTCCTGGTAGCGCCAGATGTACTTCACGCCGTTGTCGGTGCGGTGGTACGTGGTGCGCTCGGCGGCGGTGCGGTGGTCGTAGTAGTGCTCGGGGAAACCGGTCGTGCCGGTGCCCTGGAACTGGAACCCGCTGTGGTTGGAGTGCAGCCACGCCGCGTGCACGGGGTCGACGGCGTTCTCGAACAGCTGGAGCCAGTTGTAGTCCTGCTCCAGGCCGATGACCTCGGCGCCGGGCACCATCCAGCTGGTGTGGTAGCTCTCGCCCTCGCCCAGGGGTTCGAGGCTGTCGTAGCGCGGCAGCGGGGGCTTGAGCTCGGGCGGGCCCATGTAGACGAAGACCAGGCCGTAGGCCTCCTCCACCGGATACCACGGCTGACGTGCGAGATTGCGTCGCTTGCCGCCGTCGATTTCGCAGGCCTGGTCCAAGCAGTGGCCCTGCACGTCGAACTTCCAGCCGTGGTAGCAGCAGCGGATGCCATCCTCCTCGATGCGGCCGTAGAAGAGGCTGCTGCCGCGGTGCGCGCACCGCTCGAAGACGACGCCGGGGCGGCCCTGGCCGTCCCGGAAGACGATCAGGTTCTCGCCCAGCAGGCGCACGCGGTGCGGAACGTCGCTGGTCAGAGCGGTGGAGCTGGCGATCGGCTGCCAGTGGCGGCGCAGCGCCTCGCCCATCGGGGTGCCGGGGCCGACCTCGGTCAGGCGGGCGTCGTGGGAGGAGGGGTTACGGCCGTAGCCGGTTCCCGTGTCGGGCACGGTCGTGTCGGTCATGTGGACCATCTCCTCGGCGTTGAGGCAGTGGGGACGCGGGTACGAGGGCCGTTCGAGGGTCGGACAGCCCGCGGTCGAGGCTGCTTCGCGCTGTCGCGAGGCGTTGTGACACGAGCGTGCGGCGGCTCTTCCGGCACGCTCGGACAGGGACGGACGGGCACCGCGAGCGATGTGTGCCCCTGAGGCGTTCATGCCGTTGTACGGCTCTGATGAAAAACTGTCAATGGCTCCGACCTGCTTTGATGAATTACTTGCAGACCCCTGTCGGATCGCCGGACGCCCTTGTTACGGTGACCCGGCACCGAGGTGATGACCCGCTCACGGACTCCGCCACACCTCGCGACAACACCTGAGAACGTGCCGAGCCGGCAACCGCCTCCCCGCGATTTTCCGCAGCTCCTTCAGCGCGCGTTCGCTCCAGAGCCGAAGGAGACGAGATGTCCGGAACCACCGCAGGACCCTCCGTATGAGCGCCGGGCAGGGCGCCGAGTACGACTACGTCGTCGTCGGTGCGGGTACGGCCGGCTGCGTCCTCGCCGCGCGCCTGTCCGCGGACACCGGGACACGGGTGCTGCTGATCGAGGCCGGCCCGCCCGCGGACCGCGGCCTGCTCGTTCAGCTGCCCCTCGGGGTCGGGCTGCTGTCGGGACGCAAGGACATCAGCTGGGGTTACGAGTCGGAGCCCGAGCCGGGCCTGGACGGCAGGCGTATCCCGGTCCCGCGTGGCCGACTGGTCGGCGGCACCGGATCGATCAACGGCTCGACCCATGTCCGTGCGCATCGCCTCGACTACGACGACTGGGTCAAGTCCGGTGCGACGGGCTGGGGTTGGGACGACCTGCTGCCGTACTTCCGCCGCTCGGAGAGCAGTTGGCGCGGGGACACCGAGCACCACGGCGGGTACGGCCCCGTGACCGTGTCGACCACGGTCCGACGAGGTCCTTTCGGCCGCCGTCTGGACCGCGCCGCCCGATCGCTGGGCATCGAGTTCCCCGACGACACCCAGAGCGGGGACCCCACCGGAGCAGGCCAGGTCGAGAACGCCATCCACCGCGGACGGCGGCACAGCACCGCCGCCGCGTACCTGCGCCCCGCCCTGCGGCAACGCCCCAACCTCACCCTGCTCACCGGGGTGCTGGTGGACACGCTCGCGCTCGACCGGGGACGCGTCACGGGCGTCCGCGTCGTGAAGGACGGACTGAGCCGGGTGATCCGGGCGGCCCGCGAGGTCGTGGTCTGCGCGGGTGTCTACAACTCGCCGCAGCTGCTGATGCGTTCGGGCATCGGACCGGCGGATCACCTGCGCGAGCACGGCATCGAACCGGTGGCGGACCTGGCCGGCGTCGGCGCCAACCTCCAGGACCACCCGGCGGCTCCCGTGCTGTTCGATGTGAAGGATCCGGTGACCTTCCACGAGCACCTGCGCGTCGACCGCGCGGCGGTGGGCGCGCTCCGCTGGCTGCTCACCGGGAACGGTCCGCTGGCCGGGATGCCCGAGTTCCTCTCCGCGTACATTCGCACCCGCCCCGACCTGGACCGTCCCGACGGGTTCCTCGGCATCCTGGGCGGCGGTTTCGACGCCCGGCCGTGGTTCCCCGGCATCCGGCCGCTGAAGAACCGGCACTGCGTGGCCCTCAACGCCGTCGCGACCCCGCGCAGCCGCGGTGAGGTCCGGCTTGGCTCCGCCGATCCGGCCGCCCCGCCGCGGATCACGTTCAACCTGCTCACCGAGCCGGAGGACGTCGCCGCGCTGCGCGAGACCGTGCGCACCACGCTGGCCCTCCTGCGCAGCTCTGAGGTCTCCCCGATGATCAGGGTGGAGCTCGCACCGGGCCCCGACGTGCGCACCGACGCCGACTTCGAGCGTTATCTGCGCGAGACCGGTTATTCCGCCAACCACGCCTGCGGCACGTGCGCCATCGGCACCTCCGAGACCGCGGTCGTCGACCCCGAGCTGCGGGTGCGCGGCATCGACGGGCTGCGTGTCGTCGACGCGTCGGTGCTGCCGACCGTGCCCGGCGCGAACATCAACGCCACCGTCATCGCCGTGGCGGAGAAGGCCTCCGACCTGATCCGCGGGATCCCGGCAGCCTCCGGCGCCCCGCTCCATGAGAGGACCGCGGGATGAGGGAACCGCTGCCGTACGCCATCGCGTACGGGGCGGCCGAGGCCGCGCTGGAGGCGGCCCGGGCCGAGGGGGCGCGGATCTGCGTGGCGGTCGTCAACCGCAGCGGCGTCACCAAGGTGCTGCTCAGCGACGACGGAGTCGGCCCCATCGGGATCGAGACCGCGCGCCGCAAGGCCTACACCGCCGCCGTCACCGGCGTGCCGACCTCGAAGTTCGCCGCCTTCGCCGCGTCACCCGCGATGGCCGTCGCGCCCGTGCACCTCGTCGACGCCGGCCTCCTCGCCGTACCGGGCGGGGTGCCCATCACCGTAGACGACGGCGAGGTCATCGGTGCCGTCGGCGTCGGCGGAGCCGACGCCGAGACCGACGAGCGACTCGCCTCCCGCGCCCTGGAAGGCCTGAAGGACCTGGTCGCGTGAGCGCCCCTGCCACCCGTGACACCAAAGGAGAACAACCGTGATCGAGGACTTCCTCGTCGTCGAGGGCGTGGCCCACAACTACAACTTCCGGCGCGAGAACTGCGTCAACCCGCACATCGGGGCGGCCATCGCCGAGCACCTCTACGGCCTGCACAAGCGGGTCAGCGGCCCCGAGTACACCCTCGAACGCTCCACCTACATGCAGGGCGCGGGCGCGGACATCATCGGCCGGGCCCTGCTCGCGGAGAGCCAGACCGACGTGATCGCCTACCACGAGACGCCCATCTACGGCCACTTCCGGGACGGGGGCTCGGCGCTGAGCGTCGGCCTCGAGATGCGCGAGATGTGGCCGGAGCGCGTGCTCATCTACGGCGCAGTGTCCCCGCTGCGCCCCGGCGCCCTGGACCGGGTGGACGAGCTGGTGGAAAAACACCGCGTCAACGCCCTCAAGCTCTATCCGATCGACGTCGTCGAGGGCCGCGTGACCGCGCTGGACATGGGTGACCCGGAGATCTGCTTCCCTTTGCTGGAGCGGGCCCAGCAGCACGGCCTGAAGGTCGTGGCCATCCACAAGGCCCTCCCGGTCGGCCCCGGGCCGACCTCCGCCCTCGGGATGAGCGACGTGGAAGCCGCCGCGCTGGCCTTCCCCGACCTCACCTTCGAGGTCGTCCACGGCGGCATGGCCTTCGTCGAGGAGACGGCCCTTCAGCTGGAGTCCTTCCGCAACATATGGGTCAACCTGGAGGCCACGTCGTTCATGGCGGTCTACGCGCCCCGCCGCTTCGCCCAGGCGATGGGTGCCTTCCTGCAGGCCGGTGCCGCCGAGCGGATCATCTGGGCGACCGGCTGCGACGCCGTCCACCCCCGGCCGGCGATCGATGCGTTCTGGAACTTCGAGATGCCCCGTGACCTGATCGAGGAGTACGGGATGCCCGCGCTCACCAAGGAGATCAAGGCCAACATCCTCGGCCGCAACTTCCTGCGGATGCACGGCATCGACGAGAAGGACCTCCGCGAGCGCATCCGCGGCGACGAGTTCGACACCACCGAACTCCAGGAGCCCTGGGGCGGACGCATCGCCCCGGTCGACGACGTACTGGCCGGTGCCCGATGACCGTCACGGAAGCTCAGGTCCGCGCGACGCTCAACGAGATCGTCGATCCGTGCAGCATCACCGCGGGAGTCCCCGCCGGACTCGACGACATGGGACTCGTCGGTGACATTCGTGTGCAGGACGACGGCGCCGGCGGCCAGCGCATCGCGGTCACCGTCGGCGTGACCGAGCCGAGCTGCGTGCTCATCGGCTCGTTCGCGACCGAGGCCCAGGTCCGGCTCACGGCTCTGGCCGGTGTCTCCGCGGTGGATGTGCGGCTGGCGGACGACTTCGACTGGACCCCGGACAGGCTCGCACCGCACTACCGGCAACGGCTCGACGAACACCGCGAACACAAGCGTCGCACCCTCCCCCTTCTCGCCGTGACCAGGACAGGACCAGCCGGTGACCAGTGAGACCTCACAGCAGCCGCACACCTCCGACCCGACGGCGGTGACGGCGAACAACGCCGCCGTCATGGGCCGCTTCATGGATGGACTCAGCCAGGCACCGCTCCCGCCCGAGAAGGTCGCCCCGACTCCCGTCCGGGTGGTGCGCGACATCGCGTACGACGTGGCACCGGGCGCGGACCTGCGGATGGATCTGTACCTGCCGACGTCGTCCGCGACGGTCCCCACCCCCGTGATCGTATGGCTGCCCGGTGGCGGCTGGCGCCATCAACGCCGGGGCTACGGCCCCCACTTGCCCCGGCTGTTCGCCGAACGCGGATACGCCATGGCGGACATCGAGTACCGCTCCTCCGAGGCCGCCGTCTGGCCCGCGCAACTGCACGACGTCCAGGCCGCGTTGGGCCACCTGCACGACCTCGCGGACACCCACGGCCTGGACCCGGCGTCGATCGGCCTGTGGGGCAGCTCGTCCGGCGCACACCTCGCCCTGCTCACGGCCTTCGCCACCGACGCCGAAGGCTCCCCCGCGGCGTCCGGCGTACGCGCGGTGGTGGCGGGCTATCCCCCGAGCGACCTGCTCCGGCTCAATGAGGACGCGCTGCCCGGTGGAATGCTGGGCGTGGATCACTCCGATCCGGCGTGGGGTCTGCTGGGCGGCCCGCCGTCGGACCATGCCGCCGCCGCGGTTGAGGCCAGCCCGGCCCGGCAGGCCCACCCGCGGGTGCCGCCCGTGCTGCTCCTGCACGGCGACGCCGACCTGCTCATCGGCCCCGCCCAGAGCCGCCGCCTCCACGACACCCTGGTCGCCGCGGGCGCCGAGTCCCATCTTCTGCTGGTGCACGGCGCCGACCACGGCCTCCTCAACACCGGCGCCTGGGAACTGAACCCCATGACGGCCACGGTGCGGTCCTCGCACTTCCCGGACGCCGAGAACTCCGTGCGGCTGACTCCCGCGCTGATCGAGCGCTTCTTCGACCGCCACCTGCGATCGGACCCCTGGAACGCCTGACACACCACGGCGCTACGACGACATCAGCCGCGCTCCGTTGCCACCTCCGTGGCTCACCTCCGACTCACGGCATCGTGCGCCTCATCGTCACTCCGGGCGTCGCGTGCCGACGCGCTGTCCGGTTGCCACTCGGCGTTGTGCACCTTTCGCGGCACGTGACGAGGGTCAGGGCCTTGCGGCGGGCGCGGTTGCCCGTGCCCCGTGTACCCGCCGGGACCCCGGGACGGAGAGGCCACAACCTACTCGTGAGGGCTGCAGAAAGGATGGTCCATAAACAAGCACCGCCGACATCGGCCTCGACGCGCTGCATCCGCACACCCTCGTCGTCGAGAGTGGCCAAATGAGCTCGAGCCGAGTTCCGCAGGCTCCGGTCGCTGACAAGGCCGGGCGAGCGGGGAGGCGCCCCGGACCTGACCGTGAGACCGCCTACGTTCGTTGCACAGAGCAGACTCCCGCACCCATGGACGCAGGATGCGGGACTCTGTCATGCCTGCGCGCGCTCCCTCGCTCGCGTCCTACGTGATCCGGTCTCGAACGGGACTCAGCGGGCCGCCGTCGCAGCTTCGGCAGGGCCGATTGTTGTGCACACCCGGCAGGTCAGCCGGCCTCACAAGGGGTTCCGGCCGGACGTCAGGCCGCCCGTTCGGAGGACGGTTCCCGAGTCTGCCCGGGGCTGACTCCGGCCGTGATCGACGCTACGTAGCCGAGCTCCGGTCGGCCCGGCCGGAGCGGCCGGACATCCAGGGTGGTCTGCTCGCCGCCCACGTCGCGGAAAAGGACGTCCTCCTGGTTGGTGACCCGCTTGGTGCCGGTGTGCTGCACGTACGGCTCCATGAGGGCGACCTTGCTGCTGATCTCCTCGGGGAAGTACAGCTGGCCCGTGTGCACCTCCTGCCCCTCGACGTGCACCGTGAGGTGGATATGGATCGTTCGCCCGTAGTACCAGCCCGGGTAGATGGAGCGGAACCCCACTTCACCGCGCCGGTTGGTGATCTGCAGCCCTCGAAGGAACCTGGAGGGGTCGGTCGGCTCGATGTGATCCGTGGTCGGGGCCGGGAGGTCGGGACTGATGTCCAGGTGTCCCGAATACCAGCCTCCCGCGTCGCAGTGCCAGATATCCACCTCTGCCCCGGCGATCGGCGTGCACTTGGTGCCGTCCACGATGGTGATCCGCAGATCCAGGGGCACTCCCTGGCGATCCTCGACGATGTTGCGCCGGATCAGATCCTCATCGACGAAGTACGGCCCTGCGATCAACTCGGGGCTCAGGACGCAGGAGGGCTGCGCGAACGCCGCCGGTGTGGCGGACGCAGGAGCGGACGCACCCGCCTTGGGGAGGCTGGTGGCCTCCAGTCCCAGACCGGTGGCGCCGATCCCCAGCGCTGCCAGGACTGTGCGGCGACCCATCTTCCTGGTCGGCGTGCTGTGCGTGGCAGGCGCGGTGGACTGAGGCTGCGCGGTGTCGTGGTCCGATGCCGGTTCGCCAGCCTCGTGAGCGCGCAATGACGCGTTGTCAGAAGTCATGGGCGCAGCCTAGGAAGGTTCACCGGACTGGCCGCGCCGGCCGGACCGTAAATCCTTGAGTCCTCAAACTGTTGGATCAGACCCCTCGCGGTGGTCCCAGACGAACGGGTCCATGCTGCGCCTGCGCCGCCACGCCCGCAGCGCCATGTCGATCGCGGCCAGGGTCTGCGGTGGCGCCGGTCGGGGACCGTGCAGGTCCGTCCAGGCGCATGCGTCCTGCAGCACTTGTAACCACACCTTGTGGGTCGGCGTCAGATGCACGTGTAGTCGGGGCTGCTCGAACTGCCAGCGGTGCAGCGCCATCAAGGTGGCAGGGTTGCTCGCGTAGCAGACCAGGTCCAGGTCGGTGTCCGTCGGCCTGGTCGTCGCCAGTCGCTGCAGAAAGGCCGTGAAGCCGGGGGTCGAGCGGCCACCGGAGGACGGCTTCCGATCGGCGAGGGAAGCGAGGGCGGCGGAAAGTGGTTCGGCTCCGTCGTCCGGATCGGCGGACGGTTTCACCGGGCGGTTCTCCGAAAGAGAAGCAACAAGGCTGGACATGGCCATCGCGTTCATGGTTCTGCACAACGCGAGGACGGAGAGCGCCTTGTTCACATAGATCGCCCTCACCATGACGGTTGGCGGGCCACCGCCTGTGGCGTCGTCAGCCACAGGTGCAGCGGGCCGGGCGCCGGCACCCGGCGTGATGCCATGGGCACGCCAGATACGCGCCACAGTGGAGGCCGAGAGCCCGGCCCGAAGGGCAAGCGTCCGTTTGGACCAGCTCTTACCGACCGGTGGTGGCTCGTGACGGGTTATGTGGAGCACCTCGGCGATCGTCTTGTCCTCGATCCGACGGGGCGCCCCTGGCCTGGGGCGGTCCCACAGGCCCGTCAGTCCTTCCGCCGCGTATCGCCCAGCCCACTTGTCCACAGTCGGCACGGAGACCTCGTACCTGCGGGCAACCTCGGCCCGTGCCACGCCATCCGCCAAGGCCAACACGATATGGCAGCGCAGCACGCGCGCCTGCGGCGTCGACGCCCCGTTGACCTGTTGGAGGAGCTGGGCGCGCTGCGGCGGAGTGAGTTCGAGCCTGGAGCCGGACATCACCGATGTGACTCGCAGATAATATTGAGGCACTTCTGGTCCACCTTTCTCAGCGGCGCCCCGGCGATGTTCGGCGAACGGCCGGTCACCGCGCGGACCGCCCAGCGACTGGGACCTTCCTTCCGGTCGGTCTGCGCTCCGGGACCGCGGCAGAGACCAACCCCTTTCCAAGGACTGGGCCCCCAGGCCCGGCGTCTCCTGGCCGACGCCAAGCCGCATGCCACAAGTACGCGATCAGCGCGGTGCTCGCCGTCATCGCACGACAGCGGAAGGGACAGGTCACCGTCTTCACCTCGGATGTGGACGACCTGGAAAGTCGGGTTCCGGAGTCGATCGTCGTCAAGAGTTATGACCCGGCGCCCTGGTCTCTGCCTTCTGTGCGACCTCGCCGGGTCAACTGACCTTCTGATCTTGGCTGTTTCGTGAGACAGCAGGGCGGCCGTTCTTCACGCTTCGTGGTGTCGAGCAACGTGGCGTGAAGGAACGGCCGCTGTGAAGAGCCTGGCTTGTGCTGGTCCCGCTGACGCAGCGCTGAGCGTGCTGCCCTGAAGGCTCCTCCGATACCAGAAGGACAGGTCGCGGCAGGGACGGGGCTGCCCTCGACCACGAGAGGAGAGGAGCCTTGGTGACCGAGGAACAGGAGCCACAGGCACTGGACGACGACGAGCTGTTCGACCTCATCGGCGCGGCAGGCGCCGGGATCGGCGTCGCCGAGGACGAAGGGCTCCCCCCCCTCAGCCGCCCATCAGGTCGGCACGGACGCTGCGGAGGACGCCGTCGGCTGAGCACGCGGACCTCAAGCGCCTGAGGCAGATATAGAACCGCGCGCCCACCTGGACCGGTCGGCAGGCACCGATCCGCACATCACCGCGAGCCTGCCGACGGGCCCATTGCACCACCGATGAGAAGTGAGGGACTGACGAGCGTCATCGCGCCACCCGCCCGATCCCATGGAGCCACAAGCCCGCTCCGCAGCCGTCCGGCCGTTCGCCGCTTCCAGAAGGCCCACCGCGCGACCACGCCGACCTGTCCTTGTCTTACTGGTCACCGAGGAGGAGGCGGACCGCCCTATGGGGGCACGTGGAGCTGTATGAGCGCCAATCTTCGATCGGACCCCGGTCACTTCCGGTCGCTCATTGTGATCACCGGATTCTGCTGCCCCTGGTTGCTGGAATCCGTAACAGGCACCGCTGCCGGTCCCGGCAGCGACGGGTTCAGGAGGCCGGGCCGCAGTTCAGTACGGCGGGGTTGACCGTTCCGCGCTGCACCTTCGCGTCGTGGGGCTCGGCGAAACCGGCGTCGGTGATGTAGAGCCGGTTTCCGCGTACCGCGATGGAGGTGGGTGAAGCGAGGCCGTCCGAGGCGGTCAGGACGGTCTCGGTGGTCCCGTCGGGGTGGACGACCGCGACCTGGTTGACGCCGTTCAGCGCCGCGAACACCACGTCGGAGCGGTCGCTGAGGAAGTTGAAGTCGTCGACGCCGGTGAGGCCGCCGGCCACGGTGTGGATTCGGCCGGGGGCGCCGGTGGCGGTGACCGGGATCCGCAGCAGGGTGCCCTTCGCGGTGTTGGAAACCCAGACGGCGCCCCTGTGGAAGCGGACCCCGTTCGAGCCGAACGGGATGGACGGGTCGGGCGCGAGGGCGGGGTCGGTCAGCCAGGGAGTCGCCTTTCCGCCGGAGGCCGGGACGGCCCAGACGGTGCCCTTGGTGCTGTCGGTCGCGTACAGGGTGCGCCCGGCGGGGTCGAGGGCCAGGCCGTTGGGGAGTCCGTCGGTGGGCAGGGCGGCGACGCGGCGAGGGGCGCCGACCGGGGGCAGCTTCCATACGCCGGCCCGGGAGACGTCGTCGGAGGCCACGTTGTAATAGGTGGTGCCGTCGCGACCGACCGCGATGCCGCTGAATGCGTCGCCCTGCTGCCCGGCCACGATCACCGTGGTGCGCCCGGACGGGTCGATCCGCAACAGTGCCGGGCGCTCGCCCGCTGCGGTGTGCCCGCCCAGCGTGGAGACGGTCAACGAGTTGTCAGGGTTGACAGCGATGTTCTCCGGGGAGTCGCCGGCGGTGAAGTCCAATGCGGCGAGAGTTCTCACGTCGGCGACGACCGGCTTGGAGGACGCCTGCTGTGTCGCTGCGGACGCGTACGGCGCCGAGACGAGGACGGCCGCCGCGGCGATCACCGCCGCACGTGTGGACTGCCTCTTCAGGAGGGTGGCCGTGGGGACTGTTATGGAGATTTCCATATGGGTCATCACACTTTTCTCGAAAGGGCGCAGATACGGCTGCGCGAGAGGTGGGGCATGAGGGAATGGGGCAGGAGAGTTGCTCGACTCGGCCCCGGACAAACGTATTTCCTTGATGTCGGGGTCGGCCTGCCCGGTCGTGCGGCGCCACCTGGGTGCTGTACGACCGTGGTGAGGGCCTGCGCCCCAGCGGGATGTCAGTCCTGGGTGGCGGGGAGGGACAGGAGTCGCCGGTAGGCGGGGACGGCAACGGCGGTGACGACGACGTGCATGACCATCAAGGCGGTGACGGCACCCCAGCTGGTGCCGGGCCGGCTGTCGGAGACACCGACCATGATGTCCGGGATCAGGCTGACGATCAGGACGACGGGCACGAGGGTGCGCAGCACCCGGTCCGGGCGTGCCGAGCGCGCGCGGATGATCGCCCAGGCGGCAGCGGAGGCCAGAACGCCGAAGACGGTGAGGGGTGCGTAGGCGGACAGCTGGAGGGGCTGGAAGTCGTCCGAGGCACCGGCGGCGTGAGCTATCGCGGCGACGACGGCATTGACAGCGACGGCGACGGCAGCCGTGCCGATCAGACCGCCGGTGACGACGAGACCGCTGGGGCGGGCGGGGCGGGCGGCGAGCTGGTGGCTCATGGTGTTTCTCCGGATCAACTGGGGACGGGGCGGGGAAGCGGGGCGGGTCAGCCGGCTATCGCGACGGAGCGGCGGCTGGTGGTGTTGTCGGTGAGCGCGGTGAGGATCCAGGCGGCGACATCGGCACGGCTGATGGTGTCCCCCATGCGCAGGGTGGCTGACCCGGGCAGCAGCTTGATAACGCCGGTGGCAGGGCCGTTGGTGAGGCGGACGGCGTGGACGAGGGTGTAGTCGAGGTCGCTGGCGCGCAGCGCGTCCTCGGCGGCCGCCTTGTCCTTGACCATGGCGCCCATGACCGTGCTGGACATGAGCTTGGCGGGTCCGCTCAGGCGCTCGCGCAGCACGGCGAAGGAGGACAGCTCCACGAACCGGCTGACACCCGTGGTGGCGGCTCCGGAGATGACGGCCTGCGTGGCGTCGGTGATGACGGATCCGCCGGTGGCGCCGAGCGTGCTGATCACCGCGCCGACGCCCGACATGGCCTGCGTGACGTCACCGGCGTCGGTGGCCTGCCCGGCAACCACGTCGAGGCCGGGCCGAGCATCCAGCTTCTCGGGTGAGCGGACGAGCGCGCGCACGGAGTGGCCCGCGGCCAGGGCCTGGTCGACGACCAGGCGTCCGGTGGCACCGGTGGCACCGAGGACAAGCAGCTTCATGGAGGAACTCCTCAAGGCTTCGACGCTGCTCGGAAGCCCGGGCAGTCACTTAAAGCGTTAACTGAAAAGTAGCGGCATTGACTTCAAGCTTCAAGTCATGACGAGGTGGATTCACTTCAAGCGTGAACCGTCGGTACATTGGAGGGCATGACGAACACCCCCGCTGACGAGGCACCCCGCTGGCTCGACGAAGAGGAGCGCCGCGCCTGGCTCGGACTGGTCGGCATCATGCGGCGCCTGGAACACGCGCTCGACACCCAACTGCGCGACGAAGGACTGACGCATTTCGAGTACGGGGTGATGGCGGCGCTGTCCGAGTCGCCGCAGCGGGAACTGCGCATGAGCGCGCTCGCCGCGTTCGCCGAGGGCTCGCTCTCTCGCCTGTCCCAGGTCGTGGCCCGGCTCGAACGCAAGGGGTACGCCCATCGCCGGCCCGATCCGGCCGACGGCCGCTACACCCTGGCCACCCTGACCGACGAGGGGTACGAGAAGATCGTCAGCACTGCTCCCGGCCACGTCGCGGAAGTGCGCCGCCTGGTGTTCGACCCGCTGACCAAGGCACAAGTCAAACAGCTCGCCCACATCGGCCAGCGCATCCTGCACACCATCACCCCCGACCACTGCGACGGTGACCGCGGCTGAGACCCCCCGTCAGCCGGACATCCGCCCTCGGCCGTGCAGGCGTGCACGCAGCGCGGGGCGCGCTGGATCCAGGCGTCGTTGGTGGCGTGCGTGGTGACCGGCAGCACGAGAACCACGGCCAGCGCGGGACACACCGCGCCCACACGGGCTGTGCGTCACGCCGACGGAAGGCCCCCATTCCTGGCGTTGCTCCTCGCCCGTTCCCCTGCTCGAAGCTGCGGCAGTTACCTCTCATCGTCCCGCCGACCAGGGTCCTGAGGTGGCACCGTGATCTCATCCGCCGTCTCGGGGGCCGCCTATCATCGCAGGCGACCGGGAGGCTGCCGACCCGACGCTCCGTCCAGGGTCGGGCCTCGGGTCACACCGTCGAAGCGGCATGTACGAGCCCGGGCTCACCCGAGGCATCCCCGTGCGGGATGTCCTGCTCTGTCCATATGCATTTGCCGTCGTCGAGATACCGGGCGCCCCAGCGCTGGGACAGCGCTGCGACGAGTTGCAAACCGCGTCCGTCTTCGTCCGTGAAGGTTGCTCGGCGGATGCGAGGGGTCGTGAGGCTGCCGTCGTAAACCTCGCAGGTCAGTGAGTGGCTACGCAACAGGCGCAGGCGGATTGGTCCCGTGGCGTGCCGGACGACGTTACCGACCAGCTCGCTCACCAGCAGCTCCGTGGCGGGTACGAGATACTCCAAGCCCCACGCGTCGAGGTGTTCGCGAACGTATGCGCGGGCCTGTCCGGCCGCCTGGGGGTCCTCCGGGAGACTGCAGGAGGCGACATCACCGGCAGCGGTGCACCGGGTGTGGACGATGAGCAGGCCGGCGTCGTCATTCGTCTGCCCAGGGTCGGGCAGCAGAGCCGAGACCACGGTGTCGCACAGATCTTCCAAGCGCCGAACGTCGCTGTCCTGGTCAGCGGGGTCGAAGTACGCGGTGTTGGCGGCGGCCTGGGACACGATGTGCCGGAGTTGAGCCAATCCTTGATCAACATCCCGGGTGGCCGATTCGACGAGGCCGTCGGTGCACAGGACGAGGAGGCTCTCGTCGGGCAGGTCCAGCTGGTGAGTGTCGAACGGCGGTTCGGCGGCGCCCAGCGGCGGGTCCGGGCTCACGTCGACTATGTGGACGGTGCCGTCGGGGTGGACGACGACGGGCGGCGGGTGACCGGCCAGGGAATAGGTGCACCTACCTGCGACGGGGTCGAAGACGGCGTATAGGCAGGTGGCATAGCAGTCCTCGCCGAGGTCGCTGACGAGGTCGTTGAGATGGATGAAAAGTTCGTCAGGAGACATTTCGAGGTCGGCGAGGGTGCGTACAGCGGTGCGCAGACGGCCCATGGTGGCCGCTTCAGTGATGCCGTGCCCCATGACGTCGCCGATCACCAGGGCGACCCGGTCGGCGGACAGCGGAATCAAGTCGTACCAGTCACCGCCCACATCTTCGTCCCTTCCCGCGGGCAGGTAGCGGGCGGCGGCGCTGGTGGCAGGCAGGCGAGGCAGCATCCGGGGCAGCAGGCCGCGCTGCAGTTCCTGGGCACGGGCGTGCTCCACGTCGTACAGACGGGCCCGCTCCAGCGCCTGGCCGACCAGACCTCCGAGAGCCGTCAGCAAGGTGCGCTCCCCGTCGCCGAAGGAACGTGGATGGCTGAAGGACACTGCGCACATGCCCAAGACACGTCCGGACGCCATCAGGGGCAGGAAAGCCCAGGCCTCCTTTGGCGACAGCTCCCACAAGCCCCTCATCGTCGGATATCGCCGCAAGAACTCCGCACTCGATTCGACGAACCGGGGAACACGGGTACTCACTACGTCGAGGACCGGGGCACTGACGGAGGCCGGAATGTCTCTGACTGCTTGGAGGAATTCCGGTGGGTAGCCGATGTCGGCGACCACATGGACTCGCCCGCCCTCCAGCACGGTGAACATCAGCCCATCGGCTCCGAACGGAGCCAGGACGTGCTTCGCGAACGCCTCCGCCACGTCCTGGGAGGTGACGGCTTCGGCCAGCGTTGCGGTCAGCTCACCCATACCGACGGAGCGATCGGCCTCGGCCACCAGGCCTGCCCCCGGCAGTATGCCCGGCCCGCCGCCCAGGCGCCCAACAGCCCACCCCGCCACGGCGCACAGGAAGGACCGTTGCACCTCACCGGGTTCAGCCGCCCCCGCCATGAGCACAGACAGCACTCCGACCGGCCCCTCGACCCCCAGGAGTGGCACAGCCGCAGTGCCGGCCGCCCCGACGCCCAGGCTGTCCCCGGCCACCCAGAAGAAGTCGCCACCCCGCACGGCCCGCACGGGCGCCACGTCCTGCTCAGCATGCAGATCTGCCCACGCTTCGGCACTGGCCGAGCCGATCCCGCTGACCGACACTAGGCGCAGCCGACCGGCATTGGGGTCCCACCGGTGCAGCAAGGCTCCCAGGCCACCCAGGCACGTCGTCGCCTGCTGAAGCACCAGGTCCAGCATCTCCATGGTCTCCGCGCCCCGCGGTCCCTCCCGCCGCGGCCCTTCTTCCCAGGTCACCGGGCAGCCGGACGTCACCGGCTGAGGCTGCTCCTCAGCGCGGTCGTCGGGGCCAGCATCGTCAGCGGTCACTTCGGCTCCTTCCCCCCCCAGGAAGTCCGCCCATATACTCACAAATGGTATGCCCAGTGCTCATCGTCGACTTCGGCAAGCAGGGAGGCGGCGTTTCGAAGATGTCGGTGGTCAAGGAGGACACCGGCTGGTACACGAGGTCGGAGATCCGCCTCCCGCTCGGAACAGGGCCCTCCGACAAGCAGGGCGTGGACATCCACTCCGACAACATCACCGGGACCGGCGACGCCAAGGAGCAGAAGCTGCGCGCCAAGGTCCCCGACGGGACGATCTACGTCACGCTGCGCCCTCGCGGAAACGTCCTCTACAACCTGGGAACGGGCTACTTGACTATGACGGCAGCGCCAAGGTCACCGGCACCTACGACCTCGGCAAGGTCACCGGCGCAACCTACGCCGAAATCACCAGCGGAAAGTAGCGCCGATCAGTTCACGGCCCCGGAGCCGCCCCAAGGGGATGGCGCCGAGGCCGTCGACAGGTACGGGGCTGCGCGGAAAGCGCTAGGGCAGCGTGATGCCGAGTCGCTCGGCGAGTTCGTCAGCGCTGGCACCGTACGTCTCCCGGAGTCGTACACCGTCGGGTCCGACATCGAAGACGCCGCAGTCCGTGTAAACACGGCTGACGCAGCCGACTCCGGTGAGCGGGTAGGTGCATCGCGGCACGAGCTTCGGCTCCCCGGAGCGGGTGAAGAGGGTCATCATCACGTAGACGTCCTTGGCGCCGATGGCGAGGTCCATGGCGCCACCGACGGCCGGGATGTCGTCGGGCTTGCCGGTGGTCCAGTTGGCGAGATCGCCGTTGAAGGCGACCTGGTACGCCCCGAGGACGCAGACATCGAGGTGCCCGCCGCGCATCATCGCGAAGGAGTCGGCGTGATGGAAGTACGCCGCCCCGGGCAACTCGGTCACCGGGACCTTGCCGGCGTTGGTCAGGTCGGAGTCGATCGCGTCGCCCTCGGCCTTCGGGCCCATGTTGAGCATGCCGTTCTCGGTGTGCAGTACCACCCCGGAGTCGGCCGGCAGGTGGTCGGCGATCTTGGTGGGCTGCCCGATGCCGAGGTTGACGAAGGCGCCGGCCGGGATGTCGCGTGCGATGACGGCGGCCAGCTCGTCCATCGAGAGCCGGTCGGCGCGCACCTGATCGCTTGACGTGGTGGTCATCGTGCCCCCTGGACGGTGTAGTGGCGGGCCTCGACCCGGACGAACCGGTCGACGTAGATGGACGGGGTGACGACGGCCTCGGGGTCGAGCTCTCCGGGCTGGACGACCCGCTCGACCTGGACGATGGTCGTTGTCGCGGCCGTGGCCATGACCGGTCCGAAGTTGCGGGCGGTCTTCCGGTAGACGAGATTGCCGAGCGTATCCGCGACGTGTGCACCGATCAGCGCGTAGTCGCCCTTGATGGGGTACTCCAGGAGGTACTTGCGCCCGTCGATCTCCCGCTCCTCCCTGCCCTCGGCCAGCGGCGTGCCGACCGCGGTCGGGCAGTAGAACGCGCCGATCCCGGCACCAGCCGCGCGCATCCGCTCGGCGAGATTGCCCTGCGGCACCACCTCGAGCTCGATCTTCCCCTCGCGGTACAGGCCGTCGAAGACCCAGGAGTCGGCCTGCCGCGGAAAGGAGCAGAGCACCTTGCGCACCCTGCCTGCGGCCAGCAGCGCCGCCAGCCCGACGTCGCCGTTGCCGGCGTTGTTGGACACGATCGTGAGGTCCTTCGAGCCCTGCCGGATGAGCGCTTCGATCAGGTCGAACGGCATCCCGGCCAGACCGAAGCCGCCGACGAGGATCGTGGAGCCGTCCTCGATCCCGGCGACCGCGGCGTCGGTGCTTTCGAGGATCTCCGCGCGGCTCATCGGTCCGCCCCCGTGACAGCGCAGTTCTCGAGTACGACGGCCAGGCCCTGACCGACCCCGATGCAGATCGCGGCGACGCCGTAGCGCTGCTTCGTCTCACGGAGCACCTTGGCCAGCGTGGCGAGGACGCGTCCGCCCGAGGCGCCCAGCGGATGTCCGATCGCGATGGCGCCGCCCTTCTGATTGACGATGCCGGGGTCGACCTTCCACGCGTCGACGCAGGCGAGCGACTGCACGGCGAAGGCCTCGTTGAGCTCGACCGCGCCCACCTGGTCCCAGCCGATCCCGGCCCGGGCCAGCGCACGATTCGCGGCCTCGACCGGGGCGTAACCGAAGGCCTGCGGCTCCAATGCCATCACGCCGCGGCCTGCGATACGGGCGATCGGGTCGGCTCCGATCGTGGCCGCAGCCTTCTCGCTCCCCAACAGCACCGCGGAGGCACCGTCGTTGAGCGGGCTGGCGTTGCCCGCGGTGATGGTGCCGCCCTGCTCCGGTGTGCGGAAGACCGGCTTGAGCCCTGCCAGCGTCTCCGGCGTGGATCCGGCCCGGATGCCCTCGTCGCGGGTCAGGGCGACGCCCTCGACCGGTGTCACCAGGTCGTCGTAGAAGCCCGACTCCCAAGCGGCGTGGGCGAGTTGGTGGGAGCGGGCGGCGAACTCGTCCTGCCGCTCGCGGGAGATCCCGAAGCGTTCCCGGAGCTGCTCGTTGGCCTCGCCGAGGCTGACCGTCCACTCCTTCGGCATGCGCGGGTTGACCAGCCGCCAACCGAGCGTGGTCGAGACCGCGGTGACGTCGCCGACCGGGAACGGTTTCGCCGACTTGGGCAGAACCCAGGGCGCGCGTGTCATCGACTCCACGCCACCGGTCAACACCACCTCGGCGTCGCCGGACTCGATCGTTCGGCTGGCCGTCATCGCCGCATCGAGGCTTGAGCCGCAGAGCCGGTTGATCGTGGTGCCGGGCACGCTCACCGGAAGCCCGGCGAGTAGCGCCGCCATGCGGCCGACGTTGCGGTTCTCCTCACCGGCGCCATTGGCGTTGCCCCACACCACGTCGTCGATCGCGGCGGGATCGAGACCCGGCACCCGGGCCAGCGTCGAGGTGATCGCGGCGGCGGCGAGGTCGTCGGGACGGACGCCGGCCAGCGCGCCGTTGAAGCGGCCGAACGGCGTGCGTGTCGCGGCGTACAGGAAAGCACTCATGGCAGCGACGCTAGCCCCGGGCCGCGATATTCTGAAGTACGCATATCCGAGCCGATTGATATGGACGACATATGGATCTGCGCCACCTGCGGTACTTCGTGGCGGTGGCTGAGGAGCGTCATTTCGGCCGCGCCGCCGAGCGACTTCACATGGCTCAGCCGCCGCTCTCCCAACAGATCCGGCAGCTTGAGGCCGAGCTCGGCGTCGAGCTGCTGCACCGCACCACACGCCGTGTCGACCTCACCGAGGCCGGCCGGGCCTACCTGAAACGCGCGCGCGTGATCCTCGCCGATGTCGACGAGGCCGCGCACCACGCACGACTCGTCGCCGCCGGCTCGGTGGGCCACCTTGCGATCGGGTGTGTGGGCTCGGCCACCTACAGCCTCATCCCCACCCTCTCGCGGCGGCTCACGGAGGAACTTCCCGGCGTCGACTTCTCTTTCCGCGGCGAGATGCTCGCGCCCGACCAGGTCGAGGCGCTGCGCACTGGCGCCATCGACGTCGCACTGCTGCGCCCTGTGGCCGCCAACCTCTCCCTCACCACGCACACCCTGCGCCGGGACCGGCTCGTCGTCGCCGTACCGGTCGAGCATCCCCTCGCACGCCGGAAGAGGCTCCGCATCGCCGACCTCGCCGGCGCGGACCTGATCGTGCACTCCGCCGACCGCCGGTCCGTGATGTACGACGTCGTGCTCGGCCTCCTGCGCGACGCGGGCGTGGAGCCGCACATCCGCCACGAGGTCGGCGAGACCTCGACACTGGTCACCCTCGTGGCCGGTGGCCTGGGCCTCGCGGTCGTGCCGGAGCCGGTGACCGCGCTCGCACTCGACGGCGTCGTCTACCTGCCGCTCGCCGGGGCGGACGCACGCGTGGAGCTGGCCGTAGCCCACCGCGCCGACCGCTCCGAACCCCACCTGGAGCGCACCGTGGGGATCATCCAGGCGATGTTCTGAGACATCCAACGACGCCTGACACGGTTCGACGTGGACCGCGGGGGGAAGGTGCGACCGGAGCCTGCGGATCTTGCCTCAAGCTCACCTGGCCACTCTCGGCGACGAGGGTGCGCGGAGGCAGCGCGTCCAGGTCGATGTCGGCGGTACTCATTGGAGGACCATCCCTTCTGCAGCCCTCCGACGCGGAACCAAACACAAATCACCGGACCAATCGCTCAGTTGGTCGTGTCGGCCGAGGGTGTGTCGGTCAGCGGAAGTCGTCGATGGTCTGTACGCCGCTCCAGCGGCTGGTCTCGACTGCCAGGTCCAGGGGTTCGACGGGCACGGTGGTCGCGTACGAGGCCCACTGCTCGCGCGGGAGCATCCACATGATCTCGAATTCGTTGCCGTCGGGGTCTACGCCGTAGACGCTCTTGGTTGTGCCCCCGTGACTGGACTCTCCGGTGTACGCGCCGACCTCGGCCAGCACTTCGCGGGCGTGCTGGAGCTCCTCGATGGTGTCGACCTGCCAGGCCAGGTGGTAGAGCCCGATCCCACCGCGCCGCTTGCGCGGCGCGGACGGGCCGACGCCCATGAGGCCGAGATCGTGATCGTTGGCGGAGCCCGGCAACCGCAGAAACACGGCCCGGCCTCCGGGTGCACGCGCGGCGACGTCCATGCCGAAGACTGCGGTGTAGAACCGCTCGGATCGCGCCACATCGGCGACGAACAGAACGGCGTGGTTGAGTCGCACCGGACCGATGCTCATCGGAATTCTCCTTGTTGTGACTGCTCAGGAAAGCGTTGCTGGTTGGCCCCGGACCGCTCGGGGAATGTGCGGCCGGCGGCACTGTCGGCCGCACATCCCCCGAGCGGTGATATCACTGGGCGAGGGCGAATCCGCCGGTCCAGGAGATCTTCTCGCCGACGGCGAGGGTGAGTTGCAGGAAGCCGACCGCCTCCAGCTCCCGGGCCCGCTTGAGGCCGCCCGCGTCCACGGCGCGCAGACCGGCGGCACTGATCACACCGGCGAGCACCGCCTTGGCGTCCGCGTCGTCGCCGGCGAGCAGCACGGTGGTCGGCTGCCCGCCGACCGTGCCGGTGGCCAGCGCGCCGGCGAAGTTGGTGTTGAACGCCTTGACGACGCGCGAGTCGGGCAGCGCGGTGGCGATCTCGGCGGCGGCCGAGCTGTCGGCCGGGACGGTCAGCGAGTCGAAGGTCTCGAAGTTCAGCGGGTTCGTGATGTCGACGACGACCTTGCCAGCCAGCTGCGCACCGTGCTGGGCGATGACCTGCTCGACCGCCGGGTAGGGCACGGCGAGCACCACGATGTCGCCGGTGACCGCCTTGTCCGCGTCGGAGCTGCCGATGAGTTCCACGGTGTTGCCGCCCTTGCCGGCCAGGCCGGCAAGGGCCTGACCCATGTTCCCTGTGCCGATGATGCTGATGTGCGTCATGACGACCTCCATAGGTTGTAGCTACAACCATGACACATCGATCCAGTTGTAGCAACAACTATTTTGGTGACATACTGTGCGCGTGGACACGCGATGGCTCACCCGGGAACAAGTGGCGGCATGGGTACGGCTGGCTGCCGTACTGGAGTTGCTGCCGACGGCCCTGGACGGCCAACTACGACGCGACGCTCAACTGACGCACTTCGACTACTACGTGCTCGCCCTGCTCTCCGAGGCGCCCGAGCGCACGATGCGGATGACCAAGCTCGCCCAGAGCACCACGGCCACCCTCGCCCGACTCTCCCACGTGGTGCAGCGCCTGGAAGGCCGCGGCCTGCTCGAACGCGCTCCCTGCCCGACAGACCGGCGCGCCACCAACGCCCGCCTCACCGAGGCCGGCTGGCAAAAGGTGCAACAGGCCGCCCCAGGCCACGTGACCTTCGTGCGAGACCACGTAATCGACGCACTCACACCCGACCAGGTCACCCAACTCGCCGACATCGCCCAGGCCATCCTGCACAGGCTCGACCCCGACGCCGGCCGGGCCGACACGAACCGGTTGTACGACTCGCTCGACTAGCCTCTCGCTTTCGCGAGTGTGAGTGGCCGTGGCCGTGGCCGCGCACGCCAGCCGGGTCGCACCTGCCCGGAAGCCTCAGTCCATCCCTTCCGCAGCAACATCAGCCGTACCAGGTCCGCCGCGGCCTGACTGCGGACCGTCTGTTCACGGGTGAAACAGCTCATGAGTCTTCGCCAGTACCAGCACAAATGGGCTCTGCCGCGTGAGCTGGTGGCGCACCTGCAGCTCGGCGGAGTCGATCGTGATGACACCACGCCGCCATCCTTCCTGCACGACCACGTCGTTCAGCTCCGGACACCGCAGAACAAGCGGTTGCCTCATGCGGGGAGGCCGCGACCAGCACCGGGAACACAGGCGGCCGGTGCCGCACCCTCCACGCCCACCCTCCACTTCCGGGAGAGCCACAGTCAGCACCGGAAGAGCGTTCTGTACCCTGATCTCAGATTGTTCAAATTTGAATAACTCATGGAGAGTAGGCCCCATGCCCGATCCCCTTGTCCACTGGTCCGCCGCCGAGACGGAACGCGCCGGAACACCCCTGGTCCTCGCCCTTCACGGATGGGGCGCCGACGAGCGGTCCTTCGCCGAGCTGGCACCGCAGCTGCCTGCCGGGACGACCGTCGCCTCCGTCCGGGCGCCCATCCCGGCAGGCGGCGGCTACGCCTGGTTCGCCAACCGCGGCATCGGACGGCCGCTTCCGGACTCGATCGCCGACACCGCCCGCTGGCTCTTCGACTGGCTCCACACCGTGCAGCCGCAGCATTCCTCCGTCACCGTGCTGGGCTTCTCGGGCGGCATGGTCATGGCTGGCGGTCTGATCCTCGCACGCCCCGGGGAGTTCTCCGCCGCCGTCCTGCTCTCCGGCACCCTGCCCTGGGACGCGGCCCTCCCGGACGAACCCGGCCGACTCGGCGGGCTCCCCGTCTTCTGGGGGCGCGACACCGAGGACCAGGTGATCCCGGCCGATCTCGTCGCGCGCACCGGCACCTGGCTCCGCGAGCAGTCCGGCGCAGTCCTGCGTGAGCACACCTACCCGGGCCTCGGCCACGGCATCAACGCGCAGGAGGTGGCGGACATCCGCGACTTCCTCACCGCGCTCCCCACAGCCACCGCCAGGGGGTCGGCGTCAGGAGCGTGAAAGGCACTGTCACGTTGACTGACTCGCGGGATGATCAAGTTGATCAGGCTCAGGAGGCTGTCCGTGGGGGACGTATCGTCGTCGCACAAGGGCTGCGGTACCCGGTCTGGGTAATCTCCCACTGCGAGTGGCTGACCACCGCTTCCCGCTGTCGTTCCGCGAAGTCGAGGAACTGATGCTGGAGCGCGGTGTGAGCGTCTGGTGCGCCAAGTTCGGGCGGGCAGTACGCAAACGCGCCGCGAGATCTTCACAAGGATCAACGGCAAGCTGAAGTTCCTGTGGCGGGCCATCGACCAGCACAGGACGGTACAGAACCGCCGGGACAAGACCGCGGCCGAGCGTTTCTTCCGTGGCCTTCTGAAGAAGACCCGCACGGTGCGCCCGGGTGGTCGTCGCCGACGAGCTCCGCTCCTACGGCGCGGTCCACCGCGAGGGTCTTGCCCTCCGTCGAGCACCGCTCTCACAAGGGCCTGAGCGGCTTGTCGAGCGCGGGACCCTGGTCGAGACCGAGCTGGGCTTGTTCACCCACCCCCGGCCACAGGCCGCCCGGCGTCGGCGCTACCTGCCCGCCCCACCTCCCGTCACAAGCCACGACCGGTCGGTAAGAGCTGGTCCAAAGGGACGCTTGCCCTTCGGGCCGGGGTCTCGGCCTCCGCTGTGGCGCGGATCTTGGTGTGCCCGTGGAATCCCCACCTAAATCGCCCTCACGGTGACAGCTGGCGGGCCACCTCCTGCGGTGTCGTCAGCCGCAGGTGCCAGCCGGCGGGCGCCGGCACCCGGCGGCGGTCACCCGCGGGTGGCCCTGCGGTCGTGGGCGCGTCGAGATCGACGTCTGCTGCGCGGCGGCAGTGCCTCGCATCCCCGAAAGCCGCTCGTCCGCTGTTGTTGCACCATCTGTTGACTGTCCTGCATGGAAGACTTAGCGTCCTCCATAGGGGACACCACAGATGGGTTTGGCGATGAAGCTCTCTTCTCAGTTCGACGTACCAGCGGCGCCCGACAAGGTCGTTTCGCTGTTCTTCGATCCGGCGACGATGCGTGAGTGTCTGCCCGGTTGCGAGGAGCTCGAGCAGGTCGATGACAAGACGTTCCGCGGCATGCTCACCAACGAGATCGCGCACGTGAAGTTCAAGGCCGGCTTCACCGCCGAGATCGCCTCGGTCGAGCCCCTCGCCGAGCAGCCCGGCGGCTCCGCGGTCACCGCGGTCCTCAAGGGCGAGGACCGACGGTTGGGCAGCACGATCAAGGTCGACGCTCGCATGACCATCGCGCCGCTCGGCGAGGCCTCGCGGGTGACCTACGAGCTCGAGATGGCGATGTGGGGCAAGCTCGGACGCCTCGGGGAACCTGTCATCCGTCGGCGCAGCGTGGAGGTCGAGAGGCAGTTCTCCGAAGCGCTCACGGCCGTGTGCACCGGTCAGCCGATCCCGCATCGCCAGGGCGTGAAGGCAGCGACCAGCGCCGACGGCGCGGTCGCGAGCGGCGTGGCGGGAACGCACGTCGCGGGCGGCGTCCCGCATGAAGCGACTGCCGACGGGACGACGCTCACCGCTGTGCCGGTGCCGACGGGACCGGTCGACCGGAAGCAGGACCTTCCGTTCCTGATCGCCGTCGCAGCCGCCGCGTTCGCCTTCGGCGTGATCTGGGGTGACCGGAGGCCTCGCAGCTGATGTCCACGTTCTATGTACCGCAGACGCTGGATGAGGCAGTGGGCCTCCTCGCCGAACTCGACGACACGATGGTGTACGGCGGCGGGACCGCGATCCAGATCCTGCTCAAGCAGGGCATCCTCTTCACCGACCACTTCGTCGACATCGGCCGGATCCCGGGCCTGCGCGACATCGTGGACGAGGGTGAGGTGATCAAGGTCGGCCCTCTGGTCTCGCTGCGTCAGATGGAGACCGATCCCCGCGTTCGTTCCCAGCTGCCGCTGGCGGCCGAGACGTACGCGAAGGTGGCCAACCCCCGGGTCCGGAACACCGCGAGCGCCGGCGGCAACCTCGCGCACGGCGACTACCGTCTTGACCCGCCGACCGCGCTCGTGGTCCTTGACGCCATGGTCGAGCTGACCTCGACGAGTGGTACGCGCGAGGTGTCCGTTCGCGAGTTCTTCGTCGACTTCCAGGTCACCGACCTTCGAGCTGACGAGATGATCACCGCGATCCGGATCCCGAAACAGGGCGAGGACTCTCGCGGCACCTTCGTCAAGCACAGCAGCCTGGCCGCCAACGACTGGCCCTGCGCCTCGGTCGCGGTGCTCGCCGTTCCCGGGGAGCTGACCGAGCTTCGCCTCGGCCTGGGTGCGCTCGCCCCCACCACGCGGTACCTGGCCCTGGACATCGACCAGGACATGTCGGAGCAGGAAGTCGTCGACGCCGCCCTCGAGATCGCCGGCACCGCGATCGACCCGATCGAGGACGTGCGTGGCTCGGCCGGCTATAAGGCTCACCTGGGCCGCATCGCCGTCGAAGAAGGCGTCCGCTCAGTGATGAAGGAGCTCGCCCATGCTTGAGGTGGATGAGAAGCAGCCCGCGTCGACGGACTCCACGGCCACGACATCCGAAGACGCGCCGGCCCAGCCGGCAGACCCGGACACACTGTGGGGTGTGGGCGAACGACGCAGGCGGTTCGACGCCCTCGGCCGGGTTCGGGGCACCATCAAGTACGTCGGAGACGAGCCTGTCGCGACCGACACGGCGCACGTCGCAATCTGTCGCAGCACCCGGCCACACGCCGTCATCGCGAGCATCGGCATCGACGCGGCCGCGGCCGTCGAAGGCGTGATCGCCGTCGTCACCGGCCGAGACCTCTTCGCCGAGTACGGCGACCGGATGTACACGGGCCCGGCGTTCGCGGACCAGCCGGCGCTGGCGGTCGACAAGGTGCGCTACGTCGGTGAGCCGGTGGTCGCGGTTCTGGCGCACGACGAGCCGACAGCGCGTGCGGCCGCCGACCTGGTCCACGTCGAGTACAAGGATCTCGACGCGGTCTACGACATCGACGCCGCACTCGAGGGCACCGACTACGTGCACGCCGAGCTTCGCCCGTCCTCGGTCTTCGCCGACCTCGCCCATCTCTCCGGTGTTCGCGACACCAACGTCAACTACGAGTACCGCCAGATCAAGGGCGATGCCGCCAAGGCACGCGAGCACGCCGCGACCACCGTAGAGGCCACCACCTGGGCACCCCCCACCCACCACGTCACCATCGAGCTCCCGGTCACCATGGCCTGGGTCGACAGCGGACGGCTCGAGATCCTCACGACCACGCAAACACCCTCCTACGTGCGCCAGACCGCCTCGGACCTGCTCGGCCTGCCTCTGGCCAGGGTCCGGGTCCGGACCCGCGCGCTGGGGGGCGGGTTCGGCGCCAAGATGTACGACCGTCTCGAGCCGCTGGCGGCGGCGCTGGCGTGGAAGCTCCAGCGCAGAGTCCGCATCGCGACCACCCGCGAGGAGGCGTTCCTCCTGACCACACGGCACGGTGCGCAGGTCACCGGGTCCCTCTCCGCGGACAGCGAAGGGAACCTGGTCGCATCAACCGCCGACGTCCGCTACGACACCGGAGCGTTCGCCGACGTCGGGCCCCGCATCGCCGCGAAGTCCGGAATGGTCGTCCCCGGTCCGTACCGGATCGAGAACGTCGCCGTCCAGTCACGGTGCATCTACACCAACAAGGTCTCCGCAGGCCCGTTCCGCGGCTTCGGCGTGCCCCAGGTGACCTGGTCCCACGAGACACTCATCGACGAGCTGGCCCATGAGCTGGGCGAGGACCCCTACCGGTTTCGCAGGCGCCATCTTCTTCGCGAGGGCGACATCGCGACGATGGGAACGAAGATGCACAGCGCCGACTTCGTGTCCTGCCTGGACGCTGTCGCCGAGGCCGTCGGCTGGGACGCCCCGACGCCGGCCGACGACGGACCGATCCGGTACGGCAAGGGCATCGCGGTCGGCATGAAGGCCGTGCTCACCCCGACGGTCGCCAACGCCACCCTGAACCTCAACCAGGACGGATCGGCGACCCTGCTGATCAGCACCGTCGAGATGGGGCAAGGCGCCGACACCATCATGGCGCAGGTCGCCGCCGAGGTCCTCCAGATCGACTCCACCCTGATCCACGTCGTCCAGGCCGACACCGACGCCACCCCCTACGACACGATCACCGCCGGCAGCCGCTCCACCTACCACACCGGCAACGCCGTACGCCTGGTCGCCGAGCGCATGCGTGACCGGTTGATCGAGATCGCCGCGGAGCAGACCGGTGCGCAGGCCGAAGCGATCTCGCTGACCTCCAGGGGCATCAGCATCGACGGACAGCTCACCACGACCCTGCCCGAACTCGTCCACCGCACGTTCGGCGCCCGGGGCGCGACCCTGACCACCACGTCGAACTTCACCAGCTGGTGGCACCCCTACGACAAGGCCACCGGCCTGTCGGAGAAGGTCACCGAGCACTGGTTCGCGAGCGCCGTCGCCGTGCGCATCGGCGTCGACACCAGGACCGGCCGGATCCGGACCCAGCACCTCGCGGTCGCCGCCGACGTCGGGAAGGCGCTCAACCCGACTCTTGTCGAGCAGCAACTGACCGGCGCTGCCGTCATGGGCATCGGGCACGCGCTCTTCGACCAGCTCGTGTTCGACCACGGGCAGATGATCAACGCGACGTTGCTCGACTACCAGCTGCCCTCCATGCGGGACATGCCCGAGAAGATGACCCCCATCGTCGTCGAGGCTCCCCACCGCGACGGCCCTTTCGGAGCCAAGGGAGTCGGCGAGAGCGGAATCCTGGGGGTCGCGCCCGCCTACGCCAACGCGCTGCGAGACGCATGCGGCATCCGGCTCACCCGACTGCCCCTGACACCGGAGTCCGTGCTGGCAGGTATCGAGGAGAGCACCCGGTGAAGGCCATCAAGCTCAACGTGAACGGCACCTCGCACCCCATGCAGGTACGCGACGACGAGGTCCTCCTCGACTCGCTGCGCAACCGGGTCGGCGTGACCTCGGCACGCGAGGGCTGCGGCGTCGGGGCATGCGGTACGTGCACCGTGCTCGCCGACGGCCGGAGCGTCTCCGCGTGCCTGGCGCATGCCCGGCGCTACGACGGAGTGGCGATCACGACCGCGGACGGGCTGCCCGAAGACGACGTCGTCGTGGCCGCTTTCGTCGAGAGCAACGCGATGCAGTGCGGCTACTGCATTCCCGGGTTCGTGCTCATGACCAAGGAACTGCTGAAGGACAACCCGAACCCCACGGACGACGAGATCGCCGAGCATCTTGAGGGAAACCTCTGCCGGTGTGGCACCTACCCGGAACTCATGAGAGCCGTGCGTCTCGCAGCGGAACGGAGCCGATGATGAGCCTGCGGACTTCCTGGGGTGAGCAGACCTGGGTCGAGGAAGGCGAGGGGCCGCTCGTCCTGCTGCTCCATCCCCTGGCGCTGGCCGGCGAGTTCTGGCGGCCCCTGATGCGTGCGTTCTCCTCCAGCTTCCGCGTCGTGGCACCGGACGCCCGCGGGCACGGCGGCTCGACCTGGGACGGAACCGACTTCTCGGTCGAGGACATGGCCGCCGACGCCGCCGCGCTGCTCGAGCACCTGGGGGCGCCGGCCGCGGTGGTCGGCCTCTCCATGGGCGGCTGCGCCGCAACCGCACTGGCCGTGCGCCGCCCCGACCTGGTGACCAGGCTCGTACTCGCGGACACGACCGCCGACTACGGCCCCGGCAAGGAAGCCGCCTGGGAAGGGCGCGCCGTGAACGCCGTGGAGACCCCGCGAGAGCAGCAGCTGAAGTTCCAGCACGACCGCTGGTTCTCGCCGACGTTCCTGCAATCGGAGCCTGCCGAGGTCGATCGCGTCTCGGCGATCTTCGTCGGCACCGACTCCACCGCGCACGCCGCCGCCTGCCGTGCCCTGGGCCGCTACGACGACAGCGGACGCCTGGGCGACATCACCGCACCCACGCTGGTGCTCGTCGGGGACGAGGACTACGCGACCCCGCCCCCGATGGCGCAGGCGCTGCACCGCGGAATCCGGGACTCCCAGCTCGTCGTCCTCGACCGGACACGGCACATGAGTCTCATCCAGAACCGCGAGATCTGGCCGACCGTGCTCGCCCACCTGAAAGCCGACACGGAGAGCTCACCGGCCACGGAGTCCTGACAGCAGCCCTGAACCACAGCCCTGGACAGAGCCCTGGCACGGCCGGGACATCAGGGGACGTCGCGGGCGGCTCCGGACGCACGGACCCGCCCGGGAGCGCCCGAGAAACGGCCCGGGGCAAGGCGCCGCAGAGTCCTCCCGCAGTTGCCGCGCTCTGCTCATGCCGGTGCGGCATCCTGCTGTTCGTGAATGCTCCGGGGGCTTCCCCCGTGGCCCGTCTCGGCGTGTGCCCGGGGAACACGGCCGCCGAGCCGCTCGGCCACCCGCAGGCCACCCGCGGCCAGGAGGCGCCCAACGGCCTCGACGTTGTCCCGGCAGAGCTCGGAGGAGAACGCCAGACAGCACAGGACCATCGAGACCTCTCCGTGCCGGTCGAAGACGGGCGCCGCCACACCGCTCTGTGCGAGGTCGTACTGCTGGAGGCTGACGCTGAAACCGCGCTCGCGAGTCTGCTCGGCCTCGGCAAGGATCGCGGCGCGTTCGGTGATCGTGTTCGGTGTGAACGCGTTGACGCCCACACGGGCGATTTCGTCGCTGAACGTCTCCGGGTCCGACCAGGAGTGAAAGGCGTACATGAGCGCGGGAGCCGAGAACTGGAAGTACTCGCCGACGCCCACCGTGACCCGGACTCCACGCCGGTGCTCAGCACGCGCCACCACCACATACCCGCCGGACCCGTCCGGTTGTGCGGCGAAGACGACGAAACCGAGCCGCCGGGCCAACTGGTCGATCTCCTCGCGGACGATCGCCAACGCCACGTCGTCGGTGACACCGGTGAGCGTCAGGAGCCGTGGCCCCAGCGTCCAGCCGGCACGATCGCCGAGGGAACGCACCCACCCCGCGTCCTGCAGGGTCGCCAGGATGTTGTAGCAGGTGCTCCGGTTCATGTTCAGCTCGGAGACAAGTACCCGCGGTGAGACGGGCTCGGGCCAGTCCGCGGCGATCCGTTCGATGATGCGTGCAGTCGAAGTCACCGCGGGCACGCGGGCAGTCATGAGTCGCTCCTAGGCATCGGGTCGGCTCTCGCGTTCGCGCCTCTCGGCCGACTGGCCGGGGCGGGTGAGCCGCAAGTGCCCTGCCGAACGTCGCCGGCGAGGCGCTGACCACTCGACATCCCACTGTACCGATCCTCTCAGGAGGATCGTCAGACCTCAGGGCGAGACCCGTGGGTGGGGTGAGTGTGCGTGAGCATGTGTCAGTCCGCCGGGCGGCGACCACGCCGTCGGTGAGTCATCCGTGGCCTGGTGCCCGCGGCCGACGCGTCACTGCGCGTGGAGGCGGTGCGGCTGCCGGCGAGCGGTGCGGCTGCGGCTGCGCTACGACGACGTGCGCACGACCATGGCGCCGACACTGGCGCGCGGCGAAGGTGACGCCCGGTCGATCCGTTCCCCGGTGCCGACGGGCCGCCTCAGCGGATCCGGTGCTCCTGGTCCGCCCAGGCCTTCTCACGCAGGACGAACTTCTGGATCTTGCCGGTGGAGGTCTTCGGAAGCTCACCGAAGGTGACCGTTTTCGGTGCCTTGAACCGTGCGAGCCGAGCGCGTACGTGTTCGCGGATCTCTTCCTCGGTCGCCGACGCCCCCTCCTTCAGCGCCACGTACGCGGCGGGAACCTCACCCCAGCGTTCGTCCGGCATCGCGATCACCGCTGCCTCCAGGACCGCGGGGTGATCCATGATCACCTGCTCCACCTCCACCGAGGCGATGTTCTCCCCGCCGGAGATGATCACGTCCTTGGACCGGTCACGCAGCTCGATGTAGCCGTCGGGGTGCAGCACGCCGATGTCGCCGGTGCGGAACCAGCCGTCCGGCACGGCAGCGGCCGTGGCCTCGGGATCGTCGAGGTAGCCGAGCATGAGGTTGTTGCCACGCAACGCGATCTGGCCGGTGGTGCGGCCGTCAGCAGGCACGTCTGTGCCGTCGTCGGCGATCACCCGTGGCACGCAGGAGATCATGTTCCCCACGCCCTGGCGTGCCTTGAGTCGCGCCTGGGCGGTGGCATCGAGGGTGTCCCACTCCGGGCGCCAGTCGCACAGCATCGCCGGACCGTAGGTTTCGGTCAGCCCGTACAAGTGGGTGGTCTCGAAGCCGAGCTCAGCCATCCGCCGCAGGATCGCCGGCGAGGGGGGTGCACCACCGGTGGCGATCCGGACGGGCTGTCCTTCCAGCGGTGCCGCGTCGGGGGCGTAGGCGAGCATCGACAGCACGGTCGGGGCGCCGTTGAGGTGCGTGACGCCCTCGGCCCGGATCAGGCGCCACACCTCGGCCGGGTCGACCTTGGGCAGACATACATGGGTCGCGGCCGCGGCCGTGACCGCCCACGGGAAGCACCAGCCATTGCAGTGGAACATCGGCAGCGTCCACAGGTGCACGCTCGAGGGTGTCATACCCGTGTGCCCCACCATGGCCAAGGCCTGCAGGAACGCACCGCGGTGGTGGTACATCACACCCTTGGGTCGTCCGGTGGTCCCGGAGGTGTAGTTGATCGACAACACCGACAGCTCATCGGACGGCGTCAGGTGCAGCGGCTCGGCCGAGGCCAGGAGGTCCTCGTACTCCTGGCCGGCCCGGATCCGGCGAACGGGTTCGGTCAGCTGGGCCAGAACCTCCTCGACCAGGGGGTCGAAGGACGGGTCGTGGACCAGCACAGCGGCGTTGGAGTGCTCCAGGATGTAGACGATCTCCGAGGCCGACAGCCGCGTGTTCACCGCAACCAACGGCACCCCGGCCCATGGCACCCCGAAGTTCGCCTCGAGCAGGACGTGTGTGTTCGGGGCGAGCACCGCGACCGGTCGCCCCTCCGCAAGGGGGGCCAGACCCCCAGCCAGACGCATGCACCGCTCACGCATCTGCGCGTAGGTGAACCCGCGGCCCTCATCGACCACCCCGATGCGGTCCCCGTGCGCAGCCGCCGCACGGTCCAGGAACGAGGTCGGCGTCAGCGGCTCGAAGGACAGGCCGGCGGACGCCCTGCCCGGAACCTGCCCGAGCGACGCCCTCGCCGCCTCCCCGGCGCGGTCGGCCTCGCTCGACTCGTCGGCCGCGGTTGCGGGGGCCGCGTTCTGGGCGGACGTGGCGTCTGTGAAGGCGGTCATCGCTGCTCCAGGGTGTCGGTGCTCGAGTGCCCGGTGTGCATCGCGGTCACCGCGGCAAGGGCGCCTGCAGGGCTGCGGAGATCTCCTCGACGGAGGCGACCTCACCGAGCAGCTGGAAGGTCTCCAGGGTGGCCTGGTGGGCCTGGTCGGAGGCGGTGGAGCAGGCGTCGGAGGCGATCACGGTGCGGTAGCCGAGGTTGACGGCGTCGCGGGCGGTGCCCTCGACCGAGATGTTGGTGGCGACGCCGCACGCGATGACGGTCGTGATGCCACGTGCCCGCAGCAGGACGTCGAGTTCGGTTCCGAAGAAACCGGTCAGGCGCTGGTGATCGATGACCAGCTCGCCGTCCCGCGGAGCGAGCTCGGGGACGATCTCGGCGCCCGGCTTGCCGTCCTCGAGCGCCCCCGTCTGGGCGGCCATCCCGAGCAGCGGACAGTTCGCGACCAGGTCCGGGTAGCCGGGCTTGAACACGACGCGGAGGTAGACAGGGGTGGCGCCGCCCGCGCGAGCCGTGGACAGCAGTCGGCCGACCTGGGGCACGACCTGGTGAAGTTCGACGCCGTCGGCGAAGATCTGACCGAATGCTCCTTCTCGGGTGACGATGTCACGCACCATGTGGACCACGAGGACCGCGGTCTTTGCGGGGTCAAGCTCCATCAGAAGCCCTCTCATTGCTGTTGTCCGAGATTCTGGGTCGGTGTCGGGAGACGCCGCACTGGGCTACGCCGTGCTCGAACCGTCGGCATTGGGCCGCCGGTTCACCGACCCCCGGTCGCGTCAACCCGCTTGCACCAGCGCGTTGCAGCATGTGCCTGGGACGGCGCTCCAGGGAGTCGCTGGTCAGACCCCGCTGGGGACCATCCGGGCCGGTGAGTCCTCACTGCCGGCCGGTGCGGGGTCCGGGTCATTCGGGCCGATGGCGAGGATCTGCCGCACCACCTCGGTCAGCCGCTCTGTGGGAAGGGCGTCCATCTCCTGACTTCGCCAGGCAACCATCCCGTCGGGACGGACCAGGACTGCTCCGCTCTTCCCGACTCCGCTCACTTCGAGCCACCGTCGTTCCGCGTCGATGCAGGCGTCGACGCCGACGCGGATCGCGGTGATCTCAACCGGAAGCCGGTCCTGAAGGGCTGAGGCGGCGTCGCACCATGCCTTCCCCTTTTCGTTCGCGATCAGGAGGAACTGCCCCTGCCGCCCGAGGAAGTCGTGGGTCGAAACCCGTCGGCCGTCGACGTCGAGCCACGCGTGCGGCAGGCGGTGGCCCGGGCGTGTCGAGGGCGTGTGCTCGAAGCCCATCGGGTCGCGCGGCGGGCACTCGGTGCCGTCCGGGACCAGCGCTCCCGCCTCGTAGGCGAATCCGATCTCGACGTCGTGTGCCTGCAGTTCCTGCCGCTGAGTCGAGAACATGTCACGCAGCCGAGCTCGTCGCATCCGGCCATCGGGGGTGTCTGCCAGGAGGGCTGCGATCGCGGTGCTCTCACCGTCGTTCTCGTGTCGAGCGGGCGGGTGCGTCGCGTAGATCGAGTCCTCGACCGCACGGCGGTTGAAGAACGTGGACAGGGCCCAGTCCACGTTGAACGCGCACACGGGTCGACGCTCGATCTCATAGGTGTCGAGAAGGGCGTCGGAGGCCCGTCCCTGGAGTACCGCGGCAAGCTTCCAGGCGAGGTTGTGAGCATCCTGGATGCCGGAGTTCAGGCCCAGTCCGGTCGTGGGCGGATGCCGGTGCGCGGCGTCGCCGATGAAGAGGACCCGGCCGATGCGGAAGTGCTCGGCCAGGACGCCCTCGATGGTCCACTTGTTGTAGGTGACGACCTCAAGCTTCAGGTCCTCGGGCAGGTTGAGGAGTTCCTTGAGCCAGCGCGCCACTGTCGCGTGGTCCGCGGCTGCCATGTCGTCGGGTGTCATGTGGACGTGCGACATGAACTCACCGCTGTGTCGTCCCCACGGCGCTGACAGCGGCATCACCGAGCAGCGTACGAAACCCGATCCCGCCATGGTCGAGCGTCGGACGGGGTGGAGGAACATGTTCAGCAGGGCGCGGTCGTCAAGCCAGTACTTCGACAGGTCGGCCTTGAAGTGGACGGTCGTGCTCTGCGCGAGGTTCTTCTCCCCAGACAGGATGTTCCCAGTCCGGGGACCGATCGTGCGTCCGCCGTCGGCAGCGACCAGGTAGTCGGCGTGGATCTTCAGCATCTCGCCGTCCGACACGTTCTTGACGGTAGCGACGATCCCGTCGGCGCCGTTGTCGAGGTCGACCACCTCGAACCCGTAGAAGGCGCGATCGCTCGCGCGGTCCAGCAGCCGGCGGGCCAGCAACGGTTCGAGGTCACGCTGAGGCAGGTTGGTCGCGGGAGTCGGGCTGTCCCGCTCGTAGACGTACCGCAGCGACTCGCCGCCGCCAGGGCTGTCGGCTCCATGGATGAGCTGCCGGTCCAGGGGACCGTCCCCACCCATCGTGGTCCACACCGCGAACCGCGACATCTTCTCCGGCGGCGCACCCAGTCGGTAGACCTCGTCCGCGATGCCGTGCTGACGGAAGATCTCCATGGTCCGCTGGTTCAGGTAGTGCGCCTTCGGCAGGCCGGTCGAGGCGGCTCGGCGCTCGAAGGTCAGGAAGTCCACCCCCAGGTCGGCCAGCAGGTTCGAGATGGTCAGGCCGGCGCCGCCCGCTCCCACGACCAGCACGCCCGTACGCAGTTCGTTCACGGCTCCCTCTTTCCTCTCCAGGTCCGCCGAGGCCGCAGGCTGGGTGGTACCGACCGTCGGTCGGTGACATGAGCCGCTTGCGCCGGAGGAGTGCGGGGCCCGCCACGGACCTGTCCCGAAGTCGAGGTGGCGGGCCCGCCGTACATCGGTCTCAGAGCGCCTGGACCGCTGGTGCCGGCAGGTCGTGGCGCGCCTGCGCTGCTTCGTAGAAGGCACACAGCTCTCGCTCGATGTCCGGTCCGCCCGGCTGGTACAGAACTCCGGCGGCGCCGGATGCCTCCAGGTACCGCAGCGTGTTGGCGACCTCGGCGGCCGTACCCGTTGCGGTACCGCGGCTGATGGCAGTGGCGTTGAGGAACCGCCGGTCGATCTCGGTGGGCTCCATCAGATGGCCGCGGTGGTGTTCGAGGTGGCGCCGCGATGCGTCGAACTCCGCGATCGCGGCCTCGTAGCCGACGGCCTCAGGGGTGCCGGCCAGGGGGCCCTGCTGACCCAGGTGCAGTGCCAGTGCGGCGCCCGGGCCGGCGGCCTCCAGCACGCGCGGCGACTCGAGGCTCTCTCCGTCTTCGAGGACCGTACAGTAGAACATCACCTGGCTGGGCCCCTCGAAGGTGACTTTGGTGTCGCCGTGCATCGGCACGGTGATGATGCCCGCAGCGTTGAGACGGGTGGCGCACTCGTAGGCCTTGGGGCCGTGGGCGCCGATCCAGATCGGGACGTCGATCGGGAAACGGATGCCGGACCGGGGCGGGTGCAAGAGGCTGACCACGGTGCCGTCGACCTCGGTGTCGCCGCCGGCCAGCAGGGTGCGCAGGTTCTCGGCGTACCGTTCCACGTCGGCCCACTTCGCCGGCTTTCGGCCGATGTAGGCGGCGCTGGTGAATCCGGAGCCGATCCCGACGTCGAAGCGGCCCGGCGCGATCGTGGCCAGGTGAGCGACGAGCGCCGCGTTCACGACCAGGTGCCGCAGATGCGGGGTGAGGACGGCGACGCCGAGCCGGATGCGACTGGTGCGGGCCGCGGCCATCGCCAGGGTGATGCCGGTGTCTGCGTAGGTGACCGGGACGTCGTACACGTAGGCGCGCTCGTATCCCAGCTCTTCGGCCAGCGCGATGTGGTCAGGGGTGTCGAGAGACGGGGGAAAGATCGCACTGACTTCCATCGTTGATTCTCCTCATTGAGAATGAAAGCAAGGAAAGCACCCCGTCCGGGTCCGTACTGTCCTCTCGACGGCGGAACCTGTGTGCACCGCCGGAGTACTCGGAGGACCGAGGATCAGTGAGCCGGGGAACCTCGGCGCGTCCGGTACACCGCCACGGGCATCTCGTCCCTCGGCCGGCTGGGTGGCGCGCCCTCATGGTGACCGGCGTCACGTCCCGCTGTAAATGAGGGGATTACGAAGAGGGCCATAAGCAAACCTGAGGATGCAGGGTCAGAGGCGTCAGAGTGGGGTCACGCCGTCCGATATCGCGTCGAAGCCGAACGTGCTGGAAGGGCCGCTTGACTCGACGGGCGCGCATTCGGGTCGTGTCCCGCTTCGTGGGGTAAGTGACCTTGGTCGACGCGTTCCGGCAAGCCACGCGTCGGCCGCTCCATGAAACACGGCTCCCGGGTCGCGCGGCGGCTGACCTGCCGTCAGCACCGTGCGCGGCCCCGAACCGCGCCGCCGCGGCGATGGCCTGCGGATACCGGCGCCTTGATCCTCTACACCACCTGGCGGTCGCCTGGCGGGACGCCACCCGCATTCGTGACGCGGTCGACCCGGCACCGATCACATGCGAACGACGAAGCCGGCAAACCAAGCGTTCACCAGCACGGTCCACACCCACCCGCCCAGACCCGAAGGCTCCAGGGTGGTCAGACTGCCTCGGCCCGGATCGGGTGCTCGGTGGCGTGTGTGCGCAGGAACGAGATGACCGCCGCGGCCCGACGGCTCAAGTGGTCATTTTGCGGCCAGGCGACGACCACACGGTAGTCAGGAACGGTGCTCTCCAGCGGAACGCACACCAGCGGCAGGCCCTCCAGGCTTACGTTCATGGGCCAGCGCTGCAGCATCGGTGAGTACCCCAACCCGCGGGCGACCAGGGAACGCACGACTTCGATGTTGGGTGAGCTGTGCACGACCTTGGGAGTCACGGCCGCGTTGCGCAGCAACTCCTCTATGTCGTTCGGGCTCGGATGCAGCGAGAACTGTACGAGCGGCTCGTCGGCGAGATCGTGGAGCGTCACGCTCTCCCGGTCGGCCAGGGCATGACTGGCGGCCAGCAGAACGTAGGGGCGCAACGTCCGGATCATCTCCATCGCCACGCCGGGCCCCAGGCGGTTGGCGTACGTCAGTGCGATCTCGCAGGTGCCGTTCATCAGCGCTCGCCGGAGGTCTTCCTGCGCTCCCTCCACCACGGTGAGCTCGAGCCCCGGGTGCTGGATCGCAAACGAGTCGTAGAGCGCGGGAAGGTAGAGGGGCGCCATGGTCGTGAAGCAGCCAAGGGCCAGCGAGCCGCGGAGATCGGAGCCTGGAGCGCGAGCCTGGCTCAGAACGTCCGAGGCGGCAGCGAGGACCCGGCGAGCGTCGGCGAGTATGCCCAGCCCGGGCTCCGTGAGGGAAACGCCATGCCCGGGGTGACGTGCGAGAAGGCGCACGCCAAGTCTGCGTTCGAGGTCGTTGATCCCTGCGGAGATGGCCGCCTGCGACACATGCTCGGCCTCGGCTGCGGCTGTCATCGATCCCGAGTCCGCCACTGCCACGAGGTAGCCCAGTTGGCGCAGCGAGAAGTTGGGAACCATGAGCAACCACCTTACGTAAGCCTGAGTCGAGCGGCGAGGCGGCCACAAAGCGGGCGGACAGGGCTCACCCTCACCCGACCATCAGCCCGAGCGCCGTGCGAAGGGTGGCGCTTCATCATGCAGCACGGTCGGCTCGACCCGTAGCGGTCCGGGGAAGTCCGGGTCATCCGGGTGGATGTCAACGCGGCACCTCGGGCGGCGTCGCCTTCCAGTGCGCGTGGGCACCGCCACGGGAGGTGGATCCCTGGCCGTGACCCATTGACCGGGGTGTCGGCAGGGCTTCGGATTCCCTTATGACCCCCTTCACGACTCTCCGTTTTACAACGCGTCGCGCGGCTTGCCATCGTGTGACGACGCCCACTCGTGACACCGCGTCGACTCTTGCGCCTCATTGCGCGAGCGGACATCCAGGTACTGCAGAGGGTCGACCGGCTCACATCGTGCAGCTTGAGGACGAAGGGGCATGTCCATGCCGTATTTCGCTCGCGTCGGCGAGTTCCCGCGCAAGCGCCACACCGTGTTTCGACAGCCCGACGGGTCTCTGTACTGGGAAGAGCTGATCGGCGAGGACGGATTCGTCGGTGACACTTCTCTCCTGTACCACCGCAACCCGCCGACCGCCTTGACGGCCATCGAGCCGATCCCGGTCGCAGGCGAGGAACTGGTCCCCAACCACCCGATCACGCCGCTGCACCTTCAGCCCCGGCTGCTGTCACTCAAGGGCGATGCGGTTCTGGACCGGTCCACCCTGGTCGGCAACGACGACGTCCGCATCGCGTACGCGGTCGCCACCGAAACCAGCGCGCTCTACAAGAACAGCGTCGGTGACGAGCTCGCCTACGTCGAGAGCGGGCACGGGACGCTCGAGAGCACCTTCGGCCGGCTCGACGTCTCCGAGGGGGACCACGTCATCGTCCCGACCTCGACCATCCACCGCTGGGTGGTGCCCGACGGTGTCGAGTTGCGTCTGCTGATCGTTCAGGCGACCGGGCACATCGACCCGCCCAGCCGGTACCTGTCGGCGCGGGGCCAGTTCCTCGAGGGCACCCCCTACTGCGAACTGGACATCCGCCGCCCGGAGGAGCTGGTGTTCGATGACGGCACCGACGTTCCTGTGGTCATCCGCACCCGTGCCGGTCTGACCCGGCACGTGCACCGACACCACCCCTTCGACGTGGTCGGCTGGCACGGCGGCATGTACCCGTGGGCGTTCTCGATCTTCGACTTCGAGCCCATCACCGGCCGACTGCACCAGCCGCCGCCGACCCAGCAGACCTTCGAGGCCCCGGGCTTCGTGATGTGCGCATTCGTCCCGCGGCTTCTGGACTACCACCCCGACGCGGTGCCGATCCCCCCGGCGCACTCCAACGTCGACAGCGACGAGTTCCTGTTCTACGCCAAGGGCGCCGCCAGCACGCGTCGTGGCAGCGGCGTGGGCATCGGCTCCGTCACGGTGCACCCCGCCGGGTTCATCCACGGACCCCACCCCGGCACCGTCGAGCGAACCCTCGGTGCCGACCGAATCGACCAGTACCAGGTCATGCTCGACACCCACCGGCCCCTGATGATCTCGGCTGCCGCACGTTCCGTCCTCGACGGGGACTATCCGCTCTCCTGGGCCGCCATGGAGGACAAGACCCATGCGTGAACTCGTGCCCGTCCCCATGCAGGACTCGATGGGCGACGATGTCTATTCCGGGATCGCCCGAGCCGCAGGCCTGCTGTGGTGCGGGCGTGAGCGCGCCGACGCGGAGGCCGGGAACAGCGACACCGTCTTCGTGTACTTCCACCCGAGCTCGAACTTCGTCAACCACTACGCACTGACGCCCACGGCCGCACAGGGCGTCGACGCGGTCGGCGTGGTGACGCGGTACGCCGGCAACGACACCCAGGTCATCCTCGAGAACTGCCTGGCCGACATCGGTTCGGTCATCCGTCATCTGCGCGAAGTCGAGGGATACCGCAAGGTCGTTCTCGTCGGGAACTCAGGCGGCGGTGGCCCCGCGGCCTTCTACCAGGCCCAGGCCGAGACGCCGACCGTGCGCGACGCTCCCGGCGGCGGCGGTACCGACCTGACCAAGGCCACCCTGCCGCCGGCTGACGCGGTGATCCTGCTCAATGCTCACGCCGGCCGCGCCAGCCTGCTGTCGCAGTGGCTCGACCCCGCGATCGTCGACGAGAACGCCCCATTCCGACGTGACCCCGAGCTGGACATCTTCGTGGACCGCGGCGACACCCTCGATCGCGGATGGGTGCGTGAATACCGTGCGGCACAGCTGGCGCGGATGGAGCGCATCACCGCCTGGGTCCGGGCCCAGCAGATCGAACTCGACGAACGCTACGGCGGCACGGTGCCCGACATGGCGTTCACCGTGCACGGCACCTGCGCCGACCCGCGGTTCTTCGACGTGTCCCTGGACCCGTCCGACCGCGATCCGGGAACCCTCTGGGGCGACCCGATTTCGGCGAACCTACGTCCCACGACGCCCGGCAGCACCAGTACCCTTCGCTCCTGGCTGTCCCAGTGGTCCGTCACCGATTCCAACGGCTATGGACCCGACTGCCTCCGGCACGTCTCCGCGCCGGTCATGGTCGTCTATGCCACCGGCGACAAGGGCTGCTTCCCGTCCATGGCGCAGGACCTGTACGACTCCGTGCGGCATCCGTCGCGAAAGCTCCTCCCCGTCAAGGGCGCAGGGCACTACTTCGAAGGCCCGTCGCACCTGCTCACCGGTGCGGTCACTGAGATGGTCGACTGGGCCCTCAGTGTCTGACCGCGGGCTGCGCGCGTCCCTGAGGTGTGCCGGCGTCGCGCACGTCGGGGCAGACAGGCCCGGCATGGTGCCGGTCGAGCGTGGTCAGGAGGCGCCGCCGGACGCGTCAGCAGCTGGGGAGTGCCGGCTACGCGTCGGCGCGGCACTCGCTGTTCGCAAGGTCGGTTGCCGTCACCTGGGGTTCACCGGTCACCGAGGTTCGCCGGAGGCTCGCGAGGTCCCCCACCTCGGCGGGGACGGGTCGCCAAGCTCACCGACGAGAGGGGAGAGAACGGGCCATGCGTGAGGTGCTGCGCGAGCTGCTGGCCTGGTGGGAGGCCGGCCACAGCGTGGGCATGGGCACGGTGGTGGCCACCTTCCGGTCCGCCCCGCGGCCGCCGGGCGCTTCCATGCTGGTGGGACCTGACGCGTCCGCCGTCGGCTCGGTGTCCGGCGGCTGCGTCGAAAGCAGCGTGTACGACCTCGCCCAAGAGGTCGTTTGCTCCGGCACCCCGGTGCTGCGGCGCTACGGCGTCTCCGACGACGATGCCTTCGCTGTCGGCCTCACGTGCGGCGGCATCCTCGACGTCTACGTCGAGATGGTCAGCCGGGACACCTTTCCCGGACTCGGCGCCATCGTGGCCGACATCGAGGCCGGTCGGCCTGTCGCGGTCGCCACGGTCGTGGAGCACCCCGACCCGTCGTACGTCGGGAGACGGCAGGTGATCCGCCCGGACAGCTCGGCCGGCAGCCTGGGGGCAGCGCGGATCGACGACGCGGTGCGCGACGACGCACTCGGGCTGCTGGCGGCCGGCCACCACGGCGCCCTCTCCTACGACCTGAACGGCGAGCGTCGGGGAGAGGAGATGCGGGTCTTCGTCCGGGCGTTCGCCCCCGCGCCACGGATGCTGGTCTTCGGTGCGATCGACTTCGCCGCAGCGGTCGCCCAGGTGGGCGGGTTCCTCGGCTATCGCGTCACCGTCTGCGACGCACGACCGGTGTTCGTCACTGCAAGCCGGTTCCCCGGGGCGGACGAGGTGGTTGTCGAGTGGCCACACCGCTACCTGGCCGCCGAGCAGGAGGCAGGGCGGGTCGACGGGCGGACGGTCATCACCGTGCTCACCCACGAGCCCAGGTTCGACGTCCCACTGCTGGAGGTGGCACTGCGATTGCCCGAGGTCGGGTATGTCGGGGCGATGGGCTCGCGTCGTACCCACGACGACCGGATGGACCCGGCTGCGGAAGGCGGGGCTGACCGAGGAGGAACTGGCCCGTCTCTCCAGCCCGATCGGCCTGGACCTCGGCGCACGCACGCCCGAGGAGACCGCCATCAGCATCGCCGCCGAAGTCGTCGCCCACCGTTGGGGAGGATCAGGGCAGCCCCTGGCCCGCTTGGCAGGGCCGATTCACGGGCTGAGGCGGTCCGGGCACGCCGACCAGCGCGAGGGCCTCCTGAGCGGCGGGCGTGGGCTGGTTCAATCGGGGTGGCCTCCGGCTCACCTGTCCGGGTAGGCAGCGCCCTCACCGCATCGGCCCAGGGCCACGTCCCCAAGAGACAGCCGCGCGACCGGGATCACGCACGCCGGCCGGCGCCCGGAAACCAGCCACACCGCGCGGGACGCAACGGCGGCGGCGGTCCTCGACACAGCCGCCGTACCAACCAGGAGGCAGCCCTGCGCGACAAGAACCTACGCGACGATCTTCACGACGGAATCGCGAGCCTGCTGCGCAATGCGGTCGTCCGTGGTGTCGTCCGCCCCGCCCACGCCGATGGCGCCGATGACCTCTCCGTCGGCCGTCACGATCGGCACGCCGCCGGCGACCGGCAGAAGGTTGGAATCGACCAGGTGGGGAGGCGCCACCTGCATCTGCGGGGATGCCGCGAAGGCTGCGAACTTGGCCGTCGGGACACCGCTCACGGCCGAGGTGTAGGCCTTGCGTCGCGCGGTCTCCACGCCGAGGAGTCCCACGCCGTCGTCACTGAGGAGAACCTTCGTGACACCACTTCGGTTGACCACGACAGCGCACAGTTTGTGCCCTTCGGCCCTCCCTGCTTCCAGCGCGGCGAGTGCGGCGCCGTGTGCGATCTCGTAGCTGAGCGGCTCTCGCATGGAGCGGTTCCTTCCCTTGCCGACCGGAAGGTCAACCGGTCGCCTTCCATGAAGTCCGCTCAGTATGTCGCCGCCCGACGCAAATGTGAAGGGGGGATCGCATTCGCATCTGGTGATCCAGGGCATCACTGCGCCGGCGCGCCGAGCAGATACAGGCAGGCGACGTTCACCAGCTCGTCGGTGAGCTGACACCACGTCAATGGCCGGTCGGACTCGAACACTTCGCCGTACAGCACGCGGTTCTGACAGGTCCCGTAGATCAAGCGGTAGACGACATCCACACGCACCTCCGGTTCCGGCGCGTCGATCATCAGCACGATCGGCTCCAGGAACTGGCGGAAGACACGGGCGGCGTCGATGGCGGCCTCGGAGCCGACCCGGGCCACCGCGGGATCGGTGGCGCCCGCGGCCAGGAAGACGCGCATCAGGCGCTCGTGCGCTTGATACGTCTCGGTGAGTCCGGCGACCGCCGAGGCGATCAGCGCGGCCGGATCCGTGCGCAGTGGAGTGAAGCGGCGGACGATGTCGGCACGGAACTGGTCGATCATGTCGTGCTGCAAGGCCGCGATCAGACGGTCCTTGTCGCCGAACCGCCGATAGACGCTGCCCACCGAGACGCCCGCCCGGGAAGCCACCGCCGCGACGGTGAGTGCTTCAGTGCCGCCCTCTTCGAGCAGGGCCGTGCCTGCCTCCAGGATCCTCTGTTGGGTCAGTCGGCTGCGCGCCTGCTGCGCCGGCGGTAGATCGAGAGACGGTTCGGTACTCACCGCATCAGCGTATACGCCGCCAACATCCCCTCCGGTGGCCCGCGTACGCGGGCCCGTCGGACCGAGACGAGCGGTGCGCCTGGCCACCCTCCCGCCCCATCAGGCCTTCTGTCGACCGATCATCTCCCCGGTCCACGAGCACTTGAATGTGACCCTTGACGCACTCGCAGGTTAAATGCGAATGTGAATCAACACTTCTATTCGAGGTCGCACACGACGGTGCCCTCGCAGGTCCCCCCACCGCCCTGCATGCTCCATCTGCTGTGCACCCGAGCCGCACGGGAGACAGAACGATGACCACCACCTCAGAGATCGACACCGGAACGGCCTATGGCCGCCCGAAGCCCTCGTACAACGCCCGCCTGCGCGAGGTCGGACCCGGCACGCCCATGGGCGAGGCTCTGCGCCGCTACTGGCACCCGATCGCCAGCTCGGAGACGCTCGTCGCCGGCGCCCTGCCGCAGAAGACCCGCGTGCTGGGCGAGGACCTCGTCGTCTTCCGGGACGGCCAGGGCAACCCCGGCGTCGTGATCGAACGCTGCACCCACCGCGGCGCCAGCCTCTTCTACGGCCGCGTGGAGGACGACGGCATCCGCTGCTGTTACCACGGCTGGAAGTTCGACGTCCAGGGCCACTGCATCGAGCAGGCCTGCGAGCCGGGCCTGGGGCGCCGGCGCGACGCCGCCCGTCAGCCGTGGTACCCCGTCGCGGAACGCTACGGCCTGGTCTTCGTCTACATGGGCCCGCCCGAGCTCAAGCCCGAACTCCCCCGCTACGACGCGCTGGAGAACCCCGCGGAGGACGAGAAGTACTTCGCCAGCTGGCCGGTCCCGCACGCGGCGGTCCTCGGCATGCCGTCGGACTTCAGTTGGCTCAACATCTACGAGAACTCCGCCGACCCGACCCACGTCACCTGGCTCCACTCCACGCACAGCGGATACCAGATGCTGGGGACCGGCACCTTCGGCTACCCGGAGAACTTCTTCGACCCGGCGACCATCGCCGAGCGCTTGTCGTACGAGCGCACCGACCACGGTGTGAAATACACCCAGCGGTTCGAGATGGAGAGCGAGGACGGCGAGGTCACCGAGTACGGCTTCGCGGTCGATCAACACCTGCCCAACGTCTTCGGCCTGCCGGACTACGTGAAACCCACACCCGACGGACGGTCGGACCAGCTGCTGTGGGTCGTGCCCTCCGACGACACCAGCCACCGCGTCTTCTTCTCGATCCGCACGAACGACCCCGAGCGCATGGTCCGCTTCGTCATCGGCATCGCGCAGGACGGCAAGCAGAACCACGAGCTGACCGACGAGGAGCGGCAGAAGTTCCCGGGCGACGCGGAGGCCCAGGGCTCGCAGGGAGCGATCACCCTGGACTCCGAGGAGACCCTGGCCACCGGGGACCGCGGCGTCGTCATGCTGCGTCGCATGCTTCTGACGATGGCCGACGATGTCGAGGCCGGGCGCGACCCAATCAATATCATCCGCGACGCGTCGGAGGTCCACCACGTCGAGACCGGCCTGTTCACCCTCGGCAAGGGCTCTGAGGGCGACGACGCCGCGGCCCAGGCCGCCGCCGGCGTCTGAACAACAACGATGAGCAATGAGTGGATCGACACCATCGTGGCGGCCCGGCGCGACGCGACTGCCCGGATCGTGGTGCTCGACCTGGTCAGTCCTGACGGCTTCGAGCTCCCGGAGTTCGCTGCCGGCGCCCATGTGGACGTAGTGGTGGACGGTGGCACCGGACTGGTCCGCCAGTACTCCCTGTGCGGGCCGCCGCACGACCTCACCCGATACCGGCTGGCGGTGCTGGCCGAGACGGAGTCGCGCGGCGGCTCGCTGGGGATGCACCGGCTCCGCGAGGGCGACAGGCTGCGGATCTCCCCTCCGCGCAACAGGTTCGGCGTATCGGACGAGGCACGTCGCCATCTGCTGGTGGCCGGCGGGATCGGCGTCACACCCCTGCTGGCCATGGCGCACGCGCTCGAAGCCAAGGGCGCGGACTACGAGATGCACTACTGCACTCGGAGCCGGGCGGATTCCGCGTTCCTCGACGAGCTGGAGCACAACCCCCGTGTTCGGCTCCACTTCGACGACGGCCCGGACGACCAGCGGTTCAGCATCGCCACCGACATCGGCCGGCCGGACCCCGAGACGGCGATCTACGTCTGTGGTCCCGGGGGCTTCATGGACTTCGTGATCTCCTCCGCGCTCGGAGCGGGATGGCCTGCCGAAGCGATCCACAAGGAGCGCTTCGCACCGGTGGCGGACGCCGCCGAGCACACGGCCGGCGGGTCGTTCACCGTGCGGCTCGCGAAGTCCGGCGGCGAGTACGAGGTCAAGGACGGCGAGAGCGTCCTCGACGTCCTGCTCGCGGGCGGCGTCGACGCCCCCTACTCATGCCAGCAGGGGATCTGCGGTGAGTGCATCGTGCGCGTACTCGCCGGAGAACCCGACCACCGCGACGACATCCTGACCGACCGTGAGCGCGCGGACGGCATGTTCACCACGTGCTCATCGCGAGCACACTCACTGATTCTGGAGCTGGACCTATGACATCCGCGTCCACCGCGAACACCGAAGCCGTCGAGGCGATCAAGCAGGCAGAGGCCGCATGGCTCGCCGCTCTCGTCGAGGGCGAGAAAGCGTTGATCCCCCTCATGCTCGAGGACAGCCGCGTCGTCCATGGCCCGGTCGGGATGGTCGACGACCGGGAGACCTGGGCCCACTTCCATAGGACCCGCCGCCGCTCCGTCGCCGCGAAGGCCACGCAACTCGAGATCACGGTGCGAGGCAACACCGCGATCACCACGTGTTTCCACGAGATGTACACCGTCCTCGACGAGAACCTCGCGCCGTTCCCGATGCAGGAGGTGGTGACGAAGGTCTGGCAGGAGACCGCGCAGGGCTGGCTCCTGGCGCACATGGTCATGGGCAGGCGTTTCCCGCCGGTCTGACGTCCCGGAAGGCCGACGGCACAATCCTCCGCCGCTGTTCGATGAATGGACAACCGCGTTCAGGGTCTGCCGCCGGTCATGGAGTGTTCGAGTACATGGTTCCTGCGGCGATCGCCATGCATGGTTCATGCGGCGATCGCCGCTGTCGTAGAAGTGAGGCAACACATGTCAGCCACTCAGACCGAGGCACCCGCATCCGGCGCGGTCCGGACCAGTGACCTCCTCATCGCGGGCGAGCACGTCGCGGCCAGGGACGGCCGCTACTTCGAGACGACCGAGGCCCTGACCGGTGAACCGATCGCACGGGTCGCCGCCGCCTCCGTCGAGGACGTCAACCTCGCGGTGGACGCGGCGGCGGCCGCGCTGCCCGAGTGGTCGAGCCTCCCGCCTGCCGCACGGCGGTCGGTTCTGGAGCGTGCGGCCGTGCTGCTCGGCGAGCGCACCGACGACATAGTCGCCACGATGAGCCGCGAGATGGGCGCGACTCTTCCCTGGTGCGGTTTCAACGTGCACGTCGCGACGGGCATGCTCGTCGAGGCGGCGGCCCAGGCGTACGCGGCCGTCGGCGAGGTCATCCCGTCGGACGTGCCCGGCCTGACCGCCCTCGGCGTACGTCAGCCGGTCGGCGTCGTCGTCGGCATCGCACCCTGGAACGCGCCGCTGATCCTCGGCGTGCGCTCCATTGTGTGGCCGCTGGTGTGGGGCAACACCGTGGTGCTGAAGTCCTCCGAGCAGACGCCGCTCACCCAGGCCGCCATCGTCCAGGTGCTGCACGACGCCGGTGTGCCCGCCGGTGCGGTCAACCTCATCAGCAACGCGCCCGAGGACGGTCCGAGCGTCGTCGAGGCGCTGATCGCCCACCGCGCCGTGACGCGCGTGAACTTCACCGGGTCCAGCAGGGTCGGCCGTATCATCGGCGAACTCGGCGGTCGCCACCTCACCCGTGTCGTGCTCGAACTCGGTGGCAAGGCGCCTTTCCTGGTGCTCCCCGACGCCGATCTGGAGGAGGCCGCCGCGGCGGCCAGCTTCGGTGCCTTCATGAACCAGGGCGAGATCTGTATGTCGACCGAGCGCGTCATCGTCGACAAGACTGTCGCCGACGAGCTCTCCTCCCGGCTGGCCGAGCGTGCCGCCAAGCTCGTCGTCGGGCCCCCGAGCGACCCCGCCTCGCAGATCGGCCCGCTGGTCCACGTCGCCGCCCGGGACCACGTGGTCGCCTTGATCGAGGACGCCCACGCCAAGGGCGCGCAGGTCCTGACGGGTGGCACGCACGACGGCCTGTTCGTGAAGCCCACGGTGCTGCGTGGTGTCACGCCGGACATGCGTATCTACAGCGAGGAGACCTTCGGGCCGGTGGTCTCGATCATCGAGGTCGATTCGACCGACGAGGCCGTCGAGGTCGCCAATGACACCGAGTACGGGCTCTCCGCCGCGGTCTTCGGCAAGGACGCGGCCGCCGCACTCGACGTGGCCCGCCGCATCAGGTCCGGCATCTGCCACATCAACGGCGCCACCGTGCACGACGAACCCCAGATGCCCTTCGGCGGGGTCGGCGCCAGCGGCTGGGGCCGGTTCGGCTCCCGCGCCGCGCTGGAGGAGTTCACCGAGTTGCGCTGGATCACCATCCAGTCCGGATCCCGCCACTACCCCATCTGACCTGCGCAACGAGATCGATCGGAGATCGAACCATGTCGCAGGCCTACAACGACCGCCAGGAGATCCGGCGGCTCATCGAGAACTGGGCGCTGTGGCGCGATGCCGGTGACTGGGACCGCTTCGCCACGGTCTGGCATCCGCGCGACGGCTGGATGAGCGCCACCTGGTTCCAGGGAAGCGCCACCGACTTTATCAAGGCCAGCCGCGAAGGTTTCGAGAACGGCGTCAGCATCCTGCACTTCCTCGGTGGCCACACCGCGGACATCGTCGGCGACCGGGCCATCGCCCAGACGAAGATGACCATCAACCAGCGCGCGAGCATCGACGGCGTCGAGGTCGATGTCGTGTGCACCGGCCGCTTCTACGACTTCCTCTCCCGCCACGAGGGGCGCTGGACCCTCGTGCGCAGGCAGCCGATCTACGAGAAGGACCGGCTCGACGTCGTCGACCCCGCCGCCTCACTGACGTTGGATCCCGAGCTCCTGAACCGGTTCCCGACCGGCTACCGGCACTTGGCATATCTACAGACCAAGGCGGGTTTCACGGTGAAGGACGGGCTTCCCGGTCTCACCGGCACAGCCGTCGAGCAGCTCTACGGCGAAGGCAAGCAATGGCTGGCGGAGGCCTGATGAAGTTCACCCACCAAACCCTTCCTCAGCGCGTGGTGTTCGCGGCCGGGGACTCGCCCGTCGCCGTGGCGGCGGAGGTCGAGGCACTCGGCGGTTCCAAGGTCATGCTGATCGCGTCGGACCGCGAGAAGGAGCTGGCCGACCCGATCGCCAAGGAGATCCCGGTCGTACTGCGTCACGAGGAGGTCGTGATGCACGTACCGGTCGAGGTCGCGGCGCGCGCCCTCCGGGTGGCGGCAGACGCGGGAGCGGACGTCCTGGTCAGCGTCGGGGGCGGCTCGACCACGGGTCTGGCCAAGGCGGTGGCGTTGACCACCGGGCTGCCGATCGTCGCGGTACCCACCACCTACGCCGGCTCCGAGGCGACCAATGTGTGGGGTCTGACCGAGGGGGAGACCAAGACCACCGGCGTGGACGACAAGGTGCTGCCCGCGTCGGTCGTCTACGACGCCGCTCTGCTGACCACGCTGCCCGGCGAGATGACGGTGGCCAGCGGCCTGAACGCGATGGCGCACTGCGTGGACTCGATGTGGGGCCCGCGTGCCGACCCGATCGACCGGGCGCTGGCACAGGAGGGCATCCGCGCGCTGGCGACCGGCCTGCCCGCGGTGGCCGACGACTCGACCAGCGTCGAGGGCATCGAGCAGACGCTCTACGGCGCCTACCTCGCCGCTGTCGCGTTCGCCTCGGCCGGCTCCGGGATGCATCACAAGATCTGCCACGTCCTCGGCGGCATGTTCAACCTCCCCCATGCCCAGACCCACGCGGTCGTGCTGCCCTACGTGCTGGCCTTCAACGCCCCGCACGCCCCCGAGGCGGAGACCCGCATCGCCCAGGCCTTCGGCTCACGGAAGGCGAGCGCCGGCCTCGCCGCCCTGCGCGAGGTGCTGGACGCGCCGAGGGCGTTGCGCGACTACGGCATGCCGCAGGAGGGCATCGCCAAGGCGCTGGGGCCGGTCATGAAGGCGATCCCGGCCAACAATCCCACCCCCGTCACCTACGCGAACCTGACCCTGCTGCTGGAGGCGGCGTGGGCCGGCGACCCGATCAACTGAAGGAAGAGGCCGTCATGCCTACCTACGTCAACCCCGGTTCGGCCCAGCCCGGTACCCACGGCGCGATCTACCGCGAGGTGTCGCCGGAGCAGCAGGCGGTCGAGGAGCGGCTCGTCGACAACGTCGTTGCTTCCTTCGACCTCTGCGAGGACCCGCGGCTGCAGGAACTCATGACCTCCCTGGTCAAGCATGTGCACTCCTTCATCCGCGAAGTCCGGCTGACCGAGGAGGAGTGGGGGACGGCGATCGACTTCCTCACCAAGGCCGGGCACATCACCGACGAGGTCCGCCAGGAGTTCATCCTGCTTTCCGACACCCTCGGCGCGAGCATGCAGACCATCAACGTCAACAACCAGGCCTACAAGGGCGCCACCGAGGCGACCGTCTTCGGGCCGTTCTTCGTCGAGGACTCCCCCGCGATCGAACTGGGCGAGGACCTGGCCTTCGGCGCCCCCGGCGAGCCCTGCTGGGTCGAGGGCACCGTCACCGACACCGACGGCACCCCGCTCGCCGGCGCGCGGATCGAGGTCTGGGAGGCCGACGAGGACGGGCTCTACGACGTGCAGTACGAGGCCGGCAAGCGCGCAGGCCGGGCACACCTGTTCTCCGCGGCCGACGGGGGTTACCGCTTCTGGGGCCTCACTCCGACGCCGTACCCCATCCCGAACGACGGACCCGTCGGCAAGATGCTCGACGCGGTCGGCCGATCACCGCTGCGCGCCGCCCACCTGCACTTCATGGTGTCCCACGCGGGGGCACGCACGCTGGTGACGCACATCTTCCCCGAGGGCGACCCGATCGGCCGCAAGGACACCGTCTTCGGCGTGAAGGACTCACTGATCAAGCGGTTCGAGCGGCAGCCCGCCGGTACGCCGACGCCCGACGGCCGCGTCATCGACGGCACGTGGAGTCGGGTGCGCTTCGACATCGTCCTCGCCCCTACGGGCGTATGACACATCGTCCTCGCCCCTACGGGCGTATGTCAGGCCCTGCCTCCCCGGTCGGGGAGACAGGGCCTGCCGTCTTTCACACTGACGACCGGCACTTCGCGTCGCCCGGGGCCAGCAGGCCGTCCACCACCAGTCCGGCCAGGGCATCCGCCCTGGCGAGACGTTCCGCCTGCGACAGGTGCTCGGGACGGCCCAGGCGCCGGGCGAAAGGCTCCTGCACCAGTCCGGCCACGGGAGCGATGATGGCGAAGAACAGGACGTCCATCGGGACCCGTGTCATGCGCCCGGACGCCATCAGCCTCTCGATACTGGGCACGACGAAGGCCAGCGTCGGCTCGATGTAACGCAGGTAGAGGTAGTCCAGCCGCTCGGTGTCCCGTCCGGATTCGTCCGCCATCAGCAAGGCCAGGTGCGGTTCGCCGATGTTGACGCGGTAGAACTCCCTGACGAACTGCCGCATCACGTCCTCGTCGCCGCTCCCGGGAGCGGCGGGTGCCATGCGCGTGAGCTGAGCCCCGAGCGCGGCGTCCACCACGGCACGCCAGAAGGCGGCCTTGGACCCGTAGCGGTCGTTGATGAAGGTATGGCTGACCCCGAGACGGCGCGCGAGTTCCCGCGCCGAGGCACGGTCGTAGCCCAGCTCCGAGAACGCCTCCAGGCCCCGCAGCAGGACGTCCCGATCTGCGGGCACCGCTACGGAATCCGCGCCGGGGCGCCCCGCGCGGCGAGTGGTACTCGACCTGCCTCCCACGCGTCCTCCTCAGTCGGCCGTAGGGCGTGCTCGCCTGTCTGACCAGCGTAGCTGCCCACATCGACGCATCTGAGCACGGGTTGACACCTGCCCGGCAGCAGATAAACTGACAGCTGTCGGATATTGCAGGGGGTCGTTCATACGGCACACCCCTGGACATGACCCACACCATCGGGCAGCCATCTACCGACCACCCCACCTCCCCGCACAACAGGTTCCCAAACACCTGATCGCATCCATCGAGAGTACGAAACCGTTTCGTTCACAAAAGGGTTCTGTGCACCGTGCGGAACCTCCGCGCAAGGAGCCACCATGCGTAAGACCACCATCGGCGCGGCGGCCATCGCCTCCGCGCTGATTGCCTCACTCACCCTCGCCTCAGGAGGACCGGCCACTGCGACGACCGCGGCCGGCTCGACCGCAGCACACCGCACCGCCTTCACGAAGGGGCTGACTCAGACAGACCTCCCAGTCCTCATCGACCCCGCTGCAGACCTCAGCTACCACCCCGGCCAGTCCAACGAGTCCTGGTACGTGACAGCGCACGTGACCGCCGGAGGCCACCGGTACGGGTTCCTGGCCCACTACCTGAACTCCAATTTCGGCGAGCAGGGAGGCGCCATCTCCAGGGTGTCGATCGTCAACGAGGACACCGGCTGGTACACGAAGTCGGAGATCCCCCTCCCCGCCGGGACAGGCCTTTCCGACAAGCAGGGCGTGGACATCCACACCGACAACATCACCTGGACCGGCGACGCCAAGGAGCAGAAGCTGCGCGCCAAGGTCCCCGAGGGGATCATCGACGTCACGCTGCGCCCCCGCGGAAGCACCCTCTACAACATGGGAACGGGATACTTCCCCATGTTCGGCGACGCGAAGTACGGGAACTACGAGTACGCCCTGCCCACCGTGGACACCTCCGGGACCCTGACCCTGGGCGGCCACACCGAGAAGGTCCGCGGGCAATCCTGGGTGGACCGCCAATGGGGACCCCTCCCCAACCTCACCGCAGGCGAGGGCTCCTGGTCCTGGATGAACCTCAACCTGTCCAACGGCGACAAGATCAGCGTCTGGAACCAGAAGCGCGGCGACAAGAAGAACAACTTCGCGACCATCCTGAAGCCCGACGGCACCCAGACCATTGCCGAGGCGACCCTCACACCCGACGAGTCCACCCTCTGGACCAGCCCGACCACCGGCAAGAAGTACCCCACCCGCTGGAAGGTCACCATCCCCGGCGAGGACGCCAAGCTGAACGTCACCGTCTACGCCGAGAACCAGGAACTGACGGTCCCCGCACCCGGCTACGAAGGCAGCGCCGCCGTCACCGGCACCTACGACCACCGCCCGGTCACCGGCAACACCTACATCGAACTCACCAACGGACAGTAGCCCGCCAGGGCCTCTCAACATCGGCGAACGCTGTGGACGACCCCGGTCGTCCACAGCGTTCGCCTGTGCTTCGCGGGAAGGCGCATCGCGTCGCGACCACGAGGCCGGTGGCGGCACCGGCCCCGCGGTCAGGTCGGCAGCAACCCCGTCGCGCAGAGGCCCGCGCTCCGTCCCAGTCGACTGACCGCCAAAGGAAATCAAGATCTCACGTGATCCCGCTGTCCTGGACGAGTTCGACCATCCCCGGGGCGTCTTCACCGGTGCCCAGGAAGAAGACCCCACCCCCTGAGGCACGGTCGTGAAAAGGCACCGGCACTCCGCTCGCCTCGCGACGTTCGACCTCTTCAGATCGATAGCTCGTCGTCGAGAATCTGGACGAGCTGGACCATCATGTTGCCCCGAGAAGGCGAGGCCGATGGTGAACTCAGCCCTCCCCGGTAGGTCGAGTCCTCGCCGCCTATCCTCCCGTTCACGAACCGGGGCCCAACGCCGAGTTCGTCAGTCACCAACGCATCCCGGCAGCGAGGTCCGGGACCGCGTACGCGACCTGGATGACGGCGCCGGTCGGCGGGCCGAACAGACACTCCGTGCGGGTTGTCCCCGCTCGGCTCCGGTGGTGCGGGTGGTGATCGACGGCGGCCGTCTCCGCTATGTCGGCGGGCGGGTGAAGCCGGTGGCGCCACCGTCCACCGGGAGCGCCGCGCCGGTGATGTAACCGGCTTCGGACGAGGCCAGGAAGAGCACGGCGTCGGCAAGCTCGTCCGGTTCGCCTTGTCGGAGCATGGGGGTGCTGGCCCTGACCCGCTCCCGGAAGGCCTCGGCTCCGCTGGACGGAAAGCCCGTCGTGCGGGCGGCGATGTCGGTGTTCATGCCGCCCGGAATGAGGATGTTGACCCGGATTCCCTCGCCGCTGACTTCGGCGGCGAGGATGCGTGTCAGGTGCTCCAGCGCGGCCTTGCTTGCTCCGTAGGCGGCGATTCCCGCGCTGGCCCTTCGGCCGGCTGCCGAGCCGCAGAAGACGACGGCCCCGCCTGGTGCGAGCAAGGGCCTCAGACCCTGCACGAGGAAGAACGAGCCCTTGACGTTGGTGTCGAACACCGTGTCCCAGGTCGCTTCGTCCATGTCGTCGAGGGGCTTGACGCCCCCCTGCCCGGCGTTGAGGAAGGCGGCATCGACGTGATCGACCCGCGCGGCGACCTCCGTGACCGCGGCTTTGATGCCGGCCGACGATGAAAGATCGGCTGCCACGGCGATCGTGCCGTCGCCGATCAGATCGCTCGCGGTCTTCAGCTGGTCCGGGTCCAGCGCGATGATGATCACGCGCGCGCCCTCGCGTGCGAACGCCCGTGCGACTGCCAGGCCCAGCCCCCTGCTGCCGCCGGTGACGAGGCAGGTCTTCCCGAGGAAACGCTGACGCCGGTCCTCGACGGCCAGGTCGTGGGTTCCGGCGTCAGTCGTGTCCTTCATGGCCTTCCTTCGTGGGGGTCAGGAGTGGCGGCTCAGGCGTCGATCTCGATGCCGCCGAACGGAGCTCCGCCGTTCAGGACACGCTCCTCCGGCGGAATGGGCGCGAGGCTCACGCGTACGTCGATGCAGGTCGGTCGGCGTGCCGCGAGGGCGGCCTCGATCGCCGGGCGGAGCTGGTCGAGTTGTGTGACGTCGACTCCGTCCGCACCGAGAGCTCGTGCCACCCCGCTGTAGGAGCCGTTCTCCAGGCGGTTGTTGGTGACACGGTCCTGTCCGTAGAAGAACTGCTGCGTGTGCAGTGTGGCGCCCCAGGCCTGGTTGTTGAGGACGATCACGACGACCGGGAGTCCCGCCCGGACGAGGGAGTCGAATTCGGCCAGGCTGTAGCCGACAGCACCGTCACCGGTGACCAGGATCGTCGCCTTGTCCTGGGCGGCGTACTGCGCTCCCAGGGCCACACCGAGGTTGCTCCCCATCGCGCTGAGGTAGCCGTGCCCGAGGTAGTGGGCCAGCGGGGCGAGGGCGATCGTCTCGGAAAGCCACAGCTCGGTCAGGGCGCCGTCGACGAGCACGGTGGCCTGGTCGGGGACACTCTCGGCGATCGTGCGGACCGCGAGGTACGGGTGGATCGCGTCGTCCTCGTGCTCCTCGGTCTCGGCGGCGAGTGCCGAGCGCCGGGTGGCCGAGACGTCCCGCAGGGTCGCCAGCCAGTCACCGCGCCCAGAGGGCACGGGGCTGTCGCCCAGGCGCTCGTTCAGCAGACCGACCGTGCCGATCGGATCGGCCTGAATACCGAGTTCCACATCCTGCAGACGGCCCAGTTCACGACCGTCGGGGTCGATCTGGAAGATCCGCGCGCTCTTCGGGAGCAGTCGGCCGGTGCCGAACTGTGTCGTCATCCCGAAGCGCAGCCCGAGCAGAAGGACCAGGTCGGGCCGCTCGTCCTCGGGGACGGTGGCCAGGGTCTGGACGAGACCGACGTGCTGCTCGGAGCCAACGATCGCGCCGAGCCCCTCCCAGTCGGCGAAGAGGGGCACTCCGGTACGGGCGGCGAACTCGTGCAGCTGCGCCCGTGCCTCGGCAGTGACGAAGGACTTGCCGACCAGCGCGATCGGCCGCTGGGCGGTGCCGATCGCCTCGATGATCCGGTCGACACCGCCGGCGGGGGCGATGCCAGTGCCGTCGATCTCGACGCGGTAGTCCTCGAACTCGTCGATGTCGACCGTCTGGCGCAGGACGTCCCAGGGGATGTCGAGGAGCACCGGTCCCTTGGGCTCCGACTGCGCGGTGCGGATCGCCTGGGCGACCAGGCGAGGGATCAGCTCGGTACGGGTGACGCGGTGAGCGAACTTGGTCACCGGGGCAGCCATGGCGACCTGGTTGAATCCGGCCTGCTGGTCGTTGACCTCGTCCGTCTCGAGAGGACCGGAGCCTGCGATGTAGAGCACGGGGGTGCGGTCCAGATAGGCGTTGGCGATCGAGGTCAGCACGTTGGTGAAACCGCCACCGGCCGTGACGACGGCGACCCCCAGGTCCCCGGTGACCCGTGCATAGCCCTCGGCCGCGTGACCGGCGTTCATCTCGTGGCGCACGTCGACGACCCGGAGCTTGGCGTCCTTGGCCTCCTGAAGAACGGGGTCGATGTGTGCTCCGGGCAGGCCGAAGGCGACGTTGACTCCGGCTCGCTGCAAAGTTCGCACGACGAGCCCACTACCGGTTGCGGGTGCCATTCGATGATCCGCCCTTCGGACGTACTCAGGTTTCGACAAAATCGCTGAGGACACGCCCGCATCTCGGGCCGTCCGCGCCGAATTCTCGGATGTGGCCAGGGTGACGACAACGGCTGTGTTCATTGGATGGCCAATGCCTTGTTCGGTATCGAAGATCAAGACATTGCCAAACGGGCTGTTCACAGAAGCGATGTCAGGTTTCCGGCTTCCCGAGCACGGCCGACTGAAGCCGGACGCCTCAGCCGAACGTCGTGTACTGCTCGTCGACATGTCGTTCCAGGCATTGGCAGCTCAGCCGGTCGCACATCCGCTTGGACGACCGGTCAGTACTGGGACACTGCCGCGAGGACGGTGTGATGCGGCGGCTTCAGCCCTTCCGCGGCGATCGCCTCGTTTCGACCAGACTCCGGCCATGCGTCGCTACCCGTCCAGCCGGCCAGCACGGCCGCCAGGCCGAAATCGAGACCGCGGCGGTCCGCAGCCATGGCAGGGGCACCCGGTCATCAACCGGTCCGCGGGCTACGTCTCGCGCTCGACGATCCGGCGTTGAACCTCGGCGAAGCCTTCGCCCAAGGCCTCCAGTTGCTGTGGGGTGAGGGCATCGATCACCAGTTCGCGGACCAGGCGGGCGTGACCGGATGCCGCGCGGCCCATGACCTCCATGCCGAGCGGAGTGATGGTGGCGATCACTCCGCGGTCGTCAGTGGAGCTGGCTCTGCGACTGACCAGGCCCTCTCTCTCCAGCTGCACGATCTGGTAGGTCAGGCCGCTCTTGGTGAGCCCCAACGCTTCGGCAAGCGCCAGCATCCGCATCGACAGGTCGGGGATGTCGGCGAGGCGGGTCAAGATGCCGTACTGCACGTGGGAGAGCCCGGCATCGGTGCGCAACTGCTGGTCGAGCACACGGCTGAGCAGGGTGCTGGCGGTGATGAACGTGCGCCACGCCTGATGCTCGCGCTGGTTCAGCCACTTGGAGCCACCATCGCCTCCGATGCCCAATACCGCGATCGGCTGTCCGGCCCCAGGAGGCGCATGTGCCTCCCGGGGCTGGTTCACACCGAGGCCGAGACGGCGACCTCGGGGTCGTACTCGTAGATCCAGCCGTTCGCCCTGAGCGGGTCGGCCTGCGAGTACGCCAGGTCGCGGGCCTCCTGCTCAGGGCCGTCCGGAAGGTGGTTGATGTGGGACCTTCCGTGCGACACCTCCTGCAGGCGTGCCGTGCGGCGTCGACGGAGTTCTTCGTAGCGCCCCAGCGCCGCGAACGGGTTGTCCGGGGCCTCCGCGAGACATAGGGCCAGGACGGCGCCGTCCTCGATCGCCTGGGCAGCACCCTGGGCGAAGAACGGGAACATCGGGTGGGCCGCGTCGCCCAACAAAGTCGCGTTGCCGCAGTTCCAGTGGTCGAGAGGCTCGCGGTCGAGCAACGCCCAGCGCCCTGGCGTGTCGGCCGACCTGATCAACTCCACCAGACGCGGATCCCAGCCGTCGAACTCATCGAGCAGTTCCTCGAGCGTCGCGGTGGCCGTCCACGACTCGACACTGCTCGCCCCGGCCGGTGCGAAGGCGACGAGGTTGACGTACTCCTCGCCGGAGACCGGGTAGTGCACGAGGTGGTGGTCAGGGCCGATCCAGAGGGTCTGGGCGGGCCGTCTGGCGAACTCGGGTGCCTTCTCCGCCGGCACAAGGGCCCGGAAGGCGCAGATGCCCGACTCCCTGGCCTGAGTCGGGCCGACGATGGCGCCACGCACGCGTGAGTGGACTCCGTCGGCTCCGATGAGGATGTCCGGGCGCACGGTTTCGCCGTCCTCGAACCGCAGAACCGCTTGGTCGCCTTCGAACTCGACCGAGACGCAGCGCCTGCCAAGATGAAGCGAGTGCTCGGGGACAGCCGACCTCAGGGCGGCCAGCAGGTCGGCGCGGTGGGCGGTATAGGTGTGCTCGCCGTACAGGCGTTTGCACCCGTCCCGAAGATTCTCCGCGGAGAGGACGGCACCGTTCTCCCAGCGCCGGAACTCCCAGCCGATCTCCATCTGCACCGCCCGCTCGACGAACCGGTCCAGCACGCCGAGACGCCGGAGCAGGCGGGCGGCGTTGGGTGCGATCACCAGGCCGGCGCCGACCTCGGTCAGAGCGGCGGCCTGCTCGTAGACGTCACTGTGGAAGCCCTTGTCGCGGAGGAAGGCCGCGGCAGCGAGGCCTCCGATGCCGCCACCGAGGATCGCGATCCTGGGGCCTGCTTCCGTACTCATCATGCTCTTTCACTCCCGTGGGCCTCTGGCGAGGGGTAACTGACTGCCTGCAAGAGTTCGGCAAAGTACGCACTGAAAGAACTGGTTCATCCATCCAACGAACATAGAAGGTAGAGTGGCCGGGGCCGTACATGATGAAGGAGAGGCTCATGCCTCGCGCGAACGAGCCAGGACGCACCGTCAGCTCCCGACTCTGGGATCTGCTGTTCGCCTTTGACCCCGACAACACCGAGCTGACCCTCGCCGACCTGGTCAGGCGCACCGGCATGCCGCACGCCACCGCCAGGCGCCTCGCCCTCGAACTCGTGGAGGCAGGCGCTCTGGAGCGCACCAGCGACAATCGCTTCGCGATCGGTCTTGCACTGTGGCGCCTCGGGACCCTCGCCCCACGCACCGAGACGCTGCGCAGCGCCGCCCAGCCGTTCGTGGAGGACCTGTACACGGCACTTCGCCAGCATGTGCAGTTGGCTGTTCTCCAAGGCGACCAGGCCGTGATCATCGAGCGGCTCTCGGCGGTCAACGCAGTCGGTCTGACCTCGCAGGTCGGCGGCCTTCTGCCCTTGCACTGCTCAGGCGTCGGCAAGGTGCTTCTGAGCCACAGCAGTCCGGCCTTCATCGATGAGGTGCTGGCGGGCAGGCTGCGGCGCTTCACTCCAAAGACGATCGTGGACCCGACCGAACTCCGTGACGAACTGGCGTCCTGTCGCTCGACCGGAACGGTGGTCGTCAAGGAAGAGCTGAGCGAAGGGGCCGAGTCGGTCGCGACGCGCATCGTCGACGGCCGTGGCAAGGTCGTCGCGGCTCTCTCCGTCGTGGTGGCCGCGGGCTCGATCAAGCTGCAAGCGGCCGTTCCGTCGCTGGTCGCGAGCGGACTGGGATTGTCAAGGAGTCTTGGCTGGCGGCCGGGCATCCCTATTCGCACCTCGTGACTTCTCGCACGGCGAGGAAAGCGGCACGTCATGCCGACGTCTGCCGCCTGGAGACCTGCATGTGGCCGAGTCGCCAGCCTTCGTCGGTCGAGAATCACACCCTGATGGCCGCAGCCTTCACCGGGAACGGCGGCAGTTCGGGCAGGCGCCGGATGTGCATCTTCTGGAATCACGTCATGATGCCCGTCCGCCTCGCTCCGGACAGGTCACCTCGCTGGTCTGCGCCTGGACCATGGCTTCCATGGACACCTTGTAGCCAAGGAAACGCTCCCGTTCATGGACATTCCCGACCGGGCCGCGAACGATCACGCAGTCGGGGAGCATGAGTTCACGCCTTTCCTCGTCGCCGTTCGTGATCGCGACGAGCCACGCGGTCTCCGCCTCGGCGACCGTGGCCGGTATGTGAATGTCGTTCCCGCTCGTCTCCGGGCGTGTCGCGGTCACTGTTCGACTCCTGTCCGAGCGTGTGTGTTGATCCTTGTCTCCTGTACGCCGTGGCCCGCCGCAACAGCTCGTTGTGAGGTGTCGCAGCGGGCGCTCCAGCTGTCTTGACCGGCCCGTCGGTTCCCGCGCCGACGCGTTCGTCAGTGGTCAGCCGTCGAGGGTGTGTGGGTCGTCGTCGAGATGGGCCTGGTCCACGCCGCCGGGCCCGCCCACGAGGGTGAGTGCGGCCGCCACCAGAGCGGCCACGCCACCGAGGACGAACGCCAGGGAGTAGCTGCTGCTGAGGGCGTGGAAAGCGACGTCCTTGAGCGGGTTGAAGGGGATGACGTGACCGTCCGGCGAAGTGATGCTGCCCGGCACCGAGTTGGCGCCGAGCGGGCCCGAGCCCACGGCGTGCACCGCCGCCTCCAGCTGCGGCTTCTGATCCGCGGGAGCATGGGCCGGAGCGGCCTGGAAAGCCGCGTAGGCCTTGCTCAGGGTCGGATTGTCCGCCAGGTTGCGGGAGATCTCCTTGGCGGCCTGGCTCAGTGCGACAGCGCCCATGATCGCGGGGCCGAGCGCGAACCCGAGGTCCCGGAACGTGCTCGTGGCACCGCTTGCCATGCCGGCGAGGTGGTTGGGCAACGTGTTGACCGCGACCGCGCTGATGGCGGCGAAGGCCAGTGCCGAGCCGACGCCGGCGAGGATCAGCGGCCCGAAGATGGAGGACAGTGCCCGGTTGCTGGTCGGAATGGCGGCGAACCACAGCCCACTGGCGCCGATGAGGGTCAGGCCAGTGAAGAGCACCCACCGGGGGTTGTACCGCTCGAGCAGCTTGGAGGTGAGGGGCAGCTGCACGAGGCCGATGCCTCCGAAGAAGAGGTAGGCGACGGAGGCCTTCAGCGGGCTGATTCCCTGGATGATGGTGAGGCGGATACTGGTCGAGTACATGATCGCGAGGAAGCCGAACATCCCGATCACGGTGACCACCGAGTTCACGGCGAACGCCCGGTTCTTGAACACGCTCAGGAGAAGGAGCGGAGCGTCCGCGCGGTTCTCCACGAAGACGAACAGCCCGAGGAGCACGGCCGCGGCGAGGAAAGCGATGATGATCTGCGGGCTCGCCCAGCCGCTCTCGGAGCCCTGGATCACGGCGTACAGCAGAGCGAACAGACCGAGTGCGGAAGTGATCTGCCCCGGCCAGTCGAGGGATCGGCCCTCGGGCGAGGAGGAGTTGCGGGCGATGGCCAGCGACAGGATCGCGCTCACCGCGGCGATGACGAGGACACCGACGTAGGCCCAGCGCCAGTTCGCGTTCCCGGCCCAGCCGCTGTGGATCTTGGTGGAGAGGCCTGCCAGCAGCGGACCGAGGAAGCCGCCGATCGACAGCGCGGCAGCCCAGATCGCCACGCCACGTGCGCGGGTGGCGGTGGTGTGCGTGCCGGCCGCCACCATGGCGAGGCTCGTCGGGAAGATGGCCGCGGCCCCGATGCCACTGAGGAGTTGGGCAACAATCAGCAACGTCACCCGGGTGTCACTCGTGTATCCCGAACCCGGCACCAGGACCGCGAGGGTCGAGCCGAGCGCGATGAACGCGGCGCCCCCGACGAGCAGACGCTTACGGCCGAACAGGTCACCGAACACGCCGAAGCCCAGCTCCAGCGCCGCCACGGGAAGCATGAAGGCGTCGGTGATCCACGTCAGTTGGGCCGAGGAGGGCGCGAGATCCTGCTGGATCAGCCCGTTGATGAGTGATGGGACGGCGAGGGCCATCTGTGCGAGGCAGACGGCGAGAACCACCGCGACCAGGGTGCCCGAGGTCAGGGTGTATCTGCCGCCCTCTCCCTCTGCCGCCTTGGGCGACTCGATCTGAACCATGGACGACTCCTTGGCGCAAAGCGCTGCTGTCGGAACCGGCGTCCGCTGCCGGAACCTTTGTGGGTGCTTTTGTCGCGGTCATCCCGGCAACACCGCTGCCGTGCCGCCCCTGAGCCTTGCGGAGTACCTCCGCGCCGCCCTTCCACCTGACCCGATTCAGGACGCTCGGCGCGGTGGCCGACCGTCGAGCAGCGTCAAGGTAGGAATGACCCCCGCCCAGCTCAACGGTCATGTTCATTAGACGAACAATCCGCCGCTGTTCCGCCGTCTCGAAGCGCACCATCCCTGGAGGACGGCCTTGTCGCGGCCGCCCGGAAGCACCGGAAGGAGCAGTGACCCATGACTGGGAAGCTGACGGGCAGGACCGCCGTCGTGACCGGGGGCAGTACGGGCATCGGGCAGGAGATCGCCCGCAGGCTCGCGGCGGAGGGAGCGGACATCGCGGTCGCGGACATCGATCCGGCCGACGAGACGCGGGACCTCGTCGCGGAGACCGGTCAGCGATTCTTCAGCGACAAGGTCGACGTCTCGGACGAGGACGCGATCCACGGGTTCGCCGCCCGGGTCCGACGTGAGCTCGGCGCCGCCGACATCCTGGTGAACAACGCGGCGGTCGTCCTGCTGGCCGATTTCGACCACGTGACCTTCGACGAATGGCGTCGCACCTTCGCCGTCAACGTGGACGGCCCCTTCCTGGCCTCCAGGGCGTTCCTGCCCGACCTGAAGGAGTCCGGGTCGGGACGGATCATCAACATCACGTCCTCGAGCTACTGGACTCCGCCGCCTCCGTTCGTCTCCTATGTCTCCGCCAAGGGCGCGCTGAACGGGTTCACCTCTGTCCTGGCCGCCAACCTCGCCGCTCACGACATCACCGTCAACGGCGTCGCGGCGAGCCTGGTCCGCACGGCCACGGCGGCGGAGAAGACGAGCGAGTTCTTCTTCGAGCAGACCGTGCAAATGCAGAACATCAAGCGTGTGCAGATGCCGGCCGACGTCTCGGGCGTCGTGGCGTTCCTCGCCTCCGACGACGCCTCGTTCATCACGGGACAGATCATTGTCGCGGACGGCGGAAGCACGCGGCGCTGAGTAGGTGATCTTGGATGCACTCCTCGTGTTTCATCCCAGGATGCGCCGTTCTACTCCGTTCGCTTCGCGGGCCTGATGCATGCACCTGGGCCTGGCCGGCGGCACCCGGTACTCCAGGAGACATGGCTGAGCGTCGTCACTATCCCAGCGATTTATCCGATGCCCGCTGGGAGTTGGTCGAACCGATCCTGCCCGCCTGGCGGGCCGAACGCCGCGGCCGTGGACCGCGTCCAGGAGACTGCGCAGGTCATGGTTTGGCGGGCGGCCGATGTCCAGATAGTGCCAGGGGATCCCGGTGCGGTTCATGTAGGGGATCCAGCCTCTCCCCGCCGCGCACCACACCGTCGACGACATCACCGACGCCATCAAATTCCTGCTCAACGAAACCCCGGAGTAGCACTGTGAACCAGCCCACCGTCGGCATCCTCCACCCCGGCAGCATGGGCGCCGCAGTCGCAGCGTGCGCCGCGACCAACTCCACCGCGGTCCTGTGGAGCACGGACGGGCGCAGCCCGGCCAGCAGGGCCCGGGCAGAGCGGTTCGGCCTGGAGCCGGTGCCCACGCTGCATGAGCTGTTGGACCGCTGCGACGTCGTGATCAGCCTGTGCCCGCCGGCCGCGGCCGAGGACCTGGCCCGCGAAGTCGCCGAGCACGCGTACGCAGGCCTGTACCTGGAAGCGAACGCCATCAACCCCGAACGCGCCGTACGCATCGCCGGGCTGCTCGGACCGATGACGACCGTCGTCGACGGTGGCGTCGTCGGCGCCCCACCCGTAAAGGGCGAGACACCGACGCTGTACCTGTCCGGCGCGGCCGGCGCGACCGAGCGAGTCGAGGCACTCTTCGCCGGGACCGCGGTCCGTACGAAGGTGTTGGGCACCGGCATCGGGCAGGCGTCTGCTCTGAAACTCGCGTACGCAAGCTTCCAGAAGACCTCGCGCGTGCTGGTGGCGCTCGCGATCGGGTTGGCGCGCGAGCACGGCGTGGACCAGGAGCTCATCGACGTCGCCTCCCGGCGCACAACCTCGCACCTCGCCGAACCCGAGTACATCGTCATGACGGCGGCACGCGCCTGGAGATGGGGACCGGAACTTGAGGAAGCCGCCGACATGCTTGCGGCTGCTGGCCTCCCCTCGGAGATGCTGCGCGCGGCCGCGTCGACCCTGGCGCGGTGGCACGACGCAAAGGACGACGGCGAGCTCACGCTTACCGACGCCCTCAACCAGCTCGCCAAGCCGTAGCCCATGGTCATGCCGGCGCCGCTCCTGCCTGCTGCACCAGCAACTGGTCGATGAGCCGAGCCGACTCCCGCGGCGACGTCGCCGCAGAGCCCCCGCCAGGTGTGAAGGCCCACACACAGTGAGGCGCTTGGAGGGGGCAGATCAGTGGTCATTGCAATCGGCGCACTGCCGTACGGCAGCCGCGAGGCCATGGCCTGGATGGACTTGCGGCGACCGTCCATAATCAGTCCCCGCAGGTAACAGTCGCTCTTGGCCCACTGTTCCTTGCGCGGCACCGAGGCGAACACATCCGCCACGAATAACGCCAACGTCGCCCGAACACGATTGACTTCATGTGCGTCCACACACTCCGCATGCTCCTGAACACGGTCAACTGACAGACCCGACGGAGTCCTACTAATGGTGTTTGTCGAGCCGTCAGGGCGATGGGGGGAGTGTGTTGGTAGCACCGTCCATCGCGCAGGAGAGGCCAGACGACGGTGACACGGCGGCGGGCGAGGGCGAGGACGGCTTGAGTGTGACGCTCGCCTCGGCGCGCTTGCGGTCGTAATAGCGGCGCGACTCTTCGCGGTAGCGGATGCTGAACAACGCAGAGGTGCAGAAGACGCGCTGGAGGCGCGGTTGTATCGCTGGGGATGTCGCAGATTCCCGCTGATCTTGCCCGAGTCGCGGGGAACGGGCGCGACACCCCCGAAGCCGGCAAGGCGGTCAGGGGTGCCGAAGGCAGCCATGTCGCCGCCGGTGGCAGCTAGGAACTCTGCACCGAGGATGGCACCCAGGCCGGGCATGCTGGTGATCACTTCGAAGCTCTGGTGGTCGCGAAATCGGGCCTCGATGAGCTTGTCGACCTCGGCGATGTGCTGGTTGAGGACCATCACCTCCTTCGCCAGCGTGTGCACCAGCTCGGCGGTCAGCTTCTCCCCAAGAAGGCTCGGGTTCTGGCGCTCGGCGGCCTCGACAGCGGTTTCGGCAAGCCGGTCAGCGCGGGGTGACCTTGCGGTTGCGCAGCCACGTCTCCAGCCGTTTGGCGCCGATCCGGCGGAGGACTGCAGGAGTCTGATAACCCGTCAGCAAGGTCAGCGGGCCTGTGTTGGCGAGGTCTAGGCTCTTTTGGTCGACCTGACCGTGCCGACCAGGCCGCTGGTGGCGGAGAGCAGGATGTCGTACGAGACCGGCTCGCCGCCGACCACGACCGTGGACGCCTGCGGCTGGTAGCCCTCGGCAGAAGCGATGAGTACGTAGCTTCCCGCGCCCGGCGCGTCCACCGCGTAGGCACCGTCCGCGTGGGCCACCATGCGGCTCACCTGCCGCCCGCCCAGCGAGATCAGGGTGATGACCGCCCGCGGCATGGGTGCCGACTCGACGCCGATGACGTGCCCGCTGACCGGGACGCCGGTGGAGGACCGGACGGCGGCCGCAGCCTGGACGCCTGGCCTCGGGAAGCCGGTCGATGGCGCCATGGTGGTCGCGGCCGACGTGCTCGCCGGCGGCTCTCCGACACAGACGGCACCTTCGGCTTCGCCGAGCTGGTGCCCGGTCAGCTGACCCTGGCGGTGACCGCGGCCGGCTACCGGCCGATCGCGCTGCCTGTCGAGATCGCCGCGCAGGGCGTCACCAGGACCGAGCTCGAACTCTCCCTCGGCCTGCACGTGCGGGGCTTGGTCCAAGCCGCGGGCCGGCCGCTGAACGACGCGCGGGTCACGCTCATCGACACGGCGGCAACGTGGTGGCCACCGCGACCACCCGCGAGGACGGCGGCTATGCCTTCACCGACCTCGACGGCGGCGAGTACACGGTCACGGCGGCCGGCTACCCGCCGAAGGCCACCCATCTGACCGTGCACGGCCCGGCGGTGAACAACCCCGGACCCGGTGAAGCCGGGACCGGTGGCGATGGCCTGCCTCCACCGGTCCCGGCTTCACCACGAAAGTCCCTCCGGCTCGGACCCGGCCTCAGCGAGGTCGGGTACCTGAGCGTCCGGGACACTCTGGGAGACGGTACGGTCCCTCAGGACCAGTACAGACGAAGCGGCAAGGACTGCAGATGCCTGACGCTGAGGATGCGCTGGTAGTCGAGCCGCTCCGGTGGGACCGTCAACTCGAAGCGTCGCACCGTGCCCAGCAGCACCTCCAGGGCGACGCGCACCTCCAGGCGGGCGAGGGCGTGTCCCAGGCATGTGTGCGCTCCCCGGCCGAACGCGAAGTGCGAGTGCGGCGAGACACGATCGAGGTCCAGTTCATCGGGCCGTTCGACCAGCTTCGGGTCACGGTTGCCGGCTCCGAAACCCACCAGGAGGCGGGCGCCGGCCGGAATCGGGCTGCCGCCGAGTTCGGTGTCACGGGTCGCGGTCCGGAACAGCCCCTGAACAGGCGATTCCAGGCGCAGTGACTCCTCGACGAACGGCGCCAGCCGCGACGGCTCCCGCCGCAACCGGTCGGCCAGCCGCACATCCTCGGCCAGGAACCTGGTGCTGCTGCTGATGGCATCGGCGGTCGTCACGTTGCCGGCGAACAGCAACTCGATGACGAACCGCATGGCGTCCTCCGCGCCGATCTCAGAGGCTGCGATCGTGTGCAGGATGGTGGTCTCCTGCTCCACGCCGGCCGCGGCCTCCAACGCCGGCGCCAGGAGCGCACCGAACTCCTCACAGGCCCGCGCGAAGCCGACCGGGTCGGGGGCGTCTCCGAGGACGGAAAGCACCTTCTCCGACAGCCGCCGCATCGCAGCGGTGTCCGCTTCCTCGACGCCCAGCACCGTGGCGATGGCAGCGATGGGCAGCTTCACGGCGAAGTCAGCCACGAAATCGACCTCGTCCCGCCCGCGCAGGCCCTCGATCAGCTCCGCGCCCATCGCCCGGATCTCCGGCTCGAAGCGGGCGACCCGGCCGGACGTGAACGCCCTGGCCGCCAACCGCCTGCGCCGGCTGTGTTCCGGCGCATCCGTGTCGACCAGGTAGAACCCGGGCCCCGTCGGCTCACCCCCCGGCTCGGCCGGCGGAAGACCAATGGTGTCGCGCGACGAGAACGTCTCGACGTCACGCAGCACCGTGTCGACGTCCTCGGCCCGAGTGACCATGAAGGCTCCCGCCTCCTCGACGAAGGTCACGCCTCGCTCTCGCAGTTCGGTGTACAGCGGATAAGGGCAGTACGAGGCCTCGGGCTCGACCTGGATATTCCTGTCATGGCTGGACATGGCTTGCTCCCTGTCCGTTCAGCGGCTCACTGACCTGGGGAAGACCTGACCGGCCATGCTGCAGGGACGCCGCTCGCGTCGACAGGAGCGGCACCGTTGAATGAACAACGCCTGTGCCGCCCGACATCGACTTCCAGCCACCCATGCCCGCGAGCTGTGAGCAAGCAGCCGTAACCGCTCCCCTGATGTAATGCTCCATGCCCGGGACGCGTCCCTCGTTCGCCCAGAACCCCGATTGACTGCGGAACCCGGGCGGACCACTTGGGCCGGAACGACGACGTGACCGGCGACCGCATCGCGACGCATGCCCGAGACGCTGTTGCAGAACCTGCGGGACGGCCTGAACCGTGTCGGCCGCGCGGGACCAGAGGCCATTACTCACTCTGGGTGCAGAGCCTTGGTGCGACGTCGTCCGCCCAAGTCTCGGCGCCAAGACCCCACGTCAGTTCGCGGTGCGCTCCATCGGCCGGCCCGTCTCCCAGTTCCAGCTGGTCATGTCGAATGTCTCCACGACAGTACGGAAGGTGTCACGCAACCAGCGGTGCGCCTGGTCATTGTCATGCCGTGGCAGCCAAAGCATCGCTTCTGTCACAGGTGCCAGGTCAACCGGCGGATCAAGGAGCCGAATGTCGACCTGCGCGGCGGCGTACTGCGCCAGATGCTCGGGGAGCAAAGTCAGCAGCGAGGTTCCGCGGATGAGGAAGGGAGCGAGAACGCAGCTGGCCACGATGACCTGGTTGGTCTTGATGCCGAGATTCTCCAGCTGCACGTCGCCGTAGGCGGCTCTGTTGGCGATCGTTGTCGCGAGGAAGGGTCGTGAGGTCAGATCCGAAGGCGCCAACCCCACGTCGAAGTGCGAAGACATCCCGTCGGTCACGGCAACATAGCGATCGCGAAACAGCGCCACGCGTCTGAACCGCTCGGCGCTTGGCAGCGTCTCGAGCGGATGGATGAGCAGATCCACCTCGCGAAGCCACAGCTGATCGGACGCGTCAGAGCTGACCGGGAAGAGCTTCAAGGACACGTGCGGGGCTTCGCGCGAAAGCTGATCGAGGAGCGGGTAGAGGTAGATCAGCGTCACATAGTCGGTCGCCATGATCGAGAACGTCCTGTGCGTCGTCCGGGGGTCGAACGGACGACTGCTGTTGACAACCTGATCGACCTGGGCGAGAGCTTCGCGCAGGGGGCCGAGAATGGACTCGGCGAAGGGTGTCGCCTGCAGTTGTCGACCTTCGCGTACGAGGAGAGGGTCATCGAAGAGGCGACGCAGACGGCCAAGCGTTGAGCTCATGGCCGACTGGCCGACCGACAGGCGCGCGGCAGCCCGAGTCACGTTTCGTTCCGCCAGGAGAGCGTCGAGCGCGACCAGCAGATTCAAGTCGATGCGGCTGAGATCCATAGCCAACCCTTCATCCGTTGTGACGCGCTCGCGTTGGGGCGCGGTGGGCGACCGGTTCATCAACCTTCGGCGCCGACCATTGATGTCGTCAATGACTGGCAGTCAAAAGAATCTGCTGCACTCCGCTTTCGGAGCACGAGGCCTGGGCGGTTAACTCACCCCGGCACCTACTGTGGCTGTGATCACATCGCTGTCCCCGGCCGCATTCGAGCGTTGTCTGAGGAGACCCACTGCCATGAGCGAACCTCGCGTCCAGAGCGATGTCGATCTATTCAGTCCGGACGTCGTTGCCGATCCTTTCCCTGTGCTTGCCGAACTCCGGGAGAAGTCTGCGGCGGTGTACATGTCGAAGTACGAGTTCTGGCTCCTCTCCCGGTATGAAGACGTGCGGGAGGCCACGGGCGATTGGGAAGCATTCACCTCTGCGCGCGGTGTCGCTCTGCGACAGGACTTCAATGACTTCCTCAAGGGCGGCGTTCTGGCCAACGACCCACCGGAACACGACCGCCTGCGAGCAATCCTGTCGGACAAGCTGGCGCCACGAGCACTCAAGGACGTTCGCAACGAGATTCAGGCATACGCCGCAGCCGTGGCCGCCGAACACACTGCGAAGGGGAGCTTCGACGGTTACAAGGACATCGCCGCGGTCTATCCCATCAATGTCATCTCGGACTTGATCGGCCTCCCCGTCGAAGATCGGGAGAAGTTCCATCCAGGAGCAGACGCGACCTTTGCCGGCTTCGGGCCGATCACTCAGTACCTCCAGGAACACTTCCAGGAGATGGTGACCTACCAGCAGTGGATTCCCACCATGGCGGACCGCAGCAAGCTCACCCCGGGAAAATGGGGCGACGTCATGATGGACGCGGTCGACGAAGGCCGAATCGGGCTCGATGACGCAGTGGCGAGCCTTAACGCCTACCTGACCGCGGGCATGGACACGACTGTCAATGCATTGAGCGCGACCTTTGCCCTCTTCGCGGAGCGTCCCGAGATCTGGAGCGCGGTGCGCGAGGACCGGGGATTGCTGCGACAGGTCCTTGAGGAGGTCCTGCGTCTGGAGAGCCCAGTCACCGGATTCTTCAGAATCGCGACGCAGGACATCCAGATCGGCGGGACGCCGATCCCGGCCGGCGGGAGGGTCATGCTGCACTGGGCGGCGGCGAACCGCGACCCGCGGCACTACCCGGATCCGGACACGTTCGACCTCCATCGAAACCCTCTCGACCACCTCGCATTCGGGTATGGAGCTCACGGCTGCCCAGGACGCGGCATTGCGATCCTTGAGATGACGGCGCTCTTCGAGGCGTTCATCCCTCTCGTCGAGGCATTCGAACTCTCCGGGCCAATTGTCCGCGGAAAGAACCCCGTCGTCCGAAGCCTCGATGCAGTCCCGCTGACCGTCAAGGCGAACTAGCCAAGAGGACAAGGAATGAAAATCGAGATCAAACTTCCCACGTGTGAGGGCTACGGGCTGTGCGCCGAGACGGCACCCGAAGTCTATGAGTTGGACGATGAGGGCTACGTGCGTCTCAAGGTTGAAGAACCGATCAGTCCCGAGCTTGAACAACTCGCGGGTGCGGGCGCCCGTGTCTGTCCTGTCGCCGCACTCGCGGTTCGGGACTAATGCGCCGGATCGTCATCGTTGGTGGCTCAATTGCCGCCGTAACCGCTGCTGGGGCGCTTCGGGCCCAAGGCTGGGACGGTGAACTCACCGTCATCTCCAAAGAACATGAAGATCCGTACTCGAGGGTTCCGCTGTCGAAAGGGATACTCGCCGGCACGAGTGATCCGCAGAGTGCCGCGTTGTCCAAGCTACCAGACGACGTGGTGCTGATCCGTGGCGCGTCTGCTACTGGCCTGGACGTCTCCAACCGCACGGTAAGTCTCAGCGATGGACGCGCGGTCGTATTCGACGGCACGGTCATCGCAACCGGATCCCACGCGCGACGATTGGCGCAGCGCGGCCAGCGAGGCGAGTTCGTTCTTCGGACGCTGGCAGATGCCAGAGATATTTGTACGCGCCTTCTCAATGTCAAGTGCGTAATCGTCGTGGGCTCGGGCTTCCTTGCAATGGAGGTGGCTTCGACGCTGATCTCCCGCGGCGTTCGCGTTTCCCTCATTGCCCAGACATTGCCGCAACAGCGACAGCTCGGTGAATGGCTTGCAGGCCTCGTCACCCGCCGGGCAGTGGCCTGTGGCCTCGAGGTCATCGTGTCTCCCAACGGCGCGACCCTGGTCGGGGATCCTGTTCACGGCGTGAGCGTCGATGGGCGAGGCGTCATGAACGCCGACCTCGTCGTTACCGCTGTCGGCGACATACCCGCTGTCGAATGGCTCACGACGTCGCGGCTACCGGTTCAGAACGGACTGGTCGTGGACGAGCGCTGCCGCACCGCAGCCGCATGGGTGACCGCGGCCGGAGACGTGACGGTCCGAAGGAGCACCGACGGTACGTATGCGCGGCTCCCTCACTGGACGAATGCCATCGTGCAAGCGAAGACAGCAGCCTGCAGTCTTCTCGACGCCGACAGCGCGGCCTATGAGGACCAGCACTACTTCTGGACTGAACAGTTCGGCGTCGACCTCAAGATCGCCGGCACGATTCCCAGGTCCGGGGAACCACGGGTCCTGGCCGGCGACCCGCATTCCGGTCCCGCGCTCTTGCAGTGGGCTGACCACGACAGACCGGTAGCCGCCGCCGCACTCAACTACCGCATCCCCGTTGCCAAGTTGCGGAAGCTTGCCACGGAGGGATAGCGGTCGCTGGGCCCTGTCTCTCAGTCCGCTTGTTCTCCCCGACCCTCCCCGAACCCCCAGACGAACATGTGGAAAGCGTGCTGGGGGCAACCCCTCACGAGTTCGATTCTCGTCTCCGTCAGTCCGTCACCGGGCACGATGTCGAAGGGCCCTTGCGGTGGGCCCCTTCGTCGTTGTCCGTCTCATTGGGCGATTAACGCCGGGTTCAGTCCGAGACAGGCCCCTTTGCTGCGCGCCGGGAAGGCCGCGATCCAGGCTCGACCCGGCGGACGAGACGGCCACCAGCCGTCACCGACAAGCGTTGGCACACCTTCACCCTCTCTGCGCCAAGATCCGGACCATACACGGACCAGCTCCCGCCAACGCTCTACAAACCCCGCATTCGCTGAGGCCGGCGCCATACGTACGATGTACCACCAAGCAGACGAAGAACGTTCTTGTTTCATACAGTCCGAAGAAACTTGGGTTCTTCTAGAGCCTCAAGTCGGCTGCCTGGGGGCGCCGTTACCCTCCAGGCAGTCCGACACCGGAGACACTCTGGGTAAGCAACAGACTGCCTCAGGTCGATGGTCAACCTGCACGAGGACTGTCCCCGGACCAGACTCCCTCCCGGGGTGAGGCAGGCGACAACCCTCTGACACGTGTGGTGGCACGACCTAGCGGGACCGCTCAGGCTCTGCAGCACGCTCCGCGGGCGTGGGAACACGCTTCGAGCCCGGCCGCTTTCATCACATGGTCTCCATGACCATCGTGCTGGCGGCCGTGTGCCGAGCAATGCTCAGGACTTGTGGATCAGCCCTGGGAGGGACGCAGAGGGCGTACCTTCCCGAATGATCCTGTGATGGTCACCGAGTAGGCCCGCGTTCGCAGCGCGGGTCGGGAAGGCACGCCCGATGCTCAGCGTAGTGAACGCCGATGGTTCGACCGAGTCCGACTCCCTGATCGACGAGATTGTGCGCGAGGGCGCCCGCCGGATGCTCGCCGCCGCGCTGGAGGCCGAAGTCAACCACTACATAGCCGAGTTGGCCGCCGAGACGGACGCGGCCGGGCGGCGCAGGGTGGTCCGCAACGGCCACCACCGGCCCCGCACCGTGACCACCGCAGCAGGTCCCGTCGAGGTCACGGCCCCGCGCGTGAACGACCAGCGGGTCGATGTGGCCACCGGCGAGCGGATACGGTTCTCCTCCAAGATCCTGCCGCCCTGGTGCCGCACGTCGCCCAAGGTCAGCGAGGTGCTGCCGCTGCTCTACCTGCACGGACTGTCCTCGGGGGACTTCGTGCCCGCTCTGGAGCAGTTCCTCGGCTCGGCGGCCGGCCTGTCGCCGGCCACGGTGACCCGCCTGACCAGTCAGTGGCAGGACGACCACGCCGCCTTCCAGCAGCGCGACCTCGCGGACAACGATTACGTGTACGTGTGGGCGGACGGTGTGCACCCTAAGGTGCGGCTCGGGCAGGCGCACTCCTGTGTCCTGGTGCTGATGGGTGTGCGCCTGGACGGCACCAAGGAACTGATTGCGCCGGCCGAGGGGCTGCGTGAGTCGACCGAGTCGTGGGCCGACCTGCTGCGCGACTGCCGCAGGCGCGGCATGCGCGATCCCGAGCTGGTCGTCGGCGACAGCGCAATGGGGCTGTGGAAGGCCCTGGCCGAGGTGTTCCCGGCTGCCCGCCACCAGCGGTGCTGGGTCCACAAGGCCCGCAATGTCACGAACGCCCTGCCGAAGTCCGCACAGCCAGGCGCGACGAAGGCGATGCAGGAGATCTACAACGCCGAGGACCGCGCGCACGCCGCGAAGGCCATCGAGGCGTTCGCAAAGACCTACGGCGCCAAGTTCCCCAAGGCCATCGCGAAGATCACCGACGACGCCGAGGAACTGCTGGCGTTCTACGACTTCCCGGCCGAGCACTGGATCCACCTGCGGACCACGAACCCGATTGAGTCGACCTTCTCCACGGTCAAGCTCCACACCAAGGTCACCCGCGGCGCCGGCAGCCCGGCCGCAGCCCTCGCGATGGTGTTCAAGCTCGTCGAGTCCGCCCAGGCCCGCTGGCGCGCGGTCACCGGCGCCCACCTCGTCCCGCTCGTCCGCGCCGGCGCCCGCTTCGAACACGGACTGCTGGTGGAACGCGACGAGACCCTCGCAGCCTGAGGAGCACACCCCATCATGACCGCCTTCGACACGTACGGCACGAGCACCCACACCGCCAAGCAGCTTGCCGACCTGCTGGCCGATCGCCTTGGCGCAGTCTTCGTCGAACGGGACAGCGACTACCTGGGCATCTACCTGCTCGCCACCCTCAACGACGCCACTCGCATCCAGGTCCAGCCGAACGCCCTACCCGGCGACGACGGCGACAACGACCTCTACGACGAGCAGCACCCCGAGCTGCCCGTGCTCCTCCTGGTCACCGCCCCGGGTCCAGACCCCGCCCTCCACGACCAACTCGCAGGCATCGAAGGACTCGCCAGACTCACCCCAACGCGAAGCTGAAGTCAGAACTCAACCACAGGCATTGACGATTGCTCGCCTCGTCGCCGGGCGGTGAGCGTGACACTCACCGCCCGGCGCGATGCCCGCGACCGCGTCGGGGATCTGCGCGTGTCGAAGTGCCTGCCTGTCAGTTGTTCCGGGATCCGCCGGTCAAGCTTTCGGCTGTGCGGTGCTCCTGCGTGCCCGGAACCGGCAGCCCCAGATGTGGCTACTCGACCTGGGTACGGTGGGACCTACCAATTCCAGTACCAGTTCTGGTAGTTACCGCCGTTGCAGCCGAGGGTGTAGACGTTACCGGCGTAGTTGCTGTCCAGGCATCGACCGGTTTGGGCGTTTACGATCCGGTCTCCGCTGGTGTACCAGTTCTGGTAGTTGCCGCCGTTGCAGCCGAGCGGGTAGACACTGCCAGCAGTGTTGCTGTCCAGGCAGACGTTCGTGTTTTGGTTCCGGATCCGGAAGCGGCCGGAGCCCACGTTGGATACCACCCAGATCTGGTTGCCGTACCCGGTCGATCCAGCGTCCTTGAGCGCGTAGATGGCCGTCCCGTTGGTGTCGAGGTAGAGGCCGGTCTGTTCGCTGTTGACCCGGTGGATGCCATCACCGATCGCCGACGCGGGGGAAACGGTTAAGGCGATCAGGGCTGTGACAGTGGCGCCGAGCGTCGCGATGGCACGGAGGGTGCGCAGAGGGTGTCTGCCGGACTTGTGACTCATCCTGTACTCCTAGGGGTGAGGAGCTGTGGAAACCCTTCCGCCCGTCCGTGTGCGGCCGGTACTCCCCACCCGGACGAACAGGAGGCCAACGGGACCAGAAACGGGGACCCATCTGCCGACGTAGGCGCTATCGACGGGCGTACAGAGGGCGAACGTAGGGTGCGGGCCCCTGCGTGGTCGTGAGGCACCCATTTGACGATCGCGTGAACTCCTGGCCGTCCCCCGCTGATCGCTCCCGATGCCGTCTACTGGTTCTCCGACGGATCGCACCGGGGTCGCGAAGCTGTCCTCTCCGCCATCGCCGAGACCTTCGCCACCATCCGCGACGACATCTACCAGATCGACGCCCTGGAGTGGATCACCCACAGCAATGGCCGCGCGGTTTGCCGCTACCGGTTCACCTGGACCGGAACCGTCGACGGCCAGCCGCGATCAGGAACCGGCTGCGGCGCCAACGTGCTCGTCAACAACGCCGGAGCCTGGCAGTTGCTTCACGGACACCTCAGCGCATAACCAGGCGGCAGGACCGATCCACAGGAATTGACAATTACTCGACGCCGGCCAGGCGGGCCACCTGTTCCTGCGTGATTCCGGAGGGTTGGCGCCGACGGGGTCTGTCGTGCAACCGACCGCATGCGCACCGCGCCGAGAGCGACAACTTGGCACGGTGCGTTGCTCTGCCGGGTCAGGTCACCCGGCATTGAAGCGGAAGGACCCTGCACGGGCACGGTAGACCTTGTAGGCCGCGCCGCCGGAGACGTCCTCGCGGACGAAGGCGACGCCCCGGGGCGCGGTAACGGGCTTCTCTTGGGTGGGGACCCAGATCTCGGCCTCGGTGTTGTACGGGACGGCCACCGCAAGGGCAATTATGCCGTCTGGGCGGCGGCGCCATTCCGAGAACACCGTGCCGCGCGCAGTGTCGATCGAGGCGCTGACGTGGTCGAGGGTGGCCGGTGCCAAGTCAGTGTCCTCGGTGCCCTTCGGGACCCGGCTGTTCACCGCGGACGAGGGGATGTAAGGGCGGATACGCAGCGTCTCGTAGGCGGTCCAGGTCGGCTTGATGCCGGCCAGGCTCTGGTAGAACCAGGTCGCCACGTTGGAACGATAATGGTGGTCGACCGAGAGCCGGTCGGTCCACTGCTCCCAAAGCGAAGTGGCGCCCTTGGCGATCTGGTAGACGTAGCCGGGGATTCCGGTCTGCGTAACAGCCTTCAACGCGACATCCGTGTAGCCGTACTCGCTGAGGATGTTGAACTCGTAGCGCGAGCCGTACATGTCGTTCTGGATGTGCTGGTCCGCGGCTACGATCCGGTCGGCCAGCAACTTCGCGAGAGCCTTCTTGTTCTCCGCCAGCTTCTTCGTTCCGGAGAGGAAGCGGGGGTCGTCGGACTTCAGGTCCGAACCGGGGACCAGGTCGAAGGCGATGGCGAGTGCGTTCTCGCTGGAGACGCTGCCCTGGGTGAAGTAGCCCAGGGAGGGGTCCCAGTAGTTCGCGATGAACGCCTTGCGGAGCCTGCGTGCCAACTTCGCGTAGTGGGCGGCGCGTTCGGTGCGGCCCAGCTTGTGGCCCACCTCGTCCATGTAGTCGCAGAAGTGGATGTAGAACGCGAGGCTGATCACGGCGTTGCTGCCGGGTGCCTCGGCTCCTGAGTAGGCGCCGAGAGACGCCTCGAACTTGTAGTCGTTGTCGGCGGTGAACAGCGTCTCGTAGTACTTCAGAAGCGTGTCCTGGTGCTCGTACAGCTCGGCGAACAGGGTGCTGTTGCCGTAGTAGGTGTACAGCTCCCTCGGAATGACGAAGTACGCCGAGTCCCAGGCGGGCACAGCCTTCCACGCGGCGTTCCAGCCGGGGGTGTGGTCGTAGCCGTAGCCGCCCTTGGCGATGGGGACGAACATGGGGAGCTGGCCGGTGGAGATCTGTGTGTCGGGGAAGTGGCGCAGGTAGTTGGTGAGTACGGCGTTGACGTCCCAGGTCAGCGACTCGGACTCGGAGCTTGCCATGGCGTCGCCTGTCCAGCCGTTCTTCTCCCGGGAGGGGGTGTCGGTGGGTTTCTGGACGAGGTTGTTCTGTTCGGCCCATTCCAGGTTGCGCTGGAGGCGGTTGAGGAGGGCGTTGTCGGTGGTGAAGGTGCCGGTGCGGGCGAAGCCGGTGCGGGCTACGCCGACGGTCAGTACGTTCGCGTCGCGGTGGAGATCGGGGGCTCGGCCGAGGACGGCCTCAAGGTTCATCACTTCCAGGTAGCGGAAGCCGAAGTGGCTGAACTGCTGTTCCCAAGTCTGCGTCGGCCGCTTGCCGAGGGTGTAGTAGTGCGTCTGGAGGTTGGCGTCGTGCTGGAAGTTCTCCTCCTCGACGGAGAGGGGGGAGCCGGTCGTGCCGTCACCGCTGACGATGCGGTTCCCGCCGCGGATGCGCAGGGTGAGACCCTCCTTGTCGGAGCGTATGCCGGTGAGTTGTAGGTGGACGAGGCCCGTCAGGATCTGGCCGTAGTCCAGGACCCAGGTCCCCGAGCCGGGCGCCGTCTCGGTGATCGAGACCGGGCGCAGCGTCTGGTTGACCAGCACGGGCTCCGCCTCATGGGCGCGCAGGACGGCGGGCTTGAAGCCGTCCGGGATGGTCGTGGCGGGGAGCGCGCCATGGTACTTGGGCGAAGGGTCGGAGCAACTGCCGGGCGGGATCAGGACGGTGGCCGGGCGCCAGTCGCGGCCGGTGCGGTAGCCGGGCGAGCGCCACTCCCCCAGCCGGTCCGCTCGCCGGGCGTCGTACTTCTCGCCCGAGTAGACGGAGTCGAACGTCGTGGGCCCGTCCGTGCTGAGCCAGTCCCGGTCAGTGACGAGTGTGGTGCGGGAGCCGTCGGCGTAGGTAACGACGAGCTTCGCGCGCAGGCGGGGCTGGCCGACGTAGGGGGCGAGTTGCCAGTACCACTCCTGGGGTGTGGTGACGCCGTACCAGCCGCGACCCAGTTCGGCGGCGAGTACGTTCCGCCCGCCTGCCTCCAGTTGGGCGGTGACGTCGAAGGTGTCGTAGAGGACCGTGCGGTCGTAGGTGCTCTGGTCGGTCAGCAGGCGGGGCACGTTGGTGCGGTCCCGGGCCGCACGCCTGCCGTCGACGGTGATCGGGGCGCCGTTGACGGTGAAGGTCACGTTGCCGGCAGCACTCAGGTGCAGACGGGCCTTCGCGATACGGCGGCCTCGGGGCAGGGTGAACGCGCGGCGCAGCACCGGGGCCGGGTTGGCGATCGGCAGCACACTGTTCTTGGACGGGATGTAGGGGTTCTTCGGCGGGAAGGTCAGACCGGCGAGGGTGCCGATGCCGTTCTCGAACGGGTTGGCGCCCGTGGTCAGGTCGACGGAGAAGTCGCGGGCACCGGTTCCGGTCACCTCGACGCTGCGGACGGTGGCGGAAGTGCCGCCGCCGAAGCCGAAGCTTCCGTGGCGGCGGATCTGGTCCCCGGTGAGCGTACGGCTGTCGACCAGGACGCCGTTGACGGTGATGGTCACGGTGAGCCCGCCGACGGCCACCGCCACCGTGTGGTCGCGGGTGGCCCAGGTCTCCTTGGTCAGCCCGGTTGAGGCGGGGAGGGCGACCGTGCCGACCGGGACGCTGCGGGTGCCCGCGGTAGTGGGGTTGGTCTCGCTCTGGGGGTCGTAGTGGTCGACGCCCCCGTTCGGCTCGGACGTGCCGTCGTCTACCCAGGTGTTACCGGCGTAGTGGCTGGTCCGCATCACCAGCTGCATGTCGTCGCCGCTCTGCCGGATGGTCCAGTCGAGGCCCTCGCCCCAGGTCTTGCCGACGGGTTCGGCGCGCAGCAGCAGGGCCAGCCCGCCGGCGGCGTCGGGACCGCCGCGGAAGACGACGGTCGCGGTCAGGTCCTTCCAGTCGTGGTCCTGCGCCTCACGGCCGCCGATCCACCGCGCGCCCGCCCAGTCCTTCTCACCCTTCAGCAAGCCGGTCTCCCATGTCGCCGGTTCGCTCCAGGGGCCGGGTGCGCCCTTCTCGTCCCAGATCCGCACCTGCCAGAAGTACGCCTGCTCCGACCTCAACGCCCCTCCCCCGTAGGCCACTTCGGTGGAGTTCGAACTCGCCACCTTGCCGCTGCGCCAGACGTCCGCCCTGCCCGGCCCGGTGCCGACCTGGATCTCGTACGCGGTCTGCCTGGCCACCGGGGGCAGCCAGCTGAACGCCGGCGCGGTCTCCGTGCCCAGGGGCCGGGTCCGGGAGCTGACCTGCAGCCTCGCGGATACGGCAGCGTGTCCGCCGGACGCCCAGGCGTTCGGCGCGGTGGCCGGCTGGAGCGAGGCCCCGGCTGCCGCGGCCGTCATGATGCCGAGCATGTGTCGGCGGCTCAACGCACTTCTGTTCTCCTCGGCCACGGCTCGTATTCCTTTCGTAAGCGCACCGCGCTGGAACAGGGGTGTCCCTCCCCCGTCAGGTACTGAAACGATTCAATACCTTCCAAGCGGAAAGCTTACGAACAATCTCGACCGGAGCACAACGGTCTGAGTCGGTGGCTCATGCAGCGATACCGCCGTCGGGCAGGTCATCGAAGATCACGACTTCCCGAGTGACGAGGAAGAAGGACAGCGAGGGCCGAAGGAGCGCCCCGTGCTTCTCCGCGCGGTCGGTCAAGGCCTGCTGACAGGCGCGGAAGCCGGTCAGGGCGTCCGCCTCGTCGAACCAGAGGGCGGAGTAGGCGTCGTACGCGGGCTGTTCCGATGCGCTTCCGAAGTACGCGGATGCCGTCCCCGGGAAGGGGCGTGTTCCACTGGTGGCCGCGCAGGTACCGGGCGGGCCCGGACGAGTCGGCGAGCACCTCCTCGTAAGCCCGTCGCAGGCCTTTCCGGAAGGCCTCCGGCGTGATCCCGTCGGCGGCCTTGAGGAAGTGGAGGACCTTCACCCTGCCGTCGCCGGGTCGGGGTGCCTCTGCCTCGCTCTCTTCGACGAGCAGGCTGAGCGCGGACGGCTGGTCGCTGAAGTTGACCGCGTCGGGGCCGATGACCTCGCGCGCGTACGGGTCGAAGGTTCGTCCCATGGAGGCGAGGTCGTCGAAGTACAGCTCGGTCACGGAGTCACGGGGCAGTGTCGCCTGGTAGCCCGTGTCCCCGAGCATGCCGTAGGCGCCGTCCAGGACGTGGTTCTGGACGTACTTGCGCACGGTGAGTCTGTCGGCGAGGGCTATCCCGCCGTGCACCTTCTCGACGTACTCGACGTACTCGGCGTACTCGGCGTACTCGGCGTGCGTAATACCGGGGCGTCGCCGTACGGCGGCCACCAACTTGATCATTTCCTTCTCCTGGCGTGGGCGATGTGCGGGAGTTGTCCGTGGGGTTCAAGGTCAGGGCGCGAGGGTTCCCTTCAGGGCATCCGTGAGGAGGGCGCGGAGGGCTTGGGCGGTGACCGGTCGCGGGTTGGCGTAGGGCCGGGCCTGTGCCTGGGCGATGATCTCGTCGAAGTCGCCCTCGGTGACGCCGAGTTCGGCGAGGGAACGGGGAACACCGAGTCCGGCGGATGCTCGCGCGAGATGCTTCGCCACGTCGTCCGTGGCCAGCGCACGGAGCAGGGCCTGCCCGGCGGCCGGCGCCGCGGGGAGGTTGAAGGCGGCGGTGTACGGAAGGACGACCGCGTGTACGGTGGCGTGCGGGAGGTCGAAGGTGCCGCCGAGGATGTGGCACAGCTTGTGGTGCAGCGACATGGTCGTCGCCCCCAGGCACGCCCCGCACAGCCAGGCTCCGCGCAGCGCGTCGGTGCGGGCCCCCATGTCGGCGGGGTCGGTGGCGATGACCGGTAGGGCGGTGGCCAGCGAGCGCACCCCCTCCTCCGCCATGAGGGACACGATCGGCGAGGCGTCGGGCGCGTACTGGGCTTCCACGGCATGGGCGATGGCGTTGAACCCGCTGGTGACCGACACGTCGGCGGGGAGGCCGACGGTGAGTTCGGGGTCGTAGACCACGCTGCGGGGCAGGACGGCCCGGTCACGACCGGTGCGTTTGCGCCCGTTCTCGGTGAGTCCCCACACGGTGGTCATCTCCGAGCCCGAGTAGGTCGTCGGCACGCTGATCACGGGCAGGCCGGACGTCAGGGCGACCGCCTTGGCCAGACCGACGGTGGAGCCGCCGCCGACGGCCAGGCAGCCGTCCGCGCCGGCCTCGCGCGCGGCGTCGCGGGCCGCTTCGGCCATCTCGACCGGTACGTGCATCCGGGCTTCGGTGAAGAGACCGGCACTCGCTTCGTCCAACAGGGTGGCCGCGTGCTCGGCGAGAGCGCGCTGACCGGGGGTGGACAGCACCAGCAGCCGCCGTAGGCCCAACCACCTTACCTCCAGGGGTAGTTGGCGCAGGCTGCCGGCACCGAAGACCACCCGCATCGGCAGGGCCTCGTAGGCGAAGGTCATCCCGTCGTCTCCGCTTGCGGAGCCAGGACGATGTCGAACTCGGCGTGGGTGAAAGGCACGGTCACGCCAAGGCGTTCGGCGTCCCGCGCGTCGTACGACTCGGTGAAGTCGGTGATCAGACCCCGCTTGACCGCGAAGACGGCGTCCGAATCGACGTAGGGGCTGCCCGCGACGAACACATGCGTGGTGACCGGACGGTGGTGCTCGGCGCTCGCGATGAAATGGACATGGGCGGGCCGGTAGGGGTGCCGGCCGGCGGCTTCGAGCAAGCGGCCGACCGGGCCGTCGGTGGGGATCGGGTAAGGGGAGGGGACGACGGTACGGAACCAGTAACGGCCCTCGCCATCCGTGCGGAACAGCCCGCGTCCGTTGCCCGGCGGCTGTACGTCGGGCTGCTGCACGTCGTAGAAACCGTCCTCCGAGCACTGCCACACGTCGAGTTCGGTGTTCGGCGGCGAGGACGCGGCCGGAGACCACGCAGGGGCGGCCGGTGCCGAGGAGGTCGATGGAGTCGCCGAGTTCGCGGCGGGGCGACTCGGTCATGTGGAAGGGACCGAGGACGGTGCTCGCGGTCCCTTCCACAGACCCGTTCAGGGTCTCGGTGAGGAAATCGCTCGCGGCCTCCCACTCCTCGATCGTGGGTTCGATGTCCCGCACGAAGTCGTGCAGGTGACGGGTCAGGCTCTCCATGACCTGCCGCAGCCGCCGGTCCTTGGTCTCCCGGAAGCTCTCCACCACCGCGTCGGTGGCGGTCTCGACCGTGAAGTCCACTTGGTCTCCCTAACTCTTCGGGGCGGCCCGGGCGGTGAGGTGGTCGGCGAACCAGTCACCGGTCAGCGCGTCGCGTTCGGCGGCGTGGTTGTAGAGGGTGTGCTCACCGTCGGGCCAGATCCGCACCGTGGAGGTCGCTGGGTCGGCCGCGTGGAGGAACGGCTCCTGGTCCTCGTAGGTGGCGAGGGGGTCGCGGCCCCCGTGCAGCAGGAGCAGCGGGCAGCGGATGCGGTCCTTGTCCGGATCGAAGCGCAGACCGTCCATGACCTCGGCCACCCGGCCCAGGTCGTCCGTACCGACCACGGCGGCCATCTGCTCGCGGGCGGTGCGGAATTCAGGGACGGTCGGAACCGCCGGAGCACCGTTGACGACCACCGCGGCGACGCGCGGATCCGCGGCGGCCAGATGGGCGGCGAACAGGCCGCCGAAGCTGACGCCCTGGACGCCGATGGCGCCGCCGAGGCGGGGATCGGCCTCGACCAGGTCGACGAAGCGGGCGAAGCCGTCGGTGACGCGTTCGTCGACGTACAGCCCGTGGCGCAGCCGTGACTCGCCCTGGCCGGGCCCTTCCGCGAGCAGACAGGCCAGGCCGCGCGCGGTGTAGGCGTCGGCGACCGGCAGATACGCCGCGCCCCAGCCGCTGAGCCCGCCCCACACGATCACTGTGGCGCGGGGCGGGCCGGCAGGCAGGCACAGCCACCCGCCGAGGATGCCGTCGCGGTGCGGGATCTCCACGCGCTCCACGTCGGGTACGAGGGCGGCGGTCACGGCCGTGTGCCGGGCGTAGAGCTCCCGCTTCTCCGCGGTGTCGGTCTGGTACGCCATCTGCGCGAACATCAGGGCCGCGGCTGCGTATCGGCGCGCCTGTCGGGCGGTGACGTCGTGGCCGCTCGTCTCGGCGAGGCGGGCACGCTCCAGTTGGGTGTCGGCGAGTATCGCTGCCGCGTCCTGCCACGGGAGTCCGACGCCGGCACCGGTGAGCAGCCGGCGGGCGTCCGCATGGTCCATGCCACAGTCGATGAGCCGGGTGAAGGGCATGGCCCTGTGCTGAGCCGCTATCAGCGGAGGCAGCGCGTCCCCCGCCCCGGGATCCCCGGTCGTCATACGGCGGCTCCGACCGTTCCGGAGAGCGCGGCGTCGAGATCGTCGACCAGCGCGGCCAGGTCCGTGCGGTCGTTCGCCGTACCGAACAGCACGAAGTCGGGACGCGCCAAGTAGGCGACGGCGCCGAGCAGTTGGAGGTACTCCTGGTGCCGGCCGTCGAGGTCGTCGACCGTGTCGAGGGCGACCACGGCGCAGCCCAGGCGCTCCAGCCGGGCGAGCCGCTCGGGGCCGAGGGCGGTGGCGGGGTCCTCGGCGGCGACCAGGGTGAAGCCGTATCCGGTCAGGTCGTCGAACCGTCCGGTGCGTCCGTCGGCCAGACGGATGCGGCCCTGCGGAGTGAGGGTGCCGACCGGCGCGTCCGTACCCTGGCGCAGCACTCCCTGGGTAAGGGACGGGAACGGGGGCGGCGGAGGCACCTTGCCCGCGAAGAACGCCGCGTCCCTGGCGGTCGCGGCCCCGGCGTCGTGCGTGTTGGCTACCTTGCCGAGGCCGATCGCAGCATGGGTGATGGCGGTGACGTGCGGGCGGCGCTCGCTCTCGTAGGTGTCCAGCAGGGTGTCGGGCGCCCGGTCGCCGAGGACGAGGTGGAGTTTCCAGGCGAGGTTGGTGGCGTCCCGCAGGCCGCTGCACGCGCCCTGACCGAGGTAGGGGGGCATGGTGTGGGCGGCGTCACCGGCCAGGAAGACCCTCCCGGTGCGCCAGCGGTTGGCGATGCGCGCCTCGAAGCCGTAGACCAGCTGACGGGTGATCCGTACGTCGTCCGGGCCCAGACCGTGGTACTCGCGCAGGAGCCGCCAGGCGGTCTCCGGGGTGGTCATCTGCTCGCGGGTCTCGCCGGGCAGCAGGGCGAACTCGAAGCGCTGGCGGGTGCTGCCGATGTTGATGGTCATGTGCCCGCGCGCGGGGTCGCAGTACTGGGTGCCGTACGCGAATTCCGGAGGTTGGGGGCGCAGCCACTCGGTGTCGATGTTGACCCACTGCTCGTTGAACCCGAGATCCTCGCGGTCCACGCCGAGCAGTTCCCGTACCCCGCTGCGGCTGCCGTCCGCGGCGATCACATAGCGGGCCCGGACCTCGTCGTGCGGGCCGTCCGCACAGCTTGTCTCGGCGTTCCAGCCGCCCAGGCGGAGGGTGACACCGTCGTCGTCCTGGTCGAGGCCGGTGACCGCCCAGCCCTGGCGGACGTCGACCGAGCGGTAACCGCGCAACCGCTTGTCCATAGCCTGCTCCACGTCCGGCTGGTACATGGAGATGTGATCCGGATATCCCATCGGGCCGGCAGGGTTCGCCGGGATGCGCACGAGCGTCTCGTCCTTGCCGTTGACCCACAGGTACTCGCACGGGGACGAGTCCCGCAGCGCCTCGTCGACGTCAGCCGCCGCCTGGACGGTACGTGCGGTCTCGTCGTCGATGTGGGTGAGCCGGGGCAGCCCGTAGAGAGCCGGCCAGCGCTCACAGACCACCACCCGGTGGCCGAGCCGACCGAGCAGGGACGCCGCGGCAAGTCCGGTCGGACCATAGCCGACAACGGCAATGTCGTAACGCGGAGCCATCGGACACCTCCAGAGACAGCCCCGCGCCGTTGCGAGGGGTCGTGGTGGATGGGAGAGGGGGACGGCTCGACCGTGCGGTGCGTGCCGCAGCTTGGTGTGAATCTAGATTCACAGTTGATGTGAAGCGAGATTCACACAACGGCAACATGGACGTCAAGAGCCCGGTCGATAAACTGCGCGGATGACCGAGTCCCCCACCCGCAGGCCCGCGGCCCTCCGTGAAGGCAGTCGCCGTTCGCAGCAGGACCTCATGCAGGCCGGGTACGCGCTGCTCGAAGAGGGTGGAGTGGACGCGCTGACCGTGGCCGCGGTCGCCGAGCGGGCCGGCATGGCGGTCGGCAGCATCTACCGCCGGTTCGGCGACAAGGAAGGGCTTCTGCTGGCCATCCAGCACGCCTTCACCGAGAATCTCCAGGCCGAGATCACGGAACGCATGTCGATGGAACGGTTGCGTCTCCTGCGCGATCCCGCCGTGGCAATCGCCGAAGCGGTCGGCGCGATCACGGACGCCTTCCGCGCGCACGAGGCCCTGTTGCGCGTCTTCCTGCTGCTCGGCACCCGGCACGAAGCGGTACGGGTCGAGGGCTCGCGCGTCAGCGTCGAGGGCAACCGCCACTTCGCCGACGCACTGCGCCACCTACCCGTCGCACACCCGGATCCCCCGGCCGCGCTGGACTTCGCCTTCCGCCTGGTCTACGCCGCGATCGCGCACCGTATCACCCAGGGCGAGTTCCTTGAGTCCGAGCGTCCACTGCCCTGGACCGAGCTGCGCAGCCACCTTCAGACCGCGATCGTCCGCTACCTGCTCGACACCCCGGAATACCGCTGAGCCCCCGGCCCATCGCTCGTCGCATCAGCAGCGACCCGGCAGGGCCTCGTCGAAGAGGGACTGTGCTCTGGTGGACCACTGGTCGCGAGACCGGCCGGTCAGTCGGGCATGGTCGCCCACGCCTTCTCGACCGCGTCCGCCAGTGCCTCCCCCTTCGCGAAGCCGTAGTACGCGGCGAACTGCAGCACGATCTCGTCCATCTCCTCCTTGGAGAGGTCGCCGGAGTGGAGCGCGGCCCTGACGTGCGTCTGCAAGGGGACGGGCGAATCGTCGAGGGCGACGCTGGCGACGGTGATGATCCGGCGTTCGCGGCGGGCCAGTCCGGGGCGCTGCCAGACGTGCCCGAAGACGAAGCCCAGGATGCCTGCGTGCCGGTACGGCGAGTTCGCGGGCGGTGCGGGCGTGAGGTTGACGTCGATGAACTCCTCGACGCCGCGCTTGAGTCGCTCGTCCCACGCGCCGGGACCGAGCGTGTCGTTGGTCAACTGCGGCCAGGGAGGCGTCTGTTCGCCGCGTTCGCGGTGGATGCGGTCCCACTGGCGGGCGATGGCTCCCTCCAGGTGGGACGCCTTGGGCCAGCCGCAGTACACCGCGAAGTGCAGGACGAGCTCCAGCATGGCCTCCAGGCCGATGTCGCCGCTCGCGAGCGCCGCGTGGACGTGATCCTCGATGGGCTGCGGGGAGTCGGCGGCGGCCACGCACGTCAGCGTGACCCAGCGGCGGTCCCGGCGGCTCAGTCCGGGGCGTGACCAGACCTCGCCGTAGAGGAAGTCACGTGCGGCGCGGCCGAACGGCGTGGCCGGCGAGGGTGGTTCATGGGCGGGCAGGACTTCTGCCAGGGTGCGGACCGCCGGGGTGTCGTCCATGAGGTCTCCTGGGGCGAGGGGGTGGGGCGGCAGCTCATGCGCGGATGAACACGTTCTTGGTCTGGAGGAACTCGTAGAGGCCCTCCTTGCCGCCTTCGCGGCCGTAGCCGCTCTGCTTGTAGCCGCCGAAGGGCGCGCCCGGCGGCTGGCCCGAGGCGCCGTTGACGAGGACGGTGCCCGACTGGAGCTGTGGGACGAGGCGTTGGACCCTGGTCACGTCGTGGGTGTGCATGACGGTTCCGAGGCCGTAGGGGGTGGAGTTGGCCAGTTCGACCGCCTCGTCCTCGTTCTCGAAGGGGATCAGGGACAGGACGGGGCCGAAGACCTCGTGCGTGCCCACCTCGCTGTGCGGGTCGACGTCGGCGAGGACCGTCGGGTCGATGAAGTAGCCGTCGCGGTTGTCCGGGGGCAGCGTCGAGGAGTCGGTCGCGTGGCCGCCGACGACCAACCGGCTGTCCTTGGCCGCGCGTTCGAGCATCCCCAGGATGCGTTCGTGGGCCGTCCTGCCGACGACCGGGCCGAGGGCGGTCGCCTGGTCGAAGGGGTCTCCGACGCGCAGTGCGGCGGCTGCCTCACCGGTGGCGGCGACCACCCTGTCGTACACCTCGCGGTGGACCAGCATGCGGGTGGTGAGGTTGCAGCCCTGGCCGGAGAGGGTGTAGCAGGAGCGGACGGTCTCGGCCACGGCCTCGTCGAGGTCGGCGTCGGGGAAGACGATGTCGGCTGTCTTGCCGCCGAGTTCGAGCAGCACGGGCTTGAGGGTGTGGCGGGCCGCGTCGAGGATCTTCTTCGCGGTCGGGATGCCGCCGGTGAAGGAGATCTTCGCGACGTCGGGGTGGCGGACCAGCCGCTCGCCCGCCTCCGGACCGCCGGGCAGGACGTGCAGCACGCCCGGGGGCAGCCCGGCCTCCAGGGCGATCTCCGCGAACCGGGCCACGGTGAACGGGGCCAGGTCGGGGGACTTGACGACGACGCAGTTCCCGGCGGCGAGCGCGGGGGCGATCTTCATGCCGACCGACATGATCGGGCCGTTCCAGGTGAGGATGACGCCGATCACGCCGTACGGCTCGGGGACGGTGTAGTCGAGACCCGGCACCATGCGCGGGCTGGGCGGGATGGTGGCGCCCTCCAGCTTGTCGGCCCAGCCGGCGTAGTAGCCGAACCAGCCCGCGGACAGGTGGGCCAGTCCCGCCGACACACGGAAGGGGACACCGAGTTCGAGGGTGTTCAGCCGGGCGAGTTCGGGCACGCGCTCCAGCATGAGCTCCTCCACGCGTTGGAGGATGCGGCGGCGCTGGTCCGGGGACATCGCCCGCCACTCGGGGAAGGCGTTCTTCGCCGCCGCGACGGCGACGTCGACCTCCTTCGGTCCGGCGAGCAGGACGGTGCCGTTGGCGCGGGCGGTCGCGGGGTTGATGTGGTCCTGCCGGCCCGCGGACGTGGTGTCGAGCCAGGTGCCGTCGACGAGGGGACCGGTGGTGCCGAGGTCGTGGGTCAGGGACGTGGTCATGTCGGTGCCGCCTTGGGGTCGTCCGGGTGGGGAGGTGGTCAGGGCGCCGGACTCCGGCCCAGCGTCGACAGGGTGTGCGCGGTGAGGTCCGCGAGCGTCCGGGGCCGGGAAGCCCGGGCCGTGTCGGCGACGTCGAGCAGGAGGCCGACGTCCTTGCGCAGCAGCGGCAGGGCCCGGCGCAGCCCGTCGGTGTTGAAGCCGGAAGCGGCGAGGACGGCCGCGGCGCGGCTGCCGCCGGTGCCGTGCGCGAGCACCTGTGCGACCGCGGTGCGGTCCATGCCGAGCCCGTCGGCGAGGGAGAAGGTGTCCAGTGCCAGGCCGACCTGGGCGGTGAACACGAAGTTGTTGAGCAGCTTGGCGAGTTGGCCGCTGCCCAGCGGTCCGAGGTGGATGACCGGGTCGGCGAAGGTGTCGAACACCGGGCGGCAGCGGGCGACGTCCGCCTCCTGTCCACCGGCCATGACCAGGAGTCTGCGTTCGGCGGCTGCCGCGCCTCCGCCGCTGACCGGCGCGTCCACCACCGCGATCTCCCGCTTGGCGGCCTCCTCGGCGACGCGTCGGCAGGTGTCGGGATGGATGGTGGAGTGGAGGGCGACGATCCCGCCGGGAGCCATGCCGTTCAGTACGCCGTCGGGGCGCAGGAGTACGTCCTCGACGTCCGCGTCCGCGACGACGCAGAGGCACACGATGTCGCTGGCTGCCCCCAGTTCGGCCGGTGTGGCCGCCACGGTGGCGGCCGTATCGGCGAAGGCGTCCGTGGACGTACGGCGACGCGCCCACAGCGTCAGGGGGAACGGCTCCTCGGCGATGCGGCGGGCCATCGGTGCGCCCTGGCTGCCCAGTCCGATGAAGCCGACCCGTGTCCCGGGGGTCCCGGTGCCGGTCACAGCCGGGTGACCCAGCCGCCGTCGACGCTGATGGCCTGGCCGTTGATCCACTCGCCGGCCGGGGAGGCGAGCAGCAGCAGCGTGCCGAGCAGGTCTTCGGCAGGCGCGGATTTCTTGCCCGGGATGGCGGCCGTGAGGGCGGCGCGTGCGGGGTGGTCGGCGGGGAGGCTGCGCAGGCCGGGTTCGTTCTCGACCAGGCCCGGGGCGATGGCGTTGACGTTGATGCCGAGTGGGCCGAGTGAGCGGGCGAGGCCGACGGTGATGTTGACCAGGGCGAGTTTGCTGACGCCGTAGATGCCGCCGCCCATGAAGGCGCCTGCGGAGACCTGGTTGATGATGCGTCCGCCGCCGCGCTCGACCATGGACGCCTTGACCGCGCCGACGCAGATCACGGCGCCGAGGACGTTGACGCGCATGACCCGGTCGAACCAGTCGTTGGGCAGGTCCAGGATGTCGACCTGGGGGATCTCGGCCATCAACGCGGCGTTGTTCACCAGGATGTCGATGCCGCCGAAGGCCGCGGTGGTCCTCGCGGCCATGTCGGCGGCGGAGGCGCGGTCGGTGATGTCGGCCTGCACGCCGAGCGCGCGCAGGCCGTCCGCGGCCAGTGTCCCGGCGGCCCGCTCGGCGCCTTCGCCGTCGAGGTCCGCGAGGACGACGGCGGCGCCGGCCTCGGCCAGTGCCCGGCCGTAGACCTGGCCGATGGCGCCGGCGCCGCCGGTGACGACGGCGACCTTGCCGTCCAGGCGGAGCCTGTCGAGTGTGCTGCTCATGAGGCGTCCTTCGTCAGACGGGACAGGTAGGCGTCGACATCGGCACCGTGCTCGCGCAGTTCGTCGGCGGCCTGGGGTGCGGTGAGGATGAGGAAGCGGTCGTGGGTGACTCCCTCGGCGACGAGTTCGCCGACCGAATCGGCGTCCAGGACGGGGAAGTCGGGGCCTCGGGGCGGTGCAGGCTTCCCGTAGAAGCTGATCTGCTCGACGATGTTGGTGGCGACGCCCGCCGGGCACAGGCAGGAGACGCCGATGCCGCGTGGGCGCAGGTAGAGCGCGAGCGCCTCGGACAGGCCTACGACCGCGTGCTTGGTCGCGGTGTACGGCAGGCGGTCGAATCCGTAGGGCAACAGACCTGCCGTGGAAGCGGTGTTGACGACATGGCCCGACCCCTGCTCCAACAGGTGCGGCAGGAACACGAGGTTGCTGCGTACGACACCCAACAGGTTGACGTCCACGACGCGTTGCCACGCGTCCAGCGGGATGTCCTCGACGGGGCCGACGGCCAGGATGCCGACGTTGTTCATGACCAGGTCGAGGCGGCCGAAGCGGTCGAGGGCCAGCTTCCGCACCGCTTGCAGGGCGTCCAGACTGGTCACGTCGCATTCCGCGGCGATGCCCCGGGCACCGAGTTCACCGGCGACGGTGTGCGCCCGCTCGCCGACGAGGTCGGTGACCACGACACGTGCTCCGCGCCGGGCGAAGGCGTGGGCGGCGGCGCGGCCGATCCCGCTGCCGGCGCCGGTGACCACGGCCACGGCGTTGTGCAGATCGATACTCATCGCGGCGTCGTTCCTCCGCTCACGGATGGAAGGGCGGCTGTTCAGGGATGAAACGGCAGGACCGGTTCACTCGGCACCGTCTCGCCGAGCACGGACGAGGTCGTCGAGGACACGGGGGCCTGGAGGAAGCCGACCAGGCCGTCCAGCAGGTCGCCGACGTGGACGGCGAAGGGCAGCACGTGCCCGCCCCTGGCCCGGGTGCGTTCGCGTTCGGACGCGGCGTGCACGCCGAAGGCCAGGGCCTGCGCGATGCGGTGCCTGCGCAACGGCTCGGGAATGTGCGGCAGCAGGGTGCCGATCCGCTCGACGAAGTCGGTGGTGGGCCTGCTCAGTTCGGCTGAAAGGCGTTCGAAGACGTCCCGGCGGCCGTACTGCTGGAGCATCGCGACGAAGCTGAGATAGTGGCTGCCCTCCTGCTCGCCCTGCTCCAGGACAGGCAGGAGGTGACATTCCACCCATGACCTGAGATCGTCCGGGCGCCGACGCGCGACCAGCAGCCCGCGCCGTTCGTTCAGCTCCGGCAGGCGGTACTCGAAGATCTCCTGGACAAGGTGCTGCTTCGTGCCGAAGTGGTACTGCACCGCCGTGTTGTTGCCGTTCCCGGCCGCCGTGCTGATCTGGCGCAGAGACACCCCGTCGAGGCCGTGCTCGGCGAACAGCCGCTCGGCGGCCAGGACGATCTGTTCCTTCACGGACGGTTGGACCACGACACCAGACTCCTCGGAGAGCAGTGTTACGCAGATTCGAGAACATCATTTCCGCATGACAGGAATCTAGTTTCGTCGTGGCGTGAAGTCAACTGCCTTAGCAGTCAGTCAGTTGAAGAAATGTTCAGGTGCCCGACGGCGGGAAGACCCGCTCGCCGCTGTCCGCGTCCCTGATGCCGATGGCCTCGATCGGGCACGACTCGGCCACCTCCAGCACCTCTTCGGACGCCGGCAGGGTGGCGGACCTCGCGTGCCCCTGGCCGTTCTCGTCGAGCTCGAACCGCTCGGGCGCGGAGGCGGCGCACAGCCCGGTGCGGACGCACAGCCGCGTATCGACGGTGACGTTCCACCGCTCGGTCGTCATCGGGCTCCTTCGATGACGAGCGGCAGCGTCTTCCAGCCGCGGACGGTCGAGGTCTGCGCCAGCTCGGCGTGGTCCCAGTCCACGTCCCAGCCGGGGAACCGCTTGAGGATCTCCTCGGCCGCGATCCTGCCCTCCAGCCGGGCCAGGGCCGCGCCCAGGCAGTAGTGGGCGCCGACACCGAAGCTCATGTGCTGGGTGACCCGGTGGATGTCGAAGCGGTCCGGGTCGTCGAAGCGCCGGGGGTCGCGGTTGGCGGCGGCCTGGATGAAGAGGATGGCGCTGCCGGCCGGCACCGTGCGGCCGTACAACTCGACATCCTTGGTGACGTGGCGCCCGGTGAACGGTCCGGTGGGCTCGAAGCGCAGGACCTCCTCGATGGCGTTGGGGATGAGGCCCGGGTCGGCCGCCAACTCCCGTCGTGCCGCCGGGTATCGGGCCATGAGGGCGCCGAACCACCCGATGAGACGCCCCGTCGTCTCGTTGCCGGCTCCGGCGACCACGGAGCAGTAGGTCAGGACCTCCTCGACGGTGAGGGTGCGGGTGACGCCCCTCTCGTCCTCGAACTCGGCTGTCATCAGCTCGGTCATGAGGTCGTCGGAGGGGTGTTGCTTGCGCCACTCGATGTATTCCTTGAAGGCGTCCGTACTGAGGATGTCCTCGTGGTTGATCTTTCCGCCGTCCTCGGTGCCCAGCGTCTCGTCGGTGAGGTCGCGGATGGCGGGCTGGTCGGCCTCCGGAATGCCCAGGAGCATCCCGATCACCCGCATCGGCATCTCGGCGCCGACGGCCTCCACGAGGTCGAACCGCTCGGCGCCGATGACCGGTTCGAGCGCGCGCCGGCAGAACGCCCGCACCCGTGGCTCCAGCGTGGCGATACGGCGAGGGGTGAACACCCGGGCGAGCAGGCGGCGGTGGATGTCGTGGACGGGCGGGTCCTCGAAGATGAGGGTGCCGGGCGGGAGTTCGACGTCTGCCTGGATGATCTCCAGGATGTCGCCGCGGGACGAGGAGTAGGTCTGCCAGTCGGCGAGACCCCGCTGGACATCGGCGTGGCGACTGACGGCGTAGAAGTCGTGCCGGTCGTTGTAGTAGAGCGGAGACTCCTCGCGCATGCGCGCGTAGAGGGGGTAGGGGTCTCGGGCGAGGGCGGGGTCGTAGGGGTCCCAGTAGATGGTGTCGGCAGTGGTCACGGACGCATCTCCCTGTGGTGTGCGGCTCACTTGAGCAGGGCTCCGGCGTCGATCGGCAGCGTCACGCCGGTGACGAAACGGGACTCGTCGGAGGCGAGGAAGAGCACGGCGTTGCTGATGTCCAGCGACTCGACCCAGGGTGTGGGCAGCATGTGCATGCTCTGCGACACCGCGGCGAAGTCGTCGGCGGTGGGGTTCTCCAGGTCGGGGCGGAACATGCGGTAGGTGCCCTCGTGCATCACCATCGGTGTGTTGACCTGGGTGGGGTGCAGCGTGTTGACGCGGATGCCGTGCTGACCCAGCTCCCCTGCCATCGTGCGCATCAGCCCGACCACCCCGTGCTTGGCGGCGATGTAGTGGCCGATGTTCGCGTAGCCCTTCAGGCCGCCGACGGAGCTGGTCAGGATGATGGATCCGCCCCGTCCGCCCGCGACGATGTGCGGGATGGAGACCTTGGCGGACAACCAGACGCCCGTCAGGTTGACGTCGATCATGTCGCGCCAGGTCTTCTCCTCCATCACGTCGAGCGTGGCACCGTCGCTGCCCAGACCCGCGTTGGCCGCGACGATGTCCAGGCGGCCGAACTCGGCGACGCCGTCGTCCACGGCGGCCTTGAGGGCGTCGTGGTCACGGACGTCCGCCTGCACGGCGTGGATACGGCGGCCCAGCTTCTGGACCTGGTTGACCGTCTCCTCCAGATCTTCGGGGGTCGACATCGGGAACGTGACGCCGTCGAGCTGCTTGCACACGTCGACGGCGATGATGTCGGCGCCCTCTTCGGCCAGCCGTACGGCATGGCTGCGGCCCTGGCCGCGGGCGGCACCGGTGATGAAGGCGACCTTGCCTTCCACTCGTCCGGGCATGAGTGACCTCTTTTCCTGGGACGGTTGAGTTGGTCGCGGTGACGGTGGCGGGGAGGCCTGGTCACCGGTCGGTGCGTCGGAGGCCTCGCACGAGGAGCGCGAGGAGGAGCAGCACGGCGAGCGCGGTGGCCGCCGGTGCGAGGCGTTCGAGGGCGCCTACGCCGGCGGCGTCGATGAGGTCGACGGGTTCGGCGACATCCGGGGCCGGGGCGGGTACGGCAGCGGAAGCCGGGGCGGGTACGTCGAGTTCGGCAGCGAGGTTCTCGGCGAACCGCCCGATCAGGGCGCCCGCGACCTCGGCGAGGGTGCCATGCCCGAATGGGCCGGCTTGCACTTCAGCGCGGCGGGCTGCTCGGCGGCGGCGAGCATCACGCGCCTGTCCTCGCGCTGCGACAGCACCTTCTGCCCGAACGCGCCACGGGTGTCGCGCATCACCAGGCGAGCCCGGCGCTCGTCGACGCCGAGCAGCCGGGCGCGGAAGGAACGGATCTCGTGCGGGGACTGCGTCGCCGCCCAGTTCATCGTCTCCCCGGCGGGTGCGGACCATTCGGCGACGATGCCCCGGGTCCCCATCGGCACCGGGCAGTACGCCTGTTGACGGACGGTCACGCCGACCACCTGCGGCGCGGCTTCGAAGACCGGCGCGAGGTCCTCCATCGGGCGTCCGGTGCGTTCACCGACCAGGTCGCCGGGACGGGACGCGTGGACGGAGTGGGTGAACTCCAGGGCGGTGGCGTAGTCGGCGACCGGAGGCAGTTCGTCATGCTCGACGACGACCTGTTCCGCCGCGTCCTCGGCCGGCGGCGGGCGCGGCGTGTCGGGGTCGTCGCGCCCGTCCCGGGTGTACCACTGCCCCCGCACGCCGGGATTGAGGTCCTGTGCGACGAATTCAGCGTGCACACCGTCCAGTTGGAGTGCCGCCGGCACGTCGATCGCGGTGATGCGGGCCCGTGCCACGGGGCTGCGCACGAAGCAGACGTGCAGCATGCCGAGCCGTACGACGTCTTCGACGCGCAGGTCGCGGGTGCCCGTGCAGCGGTGGTCCGGTGTCGCCTCGCCTGTGGTCCGTGCCATCGGCCCGGCCCTCCGTTCACGCGTTGAACGAGTGTTTAACACGAGTGCTGAACAACTGTTTAACACCGCGCCTCGGCACCGTCAAGGACGACGTCGACGACAATGAGGCGCATGACTGCGCCTCGCCGTATGGGCACCGAGAACTCCAAGACGCGCCAGGTCCTTCTCGACGTCACCGAGCGGCTGATGCTCAAAGAGGGATACGCCTCGGTCGGCGTCCGCCGGGTGGCTCGCGAGGCCGAAGTCGCCCCGGCACTGGTGCTGTACTACTTCCGTACGCTCGACGACCTGTTCCTTGCCGTGCTGCGGCGACGCGGCGACGAGGAGTTGGAGCGGGTGGCCCGCAGATTGGACGGCCCACAGCCGCTGCGCGCTCTGTGGCAGCTCACCAGCCACCCGGGAAACGCGCTGACCACGGAGTTCACGGCACTGGCCAATCACCGCAAGGCGATCCGCGCCGAACTCGCCGACCGGGCCGAGCGCTACCGCGAGGCGCAGTTGGAGACACTCACCCGGCGCCTCACGGAGACCGGTGCGCAGCTGCCGCCCGAGGTGTCGCCGGCCGTGCTGCTCATGCTGATGAACGCGCTGGGCCGGATCATCATGATGGAGGACACGATGGGCATGACGACCCGGCACACGGAGGCCCTCGCGTTCGTGGAGCAGTTCCTCCAGCATTACGAGGGCGCCCCCACCGACGGCTGAAACGGACGGTCAACTCCGCCTGGCGGCATTGGGGTTGCCGCTCTCCGCACGGCACGGCGGCGTGACCCCGCACCGGAACAACCCGGGGACGGTTGAGCCATCGTCGGCTCCCCTGCTCGATCAGTGGACCCATCCGGACGCCGGCACCCGTAAGGCCGACCGCCGAACGCCGCCGCTCCGCACACCACCACCCGTGAGCACGCCCCCTCCGGCGACCCTGGAGGAGCGACGGCGCCAACTCTTACCATCCGGTTAATTTCTGATTGGACGTTAGGTTCCGCACGGCAGGCACGGGAAGAGTGCGGTCGACCTTCGTGACCAGAGCGTTATCCATCGAACGCCCATCGCCCGAGACGAAGAGGGCAAGGCAAATCCCAACCGGTGGTAAGTTTTGAGGGCTTAGCCGCTGCGTTGAACCGTCCCGGACCGGCTTCGTCGAGGAGAGTGAGCACACCGTGGGCCAGGCCAAAGCGCGCGGACCGTATGCCAAGACACCAGCCCGCAAGGCGGAGATCGTACGAGCGGCACGTGACAGTTTCGCCGAGAACGGCTACGCCAAAGCCTCCCTGCGCGACATCGCGGAACGAGCGGGCATCACCCACGCCGGCCTCCTGCACCACTTCCGCAACAAGGACGAACTTCTCGCCGAGGTGCTCGCGGACCGCGACGCGGAGGAATGGCAGCAAGGCTTGGAGGCAGTGGACAACCCCAGCCGGCTCGCCCCCTATCTGGGCGAGCTCATCCACCACCACCAGAAGGCGCCCGAACTGATGCGCCTGTGGATCGAGCTCGCCGCCGCGGCCTCTCGGCCGGATCATCCCGCCCACGCCTACTTCGTCGAGCGCTACGAGCGCGGGCGCACCCAGTTCGCCGACGGATTCCGCGACGAGGCCGCTCGCAGCAGGCTGCGTGCAGACGTCAGCCCGGAGAGCGCGGCAGTCCTCTTCCATGCCGTGCTCAACGGGCTCCAGTTGCAGTGGGTGCTGGACCAGGAGCTCGATATCGTCGGGCCCGTAACCGACTTCGTACGACTGCTCTTCGACCACGACAGCGCCAACGACTGAAACTGCCGCCGCCCCCTTCGGAGCGGTGCCACTCATGGATGAATCCGCACCGCTTCGGCCCGCCCCGCCCAGGCCGGCGGGGGCCCTGGACAACCGGGAACCGACGGCGACCAGCACGGCCCGAACGGTCACGCGAAGCCGTGCCGCGGCGGGCTGCCGCCGCCCTCGAACTCCATCGAACGGGCGGCCCGCCCCCACCCCGCCCTGAAGCCTACGATCCGTCTCCACGAGACCGGCGCCATTCATCGATCCGGCTGCCGACGACGCCACCTCGGGCTTGGCACCGCGCGGTAGGCCACGCCCCACCGGCACTCCGGATGCGCCCCGTGGCGACCAAAGGGCTGCTGCAACACGGGCCGATCTCGCCCCTGTCGGCCACAAGCGCCAAGCAGTACGCACCCTTCCCGCCGCATTGCCGCAGCGGGCCCTCGTGGGGTGCCGCCTCCGCATACGGGCCGCCGGTGCCAGACGCGCTCACAGCGCACCCGCTGCCCCACCGGCCGAGACACCGCCGCATAACGTTCTGATCACGAAGCCGAGCGGCAGGCTTCCCGCCTTTGGTCATCCCGGTCTACCGTCCCAACGAAAACTAACCACACGGTAGGGGTTGGACATCGCGCGTCGCTCACATGCGAACTGCGCTCGGCCCGTTCGTCACCCACCGCGTGAAGGTCCGCATCGAGGCCGTCGCCGACCACGCCCGAAACGCCGGATCTTGACGCAAGCGCCACGAGACGCACACACCACGGACACTCAGGAAAGCAGTCGATGATGACCGAATTCCCGCCCGGGTTCCTCTGGGGAGCCTCCACCGCACCGCACCAGATCGAAGGCAACAACCTCAACAGCGACTTCTGGGCGAACGAGGGACGCATCCCCGGCATGGAGCGCAGCGGCGACGCCTGCGACAGCTACCACCGCTACCGCGAGGACATGCGTCTGCTCGCCGACGCCGGGCTCAACGCATACCGCTTCGGGATCGAGTGGGCACGGATCGAGCCGATCCCCGGCATGGTCTCGCGCGCCGAACTGGCCCACTACCGGCGCATGATCGAAACGGCCTTCGAACTCGGCCTGACACCGGTCGTCACCCTGCACCACTTCACCAGTCCGCTCTGGTTCGCGCAGGAAGGTGGCTGGCTGGGCGACCGTGCGGTGGACCGGTTCCGGTCGTATGTCGAGACCGTCGCGCCGATCCTCGAAGGCGTGGAGTGGGTCGTCACCATGAACGAGCCGAACATGCTGGCCATCATGGTCGGCATGGCGCGGGCCTTCCAGAACCCGCAGGTCGCCGAGGAGTGGCAGAGCCCCACTGTCGACAACGAGGGCCTGCGCCCGCCGCTGCCGGCCCCCGACGTGGTGATCGGCGAACGGCTCGTCGAGGCACACCGGGCCGCGCGAAAGGTGCTGCACGAGCGGACCGACGCCAAAGTCGGCTGGACGGTCGCCAACCGCGCCTTCGTGGCCCGTCCCGGAGCGGAGAACAACAAGCGGGATCTGGAATACGTCTGGGAGGACCTCTACCTGGCCGGGTCGCGCGGCGACGATTTCGTGGGCGTGCAGTCGTACTCCAGCCAGTGGGTCGATCTGGACGGCATCGAGCCCCACCCGCCGCACCCGGACAACACGCTCGTGGGCACCGCCTACCGGCCCGACGCGCTGAGCATCGCGGTACGTCACACCGCCGAGGTCACCGACGGTCTGCCGATCCTGGTCACCGAGAACGGCATCGCCACCGGCGACGACACCCGCCGTATCGCCTACACGGGCGAAGCCCTTGAGCACCTCGGCAAGACGATCGCCGACGGCGTGGACGTACGCGGCTATCTGCACTGGAGCCTGCTCGACAACTACGAGTGGGGCCACTGGGCGCCGACGTTCGGCCTGGTCGCGGTCGACCGCGAGACGTTCGAGCGCCGTCCCAAGCCCTCTCTGGCATGGCTGGGCGAGACCGCCCGGCGCGGCCGGATCTGACCACGTCTTCGCGCGGAGGATTCACTGTGCAGACATCTGTACCCGACGTCTCGTCCAAGTCTCTGGCCGAACTCGTGTCGCTCTCCGGGCGGCGTGCCGTCGTCACCGGTGCGGGCCGAGGCCTCGGCCGGGCCGTCGCCGAGCGGCTGGCCGAAGCGGGAGCGGACGTGCTCGTCGCGGACATCCGGGACGAGCTCACCACCGCCGTCGCCGCAGAGCTCGGCGCCCGAGGTCCCGGCCGCGTGCTCGCCGCCCATCTGGACGTCACCGACCCCGACAGCATCACGGCCGCGGCCGACCTCGCGGTCCGGGAACTCGGCGGGGTCGACATCTGGGTGAACAACGCCGGGGTCTTCCCCGACGCGCCCGCGCTGGAGATGTCCGGCGAGGCCTTCGACAGAGTGTTCGCCGTGAACACTCGCGGGGTCTTCCTCGGCTCACGGGAGGCCGCACGCCGGATGAGCGCGGCCGGACACGGCGGTGTCATCGTCAACGTCGTCTCCACGGCCGGGTTCCGGGGCACGGCGCCCGGTCTCGCCGCGTATGTCGGCTCCAAGCACGCGGCACGTGGCCTCACCCGGCAACTCGCCCTGGAATTCGCCCCATTGGGCATTCGTGTACTGGGCGTCGCGCCGACGTTCGTGCCCACGGAAGGAAACCTGGAGGCAGCCGCCGCGGCCGGGGTGTCGCTGGACTCCGAGGCACTCCTGTCCGTGATGCGGCCCGGTCCGCTCGGCAGGCTCGGCGTGCCCGACGACATCGCCCGGGTGGTGCTGTTCTGCGCCAGCGACCTCTCGGCCTTCATGACAGGCAGCACGCTCCTCGCGGACGCCGGTGAAACGGCTTGACGCGCGCCGCCCCGACCGCCACGACCACCCCGAACACCCGGTAGGAACCTCATGCTGTCGCCCCGTACCACCCCCACCCGCGATGTCGTCGGCCTGGACGGCCTGTGGCGGTTCGCTCTCGATACCCGGGCCGGCGTCGCCCCCTGGGCCTCGCGGCTCGTCCCACCCCTCGAAGTCCCGGTGCCCGCCAGCTACAACGACCTGTTCGTGGACCCGGAGATCCGTGACCATGTCGGAGTCGTCTGGTACCAGCGTGACGTACGTGTGCCGCGCGGCTGGACCGACGAACGCGTGATCCTGCGCTTCGGTTCCGTGACCCATGCCGCGCAGGTCTACGTGGACGAGCGGCTCGTGGCCGAGCACACCGGCGGCTACACACCGTTCGAGGCGGACCTCACCGGCGTTGTCGAACCCGGCGACGAGTTCCGGCTGACGGTCGGCGTCGACAACCGGCTGACGAATGTGACCATCCCGCCCGGCACCGTCTCGACCGGCCCCGACGGTCGCGAACGGCAGTCGTATCTGCACGACTTCTACAACTACGCGGGCATCGCACGCCCGGTCCGCCTGTACAGCACGCCGAAGACCTTCGTCGACGATGTCACCGTCGTCACCGGGCGGGACGGCACGACCGGCACCGTCGGCTACCGGGTCCAGATCGCCGGCGCCCATGCCGACACGGCTGCTGTGCGGGTGCGCGCGGTCGACGAAGCCGGCCGGACCGTGGCCGAGGGACACGGCGCCGAGGGCGTCCTGTACATCGCGGACGTCACCCTCTGGCAGCCGGGCGCGGCCTATCTCTACAGCCTCGTGGTGGAGCCGGAAGTCGACGGCGTGACCGCGGACAGCTACACCCAGTCCTTCGGCGTCCGTACCGTCGAGGTGCGAGGCACCGAGTTCCTCATCAACGGCGAGCCGTTCTACTTCACCGGCTTCGGCAAGCACGAGGACACTCCCGTACGAGGGAAGGGCCACGACGACGCCTACCTCGTCCACGACTTCCAGCTCATGGACTGGACCGGCGCCAACTCCTTCCGCACCTCCCACTACCCCTACGCCGAGGAGGTGCTCGATTTCGCCGACCGTCACGGCATCGTCGTCATCGACGAGACCGCCGCTGTCGGCCTCAACCTGGGAGTCCAGGGCGGTCTCACCGGCATTCCGCCGACCCCCACCTTCGCCCCGGAGAACTTCGGTGGGCCCACGAAGGACGTACACGCCCAGCATCTGCGGGAGTTGATCGAGCGGGACAAGAACCACCCGAGCGTGGTGATGTGGTGCCTCGCCAACGAGCCCGCGTCCAACGAGGACGGCGCACGCGAGTACTTCGAGCCGTTGGTCGAACTGGCCCGCAAACTCGACCCGACCCGCCCCCTCACCTACGCCGCCGTCATGTTCGCGACACCGCAGAACGACCAGATCGGCGACCTCTTCGACGTCCTGAGCATCAACCGGTACTACGGCTGGTACATCTTCACGGGCGACCTCGCGACCGCCGAGAGGTACCTGGAGCTGGACCTGCGCGGGTGGGTCCAGCGCTTCGGCAAACCGGTCATGATGTCCGAGTACGGCGCCGACACCCAGCCCGGCCTGCACTCCGTCTGGGACGCTCCGTGGAGCGAGGAGTACCAGAACGACTTCCTCGCCATGTACCACCGGGTCTTCGACCGCATACCCGAGTTCGTCGGCGAGCACGTGTGGAACTTCGCCGACTTCCAGACCAGCCACGGCATCCACCGCGTCGACGGCAACAAAAAGGGTGTGTTCACCCGCGAACGCAAACCAAAGTCCGCCGCGTTCGCCCTGCGCGGTCGCTGGCACGGGCTGGACGGCCGCAAGCCCGGCGCCACCCGCGCCGACTGACGCCGAAGGCACTCCGGCCCCCGCTCTCCTCCTTACGTTCCGCGGCATCGAAGTGATGCCGGACCCGCACCGGACCCGTGGTGTCCGCCGCGGCCCGGGCAGTCCCCCGCCGGCGCACCCTGACGGGCGCCATGGGGGACTGCCGGGGTCGCGGCGGACACCACGGCACCCCCATCCACTTGATCGGCGACCTCGCAGCAGCCGGTTCTCCTCCCCCCACAACAGGTCCCGGCACCGCCGTCCCCACAACACACCGACATCTCGCGATCTCACACGCTCATGCGACAAAGGAGTCCTGATGCCTCACGATGACCGGGACGCCAGGGCAGTCGTACCCCGTCCGACAGCGTCACCGCAGAAGGCGGACAGGAGTCCCGCCCAGCCACCCGCCGTTCCCGCGACAGAGTCACCGCCGATGCAGGAGGTCGGCAGGAGCTACCTGCTCTGGCTGATGATCGCCAGCTTCGGCGGCTCCCTGGCCCTGATGGTTCCCCTCTCCTACTCGCTGGCCGTGCGGATCTCGGACCTCGCCCCCGGGCACGAGGAACAGCTCGGTTACGTCACTGGGTCCGCACAGTTCGTCTACCTGGCACTCAGCCCGCTGATCGGTCTCTGGAGCGACCGGACCCGGTCCCGACTCGGCCGCCGGACCCCCTTCATGATCGGCGGCACTCTGCTCGGCACCGTCGCGCTCGTCGGGGTCGCCCTCGCTCCGTCCGTCCTTCTGCTGGGCCTGGCGTGGGCGGTCGGCATGGTCGGCTGGTCGACAACTGGTCAGGCCGTTCAGAGCGTTCAGGCGGATCGGGTACCCGAGCAGCAGCGCGGCCGGGTCTCGGCGCTGACCAGCGTCATGACCCAGATCGCCCCGGTGATCGGCATCGGTCTCGCCTACGGGGTGGCCTCCAGCACGTTCCTGGTGTTCCTGGTCCCGGGCGCCCTCGGCGCCGTCCTGGTGGTGCTGTTCCCGGTGTTCAACCCTGAGGGCGACTCCCGCGCGCTCGTGCGCACCGGCGGCGTGACCCCGCGGAGCATGGTCGCCAGTTACGGCTTCAGCCCGCGCAGGTACCCGGACTTCGGCTGGAACTGGCTCGGCCGTTTCGTCTTCTTCATGGGCCTGTACTTCAGCACCACCTTCGGCACCTTCTTCTACGCGCAGCGGCTCGACCTGCCGGTCAAGGAGGTCGCCGGGATCGTGGCGGTCATCGGGACCATCGGCGTGGTGGCCGCGGCGGGCGGCGCCATCGGGGGCGGCTTCCTCTCCGACAAGCTCGGCAGGCGCAAGCTGTTCGCCCTGATCGGCTCCACGGTGTTCGTCGCCGGGGCCGTCACCGAGGCGTTCGCCCACTCACTGCCCCAGCTGGTCGTCGGCGCGGTGCTGATGCAGTTCGGCATCGCGGTGTTCAGCGCCGTCGACCAGGCGATCGTTTTCGCCGTCCTGCCGGACCGGGCCGAGGCAGGCCGCTACCTGGCGGTCATCGGCTTCGCGCAGAAGGTCCCCAGCGCCGTCGCCCCGCTCATCGCCCCGCTCATCGTCACCCTCGGCGTCGGCGACGGCGGCGAGAAGAACTACACCCAGCTCTTCCTGCTCGGCGCGGTCCTGGCACTGGTCGGTGGCCTCATCGTCAAGCTCAAGATCAAGTCGGTCCGGTAGCGCCTCCTCCCGGCCAGCCTCCCGACAAGCCTCACATTCCACCGAGTTCCGAGAAGGCACAGCATGCGCAACGCACCGTACGACCTGGGCATCGACAGCGGCGGGGACGCCTTCCCCGTTTCGGGACCCACGCCCCGGCTCTCGTGGAAACCGCCGTCCGACGCGGTGCGCCCGGTGGCGTACGAGGTCGAGTGCACCGTCGACGGCGAGCCGCGGCCGACCGTGACCACCGCTGCGGGCGGACACCGGTTCGCCCCCTGGCCGTGGGCGGCGCTGGACAGCGGGCGGCGGGTGGCGTGGCGGGTCCGGGCGCTGGGCACCGACGGCGACTCCCCCTGGTCACGGTGGCACGCCTTCGAGTCCGGTCTGCTCGCCGCCGACTGGCGGGCACACTGGATCAGCCCGGCCGCGTCCGACGATCCTGGATACGGCAGACGGCCCGCCCACGTCCTGTCGACCCGTTTCGAGGCACGGGCCGGAGTGCGCTCGGCGCGGCTGTACGCAACGGCCCTCGGGGTGTACGAGGCGTACGTCAACGGCGAACGGGCCGGCACCGCCGAACTCTCACCCGGTGCGACGTCGTACGACCGAACTCTCCACGCCCAGGCGTCGGACGTGGCGGACGCACTGCGGCAAGGCGACGGCAACCGGATCGAGATCGTGCTGTCCGACGGCTGGTACCGGGGACAGGTGGGTGCCTTCCGCCTCCCGGCCGGCTGGGGCACACTGCCCGGCGCGCGGGCCGAACTGCACATCGTCTACGAGGACGACGCACGTCAGGTCGTCCGCACCGACGGGACCTGGACGAGCGCGAACTCGGTCATCGTCCGGGCCGACCTCATGGACGGGCAGACCACTGACTTCCGCCTGCGGCCCGGGGCCGGGCGGCCCGTCCTCGTCGACCAGGTGCAGGCACCCCCGGTCGACTGGTCGCCGGCGCCGCCGGTACGCGTGGTCGAGTCGCGCCCCGCACGCTCCGTCGAACAGCTCACGGACGGCATCTGGATCGCCGACTTCGGCCAGAACGCCTCCGGTTGGATCGCCCTCGGCGATCTCGGCCCGGCCGGCACCCGCACGGTCGTCGACTACGGCGAGCATCTCGGCCCCGACGGCGACCTGACGACCGCCCATCTGGACTCCGCGCGCCCCGGACAGTCGCCGATCCCCTTCGTCCAGCGCGACGAGGCTGTCTCCGCCGGGGGTGGTGAGACCTTCGAACCGCGCCACACCGTGCATGGTTTCCGGTACGCGCGCGTGTGCCGCGAGGGCGCTCCGCTCTCCTCCGCGAGTCTCGTCATGCGGGTCGTCCACTCCGACCTGCGCCGCACCGGCACCTTCGCGTGCGGCCACGACGATCTCAACCGCCTCCACGAGATCGCCGAGTGGAGTTTTCGCGGCAACGCCGTCGACGTGCCCACCGACTGCCCGACCCGCGAACGTCTCGCGTGGACCGGCGACTTCCAGATCTTCGCACCCACCGCCACCCGTCTCTACGACGTCCTGGGCTTCAGCCGCAAGTGGCTGCGCTCGGTCCGCGACGACCAGCTGCCCGACGGGCGGATCGCCAACTTCTCGCCCGACGGACGCCGTATCAAACACCACCTCGACGACCAGTTCGCCATGATGACGGGCTCGGCCGGCTGGGGAGACGCCGTCGTCGCCGTCCCGTGGGAGCTGTACGAGTCGTACGGCGACCGGGAGGTCCTCGCCGAGAACTGGGAGGCGATGGTCCGCTGGGTGGAGTGGGCGCTCACGACCGCCCGCACCGCCCGCCACCCCAGCCGTGTCGAACGGTCGCCCGAGCCTCTCGCGCACGAACAGTACGTGTGGGACGGCTCCTTCCACTGGGGCGAATGGACCGAGCCCAGAGCGAAGGCTGCCGACGGCACCCGTGTCGACCCGGTCAAGGACGATCCCGTCGCCTGGTTCCTGTCCGACAAGGGCGAGATCGGCACGGCCTTCCTGTACCGCTCGACGGCGACCCTGGCCCGCGCAGCACGGGTGCTGGACCGCGCCGAGGACGCGGACCGCTACGCCGTGATCGCCGAGCGGGTCCGCGACGCCTGGCGGACCGAGTTCCTCTCCGCAGACGGACGTACCACCGGCGACACCCAGGCCGGCTATGTGCGCGCGCTGTCCCTGGGACTCGTACCCGGCGCACTGCGCCAGGCCGCCGCCGCACGCCTCGTCGAGCTGATCCGCGCGGCCGGCACCCACCTCGGCACCGGCTTTCTCGCGACCGGTGACCTGCTCCCCGTCCTCGCCGACACCGGACACGCAGACGTCGCCTACGAGTTGCTCCTCCAGCGCACCGCACCGTCCTGGCTGTACATGCTCGACCGCGGCGCGACCACGGTCTGGGAGGACTGGGAGGGCGTCGACGACACCGGCACCGCCCACGACTCCCTCAACCACTACAGCAAAGGTGCGGTGATCCGCTTCCTGCACACCCACACCCTGGGCCTGCGTCAGACGTCCGGGTCGATCGCCTGGGAGTCCTTCGAGGTCGCGCCCGTCCCACACCCCTGCGTGCCCTGGGCCCGCGGCACGCACGAGTCCCCGCAGGGCACGATCGCCGTCGAGTGGCGGACGGACGGCGACGAACTCACCGTCACGGTCGACCTCCCACCGGCCACCACCGCACGCGTCGTCTTCCCCGACGGCACCACCGTGGAACACCTCACTCCCGGCACGTTCAGCGCCACCCGCCGCGTGGGGAAGGCGGGTTGAGACGACCGCAGGTGGCCGTCGACGGTGCCACCGCGGGCGTTTCGCGCCGACCGGCGCAGGACGCGTAAGACCCGCCGCGCCGATGCGACGGCCGCCTCCTGTCCTCGGAGGACAACGGCTCCTGACCGGGTGTCAGGGCGTGGTCAAGCCACCCTCCAGGAGCGCTTGCCGGTTGGCGGCCAGGAGTTCGAAACGGTCGGCTTCGGTCCGGTCGATCTCCGTGATGTGCCAGCGCAGATGGGTTCCCGCGCGCAACGCGGCCGGAATGTCGACGTCACCGGTGCCGATGGGCGTCTGCGGTGCTTCGGGTTTGGCGGGGCCGTCCTTGAGGTGGGCCGCCACGGCGCGTTCTCCGAGGCGCTCCAGGACCTCGGCCGGGTCCTGGCCGGCCACGGCGGCCCAGTAGACGTCGACCTCGGCGAGGATCTCGGGGTCGAGCAGCTCCCACAGCACGTCGAAGGCGCGGGCACCGTCCGGCAGCCGCACCCATTCGAAGTGGTGGTTGTGATAGCCGAACCGGATCCCCGCCCCGGCCAGCTCCCGCGCCGCCGCGTTGAGACGGTCGGCAAAGGCACGTACGCCGTCGTGGGTCTCCAGGGCCCGCTCGTCGAAGCCGTCGACGAGCCACGGAATCGGCACGAACGCGGTGTCCGTGCCGAGGATGCGGCAGGTCTCGATCGCGGATGCCTGGCTGTCGGCCGAGACGGCGATGTGCACGGAACAGACACCGAGGCCGGCCTCGTCCAGGTCCGCGCGCAACGCACGTGCGGAAGCGGCCAGTTCGTCGGGGTGCGTGTTCCACAGACCCAGCGCGAACGGCTCCACATGGCGGAAGCCGAGTGCGGCGAGGCGCGCGAACGTGCCGGGACGGTCGGCCTGCAACGCGTCGATCACGCTGTACAGCTGGACGGCGAGGGTGCCTGTTCTCATTCTTCGTCCTCCGGTTGCACGGCCTGCGGGAAGGTCATGCGCATAAAGGCCCGGACCGGTCCGACGATGTCGAGATCCTGGTCGAGGAGCCATTGCAGCTGCAGGCCGTTGAGCATGGCCTGCAGCAGGGTGGCAGCGTGTTCGGGGGTGAGCGCCTCGTGCAGTTCACCGCGCTGTGCCTTGCCGCGCATGCCTCGCGCGAACTGATCGCTTCCCCATGTGTAGCGATGCACGAAGTAGCCGTGCGCGGGATGCTCGGGACGTGAGGCGGCCACCGCGAGCTCGATCCACAGGCGTATCAGCTCGGGCGACTTCTGGTGGTGGCGCAGCAGGTCGCCGAGGTATGGCGTCAGGTGATCCATGTCCGGGACCCTCGACTCGGCGTACCGCCGCTCCTCGGTGTCGCGTTCGGCGAGCACGGCGGCGAGCAGGTCGTCCTTGTTGCGGAAGTGGTGCAGCAGTCCGGCGTGAGTGATGCCGGCCCGTTCGGCGATGTCCCGCAGCGAGGCCATCGTGAACCCGTGTTCCGCGAAGCTCTCACGCGCCGCCCGGACGATCTCCGCCCGCCTGACGCGAGTCTTGGTGTATGGGCCGCGAGCCCTCGCCTGGGTCACAGTGCGCTTCCTCTTCCCGGGTCCCGTCTCACGACTCCGAAAACCTTCCAAAGCTTTAATTTTCACAGCCTGACCGGATTCTGAGTCGCGATCACGGGGAGCGCAAGAGGCGGGACGCGACGATTTCACGCCAGATAACGCTCTGGTTACGAACGCGGCCTCCACCCTTCCCGCACGTCCCGCCGGGGGCTTACCTTCCGAATGAAATTCGACCACGTGGTAACTGTTCGAGTGACGGGACGCACCGGCGGATCCGCAACCGCCGCCAGGACCCCGCCCACCACCGCACGCCTGTCTCGCTCAGGGCTGCGCCGCACGCCCCACCCGTGCGTCGGCCCACGCGTCCACCCGTGCATGTCCGCACAGACACGCCGACGAAGGCCTCGGCTCTCCAGGTTCCAGGACGAAGGAATCCACCCATGCGCATCGGCTTCTCACATTCCCGGCCCACGCCACGGCCGCGGCAGCGCTCACAGACCCTGGCCGCCGTCGCCGCCACAGCCGTGCTGGCGGCGACCACGGCGGCGTGCGACAGCGCCCCCGCCACGTCGGGTTCCGGCACCGGCACGACCCTGGCGATGTCCATCCTCAGCACCCCCAACTCGTTCGACCCCGCCCAGCTCATCGAGGGCCAGTCGACCTACGTCTGGGACTCGATCTTCGACACCCTCGTGCTCCAGGACAACAAGGGCGAGCTCCACCCCGGCGCCGCGCAGAGCTGGTCGTACTCCAAGGACGGCCGCGCCCTGACGCTGAAGATCCGCCAGGGCATGAAGTTCAGTTCCGGGGACCCGGTGGACGCGAACGCGGTCAGGGCCACCTTGGACCGGATCCGCTCGACGCCCGGCCAGAGCCAGCTGTCCCTGGCCTCGGTCTCCTCGGTCGAGACCCCCGACGCCTCGACGGTCGTCATCAGGCTCAAGCAGCCGGACGCCACACTGCTCGCCTCGCTGTCCACGGCCCCCGGCGTGATCGGCGACCCGAAGACGATGGCGGCCAAGTCCGCCACCCTGAACCCGGTCGGCTCCGGCCCGTACACCCTCGACACGAAGGCCACGGTCAACGGCTCGGTGTACGTCCTCAACCGGCGCGACGACTACTGGAACAACAAGGCGTACCCCTTCAAGACGGTCAAGATCCGCGTGATCACCGACCCCACCGCGGCGGCCAACGCTCTCAAGGCGGGCGAGACCAACGCCGGCACCCTCGACCCCTCGCAGGTCTCCACGATCAAGGCGGCGGGCTTCCAGATCACGCATGTGCAGGCGACCGCGGGCGCCTACCTCGTCCTCGGCGACCGCGCGGGCAGCAAGTTGAAGCCGCTCGGCGACCTGCGCGTCCGCAAGGCGATCAACATGGCCTTCGACCGGCAGAAGATCGTCACACAGATCCTGCGCGGCTCCGGCAAGGCCACCGACCAGCTCTTCAACCCGAAGGGGAAGGCCTACGACGAGACGCTCAACGCCAAGTACCCCTATGACGTCGCCGGCGCCAAGAAGCTGCTCACCGAGGCGGGCTACCCCAAGGGCTTCTCGGTCACGATGCCGAGCCTCGTCTTCACCAAGAGTTTCGAGCCGATCTTCACGCAGGCACTCGCGGACATCGGCGTCAAGGTGACCTGGGAGCCGGTGCCCGCGCAACAGACCACCACTGCCGTGGCCTCGGGCAAGTACCCGATGTTCCTGCTCGTGGAGGGTCTCGCCTCCGACCCGATCATGACCCGCAGCTTCTACACCCCGACCGGTTTCCGCAACGTCTTCCACTCCACCGACCCGAAGCTGACCAAGCTCCTCGGCCAGGCCTCGGGCGAACTCGACCCGGCGAAGGCCGCAGGGATCTACCGGGAGATCAACGAGTTCGGCGTCGAGAACGCCTGGCTGGCACCCGTCTTCTACATCGGCACCGACTGGGCCACCAAGAAGGGCATCACCTACCTCGGCGACGGCACCTCCACGATGGCCACCATCCGGCAGTTCGGCGAGGCCGGATCGTCGCAGCAGTCCGGAAGGTGAGCAGCCGCCCATGACGGTCTTCGTGCTGCGTCGCCTGACCGCGGGCCTCGTGCTCGCGGTCCTGGTGACCCTGATCACCTACCTGTTGCTCAGCACGTCCTTCGACGACGTGGCGAGCAGCGTCCTCGGCAACGGCGCCACGCCTCAGCAGATCGCCGCCCAGAAGGTCCAGATGGGCCTCGACCGGCCCGTCGCGGTCCAGTACGCGGACTGGCTCTCGCACGCCGTCCGCGGTGACCTCGGCGCCTCGTACTTCACCAGCGAACCGGTCCGCTCCGCCATCACCGCCCGGCTCGGCGTCACCCTGTCGATCGTCGTCGTCGCGCTGCTCGCCACCTCGGTCGTCAGCGTCGCCCTCGGTGTGGCCGCCGCCGCGCGCGGCGGCGCCGTCGACCGGTTCGCGCAGGGCGCCGCGATGATCGGCTACCTCGTCCCGAGCCTGCTGGTCGCCATCGCGCTGGTCTACGTGTTCGCCATCAAGCTGCGTGTGTTCCCGGCCACCGGCTACACGGACTTCAGCGAGAGCCCGGCCCGCTGGGCCGGTTCGATCGCCATCCCCGTGGTCGCCCTGATGATGGGCGGGGTCGCAAGCCTGACCTCACAGATCCGCGGCGCCATGATCGGCGAACTGCGCAAGGACTATGTGCGCACCCTGCGCACCCGGGGCATCCCCACCCGCTCCATCGTGCTGCGGCACGCCCTGCGCAACGCCGCGGGACCGGCCCTGACGGTGCTGTCCCTGGAGTTCATCCAGATGCTCGGCGGTGCGCTGATCATCGAGCAGATCTTCGCCCTGCCCGGCTTCGGTCAGTACGCGTTCAACGCCTCCCTCCAGGGCGACGTGCCGATCATCATGGGCATCAGCCTGTTCGGCGTGCTGCTCGTCGTGGCCGTCAACCTCGTCGTCGACCTCCTGGGCGGCTGGCTCAATCCGAAGGCGAGGACGGTCAGTTGAGCACAACGAGTGCGGAGCCGCGCCGCAGGTCGACCCTGCGTCGCCTGCTCGCCGACCCTCAGGCCGTCGTCAGCGCGGGACTGCTCATCGTCGTCGTCCTGCTCGGCCTGCTCGCCCCCGTCCTCACCGACCACGGTGCCAACCAGACGAACCTGGACGCGGTCAACGCCGGCCCGGGCGACCACGGTTACCTGCTCGGCGGGGACAAGAACGGTCGCGACACCTACGCCAGGCTCCTCTTCTCCATCAACACGAGCACGGTGTCGGCGCTCATCGGCGCGAGCATCGCCCTGGCGATCGGGATCACGTCCGGGCTGATCGGCGGTTACTTCGGGCGCCGCGTGCGCGGGGCCACCGAGTGGCTGTTCAGCCTGATCATGACGTTCCCCGGGCTGCTCCTGCTCATCGTCCTGATGCCGGTGACCAAGGGCGACTACAAGGCCACCATGCTGATCTTCGGGGTACTGCTCTCCCCCAGCATCTACCGCCTCGTACGCAACCTCGTCCTCGGCGTGAAGAACGAACTGTTCGTGGATGCCGCCCGGGTCTCGGGCCTCCCCGACCGTCGCATCATGCGCCGGCACGTGTTCACCGTGGTGCGCGGACCGGTGATCATCGCCACCGCGTTCCTCGCCGGGTCGTCCATCGCGGTCCAGTCGGGCCTCGCCTTCCTCGGCGTGGGCTCCAGTACGGTGCCGAGCTTCGGCGCGATGATCTCCGACGGCTTCACCAACCTGTACGAGGAGCCGCTGCAGTTCCTCTGGCCCAGCCTCGTACTCGGAATCATCACCGCCTCACTCGTGCTCCTCGGCAACGCACTGCGGGACGCCCTGGAAGGCGGGCGTCCGAAGCCGTCCCGGATCGTCACGGCCACCGCGTACCAGCCGCCGCCGACCGCCGAGCACGCCGTGTCCGCGCTTCTCACCGTCGAGGATCTGGCGATCGCCTACCCGACACCGACCGGCGAACTGAAGGAGGTCGTCAGCGGTGTCACCCTGAGTGTCGCCGCCGGAGAGACCTTGGGCCTGGTCGGCGAGTCCGGGTCCGGCAAGACACAGACCGCGTTCGCCGCGCTCGGAGTGCTGCCCTCGGAGGCCGTCGTCACGCGCGGTTCGATCCGGCTCGACGGCCGCGAGCTGCTCGGCCTCAGCGAGCGCGAACTGCGGGCGGTGCGGGGAACGTCCATCGCCTACGTCCCCCAGGAGCCGATGTCCAACCTGGACCCGTCCTCCACGGTGGGCGCCCAGCTCGTCGAGGGCATACGCGCGGCGACACCGATGGCGCGCGGCGAAGCCTGCGAGCAGGTGCTCGCACTGCTGGGCAGGGTCGGCATCCCCGACCCCGAGCGCACCTTCCGCTCCTACCCGCACCAGATCTCCGGCGGCATGGCACAACGCGTCCTCATCGCGGGCGCCGTCGCCGGCAAACCCCTGCTGCTGATCGCCGACGAACCGACCACCGCCCTCGACGTCACCGTCCAGGCGGAGATCCTCGACCTGTTGCGCGACCTGCAGAAGGACCTGAACATGGCGGTCCTGCTCGTGACCCACAACTTCGGCGTGGTCGCGGACATCTGCGGCCGTGTGTCCGTCATGCGGGAGGGAACCGTGGTCGAGACCGGCCCGACGGACGAGTTGTTCGCCGCGCCCGAGCACCCGTACACACGCAAGCTCCTGGACTCGATCCTCGACGACACCACGCTGCGCACCGACCCGCCGGGCATCCCCGCGGGCGCGCTCGAAACGGAGACCCGATGACCACACTGCTGGAGGTGAGCGACCTGCGCATCACCTACCCCGGGCGGGGCTTCCGGGCCCGCCCCCACGAAGTGCTCCACGGCGTGTCCCTCACCGTGGGACAGGGCGAGACCCTGGGCGTCGTCGGCGAGTCGGGGTCCGGCAAGACCACCATCGGCCGGTCCGTACTCGGCCTCGTCCCGCCCAGCGCCGGCGCGGTCCGTTTCCAGGGCAACGACATCACCCACGCCGGCCGCAAACAGCGCCGCGCCCTGGCCCGGGACATCCAGGTCGTCTTCCAGGACCCCTACTCCTCCCTCAACCCGGCCCTCACCATCGGCGACATCCTCAGCGAACCACTGGTCGTACAGGGCACCGCGCCCGGTGAGGCCCGCCACCGGGTCTCGGAACTGCTCGACCAGGTGGGACTGCCCAAGGACGCGTCGCAGCGGCTGCCGCGGGAATTCAGCGGCGGCCAGCGGCAACGCGTCGCCATCGCCCGCGCCCTCGCGCCGGCCCCACGGCTCATCGTCTGCGACGAACCCGTGTCCGCACTCGATCTCACCACCCAGGCCCGTGTCCTCGACCTCCTCGTCGACATCCAGCGGCGCACCGGCGTCGCCTACTTGTTCATCTCGCACGACCTCGCGGTCATCCGGCACGTCAGCCACCGCGTGAGTGTGATCCACCGCGGCGAGTTCGTCGAGACCGGACCCGCGGGCACTGTCACCGCGGCACCCGAACACCCCTACACGCAAAGGCTGTTGCTCGCAGCGCCAGTCGCAGACCCGGCAGAACAACGCCGCCGACGCGAGGCACGACAACGCCTGTGACGTGCGGTCGCACCACCGCGAAGGCGTCTTCACCCGCGACCGCGAGCTGTCGTCCAGCCGGAGCCGAAGACCTCGGAACCCGTTGATCGGAAACCCTCAAGTGACCTCTTCAGAACGCACCTTCTGCAATCCGCTCGACATCTCCTACCGCTATCAGGACATTCGGTTCTCCGGCACGGTCCGAGGCATCAAGCTCGGCGAGCCACGACGCAGCGTGCACCGGGAGGCCGCGGATCCGTCGATCGTGCTCTACCGGGACCGCTTCTACATGTTCGTCTCGATGTCCGCGGGGTTCTGGCACTCGGCGGACCTCGTGCGGTGGGAGTACCGGGCGACGTCCAAGCTGCCGGCCCTCGACTACGCGCCGGACGTCCGGGAGATCGACGGCGCGCTCCACATCAGCGCGTCCCGCAAGGAGGACAACTGCCCCTTCTTCCGGAGCGTCGACCCTCTGTCCGACGACTTCGTCGAGGTCACGCCGGGCACTTTTCCCTTCTGGGACCCGAACCTGTTCCAGGACACCGACCACTCCGTTTACCTCTACTGGGGGTGTGACAACAAGACACCCCTCTACGGGGTCCGGCTCTCGGACACCTTCAGTCCGGTCGGCGAGCCTTCGCCTCTGATCACCTCCGATGTCCTCGCCCACGGCTGGGAGCAACCCGGCGAGGACCACGTCGTCGTACCGCCGCAGACCGAGCGGGAGAAACTGCTCGGTCAGGTCGTCGGCACCACCCCCTACATCGAGGGCGCGTGGATGACCGAGCGCGACGGTACGTACTACCTGCAGTACTCGGCGCCCGGCACGCAGTTCAACACCTATGCCGACGGGTACTGCACGGCCACCTCACCCCTGGGGCCCTTCACCTACTCCCCCGACAGTCCGTTCTCGTCCAAGCCGGGCGGATTCATCACCGGCGCGGGACACGGCAGCACGTTCCAGGACCGGCACGGAAACTGGTGGCACGCGGCGACCATGCGTATCTCGGTGAACGACGTGTTCGAGCGCCGCGTCGGGATCTTCCCGGCCGGCTTCGACGACGACGGTGTGCTGTTCTGCAACCAGAACTTCGCCGACTACCCGATGACGGTCCCCGACGGCCCGTTCGATCCGTGGACGCCCCCCGCCTGGATGCTGCTCTCCTACAAGGCGGACGCCGTCGCCTCGTCCTCGGCTCCCGGCCACGATCCCGCATCGGCCGTCGACGAGGACGTCCGCACCTGGTGGGCCGCCGCGAACCGGGAGCCGGGCGAGTCCCTGACCCTCGACCTGGGCGCGGGCAGGACCGTCCACGCCCTGCAGATCAATCTGGCCGATCACGAGCTGGCCGACGGCACGCCGTACGCTCCCGACGGAGTGGACATGGGTCATTCCTCGCGAGCCATCTTCCCGAGCCACCAGCCGGCGGAGATCGTGGTCGAGACCTCGCGGGACGGGCAGGAGTGGATCGTCGTACGCGATTCCCGCGGGACGGACCTCGACGCTCCCCACGCGTACATCGTCCTGGACGCGCCGTGGCGGACCCGGTTCGTCCGCGTGACGAGCGGCCGGCTGCCGTTCGACGGCGTCTTCGCGGTCAGCGGGGTGCGGGTCTTCGGGACCGGCGACGGCGACGCCCCGCCTCCGGTTCGCGCGCGGGCCACCCGCGTGGACGACCGCACCGCAAGGATCGAGTGGGACTCCGCCCCCGGAACCGTCGGCTACAACATCCGCTACGGCCGTCACCCGCGAAAGCTCTACCACAGCTGGCTGATGTACGAGCGCACGGCCCTCGACCTGCGTTCCCTCAACGCGGGAGCGGAGTACTGGGTGGCCGTCGACGCGTTCGGCGAAGCAGGCGTCACCTCCGGCGAACCGGTACCCGCGGCATGGGCCGAACGCGCTACGGACCACGACGACGCCTAACGACCTGCAACAACATCAACGGTGGCCGGCTGTGCCTTGCCTCAGTTGCCTTTGCCCGGCAGTGCGGCGCCCGTGGGCGCGGGCGTGGTCCTACTCTGCTGGGCGCGGCGGAAGTCGCCGGGGGTGCTGCCGGTGTGGCGGGTGAAGAACTTGCCGAAGTCGGTGGGTTCGGAGAAGCCGAGGCGGCGGGCGATGGAGGCGATGGGCTCGTCGGTGTGGGCGAGGAGGCGCTGGGCCTGGAGGGCGACGCGGGCGTCGATGACCTGTTTGACGGACTGGCCGGTGGCGGCCTGGCAGGCGCGGGTGAGGGTCTTGACGGTGTGGCCCAGGCGGTCGGCGTAGTCCTCGGCGCGCCGGGTGATGGCGTAGGAGCGTTCCAGTTCGGCGTGGAAGCGGGCGTATACCTCGCCGCCTGCGTGGGGGTCGGTGTGTGCGCCGGGGCGGGGCACGGCGCCGTACGATCCTCGTCCTCGCCGTGGTGTTCTTCGTCGGCGCACTCGGCTGCACGCTCGCGCCGAACACCGCCGTCATGGTGGTGGCCCGCTTCGTGCTCGGGCTCGCGGTCGGCGGCGCGTCGGTGACCGTGCCGGTCTACCTCGCCGAGATCTCGCCCGCCGAGCGGCGCGGGGCGCTCGTCACGCGCAACGAACTCATGATCGTCAGCGGGCAGTTGCTCGCGTTCACCTCCAACGCGGTCATCGCGCGGGTCGGCGCTGAGTCGGGCGGGGTGTGGCGCTACATGCTCGTGCTGGCCACGATCCCGGCCGTCGTGCTCTGGTTCGGCATGCTGGTCATGCCGGAGAGCCCACGCTGGCTCGCTTCCAAGACCCGCTTCAACGAGGCCCTCGACGTGCTCAAGCAGGTCCGGTCCCAGCAGCGGGCCGAGGCCGAACTCGCCGAAGTCTCCGCGCTCGCGGTCAGGGAGGACCAGCAAAAGCTCGGCGGTTGGCAGGACATGAAGTCCACCCCGTGGCTGCGCAGGCTGATGTTCGTCGGCTTCGGCATCGCGATCGTGCAGCAGATCACCGGCGTCAACACGATCATGTACTACGGCACCCAGATCCTCACCGACGCCGGCTTCACCGCCGACAGCGCCCTGACCGCGAACATCGCCAACGGCATCATCTCCGTACTGGCCACCTTCGTCGGCATCTGGCTGCTGGGCCGCGTCAATCGCCGCCCGATGCTGATGACCGGTCAGATCGGCACGACAGCAGCCCTGTTGCTGATCGGCGTTTTCTCCCTGCTGCTGCCCTCGGGTGATGGCCGGGCGTTCGCCGTGCTCGCCATGACGGTCACCTTCCTCGCCTTCCAGCAGGGCGCGATCTCGCCGGTGACCTGGCTGATGCTCTCGGAGATCTTCCCGATGCGGATGCGCGGATTCGGCATGGGTGTCGCGGCCGTGGTGCTGTGGCTGACCAACTTCGCCATCGGCCTGGTCTTCCCGACGCTTGTCTCCGCGATCGGGATCTCCAACACCTTCTTCCTCTTCGTGGTGGCGGGCGCCTTCTCGCTCACCTTCGTCAAGCTCTACGTCCCCGAGACCAAGGGCCGCACCCTCGAAACCCTCGAAGCCGAACTCCGGGCGCGCTTCTCCTGACCTCACCTCAAGGAATACGACCATGACCGTACGTATCGGCGTCATCGGCGCCGGCTGGATCGGCAAAGAACACATCCACCGACTCACCCACACCGTCACCGGCGCTCAGGTCACCGCGGTCACCGACATCGACCCCGCCCGCGCCGAGGAGGCCGCAGCGCCGGTCGGCGCCCGGGTACTGCCCGACGGCGCAGCCGTGGTCGCGGCCGACGACGTCGACGCCGTACTCGTGACGTCGTGGGGACCCACCCACGCCGAACACGTCCTGAACGCGATCGCCGCCGGCAAGCCGGTCTTCTGCGAGAAGCCACTGGCCACCACCGCCGAGGACTGCTTGAGGATCGTCGAGACCGAGCAGGCGCACGGCCGCCGCCTGGTCCAGGTCGGCTTCATGCGCCGCTACGACACCGGATACCGGCAGTTGAAGGACGTCATCGACTCGGGCCGGATCGGCACACCGCTGATCGTGCACTGCGCACACCGCAACCCGACCGTCCCGGAGTCGTACACCTCCGACATGGCCGCCCTGGACACGGCCGTGCACGAGGTGGACGTACTGCGCTGGCTGCTCGACGACGAGATCGTCTCCACCCAGGTGATCACCCCGCGCGCCACGAGCAAGCGGTTCGCCCACCTCAAGGACCCGCAGATCATGCTCTTCGAGACCGCCAAGGGCGTCCGCATCGACCTGGAGGTCTTCGTCAACTGCCAGTACGGCTACGACATCCAGTGCGAGGCGGTCGGCGAGGAGGGGCTCGTCCGGCTGCCCGACCCGGCCGCGGTCGGCGTCCGCACAGCCGGTCAGCACAGCACCGAGGTCCTCACGGACTGGGTGGGCCGCTTCAAGGACGCCTTCGACACCGAGTTCCGCGAGTGGATCGCGGGCCTCGCGGCCGGCGACGAGCCGACCGGACCTTCCGCCTGGGACGGCTACGCCGCCACCGTCATCACCGCCGCGACCGTCGAAGCCCTGGAAACAGGCACTGTCGTCGCCACCGACCTCAAGCCCCGACCCGCCTTCTACGGAGGTGCCGCGTGAAGATCGCCCTCGACCCCTACATGTTCCGCGCCCTGCCCATCCACGAGATGGTGCGCACGGTCGCCGAACTCGGCTACGACTACACCGAGTTGTCGCCCCGCGACGACTTCATGCCGTTCTTCCTGCACCCACGCGCCGACGACGACCGCGTGGCCGAGCTGAAGAACTCCCTGCGCACACACGGGGTGAAGCTGTCCTCCGTGCTCCCGCTGTACAAGTGGTCCTCCCCGGACGAGACCGAGCGACAGACCGCCGTCCGCTACTGGAAGCGGATAATCGAGATCACCGCCGACCTCGAATGCCCCCTGATGAACTCGGAGTTCAACGGCCGTCCCGAACGCGCCGCCGAGAGCGAGGCCGCCTTCTGGCGCTCACTGGAGGAACTCCTCCCGGTCTTCGAGCGCGAGGGCATCGCCCTCAACCTGGAGGCCCACCCGGACGACTTCTGCGAAGAGAACACCCCCGCCGTCGACTTCGTCCGCGCCATCAACAAACCCTGGGTGAACTACCTCTACTGCGCCCCGCACTCCTTCCACCTCTCCGGCGCCGACCCGACCGCTGACATCGCCGCGATGATGCGCTACGCCGGCGACAAGCTCCAACACGTACACATCGCCGACTCCTTCAACCACAAGGGCTCCAGCGGCCTGCGCTACATCCTCAACCCACCCGGCACCACCGCCCGCATCCACCAACACCTCGACATCGACCAGGGCAAAGTCGACTGGAACGCCTTCTTCGGCACCTTCCGCGAACTCGGCTTCGACGGCGTGGCCACCGCCTGCGTCTTCGCCTGGGAGGAACGCGCCCACGAGTCCTCCACCTTCATGCTCGACCGCATCACCAAGGAACTCACCGTGTAACCGACCATCGGACCAATGATCCACCAAGGGCCACCCCCGCACCCACGGAGACAGTCCCGATGCCGGGGACTTCCGACGCACTGAAGCGCAGGTTCTCCGGCTCTGGACGAAGGTCCTCGCCCACCAAGATCCGGACCAGGAACGGACCAACTTCGCTCTCAGCCAGACAACCTCACTCATTTCTGCAGCTCAGGAGCAGTTGGACTCGTGTACCACCAGCAGACCAAGAACCTCCTGGTGTCCTACTCGCCGAAGAAGCTGGGCTTCTTCTAGACACGAAAAAGGGCGCCTGAACAGGGCAGATGCCCGTCAGGCGCCTTTTTCGGCGCACACCTGAGCAGGGATGCGAAAGATGCCGACGTGGCGCAGGTCGTAGGGGCGTCCCCAGCGCAAGGGCGTGCTCTTCAAAGGTAAGAGGGGTGCTCGTGAAGGGTAGGAACAGCCTCAGGCGGCACCTTCACCAGTCACCGCGGACGTCGCCAAGCTCTCCCTGCTGCGCCGGCTGAAGACACAGCGAGCCGGTCAAGACCCTGCACGGATCGACCGGCGTCGGGCTGAAGCACACGCTCTGTGGCTGCCGTGCCCGTTGCCGAAGGTTCCGGCGAGCAAGTGTGTGACATATGTGGCATATGTGACAATATGGCATGTGCGGCATTTGGTGCTGCCGGGAACTTCTCGGCTGAACCCTCGGCTGGGAGGTCTCAGACAGGCGAGAGGAGTGCATCATGATCGCCAAGTTGCTCGGCAAACTGTCCTTCACCCGCCACTACGGTGCGTATGGGGAACACGAATGGGACGGGTACGCCGGGGACGACCGGGTCTGACCGCACTGCCGACGGGCGCCCCCGGGCACCCGTCGGCTCCCGGCCAAGCTGCCGACGGTATCGGCCTGGACAGGCACCAGCGTCAGGGACGATCTCATGGGCCGAATGAATGAGCCGCCGCGGTTGCCCGAAACCAGCTTCGCGGCCTGGAGCCGCGACCGGCTGGCAGTGGCGCGCCGTGGCGCTGACGAGTGCGGGGACGTCTGGCAACTGGACTCGGGTGTCTACGTAGCCGCTACGGCCGGGCCGTGTGAAGCAGTCCTGCGCCACGCGCAGGACTTCCCCAAGGCACCCTCGCCTCTCTTCCCGCCGTTGAAGCGGCGGTCGAGCGGAGCACCGACGCCTGAGGAGCGTGCGCGTGCTCACGCCGCTCGCATGCGCGGACTGCGCCCGCAGGCGGTTGCAACCCGGATCGGTGAGATTGCGCCCAGTGCCGCTCGATTTGCCGACCAGTGGCCCACGGGCCAGGACGTCGAAATTCTGCCCCCGGTCCGGCACGCCCTGGCGGAGATCGGCGTGCACTACCTCTTCTCCGAAGACGCTCCCACCCTGCTGCCCTATGCCTCACGGCTCTTCCTGGCCCGGGAGGTGCTCGTACGCCCCTCGCGCTGGGTATGGCCGCGCTGGATGCCCACACCGGCACGGCGGTTCCGCACACGGCAGCAAGTCGCCTTCACCGACGCCTTGCGGCCCATCGTCCGCCGGCGTCGTTCATCGGGGCGGCTCGGTGACGACATGCTGGGACAGATGCTCCGGCCCTCCCCCCGCTACGGCCTACTGCCGGAAGAGGCCATCCTCGACACCCTCCCCGGAATCACCGTCGCCACCTTCGAGACACCTTCCCGGGCAGCCGGATGGATCCTGCTCCACCTGGCCCGGTATCCCCAGGCAGCGGACCGCGTCGCGGCCGAAGCCGCCTTGCTGCCCGCGGACCCGGCCGCCACGACCAGCACCCACCTCGACCGCCTGCAATACACCCAGGCACTGGTGCGCGAGGTGCTCCGACTGCACCCCCCGAGCTGGCTACTGACCCGGCGCGCCACGCGACAGACTCAGCTCGCCGGCTACACCATCGACGCCGGGTCCACCGTTCTCGTCTGCCCCTACACCGCCCACCGCGACGCACGGGAACACCCCGAGCCGGACCAGTTCCAACCCGAGCGCTGGCTCGATGATTCGTGCTCGCGGGCGAAACCCGGGGTCTTCCTCTCCTTCGGTACCGGGCCGCACGGCTGCGAGGGAGCCGCTCTGGCCATGGCGATGCTGACGCTCCTGACTGCCCAGACCGCCTGGCGCTACCACTTGAGCGAGCCGCCCGGACCGGAACCCAGTCACCAGGTCACCACCTTCGAAGGTCTGACAACTGTCGGCCTGCGCCTGCGTGCCACCTTGCGCAGCTGAGGGCAGTCCTGCTTTCAGTGACAGGCCGCCTGCACCTTCAACGACAGGCCGCCTCCACCGCGAACAGCGAACGTTGACCAAGTTCGCGTGCCGTTCCGCACACGCTTGGATGACCCGCTCATGGTTCGCCCATCGCGTGTCGCTGGTCGAACTCGTTGGCGGGCATGCCCATCATGGCGAGGTCGCGGTGCCGACCTGCGAGGAACACGTCGCGGTACGCCTGCATGATCTGCCCGCGCCTGCCGTGACAGACGTCCCGGGCGAGCCTGTGACGGAACTCCTGCACCGTGAGCTGCCGGTTCATCAGAAGCCGGGGGCGGAGCCGGTGAAGAACCACAAGGCGGCTGTGTACCACATCAGTGCGATGGCGGCGACCAGGACGCCGCCGGCGGCCGGAAGCGCCCAACCGGGCAGTCGGCGGCTGTGTACCACCAGCACCTTGGCGACGAACGCGCCGTACAGGACGCAGCCCGTAATGGAGTGCACCGCTGCTCGGCTGCTCGCGAAATCAACTCCGTAGGCGGTGATGCAGTGGTAGGAGATGGGCAGCGAGAGCAGAAAGGCAAGGAGGCCGATGAGCCGGTGTGTGGGGTGCACCCGGTGCGGCGCGGCCCCCGCTCCCGGTAGGCGTCGGTACATCCACAGCCCGAGCAGCAGTTGGACGATCGCGAGTGCCATCAGAGCGCTGCCCAAGCGCGCCTTGAGTTCGTAGACGCCGACGCCGTGCTGCCCGAACAGGCCGCTGGTGTAGTCGGGTGTGTGCGTGCGGCCGAACGCATACACCCCCACCGCGACCGCGACCGGCAGCAAAGCAGCCAAAAAGCCCGCCACCGCTCGTGTGGGACGCCGCATGCGCGCGCCCGTGTGCCCGGTCATCAGTCCCCCATCAATCGGGTTCGACCTTGCTGCCGGATGCGTTTACGACGTACCACTGTGGCGCCGGACGCGCTGCCGGGTGCGGCCGAGCCGATGTGTACGGGGATGCCCGCCGACAGCGCTCCAGAGGTGGGCCTGGCGCAGGCGGACGAGATCGTCCGGCTGGGACAGCCGCATGCAGCAGCAAGCGGCATGGCGGAAACCGCCGGCACTGTCGCCGCGGCCATTCCTTTCATGAGCGCTCCATGGTGTCGGGCGACGCATCCAGGCAGCCGCGGGAAACGACCCCGGCGGACCTCTTCTCCCAGTTGGCCCCGGGTGCTCGGGTCCTGTCCACTCCAACTGGTCCGCCCGGGCAGTCGCTGCTCCACTGGTGGGATCCCCGTTTACCCGACTTCGGCTCGTCAGGGTGACGTCGAGTCGTCGAGGGCCAGGCCGGTTCCGGCGATGAAGCCGTCGATCGGAGCGATGAAGTCGCGCTCACCCATGCTGCGGCGCTTGTCCTTGCCCGCGGGATGGGTGCGCAGGCGGTGGCACAGCCGGGTGCGGGACCGGGGCCGCATGGCGATCAGCCCGGCGACCGACAGCCGCCCCGAGCGCCGCCCGCTCACCGTCACGACCGGGGGTGTGCCCACGCCTGCACTTTGATCCGCTCGGGCCACGGGAGGCCAGGGCCTGAACTCCGCCGTCCCGCCACAGCTGGTGCCACTGACAGGGCGATTTCCGGCTCACCCGCAGGCACCGTGGGACCTCCGGTGGCTTGATCTGCTGCTCGAACAGCTCGGCCGACTGCATCCGTACCGCTTCCCGGCGCTGACGTCCCGCCGCGGTCAGCCCGCCCCCCTCCGCATGCCTCACCCACCAGGGAACTCCAGCGTCGGCAGCCTCGTCGGGAACCCCGACCCAGGCACTACGCGATCGCGCGTACCGCGGCCTCGGTCAAGGTGGTGGCGGTCCGTACGGCGCTGGTGATGGCCTCGTCGGGGTCGAGCCCGCACAGATCGGTGAGGGTGAAGAGCGACTCGGCGCTCACGACCACCGCGAGGTCCCGCTTGAGCTGGGCGAACGCGTCCGGGTCCGTCGCGCCGAGCGTGTCCTCCAAGGGGAGGAGCGCATGGTCGATGAGTCCGAAGCGAATGCCCGGTCGCGTGGTCACCGTCTCGGGCCGGGTGATGGTGGCGGCGATCATCGCGCGTACCGAGCCCTGCCGGGCGAGGATGCCGCGAAGGAGGAACTCGCAGGCGAAGGCGACGCGTTCGACGGGGTCGGCGGAGTCCGCGACCGGCGCGAGCGCCTCGGCGGGGGGCGGCCAGACGCCGGCCAGGGCCTCACTGATCAGCGACGCCAGGTCAGGGAAGTACCGATAGGCGGTGGCCTCGGAGACCAGGGCCGCGCGGGCGATCGCGGGCATGGTCACCTCGGCGCCCGTGCCGGTGAGATCCCGGGCGGCCGCCACGATCGCCGACCGCGTGCGCTGCTTCTGGTTGGTGCGGCCGGTGCCCGCCTGCGCCGTCATGGTGGGACTCCTCCTGTTGACTCACCCGCATTTTAGCAGTCACCACTCGTTGTGAGAGTCGACTTGCATTATGCCAGCCGACTTCTCTACTCTCATGAGAGTCAGCTCTCACGAAGGAGAAGCAATGAGCACGGTTTCCGTGGTCGGCCCGGACGACGGCGAGACGATTCAGCTGGGCCCCACACAGATGCGCATCCTCGAGGACGGGAGCACCACCGGGCACCGCCTCGGAATCGGAGAGATCACGATCGCCCCGCACACCCAGGGCCCGCCGCAGCACCGCCACGCCCAGCACGACGAGGGCTTCTACGTCGTCTCCGGCACCGTGCACTTCACCATCGGGGAGACGACCCATGTGGCCCCGGCCGGCACGCTCGCCATGATCCCGCCCGGCGCCCCGCACACCTTCGCCAACCTCGGCGACACGCCCGCGGTGATGCTCAACACCTTCACGCCCGACCTGTACGTGCAGTACTTCCGCGACCTGCGGAACATGATCGCGGGCGGCCAGGAGCTGACCCCGGAGTCGACCGTCGCGGTGATGAGCCGCTACGCCACCGTCCCCGCGACCGATTTCGCCTGACGGCAACCCACTTCCCTCTCGACTTCCCTCTCGACGCAGCCCACTTGAGGAGCACCGAATGACCCGCAGCACCCACACCCTCACACTCGACCAAGGCACCCTCGACATCACCGTCGACCTCTTCGGGCAGGAGGGGCGCCCCTTCCTGCTGCTGCACGGAGGCGGCGGCCCGCAGACCGTCAGCCCGTTCGCCGGCCTGCTGGCCGAGCAGCGCCCGGCCAGGGTGTTCACGCCCGTCCACCCCGGCTTCGACGGCACTGCCCGCCCCGAGTGGCTGACCGACGTCACGACCCTGGCCCAGGTCTACGCCCAACTGCTCGACGCTCTCGACCTGCGGGACGTCGCCGTTGTCGGCAACTCGATCGGCGGCTGGATCGCCGCCGAACTCGCGGCCCTCGGCAGCCCTCGCATCAGCAGCGTCACCCTCGTCAACGCCGTCGGCATCCCCGTCCCCGGCCACCCGATAGCCGACACCTTCTCCCTGACGCCCGTCGAGCTGTCCCGACTCTCCTTCCACGACCCCTCGAAGTTCCGCTTCGACCCCAGCGCACTGACCGAGGCGCAGCGCGCGGTCATGGCCGCCAACCGTGCCACCCTGCAGATCTATTCGGGCCCGCACGCCATGACCGACTCCACCCTGCCCCACCGCCTCGCCAAGGTCACCCACCCGACCCTGGTCGCATGGGGCGCAAGCGACCAGGTCGTGGACGCCGGCTACGGACGCGCGTACGCGCAGGCCATCCCCGAAGCGGAGTTCCGTCTGCTGGAAGGCACCGGCCACATGCCCCAGACCGAGACGCCCGAGGAATTCCTCCCGGTGCTCTGGGACTTCGCCGAGGCCCACACCACCGACCGGCCGCGGCACTGACCCCGGAAAGGGCGGCCGACGTGTCTCGACCCGACCGCAGCAGACCCTCGTTGGTCCTGGCCGTCTGCTGCCTGAGCGTGCTGCTGGTCAGCCTCGACACCACCATCCTCAACGTCGCCCTGCCCTCGATACAGGAAGACCTGCACAGCTCCGTGTCGGGCCTGCAGTGGACCCTCGACGCGTACACCATCGTGCTGGCCTCGCTGCTCATCCTGGCCGGCTCCACGGCCGACCGCGTCGGGAGACGACGTGTCTTCCTCCTCGGGCTCGTGTTGTTCACCGGCGGATCGGCGCTGTGCAGCCTGGCACCGTCGCTGGGCTGGCTGATCGTCTTCCGCATGGCGCAGGCGGTGGGCGGCTGCATGCTCACCCCGGTCGCCATGGCCATCCTCGCCAACGCCTTCCCCGGGCCGAGGGAGCGGGCAAGGGCCATCGGCGTGTGGGGCGGGGTGGTGGGCATCAGCATGGCGGCCGGCCCGATCCTCGGCGGCGTACTGGTGCAGACGGCCGGGTGGCGGTCGGTGTTCTGGCTGAACGTGCCGATCGGGCTGGCCGCGCTCCTGCTCACGGCCCTGTTCGTCCCGGAGTCACGCGCGCCACGGCCCCGCAGGCTGGACCCGGTGGGGCAACTGCTGGTGATCACCGCGCTCGGCACACTGACATACGCCATCATCGAGGCACCGGGCCGGGGCTGGACCTCCCCCGCCATCGTGACCTGCCTGATCACCGCGGCCGGCGCGCTGGCCGCCTTCATCCCCTACGAGAGGAGGCGCGACGAGCCGCTCGTCGACCCGCGCCTCTTCCGCAGCGTGCCCTTCAGCGGGGCGACGGTGATGGCGGTGTGCGCCTTCACCGCGCTCGGCGGCTTCCTCTTCGCCAACACCCTCTATCTGCAACAGGTGTTGGGGCTCAGCGCCCTGAGTACCGGGGTGCACCTGCTGCCGATGGCGGCGCTGTCCCTGGTGTGCCCGCCACTGGCCGGGCGGATCGTGGGCAGCCGCGGCCCGCGTATCCCGCTGCTGCTCGCCGGGGCCGGCATCACCGCCGGCGGCCTGCTGGCCGTCCCCGCCACCCGATCCGCCGAGCGCTCGGACATCCTGCTCTACGCGGCGTACGCACTGTTCGGACTGGGCTTCGGCTTCGTCAACGCGCCCATCACCCACACAGCGGTCTCGGGCCTGCCACGCGCCCAGGCCGGGGTGGCCGCCGCGATCGCCGCGACCAGCCGCCAGGTCGGCGCCGCGCTCGGCATCGCGGTGACCGGCGCCGCGATCGCCGCCGGGGCACGCCCGGCCGCCTGGTGGATCATCGCCGGCTGCGGTCTGGCCATCCTCGCCCTGGGCATCCTGACCACTGGACCCTGGGCGGCCCGCACGGCCCAAGGGATCGATCCGTCCGAACGCGTCCGAGTACCGCGTGATCTCCAGGACGCCCACCTCGAAGAACATCGGTCACCAAAGGCCCCTCACCGCCTGCGAGTTGACGACATGTGACCACGATGCGCTCCGCTATGCTCGGCCCCGAACGAACGACGACGGAACGAACGAACGACGACTGATCGAACGACGGCCGGCGGGCGCCCAGTCCACCGGGAAGGAAACGTGAGAGAGCGCGTGATATCCGGAGATGGCGATCACCAGGCGGCGACGCGTTCGGAACACGGCTCAGGGCGGCTGATCGCCGGTCGGTATCTGCTGCACGACGTTCTCGGCAGAGGCGGGATGGGCACGGTCTGGCGCGCCCATGACCAGCTGCTGGACCGCCCGGTCGCGGCCAAGGAACTGCACGTCCCCACCCAGGGCGACGAGGAGCAGCGCATACGGGTGCGCCGCGCGGTCCGTGAGGCGCGCGCGGTCGCCCGGGTGTCGCATCCCCATGTGGTGGGTGTCCACGACCTGGTCGAGTCCGAGGACCGGCTGTGGATCGTCATGGAACTCGTCGAGGGGCCCTCGCTGGCCCATGGGATCGCCGAGAGCGGACCGCTCACGCCGCAGCACACCGCCGCCCTGGGCGTGCAACTGCTCGACGCGCTGGAGGCCGTGCACGCGGCCGGCACCCTGCACCGTGATGTCAAGCCCGCCAACGTCCTGCTGCGCCGCGACGGCAACGCCGTCCTCACCGACTTCGGAATCGCGGTCCTGGACGACGGCGAATTCCTGACGACCACCGGCGAACTGATCGGCTCCCTCGAGTACATGGCTCCCGAGCGGGTGATGGGATCGCCGGTCGGCCCGGCCTCCGACCTGTGGTCCCTGGGCGCGACCCTCGCCACGGTCTGCGGCGGGCAGTCCCCGTTCCGCAGGCCGGCACGGCCCGCGACGCTGCACGCGGTGGCGTACGAGGAACCCGTCCTGTCGGAGCGGCTCGGCCCGCTGCGCCCGGTCGTCGAGGCACTGCTGCGCAAGTCCCCCGACGAGCGCCCTTCGGCGGCCACTGCGCGTTCCGCGCTGTGGCGCGTCGCGGCGGGGGAGGCCGACGCCGGGCCACTGCCGTCACCGACCGTGCGCGTGTTCGGGCCTTCAGCCGCATTGACCGACGCGGACACCGTGACCGGCGGCCAGGGGCGACTCGTCCCGGCCGGGGAGCCCGTACCGACTGCCTTGCACACCACGTCACTCGAGCCACCGCCCCCGCAGTCGTCCCGCCCGAGTGGCCCGAAGCGGCTGTGGTGGGCACTGGCCGGTACGGCGGTGCTGGTGGCGGGCGTCAGCGGCGGTCTGTTCCTCACCGGGGTGCTGCCGTTCAAGGAGGACCCGAAGACGACGACCACCACTCAGGTCGTCCGGTCGACGACCGGCTGGCAGTCGGTGACCAGACTGACCGTCCGGCAGGGAGACCGGGTCACCGTGCGGTTCGTTTCCGGAGAATGGACGGTCGACTACCGGAACAAACCCGTGACCGGGCCGACCGGCTACGACGCGCTCACGGACCAGTCACTGGACGGGGCGAAGAGCTGCAAGATCAAGCCTGCGGCGCCGTTCGGCACCCTGCTGGCACGCCTCTCCGACAGTCAGGACGCCCCCGTCCACACCGTCGGGCGCAAACTGGCTTTCCGGGCAGCTCAAAACGGCCCCCTGCAACTGGGGATCAACGACGCCGCCGGGTCCTGCTCCGAGGACAACAGGGGCACGCTGACCGTAGCAGTGAGCGTCACACACCAGCCTTGACGGGCGGCCGCCGCGCACCGAGCGCACGTGGCTCCTCCCTCGCCGTGCCACCTGACCCTCCCCTCGACGTCATGCAACCTGTCTGCAACCAAGCCAGGAGTTGACTGGGCCGGACCGACCGACCCTCGCGCGAAGCGGTCGCATCCGTTTCCGCGCATCAAGGCAGGGACACGCCATGGACCAGCAGGAGACGACGGACGCCGCCCCGCGCGTGGAGCTGACGCCCTCGGCCGCCGAGTTGCTGCGGCGGCTGCGGGCGGTCCACGGACCGTTGATGTTCCACCAGTCCGGCGGCTGCTGCGACGGCAGTGCGCCCATGTGCTACCCGGAGGGCGAGTTCCGCACCGGCGGCTCCGACGTACTGCTCGCCGAGTTGGACGTCGAGGGGCTCGACGAGCCGGTGACGTTCTGGATGTCGAAGAGCCAGTACGAGCTGTGGAGCCACACGCGACTGATCGTCGACGTCGTGGCGGGCCGCGGCAGCGGATTCTCCCTGGAAGCACCCGAAGGAGTGCGTTTTCTCATCCGTTCCCGCGTCGTAGGCGCCTAGGCCCTGCGGAGGTCGCCACGGTCTGCTGCAATCCCCCTGAGTCCGAAGACAGTTGACGAGACCTCAGGGGGCACCGTGACACCTCGCGACGGACGACTCAGAACAGCACTGACGGTTCTCACGGCATGGAGCGCGCTGGCCGGTGCGGCCCTGGCGGGGGCGGCACCGGCCAGCGGCGTGCAAGGCACCCACACCTGGCACGGCACGGTCGCGGATGCGAAGGCCCTCACCGGCAAGGCCGTCGCCCCGGGCATCACGTACAAGGAGTTCGACCTCCCGGCGGCCCAGGGCGTGGCGCGCGCACACGTACTGAGCGTCGATCTGAGCAACCGTCATGTGCGCGTCGATCTCCTCCACTCCGCGGCCGTGGCCTCCCGGGCGGCCGTCTCCCGGCTGGCCGAGGCGCAGGGCGCCGTCGCCGGTGTCAACGGTGACTTCTTCGACATCTCCGAGGCCCAGCATCCGGGGGTCGAGGCCACGGGCGCGACCGTGGGTCCGGCGATCGCGAACGGCCGCACCCTGAAGGCGGCGGTCCCGGACGGTCAGCGCTTCGGCCCCACCCTCCCGCCCGGCACGACCACGAAGAACGTGCTCGGCGTGGGCCTGGACGGCCGGGCCCGGCTGGACAGTCTGGCCCTCGACGGTTCCGTACGCAGCTCCCGCGGGCGGTGGGCGCTCGGTGGGCTCAACCAGTACGCGCTGCCGCAGGATTCGATCGGCGCGTTCACCTCGGCCTGGGGCGGTGTCTCCCGCAAGCGGGCCGTCTGCGGCACCGACATCGACCGCGCCGCGCCCTGCAGCGGGGACACCTACGAGGTGACGGTCCGCCGCGGCCGGGTCGTGTCGACGGCCACCACACCGGGCGGCGGTCCCATCGCGTCCGGCACCACCGTGCTGGTGGGGCGCGAGGCGGGCGCGCAGCAGTTGCGCGAGCTGGCGAAGGGGCAGGCGGTCCGCATTCAGCACTGGCTCGTCGCGGCCCGCAGCCGGATCCGGTACCGCTTCGCCATCGGCGGCTATCCGGTCCTCGCTCACGGGCAGCCGCTGCCCGGTCTGAACAACACCACCTCGGCCGTACGGACCGCCGTGGGCATCGCGAACAAGGGGCGGCGCCTGCTTCTGCTCGCCCTCGACGGCGCGGCCGCCTACCGCGGCGGACTGACCATCGCCGAAGTGGCGCACACCATGCGGTCGTTGGGCTCAGTCGACGCGTTCAGTCTGGACGGCGGCGGCTCCACGACCATGGTCGCGCGGATGCCGGGAGCGGACGCGGTGAGCGTCCTCAACCACCCCTCCGGCGGCGCCGAACGCCCGGTCCCCAACGGCATCGGCGTGTTCTCACACAGCTGACGCACGGCTACACACGCCTGGACCCGCACCTCAGGGGCGCAGGCTGCTCACGATGTCCGCCGTCGCGGTGAGCCCGTTCTGAATGGTCGGCGCCATGCTGGTGGTCGACAGATAGAAGCCGAGCAGTACGCAGACCACCGCGTGCGAGGGTTTCAGCGCGCCGTTGCGCAGGAAGACCACCGCGAGGATCAGGAGCAGTACCACCACAGAGATGGAAATGGCCATCGTCAACCTCCTCCGCCACGTCGACACCGCGGCTTTCGGCCGCAAGTGTCGCGTAGCGGAGGGTTCGTCCGGGCGGCTGACGTGTCCTCCGAACGTGTGATGTCTACGCCCGATCGCACATCAGCGCGTACGCCTGCCAGTGTGCGTCCACTCGCGTGCGTCTGACGCGCACGCGCCTACTCGTGCGCGTCGAGGAAGGCTTCGAGCCCGGCGAGGTCGTCGGTGTTGAAGTAGTCGAGGCCGGCGGCCAGCAGTTCGCCCCACAGCGCCTCGCGTGCCGGGCCCGCCAGGTCGGGCGTGGCCCAGAACCGCACCTTCTGGTGCCGCCGGTGCGCCGCCGTGATGATGCCGCGCAGCTTCGCACGCTCGGCGTCGGGGAACGGGCCGTCACCCAGCCAGGTGAAGTTGAGCGCCCAGTTGTCCGAGATCAGCGGGATGAAGGAGGCGGGGGCCGCGCTGCCGAGGTCGGTCAGCCGGCCGTCGTAGAAGGCGCGCCGCACGCTCTGTGCCTCCATGGGCGTACGGGCGGCGCGGTCGCCAGAGATCACCGCGGTGATCGGCCCCGGGCGCACCCGGCCGTGCGCGTAGGTGGTGAACAGGTGCGGGTAGCGGCTCAGATGGCGGTCGAGTTCGAGGTACGTCGACGAGCCCTCGGTCTTGATGTCGATGAGGAGTTGCAGGGGCCCCCGGTAACCCCGATAGACCGAACCGTGGTTGGCCTTCACGCGGGCGGCGAGCGGGGCGAGGTAGAGGGATTCGAGGGTGCGGGTCGGGTCGAGGTCGACCGGGTCGTGGGCGACGAGGAGTTGGTCGCCGACGAGGTAGATGTCGGCCTCGACGCTGCCGAAGCGGTGGTCGAGGGCGTCGAACAGGGGTCGCGGGTGCTCGTAGTCGTTGTGCGCGTGGGCGCGCCACAGAGGGCGCGTGCGGTGCTTCTCCTCCCCCGCCAGTGCTCGCGAGGCGGGCAGGGCGACCGAGCCCGCCAGGGCGGCGCCGAGGGTGGTGAGGGCTCTGCGACGGGTGGTGAGGGCCATGCTCTGCCTCCCTTGAAGGGTGCGCTTCGGACCTCAGCGAGTATGCGGTCCTTGGCGGCCCAACAAACCTTGTCGTGAAGGGAGTTGGCCGGACTGCCGCTGTCCGTTCACTTCACCCGCGGTGCGCACGCCAAGAGGCCCGCCCCTGGTGGGGCGGGCCTCCGGTAGATGTACGTCAGGGGGCTTGCAGGTCCACCAGCTCGGCCAGCGCCGCGCGGTGGGCTCCCGCCGTGCCGTACGCGATCGAGTCCGCCTTGGCCCGCTTCAGATACAGGTGAACCGGGTGCTCCCAGGTCATCCCGATGCCCCCGTGCAGTTGGAGGGCCTCCTCGGCGGTGTGGACGGCGACGGGCGCCGCGTACGCCTGGGCGACTGCGACCGACACGTCGGTGTCCGCGCTGCCGGTCGCGAGCGCGTCGGCGGCGGCGCGGGCGGCGGCGCGGGTGTTGACGACCTCCAGCCACAGCTGCGCGAGCCGGTGCTTGAGCGCCTGGAATCCGCCGACGGGCCGGTTGAACTGCTTGCGTTCCTTGAGGTAGCGGACCGTCTCGGTCAAGCACCAGTCGGCGAGGCCGAGTTGTTCGGAGGCGAGCAGTCCGGCGCCGCTGCGCAGGGCCCGTCGTACGGCGGGTTCGGCGGCGCCGAGGGGACGTGCCCGTACCCCGTCGAAGGCGACCGTGGCGAGCGGCCGGGTGAGGTCGAGGGACACCTGCGGGGTGACCGTCACGGCGTCCCCGTCCACCGCGTACAGCCCGCCGTCGTCCGCCGGAACCAGCAGCACGTCGGCCACCGCCGCGTCCGCGATCCCCGTCAGCTCCCCGTACAGGAAGCCGCCCTCGTTCCGTACGGCCTTGTGGGCGCCGCCCGGAGGCACGGACAGCGCGACGGCGAGCGCGCCGATCGTCCGGCCCGACGCCAGCGCCGAAAGCAGCCCGGCGGCCTCCTCGCCCTCGCAGGCCAGCAGCGCCTCGGTGGCGACGACGGCACTGGTCAGATACGGCACCGGCGCGACCGCGCGCCCCAGCTCCTCCAGCACCACGGCGACTTCGCGGTGGGTGGCGCCCTGGCCGCCCAGCGACTCGGGCACGAGCAGGCCCGCCAGGCCCATCCCGTCCGAGAGCGCCTTCCACAGCTCGGGGTCGTGCGGGGTGTCCGACTCGGTGCGGGCGATGACGCCCGCCGCGTCGCAGTGGTCGGAGAGGAGGCCGCGGACGACGGCGCGCAGCGCCTCTTCCTCCTCCGAGTACAGCAGATCGGGCTGGGTGCTCTGTGTTGTCGTCATCATCATCGGGTCAGGTCCTTCCACGCGACGTCCTTGTCGGTGCGCGGCTCGGACGGCAGGCCCAGCACGCGTTCGGCGACGATGTTCAGCAGGACCTCGCTGGTCCCGCCCTCGATGCTGTTGCCCTTGGAGCGCAGATAGCGGTAGCCGGCGTCGCGGCCGGTGAAGTCGACCAGTTCCGGCCGGCGCATCGTCCAGTCCTCGTACAGCAGGCCTTCCTCGCCGAGGAGTTCGACCTCCAGGCCGCTGATCTCCTGGTTGAGGCGGGCGAATCCGAGCTTCATCCCGGAGCCCTCGTGGCCGGGCTGGCCCGCGGCGAGCTGCTGGCGCAGCCGTTCGCCGGAGAGCCGGGCGACCTCGGCCTCCACCCACAGCTTCAGCAGCCGCTGGTGCAGATCGTGGGTGCGCAGTTCGGGACGCTCGCGCCAGGTCTTGGAGACCGGGCCGATCATGCCGCCCTCGCGCGGGATGCGCATACCGCCGATGGAGACGCGCTCGTTCATGAGCGTGGTCTGCGCGACCCGCCAGCCGTCACCGACCTCGCCCAGCCGGTGCGCGTCGGGAATGCGGACGTCGGTGAGGAAGACCTCGTTGAACTCGGCCTCGCCGGTGATCTGGCGCAGCGGCCGCACCTCGACACCCGGGTCGGTCATGTCGCAGATGAAGTAGGTGATGCCGCGGTGCTTGGGCACGTCCGGGTCGGTGCGGGCGATGAGGATGGCCCAGCGGGCGAGGTGGGCACTGGAGGTCCACACCTTCTGCCCGTTGACCACCCAGTTGTCGCCCTCCCGGACGGCACGGGTACCGAGCGCGGCCAGGTCGGACCCGGCGCCGGGCTCGCTGAAGAGCTGGCACCAGACCTCCTCGCCGACCCACAACGGCCTGAGGAAGTCGCGCTTCTGCTCCTGCGTACCGAATCCGAGGATGGTCGGCGCGGCCATGCCGAGGCCGATGCCGATGCGCCGCGGGTCGTTGTCGGGGGCGCCGGCGGCCTCCAGTTCGGCGTCCACGACGGCCTGGAGGGTGCGCGGGGCACCGAGCCCGCCGAGGCCCTCGGGGTAGTGCACCCAGGCGAGTCCCGCGTCGAAACGGGCCTTGAGGAAGTCGAGCCGGTCCGTGGTCGCGGGCGGGTGCGCCGCCAGCAACTCCTTCGTACGGGTGCGCAGTTCGGCCTCGTCGGTCATGCGGCTGCTCCGTTCTCGAGAGAGGGCACCACGACGACCCGGCCGGTGGTGACACCGTCGCCGACCCGCTGCACGGCGGCCGCACCGCCGCCCAGCGGCACGCGCTCGCTGACCAGCGGCTTGATGGCACCGCGCGCGGCCAGCTCGGTGAGCTGCTCGTGACAGTGCTGGATCAGCTTGGGGCTCTTGGTGCCGTACAGGCCCCAGTGCAGGCCGAGGATCGCGTAGTTCTTCACCAGGGCGTGGTTGAGCGCCGGGCTGGGGATCGAGCCGCTGGCGAAGCCCACGACGACGATCCGGCCCTCGAAGGCGACGACCTTGGTGGACTGGGTGTACGCCTCACCGCCGACGGGGTCGTAGATCACGTCGGCACCCCGGCCGCCGGTGGCTTCCTTCACGGCTGCGATGACGTCCTGGGTACGTCGGTCGATGACGACGTCGCATCCCAGCTCGCGCGCCACGGCCACCTTGTCGGCCCCGCCGACCACGCCGATGACGGTGGCGCCCGCCGCCTTCCCCAGCTGCACGGCCGCGCTGCCGACCCCTCCGGCGGCGGCGTGGACGAGCAGTGTCTCGCCGGCTTCGAGACGGGCCCGGCGGTGCAGACCGAACCACCCCGTCTGGTAGCCGATGTGCAGGGCGGCCGCCTCGGCGTCGTCAAGGGTGTCGGGCGCGGGCAGCAGGGCGGCGGCGTCCGCGACGGCGTACTCGGCGAAACCGCCGTGCGGCAGCGCGGGGTTGGCCAGCACGCGGCGCCCGTCCTCGGTCTCGCCGCAGATCTCCACACCGGGCGTGAACGGCAATGGCGGCCTGACCTGGTAGTGCCCGCGGCACATCAGCACGTCCGGGAAGTTGATGTTCGCCGCGCGCACCTTGAGCAGGACCTGCCCCTCACCGGGCACCGGTCGCTCCACGTCCTGGAGCTGCATCACCTGGCTCGGTTCGCCGAGCTGATGTACTTGCCATGCCTGCATGCGGGGCCTCCACGGGACTGCTCTGTCTGACCGGGCTCGACCGCATACTAAGCGGTCGCTTGCCGATCAGGGAACAGTCGTGTGCGTCACGCCCTCACGAGCGGGCCGGACGCGCCCTCACGTGCATCCGCTCCCCCTGCGGCCCGAACAGGCTCAGGAACTCCACGGGCCCCTCTCCCGTCGACCCGAACCAGTGCGGCACCCGCGTGTCGAACTCGGCGGCCTCCCCCGGACCGAGCACCACGTCATGGTCGGCCAGCACGAGCCTCAGCCGCCCCGACATCACGTACAGCCACTCATAGCCCTCGTGGGTCCGGGGTTCCGGCTCGAGCTTGCGCTGCGGTTCGAGCACCTTGTACGCCTGGAGTCCGCCGGGCTGCCGGGTGAGCGGCCAGTGGGTGCGGCCGCCGCGCACGATCGGCTGGGCGCGTACGCGCGGGTCGCGCACCGGTGGCGCGCCGACCAGCTCGTCCAGCGGCACCTCGTGGGCCCGGGCGATCGGCAGCAGGAGCTCCAGGCTGGGCTTGCGCAGCCCCGACTCCAGCCGCGACAGCGTGCTCACGGAGATGCCGGTCGCCTCGGACAGGCCGGCGAGGGTCGCGCCCCGCTCCTTGCGGATGCGCCGCAGCCTCGGCCCGACCTCGGCCAGCACCTCGTCCGTCTGTGCATCGTCATCCATGCCCTTGCTCATGCCTCTATTGCAGATTCGGCAAAGCCATTTGTCAATGCGGCACCGGTGAGGCGACCGTCTGCGGTGGAGGTGGTCACCATGACCGACATGACCGAGAGGTACGAGGCCGTCGTCGTCGGAGGCGGCGCGGCCGGCCTGTCCGCCGCACTGGTCCTCGGCCGGGCCCGGCGCCGCACGCTCGTCGTCGACGCGGGAGAGCCGCGCAACGCGCCCGCCGCGCATCTGCAGGGCTATCTGACCCGGGACGGCATGCCGCCCGCGGAGTTCCTTGCCGCGGGGCGCGAGGAGATCGCGCGGTACGGCGTCGAGCTGGTCCGGGACCGGGCGGTGGACGTGTCCCGGCACGGCAGCGGCGAGTTCCTTGTGACGCTCGCGGCCGGACGGACCGTGCACGCGCGGCGGCTGATCCTCGCCACCGGGCTGGCGGACGAGCTCCCGACGGTCCCGGGTGTCGCCGAGCGCTTCGGGCGGGACGTGCTGCACTGCCCGTACTGCCACGGCTGGGAGGTCCGCGACAAGTCCTTCGGGGTGCTGGCCACCACGCCGATGAGCGTCCACCAGGCGCTGATGGTCTCCCAGTGGTCGAAGGACGTCACCCTGTTCCTGCACACGGTCGCCGAGGAGGAGCTGACGGCCGACGACACGAGGCGGCTCGCCGCGGCCGGGGTCGCCGTGGAGCCCGGTGAGGTCGCGGGGCTCGTCGTCGAGGACGACCGGCTCACAGGGGTCCGGCTCGCGGACGGCACCGTCCACGACCGCTCGACGCTCTTCGTGGCGCCGCGCGCGGTCCCCCGCAACGACCTGTTCCAGCGGCTGGGCGCCGAGCTGCGCGAGACCCCGTTCGGCACGTACCCGGTGGTCGACGAGACGGGCCTGACGACCGTGCCCGGCGTCTGGGCGGCGGGCAACGCGGTGGGCTTCGCCGAGCAGGTCGTGAACGCCGCGGGCGCGGGCTACCGGGCGGCGGCCACGCTCAACGGCGAGCTGCTCTTCGCCGACCTCGACGCGCCCCGGCCCCGGAGCTGAACCGCCCGGGTGTGGACGGCGTCCCTCCGTAGCACCATGGCTCCATGCTGCTCGCCCGGCTCGCCCGTGTGTCCCAGGAGGTCGCCGCCACCTCGGCGCGGTCCCGGAAGACCGCCCTGCTCGCCGAGCTGTTCCGGGACGCCGACGCGGACGACGTGCCGATCGTGATCCCGTATCTGGCGGGCCGTCTCCCGCAGGGGCGCCTCGGCATCGGCTGGAAGCTGCTGAGCGCGCCGGTGCCGCCCGCGCCCGAGCCCTCGCTCACGGTGCGGGACGTGGACGCCCGGCTGACGGAGGTCGGCGCGGTCACGGGCACCGGCTCCCAGGCAGAGCGCAGGCGGCTGATGGACGAACTGCGCGCGGCGGCCACCGAGGACGAGCAGCGGTTCCTGTTCGGGCTGCTCACCGGCGAGGTGCGGCAGGGCGCGCTGGACGCGGTCGCGGTCGAGGGGCTCGCCGAGGCGACCGGCGCGCCCGCCGCGGACGTACGGCGGGCGGTGATGCTCGCCGGATCGCTGCAGACGGTGGCGCAGGCGCTGCTGACGGACGGCCCCGGGGCCCTGGACGAATTCCGGCTCACGGTGGGCCGCCCGGTGCTGCCCATGCTCGCCCACAGCGCCACGTCCGTGGCCGAGGCCGTGGAGAAGCTGGGCGCGTGTGCCGTCGAGGAGAAGCTCGACGGCATCCGCGTACAGCTGCACCGCGACGGCGACGACGTACGGATCTACACCCGCACGCTCGACGACATCACCGACCGGCTGCCCGAACTCACCTCCGCCGCGATGGAGTTGCGGGGCACCCGGTTCATCCTGGACGGCGAGGTGATCGCACTGGACGAGGTCGGGCGGCCGCGCTCCTTCCAGGAGACGGCCGGGCGGGTGGGCTCGCGGGTGGATGTGGCCACGGCCGCCAAGAGCGTGCCGGTCTCTCCCGTCTTCTTCGACGCGCTGTCGGTCGACGGGCGGGATCTGCTGGATCTGCCGTTCGCCGAACGGCACGCGGAGCTGGCGCGGCTGGTGCCCGAGCCGATGCGGGTGCGGCGCGCCCTCGCCCACGGCCCCGCGGACATCCCCTCGGCGGAGAGATTCCTCGCCGAGACGCTGGAGCGCGGTCACGAAGGTGTCGTGGTGAAGGCCCTGGACGCCCCCTACAGCGCGGGCCGGCGCGGGGCGTCGTGGCTGAAGGTCAAGCCCGTGCACACCCTCGACCTGGTGGTCCTGGCGGCCGAGTGGGGTCACGGGCGGCGCACCGGCAGGCTCTCCAACCTGCACCTCGGGGCCCGCGCCGCGGACGGCTCCTTCGCGATGCTCGGCAAGACCTTCAAGGGCATGACGGACGCGATGCTGGCCTGGCAGACCGAGCGCCTCCAGGAGCTGGCCGTCGAGGACAGCGGCCACGTGGTCACCGTACGGCCCGAACTCGTCGTGGAGATCGCCTACGACGGTCTGCAGAAGTCCACCCGCTACCCGGCCGGGGTCACCCTCCGCTTCGCCCGCGTGGTGCGCTACCGCGAGGACAAGACGCCCGCGCAGGCCGACACGGTCGAGACCCTGCTCGCCGCACACCCGGAGGTGGCCCCGTGAAGGGGAAGCGCAGTGCGGGACTGCTGCTGTACCGGCACGCCGACGACGGCCCTCAGGTGCTGCTCGGCCATATGGGCGGCCCGTTCTTCGCGCGGCGGGACGCCGGAGCATGGACCGTGCCCAAGGGCGAGTACGAGCCCGACGAGACCGCCTGGGACGCGGCGCGCCGGGAGTTCCAGGAGGAACTGGGACTGCCGCCGCCCGACGGCGAGGCCGTCCCGCTCGGCGAGGTCGAGCAGAAGAACGGCAAGGTCGTCACGGCCTGGGCGATCGAGGCGGACCTCGATCCGGCGACCGTGGTCCCGGGCACCTTCGAGATGGAGTGGCCGCCGAAGTCGGGGCGGCGGCAGGAGTTTCCCGAGCTGGACCGGGTGGAATGGTTCGGCCTTGACCGGGCCGGGGAGCTGATCGTGTCGGCGCAGGCGGCGTTTCTCGACCGGCTGGCGGAGCACTCGGACTTATAGAGACTTGGCTCATAGAGACTTATGGAGAACTGCCCGCTCGAAGAAGAGCCCGCTTCAGGAGGTCGGCCATGCCCATCGCGACGGTGAACCCGGCGAACGGCGAGACGCTCAAGACGTACGACGCGCTCGGCGCCGAGGAGATCGAGCGCAGGCTCGCCAGGGCCGAAGCCACGTTCCGTGAATATCGCACCACGTCCTTCGCCGAGCGGGCACGGCTGCTGCACAGGGCCGCCGACCTCCTCGACGAGGAACGGGACGACATCGGCCGGGTGATGACCACGGAGATGGGCAAGCCCGTCAAGCAGGCCCGCGCGGAGGCCGCCAAGTGCGCGAAGTCGATGCGCTGGTACGCCGACCACGCCGAGGAGCTGCTCGCCGACGAGGAGCCCGCCGACTCCGACGTCAAGGACTCCGGCGCGTCCCGCGTCCTGGTGCGCTACCGGCCGCTGGGCCCGGTGCTGGCCGTCATGCCGTGGAACTTCCCGCTCTGGCAGGTGGTCCGGTTCGCCGCGCCCGCCCTGATGGCGGGCAACGTCGGCCTGCTCAAGCATGCCTCGAACGTGCCGCAGACCGCCCTCTACCTGGAGGACCTGTTCCGCCGGGCGGGCTTCCCCGAGGGCTGTTTCCAGACGCTGCTGATCGGCTCGGGCGCCGTGGAGGACGTCCTGCGCGACCCCCGGGTCAAGGCGGCGACGCTGACCGGGAGTGAACCGGCGGGGCGCGCGGTGGCCTCGGTCGCCGGGGACGAGGTCAAGAAGACGGTGCTGGAGCTGGGCGGCAGCGACCCGTTCGTCGTCATGCCGTCCGCCGACGTGGACCGGGCGGCGAGAACCGCGGTGACGGCCCGGGCGCAGAACAACGGGCAGTCGTGCATCGCCGCCAAGCGGTTCATCGTGCACACGGACGTGTTCGACGCCTTCGCCGAACGCTTCACGGCCGGCATGAAGGCGCTGAAGGTCGGCGATCCGCTGGACGAGGACACCGACATCGGCCCGCTCTCCACCGAACAGGGCCGCGGTGACCTGGAGGAACTCGTCGACGACGCGGTGGAGAGCGGCGCGACCGTGCTGTGTGGCGGCGAGCGCCCCGAAGGCTTCACGGAGCGCGGCTGGTACTACGCGCCGACCGTCCTCACCGACATCACCCCCGAGATGCGCGTCCACCAGGAGGAGACCTTCGGGCCGGTCGCCACGCTCTACCGCGCCGCCGATCTGGACGAGGCGGTGGCCCTCGCGAACGACACGCCGTTCGGGCTGAGCTCGAACGTCTGGACGAATGACGAGGCAGAAGTGGACCGGTTCGTGCGCGACCTGGAGGCGGGCGGCGTGTTCTTCAACGGCATGACCGCCTCCCACCCGGCGTTCCCGTTCGGCGGGGTCGAGCGGTCCGGCTACGGACGTGAGCTGTCGGGGCACGGAATCCGCGAGTTCTGCAACATCACCACGGTATGGCACGGAGCGTAAGCGTTCCGCAGCTACGATCCCCCTGTGAACCGCGAAGTGACCCTGCCTCTGATCGTCGACGACCGCGGCACGTTGCAGGTGGCGGCCGCCGACGTCAGCAAACTGCTGCGCACGGTGGGCGGCCGGTGGCTGCACCTGGTGGAGGCCGGCCAGGACGGACTCGACGAGGACACGGTGGCGACGCTGACCATCGAACTCGCCAAGCTCGCCGACCGCATCGACGTGGCCTGCATCGCGCACAGCAGCGGGACGACGTCCGACTGACGGCGCGCGTCCGCCCGGTCCGCGCGGCGGGCCGACGCGCCCTCAGGCCGGCCGCTGGTCGAGTTCCCACAGGGCGTGCCAGAACTGCGCCTCGTAGCTCTGCAGCAGCCGCCCGTACCGGAGGACCTCGGTCTCCCCGATCCGCCCCGCGTCCAGCCCCGCCTGTACAGCCGTGAGCGCCTTCCGCTCCAGCTCCGGGGCGGGTGCCGCGAAGAAGTCGAAGAAGCCGCACACCTCGCCGCCGAAGCCGTAGTGGCGGCGCAGGGCTTTGGCGATCACCGAGCAATAGCCGCCCCATGTCGCGAAGTTGGCGCTCAGGGCGAGCACCACGTCGGCCGGTGAGCCGTTCAGGGCAAGCCACGCGACGTAGGCGGGATAGGCCTGGCAGTCCGCGAGCGGCTCGTAGGCCGCCGTCCGCGCCTCGTCCACCCCGCAGGCGTCAGCGAACGCACCCAGCCGGTCCTGGGCCAGCGCCTCACCCTCCGCGAGGAGGGCGAAGAAGGCGGCACTCTGCGGCTCGACGTCCGGACGCTCGGCCAGATGCAGGAACGCACGGCGGTCCGCGGCCATCACATGGCGCTGTTCGAGGGCGAGGGCGGCGAGCGTGGAACGCTGGGCCGCGCCCCGGGCGATGAGGGGCAACAGCCGGTTGGCGTGGGGGTCCGGGGCGAGCTTCCCCGTGGCGTCCTCCAGCAGTTCCCTGGCCGTGCGCACCATGGCGTACTCCTTCGGTTCGGCCGTCCCGGGGCCTCTTCCCGCGTGCTCCCACGCCCTCCCAAAAATCCCCGGAATGGAGTAACCCGACGCGAGATCCCCACGCTTCCGGGTGATCGTGGGTGGACCACCCCGGTGGGTGAACCGCCCCCGTGGGTGACCACCCTTCCGCCGGGGCACGAGAGTTCCCCGGAAGGCGAAAGAAGGCGCGTGTCATGGCGACTTTGTGCAGACCTTCGGTCTCCGTGCCGGAATACGTGATCACCATGGAGGAGACGCTGGAACTGGCCCGCTCCCGTCATGAGGACCACCCCCAGCTGCCGTTGGCACTCCGACTGATCGAGAACACCGGTGTCCAAACCCGGCACATCGTGCAGCCCATCGAGGAGACGCTGAAACACCCGGGCTTCGAGGAACGCAACAAGGTCTACGAGAGTGAGGCCAAGGCCCGCGTCCCCGCCGTCATACAGCGGGCACTGGACGACGCCGAGCTGCTCACCACCGACATCGACATGATCATCTACGTCTCGTGCACCGGGTTCATGATGCCCTCGCTCACGGCCTGGCTGATCAACTCGATGGACTTCAGCAGCGACACCCGGCAGATACCCATAGCCCAGCTGGGCTGCGCGGCCGGCGGCGCCGCGATCAACCGGGCCCACGACTTCTGCACGGCGTACCCCGACGCCAACGCGCTCATCGTGGCCTGCGAGTTCTGCTCGCTCTGCTACCAGCCGACCGACCTCAGCGTCGGCTCGCTGCTCTGCAACGGCCTGTTCGGCGACGGCATCGCCGCCGCCGTCGTCCGCGGCAACGGCGGCACCGGCATCCATCTGGAGCGCAACGGCTCCTACCTGGTCCCCAAGACCGAGGACTGGATCATGTACGACGTCCGCGCCACGGGCTTCCACTTCCTACTGGACAAGCGGGTTCCCGGGACGATGGAACCGCTCGCTCCCGCCCTCCACGCCCTCGCGCGACAGCACGACTGGGACGCCTCCGACCTGGACTTCTACATCATCCACGCGGGCGGCCCCAGGATCCTCGACGACCTCAGCAAGTACCTCGAGGTCGCGCCGGAGGCCTTCCGGTTCAGCCGGGCCACCCTCACCGAGTACGGGAACATCGCCAGCGCCGTCGTCCTGGACGCGCTGCGCCGGCTGTTCGACGAGGGCGGCGCCGAGCACTCCGCACGCGGACTGCTCGCGGGCTTCGGCCCCGGCATCACCGCGGAAATGGCCCTGGGCCGCTGGCGCAACGCCAACGACGAGATGGTGTGAACCGAATGACCGAGAAGACGATCACCGGGCCACTGCCGCCTGTCCGGCACTGGCCCGCCCTCGACCTGAAAGGCGTGGACTTCGACCCGGTCCTGACCGAGCTGATGCGCGAGGGACCGGTCACCCGGATCCAGCTGCCCAACGGCGAGGGCTGGGCCTGGCTGGTGACCCGCCACGACGATGTGCGCATGGTCGCCAACGACCCACGGTTCGGCCGCGAGGCGGTCCTGGACCAGCCGGTCACCCGGCTCGCCCCGCACTTCATCCCGGCCCGGGGCGCGGTGGGCTTCCTGGACCCGCCCGACCACACCCGGCTGCGCCGCTCGGTGGCCGCGGCCTTCACGGCGCGCGGGGTGGAGCGGGTCCGCGTCTGGGCCCGGCGCACACTCGACGAGATGGTCGACGAGCTGCTGCGGGTCGGACCGCCCGCCGATCTCACCGAGGCGGTCCTCAGCCCCTTCCCCATCGCGGTCATCTGCGAGCTGATGGGCGTCCCCGCCGACGACCGGCAGGGCATGCACTCCTGGACGCAGGTGATCCTGTCCTCCTCGCACGGCGCCGAGGTCAGCGAGAAGGCCAAGGAAGAGATGGGCGCCTACTTCAGGAAGCTCATCGGCGCCCGGAGCGGCAGCAGGGACGAGGACGTCACCTCGCTGCTGGGCGCCGCCGTGGGCCGGGACGAGATCGTTCTGGAGGAGGCCGTCGGACTCGCCGTCCTCCTCCAGATCGGCGGCGAGGCGGTCACGAACAACAGCGGGCAGATGTTCTACCTGCTCATGACCCGCCCGGCGCTGGCCGACCGGCTGCGCTCCGACCCGGAGATCCGCCCCCAGGCCATCGACGAGCTGTTGCGCTACATCCCGCACCGCAACACGGTCGGCCTGTCGCGGATCGCGAGGCAGGACGTCGAGATCAGGGGCGTACTGATCCGGGCCGGCGACCCGGTCTACGTCTCGTACCTGGCCGCCAACCGCGATCCGGAGGTCTTCCCGGACCCGGAGCACATCGACTTCGAGCGCAGCCCCAATCCGCACGTGGCGTTCGGCTTCGGCCCGCACTACTGCCCGGGCGGGATGCTGGCCAGGCTGGAGTCGGAACTCCTGGTCGACGCGCTTCTGGAACGGATGCCGGGGCTGCGGCTCGCCGTCCCCCCGAGTCAGGTCCCGTTCAGGAAAGGCGCGTTGATCCGTGGCCCCGAGGCCCTGCCCGTGACGTGGTGAGCGACCGATGACCATGACCGAAGGACTCCTCGTACCGCCCGGTCACGGCCGGATCGTACAAACCCCGGCCCAGCACGTGACGTTCAAGGTGACCGGCTCGCACTCGCGCACCGCGTCCACCTTCGAGGTGCTGGTACCGCCCGGATTCGACGTGGGCGCCCATGTGCACACGCGCAGCGAGGAGCTGTTCTACGTGCTCGAGGGCGAGCTGGACGTGCTCGCCTTCGAGCCCCGGATCCGGACCCCCGACAACTGGCAGAAGTGGGAGTCGAGTTCGGGCAGCCGGGTGGTACGGGCGACCCCGGGCACGGTCATCGTCGTGCCCCCGGGCTGCCCCCACGCTTTCTCCAACCCCACCGAGACCCAGGCGAAGATGTTCTTCCAGGCCGCCCCGCCCCCGGACCACGAACGCTACTTCGAGGAGCTGCTCGAGATCCTGGGTTCGGGCGGTCCACCCGACCATGCGGCGATCGAGGAACTGAGGGCGAGGTACGACATCGAGCAACTCACCCCGCTGAAACTCCGGTGAGGGTGGGTGGCGCCCTGTCTCCAGGGGCGCGGGGCCGTGCCGAACACCTCTAGCGAATCGGCATTCCCGACAGCGTCCGCGCAATCACGAGCCGCTGAATCTCACTCGTACCCTCAAAAATGGTGTAAATGGCCGCATCTCGGTGCATCCGCTCCACCGGATACTCACGGGTGTAGCCATTTCCACCCAGGATCTGGATCGCCTGCCCGGTGACCTTCTTCGCCGTCTCGCTGGCGAACAGCTTGGACATCGACCCCTCGGCCGCGGTGAACGGCTTCCCGTTGACCGCCATCCACGAAGCCCGCCAGACCAGCAGACGCGCAGCGTCGATCGACGTACGCATGTCGGCGAGCTGGAACGCGACACCCTGATTGTCGATGATCGGACGCCCGAACTGCTCACGCGTCATCGCATAGTCGAGGGCGACCTCGTACGCGGCGCGGGCCGTGCCCACCGCCATGGCCCCGACGGCCGGACGCGACGCCTCGAACGTGGCCATCGCGGCGTTCTTCACCCGCTCGCCGCCACCCGCCTTGGCGCGCTCCCGGGCGCGGGCCAGGCGCTCGTCCAGCTTCGCCTTGCCGCCGAGCAGGCAGGAGGCGGGGATGCGAACGTTGTCGAGGACGACCTCGGCGGTGTGCGAGGCACGAATGCCGTGCTTCTTGAACTTCTGGCCCTGGGAGAGGCCCGGCGTGTTCGGCGGCACGATGAAGGAGGCGTGACCCTTGGAGCCGAGGTCCGGGTCGACGACCGCGACGACGACATGGACATTGGCGATGCCACCGTTGGTCGCCCAGGTCTTGGTGCCGTTGAGCACCCACTCGTCCTTGGCCTCGTCGTAGACGGCACGCGTACGCATCGAGGCGACGTCGGAGCCGGCGTCGGGCTCGGAGGAGCAGAAGGCCGCGACCTTGACATCGTTGGCGTCGCCGTACATCTGCGGGATCCAGGTGCCGATCTGCTCCTCGGTGCCGTTGGCGAGGACGCCCACGGCGGCGAGGCCGGTGCCGACGATCGACAGGGCGATGCCCGCGTCACCCCAGAACAGCTCCTCCATGGCCATGGGTATGCCGAGACCGGTCGGGTCGAAGTACTGCTGGGCGTAGAAGTCCAGGGAGTAGATGCCGACCTTCGCGGCCTCCTGGATGACCGGCCAGGGAGTCTCCTCGCGCTCGTCCCACTCGGCGGCCGCGGGGCGGATCACATCGGCGGCGAACCCGTGGAGCCAGTCGCGGACCTCCCTCTGTTCGTCGTTGAGCTCCATGGTGAACTCGGCCATGTCCCCTCCAGCACTGCACTAAAGTGTTACTTGCGGTAACTGGAGTCTGTTACTGATCAGTAGTAAAAGTCAACTCCCACGTTCAGCTCGGCAGCCCGTTCGATACGCATGGGCCGATGAGTGTTACTTTGCGCAGGCGTCACCGAATCACCACGGGTGGGGAGAGATCATGGACACCACACAGCGGACCGATCAGCAGAGGTCGGCCGACCGCCGCCGGCGCGAGCTGCTGGAGGCCGCCGACAGAGTGGTGCTCCGCGACGGCCCCGGCGCCTCGATGAACGCCATCGCCGCCGAGGCGGGCATCACCAAGCCGATCCTGTACCGCCACTTCGGCGACAAGGGCGGACTTTACGCGGCCCTGGCCAAGCGGCACACCGACGCCCTCCTCGGAGCGCTGCGGGCCGCGCTGGACGCGCCCGCGGAGCGCCGGGAGCGGGTGGAGGCCACGCTCGACACGTATCTCGCGGCCATCGAGGCGCACCCTCAGGTCTACCGCTTCCTGATGCACCCCACGGAGGGCGCCTCGTCCGCCGACCAGGGCTTCGACCTGGGCAAGCACTCCGCGCCGCTGCTGCGCCGCATGGGCGAGGAGTTGGCCGAGGTCATCGAGGAACGGGTGGATCTCGGACCGGGCAGTCAGCAGCTGGCGCGGGTGTGGGGGCACGGGATCGTCGGCATGATGCATGCCGCCGGGGACTGGTGGCTCGGTGAGCAGCCCTGCTCCCGGGCCGAGTTGGTACGGAGTCTGGCCGACCTGCTGTGGGGCCGGCTGGCCGCGGCCGGCGATCGTGCCGGGGGTCCTGGGTTCTGAGGTCGGGTGTCGGCCGCGGGTTCAGCCACGAACAGCCCGCAGCCGCCCGACAGAGCTCAGCGCCCCCAAGACGCCCGCGCCGCCTGCCTCATCACCCGGCGCCGGCGCCAACCGCTCAGCCGGTCCACGTACAGACCACCCTCCAGGTGGTCGTACTCGTGCTGCAGACACCGGGCGAACCAACCGGTGCCATGCACCGACACCGGCTCCCCGTCCACCGTGAAACCCTCGACCACGGCGTGGTCGTACCGCTCTGTCCCCGCTTCCAGGCCGGGCAGGGACAGACAGCCCTCCGGCCCGCGCAGGACCACTCCGTCCGCCTCGACGAGACGGGGGTTCACCACGTGTCCCAGATGGCGGACGTCCTCGTCGTCCGGGCAGTCGTACACGAAGACCCGCGCGGCGACGCCTACCTGGTTCGCGGCGAGGCCGACGCCCTGGGCGGCGTACATCGTCGCGAACATGTCCTCGACGAGTCGGGCGAGTTCGGGACCGAAGTCCGTGACGTCTTCACACGGTGTGTGCAGAACGGGGTCGCCGAGCAGAGTCACCGGCCGGACGCGCCCTCGGGTGCCGGGGATGGAGCCGTGTCGCATGGCGGCAAGGGTACGGTCCTCATGGGCGCGCGAATGTCGCGCGGGCACCGTGGAGGTGCCGCGATTCGGGCACGTGAGTGGATCTCGATAGGCTGAGGCCCACACGGTGCCGGGGGCTCAGGCGCGGCGCGTACGCAAGGAGGATCGAGAAACGATGTCAGGCAACTCGGACCCGCTGACGCCGCGGGCCAAGCTGGCCGTGACGGCGGGCAAGGCGGCGGCGGCCGTCTCGCGGGCCGCCGGACGCGGCAGCGGATCGGTGATCGGCGGCCGGGTGGCACTCAAGCTCGACCCCGATCTGCTGGCCAGGCTCGCCACCCACCTGGACGTGATCCTGGTGTCGGCGACCAACGGCAAGACCACGACCACCCGGCTGATCGCGGAGGCGCTGCGTGCCGCGGGCCCGGTCGTGTCCAACGCGCTGGGCGCCAACATGCCGGCCGGTATCACCTCGGCTCTCGCCGGGGGGTCGGACGCGAAGTTCGCGGTCATCGAGGTCGACGAGAAGTACCTCGCGGGTGTCGCCCGCGACACCGACCCGAAGTGCATCGCCCTGCTCAACCTGTCCCGCGACCAGCTCGACCGGGCCGCCGAGACCCGGATGATGGCCGAGCACTGGCGCGAGGGCCTGGCCGGTTCCAAGGCCGTCGTGGTCGCCAACGCCGACGACCCGCTCGTCGTGTGGGCCGCTTCCTCCTCGCCGAACGTCATGTGGGTGGCGGCCGGTCAGATGTGGAAGGACGACGCCTGGTCCTGCCCGTCCTGCGGCGGTGTGATGCAGCGCCCCGGCGACGACTGGTTCTGCGGCGACTGCGGCTTCCGCCGTCCGACGCCGACCTGGGCGCTGTCCGGGGACCACGTCCTCGACCCGCACGGCTCCGCGTGGCCGATCCACCTCCAGCTGCCCGGCCGGGCCAACAAGGCGAACGCCGCCTCGTCGGCCGCCGTCGCCGCGGTCTTCGGGGTGCCCCCGCAGGTCGCCCTGGAGCGCATGTACCAGGTGCAGGCGGTCGCCGGACGCTATGACGTGGTGCAGTTCATGCAGCGCGACCTGCGTCTGCTGCTCGCCAAGAACCCCGCGGGCTGGCTCGAGACGTTCTCCCTCATCGACCCGCCGCCGACCCCGGTCATCCTGTCCGTGAACGCACGCGGCGCCGACGGTACCGACACCTCCTGGCTGTGGGACGTCGACTACACCCGTCTGACCGGGCACCCGATCTTCGTGCTCGGCGACCGCAAGCTCGACCTCGCCGTGCGTCTCGAGGTCGCCAACCAGTCCTTCCAGGTCTGCGAGAACCTCGACCAGGCGGTGCAGCTCGCCCCGCCCGGTCGCATCGAGGTCATCGCGAACTACACCGCATTCCAGGATTTGAGGCGTCGTGTCGGCAACTGAGCAGCCACGGAGGACCAAGAGAATGAGTGACAACAGCCTGCGCCTGGTGTGGATCTACCCGGACCTGCTGAGCACCTACGGCGACCAGGGCAACGCCCTCGTCGTGGAGCGCCGGGCCCGCCAGCGCGGTCTCGACGTCGCCCGTCTCGACGTCCGCAGCGACCAGCCGATCCCGACCTCCGGCGACATCTATCTGATCGGCGGCGGCGAGGACCGGCCGCAGCGCCTCGCGGCGGAGCGCCTGCGCCGCGACGGCGGTCTGCACCGCGCGGTGGGCAACGGCGCGATCGTGTTCTCGGTCTGCGCCGGCTACCAGATCCTCGGCCACGAGTTCATCAACGACCTCGGGCAGCGCGAGCCGGGCCTCGGCCTGCTCGACGTGGTCTCGGTGCGCGGCGAGGGCGAGCGGTGCGTCGGCGACGTACTCGGAGACATCGACCCGCGCCTCGGCCTGCCGCAGCTGACCGGCTTCGAGAACCACCAGGGCGTCACCCACCTCGGCCCCACCGCGCGTCCGTTCGCGCAGGTGCGGCTCGGCAAGGGCAACGGCACCGGCGACGGCACCGAGGGCGCGTACAACGACACGGTGTTCGGCACGTACATGCACGGGCCCGTGCTCGCCCGCAACCCGCAGATCGCGGACCTGCTGCTGAAGCTGGCGCTCGACGTGAACGCGCTGCCGCCGATCGACGACCGCTGGTACGAGGCGCTCCGGGGCGAGCGCATCTCCGCGGCGCAGCAGCCCGCCTGAACGGTCGGCCAACAACGGACAAACGGTGCGGGATGTCCGCAGGGCGCGCTCGAGGGATACCTCAAGCGCGCCCGAGGCGTATCCGGCACGGTGGACCCAGGTCGGGCCCGCCTGACCGGGTGCCCGCTCACTTGTGCGGCCGCGTCCACCAGGCGGACGCCCGCTACGGCACCACCCCGTCCCGCCGGTAGGGTGACCGGGATTCCAGCCGGACAGCGTGGTCCGGTACCCGGCCCACGTTGAGAAGGTATTTCGGGCTATGCGCATTGGTGTCCTCACGTCCGGCGGCGACTGCCCCGGCCTGAACGCCGTCATCCGGTCCGTCGTGCACCGCGCCGTCGTCGACCACGGCGACGAGGTCATCGGCTTCCGGGACGGCTGGAAGGGGCTTCTGGAGTGCGACTACCTGAAGCTCGACCTCGACGCGGTGAGCGGCATCCTGGCTCGCGGCGGCACGATCCTCGGTTCCTCCCGGGTCCAGCCCGCGCAGCTGCGTGACGGCGTGGAGCGGGCCAAGGGCCATGTCGAGGAGCTCGGCCTCGACGCGATCATCCCGATCGGCGGCGAGGGCACGCTGAAGGCGGCCCGGCTGCTCTCGGACGGCGGCCTGCCGATCGTCGGCGTGCCGAAGACCATCGACAACGACATCGCCGTCACGGACGTGACCTTCGGCTTCGACACGGCCGTAGGCGTCGCGACCGAGGCTCTGGACCGGCTGAAGACCACCGCCGAGTCCCACCAGCGGGTGCTGATCGTGGAGGTCATGGGCCGCCACACGGGCTGGATCGCCCTGCACTCCGGCATGGCCGCGGGCGCGCACGCCATCGTCGTCCCCGAACGCCCCTTCGACATCGAGGAGTTGGCCGCGCGGGTCGGCGAGCGCTTCGAGGCGGGCAAGCGGTTCGCGATCGTGGTCGCCGCGGAGGGGGCGAAGCCTCGCCCGGGCACCATGGAGTTCGACGAGGGCGGCAAGGACGTCTACGGGCACGAGCGCTTCGCCGGTATCGCCCGGCAGCTCTCCCTGGAGCTCGAGGAGCGCCTCGGCAAGGAGGCCCGGCCGGTGATCCTCGGGCACGTCCAGCGGGGCGGTACGCCGACGGCGTACGACCGGGTGCTGGCGACGCGGTTCGGGTGGCATGCGGTGGAGGCCGCGCATCGCGGCGACTTCGGGAAGATGACCGCGCTGCGGGGGACCGACATCGTCATGGTCTCGCTCGCGGAGGCGGTGGAGAGCCTGAAGACGGTTCCCGAGGAGCGGTACGCCGAGGCGGAGTGCGTGCTCTGAGGGTTCGTTCGCGCTGCACTGACCCCGGTCACAGTTGTGGCCGGGGTCAGTTCTACTCTGGTTCGGACAGACAGCGCACAACGTACGAATCAGGAGCCGGCGGATGGATCACAGCGGGCACGGCATGACCATGGATCTGCCGCCGTTCACGCTGGAGCGGGGGCTCGTGTGGTCCGCGGACCCGTTCTTCCTCGTCGCCTGCCTGGTGGGACTCGGCCTGTACGGCTGGGGGGTCGTGCGGCTCGCGCGGCGCGGTGACAAGTGGTCGGTCGGGCGGACCATCGCCTTCGTGCTCGGCGTGCTGACCGTGATGCTCGTGATGTGCACCAAGCTGAACGACTACGGCATGGTCATGTTCAGCGTGCACATGGTGCAGCACATGGTGATCAGCATGCTCTCGCCGATCCTGATCCTGCTCGGAGCGCCGATCACGCTGGCGCTGCGCGCACTGCCGGTGGCCGCCACGCGAGGCAACAAGGGTCCGCGTGAACTGCTGCTGATGTTCCTGCACAGCCGTTACATGCGGATCATCACGCATCCGGCGTTCACGATCCCGCTGTTCATCGCGAGCCTGTACGCGCTGTACTTCTCCCCCATCTTCGACTTCCTGATGGGCTCCAAGACCGGACACATCGCGATGATGTGCCACTTCCTCGCCGTCGGCCTGGTCTTCTTCTGGCCGATCATGGGCGTCGACCCCGGACCGCACCGGCCGGGCTATCTGATGCGGATGCTGGAGCTGTTCGCGGGCATGCCGTTCCACGCCTTCTTCGGCATCGCGCTGATGATGGCGTCCGCGCCGATGGTCGACACGTACAAGAACCCGCCCGCCTCGCTCGGCATCGACGCGCTCGCCGACCAGAGCGCCGCGGGCGGTATCGCCTGGGCGTTCAGCGAGATCCCCTCCGTCCTCGTGCTGATCGCGCTGCTCTTCCAGTGGTACGCCTCCGAGAAGCGGCAGGCCCGCCGCACGGACCGGGCCGCCGACCGCGACGGCGACAAGGAACTCGAGGCGTACAACGCCTATCTGGCCTCACTCAACGCACGCGGTCGCTGAATTAACTTTGCAATTCACCTTGCGTGAAAGGCTTTTCGGTTCAGTAGCATGGGGGGACATCGGGGGAAACCGCAGGGGGAGCGGTCATGTCAATTCGTGCGTCCATGCAAAGGGCTGGGATTTCCGCCGCCCGAAGGCTCGCTCTACTGCTGGTTTCGGTACTGATAGTCAGCGGGTGCAGCAAATCCGATCAGTTGTTCGTCGTGCGGGCCGTGGCGGCGGGGGTTTCCTCGGTCTCCCCCTTCTTCAAGGAGGACCGACAGCTCGGCACGGACATCCAGTTGCCCGAGGCCCGGCCCAGCGGTGGTGTGCAGGCCAGTAACAGCCCCGGACTGTACGGCGGGGCCCCAGACGGCAGCGCCGGAAGCGGCTCACCGGCGCCCGCACCCAGTACCGCCCCAGGCACCGGCACCGACCCGGGCACCGGCGTGTGGGGCGGCAGCACGAAACCCGGCACCTGCGCCGTGGCGAAGTTGAAGAAATTCCTCACCGACCCCAAGAACTCGGCGAAGGCCCAGGAATGGGCGCGGGTCCTGCATATAAGCACCGATCAGATCCCGAGTTATATCGATCAACTCACACCCGTCGTACTGCGTCACGACACTCTCGTGACGAATCACGACTACAAGAACGGCAAGGCGGTTTCGTACGCCGCGCTGCTGCAGGCCGGAATCGCTATTCTGATCGACCAACAGGGACTGCCCGCGGTGAAGTGCTCCTGCGGCAATCCGCTGCTCCCCTTCGAGGGAAAGGCCTCGAAGACCGACGTGCGGTTCAAGGACGGCAACAAGAAGTGGGCCGACTACCGGCAGGACCGTGTCGTGGTGGTCGAGCCGCCGCCCGGGGCGCAGGAGATCCACAAGCTCCAGCTCGTCGACGTGCACAACCCCGACCGGGGGATCGCCCGCCCGGTGGGCAGCGACGGCAGCCAGGACCAGTCCTTCAACACCCGGCAGAAGCACGCCGTGCCACCTGTCACCGGCATGACCTTCGCCGAGGCGACCCGGCGGCTGACCGACGCGGGGCTGGGAATGTCGTACGCCGGTGACACCCTGCCGGCCGACGACGCCCAGGTGACGGCGTCCCGGCCGACCGAGGGCAGCCAGGTCGCCTGGGGCACGTCGGTCCTCCTGTCGGCGCGGTCCGACAGCCCGTCCGGCAGCGGAGGTGGCCCGGGCACGCCATCGGATTCCGGCACGAGCACGGGCAGCACGAACGGAACGAACGGAACGAACGGAACGGGCTCGGATACCGGGACGACCCCGCCGACACCGTCCGGGGGATCGTCCGGCCTCTCGTCCGGCGGCGCGTCGTCCGGCAGCGCCTCGCCGTCCGACAGCGGCACCGGGTCGGGTGCCCCTACGGACACCGCCACCTCCACCCCCACGAAAACCGCCACGCCCACAGACACGCCCACAGACACCCCCACGGACACGAGCGGCGGCACGGGCGGCGGCACGACGTCGACCCCGTCGCACGCCTCTCCGACCGGCACACCGACGAGCAGTGCCCCGACCACCCCCTCGGCCACTGCCCCGACCGTGCCGACGACCGAACCGACCTCGCACGAACCGACCTCGGCCAAACCCACCGTCAGCAGCGCGCAGCCGACGAGTGAGCCCGTGTCGAGCACACCGCCCGCCCCGGTCGACCCGGGTACGAGCGCCTCCGCGCCCGGTGCGCCCACCGAGAGCGCGGTCTGACCCGCGTACGACAACGCAGAACCCGGGGGCAACCGGATGACAGCAGGATCAGCGCAGTCGGGAGTGGGCCGGATCATCGACGGCCGGTATCTGCTTCTGCAGCAGGTCGGCTCCGGCGGGATGGGCCATGTCTGGCTCGCCCACGACCAGCGGCTCGACTGTGACGTGGCGCTCAAGGAGATCAGGTTCCGCGATGTCCGGGAAGGGAGTGAGGAGCACGAGTCGCGGATCGCGCGCGCCCGCGCCGAGGCCCGGCACGCGGCGGTGCTGCGCGGCCATCCGCACGTGGTGACGGTCCACGACGTCCTGGAGCACGACGGCCTGCCGTGGATCGTGATGGAGTACGTGGCGGGCGCGGAGGACCTGCGGGCCTGGCTCGCCCGGCGCGGCCCGCTGGCCCCGGACGAATGCGCCCGCGTCGGTCTCGCGGTGCTGGACGCGCTGACCGCCGGGCACGAGCGCGGCATCATGCACCGGGACGTCAAACCGGCCAACATCCTGCTCGCCCCGGACCGCGCGGGCACCCCCGGCGCGCGCATCCTCCTCACCGACTACGGCGTCTCGGTCCAGCCGGACTCCCCCGAGACCCGCTGGACCCGTACCGCCGTCCTGGTCGGCACGGCCGGCTATCTGGCACCGGAGCGGGCGCAGGGCGGGCAGCCGACCGCGGCGTCCGACCTGTTCTCGCTGGGCTGCACCCTGTACTTCGGTGTGGAGGGCCACGGCCCCTTCGACCGCGACAGCCACCTCGGAGCGCTCGCCGCGGTGGTCGCGGAGGAGGCGCCGCCGTCCCGGCGAGCCGGCGCGCTGGGGCCGATCATCGACGCGCTGCTGGTCAAAGACCCCGCTCTGCGGATCTCCGCGGAGCGGACGGCGGCCGCCCTGGCCCGGATCATCCTGCCCGAGCCCCATCCGCCGACCCAGGTCGACATCGGCTCGCAGCCGGCGTGGGCGGGGCTCGTCACCTCCGACGGGCCCGGGGGTCCGGCGCCACCGGGACGGCCCCCCGGCGGCCTGTCCCGGGACCACGACTACGCGCCGCCCGCACACGACCAGAGCCCGTCCCCCGCCCGGGGCCAGGGCCTGGCCCCGCCCGCCCAGGATCCGGGGCCTGCCGCCCCCGGCCGGGAGCAGAGCTCGGTGGGACAGGACCGGGACCAGGGTTTCGCGGCGCCGGGATCGTACGTCCCCACGGCCCAGGCCTCTACCGCCCCGGCGCAGCACGCGGCGTACGCACCCATGGCACAGGCGGCCGGCAGCCGTGCCGGTGCCCCGGCCGCGTACGCCCCTCGCCCGGGCCAGGGTTTCGGTCCGCCGACCCCGCACCCCCCACAGCCCGGCGCCGGTTTCGGTCCGCCCGGTTACATGGGACCCGCCGCACCCGCCCCGGACCCCGGTGGGCGGCGCGGCAAGCGGACGCTGCTTCTCCAGGTGGGCGCGGCGCTGCTCCTCGCGCTGTCGCTGACGGCGGGAGTGCTCTGGGGCATGGCCCGGTACGGCAGGACGCAGACGCCCGTGGCCCCGTACGGCGCCCAGGTCGGGCTCTCCGCACCCCTCAAGAAGGGCGACTGCGTACTGAGCGACCCCTCCCCCGCACCGTCCTCGGGTACCCCGCGTCTGCAACTGGATCCGAGCTGCGGAGCGCTGCGCCCCGACGGGCAGGTGATGGAGCTGTACAAGGCCCGATCCTTCGAGGAGGCCGACAGCGACGGAGCGGACCGGTGCGCGGAGCGGACGAAGGCGACCGCCGACAAACTCGCCTGGCACGTCCAGAGCCTGGCCGTCGTGCCCACCCGCGAGGGCTTCGACGCCACCGGCGGGAACGTCGCATGCCTGCTGGTCGGGAAGCACGGTCCGGTGTACGGCAGGCTCGGTGGCCTCCGCCCGTACGGGATGGTGTTCGAGGACGCGACCCAGATGCAGCAGGGCGACTGCCTCGGCCATGCCCGTGGGGACGCGAGCGAATACACCCACTACGAGCTCGTCTCCTGCGACAAGGACCATGTGGGCCAGGTCTTCCGGATCACGCACCTCACCACCCTCACACCCAAGAAGGAGGCCGATGAGCAGGCGAACGCGCGGTGCATGGCCGACGCCCCGCCGCAGCAACTCGGCTATCCCGCCGACACCTATGTGAGTCATGGCCTGCGCAGCACAGGACTGTGGAGGAAGGGGTACTACCTGGTGGTCTGCAGCATCGAGCGTCTGGACAAGGCCCTCATGCACGGAGGCGAGTAGCCCACCCGGCCCTGGCGAACCTCGTCCCTTCGGGTGAAAATGGGCGCAGGCCACGGCCCGCGTCGCGGACCCCGCCGGGAGAAGGGTGTACTGCGATGCCCGGTTCGACGAAGGCGATGGGGGTGCTCACCGTCGGCGGACTCGTCATGGTGACGGCCTACACGGTGGCGCTCGGCAGCAACGGCTGGCTGTGGTTCGGCTGGGTGGTGCTCGGTCTGCTCACGATCGGGATGGTGGCCTCGCGGGGCGCCTGACGCGCGCGGGCCACTGTCACTCCCTGGGCAGCGGTCCCGCCGAGTGCACCCCCGGCTGGTACTTCGGCAGCCGGGCGGTGATCTTCATGCCCGCTCCCACCGCGGTCTCGATGACGAGGCCGTACTCGTCCCCGTACACCTGGCGGAGCCGGTCGTCGACGTTGGACAGCCCGATGCCGCCGGAGGGGCTCACCTCCCCGGCGAGGATGCGGCGCAGCCGGTCGGGGTCCATTCCGGTGCCGTTGTCCTCGATCACGACCAGCGCCTCGGCACCCGCGTCCTGGGCGGTGATGCTGATGTGGCTCTTGTCGGTCTTGCCCTCCAGTCCGTGTTTGACGGCGTTCTCCACGAGCGGTTGGAGGCACAGGAAGGGCAGCGCGACCGGCAGCACCTCGGGGGCGATCTGCAGGGTGACCGAGAGGCGGTCGCCGAAGCGGGCTCTGACCAGTGCCAAGTAGTGGTCAATGGCATGCAGTTCGTCGGCGAGGGTGGTGAAGTCGCCGTGCCTGCGGAACGAGTAGCGGGTGAAATCGGCGAATTCCAGGAGCAGTTCGCGGGCGCGCTCGGGGTCGGTGCGGACGAACGAGGCGATCACCGCGAGCGAGTTGAAGATGAAGTGCGGGGATATCTGTGCGCGCAATGCCTTGATCTCGGCCTCGATCAGACGGGTGCGGGACTGGTCGAGGTCGGCGAGCTCCAGTTGCACGGAGACCCAGCGGGCGACCTCGCCCGCGGCCCGGACGAGGACGGCGGACTCGCGGGGCGCGCAGGCGACGAGCGCTCCGTGGACGCGGTCGTCGACGGTGAGCGGTGCGACGACGGCCCAGCGCAGGGAGCAGTCGGGCTCGTCGCACCTCAGCCGGAAGGCCTCGCCGCGGCCGGTCTCCAAGGGGCCGCCGAGCCGTTCCATGATCTCGGTGCGGTGGTGCTCCCCCAGGCCGTCCCAGGCGAGGACGGTGTCCTGGTCGGTGAGGCACAGGGCGTCCGTGCCGAGCAGGGTGCGCAGTCGGCGGGCGGACTTGCGGGCGGTCTCCCCGGTGAGACCCGCGCGCAGTGGGGGCGCGGCCAGCGAGGCGGTGTGCAGGGTCTCGAAGGTGGCGTGTTCGACGGGGGTGCCGAGGCCGCCGAGGTTCTCGGGCCGCGCGGTGCGCCTGCCGAGCCAGAAGCCGGCGGCGAGCAGCGGGAGCACGGCGACGCACAGGCCCGCCAGGAATCCGCTCACGCCGTCACCGCCCCGCTCACGCCTCGGCCTCCCCGCTCGACGATCCGCTCACGCCTTGGCCTCCCCGCGTGCGTCGGCGTCCGCGCGCCTGTCCCCTCCGGCCAGTTCTTCCGGCAGGTGGAACCGGGCCAGGATCGCCGCCGTCCCGGCCGGCACCCGTCCGGCCGTGGCCAGCGACACCAGGATCATGGTGAGGAACCCGAGCGGCACCGACCAGAGCGCGGGCCAGGCGAGCAGTGCGTGCAGCGCGCCCGAGCCCGGGTAGCCCGCCATGGTCGCCGCGACGGCGACGAAGGCCGCGCCGCCACCGACGAGCATTCCGGCGGCCGCGCCCGGCGGGGTCAGCCGCCGCCACCAGATGCCGAGGACGAGCAGCGGGCAGAAGGAGGACGCGGACACGGCGAAGGCGAGTCCGACGGCGTCGGCGACGGGCAGTCCGCCGACGATCACGCTCGCCGCGAGCGGCACCGCCATGGCGAGTACGGTGCCCAGCCGGAAGTGGCGTACACCGCGCGAGGGCAGCACGTCCTGGGTGAGCACCCCGGCCACCGCCATGGTCAGTCCGGACGCGGTCGACAGGAACGCCGCGAAGGCTCCGCCCGCCACCAGCGCGCCCAGCAGATCCGCGCCGAGCCCGCCGATCACACGGTCGGGCAGCAGCAGGACGGCGGCGTCGGCGTTCCCGGTCAGGCTCAGTTCGGGGGCGTACAGGCGGCCGAGCGCCCCGTAGACGGGCGGCAGCAGGTAGAACGCGCCGATCAGGCCGAGGACGGCGACCGTGGTGCGGCGGGCCGCGACGCCGTGCGGGCTGGTGTAGAAGCGGACGACGACGTGCGGCAGTCCCATCGTGCCGAGGAAGGTGGCGAGGATCAGTCCGTACGTGGCGTACAGCGGGCGTTCCTCGCGGCCCGCCGCCAGCGAGGTCGACATGCCGCCGTTGCTGCCCCGGTCGGCGGCCGGGACGGGGTCGCCCTTGGCGAAGGTCAGCCGGGTGCCGCGCTCGATGTGGTGGACGCCCGCGGGGAGTCGAAGCCGCTCGCCGTCGTAGCGACGGCCGTCGACCGTGCCGGTGGCCGTGACGCCCAGGGGGTCCGAGAGCTTCAGGTCGAGGCTGTCGTCGACGCGGACGACGCGCTGCTCGCGGAAGGTCGCGGGTTCGGCGAAGGCCTGGCGCGGGGCGCCGTCGGCCTGCCAGGCGAGGACCAGGAAGAGTGCGGGGACCAGCAGGGCGGTGAGTTTGAGCCAGTACTGGAAGGCCTGCACGAAGGTGATGCTGCGCATGCCTCCGGCGGCGACGGTGGCGACCACGACGACCGCGACGAGCACCCCGCCGAACCAGTCGGGCGCGTCGGTCAGGACGGCCAACGTCAGCCCGGCGCCCTGCAGTTGGGGCAGCAGGTACAGCCAGCCGACCCCGACCACGAAGGCACCGGCGAGGCGTCGCACGGCCGGTGAGCCGAGGCGTGCCTCCGCGAAGTCGGGCAGGGTGTACGCGCCGGAGCGGCGCAGCGGGGCCGCGACGAACAGGAGCAGTACGAGATAGCCGGCCGTGTAGCCGACGGGGTACCAGAGCATGTCGGGGCCCTGGACGAGGACGAGGCCCGCGATGCCGAGGAAGGAGGCGGCGGAGAGGTACTCGCCGCTGATCGCGGCCGCGTTGAGCCGGGGGCCCACGGTGCGTGAGGCGACGTAGAAGTCGGAGGTGGTCCGGGAGATGCGCAGGCCGAACGCGCCGACCAGGACGGTCGCCACGACGACGAGGGCGACGGCGGGGACGGCGTAGTTCTGATTCACGGCTCAGCGGTCCTCGACCAGGCGCACGAAGTCCTTCTCGTTGCGCTCCACGCGCCGCACGTACCAGCGGGCGAGCAGGACCAGGGGCGGGTAGACGCAGAAGCCGAGCACGGCCCACTCCAGGCTCGCGCCGTCCGGCATCGCGGCGAAGACCAGGGGAAGTGGCCCGACCAGCAGGACGAGCACGGCGAACACCACCAGCGCCGCACGGAGTTGACTGCGCATCAGGGAGCGGACGTAAGTGTGGCCGAGCGTGGTCTGTTCGTCGATCTCGGTCCTGGGCCGGTAGTAGCCGGAGGTGCGGCGGGTGCGCCGGGGCACTCCCGTGACGACCACCCGGCGTTCGGTCGGGTCCTGCGGCACGCCGTTTCCCCCTCTCAGCTCGTGGTCCGGCGCATCAGCAGATCGCGCAGTTCGCGGGCGTGCCGGCGGCTGACCTGGAGTTCGACGGAGTCGACGAGGACGCTCACGGTGCCCGCGTCCAGGCGGAGTTCGCCGATGTGGCGCAGGGCGACGAGATGGCGCCGGTGGATGCGGACGAAGCCGCGTGAACGCCAGCGTTCCTCCAGGGTGGAGAGCGGGATGCGGACGAGATGGCTGCCCTGGGCGGTGTGCAGGCGTGCGTAGTCGCCGTGCGCTTCGACGTGGGTGATGTCCTCGACGGCCACGAAGCGGGTGACGCCGCCGAGTTCGACGGATATGTGGTCCGGGTCGGGCTCGTGGACGGGTATCCGCGGTGTGGCGTCCTGGAGTTGGGCGGCCCGCCGGACGGCTTCGGCCAGCCGCTCCCGCCGTACCGGCTTGAGGACGTAGTCGACGGCCTTGAGGTCGAAGGCCTGGACGGCGAAGCCCTCGTGGGCGGTGACGAACACGACGAGCGGCGGCGAGGCGAAGCCGGTGAGCAGCCGGGCGAGGTCGAGTCCGTCGAGTCCGGGCATGTGGATGTCGAGGAAGACGACATCGATGGCTTCGGGCCCGTCGGGTCCGGATTCCAGGGCCCGGTTGATCCGGCGCAGCGCCTCGGTCGCGTCGCTCGCGCCCTCGGCGCTGGAGATCCGGGGATCGGTGTTCAGGAGGTAGAGGAGTTCCTCGAGGGACGGTTGTTCGTCGTCGACGGCGAGCGCGCGCAGCATGAGAGTGGAGTGTAGGAGCGATCGGCATGCCTGGACATGTGCGGGACGTGGACGTCGTCGCCGGACATGCGGACGTTCTCGCTGGTTGCGTGGACGTTGTCGCTGGATACAGTGCCGCCATGAACAGCAAGCCCGCGATGTTCGACGAACTCGACCGCAAGATCATCACGGCCCTCATGGCCAACGCCCGGACGAGCTTCGCCGAGATCGGCACGGCGATCGGGCTGTCGGCCACCGCGGTCAAGCGCCGTGTCGACCGGCTGCGCGAGACCGGGGTGATCACCGGGTTCACGGCCACGGTGAAGCCGACGGCGCTCGGCTGGCGCACGGAGGCGTACGTCGAGGTGTACTGCGAGGGCGCGGCGCCACCCCGGCGGCTCGCGGAGGTGGTCCGCAACCATCCGGAGATCACCGCGGCCATGACGGTGACAGGCGGCGCGGACGCGCTGCTCCATGTGCGGGCCACGGATGTGGACCATTTCGAGGAGGTGCTGGAGCGGATCCGCACCGAGCCCTTCATCCGGAAGACGATCAGCTACATGGTGCTGTCGCATCTGCTGCCGGAGGCCCCGGAGGCGGGCGCCACCCACGCGGCCCCACAGGATGCGCTGGACGCATCAAACCTGCGTTGACCTGAGTGATTACGCAGCGATGCTGCGCACACACGCAGCTCTCGTCTCTTGTCGCCCGTATCCCCCGTTTCCTACCTTGGAGGCACCCCCAGTCGACACCGCAGGAAGCGGAGGTACCTCTCTGTGCCCGACAGCCGTGTGCCGCGCCCTCGGCGCTTTCTCGTCTGTGAACCCAGACACTTCGCCGTGCAGTACGCGATCAATCCCTGGATGCGTCCCGACGCCCAAGTGGACGTCGATCTGGCCCGTGACCAGTGGGCGGCGCTGATCAGCGCCTACCGGGCCCACGGCCACACCGTGGACACCGTGGAGCCCGTGGCGGATCTCCCGGACATGGTGTTCGCGGCGAACTCCGCGCTCGTCCTGGCGGGCCGGGTCTTCGGCTCGTACTTCCACGCGCCGCAGCGCCGCCCCGAGTCCACCGCGTACGAGACCTGGTTCAAGGCGGCCGGTTTCGATGTCTACCGTCCCGAATCCGTCTGCGAGGGCGAGGGCGACCTCGTCCCGGTGGGCCGGTACGTACTGGCCGGCACCGGATTCCGGACGACCCCCGAGGCGCACCGCGAGGTGCAGGAGTTCTTCGGCGTCCCGGTGGTCAGCCTCCAACTGGTGGACCCGCGCTTCTACCATCTGGACACGGCACTCTTCGTCCTGGACGACGGGCCCGAGGCGAACATCGCGTACTACCCGGAGGCGTTCTCGCCCGGCAGTCGCGAGGTCTTGACCCGGCTCTTCCCGGACGCGGTGCTCGCGACCCGTGAGGACGCGTTCACCTTCGGCCTGAACTCCGTCTCCGACGGCCGCCACGTGTTCATCGCGCCGCGCGCCGAGGCCCTCGCCGACCGGCTCGCCCGCCACGGCTACGTCCCCGTCCCCGTCGACCTCTCCGAGTTCCACAAGGCCGGCGGTGGCATCAAGTGCTGCACCCAGGAGATCCGCTCATGACCGCTCCCGCCCGTACGCTCGCGTCCTCCGCCGCCGGTCCGCGCTCCTCCGCCGACCTGATCCGCGCCGAGGAGCCCGTCCTCGCGCACAACTACCACCCGCTTCCCGTGGTCGTCGCCCACGCCGAGGGCACCTGGGTCGAGGACGTCGAGGGGCGCCGCTACCTCGACATGCTGGCGGGCTACTCGGCCCTCAACTTCGGCCACCGCAACCCGGTGCTGATCGACGCGGCCCACCGTCAGCTGGACCGGCTGACGCTCACCTCGCGCGCCTTCCACAACGACCGGCTGGCCCAGTTCGCCGAGTCGCTGGCCGAGTTGACCGGCCAGGACATGGTCCTGCCCATGAACACGGGCGCGGAGGCGGTGGAGAGCGCCATCAAGGTGGCCCGCAAGTGGGCGTACGAGGTGAAGGGCGTCGCACCGGACCGGGCGACGATCGTGGTGGCCGCGGACAACTTCCACGGCCGTACGACGACGATCGTGAGCTTCTCGACGGACGAGACGGCCCGCGCCGGATTCGGCCCCTTCACCCCTGGCTTCCGTGTCGTCCCGTACAACGACCTCGCCGCGCTGGAAGCGGCCGTCGACGAGACGACCGCGGCCGTGCTGATCGAGCCCATCCAGGGCGAGGCAGGCGTCGTCATCCCGGACGACGGTTACCTGACCGGTGTCCGCGAGCTGACCCGGCGCGCCGGCTGTCTGTTCATCGCGGACGAGATCCAGTCGGGCCTGGGCCGCACGGGCACCACGCTCGCCGTGGAACACGAGGAGGTCGTCCCCGACCTGCTCCTCCTGGGCAAGGCGCTCGGCGGCGGCATCGTGCCGGTGTCGGCGGTGGTCGGCCGCCGGGACGTGCTCGGGGTGCTGCGGCCCGGTGAGCACGGCTCGACCTTCGGCGGCAATCCGCTGGCCGCGGCGGTCGGCTCCGCGGTCGTCGGACTCCTGGAGACCGGCGAATACCAGAGCAGGGCGGCCGAGTTGGGCGTGGTCCTGCGGGGCGGTCTGACGGCGCTCGTGGGCCGGGGCGTGGAGGGCTTCCGCTCTCGGGGGCTGTGGGCGGGCGTCGACATCGACCCGGCCATCGGCACCGGGCGCGAGATCAGCGAGGGCCTGATGCGCGAGGGAGTTCTGGTCAAGGACACCCACGGATCGACGATCCGACTGGCCCCGCCGCTGACCATCACCGGCGAGGAACTCCAGTCCGCCCTGGGCGCCTTGGAGAAGGTGCTGACACAGGGGGTCTGACACCGGCGCCGGCAGCCGCCGACGCCTTGGTGGGCACGCCGCGCTCCCCTCGCCCGGCCGCACCACCGACGGGCGCCTGCCCCGGAACACCGGGGCAGGCGCCCGCGCCGCTCTGCCATCGACCTGTTGAGGAGTGCAGACAGGCGATCACTCGGCGGCGGGCTCTGCGAGTTGCTCGGCCGCGGTCGTGTTGCCCTGCTCGGCGAGGCGTCGCAGCTCGTCCATGTTGTCCTGCTCCGTGGCGAGTTCGATCAGCTGGTCGGTGGCCGTGACATTGCCGCTGCCCGATAGGCGGCGCAGTTCTTCGAGGTCGCCTTGCTCTGCGGCGAGTTGGATGAGCTCGACGGTTGCGGTGGGGTTGTCCGCGTCCGCGAGGCGGCGCAGTTCGTTCGGGTCGCCGAGTTCGGCGGCGAGTTCGACACGGGTAGGGAACTGGGCTGCGTCCACCCCATGGGCCCGCTGAAGCCGGCCGACCTGATCGGCCTTGACACCGTCGCCTCGATCGCGGAGTCCCTGTACGACGAGTTCAAGGAACCCCTCTACGCGCCGCCCCCGCTGCTCCAGCGGATGGTGGAGGCAGGGCTGCTGGGCCGCAAGACCGGCCGCGGTTTCCACGTGTACGGCCAGGAGTGAGCATCCTGGCGCGACCGGGCCGAGGGGCCCTGACCGCGTGTCCCAGCTCACCGTCCGAATGCCGGACCTGATCCGCCGCGCCGGGTGAGCGCCCCATAGGCTGGTCTGTGCAACTGGTTCGCCCCGTCCGCCAGGCGGGATGCGTCGCAAGAGGGAACCCGGTGGGAATCCGGGACTGCCCCGCAGCGGTGAGTGGGAACGACCGCCGTCATACGCACTGGGTCCGGTGAACAGGACCTGGGAAGCGACGGCTATTAGGTGTCCTCCGTACGGAGGACGTGCCCGCGAGTCCGAAGACCTGCCCGTTGCCCGCGCCCGACCCCTCGTGCGCGGACATCCCGGTGACCTCGTGGGCGGGTCGGCGTACATATCGGGCGGACGACCGCGCTGTGCCGCGTGAGGTCGTTTCCGTCCGGTTCGTCACCCCTTCGCGCCCTCGTCCCGTCCCGGGATCCCAGGGAGATATCTCGCGAAGGAGATTTCCGTGACAGCGAAGTCCGCAGCCGCGGCAGCACGGGCCACCGTGTACGGCTACCCCCGCCAGGGACAGAACCGGGAGCTGAAGAAGGCGATCGAGGGCTACTGGAAGGGCCGCGTCGACGCCGATGCCCTCCGGGCCACCGCCACCGAACTGCGCCGCACCAACTGGCGGCAGCTGGCCGAGACCGGCATCCACGAGGTACCCACCGGCGACTTCTCGTACTACGACCACGTCCTGGACACCAGCGTCATGGTCGGCGCGATCCCCGAACGCCATCGCGCCGCCGTCGAGGCCGACGCGCTGGACGGCTACTTCGCGATGGCGCGCGGCACCCAGGACGCGGCACCGCTGGAGATGACGAAGTGGTTCGACACCAACTACCACTACCTGGTGCCCGAGTTGGGTCCGGACACCGTCTTCACGGCCGACTCCACCAAGCAGGTCGCCGAGTTGGGCCAGGCCCTCGCCCTCGGCCTCACCGCCCGCCCCGTTCTCGTCGGCCCCGTCACCTACCTGCTGCTCGCCAAGCCCGCGCCGGGCGTCGCCGCGGACTTCGACCCGCTGACGCTCCTCGACCGGCTGCTGCCCGTGTACGCCGAAGTCCTCGCCGACCTGCGCACGGCCGGCGCCGAGTGGGTGCAGCTCGACGAACCGGCCCTGGTCCAGGACCGTACGCCCGCCGAGCTGAACGCCGCCGCACGCGCCTACCGCGACCTGGGAGGGCTCGCCGAGCGACCGAAGCTGTTGGCCGCCTCGTACTTCGACCGGCTCGGTGACGCGCTGCCCGTGCTCGCCAAGGCTCCGGTGGAGGGTCTGGCGCTCGATTTCACCGAGGCCGCTGCCGCCAACCTGGACGCGCTCGCCGCCGTGGGCGGCCTGCCCGGCAAGCGCCTGGTCGCCGGTGTCGTCAACGGGCGCAACATCTGGGTCGACGACCTGGAGAAGTCCCTCACCACCCTCGGCACCCTGCTCGGACTCGCCGACCGGGTCGACGTGGCCGCCTCCTGCTCGCTGCTGCACGTCCCGCTCGACGCCACCGCCGAACGCGCCATCGAGCCGCAGATCCTGCGCTGGCTCGCGTTCGCCCGCCAGAAGACCGCCGAGATCGTCACCCTCGCCAAGGGCCTCGGGGGCGGCACCGACACCATCGCGGCCGAACTCGCCGCCAACCGGGCCGACCTGGCCTCCCGCGCCGGCTCGGCGCTCACCCACGACCCGGCGGTACGCGCCCGCACCACCGCCGTCACGGACACCGACGCCCGCCGCGCCCAGCCCTACCCCGAACGGGCCGCCGCCCAGCGCGCCCACCTGCGTCTGCCCCTGCTGCCGACCACCACCATCGGCTCCTTCCCCCAGACCACCGAACTGCGCACCGCGCGGGCCAACGTGCGCGCGGGACGGATCGACAGCGCCGGGTACGAGGAGCGCATCAGGGTCGAGATCGGCGAAGTGATCTCCTTCCAGGAGAAGACCGGCCTCGACGTCCTCGTGCACGGCGAGGCCGAACGCAACGACATGGTCCAGTACTTCGCCGAACAGCTCACCGGCTACCTCGCCACACAGCACGGCTGGGTCCAGTCCTACGGCACCCGTTACGTACGCCCGCCGATCCTGGCCGGCGACATCTCCCGCCCGGAACCGATGACCGTGCGCTGGACGACGTACGCCCAGTCCCTCACCAGCAAGCCGGTCAAGGGCATGCTCACCGGCCCTGTCACCATGCTCGCCTGGTCCTTCGTCCGCGATGACCAGCCCCTCGCCGACACCGCCCGACAGGTCGCCCTCGCCCTGCGCGACGAGGTGAACGACCTTGAGGCGGCCGGGACTTCGGTCATCCAGGTGGACGAACCCGCGCTGCGCGAGACCCTGCCACTGCGCGCCGGCGACCGTCCGGAGTATCTGGCGTGGGCCACCGAGGCGTTCCGCCTCACCACCGCGGGCGTACGGCCGGACACCCAGATCCACACCCACATGTGCTACGCCGAGTTCGGCGACATCGTCCAGGCCATCGACGATCTCGACGCCGACGTCATCAGCCTCGAGGCCGCCCGCTCCCACATGCAGGTCGCCCGCGAACTCGCCGAACACCGCTACCCGCGCGAGGCCGGACCCGGCGTGTACGACATCCACTCCCCACGCGTACCCGGCGCGGAGGAGGCGGCGGCGCTGCTGCGCAAGGGACTTGAGGCCATCCCCGCCGAGCGGCTGTGGGTCAACCCCGACTGCGGCCTGAAGACCCGCGCCTGGCCCGAGACCCGCGCCTCGCTGGAGAACCTGGTCACCGCGGCCCGGACGGTCCGCACGGAGCTGTCCGCGTCCTGAGCCCGTACGGCGGGCCGGGAGAGCGCGCCCAGCGCTTCCCGGCCCGCCGGTGACCCACCACACCACAAGCCCCGCGTCCCCATGGAGCCGTTGGCTCACGGCCGCCAGTACAGCGCGGGGTCGGGGTGGTCGGTGAAGCCGAGTTCGCGGTACAGCGGTTCGCCCTCGGCAGAGGCGTACAGGTCCACTCGGGCGACCTCTCGTTCCCCGAACCAGTCGAGCAGGCCCCGCATGATCGAGCGGCTGTGTCCGCGCCGCCGGTACGCAGGGTCGGTGACCACGCCGATCACATGCCCGATCCGGCCGTTGCGCAGGTGCGGACCGGGCAGCCGCTGCTCGATGGTGGCGATCCCACAAGCGGCCAGGCCACGATCCTCGGCGCCGTCGTCGCCGTCCACCACGAGGATCCGCACGGCATCCGCGGTCAGCTGTTCCTTCAGCACCACGGCCAGGGCGTCCAGCCAGCCGTCGTCCGCCGCCGCGGGGCTGAAGAAGTGACCGCCGAGGTTCTCGAACAGCAGGGCCCGCAGACGTACGAGCTCCACCAGGTCGTACTCCACGGCCTGTCGTACGGCCGGCCCGTTTCCCTTGCGTTGTCCCATGCCGACCAGACTGATGTAATGGCCTTATGCACCTCAACCCTTACGGCGAGGATGCCGTGAACCTGGCCGCCGATCTGGCCAACCGGCGCCCGGCCTGCGCCGAGGAGCTCGCGGACCGCTGCCGCGCCGCCGGGCTGGTGCTGGAGAACCCGGTCACCCCCCAAGATCTCGAACGCACCCAGGACGCGCTGGCGGCGTGGGAGAAGGTCGTCGATGCCACCGACGAACACGAGCGCGCCGAGCTGCTCAACCGGATGCTGGCGGCGGCCGCCGCCCACCCGCGGATGACCAACCACGCCGGCAGCGGCTGGCACCTGCACTTCCGCGACGACCGGCAGACACTCGGCTCCGTACTGTTCTCACTCATCGCCGTGGGTACCGCACTGCACCTGACCGGACGAGGCATGCACCGCCTCAGACGCTGCGCCGTGAGCGAGTGCACCACGATCTTCGCCGACACCTCCCGCACCGGACGCCGGCGGTACTGCTCCCCACGCTGCGCCAACCGCGACGCGGTACGCCGCCACCGGGCACGCGGCGTCTGACGTGCGTCACGACCGCCCCTATCCCCCGCGTGGTCAGTAGAGCATCCTCAGGGATGACCAAGTCTGGAAGAACCCGGCCCCAGAGCCGACCCGGTGGAGTTGGAGAGATACCGTGTTCTACTACGTGCTCAAGTATGTGCTTCTGGGTCCACTGTTGAGGCTGGTGTTCCGGCCCCGGATCGAGGGCCTTGAGCACATACCGGCGTCGGGCGCCGCCATCGTGGCCGGCAACCATCTCTCGTTCTCGGACCACTTCCTGATGCCCGCGATCCTGAAGCGGCGGATCACCTTCCTGGCGAAGGCCGAGTACTTCACGGGGCCCGGTATCAAGGGGCGGCTGACGGCCGCCTTCTTCCGCAGCGCCGGACAGATCCCGGTGGACCGCTCCGGCAAGGACGCGGGCCAGGCCGCGATCCGCGAGGGACTGGGCGTGCTGCGCAGGGACGAACTGCTCGGCATCTACCCGGAGGGGACGCGTTCGCACGACGGCCGCCTCTACAAGGGAAAGGTCGGCGTCGCGGTGATGGCGCTCAAGGCCGGGGTTCCGGTCATCCCCTGCGCCATGATCGGCACCTTCGAGGCACAGCCGCCGGGTCAGAAGATCCCGAGCCTCCACCCCGTGGTGATCCGCTTCGGGAAGCCCCTCGACTTCTCCCGCTACGCCGGGATGGAGAACGAGAAGGCCATCCTGCGCGCCGTCACCGACGAGATCATGTACGCCATCCTCACCCTCTCCGAGCAGGAGTACGTCGACCGGTACGCGGCCGTCGTCAAGGCGGAGGAGGCGGCCGAGGTCGCGGCACAGGCCCGCAAGTTCCCGCGGATGCCGCTGAGTTGAGAGACGCACGGCAGGCAGAAGGGGCGGCCGGGGATCCGGCCGCCCCTCTGTGCGTGGGGTGTTACGGGGTCGGCGTGGCGTGCGGGGTGCACGTCACATCGGCCGCGTCCGTCTTGCCGGTGAGCAAGTAGGAGTCCACCCGGGTGTTGATGCACGGGTTGACCAGGCCGGTCACACCGTGCGAGCCCGCACCGTTCTCGATGATCAGGCGGGAGCCCTTGAAGCGCTTGTGCAGTTCGACGGCGCCGGGGTACGGGGTGGCGGCGTCACGCGTGGACTGCACGATCAGGACGGCGGGCAGACCCTTGCCGGTCGTGACGTTCACCGGGGTCTGCTGCTTGACCGGCCAGGTCGCGCAGGGCAGGTTCATCCACGCGTTGGCCCACGTCATGAACGGGTAGCTCTTGTGAAGCTTCGTGTTGTCCTTGTCCCACTTCGACCAACTGGTGGGCCACTTGGCGTCGGCGCACTCGACGGCCGTGTAGACGGCGTTGCCGTTCTCCGAGGCGATGTTGCCCACGGTGTCGGACATGTCGGGGGCGGCGGCGGCGACGAGCGCCTGGGTGTCACCGGCGACGTACTTGCTGAACGCCGTCGCGACCGGCACCCACGACGAGTCGTAGTACGGGGCGCTCTGGAAGAAGGAGATCAGTTCGGCGGGGCCGACGACGCCACCGAGCGGGCTCTTCTTCGCGGCGGCCCGCAGCTTCAGCCACTGGTCCTGAACCTTGGCGCGGGTGTCGCCGAGGTGGAAGGCGGCGTCGTTCTTGGCGACCCAGTCCTCCCAGTCCTTCCAGCGGCCCTCGAAGGCGATGTCCTGCTCCAGGTTGGCCTGGTACCAGATGTTCTCCTTCGCCGGGTTGACGACACTGTCGACGACCATGCGGCGGACATGGCCCGGGAACAGGGTGCCGTAGACGGCGCCGAGGTAGGTGCCGTAGGAGACGCCCAGGTAGTTGAGCTTCTTCTCACCGAGTGCGGCCCGGATGACATCCAGGTCGCGGGCGGTGTTGGGCGTGGTCATCTGCGCCAGCATCGCCTTGCCGCTGCGCTTGGCGCAGCCGTCCGCGTACGCGGCGGCGAGCTTGCGCTGGACGCGCTTGTCGGCCTCGGAGTCCGGCACCGGGTCGGCCTTGGGCGCCTTCACGAACTCCTGAGGGTCAATGCAGGAGATCGGGGCCGAGTGGCCGACACCGCGCGGGTCGAAGCCCACGAAGTCGTACGCCTTCGAAGTGTTCACCCAGAGGGGGTTCTTGGTGGTGACGCGGCGCGGGAAGCGCATGCCCGAACCACCGGGGCCACCCGGGTTGTAGACGAGCGCGCCCTGGCGCTCCGCCTTGGTCCCGGTGTTCCCGATGCGGTCGACGGCGAGCTTGATCTGCTTGCCGTAGGGGTGGGCGTAGTCGAGCGGGACGGAGACCCAGCCGCACTGGATCGGCTTCTCGAAGCCCCAGTCCGCAGGGCAGTCCTGCCAGTTGATCCCGGCCTTCGAGGCTCGGGCGGCGGCGATCGCCGCGCCGCGGGCCTCACGGTTCTGACCGTGACGCGAGTCGGCGGTGGCCGACGGTGCCGCGACGGCTCCGGCTATCAGGGTCGCCGTGACGAGTGCTCCGGCCGAAGCGAACGCGGTCAGGCGTCTCGTCGGTCTCTTAGCCCTCAAGTGGGACCTCCCCGTACATCGTTGCGATTGGTACGGGGATCCTTTCGGCTGTGAGGTCCCTGGGAACAGGGGTGACCGGCCTTCTTTACCATTCCGATAACCGGAGCACCAAGTCCCGTTGAGCGGAGAGTACTTATCGACTTATCGGTCGAGTGCGCGCAAGGCCTCGTCCAGTACCCGCCGCAGCCGCAGCGCGTCCGGCGCCAGGGCGCTCACCAGAGCCGCGGGCCCGGCGAGCGGCATGAGGGCCGCGTACTCCCCCAACAGCCGCGCCTGCGGCGGCTCCCGCTCGAACTCCGGCCGTACGACGACGAGTTGACCCAGAGCCCGATGTCCCCCGAGTACCGCGGGGCCGTCCCAGCCGCCGAGCGCGCCGGGGCCGCACGACAGCTCCTGGTCCAGCAGCGGCCGTCCGTCGAGCCGCACGACAAGACGACTGGTGAGCCGTCCGGGTTGCTCGCCGACGCGCCCGAGCACCTGCTCCTCCCGGAAGACGAGCCGAGCGCCCGACCGGAGCTCGACGCGCGAGGACACATACAGATCACTCTCCTGGGCGGAGATCAACTGCTCGGGCAGCCAGCGCAGTTCACCCCCGCCGGACACGTCGAGCCGCACATCGTAACGGGCCTCGCCCTTGGCCTGTCCCGGCAGGGCGATGGTCGCGGCGGCCGATCCGACGTGCAGCCGGGCCCCCTCCCCCACCTCCGCCTCCACGGCGAAGCGGTCACCGCCGAGCGGCCCGCTCATCGCTCCGACGAGCATGACGCGTGCCTCGTCCCCGCTCGCCCGGGTGCGCCGCAGCGCGAGCGGCCCCTCTCCCTCCAGCACGGGCAGCGCGGTACCGCCGCGCCCGTCGGCCCGTGCCCCGATCCGTGCGGTGGCCCGCACTCCCGCTGTGGTCACGCCGTCCACGCGGTCAGCCGTTCCCGCACCCAGTCCGCGACGGCCGTCACCCCGGCCTCGGTCCGCAGCGACTGGAAGACGACGGGCAGCTCATCCCGCTGCGCCTTGGCGTCGGCGGCCATGCGTCCCAGGTCGGACCCCACGTACGGCGCGAGGTCGGTCTTGTTGACGACGAGCAGGTCGGCGGTGGTGACACCGGGCCCGCCCTTGCGCGGAATGTCGTCCCCGCCCGCCACGTCGATGACGAAGACCTGCGCGTCCACCAGTCCCCTGGAGAACGTCGCGGTGAGGTTGTCACCCCCGGACTCGACGAGGATGAGGTCCAGCGGCCCCACCTCGTCCTCCAGGTCCTCCACCGCTTCGAGGTTCGCGGAGATGTCGTCCCGGATCGCGGTGTGCGGGCACGCCCCCGTCTCCACGGCGGTGATCCGCTCCGGCGGCAGCACGGCCTCCCGCAGCAGGAACTCGGCGTCCTCCCGGGTGTAGATGTCGTTCGTGACGACCGCGAGCGACAGCTCGTCCCGCAGTGCCCGGCAGAGCGCGGCGACGGTCGCCGTCTTCCCGGAACCGACGGGCCCACCGAGCCCGATGCGCAGAGCGCGCCGCGAGCCGTCGGGCCGGCTGGCGTCGGCACTGACAGCCGAGGCCCCGTCGTGGGAGTGATCGTGGTCGAGATGCATGATTTCTTTCGGCTCCAAACTGTTCTTCGGCCCGGGCCGGCACCATCCAGCCCGTCCGGCGTTTGAGGACGAGGCCGTTCAGGCCGATACGGGGGTCTGGGGGCGGAGCCCCAGGGGAGGGAACGGGGGGCGATCCGCCTACGACGCGAAGAGCCGTACAGCCCAATCGGCATGCGCCTGCGCACTGATCTCCAGCAATGGCGCCGACGCCGAGGGCAAGACGTCGACCCCGCCGTCGGCCACGTTCCGCGCCGCGTCGGCCGCCGCACGCGCCACGACGTCCAGCTCCGGCGCGAGCCGGGCCAGCACCCCGGTGGCATCGAACGGATCTAGGCTCAGCAACCGCACCGTCGCGGTCGCCGGACCGCTGACGCTCTCGTACGCGGAGCAGTACGCGGCGTCCTCGGGCCCGAGCCCGGCGGCCCGCGCCACCAGCCCCAGTACGACCGGCTGATGCGCTCCCTTGGGAAAGGCCCGCGCCAGCGCGTCGAGTTCCCCGGACGGCCAGGTCGCCCGAGCCGCCCGCATCAACTGCCGCCCGAGCCGCCGCGCGGCGACCCGCAGGGCCGGCGACGGCGTCCGCGCGTCCGCGGCCGAGTCCAGCAGCGCCGGATCGACCCCGAGGGCGGCCGCCGCGGCCAGGGCGGCCGACACCAGCCCCGCCGTGTGCAGTCGTCCCCGGCAGAAGTCCTCCAGGCTCTCCGCCCCGCTGATCCGCCCGGCCTTGACAGCCGCCTCGGCCCCGCCGGAGTGGGCGTGCCCGCCGGCGGGGAAGCGGCCGTCGGCCAGGACGAGTAGTGCCGCGCGGGACATCAGAAGAGGAAGTAACGCTGGGCCATGGGCAGTTCTGAGGCCGGTGTGGCCTCGACCAGCTCCCCGTCGATGTGCACGGCGAAGCTGTCGGGATCGACCCGCACCCGCGGCCGGGCGTCGTTCTCCCGCATGTCGGCCTTGGTCACCCCACGCGTCGACTCGATCGCCACGAACCGCTTCCCCAGCGAGAGCCGCTCCGGCAGCCCGTCCTCGATGGCGAGCGGCGCCACGAAGTTGAACGAGTTCGAGGCCGGTGCCCGTCCGATCGCCCCGAACATCGGCCGGGGCAGGATCGGCTGCGGGGTCGGGATGGACGCGTTGGCGTCGCCCATCTGCGCGTACGCGATCTGCCCGCCCTTGATGACGAGCTGCGGCTTGACCCCGAAGAACGCGGGCTCCCACAGCACGAGGTCGGCGAGCTTGCCGGTCTCGACGGAGCCGATCTCGCGGGCGAGGCCCTGCGCGAGCGCCGGGTTGATCGTGTACTTGGCGACATAGCGACGTACGCGGTGGTTGTCCGCGCGCCCGTCACCGGGGAGGGCGCCGCGCCGCCGCTTCATCACATGGGCCGTCTGCCAGGTCCGCATGATGACCTCGCCGACCCGGCCCATCGCCTGGGCGTCGGAGGAGATGATCGAGATGGCGCCCAGGTCGTGCAGGATGTCCTCGGCCCCGATGGTGGAGGGCCGGATGCGGGACTCGGCGAAGGCCAGGTCCTCCGGGACGGCCGCGTTGAGGTGGTGGCAGACCATCAGCATGTCGAGGTGTTCCTCGGCGGTGTTGACGGTGTACGGCCGGGTCGGGTTGGTGGAGCTGGGCAGTATGTGCGGCTCGGAGACCACGGTCATGATGTCCGGCGCGTGCCCTCCGCCCGCGCCCTCGGTGTGGTAGGCGTGGATGCCGCGGCCGGCGATCGCGGCGAGCGTGTCGCCGACGAACCCGGCCTCGTTCAGGGTGTCCGTGTGGATGGCGACCTGGATGCCGGTGCGGTCGGCGACGGTCAGCGCGGCGTCGATGACGGCGGGCGTGGAGCCCCAGTCCTCGTGCAGCTTGAGACCGAGCGCCCCGCCCCGGATCTGCGACAGCATCGCGTCGCGCGAGACGGTGTTGCCCTTGCCGAGCAGACCGAAGTTGAGCGGGTACTGCTCCATCGCCTCCAGCATCCGGGCGAGGTGCCAGGGGCCGGGAGTGACCGTCGTCGCCTTCGAGCCCTCGGCGGGACCGGTGCCGCCGCCGACCAGCGTCGTGATGCCGGAGGCGAGCGCCTCGTCGGCGATCTGCGGACAGATCAGGTGGACGTGCGCGTCGATGGCGCCCGCGGTGACGATCCGTCCGTTGCCCGCGATGATCTCGGTCTCGGGGCCGATGACGAGGTCGGGGTGGACCCCGTCCATGGTGTCCGGATTGCCGGCCTTGCCGATGCCGGTGATCCGGCCGTCGCGGATGCCGACGTCGGCCTTGACGATCCCCCAGTGGTCGACGATCACGACACCCGTGATGACCGTGTCCGGAGTGCCGTCTGCGCGCGTAGCGCGCGCCTGGCCCATGGATTCGCGGATGACCTTGCCACCGCCGAAGACGGCCTCGTCACCGGCGAGCCCGGGGCCGCCGGAACGATCCTCTTCGATCTCGATCAGCAGGTCGGTGTCGGCGAGCCGGATGCGGTCGCCGGTGGTGGGGCCGAACAGGTCGGCATACGCGGCACGCGAGAGCTCAGGCATCGAGGGCACCTCCGGTCTCCCCGCGCAGGCCGGGCACGACACGGGCGCCGGTGAGCGGAACGAGTTCGACGTCGACGGGGATCCCGGGCTCGAAGCGCACGGCGGTGCCGGCCGCGACGTTGAGCCGCTTGCCGCGCGCGGCGGCGCGGTCGAAGTCCAGACCGGGGTTGGCCTCGGCGAAGTGGTAGTGGGAGCCGACCTGAATGGGTCGGTCGGCGGCGTTGAGGACGGTCAGCCGGGTGACCTCGCGTCCCTCGTTGAAGGCGACGGGTCCGTCGGCGAACAGGATCTCTCCGGGAATCACGGCTCTCGCTCCCCCGTCAGACGATCGGGTCGTGGACGGTGACGAGCTTGGTGCCGTCCGGGAAGGTCGCCTCGACCTGGACGTCGTGGATCATCTCGGGGATGCCGTCCATGACGTCGTCCCGGGTGAGGATCTTGCGCCCGGAGGACATCAGCTCGGCGACCGTACGGCCGTCGCGCGCGCCTTCGAGGATGTGCGACGTGATGAGGGCGACCGCCTCGGGGTGGTTCAGTTTGAGCCCGCGGGCCCGTCGCTTCTCGGCCACGTCGGCGGCCACATGGATCAGCAGCCTCTCTTGCTCGTGCGGGGTCAGTTGCACGGCGTCCCACCTCACAGTCCTCGCTCCGGACCGTGCGGGGTCCGGTGGCCGCAGCCACCAAAACCCCTGGTGGCATGGATGGGCACGCTAGTTGGCCGTCGTTTCAAGGACGTTAACCCGGCTGTGATCCACTCATGACCGACGTGGACGCTCCTGGGCCGTCGTCGGGGCCGCCGCCCGGGACGAGGCCGTGGCTGCGACCGTATACGGCGCGATGGTCGCCTGCCCTGCGGCACGGCCGTCGCCGTCGCCGGGGCCCTACGAGGCGCCGTGCCCCCGGTGCTCGGCCGCGATGCCGAAGCGCTGGCGCTCACGCGGGGCGGACGCGACCTCGCGGACGCTGGAGAGGGAACTGACCACCTGTTCCTCGGTGGACTCCGGGAGTTCCTCGAGCCGCTCCAGGTCGGCGGCGGAGACCAGGGCGACGAGGGGCTTGCCGTGTCGCGTCACGACGACGCGCTCACCTCCGTACACCACCCGGTTGATCAGATCGGCGAGCTCAGCCCTGGCTTGCGTCACCGGAATCTCGTAGGCCATGCCCACCAGCTTAGACCGGGCCCCCGGCACCCCCACAGAGCGGACGATCTCGTCCAGCTCCACCGAAAACGTTCCGTTCGCACGATCGAGCGCCCGTCTCCACCGGCGGCGCACGGGATTTTCGCTGTCAGCCGAGCCGCCTTCCCGGACTCTGTACGTCCTGTACATTTTTTACAGAACCCCTCAGAGGAGGCGCGTGCCATGAATGAACCGTCCGCCCGTCATGTCCTGCCCGAGTTCACCGAGCGGACGAGCATGGGGCACCGGACCCTGGATCCGTACTCGAAGTTGCTCGACGAGCGGATCGTGTTCCTGGGGACGCCGATCGACGACACCTCGGCGAACGACGTGATGGCGCAGTTCATGCACCTCGAATACCTGGCGCCGGACCAGGACATCGCGCTGTACATCAACTCTCCCGGCGGCTCGTTCAGCGCGATGACGGCGATCTACGACACGATGCAGTTCGTCAGCTGCGACGTGGAGACCACCTGCCTGGGGCAGGCCGCGTCGGCCGCCGCCGTGCTGCTGGCCGGCGGCGCGCCGGGCAAGCGGTTCGCGCTGCCGGGGGCCCGGGTGCTGATCCACCAGCCGTCACTTGCCGAGCCGGTACAGGGACAGGCGAGCGATCTGGCCCTCCAGGCCGAGGAGTTGATGCGCACTCGAAGGCTGCTGGAGGACATGCTCGTACGGCACACGGGGCAGAGTCCTGAACAGGTCGCCGCCGACATCGAGCGGGACAAGATCCTGGACGCTCAGGCCGCGTTGGCGTACGGACTGGTGGACGGGATCATCCCCAGCCGCAAGACCTCGCGCACCGCGCCCGGTGCGAGGAACGCCACACCCGACGCGAGGTGATCCGCCGATGGTGCCCGAACTGCCCCCGCTGCCCGCGCTGACGCGAGCCGAGGCCGAGTTGATCGACCGTTACCTCGACGTGGTCGACCTGCTCGGCCGCATCAACCCGGCCAGGCCCGGAGACACCTACCGCGGGCTGCGCGCCGCCCAGGCGCTGGTCGCCAAGGCCGGCGAGCTGCGGGACGCCCTCGCGCTGATGCACCAGCGCGGCGAGAGCGAGGTGCACGCGCCGACGCTGGCACAGGCCCTGCGCGTCCTCGACGGTGAGCGACGGGCGGCCCGCGTCACGCTGCCGCCCGACGCCGACAACTGACACCTCCACACCCGGGCCGCCGTGCGCGCCGAGTCGGCGAGGCGTCCGGCCCGGGGTTCAAACGGACCAGATGGAGTACCCCCTGATGGAGTACTCACACACCCCTTCGGGGAACCGAAAAAGTTGCGCAACGCGCGTGGCCCGGAGGCGGAATGAGATGCTCCGGTGCTGGTGGGCGCGTCGTCGATGTCCCCAACATCGCCCGAACAGGGGGTCGTCCACCCGAACGGGTGAGTGGTGAGTAACCCCACAAATCGCCGGTTCCGCTCGGATTTTCGGACCACCATGCGTGAAGATCCCTTCCGACGACAAGCCCCCGCCACACCGGCGGGGCGGTCCGGGCGGACGCCGAGTCCTGCCGCTGCCCGGATGACCGGTCGACAGAAGTGCATCGGCAGGAGTGGAGGACCCAGCAAGACGGGTCGCCGGAGAGATCCGGGCGGCCCTTGGGGTGAAGCCGCGCAAGCGGCCGGGCTACTTCGCCAGCCCGAATCCGACAGGTCATCCTTCACAGGCGGCTGACGAAGGGTTGCGCATGACTGCGCTCAATCGTGTCCCGTCGCTGTGGACCCGGGCCGGTACGGCCTCGGCGCTCACTCTCGCCGCCGTGGGCGGCAGCCTTGTGGTTCCCGGCGTCGCATCCGACGCCGAAGCGGCCACCTTGGCGACGAAGGCACTTCAGGTCGCGGCTTCCAAGAAGGGCTCCCCGTACCAGTACGGCGCCGCCGGGCCACGCCGCTTCGACTGCTCCGGGCTGACGCTCTACTCGTACAAGAAGGCGGGCAAGACGCTGCCTCGTACGGCCGCTGCGCAGTACAACAAGACGCACCACATCTCCGCGTCCCATCGCAAGGCCGGAGACCTGGTGTTCTTCCACTCGGGCCGGAACGTGTACCACGTCGGCATCTACGCCGGGAAGGGAAAGATCTGGCACTCCCCGAAGACCGGGGAGGTCGTGAAGCTGCAGAAGATCTGGACGAAGAGCGTCTGGTACGGCCGGGTCAGCTGACCTGCCCGAGGGGGTGCCGCCGGCCGGCACCCCCTCGGGGTCCCACCCCCCGGGGCGTGAAAAGTGGACGGACCGGTTACTCGTTCACCATGGCTGAACGACCTCCCCCCGAGGAGCGGAACGAGACGCCCCTCGAGCGTGCCGATCGCAACTTCGGCGAGCTGCTCCAGGAACTGCGCGTCACGCAGACCGGTGTGCAGATCCTCTTCGCGTTCCTGCTGACACTGGCGTTCACTCCGCGCTTCCCGTCCCTCGACACGGTGCAGCGCGCCACGTACGTCACCACGCTCCTGCTGGCCGTGGTGGCCGCCGCGCTCTTCACGGCGCCGGCCGCACTGCACAGGTCGCTGTTCCGGCAGGGCGCCAAGCCGACCATCGTGCGGGTCTCCTCGGTCCTGGCCACGATCGGGATGGGCGTGCTCATGCTGGCGCTGACGGGATCGGTGCTGCTCGTCGTGGACGTGGCACTGGGACGCGCCGCCGGGATCGCCTCGGGCGCGGGCACCCTGCTCGTCTGTGTGGCGCTGTGGGGCGTCCTGCCCCGCGTGGTGCAACGTACGGTCGTCAGCGCGGCAGCGGCTCCGAAAGAAGCACCGGACCGAGAACCGTGAGCGCGTGGCGTCCGGCGTCCGCCCGCTGTGGCAGGGTCCGTCAGCAACGCGCGCTCGACCCGAAGGCGCCGATCACCTTCCTCAGCCTGCTGGCGCGGTTCGTGCCCGCGGGCAGTCGGGCGATGAGCGCGGCCGCAGCGCCCTCGCGGGCGATTCGTCCCGGCTGCCGCCGACCGGACCGGCCGGACAGTGCGGTCGCACCGGAGACGGTGGCCAGGACGGCGGCACCTTCGGACGCGCCGCGCTGATCAGACACGACAACTGAGCCGCTCCTCAGGGCTCTTGTGGGCCGCCGGCCGTCACCGGCTGGGCCGGCACCGTCCAGGGCAGCTCGATGGCGACCGTCTTGCCGCCCTCGCGGGTGGGCCGGACGACGAGTCTGCCGCCGCATTCGGCGGTCAGCCAGCGGATGATCACCATGCCGCGCCCGTTGTCCTGCTGGACGGCGGCAGGCAGGCGTTTCGGAAAGCGCGGATGGCTGTCGGTGACGCCGATCCGCAGGTGTTCGTCTCGGTCGAGCCGGACGTCCACGGTGAAGGTGGGCGACTGCCCGAACGTGTGCTGGACGGCGTTGGTGGCTAGTTCTGACACGATCAGGCGTACGGTGTCCGCGACTTCCGCGTCGCACGGCAGGCCCCATTCGGCCAGCACATCGGCGACGAAATTCCGGGCCGCGGAGACCGAGGCGGGATCGCTCGGCAGAGTGACGGATGCTTCCTGGTGGTCTGCCATGGCGACGTCGTCCCTTTCCCACGGGACCGGAGTCCGACACGGAGCGGATGGTTCGAGTACGGTCCCGGACTGGTGCTTCGCGCCAGACTGCCATCACTGGGCCGGTCACGGGTGCGATCCACCGAGATATGCATATATCTGTCGCTCGATGCGGTGAACTCTGCGACGGCGGAGCGTATTTGGGCGGCCCGGAAGGAGTAAGGAGGACGGCCATGCAGCACGGTCCCGCGGTGCGCCGCCGCAAGCTCGGTGCCGAACTGCGCGCGCTGCGCGCCGGTGTGGGCCTCACCAGTGGGGAGGCGGCCCGTCTCGTCGGCTGGCACCAGTCGAAGGTGAGCCGGATCGAGACCGGTATCAGTGGGGTGAAACCGGCCGACGTGGAACGCCTGTTGGACGCCTACGCCGTCACGGAGTCCGAGTTACGGGAGCTCCTGGTCGGCCTCGCGGGCTCCGAGGGCAATGGGCGCCACCACTGGTGGCACGCCTACCGCGGGGTCCTGCCGCCCGCGTACCGCGACTTCATCAGTCTGGAGTCCCAGGCCAGCGACATGCGCACGCTGGAGACCTCGGTGGTACCCGGACTGCTCCAAACACCCGAGTACGCGCGGGAGGTGACCCGGGTCGCCGTCGGAGGCCTGGAGGACGACAAACTCGACGCGCTCGTCGAGGTGCGCCTCGCCCGGCAGGACGTCCTGCGTTCGGACCCGCCGCTGGAACTGACCGCGGTCCTGGACGAGGCCGTGTTAAAACGCGAGGTCGGCGGCCCGGAGGTGATGGCTCGGCAACTGGAGCGTCTGCGAGAGGCGGCCGTCCTGCCTCAAGTGCGGCTTCAGGTCCTGCCGTTCGCCGCCGGAGCCCATATCGGCGTCACCGGGCCTTTCGTTATCTTCTCATTTCCGAACACAACTGATCTGGATGTGGTTGTTCTCGACCACTTGACGAGTAGCCTCTATCTCGAACGGAAAGAAGACCTTCAGGCCTACACCGAGGCCTTCAACGCCCTTCAGTTCCACGCCCTTTCGCCCGAGGACTCGTTGGACTACATCGCCGGGATAGGTGACGGCGCGTAAGGAGGCACCCCCATGACTGCACTGCCTCGGTACGTACGTTCCAGTACTTCACTCCGCGACGTGCGATGGCTGCGCAGCAGCCGCAGTACGGGAATGAACAACTGCGTCGAGACGGCCCGACCCGGCCCAGGACCCTGGGCCGGACTGGTCGCGGTGCGCGATTCCAAGAACAAGGCCGGCCCCGCCCTGCTCTTCACTCCCGCGAGCTGGGAGGGCTTTGTCGCCGGACTGAGCTGATCACGCCGACGGCGTGCTCGATCTGCGCGTCGGTGAGGTCAGCGCGGGCGGTCAGCCGCAGCCGTGAGATGCCGTCCGGCACGGACGGGGGGCGGAAGCAGCCGACGGCGAGTCCCGCTTCCCGGCAGTCGGCGGCCCACCGCACGGCCTGTTCGGGGGACGGCGCGCGCACGGAGACCACGGCGGCGTCCGGTCGTACGGCTTCCAGGCCCTCGGCGGTCAGCCGGGTGTGCAGCGCCGTCGCCACCTCACGGGCCCGGGCGGCGCGCTCCGGCTCACGGCGCAGCAGCCTGAGCGCCGCGAGGGCCGCGCCCGCCGCCGCGGGCGCGAGACCGGTGTCGAAGATGAAGGTGCGCGCCGCGTTGACCAGGTGGTCGATGACCGCGGCGGGGCCGAGGACGGCGCCGCCCTGGCTGCCGAACGACTTGGAGAGCGTGACGGTCACGACCACGTCCGGGGCACCCGCGAGCCCCGCGGCCTGCGGGGCGCCCCGGCCGCCGTCACCCAGGACGCCCAGCCCGTGCGCGTCGTCGACGAGCAGCGCCGCGCCGTGCTCGCGGCAGGCGGTGGCGAGTTCGGCCAGCGGGGCCGCGTCGCCGTCCACCGAGAAGACCGTGTCGGACACGGCGACGGCGGGACCCTCGTGCGTGCCCAGCGCCTTGCGTACGGCTTCGGGGTCGGCGTGCGCCACGACCTGGGTCGCACCCCGGGCGAGCCGGCAGCCGTCGATGAGGGAGGCGTGGTTGCCCGCGTCCGAGACGACCAGCGAGCCGTGCGGCGCGAGCGTGGTCACGGCGGCGAGGTTGGCCGCGTAGCCGGAGGAGAGGACGAGCGCGGACTCGAAGCCGCAGAAGTCGGCGAGCTCGCGTTCGAGTTCGCCGTGAAGTTCGGTCGTGCCGGAGACGAGCCGCGAGCCGGTCGCGCCGGCGCCCCAGCGGCGGGCGGCCGCCGCGGCGGCCTCCGTGATCTCGGGGTGGCGGGCCATCCCGAGGTAGTCGTTGCTCGCCAGATCGAGAAGGGGTGAGTCGGCGGCGCGGGGGCGCAGGGTACGGACGAGTCCGGCCTGCCGGCGCTGGTACGCCTGCTCGTCGATCCACGCGAACGGCGATCCGGCCATGCTGGTGCCTCCGGGCCCTGAGAGTGGTCGTGAGGGGGTCATGAGGGTGGTCGTTTTGTAGGCAGTGCACAGACCCTAGCGGGACGACGCGGCGCCCATGATGTGGCAATACCCACACGTCGAACCGTCTCTGTTGTGCAAACTCTCCTTGGCCGCAGCGGCTCGCATACGTCAGGATCGGATCTCATGGACCTGCTGAACACGCTGGTGGACAAGGGGCTTCGGCGCGAGCTGCCGACCCGTGACGAGGCGCTGGCCGTGCTGGCCACGTCCGACGACGACGTGCTCGACGTGGTGGCCGCGGCCGGAAAAGTCCGCCGGCACTGGTTCGGCCGTCGAGTGAAACTCAACTATCTGGTCAATCTGAAGTCCGGTCTGTGCCCCGAGGACTGCTCGTACTGCTCGCAGCGCCTCGGCTCCAAGGCCGACATCCTCAAGTACACCTGGCTCAAGCCCGACCAGGCCTCGCAGGCCGCGGCGGCCGGGCTCGCCGGGGGCGCCAAGCGGGTCTGCCTGGTGGCCAGCGGCCGCGGTCCGACGGACCGTGACGTGGACCGGGTCTCCGACACCATCAAGGCGATCAAGGACCGACACGAGAACGTCGAGGTGTGCGCCTGCCTCGGCCTGCTCTCCGACGGCCAGGCCGAGCGGCTGCGCGAGGCGGGCGCGGACGCCTACAACCACAACCTGAACACGTCCGAGGGGACGTACGGGGACATCACGACCACGCACACGTACGCCGACCGGGTGGAAACAGTCCAAAAGGCGCACGCGGCCGGTCTGTCGGCCTGCTCGGGTCTGATCGCGGGCATGGGCGAGTCGGACGAGGACCTCGTCGACGTCGTCTACTCGCTGCGCGAGCTCGACCCGGACTCCGTTCCGGTGAACTTCCTGATCCCCTTCGAGGGCACCCCGCTCGCCAAGGAGTGGAACCTCACCCCGCAGCGGTGCCTGCGCATCCTGGCCATGGTCCGTTTCGTCTGTCCGGACGTGGAGGTCCGCATCGCGGGCGGCCGCGAGGTCCACCTCCGCACGATGCAGCCGCTCGCCCTCAACCTGGCCAACTCGATCTTCCTCGGCGACTACCTCACCAGCGAGGGCCAGGCGGGCAAGGCCGACCTGGAGATGATCGCGGACGCCGGGTTCGAGGTGGAGGGCGCGGGCGAGGTGACCCTGCCGGAGCACCGCGTGACGGCGGGCGCCGGCTGCGGTGCCCACGCCGAGGCCGGGTGCGGCTCGCACACGGACGCCGGGTGCGGCTCGCACGAGGGCGGCGGCGTCTGCGGTTCCGTGCAGGCGCAGGCCAAGGAGGAGCAGCCCTCCGAGGCGCGTACGGATCTCGTCGCCGTACGCCGCCGAGGTGCCGGGACGGACCTCGCCCCCAATGCCTGACCGGTCCGAGCCCTCCACGCTGCCCGTGCGCGACCTGCTGGAGCTGGACCGGCGGCACGTCTGGCATCCGTACGGCCCCATGCCCGGCCGCCAGGAGCCCCTCGTCGTGGAGTCGGCGAGCGGGGTACGCCTGCGGCTGGCGGACGGCTCGGGTGAACTGGTCGACGGCATGTCGTCCTGGTGGTCGGCCATCCACGGCTACAACCACCCGGTCCTCAACGACGCGGCGCGCGACCAGCTGGAGCGCATGAGCCATGTCATGTTCGGCGGGCTCACGCACGAGCCCGCCGTACGGCTGGCGAAGCGCCTGGTCGACATCACGCCCGAGGGCCTGGAGCACGTCTTTCTCGCCGACTCCGGCTCGGTGTCGGTCGAGGTCGCGGTCAAGATGTGCCTCCAGCACTGGCGCTCGCTCGGCCAGCCGGGCAAGCAGCGGCTGCTGACCTGGCGCGGCGGCTACCACGGGGACACCTGGCAGCCGATGTCGGTGTGCGACCCCGAGGGCGGGATGCACGAGCTGTGGCAGGGCGTGCTCCAGCGCCAGGTGTTCGCCGACACCCCTCCGGTCGAGTACGAGGAGTCGTACGCCGACCATCTGCGCGAGCTGATCGGGCGGCACGCCGACGAGCTCGCCGCGGTGATCGTGGAGCCGGTGGTACAGGGCGCGGGCGGGATGCGGTTTCACTCCCCGGCGTATCTGCGGGTGCTGCGGGAGGCGTGCGACGCGCACGACGTGCTGCTCGTCCTCGACGAGATCGCGACCGGCTTCGGCCGTACGGGCGCTCTGTTCGCCGCGGAGCACGCCGGCGTCACGCCGGACGTGATGTGCGTCGGCAAGGCGCTGACCGGCGGCTATATGACGATGGCGGCGACGCTCTGCACGGCACGGGTGGCCGAGGGCATCTCACGCGGTGAGGTCCCGGTCCTGGCTCACGGCCCGACCTTCATGGGCAATCCGCTGGCCGCCGCGGTGGCCTGCGCCTCGATCGACCTGCTGCTCGGACAGGACTGGCAGACCGAGGTCAAGCGGATCGAGGCGGGTCTGCGGGACGGGCTGGCGGCGGCGTCCTCGCTGCCGGGTGTCCGGGACGTACGTGTCCTGGGCGCGATCGGCGTCGTCCAGCTCGACCACGAGGTCGACATGTTGGCGGCCACGGCGGCGGCCGTGCGCGAGGGCGTGTGGCTGCGCCCGTTCCGCGACCTCGTCTACACGATGCCGCCGTACGTCACGGGTGACGCGGACCTGGCACGGATCGCGCGCGCGGTGTGCGCGGCGGCGCGGGAGGGATGACATGGCGGTTCTGGTGATCACGGGGACGGGCACCGAGGTCGGCAAGACGGTCACGACGGCCGCCGTCGCCGCCACGGCCGTCGCGGCCGGACGCTCCGTTGCCGTCCTCAAGCCGGCGCAGACGGGTGTACGCCCGGACGAGCGCGGGGACGCCGACGAGGTGGCCCGGCTCGCGGGCGCCGTGACGACGCTCGAACTCGCCCGCTATCCGGAGCCGCTGGCTCCCGCGACGGCCGCGCGGCGGGCCTCCCTGCCCCCCGTACGCCCGGTCGCGGTGGCGGAGGCGGCGGCCAAACTGGCCACCGAGCACGACCTCGTGCTGGTCGAGGGAGCGGGCGGTCTCCTCGTCCGCTTCGACGACGAGGGCGGCACGCTGGCGGACGCGGCGAGCCTGCTGGACGCGCCGGTGCTGGTGGTGGCATCAGCGGGCCTCGGCACCCTGAACACCACCGAGCTGACGGCTCGTGAACTGCGGCGTCGGGGTCTTGACTTGGCGGGAATCGTCATCGGCAGCTGGCCCGACTCCCCCGACCTGGCATCGCGTTGCAACCTCGCGGACCTGCCCCTCGTGGCCGAAGCCCCGCTCCTGGGCGCGCTGCCCGCGGGGGCAGGTGCCTTTGACGTCACCGACTTCCGTGCGGACGCGCCGAGCTGGCTGGCGCCGCGGCTCGGGGGGGGCTGGAATACGCACACTTTCCACTCGACGCAGGCAGCAGGCGCCCCGTAAGGGGCGCGGGGCTGTGACACTATGCGGCTCTGCCGCGTGGGCGCGACCAGCCACGACCCACCCGCAGCCGACCAACGACACCAAGCCCCCCTCACCCCTCCCCCAACAACCGCACCAGCTCGATCCGCGACCGAATCCCCAACCTCGCGAACACCCCGCGCAGATGGTGATCAATCGTCCGCGGACTGAGCAGCAACCGCGCCGCGATCTCCCGGTTGGTCGCCCCGTCGGCCGCCATGCGCGCGACCATCAACTGCTGCGCGGTGAGGCGGGCGACGAGGTCGTCGGCGCCCCGCACCGGGGAGGCGGGCTCCCCCAGGACACGGAGTTCGGTCCGCGCCGCCGCCGCACACTGCGGCGAACCGAAGTGCTCGAACGCCTCGAGGGCGCTGTGCAGCCGGTCGCGGGCCTCCGTCCGGTGCCGCAGTCGCCGTAGCGCACCGCCGAACAGCAGCTCCGTGCGGGCGCGTTCGAAGTCACGGGTGCCCGAGGCGTGCAGGTCGAGGGCGGTGCGGTAGTGCTCGACGGCCTCCGCGCCGGAGGCGAGCAGGGCCCGGCAGCGGGCGCTGAGCGCCAGGTCGTCGGGGCTGCGCACGGTACGCGCCCAGTGGTCGTAGTCGGCGTGGGCGGCCCGGGCGACGCGTGTGTCGCCGGTGCGGACGGCGGCCTCGACGTAGTGCGGTGTGGCGATGTGACGGATGGCCCGGTGCCCGTGCCCGGGGCCGAATCCGGCGAGGGCGCGCAGCCGGGCCGCGGAGGCGGCGAAGCGGCCGGTGCTCAGGTCGAGGAAGGCGAGCGCGAACAGGGCCAGCGCGGCGGGCAGGCCCAGCCCGCGTGCGAGGGCGTAGGAGCGGGCGGCCTCGGCGCGCTCCCGGCAGACGTCCTCGTCGCCGGTGACCGCGGCGAACATCGCGAGGGCCGCCTGCAGATGGCAGGCCCCGTTGTCCTGGCCGGTGGTGTACGCCTGGCGCAGGGCCTCCAGGGTGGCGGCCTCGGCGGCTCGTGGCCGACCGGTCCAGAAGTCGGCGTACGCCCGGAACTCCATGGCCTGGGGAACGGTGACCCCGTCTCCCCCGGCCCGGGCGGAGGCGGCGGCCCGGACGGTGGCGGTGGCGGCCGCGGTGTGGTCGCCGAGCATGAGTGCGGCGATCCCGGAGTGGATCAGCAGGGTGGGGTCGCCCCCGGGACCGCAGCGCCCGGCCGCCGCCTTCAGCAGATCGCGCGCGTCGTCGTACCGGCCCTCGAACGCCGCGGCCAGCCCGCCCAGCGTGCCGGGCGGCACGATCCCGAGCCGGTCGGCGACGGCCGCCGCCTCCCGGCATCGGCGCAGGTCGCCGGTGTAGATCGCGGCTTCGGTGGCGCGGGCGAGGAGGTGGACGGCGGCGTGGTGGGGGTGGTCCGTACGGGCCGGCCCCGGCCCGTCGTCGGCGTAGCGCACCGCGGCTGTCAGCAGCGCGTCGAACGCGTCCGTCGCGTTGCCCGCGCGCAGCGCGAGCAGACCGCCCAGGGCGTCGTCGTCGGTGGCGGCGACGAGCCGGCGGGCACGGTCGGCGTCGCCGGACCGCCAGGCGTCGGCGGCGGCGCGGGCGAGCAGCCGGGCCCGCTCGCTCGGCTCGGGGGACAGCGCGGCGGCGCGTTCGACGAGGGCGCAGGCCAGGGCGTGGTCGCCCGCGGTGCGCGCGGTGTGGGCAGCCGCCCTGAGTTCGGCGGCGAGGCGTCGGCTGGGGCCGAGGGCGGCGGCGCCCCGGTGCCAGGACCGCCGGGGTGACTCCCCCTCGCCGCGCAGGACCCGGGCGAGCAGGAGGTGGACGGCGCGCCGGTCCGTCACGGATGCGGTCTCGTAGGCCGCTATCCGGGTCCACGGATCGCGGAAGACGATCCCGCCCGCCGTGGCGTGGGCGACTCCGGCCACCTCGGCGGTGACGAGGGGCCGGGTGTCGAGCCGGGCCGCGGTGACGGCCCGCAGGAAGGCGTGGGTGTCGACCGGGTACTGGTCGGCCGCCGCCAGGAGCAGGAGGCGCCGGGTGGTGTCGGGCAGGGCGCGGACCTCCTGGCGGTACGCGCGCAGGAGTACGGGAGGCTGTGCCGGCAGCGGGTCGAGGCCGGTCAGCTGACGCTCGGTCAGCGCGGAGGCGAGTTTCGCGGCGGCGCGGCGGTCGCCGTGCGCGGTGCGCAGGATCCGTACCCGTACGCCTTCGGGAAGCGAGGGGCCGAGCTCGGGTTGTGCGGGGCCGCGTACGGGGTTCACCGAAGTCACCACGCGAATGACGTTACTGGTGAGTTAACTGGCAAGTAAAGACCGGCGATTTCGCCGATGCGGCGCGCGTAGACCCCGGCTGACACTCCAGGCACCCCACCCTTGTCTGGAGGCACCATGCAACGCCGCTTGCGTCGCATCGCCACGTTCTTCTCCGCCGTGGTCGCAGCGCTCCTAGTGTCGCTCTCCCTGTCCGCGGTCCCCGCCCGGGCCGCGACCCACAACCCCGTCATCTTCGTGCACGGCCTGAGCAGTTCGGCGAGCAGTTGGGACGACTGGATCGCCGACTTCAAGGCCGACGGCTACAGCGGCTCCGAACTGTTCGCGTGGTCGTACGACTGGGGACAGTCGAACGTGACCACGGCCCAGCAGCTCTCCACCGAGGTAAAGAACGTCCTCACGCAGACCGGCGCGTCGAAGGTGGACCTGGTCGTCCACTCCATGGGTGCGCTCAGCGCCCGCTACTACCTCAAGAACCTCGGCGGGACCTCGTACGTCGACGACTTCGTGTCCACCGCCGGGGTGAACCACGGAACCACGGTCGCGAGCTGGTGCACGTGGCTCTACACCTCGTGCGCCGAGATGTACACCGGCAGTTCGTTCCTGACCGCGCTGAACTCCGGCGACGAGACGCCGGGCAGTGTCTCGTACGCCAGTTACTGGTCGAACTGCGACGAGCTGATCAACCCGGACACCAGCGCGATCCTGAGCGGCGCCACCAATGTGGAGGCCGGCTGCATCTCGCACACCGACATGAACAACGCCTACGGCGTCTACGAACAGGTGCGCGACTTCATCGCCTGACGTGTGCGGCCGGCCGGTGTATGACGTAGGCCGAGCGTCGTAGAGCGTGTGGCGGACGTTCTGGGGGGACAATCCCGGTAAGACCCCGTCCTCCCGGGAGGTCCGTCATGCCCTTCAGGTCAGCCGGCTCCGCCAAGGTGTCGCGGGACGCCGTGCACCATCCGCTGTTCGCCCGCTACTACGCCCGTATCAGCGTGGCGGCCGAGACCAGGATGGGCATCGGCGCGGTACGCGACCGGCTGCTCACCGGTCTCTCGGGGCGGGTCATCGAGATCGGCGCGGGCAACGGACTGAACTTCGCGCACTACCCGAGCGCCGTCTCCGAGGTGGTCGCGATCGAACCCGAGCGGTTGCTGCGGCAGTTGGCCGTGGAGGCCGCGCTGCGCTCCGAGGTACCCGTGGACGTGGTGCCGGGCGCGGCGGAGGCGCTGCCGGTCAAGAGCGAGGCGTTCGACGGGGCGGTGCTCTCGCTGGTGCTGTGCAGTGTGCGCGATGTGCCGCGGGCCCTCGGTGAGGTGCGGCGCGTGCTGCGGCCCGGTGGCACGGTGTGGTTCTTCGAGCACGGCAAGGGCGACGGACGTGTGATGGCGTCCGTCCAGCGCGGACTGGACCGGACGGTGTGGCCGCGGCTGAACGGCGGTTGCCATCTGGCCCGCGACCCGATCGCCGCGCTGCGCGAGGCCGGGTTCGAACTGGGTCCCTACCGGCGGCTGTTCATTCCCGAGAAGGGGCCGCGGCTGCCCACGTCGTACTGCGTGCTGGGCAGCGCGAGGCGCCCGCTGATCCCGGAGTAGTCACAGACTCCACTGCCGCAGCTCCTGGGCGATCTCGTGCACCGTCGCGTCACCGCCCTTGACCAGACGGGCGAGTTCGCGCACCTGCTCGGGCGAGGTGACGACCTTGAGGCCGCTGGCGACGAGATAGGCGTACGCGACGGCCGAGGCGAACATCGCGTTGGAACGTTCGAGCGCCGGGACGTGCAGCAGCAGCTGGAGCAGCGCGGCGGCGCGGGCGTGCGGGCTGTCGTAGACGGGAATGCCGAATATCTCCGCCTCGTGCCGGCTGACGGCGGCGACGAGGGCTCCCCAGTCGGTGACCTGGGGATCTCCGGGCGTCTTCTGTTCGGCGATCATGAGGAGCCAGGCGAGGTCGACTCTGAGACTGCTCAAGGGATCAACGACGACCTTCGCGTGAGCCGTCCCGGAACGTGTCCCGTGCGCCTTCCCGGTCCGTGCCGAACTCCTCGGCGAAGACGTTCGCGTACTGCTTCATGAAGTCGGAGGCCGCGTCGACGAAGGTGTGACCGACCTCCCCGGTGTCCTGTCTGACGAGCTCTTCGATGTAGCGGTTCACGCTCATACCGCGCTCCAGGGCCCGCTCCCGGGCCGCCCGGGCCGTGCCCTCGTCCACCCGCACGTTCAGCTGGGTCTTCGCCATACCTCGAAGCTAGCGCCGAAGTGCTAGCACCCGCAAGGGGCGACTCGCCGGAGCCGGTACCTCGGGGGGATACCGGCTGTGGGCGGGATCACACTACGCTCGGCCGGGACCGGGGAGTCAGGACGTCCAACACGGAGGAGGCGGCCTTGTCCACACCTGCTGCGGAGCACGTCGTCGGACGACGGGAGGCCGAAGGGGTCGCCGCTCGCGCCCGCGGCCTGACGAAGGCGTACGGATCCGGCGAGACCACCGTCCTCGCCCTCGACTCGGTCGACGTGGACATCGCGCGCGGCCGTTTCACCGCGGTCATGGGCCCCTCGGGCTCCGGGAAGTCGACGCTGATGCACTGCCTGGCGGGACTCGACACCGTCTCGGCCGGACAGGTGTGGCTCGGTGACACCGAGATCACGGGACTCAAGGACCGTGAGCTGACCCGGCTGCGCCGGGACCGGATCGGGTTCATGTTCCAGTCCTTCAATCTGATCCCCACGCTGAACGCGGCCGAGAACATCACGCTGCCGATGGACATCGCGGGCCAGAAACCCGACCAGAAGTGGCTGGACCAGGTCATCGACACGCTCGGGCTGCGGGACCGGCTGAAGCACCGGCCCGCGCAGCTGTCCGGCGGGCAGCAGCAGCGCGTCGCCTGCGCGCGGGCGCTGGCCTCCCGCCCCGAGCTGATCTTCGCGGACGAGCCGACCGGCAACCTCGACTCCCGTGCGGGGCTCGAGGTCCTCGGCTTCCTGCGCGAGGCGGTCGACGACCTCGGCCAGAGCGTCGTCATGGTCACGCACGATCCGGGCGCGGCCGCCCACTCCGACGTGGTGCTGTTCCTCGGGGACGGGCGGATCGTGGACGAGATGCGGCGGCCGACGGCGGAGGCGGTGCTGGAGCGTATGCGGCACTTCTCCGGGGGCCGCCCGGCCGCCGGGGGCCCCTCCGACGACGTGGTTCTGGCCGCCGACTCGGACGACGTAGCTCTCGACACCCTCGACAATCTCGACACCTTCGACAAGGACTGAGGCGGCGGCCGTGCTCAAGGCGACTCTGCGGAGCTTCCTCGCCCACAAGGGACGGCTGCTCCTGTCCGCGCTGGCCGTCGTGCTGTCCGTGGCGTTCGTGGCGGGCAGCCTGATCTTCTCGGACACGGTCACCCGTACGTTCGACCGGCTCTTCGCCTCCACCGCGGCCGATGTGACCGTGTCGCCGAAGAACGATCTCAAGTCGCGGGTGTCGACCGGTGCCACGCCGACGCTGCCCGCCTCGCTCGCGGACCGGCTCGCGAAGGTCGACGGCGTGGCGGCCACCCATGTGGACGTGAGCGTCGAGAACCTCACCATCGTCGACCGCGAGAACAAGTCGATCGGACCCACCTCGGGCGCGCCGACCATCGCCACCAACTGGCAGGTCACCAAGCGCAGCCCGGTGAAGCTGACCTCCGGCCACGCCCCGCACGGCGCCGACGAGGCGCTGCTCGACGCGGACACCGCCAAGCGCAAGCACGTGGCGATCGGCGACAGCCTGACGGTGCAGGCACAGCGCACCTTCCCGGTGAAGATCGTCGGCATCGCCACCTTCACCACCACCAACCCCGGTGCCGCGCTGCTGTTCCTCGACACCCCCACCGCACAGACGAACCTGCTCGGCAGCCCGGACGCCGCCACGAGCATCGCGGTGGACGCGGCGCCCGGGGTCGCCGACGCTCCGCTCAAGCAGCGGATCGCGGCGCAGGTCGGCACCAGGACCTACGAGGTGAAGACCGCCGACGAGCAGGCCAAGGACGCCGCCGCGCAGCTCGGCGGATTCCTGGACGTCATCAAGTACGTGATGCTCGGCTTCGCCGGCATCGCCGTACTGGTCGGCGTCTTCCTGATCGTCAACACCTTCTCGATGCTCATCGCCCAACGCACTCGTGAGCTGGGCCTGTTGCGCGCACTCGGCGCCGACCGACGGCAGGTGCGGCGGTCCGTGCTCACCGAGGCACTGCTGCTCGGTCTGGTCGGCTCGACGCTCGGACTCGCCGCGGGGATCGGGCTCGCCCTCGGGCTGATCCGGCTCATGAGCGCGTTCGGGATGAACCTCAAGTCCACCGAGATGGTGATCGGGTGGCCGACCCCCGTCACGTCGTACGTCGTCGGGGTCGGCGTCACCTTCGTGGCGGCGTATCTCCCCGCCCGGCGCGCGGCCGGTGTCTCCCCGATGGCGGCCCTCTCGGACGCCGAGGTCGCCGGGGTGGGACGGCCGCTGCGGACGCGCGCCCTGGTGGGCTCGGTCGTGGGCGTGGCCGGAGCCGCCGCGCTGGCCGGCTGCGCCGCGGCGTCGAAGACCGCGACGTCCGCCTCCCTGCTGGGCCTCGGTGTCGTACTCACCCTCATCGCGACGGTGATCGCGGGTCCGCTCCTCGTGCGACCGGTGATCCGGGTCCTGGGCGGTGCCTTCCCCGCCCTGTTCGGCCCGGTCGGCCGGATGAGCCAGCGCAACGCGCTGCGCAATCCGCGGCGCACGGGCGCCACGGCGGCCGCGCTCATGGTGGGCCTCGCGCTGGTCGGCGGGATGTCCGTGGCGAGCGCGTCCATGAGCAAGTCCTTCGACCATCAGATCGACAAGACGCTGGGCTCCGACTTCGTGATCCAGAACAGCAACTTCGTGCCGTTCACCACGGAGATCACGGACAAGGTGCGCGCCACCCAGGGTGCCGGGCTCGTCGTCCGCCAGCGGTTCACGCCGGTCGCGGTGCGGCTGCCGGACGGCAAGCGGGTCGAGACGACCGCGGCGGGCTACGATCCGCGGCTCGACGACGTCGCCCACGTCACGTACACCCAGGGGGACACGGCGGCGGCGCTCGGCGCCGGGCGCCTGGCGATGGACGCGGAGTTCGCGCGGGAGCACGGCGTGCGCGTCGGCAGCGCGATCCCCGTCGAGTTCCCCGCGGGGCGGAAGACCGACCTGACGGTGGGGGCGCTCACCGACCAGGGCGGCTCCGGGGGTTTCGGGATGGAGGGCGGGCTGTTCTTCGGCTTCGGCACGATCGAGAAGTACGTGCCCGGCGGGCAGGACTCGGCCCTGTACGTGAACGCGGCGCCCGGCACCAGCCCCGACCGGCTGCGCGCGCAACTGGAGCAGACGCTCAAGCCCTATCCACAGGTGCAGGTCCGCGACCAGGCCGACTACAAGAAGCTCGTGCACGACCAGATCGCCGTGCTGCTCTACCTCGTGTACGCGCTGCTCGGACTCGCGATCGTGATCGCGGTGCTCGGCGTGGTCAACACCCTCGCCCTGTCGGTGGTCGAACGCACCCGTGAGATCGGACTGCTGCGCGCCATCGGGCTCGCCCGGCGCCAACTGCGCCGGATGATCAGGCTGGAGTCGGTGGTGATCGCCGTGTTCGGCGCCGCCCTCGGCCTCGCGCTCGGGCTGGTCTGGGGCGTCTGTGTGCAGCGGGTCCTCGCGCTCCAGGGCATGAAGTCGCTCGCCATCCCCTGGACCACCATCGTCGCCGTGGTCGTGGGTTCGGCGGTCGTGGGCATAGTGGCGGCGCTGCTGCCGGCGCTGCGTGCCTCGCGCATGAACGTCCTGGCGGCCATCGCACACGAATGATGTACTCGCGTCGTGTCCGCCCCGTTCACCCCTCGGGCGCAAGTCGCCCGTGAGTGAGGAGAGTTCATGTCGCGGCCCCTACCCTCTTCCGAACCCTCCGGATCCTCCGAACCCTCCGGATCCTCCCGCCCCTTCCGCCCCTTCCGCTTCGGCATCAACCTGCTCGACCCCGCGCCCCTCGACGAGTGGCGCGCCAAGTGCCGGCGGGCCGAGGAACTCGGCTACGACGTGATCCTGGTCCCCGACCACCTGGGCATGCCCGCGCCCTTCCCCTCGCTGGTGGCCGCGGCGGAGGTCACCGAGCGGCCCCGCCTCGGCACCTTCGTGCTCAACGCGGGCTTCTGGAATCCCACGCTGCTGGCCCGCGAGGTCGCCACCACGGACACACTGACGGGCGGCCGCCTCGAACTCGGGCTCGGCACCGGCTACATCCCCGCGGAGCACGACACGGCAGGTCTCCCCTGGGGCTCGCCGCGCGAGCGGGTCGACCATCTCCAGCGCACCGTGGAGGAGTTGGAGCGCCTCCTCGGTTCGCGAGAGCACCGGCCGGGAACGGTACAGCGGCCCCGCGTGCCGCTGCTGATCGGCGCCAACGGCGACCGGATGCTGCGGCTCACCGCCGAGCACGCGGACATCGCGGCGTTCACCGGGGCGCGCACCAGCCCGGGCGGCACGCTGGAGCCGATCACGGCCGCCGAGATGGACGAACGCGTCGCCCTGTACCGGGAGGCGGCCGAGGGACGCAAGGAGCCCGCCGAGCTCAATCTGCTGATCCAGATACTCGCCGTCACCGACGACCGCGGCGCCGCGATCCGGCCCTGGCTGCCCCGTATCCCGAACCTGACCGAGGACGAGGTCTTGGAGCTGCCGATCGTGCTGGTGGGAACGCTGGAGCAGATCGTCGCGCAGGTGCGGGCGCAGCGGGAGCGGTACGGGTTCTCGTATCTGACGGTCCTGGAGCCGAACATGGAGGCGTTCGCCCCCGTCGTCGAGGCGCTGCGGGGCGAGTGACCCTCCGGATCGTGGAATTCGGTGCCGTCCCACGGAACGCGTGATGGGATCGGCGCCATGACCGACTTGCGGATACGGGCTGCGACGCCCGAGGACCTCGGCACCGTGCTGGCCTTCTGGAAGGTGGCGGCCGAGGGCACGAGTATCAGTGACGACCAGGACGGCATAGAGCTACTGGTCGCCCACGATCCGGAGGCGCTGATCCTGGCCGAGGACGACGGCGAGCTGGTGGGCACGGTGATCGCGGGCTTCGACGGCTGGCGCTGCCATCTGTACCGGCTCGCGGTGCATCCCGGGCGGCGCCGCCGCGGGATCGGCTCCGCGCTGCTCGCCGCCGCCGAGGAGCGGTTCGTACGGCTCGGGGGGCGGCGCTCGGACGCGATGGTGCTGCGGCGGAACGAGACCGGGCAGCATGCGTGGCGGGCCGCCGGGTACGAGCTCCAGGAGCAGTGGCGCCGCTGGGCGAAGCCGCTCACCGACTAGCCTCCAGCGCCCAAGAGGGTACTTTGCCGATCCTTTACCATGGGAGGATCACCCGGTCCTCCTATGAAAGAGGATCACCCGGTCCTCCCATGAAAGGTGTGAGCGTCCGCCGATGGGCGAGCCTCCCCGTACCCGACATCGCGCGATCCCCCCGCCCCTGGCCGATCATGGGACGGAGGTGACGCGATGACCGAGGTGCTCCTCCTCCTGGTGGCGGTGCTGCTCTCGCTGGCCTGTGGCGCCTTCGTCGCGGCGGAGTTCTCACTGACCACGGTCGAGCGCAGCGAGCTGGAGCGCGCCGTCGAGCGCGGTGAGCGCGGCGCGGCGGGCGCCCTCAAGGCCGCGCGGAATCTGACGTTCCAGCTGTCCGGCGCCCAGCTCGGCATCACCGTCACCAACCTGGTCGTCGGCATGCTCTCCGAGTCGTCGATCGCCAAGCTCATCGCGGGTCCGCTGGAGTCGCTCGGTGTCTCGCCCTCCGCGTCCCGCTCGGTGGCGCTGGTCATCGGTACGGCCCTGTCGACGGTCTTCCTGATGGTCGTCGGCGAGCTGGTCCCCAAGAACTGGGCGATCTCCTCACCGCTCGCCGTGGCCAAGCGGGTGGCGACGCCGCAGCGTTGGTTCAGCGCCGCGTTCCGCCCGTTCATCACGCATCTCAACAACACGGCCAACCGTGTCGTACGTGTCTTCGGCCTCGAACCGGCCGAGGAGCTGGCCTCCGCGCGCGGACCCCAGGAACTGGTCGCCCTGGCCCGGCACTCCGCCAAGGAGGGCGCCCTGGAGGCGGACACCGCCGAGCTGTTCGTGCGCACCCTGAACCTCGCCGACCTGACCGCGGAGAACGTGATGACCCCGCGTGTCCAGGTCATCGCGCTCGACGTCCAGGCGACCTGCGAGGACGTGGCGAACGCGACACGGGCGACGGGTCTGTCCCGCTTCCCCGTCTACCGCGGCAACCTCGACTCGGTCGTGGGCGTGGCACACATCAAGGACGTGGTGGCGGTACCCGCCGAGCCGCGGCCTCGCACCCCCGTCTCCCGGATCATGCGCGAACCCCTGTTCGTACCGGAGTCACTCACCGTCGACCGGCTGCTCGACCGGCTGTCCGGCGGACGCACCATGGCCGTCGTCATCGACGAGTACGGCGGCACGGCGGGCGTCGCCACCCTGGAGGACATCGTCGAGGAGGTCGTCGGCGAGGTCCGCGACGAGCACGACCCGCACGAGACGCCCGACCTGGCCCCGGCCGGCACGGACGAGGAGGGGAGGGCGCTTTACTCGGCCGACGGGTCCGCCCGCACCGACCAGCTGGCCCGCGTCGGGCTGCGGGTGCCCGAGGGGCCCTACGAGACCCTGGCCGGGTTCCTCGCGACCGGGCTCGGCCGCATACCCGCCGTCGGGGACGCCGTCGAGGTCGCCGGGTGGCGGCTCGACGTGGTGGACGCCTCCGGGCGGCGGGCCGCGCGGGTGCTGCTGCACGCGCCGCGCGACGGGGAGCAGCGCCACGACGAGGAGAGGGGGCCGCGATGACCGTCGTACAACTGCTGATCGGGCTGGCGACGCTGGTCGTGAACGCCTTCTTCGTGGGCGGCGAGTTCGCGCTGATCTCGGTGCGCCGCAGCCAGATCGAACCGCATGCCGAGGAGGGCGACCGGCGGGCACGCAGCGTCCTGTGGGGCCTGGAACACGTGTCCGCGCTGCTGGCGGCCGCGCAACTGGGCATCACCCTGTGCACGCTGGTCCTCGGCATCGTGGCCGAGCCCGCGATCGCGCACCTGCTGGAACCGGCGTTCCACGCGATGGGCGTCTCGCAGAGCGCGGGCCACGCGATCTCGTTCGTGATCGCGCTCGCCCTGGCGACCTATCTGCACATGCTGCTCGGCGAAATGGTGCCGAAGAACATCGCGCTCGCGGAGCCGGTGCGCACCGCGCTGCTGCTCGGACCGCCGCTGGTGGCGCTCTCCCGGGCGCTGCGCCCGGTGATCTTCACGGTCAACGCCTTCGCGAACGGCCTGCTGAAGCTGCTGCGGGTCGAGACGAAGGACGAGGTCGTCGCCACCTTCTCCGACGACGAGCTGGCCAGGCTGGTCAAGGACTCCGGCGAGGCGGGGCTCATCGACGACCGCGCTCTGGAGCGGCTGCACGACGCGCTGGAGCTCGGCCGCCGGCCCGTACGGGACGTGGTGCTGCCGCTGGAACGTGTCGTCTACGCGCGTGTGGGCGTCACTCCGGAGGAGCTGGAGCGGCTGTCCGCCGAGTCCGGCTTCTCGCGCTTCCCGGTCGTGGACGAGGGGCGCCGCATCGTGGGCTATCTGCACGTCAAGGACGCGCTGGACGCGATGCCGCGCGAGGTGCCGTTCCGGGTGGAGGACATGCGGCCGATCGCGCGGGTACGAGAGAGCACCCCGCTGGACGACGTGCTCACGGCGATGCGCCGCAGTCGTACGCACCTCGCGGGAGTCATGGGCAGCGACGGACGGATGACGGGGCTGGTCACGATGGAGGACGTGCTGAGGGAGCTGTTCGGGCAGACGGTGTGAGCGCGGCCGGGCCGTCCCGGCCGTCCCCGGTGGCGACCCGACCGACCGGCGAGTATGCGTGCGGGTTAGCATCTTGTCCGCCATGCAGACGAATGCCACCCACACCAGTCTTGTCGCGGTCGGCGACTCTTTCACCGAGGGCATGTCGGACCGGTTGCCCGACGGCTCCTACCGCGGCTGGGCCGATCTCCTCGCCGGCCGGATGGCCGCGCGGACGCCCGGTTTCCGGTACGCCAACCTCGCGGTGCGCGGCAAGCTGATCGGGCAGATCGTCGAGGAGCAGGTGGACGCGGCGGTCGCGATGCGGCCCGACGTGATCACCCTCGTCGGCGGACTCAACGACACACTGCGCCCCAAGGTCGACATGGGACGTGTCCGCGCCCTCCTGGAGGAGGCCGTGGAGCGGCTCGCCCCCGCCTGCGAGCGGCTCGTCCTGATGCGCAGCCCGGGCCGCAACGGTCCGGTGCTCGAACGCTTCCGGCCGCGTATGGAGGAGCTCTTCTCCGTCGTCGACGAGCTCGCGGACCGGCACGGCGCACTGGTGGTCGACCTCTACGGGGCGCCCTCGCTCGCCGACCCCCGGATGTGGGACGTGGACCGGCTGCACCTGACGGCCGAGGGGCACCGCCGGGTCGCGGAGGCCGTCTGGCAGACGCTCGGGTACGAGCCCGAGGACAAGGAGTGGCGTACGCCGATGCCGCCGACGGCGCCGCCCGGCTGGGCCGCCCGCCGCGCCGCCGACGCCAGCTTCGCCAGGCAGCACCTGCTGCCGTGGATAGGACGACGGCTGACGGGACGCTCATCGGGTGACGGACGCCCGGCCAAGCGGCCGGAGCTGCTGCCGTACGAGGGGTCCGTGCGGTAGACACCGGTGGGTAGGCGGACGGCCGAAGGGAATCCCATGCCCACCACCGTGATCAACCTCAAGGGTCATATCCACGAGTTCGGTCCCCGGCTCGAACACGCTCCCGCGGACCTCGTCTACATCGGCCGCCGCTGGACCATGGGCCACTGGGACCTCCCGCAGCACCCGCTCTACAACCCCTTCGCCTACGACACCCCCACGAAGAAGCGCGACGGAACCCGCGCCGAGATCATGGAGAAGTACCGGGCGTACCTCCTCGAACGCCCCGACCTCCTCGACCAGGTGCCCGCCCTGCGCGGCAAGACGCTGGCCTGCTGGTGCGCACCCGAGCTGTGCCACGGCGACATCCTGGCGGAGCTGGCCGACGCCTCGTAGCGCCGCCGACTCCCCCGACCGGCCCCGGCCGAGCGGGGGCATCACCCCCACGGGTTCCCCCGGTGGCGTGAGCGCACCGGTGCCTGCTTGCTGGACCGAAGGGAACGGGGGCTTCGGGAAGAGAGCGAGCGCCGATGAAGCCGAAGGAGGAACGGCTGCGGACACCGCGCGCCGCCGGGTTGGCGGGGACGGTGTTCGCCCTCCTGCTGGGGGCGGCGATCGTGCTGGTACGGATCGCGATCCCGGCGGGGAACGCCGCCGACGCGACCGTCGCGCCGAACGAGCGGTGGGCGGTGCGTACGGCTTTGGAGATCGTCCCGTTCGCGGGGATCTTCTTCCTGTGGTTCATGGGGGCCGTGCGCGCACGGGTCGGCGATGCCGAGGACAGATTCATCGCCACCGTCTTCATGGGCAGCGGACTGGTCTTCGTGGCCACCATGTTCGGGGCCGGCGCCGCGGCGGGCAGTGTGCTGAGCCAACCCTCCGGCTTCGGCCGCGACTTCGCCTACACGCTGATGACGACGTACGCGCTGCGCATGGCCGCCGTGTTCGTCTTCACGACCTCGACCATCGGTCACCGTCTGGGCGTCCTCCCCCGTCCGCTCGCCGTCCTCGGCTATCTCGCGGGGCTCGTCCTGCTCATGGCGGGATCCTCTCTGCCCTGGTCGGAGCTGGTCTTCCCGGCCTGGGCGCTGGTCGTCAGCCTCCACATCCTCCGTGTCGGCCTGCGCACCCCGGCGAGCGGCTGAGCACCCTCTCGCGCATGCTGTGGAGGAGGGGGACGAGAACGGGCCACGGAAAGGCTGATCCTCGGTGAGGCTTGTCGTCGATCTCAACCGCTGCCAGGGATACGCGCAGTGCGCGTTCCTGGCCCCCGATGTTTTCGCCATGCACGGGGACGAGTCCCTGCTCTACAACCCCGAGGCCGAGGAGGACCGGCGCGAGGACATGGCGCGAGCCGTGGCCGCGTGCCCCGTCCAGGCCATCATGGTGGAAGCGAACTCCCTGGACGGGAACCCCGGAACCGACCGGGAGGCCGTCCGGTGAGCGCCGACGGATCGCTGGACCGGCTCAGGCGTGAAGGCCGCATCGTGGTCGTCGGCGCCTCACTGGCGGGGCTTCGGGCCGCGGAGACCTTGCGTGAGGAGGGGTTCGCCGGTTCCCTCACGATGATCGGGGACGAGCCCTACGAGCCTTACGACCGACCGCCGTTGTCCAAGCAGGTCCTGCTGGGCAGGGCGACGGCGGACCGCACCGGCCTTCCCCGGCACCGCGCCATCGACGCGCAGTGGCGCCTCGGGGTTCCGGCCACCGGCCTCGACATGGCGGCCCGGCGGGTGCGGCTGGCCGACGGCGACGAGGTGGAGTACGACCGGCTGCTCATCGCCACCGGTGTACGGGCCAGACCCTGGCCCCAGGAGGACGAGGCGGAGCTCGACGGGGTGTTCGTGCTGCGGACCCGCGACGACGCCGACGCGCTGGAGCGCTCGCTCGCGCAGGGCCCCCGCCGCGTGCTCGTCATCGGGGCCGGGTTCACCGGCTCCGAGATCGCCTCCGCCTGCCGGGAACGCGGGATCGCGGTCACCGTGGCCGAGCGGGCCGACGCGCCGCTGGTCGGAGCGCTCGGCGGAGTCGTCGGCGAGGTCGCGGCCGAACTGCACCGCAAACACGGCGTCGACCTGCGCTGCGGCGTCATGGTGACCCGCCTGGAGGGCGATTCCGCGGGACACGTCCGCGCCGCGCACTTCTCCGACGGGAACACCATCCAGGCCGACGTGGTGGTCGTCTCCCTCGGCGCCCAGCGCAACACCGAATGGCTCGCCGGGTCCGGACTCGGCGCGGGTCCCCGCGGGATCGCGTGTGACGCCGGGTGCCGCGCCTTCGACATCCGGGGCATCGTCACCGACGACATCTATGTGGCCGGCGACGTCGCACGATCCCCGCACCCGCTGTTCGGATACCAGTTCCTGTCCCTGGAGCACTGGGGCAACGCCGTCGCCCAGGCCGAGACCGCCGCGCACAACATGCTGAGCGACAGCGCGGACCGCCGCCCCCACATCTGGGTGCCCGCCTTCTGGTCCTCCCAGTTCGGCGTGAACATCAAGTCCGTCGGGGTGCCGTCGATGGGGACGGAGATCCTCATCGCCCAGGGTTCCCGCAGCGAGCACCGGTTCACCGGCGTCTACGGGTACCAGGGGCGCGTCATCGGCGCCGTCACCTTCGACCAGACGAGATGGCTGCAGTTCTACCAGCAGCTCATCGAGACCACGGCGCCCTTCCCACCGGCCTTCCCCACGGTGGACCGCCGCCCCGAGGGGCAGCAGCCGATGCCCGCCGACTTCCCCGACCCGTCCGTGCCCACCCACGGCCCGACCGTCACCCTCAGCGGATACGCGCCGGACGACCGACGGCTGACGTTCACCCCCGCTCGGCACTGATCCGACGTTCCCTAGGACGCACCCATGACCGAAGCCATCCTGCGGCAGATCATCGACTACGCCCACCGCGCCGATCCGTATCCGCTGTACGCGGAGTTGCGCAAGACGCCGGTGTACCACGACGCGGACGGACCGTACGTCGTCAGCGGGTACTACGACATCCAGAGCCTGCTCCACGATCCGCGCATCAGCTCCGACGCCCGCAATCTGAAGACGCCGGCGACCGCGAACCCGCTGGCCGCCGAAGGGGACGAGGAGACGGCCCTTCCGCCGAGCTTTCTGCGGCTCGACCCGCCGGAGCACGACCGGCTGCGGCGCATGACGAACCGGCCGTTCGGGCCGCCGCACACCCCACGGCGTGTCCACGAGATGCACGGCGAGCTGAAGGACATCGTCTCCGGGCTCATCGACGGCATCGACAGCCCGGACCGGATCGATCTGGTCGACCAGTTCTCCTATCCCTTCCCCGTGACCGTGATCTGCCGGCTGCTGGGAGTGCCGCGCGAGGACGAGGCGCGCTTCCACTCCTGGGCGGACATCATCGCCGCCAGCCTGGACCCCGACCCGGGCGCCGACGCCGACGAGCGCGCCAAGGTCTCCCACAACGCCCGCACCGAGCTGGGCATGTATCTGGCCGGTCTCATCGAGGAACGCCGCAAGAAGCCCGGTGACGACATGCTGTCCCAGCTGTCCACGGCGGGAGGGCCGGACGGTGTCATGACGACGATGGAGGTCCTGAGCACCGCGGCGCTCCTGCTGATCGCCGGCCACGAGACGACGGTCAACCTCATCACCAACGGCATGCTGACCCTGCTGCGCAACCCCGACGTGCTCGAGCGGCTGCGCAAGGACCCGGACCTCGCCGTCCCCATCGTCGAGGAGCTGCTGCGGTTCGAGCCGCCGGTGCAGCTGGTGCCGCAGCGCACCACCATCGCCGACATCGAGGTCCGCGGGGTCACCATCCCCAAGGGCGCCTCGCTGTGGCTGGTGCTGGCGGCGGGGAACCGTGACCCCGACCGCTTCGAGGATCCGGACCGGTTCAACCCGGACCGCGGGGACATCCAGCACCTCGGCTTCGGCAGCGGCATCCACAGCTGCTTCGGCGCCCCGCTCGCCCGCCTGGAGGCACAGCTCGCGCTGAGCGAACTGGCCCGCAGACTGGAGAACCCCCGGCTGCTGGAGGACCCGCCGCCCTACCGGCAGAACGCGGTCCTGCGCGGCCCGCGCCATCTGCCGATCGCCTGCGACGGCATCCGCCCTTAGGCACACCTGACCAGGGCCACCGCCGCTGACCTGGGCTCCGGAGCGTACGGACGTTCCGGAGCCCCTCCGGACGGCGGGTAAACTCCGTCCACGTGACTGCCGCGCCTGCAAAGCCCCGTATCCCCAACGTCCTCGCCGGACGCTACGCCTCCGCCGAGCTCGCCACGCTCTGGTCCCCCGAGCAGAAGGTGAAGCTGGAGCGTCAGCTCTGGCTCGCCGTGCTGCGGGCGCAGAAGGACCTCGGCATCGAGGTCCCGGACGCCGCGATCGCCGACTACGAGCGCGTCCTCGACCGGGTCGACCTGGCCTCGATCGCCGAGCGCGAGAAGGTCACGCGGCACGACGTGAAGGCGCGGATCGAGGAGTTCAACGACCTCGCCGGGCATGAGCACGTGCACAAGGGCATGACGTCCCGGGACCTCACCGAGAACGTCGAGCAACTGCAGATCCGGCTCTCGCTCGAGCTGATGCGCGACCGCACGGTGGCCGTCCTGGCGCGGCTCGGCAAGCTGGCGGGCGAGTACGCCGAGCTGGTCATGGCCGGCCGCTCGCACAACGTGGCCGCCCAGGCAACCACTCTCGGCAAGCGCTTCGCGACCGCGGCGGACGAGCTGCTCGTCGCGTACGGCCGCGTCGAGGAGTTGCTCGGCCGCTACCCGCTGCGCGGCATCAAGGGCCCGGTCGGCACCGCGCAGGACATGCTCGACCTGCTGGGCGGGGACGCGGCGAAGCTCGCCGAGCTGGAGCAGCGGATCGCCGGGCACCTCGGCTTCGCGCAGGCCTTCACCTCCGTCGGCCAGGTCTACCCGCGCTCGCTGGACTACGAGGTCGTGACCGCGCTGGTGCAGCTGGCGGCCGCGCCGTCCTCGACGGCCAAGACGATCCGGCTGATGGCCGGGCACGAGCTGGTGACCGAGGGCTTCAAGCCGGGCCAGGTCGGCTCCTCGGCGATGCCGCACAAGATGAACACCCGCTCCTGCGAGCGTGTCAACGGCCTCATGGTCATCCTGCGCGGCTACGCCTCGATGACCGGCGAGCTGGCGGGCGACCAGTGGAACGAGGGCGACGTGTCCTGCTCGGTGGTCCGCCGGGTCGCGCTGCCCGACGCGTTCTTCGCGCTGGACGGTCTGCTGGAGACCTTCCTCACCGTCCTCGACGAGTTCGGCGCCTTCCCGGCCGTCGTCGCGCGCGAGCTGGACCGCTACCTGCCGTTCCTCGCGACGACCAAGGTCCTGATGGGCGCGGTGCGCGCGGGCGTCGGCCGTGAGGTCGCGCACGAGGCGATCAAGGAGAACGCCGTCGCCTCCGCGCTCGCCATGCGCGAACAGGGCACCGAGCGCAACGAGCTCCTCGACAAGCTCGCCGCCGACGAGCGCATTCCGCTCGACCGCGCGCAGCTGGATGAGCTGATGGCCGACAAGCTGTCGTTCACCGGTGCCGCGGCCGACCAGGTCGCCGCCGTCGTCGGCCGCATCGAGGAGATCGTGAAGCAGCACCCGGAGGCCGCGGGCTACACGCCGGGGGCGATCCTCTGACGCGGCTCACTCCCGCGGACCTTGAGGCCGCCCGCGACCGGCTGGTGCCGGATGTCGTCGGGGACGGCCTCAAGGTGCTTTTCTGCGGCATCAATCCAGGGTTGATGACCGCCGCCACGGGCCATCACTTCGCCCGTCCCGGCAACCGGTTCTGGCCCGTGCTGCATCTGTCGGGGTTCACGCCCCGGCTGATGAAGCCGTCGGAGCAGGGCGAGTTGCCGTCGCACGGGCTCGGCATCACGAACGTGGTGGCGCGCGCGACCGCCCGGGCCGACGAGCTGTCCGCGGAGGAGTACCGCGAGGGCGGACGGCTGCTGAGCGCCAAGGTGGAGCGACTGCGGCCGGGGTGGCTGGCGGTGGTGGGGGTGACCGCCTACAGGGCGGCCTTCGAAGACCGGAAGGCCGTGATCGGCCCGCAGGAGCGGACGATCGGGGACACCCGGGTCTGGGTGCTGCCCAACCCGAGTGGGCTCAACGCGCACTGGACGGCGGAGACGATGGCGAAGGAGTTCGGACGGTTGCGGGTGGCCGCGGCCGAGGGGTAGCGGATCAGGTCACGGCGGGTCGATCTCGGTGATCACGGCCAGGAGCTGGAACGGCCACTCCTTGTCCCACTGCGAGACACCGAGGGCGACCCAGCGGTCGTGCCCGGTCGCCTTCCAGAGGTGCACATCGGGCACATGCCCGCTCACGATGCCCCAGGGTTCGGGTATGTCCTCCCCGTCCATCGTCCGGTCGAGCACGCTCGAAAGGCTGAAGACCTGCGGAGGCCCCCAGCGGTGGGTGAGCAGCACCGAAAGACCGTCCCGGTCGGCCTCGTACTGCTCCGCCGTCTCCTCCCGTGCCGTGCCGTCGTCCTCCCAGAATTCCTCGCTCGTCGCTAACTCGGCGATGTGGTAGCCGGGTCCCGCGTCGCCGACGTCCGAACGGCCGTGCTCACGGGGGAAGTCCTCGGAGCACAGTCGCAGGATGGTGGCGAGGTGCTGCGCGCTGGTCATGAGGTCCAGTAAAGCGGCTGCCACTGACAATTGCCGTGCCGTCAGGCGTCCCTGCGCCGCAGGCACCACGCACCCGCCGCGAGGGCCGCCGCCGTCCAGGCCGCGGTCACCGTGAGCCCGGTCCAGGGGCCGAGTGCGCCGTTCCACGTCTCGTGGAGCACCACTTGGCCCGCCCGGTCCGGCAGGAAGTCGGCCACACCGCCCGACATTCCGCCGATCACGAAGGAGACGATCAGGAGGAACGGGACCAGGATGCCCAGCGTGGCGACCGCACTGCGCAGTACGGCCGTGAGCCCGGCGGCGAACAGGGCCATCAGCGCAAGGTAGAGGCCGCAGCCCACGGCCCCGCGTACCCCTTCGCCCCACGTCAGCCCGCTCGCCCTGGATCCGAGGACCGCCTTGCCCACGACCAGGCTCACGAGCCCGGTCACCAGGCCGACGGCCAGCGCGGGAACCCCGATCGCCACCGCCTTGGCCGTGAACCACCGTCCCCGCCGGGGCACCGCGGCCAGCGACACCCGCAGCGCGCCGCCCCGGAACTCAGCCGCGACGGCCTGCGCGCCGAAGGTGATCGCCGCGATCTGCCCGAAGCTCACGCCGAAGAACACCGAGAACAGCGGGTCGAAGTCCTGGCCCCGGAAGTCGTCGAGACCGGCGAGCGCGGAGAACGCCGCCGTCGCGAGGAGCACGGCGAGCAGTCCCGCGACGAGGGACCGCAGCGTACGGATTTTGATCCACTCCGCGTGGAGTACGGGTGCGAAGGTCATGACCGGGCCTCCTGGGGCCTCGTAGGCGACGGTACGGCGGTGAACTCGGCTTCGGTGGCCGTCAGATCCAGGTACGCCTGCTCCAACGTGCCCTCCTCCGCCACGAGTTCGAGGATCGGCAGTCCCGCGCCCGCGGCGAGGAGCCCGATGTCCTCCACACGTGCGTGCGGGACGGTCCACCGTCCGTCCGCACCCTCGACGGCCTCGTGACCGTGGCGCGCGAGCAGCGCGCCGAGGGCGGCGCCGTCCGTGGTGCGCACCCGTACCCGGGGCCGCACACGCGCGTGGATGAACTCCCGCAGGGGTGTGTCGGCGAGGAGTCTGCCCCGGCCGAGGACGACGAGGTGGTCGGCGAAGGACGCGGTCTCGTTCATGAGATGGCTGGAGACGAACACCGTGCGGCCTTCGCGGGCCAGTCGGCGCAGCACCTCGCGGATCCAGACGATCCCTTCGGGGTCGAGCCCGTTCGAGGGCTCGTCGAGCAGCACCACGGGCGGGTCACCGAGGAGTGCGGCCGCGATGCCCAGGCGCTGTCGCATGCCCAGGGAGTACGTGTTCACCCTGCGCCGCGCCACGGACGCGAGCCCCGCCTCCTCCAGCACGGCGTCCACCCGGCGTTCGGGGATGCGGTTGCTCACGGCGAGCGCCCGCAGATGGTCGCGCGCGGTGCGCGATCCGTGCGCGGCCCCTGCGTCGAGCAGTGCCCCGACCTGGCTCAGGGGTTCGTCGAACGTGGCGTAGGACCGCCCGCCGACGGTGGCGGTGCCGGACGTGGGCCGGTCCAGGCCCAGGACGAGCCGCATGGTGGTGGACTTTCCGGCGCCGTTGGGTCCGAGGAAGCCGGTGACGCGGCCGGGAAGCACGCTGAAGGTGAGGTCGTCCACGGCGCGCCGACTGCCGTACTCCTTGGTCAGGTTCTGGACGTCGATGCTGTTCATGGCCCCAGCCTGGCGGCCCTTGCGCGGTCGGTACTCCCCCGCCGGTGGAGTTCGTCTCCCCCGCTCGGGGGAAGCCGGTTGCCGGGGCCGGCTGGGACGATGACGCGATGGCCCGCTTTCTGCGCCCGTTGCTCCTGGGGACCACCTACACGCGCCTGCTGCATCTGTGGGTGCCGATGTTGTTCGTCAGCGTGTGGCTGTTCATCGACATGTCGAGACCGTGGGTGCCCGCGGTGCTGTTGATCCCGCTGGGGCTGGTCCCGTCCGTGCGGCGGGGCGAGGGCGTGCAGGCGCGGTACATGCTGGCGCCGGACGAGCCGCAGGAGCGGGGCGACCGGGACGCGGCGATCTCGGTCGCGCCGTCGGCGACCTGGCGGGACCGGTTGCGGACCGTGCTGTGGCTCGAAGTACGGATGGGCCTCGGGGCGGTGGCGATGGGGGTCACCGTCTGGCTGCCGGTGACCGCCGTCGAACTGGCCGGGGCCGCCTCCGGTCGCCCCGTCGACGTCACACTGCTGCCGGTGTCGCCCCCGCCGTGGGCCTGTGCCCTGCTCGTACCCGTGCCGCTGCTCGCTCTGTACGGCGCGGTCGTCGGCCTCGGCGAGCTGGTCACGGCCATCGCGCGCCGGCTGCTGGGCCCCTCTCCCGCCGAGCGCCTCGCCGCCCTGGAGGAACGCACCGAACAGCTCCTGGAACGCACGCGCATCGCCCGTGAGCTGCACGACTCGATCGGGCACGCGCTGACCGTGGCGGTGGTGCAGGCGGGCGCGGCACGGGCGGCCGGCGACCCCGCGTTCACCGACCGGGCGCTGCTCGCCATCGAGGACACCGGCCGGGCCGCCCTGGAGGACCTGGAGCGCGTGCTCGGCGTGCTGCGCGAGGCCGGGCGCCCCGCGAGCGGCCGACCCACGCTGAGCGAGGCCGACCGACTCCTGGAGTCGGCGCGCGGTTCGGGTGCGAAGGTCGACGCCGAGGTGACGGGTGCGTTGGAGACCGTGCCGGGACCGGTCTCCCGCGAGGGCTATCGCATCCTCCAGGAGTCCCTGACCAACGTGCTGCGCCACGCGGGGAGCGTGCCGGTGCGGGTCCGTATCGCGGTCGAGGACGGCACTCTGGGCCTGGAGGTCCGCAATCCGCTGACGGCCGGGACAGCGGGGCCGGGCCGCGGCAGTGGCCTGCGGGGCATACGGGAGCGGGCGGCGCTGCTCGGCGGGCGGGCACGGACCGGGCCGGACGGGGGTGACTGGCAGGTACGGGTCGAGTTGCCGTTGCGCTGATCTACGCTGGCCGGATGCCGGTCACCGTTCTCCTCGTCGACGACGAACCGCTCGTCCGCGCGGGTCTGCGGGCCGTCCTGGCGGCGCAGCCCGACATCGAGGTCGTCGGAGAGGCGGCCGACGGCGCCGCGGTGATCCCGCTCGTGCGGCAGCTGCGGCCGGACGTCGTCGCCATGGACGTGCGCATGCCGCTCATGGACGGCATCGAGGCCACGCGCGCGGTCCTGCGGACCGTGAGCGATCCCCCGAAGATCCTCGTCGTGACCACGTTCGAGAACGACGAGTACGTCTACGAGGCGCTGCGCGCGGGTGCCGACGGTTTTCTGCTGAAGCGGGCCAGGCCCGCCGAGATCGTGCACGCCGTGCGGCTCGTCGCGGAGGGCGAGTCGCTGCTGTTCCCGGCGTCCGTACGGCAGTTGGCGGCCGAGTACGGGGGCGGCAGCGGGAATCCGGCGGCGCGGACGGCCATGGAGCGGGCCGCGCTGACCGAGCGGGAGGCGGAGGTGCTGCGGCTGATGGCCCGGGGGCTGTCGAACGCGGAGATCGCCGGGCGGCTGATCGTCGGGACCGAGACGGTCAAGTCGCACGTCAGCGCCGTACTGGCGAAGCTGGGGGCCCGGGACCGTACGCAGGCGGTCATCGCGGCGTACGAGTCGGGGTTCGTGGCCCCGGGCTGAAACGGCGGTCCGCCGGTGGCCGAAGCGACCGGTCGGTAGCAAAGGAGGTCCCCGGCTCTCGCCGGGGCGCGCCGCGCCGAGTACGATCCGGCCAACACGCGCACGAGCTGGGAGGACGGACGTTGGGGCGGTTGACCGGCGGGGACCCCTCTCTGCTGCGAAGGATCAATTCCGCGGTGGTGCTGCACGCGCTGCGTGCCACGGACTGCGCGACGCTGACCGAGATCACCCGGGTGACCGGATTGTCCCGGCCCACGGTCGAGGGTGTCGTGGAAGGGCTGATCGAGGCCGGGCTCGTGGTCGAGAAGGCGGCCGAGGAGGGCGCGGCACGGCGTCAGGGCCGTCCCGCGCGGCGGTTTCGGTTCCGGGCCGAGGCGGGCCATCTGCTGGGCCTGGAGATCGGTCCCCATCGCGTCGCCGGGCTCCTCGCCGATCTGGACGGCCGGGTGCTGGGCGCCATGTCGAAGGACGTGGACGAGACCGCGTCGGCGGACGAGCGGCTGGAACGGCTGCGCACGGCGGTCGCCGATCTGCTGCGCCGCGCGGGTGTCGCGCGCAGCTCCCTGCGGGCGGTCGGCGTGGGCAGCCCGGGGATCGTCGAGGCGGACGGCACCGTACGTCTGGGCACCGCGCTGCCGGAGTGGACGGGGCTGCGCCTGGGCGACCGACTGAACCGTTCCTTCAAATGCCCGGTGCTCGTCGAGAACGACGCCAACGCGGCGGCGGTCGCCGAGCACTGGAAGGGCTCGGCGACGGAGTCGGACGACGTGGTGTTCGTGCTGGCCGGGCTGAGTCCGGGGGCCGGTTCGCTGATCGGCGGGCGGCTGCACCGGGGATACGGGGGCGCCGCCGGGGAGATCGGGGCGCTCCATCTGCTCGGCCGCGGAGCCACTCCCGAGACACTGCTGTCGACCACGGACGAGCCCCTGCACCCGCTCGACGAGCAGGCCGTCGCCGAGGTCTTCGCGCTGGCCAAGGGCGGTGACCAGCGAGCCCGCGCGGCGGTCGACCGCTTCATCCAGCGTCTCGTGCACGACGTGGCGGCCCTCGTCCTCGCCCTCGACCCGGAACTGGTCGTCGTCGGCGGCTGGGCGGCCGGTCTGGACGGCGTACTGGAACCGCTGCGGCGCGAACTGGCGCGCTACTGTCTGCGCCCGCCCAAGGTGGCGCTCTCCCTGCTGGGCGAGGCGGCCGTCGCGACGGGCGCCCTGCGGCTGGCCCTCGATCATGTGGAGGAGCAGCTGTTCGCGGTGGAGGGGACCGTGACCGCACGCCGCTGACCTGCGGTTCACGGAAGCAGGAAAGCGGTCACCGTCCTCACGGGCACGAAAAAGCCGTCACGCCCCGGAGTGTTCCGGGGCGTGACGGCTGAGACCTGGGGCCTGTCGCGCGGATCAGGCCCGGGCCGCGGCTCAGGAAGCCCGGCGCTCGGGGTCGTGGTGGATCTCCACGCCGCCGGAGTCGCCGAAGGTCAGCCGGCAGGTGTCGGCGCGGTATGTGGCCACGGAGACCGCGGCGGTGCGCCCCTCGGCGAAGTAGCGGGTCGTGACGACGAGGACGGGCGCCCCGGGCAGCCGGTCGAGCTCCTTGGCGTCGTCCGCGCGGGCCGAGCCGAGCTCCACGGCGCGGTCCTGGCCCTCCAGGTCGAGGTGCTGCAGTTCGCGCAGCACGGCACGGGCGAGGGTCGACCCCGACGGGGCGTCGATCGCGGAGAGGCCGGGCACCGAGGACGCTGGGATGTAGAGCAGCTCGGCGGCGACCGGCTGGCCGTGCGTCACACGGGAGCGGCGGATCGTGTGCACCTGGTCGTCGGGGCCCGTCTCCAGGACGTCGGCCACCGCGGCGGGCGGGAGGGCCACCTCGCAGTCCACGGGCTGCCAGGCGTCGCCGACCGCGCCCGGCCACACATGCTGCTCGGTTCCGACGGCCACGCCCACGCGCGGCGGCGCGACGGTCGTGCCCACCCCGCGGCGGCGCTGCAGTCGCCCTTCGAGCTCCAGCTGCTCCAGCGCCTGGCGCAGCGTGGCTCGGGCGACGCCGAACCTGGCCGCGAGGTCGCGTTCGTTGGGCAGGATCTCGCCCACGGAGAACTCAGAGTCCAATGCCTCGGTGAGCACCGTCTTGAGATGCCAGTACTTCGGCTCCGGCACCGTTTCCAGCTGCGTGGTCCCCACCCTGTCCTCCGCAATCGCCGTGGCCCGGCGGCGTTTTAGCGCCCTTGTTTATTAAAGGTTCTTGCACTATCCCTGCGACCATAGGGCCGCCCCCAGCCTTGGTCAAGACCAATCCTCGATCCCTTACGGATTGCGGAGGCGCCTTGCCGCACAGCGTTCACAGGGCGTTCGCGCGGGGTGATGTTCGTGACACAACGCCGAAAGCCCCCGTCCAGAAGACGGGGGCTTTCGAGGGGCGCAAGGGGACCGCAGTGGCTACTGGTTGCCCAGGGACACCAGCTTCTCGGGGTTGCGCACGATGTAGACGCACCGGATCCGGCCGTCCACGACATCGAGCTGGACGGCGCTGTCGGGCTTGTCGCCGGAGAGGACGAGGAGCGCGGCGCCGCCGTTGAGCTCCAGGAGGCGGTACGAGGGATCGGGGATGCCCTGCTGGGCGACGGCGTACAGGAAGCGGCCCACCTTGTCGGCGGTTTCGATGACCCGCAGCGGCGCCTTGGACAGTCCGCCGCTGTCGCCGATCAGGCGGACGTCCGGGGCCAGCAGGGACATGAGCGCCTCCAGGTCCCCTCCACCCGCCGCCGCGAGGAACCGCTCGGTCAGGTCGCGGCGTTCGGCCGGGTCGACCTCGTAGCGCGGCCGTCGTTCCTCGACGTGTTTACGCGCCCGTCCGGCGAGTTGGCGCACGGCGGGCTCACCCCGGTCGAGGACGGCGGCGATGTCCGCGTACGGGTAGCCGAACGCCTCTCTGAGGACGAACACCGCGCGCTCCAGGGGCGAAAGGGACTCCAGGACGACGAGGACGGCGAGCGAGACGGAGTCGGCGAGCACGGCCCGCTCGGCGGTGTCGGGGGCGGTGTCCCCGAAGTCGGTGACATACGGCTCGGGAAGCCACGGCCCCACGTACGCCTCGTTGCGCGACCGCACCTGGCGCAGCCGGTCGACGGCGAGCCGGGTGACGACGCGCACCAGGTAGGCGCGGGGTTCGCGCACTTCGGTCCGGTCGGCGCCGGACCAGCGCAGCCAGGCTTCCTGGACGACGTCCTCGGCGTCGGCCACCCGTCCCAGCATGCGGTAGGCGACGCCCATCAGGACGGGGCGGTGCTCTTCGAAGACCTCGGTCGCGGTGTCGATGGTCACGGCCCCATCCCATCCCGGCACGCCCCGCCGTGTCCAGGCGGCACCGCCGCCTTCCGGAGCGCAATGACCGGCGGTCGGCGGGCGGTTGGCCGACTGTCGCCCGTCTAGTCGGACAGCGTGGGCGAGCGGATCCAGGTGATGACTCCCGGGGGCTACCCGTCGGTAGCGGTTGCTGACAAGCTGTCTACGAAGACGGTTCGTCAGCCTGCCACCAGACGAGGAGCAGCATCATGTCCGCCACGGTCTCCTTCAGCCTTCCCTCCGCGCACGGTCCGCGGACCGTGACCATGTCCTACGCGCGCGTGGGCACCGGCGAACCGCTGCTCCTGCTGCACGGCATCGGCCACCACCGGCAGGCCTGGGACCCGGTCGTGCACATCCTGGCCGCCGAGCGCGAGGTGATAGCCGTCGACCTGCCCGGGTTCGGCGAGTCCCCGGCGCTGCCCGACGGGCTCACGCACGACCTCGGGACGGTGGTGCCCACGCTCGGCGGGTTGTGCGAGGCGCTGGAGATCGAGCGTCCGCACGTGGCCGGCAACTCCCTGGGCGGCCTGCTCGCCCTGGAGTTGGGCCGCGAGAAGCTCGTACGGTCCGTCACCGCGATCTCGCCCGCCGGGTTCTGGTCGCCGGTCGAACGGCGTTACGCCTTCGGTGTGCTGCTCGCGATGCGGCAGGGCGCGCGGCGCCTGCCGCTCCCGGTGATCGAGCGGCTCTCCCGCTCGGCGGCCGGGCGGGCCGCCCTGACCAGCACCATCTACGCCCGGCCCGGCCGTCGTTCACCCGAGGCCGTCGTCGCCGAGACCCTCGCGCTGGCCCACGCCGAGGGCTTTGCCGACACCCTCCGGGCCGGCATCAGCGTCCAGTTCACGGACGACATCCCGGGGCTGCCCGTCACCGTGGCCTGGGGCACCCGGGACCGACTGCTGGTGCGTCGCCAGGGGATCCGGGCCAAGCACATCATTCCCCGGGCCCGGCTGGTGCGGCTGCCGGGCTGCGGTCACGTCCCGATGAACGACGACCCGGCGCTCGTCGCCCGCGTGATCCTCGACGGCAGCCGCTGAGCGACGCCGGGCAAGGCGCCACGCGCCGGAGCCCAGGGCGACGCCCGCGCCGACCAGGGCGCTGCCCGCGGCCTGCGCGGCGCCGTACGCGCCGGTGCCGACCAGCGGCGCCGTGCAGGCCGCCGCGACGGGGATGAGCCCGGAGAAGAGCGTGGCGCGCTCCGCGCCGATGCGCTGCATGCCCATGTACCAGCACACGAAGCCGACGACCGTGACGACCGCCGCCTGCCACAGCAGCGCGGCGGCCTCGGTGGTGTCCGGCGTCCGCAGCCACGCGCCGCCGGTGAGGCGCGCGGTGAGGATCCCGGCCACCGCCGACTCGACCGCTGCGATCCCGCAGACGGTGGCCGACAGCAACCGGGGCCCGAGCGGGCGCAGTACCGGTACGGCGAGCACCGCGAAGCCCACCTCGCCCGCCAGCGCGCACACGGAGTACGCGATCCCCGTGCCGTCGGTGCGGCCCCAGCCCTGCACGGTGAAGGCACCCACCGCGACGAGCGACGCCCCGTACAGGACCTGCCGTTGCGGCCGACGGCCCTCAAGAAGAGGGACGACAACGGCCACGACCACCGGGGCGCAGCCCACGAAGACGCCCGGAACGGCTGGTTCCGCGGTGCGTTCGGCGGCGATCACGGCGAGGTTGAAGCCGACCATGCCGACGGCCGCGAGCAGCGCGAGGCGCCCCCACCGGCGTACCGCGAGGCGCCGCAGCGGCGCCGTGCCACCCCGTCCGACCAGCGGCAGGAGCAGCACGCAGGCGAGGCCGTAGCGCAGGAACTGACCGCCCGCGTACGGGTAGTGACCCAGGACGCTGTTGGCGGTGAAGGAGCCTCCGACGAGGACGCACGCGAGGGCGGCGAGCAGCGACCCGCGCAGGGGGGTGGTGTTCATGACGGTGACGCTACGAAGGGCCGCGGTCCGGTTTAAGGTCCACTTTCATGACGCCATCGGGGACCACATGACACCGTCGGGGGCCGCCTGGGAGCTGCTTGTGCCGGCCGCTTCGGCACCGGCACGCGCGCGTGGGCGCGCTTTGCAGGCCGCGCTGCGCGAGGCGGTCCGCACGGGGCGGCTCGCGCCCGGCACCCGGCTGCCGTCCAGCCGCGAGCTCGCCGCCGATCTCGGGGTGTCGCGGGGGCTGGTCACGGAGGCGTACGAACAGTTGACCGCCGAGGGGTATCTGCGCAGCGACCGGGGCGCGGGGACCTGGGTCGGCGGCGCCGCACGGGCGGCCCACCCGCGCGCGCGTGACCTCGCGCCGCGCCCCGCCGGGGCCCGCGCCGACTTCCTTCCCGGGACACCGGACCTGTCCCTGTTCCCGCGCGCCGCCTGGGCGGCCGCCCAGCGCGGGGTCCTCGCCGAACTGCCCCACCACGCGCTCGGCTACCCGGATCCGCGCGGTCTGCCCCGGCTGCGCACCGCCCTCGCCGAACTGCTCGCACGGCGCCGCGGCGTGGTCGCGGACCCCGAGCGCGTCATCGTGGTCTCCGGGGTCGCGCAGGCGACGACCCTGCTCGGATTCGTGCTCCACGCGCGCGGGGTGCGCGCGATCGGCGTCGAGGACCCGGGAAGCCCGGAGCACGGCACTCTCTACGCCTCGGCCGGCATCGACGCCGTACCGCTGCCGCTCGACGGCGAAGGGCTGGCCACCGGTCCGCTGAAGGAGTCGGGCGTACGGGCGGTGGTGACGACGCCCGCCCACCAGTTCCCCTCGGGGATCGCCTACTCGGCGCGGCGGCGCACGGAACTCCTGGACTGGGCGCGCTCGGTGGACGGCCTGGTGGTCGAGGACGACTACGACGGGGACTTCCGCTACGACCGCGCTCCTGTGGGGGCGCTTCAAGGGCTCGATCCCGAGCGCGTCGCCTACACGGGCTCGGTCAGCAAGTCGCTCGCGCCCGGGCTGCGGCTCGGCTGGCTGCTCGTACCGGCGGCGCTCGCCGAGGAGGTCGTCGAGCGCAAGCGCACCATGGATCTGGGGAACCCCGTCGTGGACCAGGCGCTCCTGGCCCGCTTCGTGGAACGGGGCGACTACGACCGGCAGCTGCGCCGCTGCCAGCGCGCCTACCGGGAACGGCGCGACACTCTCGTATCCGCCCTGGAGGAGCACTTTCCCGGTACCGAGGTGTCCGGGATCGCGGCGGGTCTGCACGTCATCGCCGCGCTGCCCGAGCGGTACGGGCCGCCGGAGTACTTCCTGGAGCGAACCGGGGCGGCGGGGGTGGCCGTGCGTCCGCTGGCGGACTACGGGCGGGCGGTCGAGCGTGCCGGCGTACGGCTGGTGCTGGGCTACGCACACCAGTCCCCCGCGCGGATCCGCGACGGCGTACGCCTGATGGCACAGGCGGTGCGCGCCTGACCGCTGGGGGCGGCCGTGTGCGTGGGCAGGCCGGGGCATCCGTGGGACGTGCGCGGTCCGAGGCGGACGCCGGTGCCCTTGTCGGCGGGGTCAGTTGTTCACTTGTGGTTTCCGTGTGCGCTGCGGCGCACCAGTAGTTGTGGCTGGGCACATTGCCCGACTCCGTCGACTCCGTCCCTGGAGGCGCATTCATGTCACACCGTCCGCACAGCCCTCTCCCGCTCCCCGGTCGCCGCGGCGTCCTGCGCGGCTCCCTCGCCGCTTCCGCGGCCCTGGCCCTGCCCACCGCACTCGGCTCGGCCCCGGCGTTCGCGCTGTCCGGGCGGCCCGAGGCGGGGTGGGGCGTCCAGGCCGGAGACGTGAGCGCGCACTCCGGCCTGGTGTGGGTCCGCTCGGACCGCCCCGCCCGGATGATCGTCGAGACGTCCGCGACCGAGTCGTTCCGCAACCCCCACAGATGGCACGGTCCGCTGCTCGGCGCGGACTTCACCGGTACCACGCGGCTGCGCGGACTGCCCTCCGGCGAGCAGATCCACTACCGCGTGCTGCTGGCCGACCCCGACGACCCGCGGCGTACGGGCGAGCCGGTGACCGGCACTTTCCGCACCGCGCCCGCGAAGCGGCGCCACGACGTCCGGTTCGTCTGGTCCGGTGACCTGGCCGGACAGGGCTGGGGCATCAACGAGTCCATCGGCGGCTACCGGATCTTCGACGCCATGGCGAAGGTGGACCCGGACTTCTTCCTGTGCAGCGGCGACAACATCTACGCCGACGGCCCGATCTCCGCCACGGCGCCGCTTCCGGACGGCAGCGTGTACCGGAGCATCACCACCGAGGAGAAGTCGCACGTCGCGGTCACCCTGGCCGACTACCGGGGCAACTTCCGCTACAACCTGCTGGACTCGGCGCTGCGCCGGTTCAACGCCCGGGTTCCGAACATCATCCAGTGGGACGACCACGAGGTCCGCAACAACTGGTACCCGGGCGAGGTCATCGGATCCGGCACCCCCTACCCGGCCGGCACGGAACTCGACGACCTGGCCGCCCGTGCCCGGCGGGCGTTCTCGGAGTACTTCCCGATCTCCACCCTCGGCGGACGCCCGGACGGACGGATCTACCGGACCGTCCACCACGGACCGCTCCTGGACGTGTTCGTCCTGGACATGCGGACCTACCGGAACGCCAACTCGCCCGACGACCAGACCACCGACCCGCAGGGCATCCTCGGCCGCGAGCAGCTGGAGTGGCTCAAGCGCGAGCTGGCCGCGTCGCGCGCGGTGTGGAAGGTCATCGCCGCCGACATGCCGCTCGGTCTGGTCGTGCCCGACCCGGTCGAGGGCAAGCCGAACATCGAGGCCGTCGCCCAGGGCGACCCGGGCGCGCCGCTCGGCCGCGAGCTGCAGATCGCCGAGCTGCTGCGGTTCATCAAGCACCGGCGGATCACCGGGACCGTGTGGCTGACGGCCGACGTCCACCACACCTCGGCACAGCACTACGACCCCTCGCGGGCCGCTTTCAAGGACTTCGAGCCGTTCTGGGAGTTCGTCTCCGGACCGCTCAACGCGGGCGCCTTCCAGGCGAACGCCCTGGACGGCACCTTCGGCCCCGACCGGGTCTTCGTCAAGGCTCCCGCCACCGCCAATGTCTCGCCGGCGGACGGATACCAGTTCTTCGGCGAGGTCGACATCGACGGCGACAGCGGGGAGCTGACGGTGCGGCTGCGTGACCTGGACGGCACGGTGCTGTTCACACAGGTGTTGCAGCCGGGGCGTGTGGGTCAGTAACCGCGCCCAACTCCCGTACCCTCGAAGGGCTGGGCCGCGCACCGGAGTCATCCCCCGGTGCGCGGCCACTCTCGTGACCAGGCACGTAAGCCAGGTGATCCGAGACAGGCAAAACTAGCGCAAAAAGAACCGCAAAAAGGATAGAACGACACTTTACCGATCAGTCACAGACCGTTCGTGATCACGCAACACCACTCCTTCACAGTGGTTGCATGACTCCAGACATGTCTGATGTGACCCGGGCGAGGCACGGACGCCCCGTCCACCACTGGCGACGCGACGTGGTCGAGCTCGCCGCGCTGTTCACGGCCGTCGCGGTCGCCGACGCCGTCGCCAACCTGATCGGACACGGCCCCGACGGTCCGGCCCTGCTCGTGATCTCGTCCGTGGTCCTGGTGGCCACGGCCGGATTCCACACATGGTGGGCACGCCACCACGGTCACGCGCCGCCCGCGGGCGATACCGGTGCCCGGACACTCGCCGAGGGGCGAGAGGCCGGGCAGGCCGACCAGGCCACGGCGGGGCCGGAGGCCGTCACGGGAGCGACCGTCCTGTGGCGGATGCGGACGACGGTGAAGGACGAGCCGGGTTCGCTGGCCGCGCTGTGCGTGGCGCTGGCCCACCAGCGGGTCGACATCCTGAGCCTGCAGACGCACCCGCTCGCCGAGGGCACGGTCGACGAGTTCCTGCTGCGCGCGCCCGTCGAGCTGGCCGCGTCCGAGATCACCCGCGCCGTCTCGCTGGCGGGCGGCACCGGCACCTGGATCGAGCGGGCCGACGCCCACGACCTGGTGGACGCTCCGACGCGCGTCCTGGGGCTGGCCACGCGCACGGCTTTGGACGCCGCGGAACTTCCGCTCGCCCTCCGGCAGTTGCTCGGTCGGTGCACCATTCGTTCGCTGCCGGCCCGCTCCCCCGGGTCGGGTCGGGCGCAAGAGGGTGCGCCGGTCGAAGGAGTGCTGGAAGACACGGTGATGCGGTTGCGCGCACCGGAGGGTGGGGTGATCACGGTGGAACGGCCGTATCTGCCGTTCACGCCGACCGAGTTCGCTCGGGCGCGGGCGTTGGTGGAGCTGGACGCGCGGCTGGGTCCGCGCATTCCGCTCAGCCAGGACATGCTGACACTGCCGGAGGGCCCCGCGATCACCGTGCGTCGCGCCGACGTCTCCGATGTCGCCGCGGCGAAGGCGATGCACGAGCGCTGCTCCCCGCGCACGTTGAGCATGCGCTACCACGGGCCGGTCGGTGACGCGGACCGTTATCTGAACCACCTGCTCAGCCCGCGCTTCGGACGCACCCTCGCCGTGCAGACGGCTTCGGGACGCGTCGTCGGGCTCGGCCATCTCCTGTGGGACGGCGACGAGACGGAGATCGCGCTGCTCGTCGAGGACGACTGGCAGCGGCGCGGGATCGGCGCCGAACTGCTCGGCCGTCTCGTGACCATGGCCGTCGAAGCGGGCTGTGAGAGCGTGTACGCCGTCACACAGGCCTCCAACACCGGCATGGTCGCCGCCATGCGCGGGCTGGACCTCCCCCTCGACTACCAGATCGAGGAGGGCACCCTCGTCATCACGGCCCGCCTGGACGCCACACCGGTGACCTCCCGACTGCCGTACGACCAGGAGCAGAAGCAGGCGCAGAAGAAGTAGGACGGACACCAAAAGGCCCCGGGCACCTTGCCCGGGGCCTCTCTCTGGTCACCGCCCCAACGCATGGTCCAGGTCGGCCCACAGGTCGTCCACGTCCTCCAGCCCCACCGACAGGCGCAGCAGCCGGTCACTGACCCCCGCCTCACGGCGGTCGTCGGGGGCCACGATGCGGTGGCTGATGGACGCCGGATGCTGGATCAGGCTGTCGACACTGCCGAGGCTCACCGCCGGGGTGATCAGACGGACCCCGGCGATGACCTCGTGCGGGTCTCCGTGGACCTCGAAGGCGATCATGGCACCGCCGATCCGCGGATAGTGGACGCGGTCGACGCGCGGATCGGCGGCGAGCCGGCCGGCGAGTTCGGCGGCGTTGGCGGACGCGGCCCGGACCCGTACGGGCAGGGTCGACAGGCCGCGCAGCAGCAGATATCCGGCCAGCGGATGCAGCACACCCCCGGTGGCGAACCGCACTTGGCGTAGCCCCCGGGCGAACTCCTCGTCGCAGGCCACCACTCCGGCCATGACGTCCCCGTGTCCGCCCAGGTACTTGGTGGCGCTGTGCAGGACCAGGCGGGCCCCTTGTCCGGCGGGGCGTTGCAGCACGGGTGTGGCGAAGGTGTTGTCGGCGAGCAGCGGAACGGACCCGCAGGCGTGCGCGACGGCGCGCAGGTCGAGTTCGGCGAGCGTCGGATTGGCCGGGGACTCGACCATGACAAGACCGGTGTCGGGGCGCAGGGCGTCCGCGATGCCCGCCGGGTCGACCCAGGTGACCTCGGAGCCCAGCAGCCCGGCGGTGAGCAGGTGGTCACTGCAACCGTACAGGGGCCGTACGGCGACGACATGGCGCAGGCCCAGCGCGTTGCGCACGAGCAGTACGGCGCTCAGCGCGGCCATGCCGCTCGCGAAGGCGACCGCGCTCTCGGTTCCTTCGAGGCGGGCGAGGGCGGTCTCGAAACGGGCGACGGTCGGGTTGCCGAGACGCCCGTAGACGGGCGGGCCCTCCGGTTCGGCGCCGTCGGCCGCGAACGCGTCGATGCGGGCGGCCTCGCCGCGGCTGTCGTAGGAGGGGTAGGTCGTGGACAGGTCGATCGGCGCGGCGTGCAGCCCCAGCCGGGCGAGGTCCTCCCGCCCGGCGTGCACGGCCTCGGTGGCGAGGGCACGCGGCGCGAGGGCACGGGTGCCCTGAACGTCGTAGAGGTCGTCCCGACCGTCGTAGGAGTCGCCCTGAGCGTCGCAGGAGTCGTCCTGAGCTTCGTATGCGTCGTGCACCACGGATTCCATGCACAGCAGACTGAACACCGGCCGGGGCTCCAGTCGCACACTCCGTGTTACGTTCGGGCCATGGCCGAATCTGTCGTACTCGATCCGGTGGATCTTCATCTGCTGCGACTGCTCCAGAACGACGCACGGACGACGTACCGCGATCTCGCCGCGCAGGTCGGAGTCGCGCCCTCGACCTGCCTGGACCGGGTGACGCGGCTGCGCCGTGCGGGGGTGATTCTCGGCCATCAGCTGCGCCTCGATCCGGCGAAGCTCGGGCGGGGCCTGGAAGCCCTGCTGTCCGTGCAGGTCAGACCGCACAGCCGCGAGTTGGTCGGGCCGTTCGTGGAGCGGATCAGGGCGCTGCCGGAATCCCGGACCGTCTTCCACCTCACCGGGCCCGACGACTACCTCGTCCTGGTCGCCGTCGCGGACATGGCCGACCTGCAACGGCTGGTCCTCGACGAGTTCACGTCCCGGCGCGAGGTGGCCCGGGTGGAGACCCGGTTGATCTTCCAGCAGTGGGACTGCGGCCCGCTGCTCCCGCCCGCCCCGCCCTCGACCTCGGCCTCAGTCTCGGCCCCGACCTCGGCTTCGGCTTCGATCTCGGCCTCGGCCTCGGCAAAATCAGGCTGATGCCGGCCCCGTGCCCGGTCGACCGGGCTGACGCGGCACCCGTCCTCGTATGAGGATGTCGGCATGTCAGAGACGAAGAGCCCGCTGCCCCGCGAGGTCGCCGACGCGTACGTCGACGATCTCATCGCCCTCGATCCGGTCCTCGGTACCTACCTCGGTGTGAAGGAGAGTGCCGACAAGCTCCCCGACACCTCGCCCGCGGGGCAGGAGGCCGTCGCGGAGCTGGCGCGGACGACGCTCGCCCGGCTCGACGAGGCGGAGCGGCAGCCGGGCGCGGACAGCGACATCGAGCGCCGCTGCGCCCGGCTGCTGCGCGAGCGGCTCACCGCCGAACTGGCCGTCCACGACGCCGACGAGGGCCTGCGAGCCGTCGGCAACATGCAGACGGCCGCACACTCCGTGCGCCAGGTCTTCACCATCGCGCCGACCGAGACGGACGAGGACTGGGCCGCGATCGCCGAGCGGCTGCGCGCGGTGCCGACCGCGCTGACGGGGTACCGCGAGTCCCTCGCTCTGGGCCTGGAGCGCAAGCTGTACGCGGGCCCGCGCCCCACCGCGACCTTCATCGAGCAGCTCACCGAGTGGTCGGACCCGGACGGGCAGGGCCGTGGCTGGTTCGAGGACTTCGTGTCCGCGGGTCCCGACGCCCTGCGGGACGAGCTGGACACGGCCGCCCGGACGGCCACACAGGCCCTGGTGGAGCTGCGCGACTGGATGCGTGACGTCTACGCGCCCACGATCGAGGGCGCGCCGAACACGGTGGGCCGCGAGCGGTACGCGCGCTGGGCACGCTACTTCAACGGTACGGATCTCGACCTCGGCGAGGCGTACGCGTACGGCTGGTCCGAGTACCACCGGCTCCTCGCGGAGATGAAGTCCGAGGCCGAGAAGATCCTGCCCGGCGCCAAGACCCCCTGGGTGGCGCTCGCGCACCTCGACGAGCACGGCAGGCACATCGAGGGCGTCGACGAGGTCCAGACGTGGCTCCAGGGAGTGATGGACCGGGCGATCGACGCGCTGGACGGCACCCACTTCGAACTCGCCGAGCCGGTACGGAAGGTGGAGTCGCGCATCGCGCCGCCCGGCGGCGCGGCGGCCCCGTACTACACCGCGCCGTCCGCGGACTTCTCGCGGCCCGGCCGCACCTGGCTGCCCACCATGGGGCAGACCCGCTTTCCCGTGTACGACCTCGTCTCGACCTGGTATCACGAGGGCGTCCCCGGCCATCACCTCCAGCTCGCCCAGTGGGTGTACGTGGTCGACGACCTCTCGCGCTACCAGGCCACCGTCGGTCTCGTCAGCGCCAACGCCGAGGGCTGGGCGCTGTACGCGGAGCGGCTGATGGACGAGCTGGGCTTCCTGGAGGACGCGGAGCAGCGGCTCGGCTATCTGGACGCGCAGATGATGCGCGCGGCCCGGGTCATCGTCGACATCGGCATGCACCTGGAGCTGGAGATTCCGGCGGACTCCCCCTTCCACCCGGGCGAGCACTGGACCCCGGAGCTGGCACAGGAGTTCTTCGGCGCGCACAGCAGCCGTCCGGCGGACTTCGTGGAGAGCGAGCTCACCCGCTACCTCTCCATCCCGGGACAGGCCATCGGCTACAAGCTCGGTGAGCGGGCCTGGCTGCTGGGCCGCGAGAACGCGAAGAAGCGGCACGGCGCCGCCTTCGACGCCAAGGCCTGGCACATGGCGGCCCTGTCGCAGGGTTCGCTGGGCCTGGACGACCTGGTGGACGAACTGTCCCGGCTCTGACGGACACCGACGGCGGCCGGGCTCACGGCGACGAACGGGCCCGGCCGCCGCGTATCAAGTACTCCGCGTATCAAGCACGCGGAGTACCAAGTACGGGGGTACCAAGTACGGGGGTACCAAGTACGGGGGTACCACGTACGGGGGTACCACGTACGGGAGTGCCGGAATCACCGGGCGTGCTCGGCATGTTCGGAGCACAGGCAGCCGACGCCCTTCTCAATCCACTCCTGGCCGACCCACTCCGGGTGCCGTTCGATCATGAGCGCCGAGATCTCCTCGACGATCGTCCGCTCGTCCACGGCGGAGTCGCGGCGGGCCCATGTCTCGTCCCGCAGCAGACGGAGGTAGTCGCGCACGTCGGCCAGCAGCCGCGCACCGCCGACCTCGCCGTGGCCGGGCACCACGATCCGGGGAGCCTCCGCCGCAAGCTTCTCCATCACCGCGATCCAGCGGGTTCCGGACACGTCGGTGTCGTGCGGCGGGAACCAGGGGAAGATGGCGAACTGCCCGGCTTCCACGAGGTCCCCCGTGAACAGGACGTCCGCGTCCGGCACCCTGACCACCTGGTCGCCCCTGCTGTGGGCCCGGCCGGTGGCCCGCAACTGCACCACCCGCCCGCCCAGGTCCAGGTCGTACGCCCGGTCGTAGACGACATCGGGCCGCGCCAGTTCGACGCCCTGGAGCCGGCGCTCGACCGGCTTGCCGAGCCCCTTGAACATCTCCAGGTAACCTGGCCCCTTCACCTTCAGTTCCTCGGCCTGGTCCCGGTTGAGCAGGAACGTCGCCTCCCCGGCGAAGACCTGCGCCCCGAAGGCGTGCTCGGGGTGAAAATGCGTCGTCGTCAGGTAGATCCGACGTCCCTCGGCGTAGTCGGCCGCGAACTCCAGCACCCTTTCGGCGTTGCGCGGGCCCATGCCTGTCTCGACGACGAGCACGGAACTGTGGCCGCCGATGACGCCGATGTTGGGCACGAGCTGCACGCGCCGGTCGGGGATGACCACCAGGTCACGGGCCAGCTCCTGAACACCCTCGACGTGAACGACGGGATCCGTCGTCACCGCTTCCTCAGACACTGCGACTCCTCGGTGTTGCGCTGAGCCACCAGTCCAGCGCGGGACGTCCGGGGGCGTCCAACACCGATCTCGCAGCCCCGATACCGCACGGGTATCGTCGCAGTTGAGAGAGTTCGCAAGAGCGTCTCGGGAGAGCGATGGAGCGGTGATGGAGCTGCGGACCCTGCGCTACTTCGTGGCGGTCGCCGAAGAACTCCACTTCGGCCGCGCCGCCGCCCGACTGCACATGACCCAGCCCCCGCTGAGCCGGGCCGTCAAGCAGCTGGAGACCGACCTCGGCTGCGAACTGCTGCGCCGCTCACCCACGGGCGTCACCCTCACCCCCGCCGGGGCCCTGCTCCACGACGAGGCGCGCACCCTGCTGGCGCGGGCCGACCAGGCCCGGGCCCGGGTGGCCGCCGCGGCCGGCACGGCCACCCTGACCATCGGCACCCTCGCCGACAGCGCCGAGCAGGTCGGCACCCGACTGGCCGTTGCCTACCGGCACCAACACCCCGCCGTGCGCATCCGCATCCGCGAGGCCGACCTGACCGACCCGACCATCGGACTGCGGGCCGGCCTCGTCGACGTGGCCCTGACGCGGGCGCCGTTCGACGACACCGGCATCACCACCCGCGTGCTGCGGTCGGACCCGGTCGGTGTGGTCCTGCGCGCCGACGACCCGCTGGCCGACCGCGACCGGCTGCGCCTGGACGAACTCGCCGACCGCCGCTGGTTCCGGTTTCCGGAGGGCACGGACCCGGTGTGGCAGGCCTTCTGGACGGGGCCGCCCGGCGCCGACGGGCGCCGTGACGGTCCCGTCATCCGCACCGCCCACGAATGCCTCCAGTCCGTCCTGTGGAACGACACCGTCGGACTGATGCCCCTCGCCCACTCCCAGACGCTGCCCGAGGGGCTCACGGTGATCCCCTTGGCGGATGCGCCGCCCAGCGACCTGGTCATCGCATGGAACAGCGCCCACACCACCCCGCTCATCCGCTCGTTCGTGAGCCTCGCGACGGCCCTCACACGCTCCTAGGAGCGGTCAGCAGCCACAGTCCGCCGCGTCCACCGGAGCCGTCAGCGGGTCCGCCGCGCGCCGCTCGTCTCCCTCCCAGGTCTCGTACGCGAAGCCTTCGCGCACCCAGTACTCGAAGCCGCCGAGCATCTCCTTGACCTGGAAGCCGAGTTCGGCGAGAGCGAGAGCGGCACGGGTCGCGCCGTTGCAGCCGGGTCCCCAGCAATAGGTGACGACGGGCACCGACCTGTCGAGGAGCTGCTCGGCCTGCTCGGGGATCAGCGCGGTGGGCAGGTGGATCGCACCGGGCACGTGCCCCTGGTCCCAGGACGCGGTGGAGCGGGAGTCGAGGACCACGAAGCCGGGGTCGCCGCCTGCCGCCAGCACGGAGGCGACATCGGAGACATCGGCGTGGAAGGCGAGGCTCGCGCCGAAGTGGGCGACGGCCGCGGCCGGGGACGCCGGGGCGACGCGCAGTACGGGGTTCGTCCTGGTCGCGGTGCTGCTCACAGTGGTGTCGACGGTCACAGTCATGGTCTGGCCTTCCCTCCCTGCCCCGCCGGACCGGCACCTTCGCCGCACCGGCCCCACGGGGACTTCCTGACCAGAAATCTACGGCCGGTGATCCTCTTCCTGAAGTGGCGATCCACGGCATCGCTCTTGATCGGCCGGGGTTTTCCCTGCTATCCATCGCTCATGACCGCCTATTCCCCGGACGCCACCGACTGGCACATCCTCGATGTCCTCCAGCGCGAGGGCAGGGCCAGCTTCGCGGAGCTGGCCCGTGCCGTCTCGATGTCCGCGAGCGCGGTCACCGAGCGGGTGCGCCGCCTGGAGGAGGCGGGCGTCATCCAGGGGTACGCGGCTGTCGTCGACCCGGAGAGCCTCGGTCTGCCGATCCTGGCCTTCGTCCGGCTGCGCTATCCGAACGGCAACTACAAGCCGTTCCACGACCTCGTCGAGGCGACGCCCGAGATCCTGGAGGCGCACCACGTCACGGGCGACGACTGCTTCGTCATCAAGGTCGCGGCGCGCTCGATGAACCACCTGGAGAAGATCTCCGGCCGGATCGGCACCCTGGGTTCGGTGACCACGAGTGTCGTGTACTCCTCACCGCTCCCCCGGCGCCCCCTGGGTCACTGATCCCCCGGCGATCCTTCGGCTCAGTCCTGGACGCCCCGCTGCCGTACGACCGATCCCGTTCTGCCCTTCACGACCTCCAACTGGGCGTGAATACGGCGCCGCAGGTCGGCGACATGGCTGACGATGCCCACGCTGCGGTCGCGCTCCCGCAGGGAGTCGAGCACGTCGAGGACCTCGTCCAGGGTCTGGTCGTCGAGGCTGCCGAAGCCCTCGTCGATGAAGAGCGTGTCCAGCCGCACCCCGCCGGCCTCGTCCGTGACGACGTCCGCGAGACCGAGGGCCAGCGCGAGCGAGGCGAAGAACGTCTCGCCCCCGGAGAGCGTCGCCGTGTCACGCTCCCGGCCGGTCCAGGCGTCCACGACGTGCAGTCCGAGCCCGCTGCGGCCACGGCCCGCGCGGTCGTCGGAGTGGACGAGGGTGTAGCGCCCGGAGGACATGCGCTGCAGTCGTACGGTCGCGGCGGCGGCCACCTGTTCCAGGCGGGCGGCGAGGACGTACGACTCCAGGCGCATCTTGCGCTCGTTCTCCGCCGAGGTGCCCGCGGCCAGCCCGGCCAGGCGTGCCACCCGGTCGAACTCCTCACGCAGTGGCGCGAGCCGGCGCACGGACGTGCTCGCGCGCGTGGACAGCCGGTCCAGTTCCGTGCAGCGTCGGGCGGCCTCGTCCCGGGCGGAGGCGGTCTCCCGCAGCCGCCGGGCGGCGGACTCGGCGGCCCGTTCGGCGACGGCCAGGTCGGCGGCCGGTCGCTCGGCGGCGGCGGCCGTGTCGGCCTCGGCGAGCACGGCACGCACCGCGCTGTCCTCCAACTGCCAGGCGTCTAGGCGTCGTTGGAGGTCCCGGTGGGCCGCGTCGTCGAGGAGCGCGGCGGCCGCGGCCTGGGGGGTGTCGAACCCGGCGCGGAAGGCCGCGTCGGACAGGCGCGCGTCGGCGTCCTTGAGACGCTGCGCGGTGTCCTCGGCCGCACGCACGGCCTCCGCGGCCTCCGTGAGCAGAGCGGCCTGCCGCTCCAGCTGCGCGGCGCGCGCGGCAACACTGTCGGCGGCGCCCCGGGCCTGCGCCAACTCCTCCTCCAGAAAGGCCCTTTCGCGGTCGTTCCGGTCGCGGTGGGAGACCCGGGCGGCGGCGCGCAGTGCGGCCTGCTGCTGGGCCGCGACCCGCCGCTCGTGCTCGAGTCCGGCCTGCGCGAGCCGCTCCCGCGCGGCGTGCAGCCCGGATCCCGCAGCCCGCGTCTCGGCGTACTGCAGCTCCAACTCTTCGGCCTGCCCGGCGAGTTGGGCGGTCGGTACGTCGCCCGCCTCGGCGGTGGCGGCCGCCAGCGCCTCGCGTACGACGCCGAGCCGGCGTTCGTCCTCGGTGGCCTGTTCGTCGGCGCGCTGGTACACGGCGAGGGCCCGCTCCTCGGCCTCCCGGTCGACGTGTCCGGCGTCCTTGCGCGCGGGTGCGGGGTGTGCGGAGCTGCCGCACACGGCGCAGGGCTCGCCGTCGACAAGGCCGGCGGCGAGTTCCGCGGCGATGCCCTGAAGACGCTGTTCCTTCAGATCGAGCCAGTGGACCCGGGCGTCCGTCGCGCGTTCACGGGCGGCGAGGGCCCTGGCGTGGGCGGCGTCCGTGTCCCGGGCGAACTGGTCGCGCTGCCGGGCCGCCCTGAGCCGCGCCTGGGCGGGATCACGCCGCTCGGCGAGCTGCTCCGCGCGCGTGGTGGCCTCCTGCGCGGACTCGATGCGCGCCTGGAGCTCCGCGCGGGTCGCCTCCCAGGTGGCGAGCCAGCTCTCGGCGTCCTGCCGGACGTCCTCGTCCTCGCGCTCCTGGCGGTCCAGGGAGACGCGCTCCTCGGTGAGCTCGCCGAGCCGGCGCTCCGCCCTGCGGGCCGACTCCAGTCCGCCGAGCTCCTCGGCCGCCTTGCGCGCCGCCGCCGCGAGCCCGGGCGCACCGGCTCCGGCGTAGGTGTCCGGCAGGGCGAGACGCGCGCGTGCCTCGTCCGTGGACGCGCTGCGGTGCTCGGCCTCGGCGTCGTCGCGCAGATGGAGCGCGGGGGCCACCGTCTCCGCCTTGCGCGCCCGCTCCATCCGCGCCTGTGCCTCCTGATGGGCGTCGGCACGCTCCGCCAGCCGCGCGGCGCGCTCCCGCGCCTCGGTGAACCTGCGCTGCAGCCGGGCCACTTCGCGTACGTCGTCGAGTACGCGGCCGGCGGCGGCCTGCGCGGACTCGGCGGCCGCACCCGCGGTGTCCGCCAGGGTGAGCCGCTCGCGGGCCGTGCTGCGGGCCACGGCGGCCCAGGTGAGGACGGCCTCGGCGAGTCCGGGCTCACCGGGCGCGAGATCGGGCGGCGGCACCTCGACGATGTCGCCGGCGGCCTGCTGCATGCGGTGCGCGTCGGCGAGCAACGCGGTGTCGCCCTCCCGCACTTCGGCCTCCGCGGCCCGGCGCCGCTCGGCGAGCCGCTTCTCGACCTCGGCGAAGCGGTGGGTGTCGAAGAGCCGGCCGAGCAGCTTGCCGCGGGCCTCGGCGTCGGCCCGCAGGAAGCGGGCGAAGTCGCCCTGGGGCAGCAGCACGACCTGGCAGAACTGCTCGCGGCTCATGCCGAGCAGTTGGGTGATCTCCTCGCCGATCTCCTGGTGGGAGCGGCTGAGGTCCTTCCAGGTGTCCGCCGACGCCTCGTACTCGCGCAGCCAGCTCTGCGCCTTCTCGGTGGTCGTGCCCGTGCCGCGCTTCTTGGGGCGGGCCCAGGGCGGCTGCCGGGTGACCTCCAACCGGCGTCCGGCGACGGTGAGTTCGAGGGTGATCTCGGTGCGCGTCGCGGGTGCCGCGTGGTCGCTGCGCAGGGTCAGGCCCTGGCCGCTCTGGCGGGCGCCCGGGACCGCCCCGTACAGCGCGTAGCAGACGGCGTCGAGGACGGACGTCTTGCCCGCGCCCGTCGGCCCGTGCAGCAGGAAGAGCCCGGCGGCCGACAGCTCGTCGAAGTCGACGCTCTGGGTGCCGCCGAACGGCCCGAAGGCCGTGATGTCCAGGCGGTGCAGCCTCATCGGGCCTCCTTCGGGTCCTGCGCGTCGTGCATGTCGTGCCTGTCGTGCCTGTCGTGCGTGTCGTGCCTGTCGTGCGTGTCGCGCGTACGTGGGGTCATCGGGCGACCTCCCGGACGGCCTCGTCGGCGCGGACGGCGTCGAACGCGTCCCTCAATACGGCCTGTTCGTCGGCGTCAGGGCCCGCGCCGCGCACATGGGCCACGAAGTCCTCCGCGATCTCCTGCTCGCTGCGGCCCGCGAGCCGCCGGGCGTAGGAGACGTCCGGGTCCTCGGGGGCCCGCTCCGGTTCGAAGACGAGGCTGAGCGTGTGCGGGAAGCGCTCGGTCAGCCGGGCCATGGGCTCGGCGGGGCGCACCGGGTCGGTGAGGGTCGCCTCGACCCACGCCTCCTCGTGGCGCGCCAGCCGCGGATCGGCGAGCAGGTCTTCCAGGTGCCCCCGGACACGGGCGAGCTTCCGGGGAACGGGACAGTCGACCCGCTGCGCACCCACGAAACCCTCCGGCCCCAGGTCCACCAGCCACATGCTCTTGCGGTGGTCGACCTCCGAGAAGGAGTACGGCAGCGGGGAGCCGGAGTAGCGCACGCGCTCGGTGATGGTCTGGCTGCCGTGCAGATGGCCCAGTGCGGTGTAGTCGACGCCGTCGAAGACCCCGGCGGGTACGGCGGCCACCCCGCCGACGGTGATGTCCCGCTCGCTGTCGCTGGCCGCCCCGCCGGTGACGAAGGCGTGGGCGAGGACGACGGAACGGGTGCCCTCCAAGCGCGTGGCGAGGTCGGCGCGGACCCGGTCCATGGCGGCGGCGAGGACGGCCTCGTGCCCCGCCTTCTCGACCCCGAACTCGGCCTTGACCAGGGCCGGTTCGAGATACGGCAGTCCGTAGAAGGCCACGTCGCCGTGGGCGTCGGGGAGGAGGACGGGCGTGCCGCACGCGGAGGGCTCGGTCCGCAGATGGATCCCCGCGCGGCCGATGAGCCCGGCGCCGACACCGAGCCGACGCGCCGAGTCGTGGTTCCCGGAGATCATCACCGTGGGCACCCCGAGGTCGGCGAGCCGGTGCAGCGCGTCGTCGAAGAGCTCGACGGCGGCCAGCGGCGGCACCGCCCGGTCGTACACGTCCCCCGACACGACCACCGCGTCCACGTCGCGCTCACGCACGGTCGCGACCAGGTGACCGATGAACCCGGACTGGGCATCGAGCATGTTCACCCGGTGGAAGGCCCGGCCGAGATGCCAGTCGGACGTGTGCAGAATCCTCATGATCCCCGAGACTAACGGGCGGGTCGGACATCACGGGCGGCTACTCCCGTATCGGTCCGCGCTGCCCGCCTATGCGTCCCCGTACGCCTCTCCACCCAGTTCGAACCCGGCCGTCCCGGCCGTCGCGTCGGCGAGCCACGCCCGGAAGGGCTCGACGTCGGTGTCCGGCAGCCCGATCTCGATCGTGACGGCCTCGCCGTACCGGACGTCACGGACCTCGCGCCCGGTGGACCGCAGGTCGTTCTGTATCTTGCCGGCGCGCTGGTGGTCGACCGTGACCGTGGCCAGCCGGAAGCGTTTGCGCGTGAGTGTGCCGAGGGTGTCCAGTGCCTCGCCCACCGAGCCGCCGTACGCCCTGATCAGTCCGCCCGCGCCGAGCTTGACCCCGCCGTAGTAGCGGGTGACGACGGCGACGACGTACCGCATGTCGCGGCGCAGCAGCATCTGGAGCATGGGCACGCCCGCGGTGCCGCCGGGTTCGCCGTCGTCGCTCGCCTTCTGGACGGCGGCGTCGGCTCCGATGACGTACGCGTAGCAGTTGTGCGTGGCGTCGGCGTGCTCCTTGCGGACGCCCGCGATGAACGCCTGGGCCTCCTGCTCGGTGGCCGCCGGGGCGAGGGCGCACAGGAAGCGGGAGCGGTTGACCTCGGTCTCGTGCACGCCCGCGCGGGCCACTGTGCGGTACTCGTCCTGCATCACGCCAGCGTATGCGCTTCCCGCGCGGGTCCGGCACGGCGGACCCGGGTCGCGCCGCACACGCGCGTGCGGCGCGACCCAGGGGTCTCGTGCGCGCGGCGAGAGGGGCGCGGATCGTCCGCGCGGCGGTCGCGGCGCGTTCGACCGCGCGCGGCGCGGCCGCGGCGCGGGCCGTGCCGGCGCGGCCCATCCCGGCAAGTGCGGCCTCGGCGGCCGCGCGCCCGGCGGACCTGAGATCGCCCGATGGGCGCCCCCCGGCAAGGACGGGCCGACCTCACGGCCACCGACTCCGCCGCGCACCGCGCCCGACCGCGGCGGCGGGTCCGCCGATGATCGCCTCCGGCGGGGGCACCACGTCCCGGGAGCCCAAGGACCCCCGTCGAGGCGCCCCCGAGCCCCACGTCATCGCCCCGGCGACAGCACGACAGGCCCGGGTCGCCTCGCGGCCAACCCATGCCCCCTCGGCCAACCCGTGTCGCCCCTCGGCCAACCCGTGTCGCCCCCCGGCCAACCCATGTCGCCCCCCGGCCGCCCCCTGTCACCGCCCCGGTCCCGGCGGGGCCCCTCCGGACGTCCGGACCCGGCGCAGGTGCGCGGGGCGAGGTGGTGGATACTCGCTCCTCGTTGCCCGAAGCCGGATCGCCGGCCCGACCGATCGCAGGGAGATCGCAGCATGACCGGCACCCAGGTGGACAGTTCGGACTCCGCGGAGCCCCTCGAACGGGAGCCCTCCGCAGCCGCGCCGCGCTGGCGGGCGTGGCTTTTGGAGGGACTCAGCGAGCAGTCGGCCAAGCACCCCGGCCCGCACGCCACCCCGGACGCCGAGCACCGGGGCCACAAATGGTGGCGGGTGATGTGCCTCACCGGCGTCGACTACTTCTCCACGCTCGGCTACCAGCCGGGCATCGCGGCCCTCGCCGCCGGACTGCTCTCCCCTCTCGCGACCCTCGTCCTGATCGCGCTCACCCTGCTCGGCGCACTGCCGGTCTACCGTCGCGTCGCCAAGGAGAGCCCGCACGGCGAGGGTTCGATCGCGATGCTGGAGCGGCTGCTGCCCTGGTGGGCCGGGAAGATCTTCGTCCTGGTGCTGCTCGGCTTCGCGGCCACCGACTTCCTGATCACGATCACCCTGTCCGGAGCGGACGCCTCCGCACACGTCGTGGAGAATCCTTTTGCTCCGCACTGGATGCACGGCGGGAACACCTGGATCACCCTCCTTCTCATAGCCGCGCTGGGCGCGGTCTTCCTGAAGGGCTTCAAGGAGGCCATCGGGATCGCGGTGGCGCTCGTGGCCACCTACCTCACCCTCAATGTCGTCGTTCTGGCCGTCTCCGCCTGGCAGGTGCTCAGCCACCCGGTCAAGATCGGCGACTGGACCGACGCGATGACGGCCGAACACTCCTCGCCGCTCGCCATGATCGGCGTGGCGCTCCTCGTCTTCCCGAAGCTGGCGCTCGGCATGTCCGGCTTCGAGACGGGCGTGGCGGTGATGCCTCAGGTCGAGGGCGACCCGACGGACACGTACGAGAAGCCGACGGGCCGGATCCGCGAGACCCGCAGGCTGCTCACCACGGCCGCCGTGATCATGAGCGGCTTCCTGCTGCTGTCCAGCCTGGCGACGACGATCCTGATCCCGCAGGACGAGTTCAAGAGCGGCGGCTCGGCGAACGGCCGTGCCCTCGCCTACCTGGCCCACCAGCACCTGGGCGAGGCGTTCGGCACGGTCTACGACCTCTCGACCATCGCGATCCTCTGGTTCGCGGGTGCCTCCGCGCTCGCCGGTCTCCTCAACCTCGTGCCGCGCTATCTGCCGCGCTACGGCATGGCCCCCGAGTGGACGCGCGCCGTCCGCCCCCTCGTGCTCGTCTTCATGGCGGCCGCGGTCCTCATCACGCTGTGGTTCAACGCGAACGTCGACGACCAGAGCGGCGCGTACGCGACCGGTGTGCTGGTCCTGATGCTCTCCGCCTCCTTCGCCTCGGCGGTCGCCGTGCACCAGCGGGGCCACCGCGCCGCCGCGATCGGCTTCGGCGCGATCACCGCGGTCTTCGGCTACACCCTGGTCACCAACGTCATCGAACGCCCCGACGGCATCAAGATCGCGCTGATCTTCATCCTGGCGATCCTGATCACCTCGTTCGCCTCCCGGGTGCGCCGCGCCTTCGAACTGCGCGCCGCCGAGGTCACGTTCGACGAGGCCGCGGCCCGTTTCATCGACGAGGCCGCGGCGAGCGGACCGCTGCGGCTGATCGCGAACGAGCCGCACGAACACAGCACCCGGGAGTACCGCGCCAAGGAGTACAGCCAGCGCGAGCAGACGCACATCCCGGACGGCCGTCCCGTGCTGTTCCTGGAGGTGTTCGTGACCGACTCCTCGGACTTCACCGCCGACCTGACCGTGCACGGCGACGAGAAGCACGGGGTGCGCAGGCTGCGCGTCGAGGGCGCGACCGTGCCCAACACCATCGCGGCCGTCATGATGCGACTGCGCGACCGCACCGGCCAGGTCCCGCACGCCTACTTCAACTGGACCGAGGGCAACCCCCTCAGCCACCTGGTCCGCTTCCTCGTCTTCGGTGACGGCGAGGTCGCCCCGGTCACCCGCGAAGTGCTGCGGCGCGCCGAACCGGACCCCGAACGCAGGCCCCGGATCCACGTGGGCTAGCCCTCCTCCGGCCCGCCGGTCCCGCTGCCTTCCCTCCCGCCCCGTCAGTCCTTCTTCTTGCCCCGCGGCACGGTCATGCCCGTCAACAGCGCCGTGCCCGGGGCGAGCGCGTCCCAGGAGTCTCCGTGCCAGGCGAGGACCGCTGTCGCGGAGGTCGGGAACTTCGTCCGTACGTCGTCCAGCGCGTCGTCGAGGCTGTCCCCGGCCAGTTCGAGCACGAGTTCCTCCAGGCCGGGGTTGTGTCCGATCAGCAGCAACGTCCCGATCCGGTCGGGGACTTCGTGCAGGACCGCCAGCAACTCCGGTACCTCGGCGCCGTACAGCCGCCGGTCGAACCGTACGGGCGGCGGGGTGCCCCACTGCCGCGCCGCCAACTCCCAGGTCTGGCGGGCGCGTACGGCGGTGGAGCACAGGGCGAGGTCCGGCAGACAGTCCGACTCGGCGAGGGCGCGTCCGGCGGCCGGGGCGTCGCGGCGGCCGCGCGGGGCGAGGGGCCGCTCGTGGTCGGCGACGCCCGTCGGCCATGCCGACTTGGCGTGCCGCAGGACGACGAGTCGGCGCAGCGGGCCCGCTCCGGCGCGTGCGATCACCGCTGCGCCCCGATGTCACGGGTGAGTTCGAGCCCCAGGAGACGGTCCGCGTAGGCGTACGTCTCGAAGCGGGCGCCGTCCGGCACGTCGTCCGCGTGCTCGACACGCCGCAGCACCTCCAGTACGGCGGGTACGTCGAGGTCGTCCTCCCACGCGGCGCGCAGTTCCTGGCGTACGCGCTCGGGGACGGGCTTGGACGGCCGGGTGGCCCAGGTGGCGACGGACTTGCGCCAGCGCGCGAGCGTCTCCCGGGCGCCGTCCAGGTCGGCGGTGGCGAAGTCGACGGGCTGTCGGCGCGGGGCCGCGAGCAGGACCATCCTCAGCAGCGCCGGGTCGGCCGTGCCGTGCACCGGGGCGACCTCGATGCGGATGCCCTCCACGGCGGTGGCGCCGGGCGCGAGCACATGCAGGGCCGGGCCCGCACCGCTCCGGTCGCCCTCGGCCCGGCGGATGCCGAGCGCGTCGGCGCGCGCCCGGAGCTCCGCGGGCGGGTCGGCCACGGTGACGACGGGAGTCCCACCGAGTTCCAGGGTCCTGGCGAGCACGTCGGCGACCAGCAGCACGCGCAGTGCGGACAGATCGTCCCGCTCCACGTGCGCCTCGACGCGGGTCAGGCTCCGGCGGGCAGGGACGGCGTCGATGGGCTCGCCCGTTCGGGCGTCGGTGATACGCAGCACGGAGCGAGCGTAGGCGGGCGCGAGCCCGGGCGCAGGGAGGTCGGACCGATTCCGGACACGCGGGCTTCCCCGGCTGTCCCTCCGTATGAGGTGTGAGTGGTTCCACCCCGGTGGTGTAGCCCACTGCACCAGAGGTTCGGGAGATCACTCTCTCGTGGGCGCGGCCGGGGGACGGGAGGGTTGATCCCGACGGAGAACGGCCCGTCGACCTCGGAGATCTCCCCTCCTCACGCTCCTTTGGCCCGGAAGAGGACCTCACCCCCATGACCATCCGTGTCCTGCTCGCCGACGACCAAGCCCTGCTGCGGGCGACGTTCCGCATCCTGATCGACTCCTGCTCCGACATGGAAGTGGTCGACGAGGCCGCCGACGGCCGGGCAGCGGTCTCGCTCGCGCGTACCCACCGCCCCGACGTCGTCCTCATGGACATCCGTATGCCGGGCGCCGACGGCCTCACCGCCACCGCCGCCATCTGCGCCGACCCCGACCTCTCCACCACCCGCGTCCTCATCCTCACGACGTTCGAGACCGACGAGGACGTGGCCCGGTCCCTGCGCGCCGGAGCCAGTGGCTTCCTCGGCAAGGACGTCACCGCGGACGAACTCCTGAGCGGCATCCGCACGGTGGCAGCGGGCGACGCGCTCCTCTCCCCCCGGGCCACGCACACCCTGGTCACCCGCTTCCTCGCCTCCCCCGCACCCAGCGCCCAGCCGGCGTTTCCCGGACAACTGGCGGCTCTCACCGCCCGCGAGCGAGAGGTGACCGCGCTGGCGGCCGAGGGAAAGTCCAACGACGAGATCGCCCAGGAACTCGTCGTCAGCCCGCTGACCATCCGCACCCATGTGCACCGCGCCATGACCAAACTCCACGCCCGGGACCGCGCCCAACTGGTCGTCATCGCCTACCAGTGCGGCCTCGTACAGGTCTCGCGGCCCCCGAAGTGAGCGAGCCCCCGCCCGCGCGTCGACCCCCTGGCCACAGCGCCCCGTCGTGGGTGAGAATGCCATATGCCAGAATCGGAGAATGTGACTTATGCCACTCACTAGGGGGCACGACTCGTGGACCTGGACTTCACGGACGACCAGACGGCGCTTCGCGACACATTGCGCACGTTCTTCGAGAAGGAGTCGTCCACCGCGGCCGTACGGGCGGCGGAGCCACTCGGGTTCGACGCGGCGCTGTGGCGGAAGGTCGTCGACCTGGGGTTCGCCGCGATCGCCGTACCCGAGCACCTCGGTGGCGGCGGTGCCGGTTTCGTGGAACTGGCCATCGCGGCGGAGTGCCTCGGGCAGTCCCTCGCCCCGGTGCCCCTGATCGAGGCGGCGGTGGCGAACGACCTCATCGCGTCGCTGTCCGACAGAGGTTCGTCGCTGCCCGGCGGGGGCTCGTCTTCGGCCGACGCGGGCTCGCCGTCGTCCGGCGAGCCGGACGCCCGCCTGCAGTCCCTCACCGCACGCGCCGTCGCGGGCGAGCTCCTGGCGACCCTGGCCCTGCGCCCGGCGACGGGCGACCTCGCGCGGCTGGTTCCGGCGGGCGCGGTGGCCGATCTCGTGGCCGTCCTGCGGGGTGACGAACTCCTCCTGCTCCGGCAGCCGGACCGCGGCCCCGCCACACCGGGCGGGGCCGTCCGCAATCTCGGGGCACTTCCGCTCGCCGACTGCCCCATCGACACGGAAGACGCCCTGGTGCTGGCGCGCGGGCCGGCCGCCGTGCGCGCTTATCGCCGCGCCCTGAGCCGGTGGGAACTGCTGACCGGCGCGGCGCTCTTCGGCCTCGGCTCGAAGGCCCTCGACATCGGCGTCGACTACGTGATGCAACGCAAGGCGTTCGGTGTGCTCATCGGCACGTTCCAGACCATCCAGCACCGCCTGGCCGACAACGCGATCGCCCTCGACGGCGCCCGCCTGCTGGCCTACGAGGCGGCCTGGGCACAGGACGAGAACCTGCCCACGGCCGACACCTCGGCGACCATGGCCTTCCTGTTCGCCGCGGAGACCGCCTTCAAGACGACGTCGGAGGTCCTGCACTTCCACGGCGGATACGGCTACACGCTGGAGTACGACATCCAGCTCTACTTCCGACGGGCGAAGGCCTGGTCACTCGTCGCGGGCGACTCCCGCGCGGCGTACGCGCGGCTCGCGCACCGCGTCTTCGGCGCGGCACCGACACCGACACCGGCACCGGCACCGGCACCGGCAGAGAGGGCGGGCTGACGATGGACTTCCGCGAATTCGACGAACTGGCCTCGCACCGCGAGGCGGCCTGCGCCTGGGTCGAGGCTCATGCGCGACCGGAGTGGGTGGAGGAACAGCGCCGCTCCGGCACGCATCAGACGGCCGAGCTGCATGCCCTGCTCGCGCGCGACGGGATCCTCGCGGCCGACTGGGCGCCCGAGTACGGCGGGAGCGAGGTCGATCCCGGCTTCGCCCGGGCCGTGTTCGACGAACTCGGCCGCATGGGGCTCGCCTCCGACGGCTGGTCCACGACCTCCATGGTGCTGCGCACCATCGAGCACGTGGGAACCGAGGAGCAGAAACGCGAGTACATCCCGGCCGCGCTCCGCGGAGAGCGGCTGATCGCCCTGGGGTACAGCGAGCCGGACTCCGGCTCGGACGTCGCCGCGGCGAAGACCACCGCGGTCCGGGACGGCGACGAGTGGGTCATCAACGGCCAGAAGATGTTCACCAGCACCGCCCAGCTGTGCAGCCATGTGTTCGTGCTGGCCCGCACCGATCCGGACGTTCCGAAGCACAAGGGGCTGTCGATGTTCCTCGTGCCGACCGACAGCGCCGGGTACGACATCCAGCCGATCCACACGCTCGGCGGGCAGCGCACCAACGCCACGTTCTACGCCGGCGTGCGGGTCCCGGATTCCGCGCGCCTCGGCGGGGTCGACGGTGGGTGGGGCGTCATGCACGTGGCGCTGGTCCACGAACGCTCCGCGTCCAGCCCCGGTTCGGACGGCGGTTCTCTGGTCGAGGATCTGGCCGCCTGGGCACGCACCGCGCGACGCCCCGACGGGACGACGGTCCTCGACGACCCCCTGGCCGCCGAGCGGATCGGCAGGATGGCGGTCGACGAGGAGGTCACACGCCTGCTCGCCCTCCGCAACCGATGGCGCGCCCAGAAGGGCGACCTCCCCGGTGTCGAGGGGTCGATGTGGAAGCTGTTCGCCACGGAGGCCGCCCAGCGCCACTCCAGCGACATCCTCGACATCCTGGGCGCCGAGGGCGTACTGGCCCCCGAGGCGGCCGGCGCGCCCGCGGGCGGCAGGTTCGAGGGGGGCTTCCGGGCGGCGGTGGTCGGCACCATCTACGGCGGGACCAGCGAGATCCTCCGGGAGATCATCGCGGAGCGCCACCTCAGGCTGCCCAGGAACCGTTGACGGTACGGGGTCCTGCGGGGCGGGAACGTCGTACGGCCGGCATTCCCGACCGGCGGCGCCGAGGCTCAACCGGGCCTCGGCGCCGCCAAGTCGGACGCAGGAGCCCGCAACCGGTCAGGCCTTGTCACGGACCTGGGGCGCCAGGTCGATCTCGTCCTCGGCGTGATCGAAGAAGTCGTCGGCCAGCCGATGGCACAGCGTGGCGAGCTGCTCAAGGTCTCCCGGCGACCACTCCGCCAGCGCGACCGACATCCCTCGGCAGCTCGCCTCCCGCACGCGGTCGACCGCGTCCCGGCCGGCCGGCGTGAGCTCGATGCGCTGGGCCCGGCGGTCGTTCGGGTCCGGGACACGCGTCAGACAGCCGGTCTTCTCCAGCTGCTGAACCTGCCGGGTCACGTGGGACGCCTCTACGGACAGCAGGTTCGCCAGCTCACTGGGCCGCAGCGAGCCCGAGTCGGCGACCTGCCGCAACAGCGCGACGGCGGCCCGGTCCAGGGCCAGCCCGGCCAGCGCCATGAGGCGCTCATGCTGACGAACCCTGCTGGTCAGATACGAGATACGGGTGAGCGCACGCTCGATCTCGGCCACGTCCGTCAACGCGGGATCGGCTGCTGTGGGCGGCGGTGTCGACATGGGACGACCTTAACGTCTACTTGCATAAGTTAAGCAATATCGAGTGAGGCCGAGGGGTCCAGAGGGCTGCTCGGGCACCGCCCGTCAGGAGTCGAGGTCGTCGGCGAAGTGCCGGTAGCCGTGCTGGTCCCGGTGGATGTTCCAGATGGTCTCCGCGAGCGCGGCGGGGTCCTTCCTGGGGTGTCCGGGGCTGATCGCGCCAGGGATGACGAGTTGTGCGACGTGGATGCCCTCGTCGGCGAGGGCGCCGTGCAACAGGTGTCCGTAGGCGCTCTCGGCGGCGAAGGCGATGGAGGTGCCGGCCCGGTCGGGGTGGGGTACCGCGGCGGTGCCGCCGTTGACGAAGACGATGGTGCCGCGGCCGAGGGCGCGCATGCCGGGCAGCACCTGGCGCACGGCGGCGACGGGGCCGTACACCGAGAACTCGATCGGTCCCACGAGGTCGGCGGGGGTGGTTTCCAGGACGGGCCGCATGAACTCCCGCTGCGGGACCGGGCTGTACTGCATGACCTCGATGGGCCCCAGGGTCGCGGTCGCCGCGTCCAGCGCCGCTTCGAGCGCCTTCGGGTCGCGTACGTCGGCCGCGAAACCGCGCGCCGTCAGGCCCTCGCCCGCCAGATCGGCGGAGAGCGCCTGTGCCCGGTCCGTGGTGCGGGTGATGAGAGCGACGTCGAACCCCTCGCGGCCGAACCGCCGTGCGACGGCGACTCCGAGGCCGGGTCCGGCTCCGATGATGGCGATGGTGGTCATGGTCTTCCTTGGGGCCTCGGGGGCAGGGCAGCCTACGAGGGGCAGCATGCCCCCCGTGGGCCCCCGCCGCTCGTTTCAGTAGCGGCCGCCTTCCGGTGCGGGAAGGGCGTCCAGGTCGGCCAGGGCCGCCGCGCTCAGCTCCACCTCACCCGCGCCGGTGTTGTCCGCCAGGTACTTCGGAGTCTTGGTGCCGGGGATGGGGACGACGTACCGTCCCTGGGCGACCAGCCACGCCAGTGCCACCTGCGCCGGGGTGATCCCGGCCCGCTCGGCGATCTCACGGACCCGGCCGACGATGGCGAGGTTGGCGCGCAACGCGTCCTGCTGGAAGCGCGGCAGCCGTCGCCGGAAGTCGTCCTCGGGCAGGTCGTCGAAGGAGGCGAACCGTCCGGCCAGGAAGCCGCGGCCCAGCGGCGAGAACGGCAGGAAGGCGATGCCCTGCTCCTCGCAGTACGGCAGGACCTCGGCCAGCGGGTCGCGGTTCCACAGCGACAGCTCGGACTGCACCGAGGCCACCGGGTGCACCGACTGCGCCCGCTCGATCTGCTCGACGTTCACCTCGGACAGGCCGATCTGCCGGGCCTTGCCCGCGGCCACGACCTCGGCCATGGCTCCCCAGGTCTCCTCGACGGGCACCCGGGGGTCGACGCGGTGCAGCTGGTAGAGGTCCACGTGGTCGGTGCCGAGGCGGCGCAGGCTCTCGTCGATCGACTTCCGTACGTGCTCGGGGCGGCCGTTGTTGACGATGACCGGGGAGTTGCCGGGACCGCCGGTCGGATCGCTCACCACCAGGCCGACCTTCGTGGCCAGCACAGCCCGCTCCCGGTGGCCGCCCGCCAGCGCCCGTCCGACCAGTTCCTCGTTGGTGTGGGGGCCGTACACGTCGGCGGTGTCGATGAGGGTGGCGCCCAGGTCGAGCGCCTGGTGGACGACCGCGACGGAGGTGGCTTCGTCGCGCGGGGTCTTCATGTCGTACGAGAAGGTCATGCCCATGCACCCCAGGCCGATCACACCGACCTCGGGTCCCTTGCTGCCCAGTGTCGTGGTGCGCATGGCGTACGTCCTCTCGGTCGGCCGTGGTGAGTCCACGGCGGGCTTGCTGGTCGGCGCCCTCGGACGGACGAACGGTCGAGGGGCATTCCCACCCTGCCCCTCACGCGCGCCGCGTGGCAGACCGCGCTGTACCGGGGAGCGGCGTTCCCGGGTGCGACAGAGCCCCCCACGCCACGGGGAATCACCGCGTGTCTCATGCTGTTGTCCGGCTGCGTACGTACGACAGGCCACGCGGGCCCATGACAGTCCTTCACACCAGACCCAGGAGGCCGACCGTGTACGGCGACCCGGCAACGATCCGCAAGATCCTCACCGAACTCGGCGACACCTGGGCGATCGTGGGCCTCTCGTCCAACGAGCGGCGTGCGGCGTACGGAGTCGCCGACGTCCTCCAGCGCTACGGCAAGCGGATCGTCCCCGTGCACCCGAAGGCCGAGACCGTCCACGGCGAGAAGGGCTACCCGTCGCTGAACGCGATCCCGTTCGACGTCGATGTCGTCGACGTCTTCGTCAACAGCGACCTCGCGGGGCCCGTCGCCGACGAAGCCGCCGCCGCCGGCGCGAAGGCCGTCTGGTTCCAGCTCGGCGTCGTCGACGAGGGCGCGTACGACCGTACCCGCGCCGCCGGACTCGACATGGTCATGGACCGCTGCCCCGCCATCGAGATCCCCCGCCTCGGCTGAGCCACGTCCGCACGCCAGGCCGGTGCGCGGCGAACCCGGTTGACGGCCGGTGGTGGGGATGGGTTTGCTGCTCCGGTGTCCACACTCAGCTTTCAGCAGTCGGACGACGAGACCGGTCTCAAGGACTGGCAGTACGTCCACAATGCCATCGTGCCACCGGCCGCCCTGTCGCTCGACGAGGTCCGTGAGCGGGCCGGGCGCAACCACCTGGAGGTCGCGTACCTCGGCGACGTCCTGGTGGGCTGCTCGACCGTGCGTCCGCCGAAGGACGGCGGCTCGACGGCGACGGTGATCGCCCGGGTCCTGCCCGGACACCGTCGGCAGGGGTTCGGTGAGGAGCTCTACGAGCGCGGGCTGAAGCGGGCGCGAGCGCTGGGCGCGGACGTGGTCGAGACGGTCGTACTGGCGTCCAACGAGGACGGGCTGCGGTTCGCCGTGCAGCACGGCTTCGTCGAGATCGAAAGGTACGTGCTGCCGGGCGAAACGGCCGAGTGGGTCGACCTGCGGCTGGCCTGAGTCAGGTCGGGCCCGGCCGGGCCCGGTCACCGCGCCCGGCCGAGGAAGGCCGTCACCGTCTCCGTGAAGCGCCGGGGGTCGTCGAGCCACGGGTGGTGGCCGGCCTCCGGCTGGACGTTCAGCTCCCCCTCGGGGAACAGCTCCGCCACGGCGGCGGCCACGCGCGGCAGTGGGCCACTGTCGAGTTCGCCCGCGAGCAGCAGGACCCGTGCGTCCAGCGTGGCGACGGCGGCGCGGGCCACGGCGGGTTCGAAGGCGCCGGCGGAGGCGTACAGGCCCGCGGCCTCCTCGTTGGTCTGTTCGACCTCGGTCTCGGCGTGCGCCTGCGCGGTCGTGTCCCAGCGGCCGTAGAAGAACGGGGCGACGGCGTCCCAGTCGGCATCGGCCGCCGAGCCCGCCCAGATCCGTTCGTAGGCGTCGTACCCTGCCGCGAACCACGGCTCGGCCTTGCGCCGCGCGGCCGCCTCCCGGCGGTGCTCCTCGGTGAAGTCGATACCGAGGGCCCGGGCGCGCCCGGTGACCGATGTGAGGGTGCGGATGCGGTCCGGATACCGGGCCGCGTAGAGGAGCGCGAGGTCACCGGCCGCCGAGTGGGCGAGGAGATCCACCCGCTCCAACCCGAGATGCGCCCTGAAGGCCTCGACGTCGTCGACCTGCCGGTCGCAGCGGTACGTCGCCGGGTCGGCCGGGACGGCGGAGTCGCCGGTCCCCCGCAGATCCAGCAGGAACAGCCGACGGTGCCGCGACAGTCCGCCGAGATCGCCGAGGTAGGCGGAGGCACGCATGGGCCCACCGGGCAGACAGAGCAACGGCTCGCCCTCGCCCGCGACGTGGTAGGCCAGTTCGGTCCCGTCGGGGGCAGAAAAGATCGGCATTCCGTCATCCTCATGACGACGAGATGCTCGGGGCAAGCGTTTTTACGCGGCGCCGAGAGAGGCCCCCCGACCAAAAAACGTCCAGGTCGGCCGGTACGGGCCGACCTGGACGTCCTGGCCCGGATGATCAGACGAGGTCGAACCGGTCGAGGTTCATGACCTTGTCCCACGCCGCGACGAAGTCCTTCACGAACTTCGCCTTGGCGTCATCGCCCGCGTAGACCTCGGCGAGCGCGCGCAGTTCGGAGTTCGAGCCGAAGACGAGGTCGGCACGGGTGCCGGTCCACTTGACCTCGCCGGTGGCGTCGTCGCGGGCCTCGAAGGTGGTCGCGTCCTCGGACGTCGGCGTCCACGTCGTGCCCAGGTCGAGCAGGTTGACGAAGAAGTCGTTGGTCAGCGTTCCGGGGGTCGCGGTGAGGACACCGTGCGCCGACTGCTGGTGGTTCGCGCCCAGGACGCGCAGGCCACCGACGAGGACCGTCAGCTCGGGGGCGCTCAGGGTCAGCAGGTTCGCGCGGTCCAGCAGCAGGTACTCGGCCGGGAGGCGGTTGCCCTTGCCGAGGTAGTTGCGGAACCCGTCGGCGGTCGGCTCCAGCGCGGCGAAGGACTCCGCGTCGGTGTGCTCGTCCGTCGCGTCGACGCGGCCCGGGGTGAAGGGCACCTCGACCTCGTGACCGGCGTCCTTGGCGGCCTTCTCGACCGCGGCACTGCCGCCGAGGACGATCAGGTCGGCCAGGGAGACCTTCTTGGCGCCGGTGTTGAACTCCCGCTGGATGCCCTCCAGCGTGCGCAGCACCGCCGCGAGCTGGTCGGGGTCGTTGGCCTCCCAGCCGCGCTGCGGCTCCAGGCGGATGCGCGCGCCGTTGGCGCCGCCGCGCTTGTCGCTGCCGCGGAACGTCGAGGCGGATGCCCACGCGGTGGAGACCAGTTGCGGGACGGTCAGGCCGGAGTCGAGGATCTTCGCCTTGAGGGCGGTGACGTCATCGGCGCCGATGGCCTCGCCCTCCGCCTCCGGCAGCGGGTCCTGCCACAGCAGGGTCTCCGCCGGGACCTCCGGGCCGAGGTAGAGCGACTTCGGGCCCATGTCACGGTGGGTCAGCTTGTACCAGGCGCGGGCGAAGGCGTCCGCGAACTCCGCGGGGTTCTCGTGGAAGCGGCGGGAGATCGGCTCGTAGATCGGGTCGACGCGCAGCGAGAGGTCGGTGGTGAGCATCGTGGGCAGACGCTTCTTCGACGGGTCATGCGCGTCGGGGACGGTCGCCTCGGCGTCCTTGGCCACCCACTGGTTGGCGCCGGCGGGGCTCTGGGTCAGCTCCCACTCGTAGCCGAAGAGGTTGTCGAAGAAGCCGTTGCTCCACTGGGTGGGCGTGGTGGTCCAGGTGACCTCCAGGCCGGAGGTGATGGCGTCCGCGCCCTTGCCGGTGCCGTACGTGCTCTTCCAGCCCAGGCCCTGCGCCTCGATCGGGGCGGCCTCCGGGTCGGCACCGACGCTCTCCGCGGGACCCGCGCCGTGGGTCTTGCCGAAGGTGTGACCGCCCGCGATGAGGGCGACCGTCTCCTCGTCGTTCATCGCCATGCGGCGGAACGTCTCACGGATGTCACGGGCCGCGGCGATCGGGTCCGGGTTGCCGTTGGGGCCCTCGGGGTTGACGTAGATGAGGCCCATCTGGACGGCGCCGAGCGGGTTCTCCAGCTCGCGGTCGCCGGTGTAGCGCTGGTCGTCGAGCCAGGTGGTCTCGGGACCCCAGTACACGTCCTCCTCGGACTCCCAGACGTCCGCGCGGCCGCCGGCGAAGCCGAAGGTCTCGAAGCCCATCTGCTCCAGGGCGACGTTACCGGTGAGGATCATGAGGTCGGCCCAGGAGAGGCTCTGACCGTACTTCTTCTTGACCGGCCACAGAAGGCGGCGGGCCTTGTCGAGGTTGCCGTTGTCCGGCCAGCTGTTGAGGGGGGCGAAGCGCTGCTGACCGGCGCCGGCGCCGCCGCGGCCGTCGCTGATGCGGTAGGTGCCCGCGCTGTGCCAGGCCATCCGGATCATGAACGGGCCGTAGTTGCCGAAGTCGGCCGGCCACCAGTCCTGCGAGGTGGTCAGCACCTCGGCGATGTCCTGCTTCACGGCCGCGAGGTCGAGGGTCTTGAACGCCTCGGCGTAGTCGAACTCCTCACCGAGGGGGTTCGCCACGGCGGGGTTCTTGGCGAGGATCTTCAGGTTGAGCCGCTCCGGCCACCACTGGCGGTTTCCACCGCCCTGGGTCGGGTGCGCGGCGCGCCCGTGCGCGACGGGGCAGCCACCTGCGCCCTCCGACTTCGCATCGGTGACGATTGCATCATGGTTCTCGGACATGGGAATCCTTCCGGACGGGGCGGATCACTGTGCTCAGGAACTGCGGGCGGTGGAACAGTCGGTCGAAACCGTCGAAACAGCCGGGGCACAGGCCCCTGGGGACGTCGTCGACGACACCGTACGACCGGCACATGACGTAGGGGTGGCAGTCGCCGACGCGTCGCTCGAACCGGGTCGGGCTGCCGGGTTGGGCACGGCGTACGCGGCGCACCGCGATGGGTGCGCGGAGGGCCCCGAGCGCCGGCGCCACTCGCGTGGGCGATGCGCCTCGCGCGGACCTTGCGCTCGGGGATGCGCTCGCGGCTGAAGTGGGCGAGCTCCACCCGTCTCCTGAACCGTCACGTGCTTTCCCCTGCTGTTGTCCTGTCCCTTGGCTGTCGCCAGAACCGATCCTACGATGGACACAGTCCAAGTCAATACGAGAACCAGACCCGTACGGATTCATTCGTCAGACGATGCATGGTTAGGCTGGTGAGCATGAGTGACCTGCTCGAACGACTTCGCGGACGCGGCTGGCGGATGACCGCCCAGCGCCGGGTGGTCGCCGAGGTACTCGACGGCGAGCACGTACATCTCACCGCGGACGAGGTGCTCGCACGCGCCACCGCCCGGTTGCCGGAGATCTCCCGCGCGACCGTCTACAACACCCTCGGCGAGCTCGTTTCGCTCGGCGAGGTGATCGAGGTGGCCACCGACGGCCGCGCCAAGCGCTACGACCCGAACGCCCACCACCCCCACCAGCACCTGGTGTGCTCGGTCTGCGGCGCCATCCGGGACGTCCACCCCAGCGGCGACCCCCTGTCCGATCTGCCCGCATCCGAGCGGTTCGGCTTCACCGTCTCCGATGTCGAGGTGACCTACCGGGGCCTGTGCCCCGACTGCGGCCGCGCATAGGACGAGTACCGCGCATCGGACGAGTTTCAGCCAACGCACGCCGACCGACCTCTGAGCGAACCGCATCGAGGCCCGATCCCCCGCACCCTCACCTCCGCTCCGGCTCACACCACCTTCGTCTCCGGTTCGCCCGGCGTACGCCTGTGGTCGCTTCCATGAGGGGATGGACCACATCACGTTCCTCGTGACGGTCGTCATCGTCACGGCGCTGGCCTTCGACTTCACCAACGGATTCCACGACACGGCGAACGCGATGGCCACGTCCATCGCCACCGGGGCGCTCAAGCCGAGAACAGCGGTCCTCATCAGCGGCGTCCTGAACATCGGCGGGGCGTTCCTGTCCACCGAGGTCGCGAAGACCATCTCGGGCGGCATCGTGGACGACACCCTGGTCACACCGGGGATGATCTTCGCGGGCCTGGTCGGGGCGATTCTCTGGAATCTGCTGACCTGGCTGCTCGGGCTGCCCTCCAGTTCCTCGCACGCCCTGTTCGGCGGACTGATCGGGGCGGTGTGGGTCGGCGCGGGCGAGCACGGCGTGCACTTCGACAAGGTGGTCGAGAAGGTGCTGATCCCGGCCGTGGCCTCGCCGGTCGTGGCGGGCGTGGCCGCGCTGCTGGCCACCTACCTCGCGTACAGGATCACCGCACCGGCCCGCCGGGACTCGGTGACCAAGGGCTTCCGGCTCGGCCAGATCGCCTCGGCCTCGCTCGTCTCCCTCGCGCACGGCACGAACGACGCCCAGAAGACGATGGGCGTCATCACGCTGACGCTGATCTCGGCGGGGGCGCTGGGCCACGACGCAGGTCCCCCGGTGTGGGTGATCGCGTCCGCCGGTCTCGCCATCGGACTGGGCACCTACCTCGGCGGCTGGCGGATCATCCGCACGATGGGCAAGGGGCTCACCGACATCCAGTCGCCGCAGGGCTTCGCGGCCGAGGCCGCCGCCACCACCGTGATCCTCACCTCCGCCCACCTGGGTTTCGCGCTCTCCACCACACAGGTCTGCTCCGGCGGCATCCTCGGGGCAGGTCTGGGCAGGCGACTGGCCGAGGTCCGCTGGGGCACGGCGGGGCGCATGGTCATCGCCTGGCTGGTCACGCTGCCCGCCGCCGCGCTGGTCGGCGGGGTCGCGGCGAGCGTGGTGAAGCACGGCGGCACCTTCGGCACCGTGGTGATCGCCCTGTGCGCCGCCGCCGTCGCCGCGTTCATCGTGCTCGCCTCGCGCCGCAATCCGGTGCGCGCCGACCATGTGAACGACGCCCATGAGGTCACCGTCCGTGCCGCTGTGCCGACGGCCGTCGGCACCGTCGCCTGAGCCAAGGAGAAGTCGTACGATGCATGTGGACTGGACCGCACTGGGCGAGGTCACCGCGGTGAGCATCGCCGTCACTGTCGCAGTGGTGGTCGTCTTCGCGCTCGGCGTGCTGGGTGTCTCCCAGGTCGAGGCCGCACGCGAGAAGGACGCCGGCGGCACCCACGCCCTCGGCTTCGCGCAGGCGGGACTGTGTTTCCTGGCCTGCGCGGCCGTCGTCGCGTACGGAATTTACCTGATCGTGCCGCAGTTGCACTGAGTGAAGCCGGGGAGGCCGCGATGACGCCACTGCTGACGGGACTGACCGTCGATTACAGCGACCACGACGACCCGGTACTGATCCGGTCGGACGGCAGTCCGGTGGAGACCTGGCGTGAGAACTACCCGTACCACGAGCGCATGGAGCGCAAGGAGTACGAGTGGCACAAACGCCTCCAACAGATAGAACTGCTGAAGCTGCAGAGCTGGATCAAGGCGACCGGCCGCCGCCTGGTCATCGTCTTCGAGGGGCGTGACGCGGCCGGCAAGGGCGGCACGATCAAGCGGTTCACCGAGCACCTCAATCCGCGCGGTGCCCGGGTGGTGGCGCTGGAGAAGCCGACCGAGCGCGAGCGCGGCCAGTGGTACTTCCAGCGGTACGCGGAGCATCTGCCGACCGCGGGCGAGATCGTGATGTTCGACCGGTCCTGGTACAACCGGGCCGGCGTCGAGCGGGTGATGGGCTTCTGCACGGACGACGAGTACCGGCGCTTCATGCGGCAGGCGCCCGCCTTCGAACGGATGCTCGTCGACGACGGGGTGGACCTGATCAAGTTCTGGTTCTCCGTGTCGCAGGGCGAGCAGCGCACCCGTTTCACGATCCGCCAGGTCGATCCCGTACGACAGTGGAAGCTCAGCCCCATGGACCTGGCCTCCTTGGACCGCTGGGACGACTACACCGCCGCCAAGGTCACCATGTTCCGCGAGACGGACACCGAGCAGGCCCCCTGGACCGTGGTGAAGAGCAACGACAAGAAGCGGGCGCGTGTCGAGGCGATGCGCAGCGTCCTGGCCCGCTTCGCCTACGCGGACAAGGATGAGGAGGTCGTCGGCAGCCCGGACCCGAGCATCGTGGGCGCGGCGGCGAACCTGCTGGAGGCGGGCGAGGACGACTCCGGCCACTGAGCGCCGGGGGGATCCGTCAGCCGTGCGGCGGATGGTCGGTGAGGCGGTGGTCGGCCAGGTTCAGCGCCTCGTCGACCACCCGGCGCAGATGGCCGTCACCGAGTGAGTAGATCACCCGGCGGCCCTCCTTGCGGGTGTTCACCAGACCGGCGAGACGCAGCCGGGCCAGATGCTGGCTGACGGCCGGGCGCGCGGCCCCGCACGCCTCGGTGAGCGTCGTGACATCGGCCTCTTGGCCGGTCAGCGCGTGCAGCAGGGTGAGCCGGGTGCGGTCGCCCAGGAGGGCGAGGAGTTCGGCGGCGAGCGCGAACTGTTCCTCGCCGGGGGTACGCGGATGCGCATCATGCGCAGGTGATAGGTGCATGCGTGCGCTCATACGCACATAATGGCCCTGTGGACGCCGACACGTCCACTCCCGCGCACCGGAAGGGGACCCTCGTGAGCGACCGGCACGACGAGCAAGGCCACGACCACGGCCACTCCCACGATCACGGCTCGCCCCACGGCCATGACCACAGCCACAGCCACGGCCACGGCCACAGCCGCATGGGGCACGATCAGCCGCATCCCCACCCGCGCCCCCACTCCCACGGCACCCCTTCCGGTCTCCTCCCCCGTCTCCGTCACCTCCTCACCCCCCACTCCCACGAGACCGGCGACAAGCTCGACTCCGCGCTGGAGTCCTCGGCGCGCGGTATGCGCGCCCTGTGGGTGTCCCTCGTCGTCCTCGGCACGACAGCCGTGGCGCAGGCGGTCGTGGTCGTGGTCTCCGGATCGGTCGCGCTGCTCGGCGACACGGTGCACAACGCCGCCGACGCGCTCACGGCCGTCCCTCTCGGCATCGCGTTCGTCCTGGGCCGACGCGCGGCGACGCGCCGCTTCACCTACGGCTACGGCCGGGCGGAGGACCTCGCGGGCATCGTGATCGTGCTGACGATCGCCGCGTCCGGTGCGTTCGCGGCCTGGACGGCCCTCGAGCGGCTGATCGACCCGCGCCCCCTGCACCACATCCCGGTCGTCGCGGCGGCCGCGCTGATCGGCTTCCTCGGCAACGAGTGGGTCGCCCGGCACCGCATCCGGGTCGGGCGTGAGATCGGCTCGGCCGCCCTCGTCGCGGACGGCCTCCATGCCCGTACGGACGGCTTCACGTCACTGGCGGTGCTGGTGGGAGCGGGCGGCGCGGCACTGGGGTGGCAACTGGCCGACCCGCTGGTGGGCTTGGCGATCACGGCCGCGATCCTGCTGGTGCTGCGCGACGCCGCTCGCGAGGTGTTCCGGCGCGTGATGGATGCCGTGGACCCTGAGTTGGTCGACTCGGCCGAACGGGCACTGCGGGAGGTCCCCGGCGTGCGCGGGGTGGGTGAGCTGCGGCTGCGCTGGATCGGGCACCGGCTGCGCGCCGAGGTGGCGGTCGTGGTGGACGGCGAGGCGAGCGTGCGACAGGCACACCGGATCGCCGTCGAGGCCGAACACGCCCTGCTGCACGCCGTACCGAAGCTCACCGCGGCCCTCGTACACGCCGATCCGGCCCCCGTGCCGGGCGAGACGGACCCGCACCTGGCGCTGGCGCATCACATGGTCGCCTGACCGGTCAGGCGATGCCCAGCCCCTCCAGTACCACCGCGTTCGGCAGTTCGGCGAACGCCTTGCCCGGTACCAGCAGTTTCCCGCGCCGCCGGCCACTGCCCACCAGGACGTACGGCAGCTCGACGACCGCCGGGTCCACCAGCACCGGCCAGTCGCCCGGCAGTCCGATCGGGGTGATTCCGCCGTACTCCATGCCGCTCTCGCCGGTGGCGGTTTCCATCGGGGCGAACGAGGCCTTGCGGGCGCCGAGTTGGCGGCGGACGGCACCGTTGACGTCGACCCGGGTGGCGGAGAGGACCACGCAGGCGGCGAGCGTGGTCTCGCCGCCGCGTTTGCCCGCGACGACCACGCAGTTGGCGGACTGGTCCAGCAGTTCCTTGCCGTAGTGCTCGACGAAGGTCGCGGTGTCGGCCCACTCGGGGTCCGTGTCGACGTACACGATCTGGTCGGCGGGGACGGTCCCGCGCCAGTGGCGTACGCCGTCCGCGACCGGGCGGGTGAGCTCGTCGAGGCAGTCGGGGGCGGCCGTGGCGTGGTCGAAGTGTCCGATGGGAGCGCGCATGACGGCACGCTAACAGCCGCTCCGGTCCGCCCGGCCGGGTGTCTCAGTGCACGAACGGCACCGACACCGCCATGACCATCTCCACCGGCACGTCGCCCTTGTTGGCGTACGTATGGGGGGTGTTGGCCTCGAACGACACGCTCGCGCCCTCGGGGACGCGGTAGTCGGTCCCGTCGACGCTGAGGGTGAGTTCGCCCGCCATGACATGGACGAGTTCGACCGTCCCCGTGGGGTGCGGGTCCGAGGGACTGCCGTCGCCCGGCATCAGCCGCCAGTCCCACATCTCCAGCGGTCCGGGCGCCTCGGTGCCCGCGAGAAGGCGGTTGTAGCTGCCCGCGTCCGTGTGCCACAGCCGTACGGCCTGCTCGGCCGGGACGATCCGGACCTTGGGGCCCTGCTCGTAGTCGAGGAGGGTCGTGATGCTGACGCCGAGCGCGTCACCGATCTTCACGACGGTACCGATGCTGGGGTTGGTCCTGGCCTGCTCGATCTGGATGAGCATGCCACGGCTGACTCCGGCGCGGCCGGCGAGCACGTCCAGGGTGAAGCCGCGCTCGGTGCGCCAGCGCTTGACGTTGCGCGCCAGCGACTGGGTCAGCAGGTCGAGATCCGACACATTCCGTCCAATAGTCTGCGTACAGTATTCTAGATTACAGAGTTCAATGAAATGAACTATGCTGTGGTGCACCTGATCGTTCACTGAACTGTACTGCGAGGCGACCCATGACAGCGATCTTCGCTCTGGCCACCAGCCTCCTGTGGGGCCTGGCCGACTTCGGCGGAGGGCTGCTGACCCGGCGCATGCCCGCGCTCACCGTGGTCGTCGTCTCGCAGTCGATCGCGGCGGCGGTACTGGGCGCGATCGTGGTCGTGACCGGCGGCTGGAGCGCGGCGGGACCGCAGCTGTGGTTCGCGTTCGCCGCGGGACTCGTGGGACCCGTCGCGCTGCTCTCCTTCTACAAGGCGCTCGCCCTGGGCCCGATGGGCGTCGTCTCCCCACTCGGCTCCCTGGCCGTCGCCGTCCCCATCACCGTGGGCCTCTTCCTCGGGGAGCGCCCCGGGCTGACGCAGGTGGCGGGCATCGCGGTCGCCGTCGTGGGCGTCGCGCTCGCCGGCGGGCCCCAGTTGAGAGGCGCCCCCGTGCAGCGGCAGGCGGTCCTCCTCACGCTGATCGCCGCGCTCGGCTTCGGCACGGTGTTCGTGCTGATCGCGGAGGCGTCCTCGTCGGTGACCGGGCTGTTCCTCGCGCTGTTCGTGCAGCGCCTGACCAACGTCGCCACCGGTGGCGCGGCGCTCCTCGTCTCCGTGCGACGCGGCGCCTCCGCCCTCCCCGAGGACGGCTTCCCCTGGCACTGCCTGCCCGCACTCGCCTTCGTCGGCCTCGCGGACGTCGCGGCGAACGGCACGTACTCCGTCGCCGCCCAGCACGGCCCGGTCACGGTGGCCGCCGTCCTCGCCTCGCTCTATCCGGTGGTCACGGCCCTCGCCGCACGGGGCTTCCTCAGCGAACGGCTGCGCGGAATCCAGGCGGCGGGCGCGGGCCTGGCACTGGTCGGCACGGTACTGCTGGCCACCGGCTGATCAGTCCCGATCGGCTTCAGGACGACTCGGCGTCCAGCTCCGCCAGCCGCTCCACGGTCTCCTCGTCCAACTCCGACAGCGCGAGCAGTTGCTCCGGTGTCACCCCGTCGGGAATCGGGACCGGCGCGGGCGTCCGCAGCGGCGGCTGCCAGCCGTCGACCGCGTCCCAGCGCCGTACGACCCGGGCGGGAGCCCCCGCCACGACCGAGTGGTCCGGCACCGCGCCGCGCACCACCGCACCGGCCGCCACCACGACGTTCCGCCCGATCCGCGCCCCCGGCAGGATCACCGCCCCGGTGCCGATCCAGCAGCCGGATCCGATCTCCACCGGCTCCATCCGGGGCCACTGCTTGCCGATGGGCACGTGCGGATCGTCGTACGAGTGGTTCGTGGACGTCACATACACATACGGCCCGAAGTAGCAGTCGCTGCCGATCGTGACCGTCGTGTCGGCGATGACGTGGCTGCCGCGGCCGAGCACGACACCGTCACCGACGCGCAGGATCGGGTCGGCGCCGAGGTCGAGGTCGGGCATCAGACCGGCGGTAAGGGTGACCTGTTCGCCGACGATGCAGTGGGCGCCGAGATGGATCCAGGGCTCACCGAAGACGGTGCCGAGCGGGAAGGCGAGTCTGGTACCCGTTCCCATCGCGCCGAAGCGCAGCCGCCCCGGGTGCTCGGCCGTCACCGAACCCGTGCGCTGCGCCCAGGCCCAGCCCGCGTGGACGGCGCGCTGCGCGAGGCGGCGCCGCCATGATGAGAACACGTTCCTGTTGCTGGGCACCCGCTCACCGTACTCAGGGCGACCTGGGCCAAGCAGAGATCACCGCTGTGATCTTCGCCCCACCGGGGCCGGGAGCGATGGCATACGGTGCCGCTGTACCGCCGCCGACGACAACGAGGAGACGCTGATGACGCAGCAGGCGCTGATCATGGGGATCGGCGGCAAGGACCCGCGGGTGGACCCGGAGGCGTTCACGGCACCGATGTCCGTGGTGATCGGGGACGTCACCCTGCACGCGGGCGCGAGCGTCTGGTACGGCGCGGTACTGCGCGCCGACTTCGGTCCGATCGTCGTCGGCGCCGACAGCAACATCCAGGACAACTGCACCCTCCACGTCGACCCGGGCTTCCCGATCACGGTCGGCGAGCGTGTCTCGGTCGGCCACAACGCCGTGCTGCACGGCGCGACGGTCGAGGACGACTGCCTGATCGGCATGGGCGCCACGGTCCTCAACGGCGCGGTGATCGGCGCCGGTTCCCTGGTGGCGGCCCAGGCCCTGGTCCCCCAGGGGATGCGGGTCCCGCCCGGCTCCCTGGTGGCCGGAGTCCCCGCCAAGGTCAAGCGCCCCCTGACGGAGGAGGAACGCCAGGGCCTCACCCTGAACGGCACCTTCTACGTGGACCTGGCAAAGACGCACAAGGAAGCACACGCGAGCTGAAGCGCCCCTTCAGGGGCGCGGGGCCGTGTTCACTATGCGGCTCCGCCGCGTGGGCGCCCCCAGCCATGTACAAACTGCACACACACGGCGGCGGAAACCTACTCGGCAGCCGGCACCGGCTGCCGTTCCCCCGCCTCGATCTCGGCCGCCGCCTTCTTCGCCTTGCGCTTCACGATCAGCATCGAGGCAAGCCCGATGAGCACGGCCACCACGAGCCCGACCCACGAGAACCGCTTCAGCCAGGACTCGGCGACGACACCCACGTAGTAGATGACCGCGGTGGTACCCCCGGCCCAGATGACCCCGCCCAGCACATTGGCGATCAGGAACTTCCAGTACGGCATCTTCAGCACACCCGCGAGCGGCCCCGCGAAGATCCGCAGCAGCGCGATGAACCGGCCGAAGAAGACGGCCCACATGCCCCACTTCTGGAAGGACCGTTCGGCGGTCGCGACGTGCCCCTCGCTGAAGTGCCTGGGGAACTTCGCGCCCAGCCAGGCCAGCAGGGGGCGCCCGCCCTTGCGGCCGATGGCATAGCCGATGGAGTCGCCGACGATCGCGCCGATGCTGGCGCACGCCCCGAGGATGACGGGGTTGATGCCCGAGTGCTGCGAGGACAACAGCGCCGCCGAAACCAGGATGATCTCGCCGGGCAACGGGATGCCCAGGCTCTCCAGGCCGATGACCAGGGCCACCAGCGCATAGATGCTGACCGCGGGCACCGTCTCGAGCCAATGCTGGACGTCCAACGCCGGTTCCTCCCGAATCGCACACTTCCCGGCGTGCGCCCGCGACGACGGACACACGCCGGGAAGCCTACCGCTCAGCCTCGCGCGGCGGCGTCCCACAGCTCGCACCGATGCTCCCGGTGGACGGTCGTGCTCACCACGTTTCCGCCCCGGGAGGCGGTCCGCAGCGAGAGCACCGGACCGACGCCGCCGGGCATCGCGGGCTGTCCGTCGGCACGCGGCACCCCGCCCCTGATGAAGGACCCCCAGTACTGGATCATCTGCCGCGACAGCGCCCGCTGCTCCGCGTTCAGCGGGGTGGGGAGCCCGAAGTGCTTGAAGAGGTACTGCACCTCGTTCACATGGGTCGCCCCGAAGTCGAAGCTCGTGTGGAGATCGCGCAGCGAGACGAACGGCGGCGAGGTGCGGTCGGCGAACTCGTACGCGTACACGGGCCCGCGTCCGGCGAGCACCGCGTCGAGCCGCAGCGCCGGACACGCCATGAGGTAGTCACCGAAGGCGGTGGCGTAGGCGAGGGTCGGCGACGGGTAACCGGCGAGCGGGTAGCGCTCGAGCACCCGCTCGCCCGGATCGGCGCCCCAGGCCTCCTTCACGGCCGCCGGGTACCGCTCGGCGGTGAGCGGGGTGCCGGCATGGTCGAACCGGGCGAAGGCGAACAGCCGCCCCTCGTCCTCGTTCGCCCCGTTCAGTACGGGGACCCGGGCCGCGGCCCCCTTCGCGTACGCCTCGAAGGGCTGTACCGGCAGGAAGGCGCCGCCCACGACGGGCCCCCAGTCGAATCCGCCCTGGGCGGCGAGGATCTCCGCGGACGACTTGCCGCGCAGACACGCCGCCGACAGATCGGCGCAGCCCACCTTCCGCGCGAAGGCCGCGCCGGCGGCCACGGCCGCCTCGTGGGTGCGCGCCGCGCAGTTCCCGTACGCGCCGCTCTCGACGATCCCCGCCCGGTACAGGCCCTTCGAGGTCGGCGAGGCCAGCTGGGTGCAGACCGAGCGGCCGCCCGCCGACTCGCCCGCGACGGTGACGCGGCCCGGATCGCCACCGAAGCGGCCTATGTCGGCGCGCACCCAGCGCAGTGCGGCCTGTTGGTCGAGCATGCCGAAGTTGCCCGAAACCCCGTCGCGCGCCTCCCCGTCGAGTCCGGCCGTGGCGAGGAATCCCATCGCGCCGAGGCGGTAGTTGACGGTCACAACGACCGTGCCGGTCCGGCGGGCGAAGGTGTCGGGCACGATGTCCTCGCCCGCACCCGCGGTGAGCCCGCCGCCGTGCAGCCAGACCATCACCGGCCGGCTTCCGGCGCCTTCGGGGACGTACACATTGAGGTCGAGGCAGTCCTCGGTGTGGCTGGGCAGCTCGTAGCCCGGGTCCCAACTGGCCGTCTGGACACACCGGTTGCCGAAGTCCCGTGCGGTGCGCACACCGCGCCAGGGTGCGACCGGCTCCGGGTTCCTCCAGCGGAGCGCGCCGACGGGCGGCTGTGCGTACGGGATGCCGAGGAACTGGCTTCCCTCGGCGGTGACTTCGCCCCGGACCAGGCCGGCGGCGGTGCGCACGACGGCCGGGTCCTGCGCGGCGTGCGCCGGGGCCGAGGCGGCAAGGGCCGGGGCCGGTGCGACGAGCGCGGCGGCGAAGACCGTCGCCCCCACCAGCAGCGCGCGCAGGCGGCCGGATCGGACGATCCGTCCCCCGTTCACGCGCCCACCTCCACACTGCCGCGCAGCCGCAGGTCCCGCGACGACGACCCCACCCACACCGCGCGCCGCCCGGTGCCGAGGACCCAGTCGTGCCGCCCCGCGTCCCAGGACGACAGCGTGCGCCGGTCGAGGCGCACCGTCACCCGTCGCCGCTCCCCCGCCCGCAGCGCGAGCCGCCGGTACCCGGCCAGCACCCGTACGGCCTGGTCGAGCCGGAGATCGGGCGACGGCCCCAGGTAGACCTGCGCCACCTCGACGCCGTCGCGCCGCCCGGTGTTGCGCACGGTGAAGCCGACCTCGCTCCCCCGGACCCGCAGGTCCTCGTAGGCGAACGTGGTGTACGAGAGTCCGTGCCCGAAGGGGAACAGCGGGCGCACGCCCTGCGCGTCGTACCAGCGGTAGCCGACATGGATCCCCTCCGAGTACTCCTCGGTGCCGTTCACGCCGGGGTAGCGGTGCGGGTCCCCGGCGACCGGGTGGTGGGCGTCGTCGACCGCGAAGGACTGGGTGAGCCGGCCGCCGGGATCGCAGTCGCCGAACAGGACGGCGGCGGTGGCGGCCGCGCCCTCCTGGCCCGGGTAGTACATCTGGAGCACGGCGGCCGTGCCGTCCAGCCAGGGCATCGAGGTCGAGGAGGAGGTGTTGAGGACGACCGCCGTCCGGGGGTTGGCCGCCGCGACGGCCTTGATCAACTGCTCCTGGTTGCCGGGCAGCGCGAGGGTGCCGCGGTCCAGGCCCTCGGTGGCGTCCTCGTAGGCGAAGAGGACGACGCTGTGGGCGGCGCGCGCGGCGTCCACCGCCTCGGCGACGTCCTGGGCGCGGGTCGACCCGGTGACTCGCCGCAGCCGGAACAGTTGTCCCGTGTTGGCGCCCTGGGCGGTGATGGAGACCTGGTGCTTGCCCTTCGCGAGGTCGAGGGCCTTGCGGCGGACGGCGAGTCCATCGGGCGCGGCGGAGACCAGACCGCCGCTGAAGTACTCGCCGTAGCCGGGCAGCGGCGGGAAGAGTTCGACGCCGTCGACGAGCACCGTGGGCCGGATGCCGGAGTAGTGGATGACGAAGGTCCACTCGTCGGCGTCCGCGACGGTGAGCGTCCCCGTGTAGGTCCAGGCACCTCCGGCGGGGACGTTCTGGCCCTCGGTGTCGACGCCCGAGGTCAGCGCCGCGCTCGGGATGGCCTTGCCGAAGAGGTCCTCGCCGAGCGCGTACGACACCCGGGCGCCGCCTCCCGCGCGGGAGCGGATGGCGTCGAGCGGGCTGTCGGCGTGGTCCGGGACGACGTGCGCGCTGCCGCCGCCGCTGACGAACGGCAGGGAGCCGGTGGGGCCGACGACGGCGATGCTGCGGGCGGCGGCGCCGGTCAGGGGCAGTGCGTGGCGCTTGTTGCGCAGGAGCGTCGCGCCCGCCTTGGCGACCTCCAGGGCGACGGCCGCGCCCGCCTTCGGGTCGCGGGCGGGACGGGGCGGAACGCTGCCGTCCAGCAGCCCGAAGCGGTCCATCACGGCGAGGACGCGGCGTACGGCCCGGTCGACGTAGGACTCGGCCACGGCGCCACTCTGCACGGCCGTCCTCAGGGCGGCCCCGAAGTACTTACCGTCCGGCATCTCCATGTCGAGGCCCGCGGTGAGGGCGGTGACGGTGCTGTGGGCCGCGAACCAGTCGGTCATCACCCAGCCGCCGAAGCCCCACCGCTCGCGCAGGATGTCGGTGAGGAGCGTCTTGTTCTCGCAGGCGAAGGTGCCGTTGACCTTGTTGTACGCGCCCATGACCGCGCCGGTGCGGGCGGCGACGGCCGCCTCGAAGCCGCGCAGTTCGACCTCGTGCATGGTCTGCTCGTCGACCCGCACGTCGATGGACATGCGGTCCTGCTCCTGGTTGTTCAGCGCGAAGTGCTTGACGGTCGCGATGAGGCCCTCGCCCTGGATGCCGCGGATCTCGGCCGCGACCAGATCGCCGGCGAGCAACGGGTCCTCGCTGAAGGTCTCGAAGTTGCGGCCCGCATACGGGGTGCGGATGAGGTTGACCATCGGGGAGAGCAGCACGTCCTGGCCGAGGGCGCGGCCCTCGCGCCCGATGACCTGCCCGTAGCGGCGGGCCAGGCCGGGGTCGAAGGCGGAGGCGAGAAGCACCGGGGCGGGCAGGGCCGTGGCGTGCCGGGTGACGCGGACTCCGGCGGGGCCGTCGGCGAGGCGAAGCGGGGGGATGCCGAGGCGGGGTACTCCGGGTGTGTACCCGGCCTGGCCGAGCGAGGCGGGGTCGGTGGCGCCGTGCAGCAGGGAGATCTTCTCGTCGAGAGTGAGTTTGGCTATCAAACCCTCTACGCGAGGGCCGGCGCCGGATCTGGACTCCGCCCGGGCGAGCGGAACGGAGCCGGTGGCGGTGGTGGCCGCCGCGGCGACCGCGATGGCGCCGCCCAGCAGACGCAGGGTCGAACGCCGGGAAAAGGTGTGGGACATGAGCCGTCACTCCTTCGGTGCGCGGGCACGTCGTCGTGAACCGCAGGTACACGCACCGACGACAACGCCCGTGTTCGGCCCTTGAACACACCAGACCCCAGCCCGAACATGACACGCCGTCACACAGCACGGGTACGGCGCGAAAACTATGACCGCAGGTGACTCGTGTCAATGAAATGAACAGGAACCGCCGACACCCCGACAACAACCGAAGGAACCGGGGTAAGGACGGTTTACGCCGCCGCCGGCCCGCCCGCCACCACCAGTTCCGCGTTGCGGTCCCCGGCACCGCCCGCCCAGCCCTCCTGGACGCCGCCCTTCATGCTCTCGGCGAGGCCGGGAGCGTTATAGGCCACTTCCCGGTACAGGGAGGCGAGTCCCACCGCCGACAGGTCGTCGAAGTCCGGGGCGGTGCGGTGCGGCGCGGCGGACTCGACGAGGGTGGTGAACAGGGACACCGTCCCGTCCCCGTTGTCGGTCAGTTCGATCAGCCGGGCGTGGTGCGGATAGTCCACGTGGGAGGCGGTGTTGACCTCCCAGAAGGAGCGGGCCGCCGTCGGGTGCGGGTGCGGGGTGATCCGGTTGACGTGACTGTGGCCGTTGATCCAGGCCACCACGTTCGGGAACCGGCTGAGCAGGGCGATGACCTCCGCTCCGTCGTGACGCGGCTCGTCCGTGCGGGCGGCGTCGGGACGGCGGGTCATGCTGGGGCTGTGGTGGTGGCTGAAGACCAGGATGTGGGCGTCGTCGGCCCCGGTGTTGCGGACGAGCCGGCCGTCCGCGTCGTAGGACCGGGAGCTGTGCGCGGCCAGGGTCCTTTCCAGCCAGCGGAGTTGGTCGCTGCCGAGTGAACCCTCGTAGTGGCCGCTGCGGTACGTCGTGTCGATGCTGATGCCGAGGACGTTCTCGGCCACCTTGAAGGAGTAGTACATCCGCTCGCCGTCCAGGTTGTCCTGGGTGTAGCCGTGGCCGACCGGACCGGCACCGGCGTGGGCGGGGTCGAGGTGGGCGGCCAGATAGTCGTGCGGGGTGCACAGCCGGCGCCGCTCGTCGGCGGTCACGGTCCGCGCCGATGCCGCGTTCCTGGTCAGGATCGCCTTGAGCACCTCGCTCTTCGGATCGTCGCCCGACCCGAGCGCCTTGGCGTAGGCGGCCGCGTCCGCGGCGGGTACCGACAGCAGTTTGCGGGAGCCGACGGCGAAGTCGTTCAGCGCGGGCGACAGGCAACCGCCGGGCAGATCGTCGTGGTTGCCGACCGTGGAGTACCAGGGGATGCGCAGCCCCGGGCTGGTGATCGGGCGGGTGGCCGCTGCGAGGAAGCCGGGGATCAGGGGCAGCCCGCGCCGCTTGTCCAGGTCACGCAGGTGGGGGTCCCCGGGATGCCAGTACAGGGGGAGACCGGAGTTCTGGGCGCCTTCGTACGCCCGCGGATCGCCGGTGTTCGGCGTGATCCGGCCGCCGCTCATCACGGTCAGGAACCACTCCAGCTCGATCGCGGAGTTGTTGTCGACGTTGTCGCCCGTGGTCATCACGAAGGCGGGGCGCAGCCTCGTGTTCGGCCCTCCGCCCAGCGCGTTCACCTGCTCGACGAGCGCGACCGCCCCGGCCACCGTCAGCGCCTCCTGCGCCCGCCACGACGAGGCTCCGCGCGAGCGCAGGAACTCGGTGCGCAGCGGGTTCTGTACGTCGGCGAGATGGAGGTCGGTGAACTGCACGAAGCACGCGAGCGGGGTACGCCGGTCCTGGCGCCCGGCGCCGGGCGTGGCGAGCTCCTTACGGACGACCAGGGGCCAGCCGGGGCCCGAGACCAGCCGCCGGTAGGTGCCGGTGTGGGGGCTGCCGCCGAGGCGGGCCGTCGCCTCCAGGGTGGTCACGGCGTGCGGTGCCGCCCGCGGGGCACTGCGGGGCGGCCGCTGGACGACGCTCCGTGCGGCGGGCTCGACGGCGGGGTGCCGGCGCTGGCGCGGCAGGAGCACCCCCGCGCTGGTTCCGGCGACGCCGGCCGCTGCCGTGGCGCCTGAGGCGAGCAGAAATCGACGACGGTTGACGGGGGCGGATACGGGTTCGGTTCCGGCCATGGGGCGACCCTCCGGTGCCTCCGAGCGATTCACTTGCTGGAACCACTCAGCCAGGCCGCGGGGACACGGGCGTGGCCTCGCCATGAACGCCTCCGGAACAGGCGGAACGCCACTTGGCCCCGGTGTTTCCGAGGGCGTCGCCCGGCCCGCGGGAGGTCCGGCGGCGACGCGGACCACGGCGTTCCGGGGCCGTTCCGCGATCGCCCCAAAGTCCCTTGACGCGCGGCATGTTACCGATAACATCACTGAGTCTGGGAACGCTCCCACGCCCCAGGTCGGGAACGGGAACAAGCGAACGCACCCCACCGCGCCCGCACCGCACTGCACCCGCACCCGCACCCGCACCCGCACCCGCACCCGCACGAAGCCGACGCCCTCCCCCAACCCGGACCGGAGAAGTCCCGATGCCGCATCTCCTGCGCGTCCCCGCGCCTCCCGCACCGCCCCTGACCGGCCATCTCCCCTTCGCCGACGCCCCGGGGGCGCCCGACCCCATCGAGGTGACCAGCCGCTACCTCACGCGCGGCGGCCGCCCCTGGTTCCCGGTGTCCGGCGAGTTCCACTACGCGCGCTACCCGGCACGGGACTGGGAGGAGGAGCTGCTGAAGATGAAGGCGGGCGGGGTCACCGTCGTCGCCAGTTACGTCATCTGGATCCACCACGAGGAGATCGAGGGCCGCGTCCGCTTCGACGGCGACCGTGATCTGCGGCGCTTCGCCGAGTTGTGCGCCCGGCACGGCCTGGACTTCATCCCGCGCATCGGCCCCTGGTGCCACGCGGAGGTCCGCAACGGCGGCTTCCCGGACTGGCTGCTCACCCGCACCCGCGCGCCCCGCACGGACGACCCCGCCTATCTGGAACCCGTACGCGGCTGGTTCACGGCGATCGCGGAACAGCTGCACGGACTCGACCGGGCACACGGCGGTCCGATCGTCGCGATCCAGATCGAGAACGAGCTCTACGACCAGCCCGGCCACCTCCTCACCCTGAAGCGGATGGCCCAGGAGGCGGGTCTGCGCGCGCCGCTGTGGACGTCCACGGCGTGGGGCGGGGTCCACCTGCCGCCCGACGAACTGCTTCCGCTGTACGGCGGCTACACCGAGACGTTCTGGACGGAGGCGGACGGCGGCTGGCCGGACACCTGCCGCAAGCACTTCTTCTTCACCCATCAGCGCGACGACGAGGGCATCGGCGCCGACCTGCGCCCGACGACCGTACGCGGCGGCGACCCCGCGCCCACGGACCGCTTTCCCTGGGCCACCTGCGAGCTCGGCGGCGGCATGGCCGTCGCCTACCACCGCAGGCCGCGCGTCGAGCCCGACGACATCGGCGCGCTCGGCCTCACCAAGATCGGCTGCGGTTCGGTCTGGCAGGGCTACTACATGTTCCACGGCGGCACGAACCCGGCCGGTGAACTCACCGCTCTCCAGGAGTCCCACGCCACCGGCTACCCCAACGACCTGCCCGTCCTCACCTACGACTTCCAGGCGCCGCTGGGCGAGTACGGCCAGGTCCGGCCCTCGTACCACGCACTGCGCCTCCAGCACCTGCTGCTGGCCGACTTCGGCGACCTGATCGCCCCCATGGAGTCCGTCCTGCCCGAGCGGCAGCCCGCCTCCCAGTCCGACCGGGACACCCTGCGCTGGGCCGTGCGCGGCGACGGCACCTCCGGCTTCCTGTTCGTCAACAACCACCAGCCGCACGAACCGCTGCCGGCCCACTCCGGCACGACCTTCACGGTCGACTTCCCCGACGCTCCCGCCCTGACCTTGCCCAGCGCCCCGGTCACCGTCCCGACCGGCGCGTACTTCTGCTGGCCGCTGCGTCTGGACGTCGCCGGTCTACGGCTCGACTGGGCCACCGCCCAGCCGGTGTGCCGGGTCCAGGACGACGGGCGTACGGTCCTGGTGCTGGCCGCCACCGACGGCGTTCCGGTCGAACTCGCCCTGGACGCGAGCACGGTCGCCTCCGTCGACACACCCTCCGGAGCTGTCGACAAGGCCGACGGCCGTGTTCTGATCACCGGTCTGCGTCCCGGCACCGACGCCCTCGTCCAGGTGAGGACCGCGGACGGGAACGACATGGGCCTGCTCGTCCTCGACGCCACCACCGCGCGCACCGCCTACCGGGGGACGGCGTGGGGCGCCGAGCGGCTGGTCCTCTCCCCGGACAGTGTCGTTTTCGACCAGGACGAACTGCGCGTGCACAGCTGCGCGTCGCGCCCCTCCTTCGCCGTACTGCCCACGCCCGCACGGCCGTTGACGGCGGCCGGGGCACCCCTGTCGGCGACGGCCGACGGCGTGTTCACCCGCTGGACGACCGAGGAATGGGCCGACGGGGACATCGCGCCCGCCGCCACCCTCGTGCGCCCCGCGGGCCCGCCGCCCACGACCGCGACCGGTCCCCTGGGCCGGGCGAGCGCCCCGGCGGACGAACACTTCGCCGCCTCCGCGGCCGAGTACCACGTCAAGCTGCCGGACGACCTCCCGCACCGGCCGTCCGGCACCGTCCTGCGCGTCCACTGGACCGGCGACGTGGCCCGCGCGTACGTCGGAGACACCCTCGTCGCCGACCAGTTCTTCTCCGGACGCGTCTGGGACATCGGCCTGGACCGGCTCCCCGCGGCGGCCCCGCGCAACCATGGGCTGCGGCTGCTGTTGCTGCCCCTGGCAGCCGACGCTCCGGTGTATCTGCCCGAGCGGGCGGGCGACGTCACGGGACGGGCCGCGGTGTGGCGCGTCGAGTGGGGGACCAGCCGCGCCTGGGCGGTCCGGGCGGGCTGACGAAGGGGAGGCGAGCCCGGCGGGCCTATCCTGTGGGCCTGCCGGGCGGATCGGGACAGACCGCCGCCGAGACGTCGGAGGATGCGCCCCCATGACCCGAGGTGCCACGGACGGCGCCGTCCCCCAGGGAACCGAGGGCCCCAAGGGACGCAGCCGGCGCAGCTTCGCGGGGGCGCGCCCGGTGATGGACGACGTGGCCCGGCTGGCCGGTGTCTCGAAGCAGACGGTCTCCCGGGTGCTCAACGACAGTCCCGCGGTGCGGCCCGAGACCCGGGAGGCGGTCGTGACCGCCATGCGCACGCTCGGCTACCGGCCGAGCCGCAGCGCGCGTTCCCTGGCCAGTGGCAGGACGCGGATGCTCGGGGTGATCTCGTTCGACGCGGCGCGCTACGGGCCCGCCTCCATCCTCACCGCGATCAATTCCGCCGCCCAGGAGGCCGGTTACCTGGTCAGTTCCATCGCGCTCGACACGGCCGACCGGGACACCCTGGTACGCGCCGTGCACACGCTGTCGGCCGAGGGGGCGGACGGCCTGCTCGCCATCGCACCGCAGCGCTGGGTGGGCAGGGCCCTGGCGGAGGCGGCGCTCGACGTCCCCCTGATGGTCCTGGAGAACGACCTCGGGGACGACGCCTCCTACGTCACCGCGGACTCCCGCGACGGGGCGCGCCAGGCCACCGAGCACCTGCTGAAGCTCGGCCACGGCACGGTTCACCACATCGCGGGCCCCACGGGCTGGCTGTCCGCCGAGCGCCGCCTGGAGGCGTGGCGGGACACCCTTCGGGCGGCGGGGGCCGAGGTCCCCGAGCCGCTCATCGGCGACTGGAGCGCGGACTCCGGGTACGCGCTGGGCCGCCGGCTGGCCGGGCTTGCCGAGGTCACGGCGGTGTTCGCCTCCAACGACCAGATGGCGCTCGGCGTGCTGCGCGCCCTGCACGAGGCCGGGCGGCACGTTCCGCACGACGTCAGCGTCGTCGGCTACGACGACATCCCCGAGGCCGCCCACATGCTGCCCCCGCTGACGACCGTGCGTACCGACTTCGCCGCGACAGGCCGACGTTCGCTCCAGCTGCTGCTGTCTCGCATCGACGGTTCGGCGAGGCCCCGGATCGATCACATCGAGCCGGTCCGGCTCGTCGTACGCCGCAGCACGGGCCCCGCGCCGCGGATGCCGTGACGCGCGGGAGCGACGACGCAAAAGCCGTGACGCGCCGGAGCGATGACGCGATGGGAAGCGCGACCCGGCTGTAGACGCCGGGCGGGCCCGCCCGGCGCCAGGAGGTGTCGGCCGAGGGGACCCGCCGCCGTTCCGATCGCTCGGCTCAGCCGTTCGGCCGCAGGGTCCAGACCACCGTCATCTCGCCCGTGACCGCGCCGTCCGCGCGCTGGATGGCGATGGTGACGGGGAACTCGGGGCGCTGACCCGCGTCGAGCTCGGCGACGACCTCCGCGGCCGGGCGCCCGAGGGTCGCGGTGGCCGTCACGGGGCCCATCGCGAGCTTCTTGTACGCGATCTCGGCGCTGACCGCGAGCGGCACGGCGCGCGACAGCTGCTCCCCGAACGCGGCGAGGACGATCGCCCCGCTCGCCGACTCACCGAGGGTGAACATCGCTCCGGCGTGCGGCCCGCCGACGTGGTTGTGAAAGTCGCTCTGGTCCGGCAGGGCCACCACGGCCTTGTCCGGCGTGGTCTCCACGAACTCGAGGTTCAGCGTCCGGGCCATCGGCACCGTGGCGGCGAGCATCTCGCCGATCGTCATCTGGTCTGCGCTCATACCTGCATGTTACCCACCAGTAGATAATCTTGACAGGCACCCACCGGTCGAACTCCGTCGCCGCGTGTGAAGAAATCGAAAAAGTGCGCCCCGATTCCTGACCGGTACATGGCTGACGAGCTCCGGTGACCGAAACGTGTCACAGGCGCCACTAGGGTTGTGGCCCATGTGGCCAGGACAGCAGCCGCCCGGGGGCGAGCAGAACCCGCAGGACCAGAACCCGTACCAGCAGCCGGGTTACCAGCAGCCGAATCCGTATCAGCAGCCCGGATACCAGCAGACCGGGTACCCGCAGCCGGGGCAGCAGCCTGCCCCCTACGGACCCCAGCCGGGGCAGCCCCAGTGGGGAACGCCGGCCCCCGCGGGCGCGCCCCAGCCACCGAGCGGTGGCGGAAACAGGACCAAGGTCATCGCCATCACGGCGGCCACCGCCGTGGTCGTGGCCGCCGGTGTGACGGGCTTCCTCGTCCTGGGCGGCGACAAGAAGGACGACAACGCGGGCAAGGACGCGTCCACATCGCCCAGCGTGTCCGCCACCACATCCCCCAGCGCGAGCGGAAGCGGTGACAACCCGCGCGGCACCGACGAGGAGAAGCCGACGATCGCGGGCTGGAAGGTCGTCATCAACCCCAAATGGGGCACCGCCTTCGACGTCCCCCCGGACTGGAACGTCCGCACGCCCGGCACGTTCATCGGCTTCGACGACGAGCAGAAGAATGACGGCTCCGCATACATCGGCATGTCCGCGCCCGCTTTCCTCAAGGAGAAGTGGTGCACGTCCGACGACGACAAGGACGGCCGCACGGACGACACGGCACTGGCCGCAGCCGGCACCAAGGGGGAGAGCGGCGCCAAGAACACCGACACCATCGCCCGCGGCGACTCGGCCGCCTGGGCCTTCGGCGGCTACACGGACCAGGCGAAGGCCTCGGAGAAGCTGCTGAAGATCGGCAAGCCCCAGCCGTACACGACGGCTTCCGGCATCAAGGGCAGCGTCGCGACGTCGTACACGGTCGGTGTCCCCAAGAAGGGCAAGTGCGACTCCGACGGCACTGCGACCTCGTTCGGCTTCAAGAACTCGGCGGGCGACTTCGTTTCCTGGTCGTTCTACGGCGCGAAGGGTGTCAGTGACGAGGTCCCGGACGCGACCGTGCGGAAGATCCTCAGCACGGTACGGCTGCACGGTACCCCGACGGGTTCCTGAGCCCACGCCATACGGGGACGGGCTGCCGGACGGTGCCCGGTCCTCGCGCAAACGGTTTGGCAAGCGGGGACCGCGGCGGCAATAGTCGGCCGGTGACCTCCGCCGCCGCCTCCCGCCGCCGCCTCCCGCCGCCCCTCCTGGGCGGGCCGCAACCACACCCTGCTGACCGCCGCCGCGGTCGTCACCAACCTGGGCAGCCAGGGCGCGCTGATCGCCTCGGCGTTCGCGGTGCTCGGGGCGGGCGGCAACGGGGGGTGACGTGGGACTGGTGGCGGCGGCTCGGACGCTGCCACTGGTGCTCTTCCTGCTGATCGGCGGAGCGGTCGCGGACCGGCTGCCGCGCCATCGGGTGATGGTCGCGGCCCGGGACAGCCTCGGCGGCCCGGGTCCATGGGGGCTCGCGCTCGGCGCGTTCGGTGCCGGAACCGTCGGCGGCGCACTGCTGATGACCCGCTGGAAGCCGCGCCGGCTCCTGCTCGCGGGCACTCTCTGCGTCTTCCCACTGGCCGCCGCGCTCGCGGTGCCGGTCCCGGTGGGTCCGCTGTGTGCCGTGATGTTCGTCAGCGGCGCCTTTGGGGTGTCGTGGATGACCTCCCGGCCCCAGAACATCCCGAGCGTTTTAGAAACGGTCTGTGAACACGGCTTGACATGGATCAAGCCGTCGTTCCTCTCACGGACGGCCGTCGGCCGTTCGGTCGGCTTGTCCGGTCATGGACGGAGATGGGCCAGCAGTTCGTCCCCGGCGGGGTAGGGGTGTTCCTGGGGCAGCAGCACGGTCGCAGCGTCCAGCTCGTTGCGGCCTACGAGGTCGTGGATCTCGCGGGCGAGCGGAGTCACGTCGCTGATGGCCACCGTCCACTCGTCCGCGTAGCGCCCTACGGCCTCGCCGGAGAGCCCGAGTTGGAGTGAGCGGTACGTCAGGGGGCGCAGGTGCAGGTCACGCTCCGGGTCCCACTGGACGCGGGCCGGTGCGCGCTTGAGCTGATGTTGCCAGGTGCCGCGGTCGAGGTGCAGCCCGCGCACATAGCTCGACAGGCACGCGTGGCGCAGTGCCCACTCGAAGCCGTCGCGGGTGATCTCGACGGCCAGAACAGTCTCCTGCCCGGCCTTCGTCGCCCAGCCGCAGCGGTACATCATCCACAGAAAAGACGGCTTGATCCACGTCATACGGTCCCGCTTCCACGCAGCGGTAAATCGGCCCTGGCGAACTGCGGGCATACCGATCTCCGGGGAGTACGCCTGGTAGACGGTGATCGTGGATGCCGTGTGGAGCGCACGGATGCCGCGCAGCGGTTCTTCCATGGCGTACAGGGTGGGGTCGACCGGTTCCCGTCGGCCATTGATTTTCGCGTATGCCGTGGTGGCGTCCCCTGCCTCAGCTAGCGCGAGGGCAGGCAAGGACCTCGCCTGCAGTACGGCCAGCGCTCTTATGGCCGCATCGATGGTTCGGCCCCTTCAGCAAGACAGCTCGGCCATGGCGGCGCGCGAACGGCGATCGACACCACGGCCGGTGGGGCTCGACTCAGGCCGGTCCGGTTTCTTCTCCGGCGCTTCTGGCGCGGGGGCGATGCCGGTCGGGCACGACGCTCCCCAGTTCGTTTCGAACGGGTCACCTAGCTTGACCCCCGTCCCGGCGAGCCTGTTGTGCCATGTGACCCGTCGCTCACCTCATGGGGTGGGCGAGCAGGCGGGCGACACCATGTCACGTCGACTCATCGGTTCCTGCTCAGGACCCGTACTTGGCCTGCGGGCCGGTGAGCCGGTCGACGACGAGTGCGAGCCAGCCGCTGGGTGAATACGGTGCCGGAGAGTCGACCTCCATGCCCAGCTCGGCGACGGCGAGGGCGTAGTCGGACTCGTCGAGGTCGAGCGTCAGGAGTTCGTGCAGCTCGCCGACGAGCCGGGCGACGAGATGGGGGTCGGTGGAGGTTCGGTAGTCGTCGACGGCCGCGTCGTGGTCGTTGAACTCGTCCGGCATGTCCTGCGAGAACCAACCGCCGAGGAACTGGCCCAGCTCGGGGAAACGGGCGCGCCATTCCCAGTGGGTGGCGGGGATGTCCGGGGGCGGGACCTCGCCCTCCTCGATGCTGTGCTTCAGGTGATCGGCGAGGCAGTGCAGCCACTGCCGGATCTCGTCTTCGGGCAGGCCGACGTCGGGGATCGCGTAGAACTCCCCGAGGCGCAGCCGCAGGCGCCCCGGAGGATTCTCGGCGTAGTCCCGCAGCTGTCGCTCGGCGATGGCGAGAGCCCACGGTCGCCTGTGCCAGGTCTGCCGGAGATAAGCAGTCAGGGCTTGACTGGCCTCGTCCGGGGTGTCGTCGGCCGGCTGCCCGGTGTAGGCGCGGATCACCTGGTCGAGTTCGCCGTAGCGGCGGTCGTGTTCGAGGGGGCTCAGGGGCACGGTGGTCAGCCTCTACGGGTCGTCTCTACAGGTAGATGGGGAAGGTGGCGTGGACGGTGAAGCCGTGGGGGCGGGAAGTGTCCCGCTTGAGGACCACGCGGGCCGCCCGGACATCGACAGGCTCCCGCCCGGCCAGCATCATCGCCTGCAGAAGGACGCGTCCGGCCGGCTCGGGCCGGGACGGCCAGGACGCCTCGATGGTCAGGCGCGGGCGCGTGGACTGGGCCAGCCAGCGATGGATGGCCTGTTCGTTGACGGTGACCACCTGCTGGGTGGCCCACTGGGCGGTCTCGCGGTCGGGGTAGGTGGCGGAACGGGTGCGCACCTTCGGTGTCCTCTCCTGGAAGCTGTGGGGGCAGCGATTGGCTAGTCGTCCTCGAAGCGCCAGAGCACCAGCACGTTCTCGTCCGACACCCCGATGAGACAGATGTCGATGGTGGTGCCGGCAAGGGCATTGGCGTGAAAGGACGAGGCCAGAAAGTCGGCCTCTTCACCGTCTTCCGCGTGCCCATGATTGGTGAAGAAACGGGCGTCATTCCCCACGGCGTTCAGGACGTCCCGCAGACATGCGTCGCGTTCCACATCCGGTGTGCGAAGGGATTTCAGAGGGCCGTAGAGAAGAGATCCGACCGAAATCAGCCCGGCCAGATCCAGGGCCTTGGGGGGTGCGACCTGCAGGATGCCGTCTCGCAACTCCGTGCGGTCGACCTGCCGGAGCACGGGATGCTCCTGGATCGTGTCCATGACGGTGTCATGCCAGTCCGCGCCTTTGCGTGCTACGAGCGCGGCGAAAGACTGACCTTCGCCGAAACGCCCCTGCACGCAGGCGGGCAGGCCCGTCTTCCTCTCCATCACAGATCCTCCCACGGTGTGCTCACGGCAGCGTCGGCATGGACGTATAGACCACATAGGGCGGGTGAAGGCCATTCTTATATTTAAGTACGACCTTCACTGTGTGCGTGTCCTGCGCCGCACTTACCTGAGGGTTCCCCGCCTCAACGGTACGCCCGGTCACAGAATTGAACCCAACCGGATCTAGAGTCAGAATCGAACTGTCGCTACGCGGCCTGGAGAGCCACCTCTTAATCTTTTCCTGATTGTCAACGCCTGCGTTCTGCTGACCTGAATTAGCGGGCGGTCCCACATATTCCAGCGCGTCTTGTGTGTATTTCTGCGCGGAGGTCAGATCGGTGAAAGTGGAAGCGGCGTCGATCGTCGGCTGATCCCTGAGTCGCTGCGCGAGCTGCTCATCGGTCTCAGGTCAGAAGGAGTCGAGGCTGCTGCGCGGTGGTGACGGAGCACCGCCCGTCCCGATCTCCGGGTTCGGCGTGGAGAGCCTGTCGACTTCGCTGTTGATGTCCACCTGGATGCGCTGCATCTGTTCGAGCACCTCCAGGTCGTGTTCGCTGAACCCGTCCCGGCTCAGCCGTACGGCCCCCTCCAGCAGCTTCATCACTTCACGGATGCGTACGGCGTCCTCGGTGGCCGCCCGGTGGAACTCCCGGTACGCCGTGGCCGCTGGGCCGCGCCAGCCGACCTCGATGCGGTCGACGATCGCGTCCATGCGCTTGACCTGCTTGTCGAGATGGTCCTGCATGTCGCCGAGGTCACCGGCGAGCTTCGTCAGGCCCTTCGACGACACACGCAGATCGGGGCCGCCTCCCTCGTCCGCGCCTGCGTCGGTTACTCCCCTGTCGCATCCCCCGACTGGTCGGCATTCTGTGTCCCAACAGACTTAAGGATCTTACGGAAGGGGCACCAGTAACGGATGTACGGGGGGAATAGAGCGAGACGACAGACAGCGGAGCGCTAAGTCTTGGCAGACGCGACGCCGGTCAGGTACGTCGCAACCCACGCGGCCGTGGTGTCATGCGATCGGTGATCGACGCCACGGCCGGTTGGACGGAAGCTCAGACCGGTCCAGTTACTCCTCCGGCATTTCCCGGCGCCGAAGCGATACCCGTCGGGCAGGATGCCCCCAGTTCGTCTCGAAAGGGGGTACAGCAACTCCCGGTAGAGGTTGCTTTCGTTCAGGCGTTGCTCGCCGCACCAGGAGATCCCCGAGGACGAACTCTCCCGCGTCTCGGCGTACGACTGGTTCGGCTCGATCGCGATGGTCCCGCTGGCGACCGCCCTGGCGGGCCCGGCGGAAGCGGCCCTCGGGCGTACGACCGCCCTGTGGGGCTGTTCGGCGCTGGTCGTCGTGGTCACGGCGGCGGTGTTGTGCGTGCCGGACGTACGGAATCTGACCCGGCGGACCAAGCCGGTGACCCAGGGGTCGCCGGTGGCGGAGGTCGAGCTCCGGTCAGCCGATGCTGAAGGCACCGCCGGGCGGCTCGGGTGAGGCAACCGCGTCCTCGTCGCGCACGGGTGCGGCGGAGCCGATGAACTCCCGTAGCGCCGCGCCGCTTTCGACGCGCGCCGGGAAGGCGTCAGCGGCCGTGCGGCGGGCGAGGACGGCCGTGTCGAGCGGGCGGTGGGAGGCCACGAGCACCGCGTTGCCGAAGCGCCGGCCGCGCAGCACACCGGGTTCGGCGATCAGGGACAGCTCCTCGAACACGGTCGCGAACGTGGCGAGTTGGGAGCGCAGGAAGACGAAGGGCGCGGCGTCGGCGAGGTTGGCCAGATAGACGCCGTCCTCGCGCAGCACGCGCGCGGCGGTGCGCGCGTACGCCGTGGACGTCAGGTGCGCCGGGACGCGCGCGCCGCCGAAGACGTCCGCGATCACGATGTCGGCGGAGGCGGGCGCGGCGGATTCGAGCCAGCCTCTCGCGTCCGCGCCGTGCAGCGTGATGCCCGCGTCCTCGGGCACGGGCAGGTGCTCGCGGACCAGCTCCAGCAGGCCCAGGTCGGCCTCCACCACGTCCTGCCGTGAGCCGGGGCGGGTCGCGGCCACATAGCGGGGCAGCGTCAGGGCTCCGCCGCCGAGGTGGAGCACGTCCAGGGGCCGTCCCGACTCCACGACCGTGTCCAGGACGTGCCCGAGCCGTCGGGCGTACTCGAACTCCAGATGGGTCGGCTCGTCCAGATCGACGTACGACTGCGGCGCGCCATCGACCGTGAGCAGCCAGGCCCTCCTCCGGTCCACGTCCGGCATCAGTTTGGCGGTTCCATGATCCACGGTCCGTGTCACGGGTATCGGCTCGTCCACGGGTCCATTGTGCCGCCCCTTCCAGGAGGCCTGTCAGCGCTGCCTGACCGCCGCGCGGGCCGCGGCCTCTGCGACGGCGATCGGTACGAGTCGGTGCCCGCTCCCCTCGTAGCGGGAGCGGGCACCCTCGTAGCAGGACGGGCACCCTCGTAGCAGGACGGGCACCCTCGTAGCGGGACGGGCACCCTCGTCCTGCCCCTCGGCCGTCAGCCCACCGAGGTCACCGTCCCCGCGCCGACCGTCCGGCCGCCCTCGCGGATCGCGAAGCCGAGCCCCGGCTCCAGCGGCACCTCGCGCCCGAGCTCGACCGTCATCGTGACGGTGTCGCCGGGCCGGGCGACCGCCCGCTCGCCGAGGTCCACGTCACCGACCACGTCCGCGGTGCGGATGTAGAACTGCGGCCGGTACCCGGTGGAGACGGGCGTCGTACGACCGCCCTCGCCCGTCGACAGGACGTACACCTGGGCCGAGAAACGGCGCCTGGGGACGACACTGCCGGGCGCGGCGACGATGTGCCCGCGTCGTACGGCGTCGCGGGGCACGCCGCGCAGCAGCAGCGCCACGTTGTCCCCGGCCTGCGCCTCGTCCATGGGCTTGCCGAAGGTCTCCAGGCCGGTGACCACCGTGTCGACGGCCGCGCCGAGCACTTCGACGCGGTCGCCGACCCGGATCGTGCCGCGCTCGACCGCGCCGGTGACGACCGTCCCGCGCCCGGTGATCGTGAGCACGTTCTCGACCGGCAGCAGGAACGGCGCGTCGAGGTACCGCTCGGGCATGGGCACATACGTGTCCACCGCGTCGAGCAGCGCGTCGATCGCCGCCGTCCAACGGGGGTCGCCCTCAAGCGCCTTGAGACCGGACACCCGTACGACGGGTACGGACTCGCCCCCGTAGCCGTGCGCGGAGAGCAGCTCGCGGACCTCCAGCTCCACGAGGTCGGTCAGCTCCTCGTCGCCCGCGTCGGCCTTGTTCAGCGCGACGACGATGTGGTCGACGCCCACCTGCCGGGCGAGCAGCACGTGCTCGGCGGTCTGCGGCATGATCCCGTCGAGCGCGGAGACGACGAGGATCGCCCCGTCGAGCTGCGCCGCGCCGGTGACCATGTTCTTGACGTAGTCGGCGTGACCCGGCATGTCCACGTGCGCGTAGTGGCGGGTGTCGGTCTCGTACTCGACGTGCGCGATGTTGATGGTGATGCCGCGCGCGGCCTCCTCCGGCGCCCGGTCGATCCGGTCGAACGGTACGAAGGTTCCGGAGCCGCGCTCGGCGAGGACCTTGGTGATGGCGGCGGTCAGGGTGGTCTTGCCGTGGTCGACGTGACCCATCGTGCCGATGTTCAGGTGCGGTTTGGTGCGGACGTATGCCGTCTTGGGCATGGCGATACCTCGAAGCCTCTTCAGTGTCAGCGGAGCTGAGTGATGGCCCCGGCGCTCAGCGGCCGGGACGGGGACCCCAAGGACTTGCCGACCCTCCCCCTGCGGGGTCCGCCGGACGATCCGGGAAGGGTCAGCTTCGGGCGCCGTCGACGGCGGCCACGATGATCGGGACGGCAGCCTTCGGCGCATCCGCGACTGCGGATGCTGCGAGGAGGAAGGCGTGCCGGAACATGAGGCGATCATCGCCGACGTATCCGGCCACGTCGAATGGTTTTTCCCGCCACGAGGGCGGGTGTGGCGGGTGTTTCTGCCGGTGTGTCAGGGGCCGATGTTCTTGAGCGCCTCGCGTACGGACAGGGGCGCGAGCCGCCCCTGTTCCCGGGCGACGAAGGCCCGTACCGCCTCCGGGTCCGTCTTCGCGTACTCGCGCAGACACCAGCCGATCGCCTTGCGGACGAAGAAGTCGGGATGTCCGGACTGCCGTACGCAGTAGGCGAAGAGCCGCTCGGTGTCGGTCGTGTCCTTGTAACGCAACTGGTGGAGCAGGGCCGTACGGGCGACCCACAGGTCGTCGTCCTCGATCCACGCGTCCATGTCGCTCTTCAGCTTCGGATCGGCGGCCACGAGGCCTCCCACCACGTGGGCGGCGAGTGCGTCGACGGTGTCCCACCAGGAGACCGTGCCGACGAGATGGCGCGTCACCGGGAGGAAACCGGAAGAGAGTTGCCTCACATGGCGGCGCAGGTAGTCGACGGCGAAATAGTGATACTCGCGCTCCGGCAACGCCCAGCAGCGCAGGGCCACGGCGGTGCAATCGGCCTCTTCAGGGGCCGCTGTCCCGAGGAGGACCGTGCGGGACAGCGTGCGGCGATCGGGCGTGGTCAGACCGAGGAAGGGGGCGACGTCCTTCATGTACGCGCGCATGGACACGGCCCGTTCCGGATCGGCCGCCGCGCCGTAGGTGGCGGTGAGTCGTTCCAGCACGGTGTCCGCGAGGGAACTGTTCGGCACCTCGAACCGCGCACCCGACGTTCCGGAAGCTGTGACGCCCATGAGACGAACCATACGGCGATCACACACACGGGTCGGTTAGTGTCGCCGAATGCTCGATGCCACCACCCGCTCTGGGGGCACCGCCACAGCCGTTCCCCCGGCTCCCGTCGCTGAGCTCTCCCTTGCCGCGGAGTTCGCCGTCTCCACACCCACGGGCCTCGCCGCCCGTTGCACGAGAGTCCTGCTCTCGCCCTGGTCCCGGCTCTCCCTGCTGCTGGTGCTGCTCGCGGCGGCCGCGTCGAGCGTGCTGCTCTTCGAACCGCAGCGGCTGCTCTCCGACGGCTGGCCGCCACAGCTCAGCGGCGCCGCGGCGGCCGTGGTGTTCGCGGTGGCGTACGGACTGTGCACGGTGGCGTTCGTGCCCAGGCCGCTGCTCAACCTCGCGGCGGGCGCGCTCTTCGGCTCGCAGCTGGGCCTCGGCACCGCGCTCGCGGGCACGGTGCTCGGCGCCGGCGTGGCGTTCGGGCTCGGCCGGATCCTCGGGCAGGACGCGCTGCGCCCGCTGTTGCGCGCCCGCTGGCTGAAGGCGGCCGACGGACAGCTCAGCCGGCACGGCTTCCGCACGATGATGATGGCGCGGCTGTTCCCCGGCGTGCCCTTCTGGGCGGCGAACTACTGCGCGGCCGTCTCCCGCATGGGCTGGCTGCCGTTCCTCCTCGCCACCGCCCTGGGATCGATCCCGAACACCGCCGCGTACGCCGTCGCGGGGGCCCGTGCCTCGGCGCCGACCTCCCCCGCCTTCCTGATCGCCATGGGCTTCATCGCGCTGCCGGCCCTGGTCGGCGCGGTGGTGGCCTGGCGCAAGCGCCACCACCTGCGCGGACACTGATCAGCCTTCCGCACGGCGGCTCTCGGGAACCCCGGACGCCGCGGGCCGTCCGCGATTACACGGCCTCGATGACCATCGCGTTGGCGAGTCCGCCCGCCTCGCACATCGTCTGCAGCCCGTAGCGGGCTCCGCGCTCGCGCATCGCGTGCACGAGGGTGGTCGTCAGCCGGGTGCCGCTCGCGCCGAGCGGGTGGCCGAGCGCGATCGCCCCGCCGTGCACGTTGACCCGGGACAGATCCGCGCCCGTCTCCTGCTGCCAGCTCAGGACGACGCTCGCGAAGGCCTCGTTCACCTCGAAGAGGTCGATGTCGCCGAGGGTGAGCCCCGCCTTTCGGAGCACCTTCTCGGTGGCCGGGACGACGCCCGTGAGCATCAGCAGCGGGTCGGAGCCGGTGACGGCGAAGCTGTGCAGGCGGGCGAGCGGGCGCAGGCCGAGCCTGGCCGCGGTCTCGCTCGACGTGATCAGCACGGCCGACGCGCCGTCGTTGATCGGGCTCGCGTTGCCCGCCGTGACGGACCAGTCGATCTGCGGGAAGCGCTCGGCGTAGGCCGGGGCGTAGTAGGCGGGCTTGAGTCCGGCGAGTATCTCCGTGGTGGTGGCGGGCCGGACGCTCTCGTCGCGGGTCACGGACTCCAGGGGCGCGACCTCGGCGTCGAAGAGGCCCTTGTCCCAGGCCGTGGCCGCCTTCTGGTGGGAGCCGACCGCGAAGGCGTCCAGCTGCGCGCGCGACAGGCCCCACTTGGCGGCGATGAGTTCGGCGCTGATGCCCTGCGGTACCAGGCCCTCCGGGAAGCGCGCCGCGATCCCGGGTCCGAAGGGATCCTCGGTACCTCGGACGTTCGAGCCCATGGGCACACGGCTCATCGACTCCACACCGCAGGCGACGACCATGTCGTACGCCCCCGACAGGACACCCTGGGCCGCGAAGTGCACGGCCTGCTGGGACGAGCCGCACTGGCGGTCCACGGTGGTGGCGGGCACCGTCTCGGGAAAGCCCGCCGAGAGCGCCGCGTAGCGGGTGATGTTCGCGGCCTGCTCGCCCACCTGGCTGACGGTCCCGCCGATGACGTCGTCGATCAGCGCCGGATCGACTCCGGAGCGCTCGACGAGGGTGCGCAGTGTGTGGGCGAGGAGCTCCACGGGGTGGACGTGGGCGAGGGAGCCGTTCGGCTTGCCCTTGCCGATGGGGGTGCGTACGGCTTCGACGATGACGGCGTCACGCATGTTCGATCTCCAGACTCACTAAGTTTGTTTTCCAAACCCACTAGGTGACTCAAGAGTAACCCAGTGAGTTGGACAATCCAACCCACCCCCTAGACTGGTGGCATGAAGGACGCCCGCCCCTGTTCGATCGCCGACACACTCGCTCTCGTCGGCGAGAAGTACTCCCTGTTGGTACTGCGCGAGGTGTCACTCGGCGCCACCCGCTTCGACCAGCTCGTCCGCAACATCGGCGCACCGCGCGATGTGCTCACCGCCCGCCTGAAACGGCTCGTCGACGCGGGCGTACTGGAGAAGGTCGAGTACAGCGACCGTCCGAAGCGCTACGAGTACCGGCCCACCCGGGCCGGTCTGGAACTGGAGCCGGTGCTGCACACGCTGATGGCGTGGGGCGACCGCCATCTCCAGGAGGGCGGTTTCCGTCCCATGGTGCTGGAACACACCTGCGGCCATGAGCTGGTCCCGCAGGTCGTGTGCCGGGAGTGCGGCGAGGTGGTCGAGCACGGCCACCTGACGGCCCACCCGCAGACCCCGGGCTGGACGGCGACGGGGCCTGCGGTGGCGTAGGGAGGGGCCTGCACTGGCTCAGGGACGGACCTGCGGTGGCGCGGGCCCGGAAGAACCCCCGTAGGGGCTAATCGGTCCCTTTGTATACGTCGAGCCGTCCGCACATCCCGAACTTGCCGTGCGCGGACGGCTGTTCGGCCCGTACGAGGGCGTCGGCGAGGTGGGAGACGTCGCCCCGCTCCAGCCGGTCGAGCTGCTCTCCCGTGGCCGCGGCGGCGGCCTCGGCACCGCGCCGCCACCGCTCGCGCCAGGCGGCGAGCCGGGGCCGCACCAGCGCGGCCGCGGCCCGGTGGAACGCGGCGAGCGGCTCGGGCCCGTCCGCCGCGCGCAGCGCCCGGTAGCACTCCAGGGCGAGGTCCCGCCGGGCCCGGGCGACCCGCTCCTGCTCCGCCTCGGGCGCGTCGGCCGGGATGACCGTCGCGGCCGCGTACGTCTCGGGGTCGGTCAGGTACTCCGGAGGCAGGGTGAGCACGGCGTCACCCGCTTCGGGCAGGCCGTTGTTCTGCATGAGGACAGTGATGCGCAGGTCGTCCTCGTTGACCAGGCGATGGATGGTGCCGGGCGTGAACCACGCGACGGTGCCGGGTTCGAGCGGCGTGACCTCGTACCCGGACGTCGTCAACGTCTGCACCGCTCCGCGCCCGCCGGTGACGACGTACGCCTCCGAACAGGTCAGGTGCAGATGGGGGGTTCCGCCGGAGACCCCGTCGGCGGCGGGCCAGTCGTACACGCACAGGTGCGAGACGGCGACGGCGCCCGGCAGCCCGCTGAACACCGGGGTCTCGTGCGCGCCGCTCACCACGGGTGCTCCTCCAGGTACTTGACGACCTCCTCGCGCTCCCAGGCCCCGTCGGCCACGACGACGCGGTAGCGGCGGGTGAGGGTGTCGCCAGGGGCGAGTTCGAGCTCGTCGAAGAAGGCGGACGAGGGGGCGACGGCGGCGAACGGATCGTTGCGCACGAACCAGTGGGCCGGGTGGGCGCCCGCCTCCCCGGTGTGGTCGTTCTCGGGAGCGTGCGCGAAGACGAGGGTCGCGTGGCCGTCGGCGCCGTCGTGCTCGCCGGAGTACGCGAGCCAGGGCGCCTGCTGCCCCATGAGGCCGGGCCCCTCGGAGTCGGGCCCGATGATCCGGCCGTCCCGGAAGGCACGCGGTCCGCGCCAGAACAGGCCCGTGTAGCCGGCCATCTCCCGCCCCGCGGTGGTCGGGCTGCCGAAGCGCAGCGCCTCGTCCCGCCGGTTGGTGACCGCGGTCGTCCAGGTCAGCGCCCAGGAACCCGACGCGGGATCGACGTCGTGCACCTCGACGCGGCGCTCCTCCTCTGCCCACAGCTCACCGTCGTACGGATGCCAGGTGAGGCGCTCGGCGATGACCGCTCGGCTCCCGTCCGAGGCCACCTCGTCGAAGCCGACGTGGGCCATCGACCCGACGCGCTCCGGGAGTTCGAGGTATCCCTCCCCGTGGACGTACGTGTTGCCGCCCCACAGGTTGGAGCCCGACAGGTGGGAGGCCGTCATCTGCAGACCCTTGTGCCAGCGGTGGTCGTTGGGCCGGTAGTCCGTGACGATGTCGCCGGCCAGCGTCCTGAGGGGGTGCAGATACGGCTTGGGGGCCTCCCAGGCCGCCTCGGGCCGGTAGACGTAGCTCAACAGCTCCACGCCGGTGGTCGTGTCGCTGATCGTGATGCGATCGCCATGGGCGTGGACGATACGCAGCGCACCCTGCGCGGACTCGGTCATGCCGACACCTCCTGACTCGCGGTGGACGCGGACTCGCCGGTGGACGCGGCGGCCGGCGCCCAGCCCGGCGCGCCCCCGTGCAGGGCCGTGTAGAACGGGTCCCCGGGCCCGACCTCCCCCGCGCGGACGGTCGTGTCCGTGAACGCCGACTTGTAGAGCGCGGTGATCAGTTCCAGGCTGGTGCGCCCGTCGGCGCCGCTGCTGCGCGGCCGCTCCCCCGCGCGCATGCTCGCGACCAGCTCCCGCAGCTGCTCCAGATGCGAGCTGGGTACGTCCGTACCGAAGTCACGCCAGGCCGCCACGTCCTCGTCGGACACGTCGGGGGCCGGGGTGATCCGCCAGTTGTCGTTGCTGTGGCCGTAAAGGTGCGTGAGCTCGACGGTGGCGCGCTCGCAGTCGATACGGATGCGGCTCACCTCGTCCGGGCTCAGGACGCTGTTGACGATCGTGGCCAGCGCGCCGCTCTCGAAGCGGACGAGGGCGGTCGAGACGTCCTCCGTCTCCACGTCGTGCACCAGGCGCCCGGCCATGGCCCGCACCTCGCTCCACGGTCCCATCAGGTCCAGGAGCAGGTCCATCTGGTGGATGCCGTGTCCCATCGCGGGCCCGCCGCCCTCGGTCTCCCAGCGCCCGCGCCAGGGCACGGCGTAGTACTCGGCATTGCGGTACCAGGTGGTCTGGCAGTGCGCGACGAGCGGGCGCCCCATGGTCCGCTCGGCGATGAGGCGCCGCACGTGCCGGGACCCCGAGCCGAACCGGTGCTGGAAGACGATGGCCGCGTACGGGCCCCCGTCCTTCCCTTCCTGCGCTTCGACGGCGTCGAAGTCGGCGAGCGTCAGGACCGGCGGCTTCTCGCACCAGACCCAGGCCCCGGCGCGCAGCGCGGCGACGGTCTGGTCCCGGTGCAGGGTCGGCGGGGTGCAGATCGCGACCAGGTCCGGCCGCTGCTCCTCCAGCATGCGGTCCAGATCGGTGTACGCGTGCGGGATGCCCGCCTCGGCGCTGAACTTCCGGACGGCGTCCTCCGCGATGTCGACCGCGGCGACGATCTCCGTCTCCCCCTCTTCGGCGAGCCGGGCGAGCGCGGGAACATGGCTCCCGCGCGCGATGGCGCCCGTACCGATGACGGCGGCCCGGATACGGCGGCCCTCGAACGAGGTCGCGGGGCGGTCGGGGGCGGACTCGGTGCTCTTACTCATGTACGTGATCAGCGCTCCACCGGACGTGACGTCAGACGTTGGCCAACGCATGGTGTCACCGAAGCGGAACCGGCGGCAGCAAGCGCTTTCTCCTCCGCTGCAACGTATGCGCCGGTCCAGCGGCAGGTCAACACCCCGGTCACACCGTGGACAACGTTGCCCACCGGGTCGGCACAAGACCGTCACCGCCCGCCCGCGGTCCGCCCACCGCCCGCCCACTGTCTGCGCACGAAACCCCTGTGGCAGAGCTGCCCTTGGGGGACGCTACGCTGCCACCAACACCCGTGATCACCGCCCACAGCGGCTCGACGTGCCCGTCGCCCCTCTCCGATCAGCGCTTGGACCACCTCACTTCATGTCTTGGTTTGAATCCCTCATCCTCGGACTCGTCCAGGGGCTGACCGAATTCCTTCCCGTCTCCTCCAGTGCGCATCTGCGCCTGACGGCGGCGTTCTCCGGCTGGGAGGACCCCGGAGCGGCCTTCACCGCGATCACCCAGCTCGGCACGGAGGCGGCGGTACTGATCTACTTCCGCAAGGATGTCGGCCGGATTCTCGCGGCGTGGTTCCGCTCGCTCACGAACAAGGAGATGCGCCGGAACCACGACGCCCAGATGGGCTGGCTGGTCATCGTCGGCTCCATACCCATCGGCGTGCTCGGTCTGACACTCAAGGACCAGATCGAGGGCCCGTTCCGCGATCTGCGGATCACCGCGACGATGCTCATCGTGATGGGCGTGGTCATCGGCATCGCCGACCGGCTCGCGGCGCGCGACGAGACCGGCGGCAAGCACCGGGCACCCAAGCAGCGCAAGGCACTCGAGGACCTGAACGTCAAGGACGGCCTGCTGTACGGCCTCTGCCAGGCGATGGCCCTGATCCCCGGCGTCTCCCGGTCCGGCGCGACCATCAGCGGCGGCCTCTTCATGGGCTACACCCGCGCCGCGGCGGCCCGTTACTCCTTCCTCCTCGCGATGCCGGCCGTGCTCGCCTCAGGCACCTTCGAGGTCAAGGACGCCACCGCGAACGGACATGTGGCGTGGGGGCCGACCATCTTCGCGACGGTGATCGCGTTCGCGGTCGGATACGCCGTCATCGCGTGGTTCATGAAGTTCATCTCGCACAAGAGCTTCATGCCGTTCGTCTGGTACCGGATCGCGCTCGGTGTGGTGGTGATTGTGCTGGTCAGCATGGGTGCACTGAGCCCGCACGCGGGCGAATCCGGCGGCTGAACCAGGGCCGCGCAGGTAGCGCTATCTAGCATTTCCTAGCGCCTGATTGCAGCACCACGCCATGATCATCTCCCACTTGTCTCCCACTCATCTCCCACCGGGGAGGCGGGATACGTCCCACTAGGACGTGTGCGTCCGCAAAGCGGTGGATGACACGGAGGGGCCGCACGTCCGTGCGGGCCCTTCCCTGCAGAGGGTGGAGCGGGTCAGCTGAGCTTCATGTCCGGCCAAGGCCGCGACCCTCGCTACGCGGAAACGCAGCCGCTCGCCCCCCGTGTCCCAGGCATCGCCGGCGAGGTCGTCCAGCGCGGCGGCGGCCGTGACGATGAGCCGGTCGAGGCGCGCTTCCACGTCCTCCCACGTGTGCGTCACCTCGACTGCCTCACCGTGCGGACCCGTGCCCAGTGCCCCGCGATGGCGACTTCCCCCATGTCCCCGTTGATCGCGAGGACCTGGAGGAGCCGGATGTCCCCAGCCGCTGGCGATCTCATCCGGCGCGCGGCCATGGAGCTGGTGCTCCACACCGCCGCGCCGTGAAGGGCCTCCGCGGCCTCGCCCAGCTCCTGACTGGGCTTGAGCACGCGCACCGGCTCCGCCGCACGCCGCCCATCCTCGAAAGGCCCCTCCACCAGGCCGGTTCACGGACGCTCCTCGCCTGCTGTTCGGCCCATGAGATCTGCACCGTCCCGCGCCACCGCGCACAGTGCCGTGGGCCGAGCCACACCCGATGGTGGCCCGAGGGCCGGCACACCGGGATATGACTGGACGACGAGGACATCGTCTGCGCTGAGGCCTGGCCGATCCTGCACGACTCGCGGTGTACAGGGTCGCCCACAACGCCATCAATACTGCGAGGCGATCTTTGAAGCTGATCGCACAGCTCGCGGCGAGTCAGATATGGTGCCGAAATCGCAGCGGCGTCTCGCCATGGACATCTTCGAGTTCCGGTGGTGTCCCTTAGGAGACATTTTGCTGCCACTGGCCGGACGCGACAACGCCGCTGATCGCCGAAGCCCCAGCAAGACACCGATGAGCTGCGTCAATGCACCAGCCGGGACACGCATCGGCCTCCACCAAGACCCTTGACGGCCTCACACGAGTAGGCCCAGTCCCCGACGCGGAACAGCGGCGCGGGAGCGGTCAGCCGGTTCGCCACCAGTACCTCGATGACCTGGCCGTGCGTCAGGTCCGCCCGCGAATCCGGTGGCCGCAGCCCGTCGACGATCCACACGACGTCCAGCCGACGCAGAACCTCGGCAGCGACAGGCAGAGCGCCCAGGCGCTTGGTCACCACGGACTCAACCACGACCTCCACGCGAGGGCGTTCCGTCCGCCCGGACGACACTCCGGGCCGTCTACGAGACGGTCCTCAAACCACGCGGTTGGCTGCGGCAACTGCGGGTCGGGCAAGGGCGGCAGAGCTCGACCTGGTACCTCGGCGACGGCAGCCAACCCCAAAGCCCTTACTCCCGCTCTCCCGACTCAGGGCGGCGCCAACCTGGAAGACCGACAGCGACCTCCGGGCTTCCTGCCCCTCAGGAGCGAACAGGCCGTTCTCAGACCTCCCAGGGATCTTGCTGGTCGAGCGCAGCCAGCACGCGAGTCGGATCGTCGATCAGATCGAACAGGCCGCTGGTCCGTCGCGCCCACTGCTCTGGATCCTCTCCCTCCGCGAACGCCGCGGCCGACGCAAACGGGGCCTGGAGGTTGACCGGCAGTCTGCCAGCCAGGGACGCACCGAGCTCTCGGCCCAGGACGGCTCGCGACGATGACGGCCGCATGCAGCGGGCCAACTTGCCGGTCGCCGGGACGGCAGTGCCGCTCACGCCCTCGAGAGCCGCAACGGCATCGCGCACCCAGCCGCCATCCCAGGTGTCGGGGAGCGGAACAGCGATCCGCTGAACGCCGGCGATCGCGTCCCTCCCCAGCGCGAGCGAGAGCCCTCCCGGATCCTCGTGGTAGTTCAGGTAGCGGGCGACGTCGACGCCCGGCGGGCAGACCTCGTCGAGCACGACGTCGCCGACGAAGTTGCCGGGGTCGACGAGCCACCCCTCCCGCACCACGACGTATGGCTTCAGACGGACCCGATACAGATAGAACTGGCTGCGCCGGTCGGCCTGGTCGCGGATCCGACGCAGCATGTTGTGGAAAACGGCCTCGTACGTACCGACGTGGAGGGCCTTCGCCCGCTGGCGCGCGTCCCACGCGGAAACCCGCTGCTCTCCGCCCATCCTCCTGCGGGTCTCGGGAGTCAAGACGGCTGCGGGGTCGAAGTGCCGCGTCGGCCAGTCCGGCTGCGTGCTCGTGTGGTACCAGGAGAACTGCGCGACCCTGTCGTCGTCGAGCGCCCGGTCGCCGGAGTCGACCGTCACCCGAGGCGAGTCCTCGTGCTCGCAGGTCATGCCGCAGCCGGGGCAGGTCTCCTTCGCCTGCTCCCACCGATCGAACCAGTCCAGATCGACGCACCACCGATGATCGCAGCGCCCACAGAGCATCTGCCGCTCGCGCCAGAAGTCAATCCGCCGTTCCACAGCACCATTCTCCGGAAGCGTCCGACGGAGAACCAGCCTCAGCCGAGGGTCTCGAAGCCGCCGGAACTCCGCTTCCGCGGCATCTGCTTCGTCGCAGAGCAGGCCGACGATCCGCTCCGCGGACCTGCTGGGATCCTCGGAACGCAGCTCAGTAGCGCAGCGAACGCCGTACCACTTGCCCGCGAAGGCCATCTCGGCGTTGAGCAGGCACTCGGACATGGCTGCGAGACAACTGCTCATACCTCAACCCAACGGGCGGATGCGCCTGATGCGACGAGACCCCGGCAGATTCGGCGGGGCCTCGTCGCGCTCCGAGGATCCAGCAGCGGCCGAAACAGATCCAACCCGCCACACCTCTGACCACTTTGAGCCAAGTAGGCACCTCTGTCCCTTCAGCATCAGATACTGCTTTGACTCGCGGCGGTCGCACGAGTGCGTCTGCCCGTGAGCGGGGTTGGAACGATGTCGGGAGTGCGATGCAGCTGATCCATGCCACCGTGATCAATTTCCGCGCTCTGGACAAGGCGGACGTGCGGATCGATCACCAGACCACGCTCATCGTGGGACGCAACAACAGCGGCAAGACGTCGTTCGTAAACCTCTTCGAGAAGTTCTTCGGTGACGACGACACGCGCTTCGTGCTGGAGGACTTCTCTACCTGCCGGATCCCTGACATCGAACAGGCCCTTCAAATCTTCGGTGAAGCACAGAGACATGCGGCTGAAGGCGATCAGGAGACGCGGGAGGGCCTGCTGGCCAAGGCGTACGAGCTCGTGCCGTCCATCCGGCTGGGACTCACGATCGAGTACGCCGAGGATGATGACCTCGCTCCGCTCACGGACGTGATCCTGGACCTCGACGACTCCTGTTTCACAGTCAAGATTGAAGCGGCGCTGGAGGCAGCGAGGCCGCACGACCTGCTCAAGGACTTCTGGACTGCGAGTCACAGGCCGAAATTCGAACCCATCAAGTGGCTGCGCAAGAACTTCACGGACTACTTCGTCTCCGTCTTTCGAGCAGTGAGCCCGGTCGATGAGAAGGTGACGAAGGAGATCAAGCGCAGTGCCGCGCAGGCGATCGTCTCGGTCAAGTTCGTCTACGCGCAGACCAAGGTCGACGACACCCCAGGGGACAAGGCCCGCACCCTGTCCAAGACGTTCGAGACCTATTACAAGGTCAAGAGCGGGCCTGGGGGGCGTCATCAGAGTATCGAGCAGATCGAGGATGCCCTGGCCGCAGCGTCGCTGGAGCTCGACACCAGCTACAAATCGCTGTTCGACCCGGTCTTCGAGGACCTGCGTAGTTTCGGGGTTGGGACGATCACACCTGTCGAAAAGCCTCGCATCGTGTCTCTGATGGAGGGCTCGGGCATCCTCAGGGGCAGCACGCGGCTCCAGTATCCGTCTGGAGACGGCGACTTCCACCTTCCCGAAGGCCACAATGGGCTCGGCTACAGCAAGCTGATCTTCACGATCCTGCAGGTCATCAGTTTTCACCAGGCCTACGAGCGTGCTGCCCCGAAGCCGGCGCTCCAGGTGTTGTTCATCGAGGAGCCGGAGGCCCACCTGCATCCCCAGATGCAGGAGGTTTTCATCAAGAACATTCAGGACTTCATCAAGCGCAAGGCCCCGTGGAAGGTGCAGGTGGTCATTACCACGCACTCTTCGCACATCGTCGCCAGCGGCGGGTTTCACTCAGTGCGGTACTTCGACCGCTCCGAGCCGGACGGCAAGGTCAAGGACCTCTCTACTTTCCAGGCGAAGGTCAAGGCCACTCCTGACGGTGACGAGACACTGCGGTTCCTGCGCCAGTACATGGTCCTGCACCGTTGCGACATGTTCTTCGCCGACAAGGTGATCCTCATCGAGGGCACCGCGGAGCGACTGCTGCTGCCTGAGATGGTCCGTCGGTGCGCCGAAGGCCTCCTGCACCAGTACGTGTCGGTGATCGAGGTCGGTGACGCCTACGCGGTCCGGTTCCGTGAACTGCTCGACTTCCTCAGCGTGAAGACCTTGGTCATCACCGACATCGACTCCGTCAGCCCCACAGATCAGAAGGCCTGCCCGCCGAGCACCGCGCAGGCGGTCACCTCGAACTCCACACTGAAGAACTGGCTTCCGGGTCATTCCAGCATCGCGAAGCTCCTCGACGTCGGCGCGGACGCGAAGGAGCACGGTCATGTGCGCGTGGCCTACCAGGTTCCGGAGAAGCAGGCAGGCGTCTGTGCACGCAGCTTCGAGGACGCCTTCATCATCGCCAACGCCGCAGTCCTCGCCCGAGACCTGCGGCACCTGGAGCTGAAGAGAGCCTTCGTTCAGGAAGTCGGGGCCGACCCCGCCCCTGAAGACATCGAAGGCCATGCGTTCGCCATCGCCAAACGGCTCTCCAAGCACAAGACCGACTTCGCGTTCGACGTCATGCTCCTGGAGGACTGGGCCGTCCCCCGCTACATCGCCGAAGGACTCCAGTGGCTAGCCTGAACACCCTCGAAGCCGTGGTCGAGGAGCTGGACGCCCGGCGCAGCTTCCTCGTGGAAGCAGGGGCCGGCGCCGGCAAGACAACCGACCTTGTCCACGCCCTTCAGTACCTCCTTAACCGCCGGCGTTCGGAACTTGAGGCGAACGGTCGGCAGATCGCCTGCATCACATACACGAACGTCGCCAAGAAGAAGATCCTTGAACGCATCTCGGCGGACCCGCTCGTCGCCGTCGGCACGATCCACGAGTTCCTCTGGAGCGTCATCCAGGCCTACCCGCGTGAGCTCTGGCAGCAGATCCTCGACTACAACGAGACCCTGTCCAAGCCTGAAGACCTCACTGAGGTGGCCGCTCCCTCAACGATCGAGTACTCCGACCGCGGGCGGAAGCTGAGCGAGGGCCGCATATCCCACGACGATGTCATCGCTCTGTCCCTGCGGCTCGCCGCTAGCCACCCCAAACTCATACGCATCATCGCCAGCAAATATCCGGTCATCTTCGTCGATGAGTACCAGGACACCTCGCCGAAGACGATCGACCTGCTGCTGAACCACCTGGCAGGAGTAGGCAAGGAACCCTGTGTGATCGGCCTTTTCGGCGACTCGATGCAGAAGATCTACCGATCCGGCGTCGGTGCAGTCCGGCACGACAAGCTCACGCCCATCACCAAAATCGAGAACTACCGGTGTTCGCGCCCTGTAGTCGACGTTCTCAACAAGATGCGGCCCGAACTCCGCCAGCAGGCCTCCGGGAAGCAGCAGGAGGGCGAGGTACACCTCTTCCTCAGCACCGACGTGCCGCCGGGGCCACGACGGCTGGATGCCGCTCAAGCCACCCTCGCGAGCACGGGCTGGTCGCTTGAGAGCTCGAAGTATCTCTTGCTGACCCATCGTGGCATCGCGGGCACCCTCGAATACGCCAACCTGCTGGAGCAGTACCGGCAGCTCGGCAGCCACGGCCCCGATGACCTCATGGCGCGCAACGAGCCCTATATCCAGTACCTGACGCAGATCGAAGCCCTGTGCGCGGCCTACCAGGCCCGGGACTACGGGGAACTGACAGACCTGCTGGGCCAGGGAAAGAGACGCATCACCCGGCATACCGACAAGAGGATCATCAGCGAAGCAATTCGCGAGCTCGACACGGTGCGCGCGACCGGGACCATCGGTGATGTTCTGGACCTCATGGCCCACAGCCCCCTCCTGACCGTACCCGGAAGGGTGAAAGACCGCGAGCGCCGCAGAACCGTAGCCGACCTCGACGAGCGACACAAGCGACACAAGCGACAAGCAGAATTCTCCAACAACATCCGTGACGTCTCCTACCGGGAAGTCATCAGCGTCACCCAATTCATCGATGAACTCACGCCCTTTTCAACCCAACACGGCGTCAAGGGAGACGAATTCGAGAATGTCGTCGTAGTGATCGACGACTCCGTCTGGACCATGTACAACATCGGCAAGATGCTTGCCGGCACCGACAAACCTGAGCGCACCGAGCGCTCACGCAACCTCTTCTACGTCTGCTGCTCACGGGCACGCCGCGGCCTGGCCGTGGTCTTCATCAACGACCTCCCTGACGGAGCGGACACAACAGCTCGCAACTGGTTCGCTTCGGGCACAGTCCATCCGTGAAGGGCGCCCCGGGGCACCATCACTCGTGGCGAACGACGCGTCTACGCGGTAGAGGCCGCGTTACGCGCCTTTCGCCAAATGGCCTCGATACCGATCGCCACAGTCCCGCCGCAGGCCCTCGTCATCGCGCCCGTCAACACGATGCCGAGCCGACGCGAAAATGTGCTCTCATCCGGCCGCGTGACGGAAGCACTGTGTCCGCGTAGCAATACCACCGCACAGGCGATTTAGACCAGGGCTAGGGATGGCCCACACGTCCCAATCGGCCGGATATGAACTCCCCGGCCGTATAGTCGTTCCCTCGTTCAGCAGTCTGGAGAGCATCGGCGAAATTAACCGCATTGTCAGCGGCGAGGCGATCACCTTGGACCATGCGAGCCAGTAGCTTGTGGATGCTGAAGGGCGTGAGGTTGTGGTGGAGTGATTCAACGCGTGCGTTGTAGTCCTCGCACAGCATGCACGGGTCCATCTGCTGAAGCCGCTCCGCCATGGCCATGATCACTGACTCTGCCCAGTGTTCCACCGGATGTCTCAGGCTCCTACCGCTGCGCATGATGTCCTGAATCTCCACGACCCGCTCCGCCGCGACAAGTTCGTCGGTGTCTACGGGTTCTCCGAGCCAGTCGAGTTGCCGCAGCGCTGCTACCGCCAGGTCTTTGATGCCCGGTGGGCCCTGGCTTGCCAGGAGTTCCAGTTCGCCGACGACGACGTCCAGCAAGACGCGGCGCTGCGATACCAGTTCACCCTGGACCGTCTGGCGCAAGTTGTCATCAGCAGCAAGGGACAACAGCGAGGAGGTGTCGACGAACCACAGGGCAGGCTTTGCAGGCGCGGGAGTCGTCACCGCGCTGGCCGGCATCAGACGAGCACCTCGGGATCAGCTTCCATCACCGCATCCCACAGAGCATCGTCGTCCTCGCGTTGCAGCAAAGTCGCCACTACGCCCAGGCCCACGTGCTGGTTGCGTGCTGCGTCTACCGCAGCGCTCAAGAGACGCTCGGGCGCGCGGACTGTCTGCCGAACCGTGATCCCCGCACCAGTGGGAGCCACCGAGACGTGGCGTGTGACGAGATCTGTCACCCTCTGGCTGCGCAGGCGCTTGCTCTGATCGTAGGTGATCAAGCCCATGACGCAGAGCTGGTAGACCAGGGCCGCCAGGGAGACACCGAACTGCTCCATGAGTGCAACCAGGCTGCGCTCGGTGACACGTCCAGCACTTAGCCATTTCAGGGTCTCGCGAATGCCCTCCTCGGGCATCAGCAAGTGGCCCGCAAAGGCGTTGACACGCCTTTCTTGCAGATTGTCCGCGAACATGTCCCGCTCGCCCTCGTTGATGACGTCTCGAGGGTCACCGAGCAGGTGATGGCCCAGTTCGTGGGCGAGGGTGAACCGCACATGACCTTGGGAGAAGTCAGTGCTGGCCACGATCAGGGCCACACCGTCACCATGGATGCACAGCCCATCCGTCTGAGTTCCGAGCGGAGACAACGCTACGTCGACCCCGAAGTGCCGCTCGATCAGTCCGGGCAGGTCACCCAGCTCGTGCGACCCCAGACCAAGTTGGAGTCTCATTTGCTCGGCCAGGTGTCTACCCTGACGCTCGGCCTCGGCCTTGTTGCGCGGACGCTGGGAGAGTTCCTTGCGCGCGTAGTCGAAAACCTGCTGCCCTGCTGCGGTCGGCAAGGCGGGAGGCGGCGCCGCGCGCTGAGTCAGAACGTCCTCGACCTCAAGCAACTGCAGGGCGCGGCGCTTGGCGTTGCTGTCCTCGTCTGAGCTGGTGTCGCCGGCCAGCCGGTGAGCCATGGCCAAGGTCGGCCGGGAAGGCTGTCCGAGCAGATGGGCTACCGAGACGCCCAAGACCTCCGCGAACTTCGGCAGCTCCCGGACACCGATCTTGCGCCGACCGTTTTCGATCTTTGAGATTTGGTCCTTACCCAGCCCGACGAGTACACCGAGTGCATCACCCGTCAGCCCACGGCGCGTACGGGCCTGTCCGACTCGGCGACCGACGTCGGCAGGGCTTGCAGTCCGGGTCGAGGACTCTGCAGGAAGCAACGAACCCAGCGCTTCCATGCCTGTCAGTCCGCCTCGCATAGCCGCCTCCCCCCACGCCGTCCGTCTCTGCGCTACCAGTGTCGCAACTAATCTCCACTATCGCAACTATTTCTATGCCGAGGTTGCGAATCTAGGCCTGCTGTGACGCACTGGACGCCCGCCAGTGCCGCCACGGCCACTCTCGCACCGAATGCGACCACACGGCATGTCCAGGCCCAAGCCGTGTCGGCAGCATGCTCACCGCGTGACCCAATCAATGTGATGATCTACGTACCCGCGGATTTCGCAACCCTCGGGATAGAAGGAGCGCCACGCCGAGACCCCGCGCCTCTGGATGACTTCGCCGACCAGGGCAGAGTGCAGAGGAGGAGGCCCCCCAGCAAGATCCTCCCGGTCCTCTATTGAGGGTTGCTTGCTGCCAGGTCGTTGAGCACGGCGTTGACTGTGGACCAGCAGAGGTCGGCTGTGTCGAAGTCTGCGCTGTGTTTGGCTCGCTTCTCCGCGAGGGGGTGGACCAGGTTGCGGTAGGTCCGTAGCAGGTCCGAGGCCATTTTTGCGTCCTGGTCGATCCACTGGTTGGTATGGGCGTGCTGAATGAGGTCCTGCAGCCGTGTGTCGCGGGCAGGCCGGGGCAGCGGCACGGTTGCGGTTCTGACGTCGGCGGCGTGGACGAGGACGCCTTCGAGGAGGCTCCCGAGCATGATGACGGCGGAGGTGTAGGCGCCGTGTTCTTGGCAGATGCGGGCTTCGTCGAGGCGTAGCTGAACGGCGCGGGCCAGGTCGGGGTCGGAGACGATGTCGGTGATGGCCACTTTCAGCTCTACGCGCTGGGAGCGAGGGGGTTCGTCGGGGTCGTACTCGATGAGGAACGGCTGCCCTCTGCGGTAGTCGATGCGGCGGCCTTCGAGGGCGAGGACTTCCTGGAGGCGCTGGATGACGGTGTCGTAGTCGGCGGGTTGTTGTTGGTATTCCCGTCGGTCGGCCAGGCGCAGGATGACGCGCTCGGTGTCCCCTGATTGGTCTTCCTGCCGTTCGCGCAGGATGGTGTGGACCCAGCGGTGGCGCGGGCTTCCGTCGTGGTCGGGGACGTCTTCCCAGCCGGCCCGGCGGAGGAATGGAGCGAGTTCCCAGCCCGCTCGGCGTTTCATACCCGGCTCGTCACCGCAGACCATGGCGGCCAGTTCTTCGAGGGTGCTGTCGTCGAAGTTGTCCATGTCAGTGTTCCTCGCTGTCTTCGTCCGGCTCGCCGTCGTAGGGGTCCGCGTCTTCGTCGGGTTCGGCCTCGGCCAGGCCGACCGGAGTCCAGGGCATGTCGGTCGGCGCGTCATCGATGGATGACTCGCGGACCGTTCGGGGATGGATGCCCAGCTCGGTCAGGCGTTCCCACAGAGGTTCCAAGGCCTCGTCGGGTGAGAGGGCGAAGGCGCTGCTGCGAATGCGCCAGAACGTCCAGCCGGCGCGGCGAAGCTCCCGCTCGCGCTCGGCGTCGTCGTGGATCTGCTTCGGGGTGGAGTGGTGAGGGCTTCCGTCGCACTCCACTGCGAGGCGTCCGTGGCCTCCGGTGACCACGAGGTCGATGCGTTTTCCGTTGACTTCCCACTGGGGCACCACGTCGTAGCCGCGTTCCTTGATGCGCAGGAAGACACGCTGCTCGAAGAGCGAGTCGAAGGGCTCGCAGTGTCGGTCTGCACTGACGTGGGCGGGCTGGTGGGGGTGTGTGTAGGGCGGGGGTGGGCTCACCATGTAGGTGAGCAGGGAGCGCCTCAGGTCTTTGCTGCTGAGCTGGTCGATGGTCAAGGAATGGAAGAGCCACATCTGGTCGCGGGCCCGGCTGGCGGCCACGTTGAAGCGTCGTTCATGGTTCCGGCCGGTCGCGGCGATGACGTTGGCTCCGTCGACGACCATCGACAGGAGGATGACGTCGCGCTGGTCTCCCTGGAACTGCTCGGGTGTGCCGACGAGGATGCTGTGGCGTTCGCGGGCCGACACGTCGATGCGCTGGTCGACGAGGTCCTGTACCAGTCGTGTCTGGTCGCCGTGGCGCAGGATGATCACGCCGATACTGCGATCTGCGTAGGCAGGGTCCTGAGTGAGGCGCTGCAGTTCGTTGACGACGGCCTCCGCCTCCGGCCGGTTGATGAGTTTGTCCCGGCGCCCTTCGCAGTGCCCTTCGGGCACATGGACGACCTTCAGCGGCGGTAGGCGATCGGAGCCGTGCTGGCGCAGCAGGACCAGCTGATTGTCGGGATAGAACTGCATGGAGGACCATTTGATGATCTCCGGCATGCACCGGAAGTGCTCGGTGAGACGGATCACTTCGGTGAAGCGGGACTGCAGCAGTTCGTACAGGTTGGACTTGGGGTCGAAGCCTTCGCGCTGCCAGGGTTCGAGGCCAGCCATGCGCTCGTCGAAGATCTGGGTGATCCGGTCATGCTTGCTGCCGCTGTAGAACGGGGCGCACTGCCGGTCGTCGCCGACGACGATGATGCGGGGTGCGAGCCAGAGCAACAGCAGGCCGTCCAGGCCCACTTGGCTTGCTTCATCGACGATGACGACGTCGAAGGAGTCCGGCTCTGGACTGATCGTTTCCGCTACCTGGTTCAGCGGCATGATCCACGCCGGTACCGCTCCTTGCGCTGTCTGCATGGCTGAGCGCGCATGACGCTGGTGGCGTCTGCCGTACTCGGTGGTTCCCTGGCCTGCGTTAGCCACAGCGCTGGCGTACGCAGCCAGGGCCTGTTTGTGCTTGGTGGTCATGCGGCTGACGCAATGGAGTGCTGCGCGGTCGCAGACCAGCTGTTCCACCAGGTCGTGCAGCCGGTTTTGGATCTGGGTCAGTTCGCCTTCGAGCTGCTCTTCGCGTCCCTGGAGCAGGTGGGTGTCGAGGAAGTCCTGCGCCTGCCGCCAGGCCCAGGCCTGGGGCAGCACGGCGAACCGGGAGCGCCAGTGCGGTGCGAGGGGATCGCCGGCGAAGTCCTTGGCGAGTTCGGGGTGGGCCTCGGCAAGGCACTCGAAGAGTTTCCCGGTCTCGCGCCGGTCTGCCTCACGCTGGTATGCCGCAGCCAGTGCATCCACCGCCTGTGCGTAGGCCTGCGCATCACGGGCCGCTGCGGCATCCGCCGCGCGCTGCAGCTCGTCGACGCCATGCGGGTGGGGCGGCGGAAGGCTCTTGAGAAGCTCTTCGAAGCGTTGTGTTGCGGTCCTGATGTGCAGGAGTTGACGGGCCTGGGCCGTGGCCTGGCGGATGTCGCGCCACTGCTCGGCAGTGGTGACCGGTGTCTGGATCCCGTCGGCCAGCAGGGTTGCGTGGACCTGGCGGATGACCTCCACGCAGGTGTCGATGGCTTGCAGGATGACGGCCCTGTCCAGGAGCTCGGACGTCATCAGTTCGGCGGTGTCCTGTCCGACGGCCGATCCGACGCCGGTCCACCGGCCGCGCAGGGTCCGGGCGTGGGCACGCATCTCCAGTTGCCGTACGACCGCGGTGATGTGCTCTCGGCCGGCCGGCGCCATGCCTTCCACCCGGCACTGTTCGAGGAGGAATCGGGCTTGCTTGACGACGGCCGGCCGGGGCCATCGCGTGTTCAGTTTTCCGGTGCGCAGGACGTGTTGCTCCAGATTGCGGCCCGCGATCAGGAGTTCCTTCTCCTCGCTTTCGGAGAGGCGGGGGATCTCTACTTCCGGGAAGGAGGCAGCGGCTATCTCGTCGTGGGTCTGCTGTGCACGCTGTGAGGCGTTTCGGATGCTGTCCCACAGTTGCTGCCATCGCTGGGCAATGCCGTCCTGCAGCGCGCGCGTGGACCAGGTATCCGCCTGCCAGGAGGTGGGGTCCGCGGACAGCCCTACCCTCTGCAGGGCCTGCTGAGCTCGGTCGAGGAGCGCTTCCAGCACAATGAGCCGCGCGTCACCGTGGTCCGCCAGTTCCTGCGCCAGCGGTGTGACCGGCTCGCGGCCGACGGCTTCCTCGGCTCCTTGAAGTTCCGTGATGCAGCGGGAAACCTCCATCGAGTCCGGCAGCGTGGCAGGGTCCGGGCAGTACTGGATGCGGGCGTCGAGGAGTCCGGGACCGTGCTGGGTGACGAGCAGCCACAGTCGCTCAGCTTCGTCCGTGGTCAGGGGCGGGACCTGTGGGGCCTGGACATCCAGGGGCGGCAGCCACTGGCATTCGGCTGCGCCCTGTTCCACTGCCTGCACGATGTCGTCGAGCCGCCCTCGGTAGCCCGGCGCGATCTCGGGGTGCTCGTACCACTCGACCTCACGTACCTGACGCAGGCGGTCTTGGAGTTTGGCCTGCTCCGCCATGAGCTGGTGCCGCTGCGTCTGTTGGTCGTCGATGCGCTGTTGGAGCCGAGCAAGGTTCGTTGTCGCGTTCAGGTGCGCCAAGGCTCCCAGCGACTGGCTCAGATCGGAGTTACCGCCCTGCCACTGATCGCCTTGGATCACGCACATGCTGCGCAGCTTGGACGGCAGCTGGTCACGCAGCACATTCAGAGCCTGACTCTTCGCGCTGGTGACCAGTACTCGCTTGCCGTCCGCGAGGAGCGCGGCGATCAGATTGCCGATGGTGTGAGTCTTTCCGGTGCCCGGCGGGCCCTGGACCACGACACTGGTGTCGCGCTGCAGCCGGTCCAAGACATCGCGCTGGGCAGCGTTGGTGATCATCGGGAACAGCGGATCCGGTCCCAGTGCCGGCGGCACGGAGCCATTCCTGCTCCCCCAGGCCGTCCGGTGCTCCGGTTCAAGGTCATACAGCAGTTGCGCCAGTCCCAGAGGAGCCTGTGCTCCGGGACGTTTCAGCGCCCGGGCGATGCTCTCGTAGAAGCCAAGGACGGAGCGCCGACTGTGTTCACGCAGGATGAGCGCGGGCGCGAGATGCAGTGACCGCGTCTGGGGTTCAGCGGTGCGGTCGGGGTGCTGGCCGGTGGGGTCGAACGGGAGCACGCGGTCGACTCCGAAAGCCCGCTGCGCCCACGAGCGCACGGCCTGGGCCGCCCGGTCCGACAGCGGGTGGAAGGGGACGTCCTCGACAGCGGAGCGTACGACCCCCAGCAGCTCCGACGTGTAGCCGTCGGACTCGCTGAGGAAGTCGGTGTCTTCCAGACGGCCGGGGTGCTCCGGCACCAGAGAAACGGTCACGTTGATCGATGCCGGTTCAACGGTGAGGGTCACCGGTGTTGTCACGATGTGCCTGCGGACCCGGGCCGAGGGACGCTGGGCTCCGAGTTGCAAGAGACCTACGGCCAGGACTACTTCGAAGCTGTCGCTGTCCTGCTCGATCTTCTTGGCCATCCGGTACAGCTGCTGGTGCAGTCGCCGCTGCGGCTCGGCCGCCAGCTCTTCTTGCGACCATCGCATCCACTTGCCGGCCCACGTCTCGTACGCCTTGAGTTCCTCGGAGCTGCCGCTCTCCAGTGCCAACTGGCTCTCCTCCACAACCGCCTGGTCGTCGGCCATTTGACGGTCATTCGGTGTGGTGTCGATCAGGCCGGGAGGTTGCGGTCCGGCGGTGGCGGCGGCCTCGGCGGAGACCCTGCCATGCAGGATCGCCGGCAGCCGCGGTGCCTCTTGGGGCGGGCGGTGCTTGACCACCATGATGCGAGGATCAGCGTCCGCAGCACGGCGCACGGTCCCATCGGGAGCGTCCGCGAGCCACACCGTCTCCGGGTACTTGGCACAGTCGCGGATGGTCTTGGAGATGGCGCCCCGCACCAGCTCCTGCAGACAGTCGATCAATACGCGAGTGTCGCGGACGGCTTTGGGATCGCTGCCATCTCGTACTGCCGGGCGGGCCATCACATCCCCCAAACGCCTGCCACTGTGGCAAGCCTTTCAGGATCCATGGCCGCTGCACGCCAGGCAATGTGGGGGGACTCGCGCACAACCATTTCCGGACATGAAGACGGTCCGGTGTGCCTCTCTCTCGGTTCTGCCGGGCTATGAATGGAGCAGCGGCCGCAGCACGGCGCATCACGAGACGACACAGGCCCACGCTCAGAGAGGGAGACACCCTGGCCACAGCCTTCCGTCGCAGGTTCTAGCGCAAGCTGATGCGTGGACGGACCAGCCGCGGGAAGTGATCAACGTCCAGGGCGGGCGCCTGCCGCTCGCGGCCGGTGCGCGTGGTCACCGAGACACGGTGGGGAGGCAGCGGATCCATCAGCTCCGCCTTGGCTGTGACGTAGGGCTACGTTGCCTTCGTCGTCGGTGGTGAGCAGTTCCAGGAAGATCGCTTGTTCTTCCGTCGTCAGGTCCTTGAAACCACAGGTGATCTTGAAGGTGCTCGCGCGTCCGTCCGTTCCGACGTGGGCCCCGCCGCCGTCAGCAGGCAGAGCCGGATCGCATCGATGATGGCCGTCTTCCCGCTGTTCTCGCCGACGAGGACGTTCTTGGCGGGACCGAACTCCAGACACAAGCTGGCGTCCGCGTCGCCGTCGTTCCTCGGCGTCGAACCGAAGATCCGGAAGTTCTCCGCGTGGAGACAAGCCAGGGACAACGACGCCCCCGAGAGCCTGCGGCTCGCGCGCGCCCTCGACGACACAGGCGGTTGCAACCGCCTCAAGTTCCCCACTCTCACGCGGTTCTGACGCATCATACGATCAATCTCAACACTTGCGCCCGCTACCAAAATACATACCTACCGCTAGAAATGGGCACGTCAAATCACCTCGGCCGCCTCCAGTGTCAGGGCACGACAGTCAGAGCACCCTGGCGAGACTGGAAGGGGGGTGAAGTGCCCACGGTCGGCACCACAACCGGCCTCCTACGCACGGTAGTGCGGCAAGGGCTGGGCGCCTCGACGGTCACCTGCACGCCATACGCGCGAGCCTCAGGACGAACCGCCAGACAGCGACGACAGACCACCCCACCCGCACGCCTGACAGACTCACGATCCTCGGATTGTCACCTCGAACTATCGGGGGCGGATTTACCGGATTCTTCCTGAGCGATGTGATTGACGAGTTTCCCCGGTTCTACATCGAGCCCTGCAGCGATGTCCAAGAGCGTAAGAACGCTGGGGCTGCGCTGTCCGTGCTCGATATAGATGAGGCCACGAAAGCTCAGCCCGCTGCGTTCTGCGAGTTCTTCCAGGCTGTATCCCCGCCCCTCTCTCAGGCGACGGATTTGCATACCCAGGGACAGGAGTCGCGGGTCCGGTGACGGTTCACGTGCTGGCACACCGTGACTCGACCGTCACACCTTTGCGTGCACCATGAACAGCTGTGCATAACTACTGGTTGTAGCGGACAGTATCGGTCTGGCGGACAGCAGCAGGGCTGCCGCGCACGTCGCCAGGCCAGGGCGAAAGGGTCGGCGACGGGTCCAGTACCCAGCTCAGTTTCGTGGGCAGGACACATGAGCAAGCCAATCGAGCCGTTCGACCGCTGGCACAAGAGATATCCAAAACCAGAACGCGGTGAGACACCGTGCCAATGCGGTACGCCGCAGCAGCCTCTGTACCCGTCTGCGGACCACGACCGAGGCCATCGCTGGCAGGCCCGATACACCGACTACTCAGGAAGGGAGAAGCGGCCGGCCTTTGCCAGCTGGCAGGAAGCCCGCGGCTGCCTGAACAGGGTGCTCATGGAATCCGAAAGGCAGGCGTCACGTGACAATAATCCGGGCAGCCTGCAGGTCGAATACTTCGCAACCGAGATGATGCAGAGGAGACGCAAGCGGAAGAAGAACACCAATACCTGCGACACCTACGAAAGCCATCTCCGCAGCCACATCCTGCCGTTCGTCGGCCACCGCCCTGCAAGCAGCCTACGCCGTCCCGATTCCATGGCCTTCGTCGACCACCTCCTCGACAAGCAAGGCATCGACTCGGCCCGTACCGTCGTCCAGATCTTCAAGACCTGGCGCATCCTCATGCACTACATGCTGGACGAGGATGTCCTACTCCCTGCCAACATCGTGGCGCGGATCGATCTCCCGGACGTCACACCACGCGTCAAGGTCGCACTGTCTCCTGGGCAGGTCGCAGCAGTCGCAGCAGCGATGCAGAAGGTAGCGCCCCGCTATGAGGTTCTGATCTGGCTCGGAGCCTGTGCCGGGCTACGCCAGGGCGAGGCCTTCGGGCTGAAACGACCTCAGGTCGCCTGGGGACACGACCTGCTTCACATCGAAGAGCAACGGCAGCGCGGCAAAGCCGTACGCCTCAAGACCAAGGCCAGTTACGCCACCTTGCCGGTGGATCACTTCCTGATCGAGCGGCTGGCACAACACGTGTCACGATTCTCCGAGCCGGAGCCCGTCTCGTCAGGCGCCGAGCGCCGACGTCGGGCACGCGGCTACGTCGAGCCGCCAGACGAGGGCCTGCTCGTCACAAACCGTTTATCCTCCGATGAACCTCGGCAGCCACCTCGTCCAGCGCATACTGCACCTGCCCCCACCCCTCACCAGGAACCTGACCGTCGAACGCGACCTGCGCGTCCCGATGCGCGACTGGGCAGTTCTGCTGGCCGACCGCTGAGCCCCCAGGACAGGCGGTGACGGCCTGCCGACCGCCCTCATCCGCGTCCCCTACGGCAGGGCGGGCATGCTCGCCAACTCGCTGGCCCGGCCGCTGGCCGAACGCGGCTTCCAGGTGCTTATCCAGAGCACCCGCGGCACCTTAGGCTCCGACGGCCCCTTCGACCAGCTACGGCGCGAGCGCGAGGACGACCTCGACACCCTCGACTGGGTGATCAAGCAGCCCTGGTTCGGCGAGTCAATGATCCTTTACGGCCCTACCTCGGCTTCGTCCAGTGGGCCGTCGCCGACGCCGTACCACCCCAGGTCAAGGCCGTGATCCCGATCGTCTCCGAATCGGCTCTCACCCTGGAATTCCTCCGCGCGGACGGCTTCTCCCTGGAGACCCCGTTCGGCTGGGCCGTCCAGGTCGAAGGACAAGAACGCCGGTTCGCGATGGCACGCGCGATGCTGGGCGCGAAGAAGGTGCAACGCGCCTTGCACACGCTGCCCCTGTGAACCCGGCCGGGACCGCGTGGGCTTCGAGGGGCCGGGACCAGCCCGCCGTCACCCGAACGAGCGGTTACGCGGCACCCTCGATCTCGGCCCGCAGCCGCTGGGTCACGGGCGTGCGCTGTCGACCTGAGGGGCGGGCTGCTTCGGCGCGGCGGGTTCTTTTGCTGCCGATTCAAGCGCGAGAAGAACGAGTCCGGCGCAGATCGGGATGTAGACGAAGGTGTCAGCCGACTGCCACGGCTCGCCCAGGAACGTCAGGGAAACCAGCACCAGCAGCACCGGCTCGACGTAGCTGAGCACTCCGAACAGGGAGAACGGCAGGACACGGCTGGCGGTCAGGTACAGCGCGAATCCGGCGGCACTGAGAAGCCCAAGCAGGACAAGTCCGGCGATCAGCTGTGGGCGGTGGGTGACCGTGCCGAGCGACGGCTTGGCCGCCAGGACGAAGACCGAGAAGGGGAGCATCGCGCTGAGCTCGAAGAGCTGGGCTGCGGCGGAGTCCAAGGCGAAGGCGCGTCGGCTGATGAAGTAGAGCGGAAGCCCCAGTGCGACGAGCAGGGTGGGCCAGCGCAGCCCGCCGGCGACGACTACGGCCGCCGTGACTCCGGCAGCGGCGCAGAGCACGGCCGCGATCCGCCAGCGGGAGAGCTTCTCGCGGTAGACCGCGACGCTGACCACCACCATGACCAGCGGCAGGATGAGATAGCCCAGAGAGAGATCGAGGCCGTGCCCGCTCTGGGGCGCCCATCCGAAAAGCCACAGTTGCAGCCCCAGGAGAGCGGCGTCCACGACCAGGACGCCGGCCAGATGCGGTGTTGCGCGCAGACGGCCGACTAGCGCCGCGGCCTGGTCCCACATCCGCGCCGCGCAGAAGAAGGCAGCCAAGAAGGCGACCATCGCGATGATGCGGTATCCCAGGATCTGCTCGGGATCCAGCGGCAGAAGGTGCGGGGGGATCATGAAAATGATTCCGAAGATGACCGACGCTCCGACCGAGGACAAAATCCCGGACGCAGGGACGGAGGAGGTACGCGCGTTCATGTGAGCGTAGGGACTTTCCGGGAGGCGGGGAGCGTGAGATGCCCTGGGACCGACCAGCGGCGACCTCCAGCGTCTCCCACCTCGCTGGTAAGGACCAGCGATGAATGATGGAGCTGATTCATTAGAATTTGTGGATGGTTCTGTCTGATCTCCGCCGCCTGAGGATGCTTCGCGAACTCGCCGAGCGGGGGACCCTCGCCGCCGTGGCCGCCGCGATCGGCTACAGCCCCTCGGCGGTCTCCCAGCAGCTGGCAGTACTGGAGCGGGAAGTCGGTGCCCGCCTGGTTGAGCCGGCCGGACGGGGAGTTCGGCTCACCGACGCCGGAAAAGTGCTCGCCCGTCACGCCGCCGTCCTGCTGAACGTCGCCGAAACCGCCGAAACCGAACTGGCGAACCTGAACCAGGAAGTCCGCGGCAGGATCCGAGCCGTGGGCCTGCAATCGGCAGCCCGCCGTCTGCTCATCCCCGCGCTGGTGGAAGTGGCACGCTCGCACCCACTCGTCGAGGTCGAGATCACCGAACTCGAACTCGAAGTGGCCCTGCCCGAGCTGCGCCTGGGAACCGTCGACCTTGTCATCAGCGACGAGTACGAAGGCTATCCCCGCCCGCGCCCCGACGGCGTGGACCATCACCTGCTCCTTCGCGAAGGGACACGCCTGGTTCTGCCGGCAGGCCATCCACTCGCCGCCCGCCCCGGGCCCGTTGCTCTTTCCTCGCTGCGCCACGAGGTATGGGCTTCCTCAAGCAGCGGTACCGGACACCACGCAATGATCATCGGGATCTGCCGGGCGCACGGAGGATTTGACCCCGACCTCCGACACCGATCCAACGATGCCGACGTCCAGCTCGAACTCGTCCGCAGCGCAGGCGCAGTGACCCTGCTGCCTGACCTGACCCTGCCAGCCGCAGACCCGCGCCTGGCCATTCGCGACATCGTCGGTACCAGCCTGACCCGACGGCTCTACGCCGTGATCCGCCAACAGTCCCAAACCTCACCAGCGCTCAACGCCTACATCGAAGCCCTGCACCAGCAGAGCTGATCCTGCCGGCGCCTGAACTTCGGTCGCGGGTCGGATGGAGGGGCCGCCGGGGGAGGCGGCGGGTCATCAGCGTGACGGCCGCGAGGGTGAGCATCGCCTCGGGGTGTTCGGGGCGGGCCTCGTGGACACGGACATTGCGCCGCGCGTTCGACAGCCACGCCAGGCTCCTCTCATCTCACCTGAATCGTATGCGCAGAGCATCGCAACGGGCACTGACAGGGCCCTCCCCGCAGACCGCACGGGAGAACCGCATTCGGGCTGACACCCGAAAGGTTCCCGCCTGTCGGCAAACGCCATCGTTTGATGACAGGCGGGCGATGCGCCCAATGAACCCGTGCAATCCAGGGGGTTCGAGGCGGCGCGAATCCAATCAGATCCGATAGTGATTGCTGACAGGGTTTGACGACAGATAGGGTCCATTTTTCCGTACGGAAGGGGCCCTCGGTGGCGAACCTGGTCTACAAGCGGGTCTCGACCGACCAGCAGTCGACGGCCCGGCAGAACCTCGTCCTGGACGAGGCCGGGATCAAAGACCCGGTCGTTTTCGAGGAGGACCCGGGCACCGCCAGCCGCCTCCCCCCCTCCAGCGGCCGAAGTTCCGCAAACTGCTCACTTACGCACGGCCGGGCGACACCGTCCACATCTCCGAGATGTTCCGCCTCGTGCGCGGCACCGGCCACATCCTCGACGTGCTCGACGTCCTCCACGGTGACCAGGTCGCGCTGCGCATCCACGACGGCGCGTTCTCCGCGATGCGGGGCCACACCGACACCACCGTGAAGCTCACCGCCGGCAAGCACAATCTCGGTCGCCACGGCAGGGCATCGGCCGCCCTTGCTGCCGACCTGGAGCCCGCCGAGCGCGTCGTGCTCGACCAGGGGGTGACCGTACGACGAGGCCAGGGCTACACACCGTCACCGGCGCCTCGCGCGAGCTCCTCCTCGACCGGCGCCGGACAGGAAGACCCGGAGCTGATCCGTGCCCTTCTTGGCCCGCGTCAGCACCGTCCCGGCGGTACACCGCCAACTCCTCGACCGCTGCCAGCCGCTCGACAACGCCGCGGCGATCCCGGCACAGCGCAAGGCCGGCCGCGAGTACGCGAACCGCGTCACCGCTCGCCTCGGCAGCCCGGAGCCGTCGTACGTCAACTCCCGTTGGAGGTCGCGCTGGAGTTCGCCGGCGGCGGCGAGGGTCTGCACCCCTGCCCGCTCGCCACCCGCGTACCGGAGAGCTGCTGTCCACCGTGACGCCGTGCGCACCGCGTACCTGGAGGGCCGCTCGATCGCCGCCCTCGCCCGCGACCACGGCGTCAGCCGCGGCGCGATCCGCACGGCCGTCGCCGACCTCATGCCCGACCACGCCGCCACCCGGATCGAGAAGTTTCACGCGGCCGCGACGATCACCGCGATAAGGCCTGCCTGCTTGGACATCACGACGCGCAGGGACATCCAACGCCCCTGGCGCCGGTCGGCGGCCTTGCTTCCATCGGCGCGGACGGGCCCGAACTCCCCCATCGCTGCCCGTCCTTTCGCGTCCGGCGCCTCCCTGCACCGCCCGCGACTGCACGGCCAGGTTTGTGCGCGTTTCATCCGTGCTCCGAACCGTCCCAGTTCGACATCGAAATTAGATACATAGAGAGTTAGCCAACTCTTGCAACGTCAAGCAAGAGATTCCCTCATTACCTTTAACTACATCGAAATGTGGCACGCATTCCTTACTCCTCATGGTGGGGTCAGGGTGGCGCACAGGACCTCGATGACGGCTGGATGGCTCGCCCGCGCCGTCCGGAACTCATGAGGACGTTGCGTCCAGACCGTCGATCAGCCCCCATGACAGCGCGGTCGTCGCGTCCAGGGCCGTACCGGTGAGCGCAAGGTGGAGAGCCCGCCACCGCCCGATCCGGCGCGGAATGCTGACGGTGCCGCCCGCGCCGGGAATCAATCCCATGCCGATCTCCGGGAGTCGGAACGTGGTACCGGGCGCGGCCCTGACCGTTCCCGCGAAGGCGGGCAGCTCGATGCCGGAACCCACACACGTGCCATGCACCCGTGCTTCCACACGCGCCCGCTGTTCGTGCAGGAGCCGTCCGGCGCCCGCCCGGGTGCGGACGAAGTGAGCGACGACGGGGTCCTGTGCCGTGCCGAACTCGTCCAGGTCACCGCCCGAGCAGAACGCGGGACCAGCGCCCTTGAGCAGCACGCGGGAGATGGTGCCGTCGAGGGTGGCAAGGGTGAGGGCCTCGATCAGGGCGTCCCGCATGTGCCGGTCATAGGCGTTGCGCCGTTCCGGCCGGTTGAGGACCACCTCCAGTACGTCTCCCTCCCGGCTGACCAGTACGGGATCGCGCACGGGCGCCGGCTGCGGACGCGGACCCCGCGTGCCGAGCCAGCGCCGGAACCCGGCGCCGCCGAGCAGGGACGAGTACGCCAGCGACTCCGCGTCCAGGGCATCGCGCACCGGAAGCGACTCGGTCATGCGCAGGAGGGCGGCCAGTACGAGGGCGGGCTGCGGGTTGGCCGTCACGGCGGCCACGATCTCGGTCAGGGCGGTGGCGGGGTCGGACGCGGGGACGAAGGCTCGGTCGTCCGACGGCGGTTCGTGCCTGGTGAGCGTCAGGTCGAGGGCCCTCGCCAGCGCCACCGCTTCGGGAGGCTGTTCGCCCCGAGCCGCCTGAGAGACCCCGACGAGGATGCGGTCACAGGTCCGGGCACGGCGGACTGCTGCGGCGACTGCCTCGGGAGCGATCGGTTCATCGAGGACGACTGCCAGCACGGGGGTCATGGCCCGCGCGCTCGCGTCCAGCAAAGGAGTGTGCGCCGCACCGTCCGCCAACTGTGCCGGACTGATCGAGGGCACGGACGTCATCGAAGCCACGCTCCTTCAAGGTCACGGCACGGGACCGCGAGTGTATCGTCGGCCTAGTGTCGACCGTCATGTCGGATTCCTACTGCTCATCGTCATGAATCTGCCCCCTTCGCCCTTGGCCGACTGGGCGTCCAGCGGCATCGTGTCGCTCACCGGACGCGCGGACGGACCACCCCTCGTGCCTCCCGGACGCGCGGCCACGTATGCCCGCGAACTGTCCGAACGGATCTACGAGCTGACGGCCTGCACTCCCTCGCCCGTGCGGGTCGACGGCGCCGGGCTGCTTGCCGAGCGGGCCGCGTTCACCGGCCACTCGCGGCGCGGCCGGACCTCGCCCGGTGGCGCGTGCCGGCTGCTTCCCGTCGCGGACGGCTGGGCTGCGGTCTCGTGCGCCCGCGTCGACGATCCGGCCCTGCTCGGCGCCCTGGTCGGCTCAGAGCTGACCGGCGATCCCTGGCCGGCTGTCGCGTCCTGGCTGCGGGACCACAGCGGTGCCGAACTGGCGGAGCGCGCCGAACTGCTCGGCCTCGCGGCCGGTACGGTCGCGTCCCCTGCTACCGCCCCTCCCGCCCGATCGCCGTCGCACCTGGTATCCCGGCCCGTGGACGGCCTGCTCGTGGTGGACTTCAGCGCCCTGTGGGCCGGGCCGTTGTGCAGTCACCTGCTCGGGCTGGCCGGCGCTCGTATCGTCAAGGTGGAGACTCCGAGCCGCCCGGACGGGTCCCGCCGCGGACAGCCCGACTTCTATCGGCTGTTGCACGCGGGACACCGGTCCGTCGTCCTCGATCCGGATACCGCGTCGGGCCGGCGTGCCCTGGCCGCGCTCGTGGCTGCGGCCGACATCGTCGTCGAGGCGTCCCGTCCGCGCGCGCTGGCCCGCTTTGGGCTCGACGCGTGGGCCGCAGTGGCCGCGGGCACCACCTGGGTCTCCCTCACCGCCGCCGGGCGCGCGAGCGGACGGATCGGGTTCGGTGACGACGTCGCGGCCACCGCCGGACTCGTCGCCCGGGAACCCGACGGCACCCCGCTCTTCTGCGGGGACGCCATCGCCGATCCGCTCACCGGGCTCACGGCCGCCGCGCGTGCGCTCTCCGCTCCCGCCGACGGCAGCGGCTTCTTGCACGACATCGCGATGACCGATGTCGTCGGTGCCACGCTGGCCCAGGACCCGCGACCCGCCGCTGCCGCTCGCCGTTCCACGACGGGGTGGGTCGTGGAGACGGACCGCGGGTGGATCCCCGTCGCGGCCCCCCGGCGGCGCGAACCGGCCGGAGACGCACCCAGCATGGGCGAGAACACCGCCGAGGTGCTGCGCGATCTTGGAATCCCCGCGCTATGAGCCGCCTCCGCCGCGTCATCAACCTCCTCTTGCACGACGCCGAACTCGAAGACGGCCGCCGGGCCGATGTACGTGTCGTGGACGGACGCATCGCGGCCGTGGCCCCGAACCTGTCCCGCAGTTCCGGGGAGGAGACCGTCGACTGCCGCGGTGGCGCGTTGCTGCCCGGTTTGGCCGACCACCATCTCCACCTGCACGCTCTCGCCGCGCATCGGCGCTCGGTCCGGTGCGGCCCGCCCGTCGTGCGGGACCGACACGGCCTCGCCACCGCGCTCGCCTCGGCGGCCCCCGCCGCGCACGGCTGGGTCCGCGGCGTCGGCTACCACGAGACGGTCGCCGGAGATCTCGACGCCGCCGCACTGGACGCCATCCATCCGCACCGTCCCGTACGCGTCCAGCATCGCAGCGGCGCCCTCTGGATACTCAACTCTCTTGCCTCGAGGGCCGTTTCTCTCGATGCCGGTGACCATCCGGGGATCGAGCGGGACGCCTGCGGGAAACCGACCGGCCGGTTGTGGCGCGCCGACGACTGGCTGCGCGGTCGGCTCCCGCGCACCGCGCCGCCAGGCCTTGCCGCCGTCGGGGAGGAGCTCGCCCGCTTCGGCATCACCTCGGTGACCGACGCCACGCCCGATCTCGCCCCGGAGGCGCTGGCCGCCCTCACCGGCGACATGGGGAGCGGGCTGCTCCCGCAGCGGGTTCTCCTGCTGGGTGCACCGCTGGACTTCGCGGCCGACGGCTCTTCACCGGGGCACCCGGCCGTCGGCCCGTACAAGATCGTGCTGGCCGACTCGGGGCTTCCCGCGCTCGACGACCTGGTCAAGCGCATCCGTGCGGCGCACGCTGTCGGCCGTGCCGTCGCCGTGCATGTCGTGACCCGAGAGGCGCTCGTACTGCTGCTGGTGGCGCTGCGGGAGACGGGCGCCCTGCCCGGTGACCGCATCGAACACGCCGCCCTGGTTCCCAGGGAGTTGATCGCCGACATCGCCGTTCTGGGAGTGCGGGTGGTGACCCAGCCCGGCTTCCTCGCCGACCGGGGCGACGACTACGTCCACGACGTGCCCGTCCCGGAGCACGCGGATCTGTATCGCTGCCGGTCTCTCCTTGAGCACGATGTACGGCTGGCCCTGTCCTCCGACGCCCCCTACGGTCCGCTCGACCCATGGGGCGTCATCGCGGCGGCCGTACGACGCACGATCCCGGGCGGACAAGTCGTCGGCCCGCAGGAGGGCCTCACCCCGGCCGCCGCCCTCGACGCGTTTCTGAGTGCCCTCGACGATCCCGGCGGACCGCCCCGACGTGTCGGGGTCGGTGCAGTCGCCGATCTGGTCCTGCTGCATGCCGGGCGGACCGAGGTACTCGCTGCTGCCGGGGTGGAGTTCGTCCGGACGACCTTTATGGGAGACCTTTCTGCGAACGTGCGCGCGCCCGGCCCAGTAACCGGCCGTATCAGGTGAGCTCGGCCGTCGCCGGCTCCGCACCGGCCCCTGGGGCGGCGTCGACGCGTGCCGGGGAACCACTCGTGACCGCCTTCTCTGTGTCCCCCGGCCTCCTCGGACAGCCGCTCCATGCCGCTGATGGTCTTCAGCGGCTTCTCCTTGACGAACAGCACGGCCATCAGGGCCAGCAGCGCGAAAGGCGTGGCGACGAGGAAGGGTTCGGCGGTGGCGACTCCGTAGGCGTGCTCGACGATGCCCCGCATCGGTGTCGGGCAGGGCGGTCATATCGGGTACGCCGCCCTCGCCGGCCTGACTACCGCCGGGCGCGACACCCGCCTCCTTGAGGCTCTTGGCCGTCTCGGATGCGACACGGTTGGCCAGATCGCGCCGAGCACGCTGGTGCCGATGGTGCCGCCCATGCTGCGGGAGAAGGACAACACCGAGGTCGCGGCGCCGAGTTCGGCAGCAGGGACGTCGTTCTGCGCGGCCAGCGGCGAAGGAGGAGCCCGCAACGGGGAGACCCTGCTTGGACCGGGAGGGACGATGTCCCGGTGGCGGTGGAGGATGTCGTCGGAACACCGACGAACACCGTCAGGCAGGGCCTCATGGCTGCCGAGGACGTCCAGTCGGCGCGTAGGTCACCCGAATCCGCCGCCGCCCGCTCTCACACACGCCACAGCTGCGCACCAGGGCGTGCCACGACCATCTCGGGTACGACTGCGTTGGCGGACAACTTCGTTACCGCCAGAGTCAGTTCGGCAATGTCGTCGACCCGGATCATCCGGCTCGGCTCGACCCGGTCACGGATCCACGCCGTCATGTCCGTATCGACATAACCGGGGCAGATCGCCAAGGCCGTGCCGGACCCAATGCCGCACCGCATCGGCTGAAGCGTGCTGGGCAGTTCTGGTCGGAACTCCCCCGCCTCGCTGCTGTCGCCGTTCCCAAGCAGCGGTCGGCCGACGGCGACGACGAGTTGGGGGGTCCGCGGTGCGATGCGGAACGCGACGTTCGGGGTCAGGGAAACGGAAGGGTCTCAGGCCCGAGTGCCGGCGCCAGTCCCCCGGCCGCCGCGAGGGTTAGCAGGCGCCGCACGGCCGCGTCGCCACCCTCGCCAAGGCCGGCCGTGAACTCATTGGCGTAGAGCCGATGTGTGCTGGTCGACGACCGCTGGGGCCATCTCCTGGGCATGTTCGAGGACGTGGAGGCCGGGAGAGCGGCCGTTCGTCCCCGGCGGCCCATGCGGACGAACGCAGGCACTCGGCGAGCGGAGGACAGACCGTCAGGACCTCAGGTGCCGTGGAGTGTTCGCAGCCCCAGCCTCATCGGTGAATCGAGATGGGAACAAGAATTCACTTGGCCCGCGAAATGTCCACACCGCGCACTGGCGCTGGACGGGCGCCGAGCACTGTGACGGAGTGGCAGCGGAGGAACCGTCCGTGGCGGCTTGCACGACGAAAAGATGAGTTACGTTCACGTCTACTCGGACGACGAGAGACAGAAGCTAGAAAGCAGCATGTTTGGAGGTCGCAAGCCCGTCTCCAGTGTGCCGATCGACATCTGCGGCCTGCGCGCCATCCGCCACGCCTGCGTCCGGGTTTGGACGCAAAGCGCAAACCTGTCCACCTTCAGGGCTGAGATGTTGAGCGGTGTTCAAGGTCTCGACTGAGGGGGAATGCGGGCCGGGTCTGACCGACCGCCCACTCATTTGACACCCGTTAAACTACTCGCTTTACTTCTTTGAAGCAGTCGGCTTACTTTTTGAAGGAGCCGGCGAATTTGGTGGTCGTCGTGGCGGCACAGGTCAACGGCGAGGTTGCTGGGAAGTAACGACACTGGCGGGCTGAGACGGTGCGATCGAGGCGAAGCAGGGCCACGTGGGAGTTAGCTCTGACCGCGGGCGAACGAACGCGGGGTCCATGCGGGCTGACCCGCGCCATCGCACGTAAGCACATCGACCAATGGAAACGTGTGCGGATGACGGTGGCCGCCGACACTGTCCGCTCCTCCGAGATCTGCGACCGGGTGTCCTGCCTGGCACGCTCAGGCACCGAACACCCGACAGTGCAGGGCAACTCCTTCTGGTTCGCACGATGCTGCCACCAGGTCACCTGTGCCCCAGCGCTGCACGACATTCTCATCAGCGAGTCTCTCGGCCACCCCTCGCTACGGCTGCTTCTGCTCGATCCGAACCAATGCGCGCCCGGTCTGCGACCAGTGGTCCGCACCGAGCGCTGGGCCATGGCTCCTCGTGGCACGCATGTCCGCCGGGCGCGAACGGGCGTTCACCGAAGGCGGCGCCGCCTGCCAGCTCACCTGGGAAAACCTCGCCACCAGCCTCGTAACGCCATCGCCGGACCGAGACCGGCCTGGGCGACTCCGTTACCACAGGAAGAGAACAACATGGAAAGGACAGTGCAGTAGCGATGAGCGACACAACGACCTCTGCGGGAGAGAACTCAGCAGAGATTCCAGCGTTTCCGATGTCCAAAAATACGGCGGCCTGCCCGTTCGATCCGGCCCCAGCCCTGTACACCCAGCGACAGGAGGGGCCGCTGACACGGGTGCGGTTGTGGAACGGCAGCACCCCGTGGTTGGTCACCGGCTACAACGATCAGCGGTCGGTGCTCGCGGACCCGCGGGTCAGCGCGAATCTCAACACTCCCGGCTTCCCGAGCACGTCACCACCCGTAGCCGCCGCGAAGACCAGCCTCTTCCGGATGGACGACCCGGAGCATGCCCGGCTGCGCCGAATGATCACCGCACCGTTCGCCATCAAGCGGGTCAACGCCATGCGCCCGGCAGTGCAGAAGATAGTGGACGACCAGATCGACGCGATGCTGGCCGGTCCAAAGCCGGTGGACCTGGTGGAAGCCTTCGCCCTACCGGTGCCCTCAGTGGTCATCTCCGAACTCCTCGGTGTCCCATACGACGCTCACGAGTTCTTCCAGGACAACAGCCAGATCATGGCCAGCCGCAACTCCACGCCCGAGCAGAAGTCCGGGGCCGTCAGGACACTGATCGAGTATCTGCACGGCCTGATCTCGGAAAAGGTCTCCAATCCCGGCGACGACCTGCTGTCGGGGTTGGCCGAGCCGATCAAGACCGGGGAGCTGACCCAGCAGGAGGCGGCCGGGTTGGGCATCCTGTTGCTGGCCGCTGGACATGAGACCACCGCCAACATGATCGCCCTGGGAACGCTGGCGCTGCTGCAACACCCCGACCAGCTCGCTCTTCTCCGCGAGTCCGAGGACCCGAAGGTGGTCACCTCCGCTGTGGAGGAGTTGTTGCGCTACCTGAACATCGCTCACGACGGGCGGCTACGCGCCGCGACGGAGGACTTCGAGGTCGCCGGCCAGATCATCCACGCCGGCGAGGGTCTGATCATGCCGAACGAGATCGGCAACCGTGACCCGGAAATCTTCGACGACCCAGACCGGCTGGACATCACCCGCGACGCGCGCCGCCACGTCGCCTTCGGCTTCGGCGTCCACCAGTGCCTCGGCCAGTCACTGGCCCGCGTGGAACTGCAGATCGTCTACAGCACCCTCTACAAGCGGATCCCCACCCTAAAGCTGGCCACCGAACTCGACCAGATTCCGTTCAAAGACGACGGAATAATCTATGGCGTCTACAAACTCCCCGTCACCTGGTAACCGGAGCGATCTGCTGTTCGATCGCGGACTTTTCCTGAGCCGTGGGGTCGGTGCCCTCGCTGATCGCGTCGAGGAAGAACTCCGGCGTGAGCATCTTGAGGCCCAGACCCTCGGCGAGGGGGGTGACGATCGACTCGGAGGCGCCGATGAGGGTGCCCGCGCACTTCGCCTTGATGTCGGCGATGATCTTGTTGTACGGAGCGAGGGCCGTGTCCTCGAAGGTCTTCTCCGGCGCATCGAAGTACGCGGCGTCGGCCGCGTCGATCCTTTTGTAGTCGGCGGTGATCTGCTCGATGACCTGGTGCACGTTGGCGGGCGAGTACCAGCGGTGCGGGTTGCCGCCCGGCTTGATGCCCACCAGGTCGCCGACCTTCGGATCGGTGCGGCCGCTCTCGGGGTTGCGGACAGCAGCTTGTCGGCCCAGGCGTCGTAGCCGATGCCGTTGACGACCGTGAACTGGGCGGGGGCGACGGTGCGGGGGTGGTGCATGGCGCCGTCACGACTGCACACTCAGCAAGCGGGCGAATCAGCCATGCGGCGGTGGATTTCCCGTTGATCACCGACGCTGGGGCTTGCGCTACCGGCCGCGCGGGGTGTTGGTCACCCGCGGCGGGGCACCAACGTGAACGGCTGCGAGCTGGGTGGCGCGGAACCTGACCCGGGACCAAACACGAATCACCGGACCAGACGCTCACTTAGCCGAACTCCGGTCCGCCGCTACCAGGGAGAGCGGCGGGCCGATCCAAAACCACCGTGCCACGGCATGGATTCGGACGCGCGGCACCGCCGCGATGCCTATCGTCGGCCGCGCCGGACCCGGACTCTTGATGTCGGCCGATGTCGAGGTCGGGCAGAGGTCGCACGATCCGCATGGAGGCCGAAGCGTGGAGCGGTTCGCGATGCCGCGTCAACTGTTGGCGTCGAGGAAGACTCTGCGCGCCCTCGACACGCTACCTCTGAACCGGGCGGACACCGCCGCCCTGGGCAACCGCTACCAGTACATCCAGGACATCCTCGACCATCCCAGCGACGACCCGTTCTGGTCAAGGCTCGACCACCGGGACACGGTGGCCGACATCAGCGTGCCGGCCAGCGTGATCGGCGGCTGGTACGACATCTTCCTGCCCGACCAGCTCCGCGACTGGCCCCTGGCCTCACGCCTCCATCGAGGCCGGCGGCATGGGCGCCAGCGAAGCGCTCGACTTCGGACTCGCCCTGTGCCGCGGCGAGCAGCCTGCCAAGCGTCCGCCAGTGCGCCTGTTCGTCATGGGGGAGGGCAAGTAGCGCGACTTCCCCTCCTGGCCGCCGCCCGGCTACACAGCCCAGCGCTTCCACCTCCACCCTGGAGCCGCCCTGGCATCCGAGCCGCCGCCCGCCGACGCCGCTCCCGACGGATACTGCTACGACCCAACCGACCCCACCGCGGCCGTCGGCGGCGTCCGTATGACGTTCGCCGCCGAGGCGGGCGCCGTCGGCCAGGCGAAGCTGGAGGCCCGCAACGACGTCCTGACCTACACCACCTCAGCCCTGGACGAGGACGCCGAGGTGATAGGAGACGTCAGTGCGGAGATCTGGTTCCGCTCCAGCCTTCCGCACGCGGATGTCTTCGTCCGGCTGTGCGACGTCGACGAGAAGGGCCGTTCCGTCAATGTCTGCGACGGCCTCATCGGCCTCAAGGGCGCCGACGAACTCTCCTGCGCGACTGTGCAGTTGTGGCCGACGGCACACCGCTTCAAGCGCGGCCACCGCATCCGCGTCCAGGTCTCCAGCGGCGCCTTCCCCCGCTTCAACCGCAACCCGGGCACCGGCGACCCCCGCGCCACGGCGACCCACCTGCGCACTGCGGACCAGCAGGTCTTCCACGACCCGAAACACCCTTCGGCTGTCATCCTGCCGGTCCGGCAGGCCGACTGAAGGCCAAAGCAGTCGCCGACGCACCTCCGCCGGAGCATCCCACGCACGGCGGCTGAAAGGCACTGCGCGCGGGCGAGTCCGGGCTGGCCGCCCTGGACGCCATGAAGCCCGAGTGGCCGTCGGTCGCTCGTGCGGATCACCACGCCGTCTCCCACGACGGCGCCGAGGTGATGGTGCGCTGGTACACCCCGGAGGGCTACGACACGTCCGAGGAGGGCCCAGCTGTCGTCTTCCTGCACGGCAGCGGCATGATCTCGGGGTCCGTGGCCCTGTTCGACCGCCTGGTCGCCGGATACACCGCCGGCAGCCGCGCCCCCTTCCTCTCTGTCGACTACCGCCGCGCGCCGGAGCATCCCCACCCGACCCCGGTCGAGGACGGGTACGCGGGTCTCGCATGGCTCTCCAAACACACCACACACCGCCGAACTCGGCGTCGCCCCCGCAAGGATTGCGCTGATGGGCGAGAGCACGGGTGGCGGAATCGCCGCCGGCTTGACCCTCATGCTGGACGACCGCAACACCGAGCCCGACCCGGCCCTGATGGCGACCGCCACATGGAATTACGACAACAACTACACCGGTTGGCAGGCCCTGCTCGGCGACGCGGTCGGCGGCCCCGGCGTGCCCGCTCACGCCGCCCCCGCTCGCCGAGGATCTGTCCGGACTGCGCCCGGCCTACATCGAGGTCGGCGAACTGGACATCTTCCGCGACGAGGACGCGGTCTACGCTCGCCGGCTGGCCGCCACCGGCACCTCCGTCGAACTGCACATCCACCCGGGCTGCCCGCACGCCTTCGACCACCTGGCTCCGCAGATCGATGTCGTCCAGCGGGCCCGAGCCGACCGGATCCGCGTCCTGACGAGCTTCTGACCACTCTCCCCGCTGCGGCGGTCCCGCGTGTCAGCCCAGGTCGCCTTGGACCAGAGCACGGCCGGGCAGGGCTGTGCCAGGGGCGCGCAGTCCGTCGAGGATCAGGGACGTTGCCCGGTGCAGCATCATGTCCGAGAGTTCTGCGTCGGCAGTCGGAAAGTGCTTGACCAGCAGCGACAGCAGCACGCTGATATCGCCCACGCCGATGTCCGCGCGTAGGCTGCCCTCCCTCTGCGCGGCAGCCACCAAGCCGTCGAGAAGTCCGAGGATCTCGTCCCTGACGCCCCCGATCTCCGGATCCCCGGTGATGATCGTGTGGGCCCGCTCCGACAACAGCGCCAGCTGGGACATCACACGCAACTCTCGCGAGTGCGCAAGGAGACGGGTGATGGTGTCCCACGCGGTCGGCTCCTGACCGGCTGCCGCCTGCACCTCGTCCAGCACACGTTCAAAGCTGTCTCGCGCCACGGCCCGGATCAGCGACTCACGGTCGGGGAACCGCCGGTAAAGGGTGCCCACGCCGACTCCGGCTCGCCGGGCGATCTCCTCCATCGGAACATCGGGGCCCTGCTCCTGAAACACCGCCTTCGCGCCCGCCAGGATCTGGTCGCGATTGCGCCGGGCGTCGGCTCTCATCGAGGCGTGCGAGTCAGCAGTCATGCGGCCGATTCTCGCAGGGCGACCGGCCGGTCGAACCTGAGAGGTGGGCGAATTTCGTCCGTTTCGATACGGTCGGATCTCAAAGCGGAAGAAACTCGTCCGAGCTGCCGAGCGCAGCGGAGCGTTTCTCCTGATCCGTCGCGCACGCCGCGCGCTCCTCCTCTACGTCCGCATCCGAAGCACCCGCACGATGCCGATCTGCTCCCGCCCAGGCCCCCACGAACCGCCTGCCACCCGGTAGCCCTGGCGCGCACGCGTCGTGGGCGTCTCGCATCTGCTGCTCGAAGGAGATTTCCATGACCAGAACCGCCCGCGTCACCGGAGCGTCCTCCGGTTTCGAGGCCGCCCTGACCCGAGCGTTCGCCCGAGCGGGCTGGAATGTCGCCGCGACCATGCGAAAGCCGTCGTAGGCGCCTGCCGACGTCGCAAGCCTTCCCGCCGTCGAGGTCGTTCGACTCGATGTCACTGAACCCGAGTCGATCGTCACCGCTCTCGAGGCGGTCCCCGCCCGCTTCGGCCTGTTCAGCGAGTCACTCGCCCAGGACGTCCGGCATCTGGGCATCTATGTCACGATCAACCAACCGGCCTCCTACAAAACGGAGTTCGGTACGGGCATGAGCGGACCAGCGCATCCCATGCCCGAGGAGTACGGTCCCGCCGAGGCCGTGCTGTTCGCCAACGATGACTACACGTTCGGCGACCTCGACGCGTCCTGCGACGCGATCGTGTCGATCGCTTCGCCCGGCCGACCGCCGAGGACAACGGAGCCAGGATCGCTCCGGAGAGTGCAGCCGGGGTGGTCGCCGACGGCGGTCTGTCCAATCTCGTGCCGATCCGGGGCGAAGGAGATCAGCATTGGCGTCGTTGGCTGGCCAAGAACTTCACGGTAAGCCGGTGGCTCCACTGCGTCCCGAGATGGTGCGCATGACGGAGGACCTCGGTTCGCGTGCCGTCGGCGCCACCCGAAGTGGCACGATGACGGCGACACGCCTTCGGCACCGACCATCTGAGCGGCGTGCCGTGGCCACTCGGAGGCCGGTGCCGAAAGCCGGGCGTCAGGAACCCAGCAGAGGCATCGCTTGGAAGGAGTGGTTCTGCCACAGCTGGCGCGAGGTCTCCTCCGGGTAGGCCACCACCGACGGCTCCGTGTCGAAGATCCGGGTCAGGCGCCCCTCAGAGTCATAGGCGGGCCAGCCCGGGTCGCCCGTGGCGGCGAAGGAAGTCCAGGCAGTGCGGATCTGGGACGTCAGTACGGCGGCTTCGGCGGTGTGCTCGGGGCCGATGGCAACCGGGCCCAGGTGGGCGTCGTAGGTGCCGAACAGCAGCGGGCCGTCCAGTCCGTGGCAGGCGCGCAGGCGCCCGCCCATGCCCGGGGACTGCCATGCCAGCTCGTACAGGTAGGCCTTCCCTCCCCCGGCCGCCTGCGCCTCGGCCAGCTGCTGGGCCGGCATACGGAACAGCCAGTCGGTCTGGACGAGTTCGAACAGGTCCTCGTCGGAGGTGTCGGGGAACGCCTCGCGGTACATCCGCTCACCGTCGCCGTCGGGGCCGAAGTGGCGCAGTGCCTCAGCCGCCTGTTCCCGGGTGATGTTGCCGAAGAGGTTGCCGAAGAGGAAGAACGTGCGCCACTCGTCGCGGTTGTGCCCGATGATCAGCTCCACGTCCCGTCCCGCACCGCGCGCGAGCCCCTGCCAAGGGGTGACCGGCAGCACCTCGCCGTCGACGACCGGGGAGAAGAGGGTGAGGGTGTGCGACAGCTGGCCCCAGCGGTTCTCGTGCAGCCGCATTTTCTCCTGCAGCGCGTGCCCGATCGCGGGGAGTTTGCGCGGGTCCACGCCGCCCAGGTCCTTGACGGTCGGACGCAGGCCCGCCTCGGCCGCGATGGCCGCTCCGACATCCTGGGCCAAGGCATCGGAGAAGAAGGTCCCCGGCAGGCTCTGCCCGATGGCGCGCCGGAACAGCCCCGTCGCGCTCGGCATGACCATCAGCGAGGCGATGGACCCGGCGCCGGCCGAGTCGCCGAGGATGGTCACGTTGTCCGGGTCGCCGCCGAACGCCGCGATGTTCTCCTGCACCCACTCCAGCGCGGCGACCTGGTCCAGGAATCCCCGGTTGGCGGGAGCGCCCTCGATGGACGCGAAACCCTCGATACCGAGGCGGTAGTTCAGCGAGACGAACACCACCTCGCCGTCGCGGGCGATGTGCTGGGCGTCGTAGCCCGGGCTGCCGGAGAAGCCGTGCTTGTAGGCGCCGCCGTGGATCCACACCATCACCGGTCGGCGGGCGGCCGGGTCCGGGGCGGGCGTCCACACGTTGACCGTCAGCCAGTCGTCGCCGGTACCGCTGAAGAGGCCGTTGTCGCTGCGGCCCCCCATGTTCGCGTCCTGCGGGGCCGGCGGGCCGAACTCGTACGCCTCCCGTACACCGTCCCAAGCGCGCAGGGCACGCGGCGCCTGGAAACGGGCCTTCCCGAGTGGTGGCTGGGCGTAGGGGATGCCTCGGAATACAGCAAGGCCCCCCTCCCTGCGACCGCGCACCCGGCCTGTGGCGGTACGGACCTCGGGCTCGGACGATTCGACTGCGGGCATGGAGCCTCCCTAGCAATTTAAATAAGTTGATTGGTTTAACTCTTGCTCATTTTTTGACAGCTGTCTAGTCTTCACGTCATGCAGGATCGTCAAGACCGTCGGGTGCAGCGCTCCCGCACGGCACTGAAAAACGCCGCGGTCCGCCTGGTGTCCGAGCGCGGCACCACCGCTCTGCCGGTCATCGACCTCTCCGACGCCGCGGACGTCAGTCGGCAGCTGGTGTACATCCAGTTCGGGGACCGTGACGCGCTTCTCGTGGCGGCCGCGGCCGACCTGGTCGAACGGGAGCTCCTGCCGGAGGTCGGGGACGTCAATGCGTCCCATCGCGGACGCCTGCTCGCGATGGCCCGGCACTTCGCCCGGCACCGGCCCTTTTACCGCGCGATGCTCACCGGATCGTGCGCCTTCGCCATGGCCCGAGCCCTGAACAGGCTCTTCGCGTCACTGATCACTGTCGCGGGCCTGCGCGAGGTGTTCGGCGACCTCGACGAGGCCACGGCACAGGACCTGGTGGCGCTGATCACCGGCGGGACCGGCGCGATCGTCAACGACTGGGTGATCGACGCGGACGACCCGCTCGATCCCGAAGAACTGGCGGACCGTCTGCTGCGCGTCTCGACGGTGCTCGCCACCAGCCGCCCCGCTCCCACCCCCGGAGGCCGCCCCCGATGAACCTCAACAGCCACCTCATCCAGCGCATGCTGCACCTGCCCCCGCCCCTGACCAGAGACCTCACCGTCGAACCCGACCGGCGTGTCCCGATGCGCGACGGGGCCGTCCTGCTGGCCGACCGCTGGACCCCGAAGCATCGCGGCGACGGCCTGCCGACCGCGCTCATACGCGTCCCGTACGGCCGAGCGGGCCTGGTCGGCGGCCAGATGGCCCGGCCCCTTGCCGAGCGCGGCTTCCAGGTGATCGTCCAGAGCACTCGCGGCACCTTCGGCTCCGACGGCCCGTGGGATCCGCTGCGCCGCGAGCGTGAGGACGGCCTCGACACCATCGACTGGGTCATCAAACAGCCCTGGTTCGGCGAGTCGATGATCCTCTACGGCCCCAGCTACCTCGGCTTCGTCCAGTGGGCCGTCGCCGACTCCCTGCCACCGCAGGTCAAGGCCATGATCCCGGTGGTCTCCGAGTCCGCCCTCACACTGGAGTTCCTGCGCGCGGACGGCTTCTCCCTGGAGACGCCGTTCGGCTGGGCCGTGCAGGTGGCGGGACAGGAACGGCGCTGGGCGATGCCGCGCGCCGTGCTGGGCGGGAAGAAGCTCCAACGCGCCCTGCGCACGCTGCCGTTGAACCAGGCCGACACCGCCGCCATCGGGCACCGCTACGACTACGTCCAGGACATCCTCGACCACCCCGCCGACGACCCGTTCTGGCAGGGGCTCGACCACCGCCACCGTGTCGCCGACATCCAGGTCCCGGTGAGCAGCATCGCCGGCTGGCACGACATCTTCCTGCCCGGCCAGCTCCGGGACTTCCGCGTGCTGCAGGAGGCCGGACGCACGGCCCGTCTCACGGTCGGCCCCTGGGCCCACACCTCCGTGGGCGTCGGACAGGCCGCCTTCCCCGAGGCCCTCGACTTCGGCCTGGCACTCGCCAAGGGCGGCGAACCGGCCGAACGCGCCCCGGTACGCCTGTTCGTCATGGGCGAGGAGAAGTGGCGCGACTTCCCGTCCTGGCCGCCGCCCGGCTACGAGCCCCGGCGCTTCCACCTCCAGCCGCGCGGAGCCCTTTCCCCCCAGCAGCCCGCCGGGGCACCCCCGGACCGCTACCGCTACGACCCGGCCGACCCCACTCCCGCCGTCGGGGGCGTACGCATGGCCTTCGGTGTCAAGTCCGGCCGCGTCGACAACACCGAATTGGAGGCCCGACGCGACGTCCTCACCTACACAACCTCCGTACTGGACAACGACGTCGAGGTCATCGGGGAGATCAGCGCCGAGATCTTCTTCCGCTCCAGCCTGCCGTACGCCGATGTCTTCGTACGCCTCTGCGATGTCGACGTCGACGGCCGCTCGACCAACGTCTGCGACGGCCTGACGAGCATCGCCGGAGCGGACCAGGTCACCCGGGCGATCGTTCGGCTGTGGCCCACCGCCTACCGTTTCCGGCGCGACCACCGCATCCGCGTGCAGATCTCCAGCGGCGCCTTCCCTCGCTTCAACCGCAACCCCGGCACTGGTGAGCCTCGCGGCTCGGCTGCCCAGCTGCGCACTGCCGAGCAGCAGATCTTCCACGACCCCGAACATCCCTCGGCCATCGTTCTGCCCGTGGGATGACGCTCACTCCGCTGCGGGGGCGTGGGCCACATGGTTCGCCGCCACGTACCCGAACACCGCCGATGCGGCGATGCTCGCCCCCGCACCGGGATACTTGCGGCCCATCACCGACGCAGTGCAGTTGCCGGTCGCGTACAGTCCGGCGGTGGGCTCCCCGCCGGTGTCCAGTACTCGCGAGAACTCGTCACAGAGAAGGCCCCCGCTCGTGCCGATGTCCCCGGGGTACAGAGCCACGGCGTAGAACGGCGGCTTGGCGACGGGCCCCAGGCAGGCATTGGGTTTGTGAGTGATGTCGCCGTAGAACCTCTCGTGGTCGCCCTCTCCCCGGTGGAAGTCCTCGTCGACTCCCGTCTCGGCGGACGAGTTGAACCTGTCGACGGTCTTGAGGAGCCCCTCGGCGTCGATCCCGCACTGGCGGGTCAGGTCCTCCAGGCTGTCGCTCCGCTTCATCGCACCGTCGGCGATCCACTGCTTCGGCGTCCGTCCGGGCGGCGCCGTGGCGAAGGGGTAGTGGCCTCGGTGCCAGGAGTCGACGATCAGCCAGGAGGGGATCGCGCCGCCGCTCTCCCGCTCGCGGGCGTACATCTGCTGGCCCGCCTCCTGGTACGAGACCGCCTCGTTGAAGTAGCGGCGGCCCGTCGAGTCGACAATGATCGCCGCCGGTTTGCTGCGCTCGGACGGGCACATGCTGGGGGTGCCGTCCGGCATGATCCACGAGGGCATCCGCCCGGCCTCGTCCAGCAGGTCGGCCGCAGCGCCGTGGGCCATGGCGATGCGTATACCGCGTGAGTGATCCCGCCGAGACGCGGCCCGGCGGGATCACTCATGTATGCCGGCAGTCGCCTGCCGGGGAGTTATGCGCCCGGTTCCGCCGTGCCCGAAGGCACGGGACTCGCACCGACGGCCACCGGGGACCGGCGCGAACGCAAGGCGCGCGTCTTCTCCCCCTCCCCCTGCAGCAGGCCTCCCGCGAACCCGGCCACCGCGCCGGCCAGCAGGCCGGCGACGAAGGTCCACAGCACGCCGCCGACGACCTTTATCTCACTGCCGCCGACCGCGTGACCGGCCATGCTCACGCTCGTGTGGAACGAGGTCTGCACGCCCACCGCCAGCACTCCGAAGACGATGGCGGTGACGATACCGAAGCGTTCGGCCAGGCCGATCTGCCGGGCCAGCGGGCCGCGATAGGGATGCAGGGGACGAGCCTGTGCCGGATCCGTGCCGCGGGCGGCGGCGAAGGCACATGCCAGCAGGAGGAGAGCGGTGACAACCAGAGTCACGACCCACACGGGCACACCGCCCATCGTGAGGTCACCGATGTGCTGGGTGTGGTTGGGCGGCGCTGCGGCGGCCCGCTGTCCACCGGACGTACCGGCGCCGGGCGCGGCGGCTCCGGCAGCGCTCTGCATCTGGTGCGAGGAGGACGTCCAGGTGGATCCCAGCCCCACGCTCAGCGCGGTCACCAGGGCGACCGGTGCCAGCAGCATGGCTCCGCCCGCCGCCTTGTGGTCACCGACGGCCACCGCCCCGGTGACCGTCATCAGCGCCGCGATGACGAGAAGAGGCCGTACGAGCGCTGAGAGGCTCGGCCCCCACGCAGGCCGCAACCCGCCCGCGGTGAAGCCGGCCGGCACCCGGCGGCTGATGAGCAGCCCCACCGCGATCACAGCGACGGCCCACACCAGGGCGCCGACCGCGGTCGTGCCGATCGCGACGTCGTACGACATCGCCGGCTGGGCGGCGCCGCCCGAGGCCCCCAGGGCACTGGCGCCGAACAGCTTCTCCACCAGCTCTCCGAGCTTGCCGCCGAGCGCGCCGGCTCCGCTCTGCGACACCGCCGGCAGCTTGAACGAGCCATGGGCGAGCGAGGCGGCAAGCATCAGGCCGAGCACGGCCGCGCCCGTGGCGCCAAGGGCTCTGGTCATCAACTCCTTTCCGTTGAGCGTCCGTTGGCGCAGCCCCCAGGAGAAGGTCAGCCAGAGGACCACCGCGCCGAGCAGGGTCACGGCGAGCGGTACCACGTCGACAGCGCCGCTCAGCGAGAGGGTCGCCGATCCGCCGCCGGGGACACCGGCGCCCTGCGCAGCCGCTGCCGGTGGCGCAGGCATGGTGTCGGGACCGATGTTCACCGAACCGCCGACAGCCAGGGCGGTCACGGCCATGATCAGTGCCCACAGGGAGTCGACGGACTGCGGATCGAACACGACGAGCGCGATCGCGGCGACCGCAGCCATGGCGACCACCGCGCACACGGCCGCCGCCGCACCTTCGAGTGCGTTGCGCAGGAGACGGGAGGAGACGGGTGGGGACGTTGGGGACGGGGAAACAGACATACGGGGATCACTCCCCTTTCACTTCGGGGGGAAGGGTTGACGCGACCCGACCGGAGGGCGAGCGGCCCACGGGATGGGATGTCCCTCTGATTCAGGTTCAGGTCGCGTCGGTGTCGGCCGGCTCGAGCAGGTCCGCGATCTTGGTCGCGGTCGAGACCACGAGCGGAAAGCCGACGTATGGGGCCAACTGCGGGAGAATCTCGCCGAGTTCGGCCTTGGTAAGGCCGTTGGCGAGCCCACGCAGCTTGTGGAGCCGCAGCTCTTCGGTGCAGCTGAGGGTGACGAGTGCGGCGATGGTGGCGATGCTCCGGTCACGCGGGGAAAGTCCGGGCCCCGGCCAGACCTCCCCGTACGCGAACCCAGCGGTCGTGACCGTCCGCATCGCGCCGCGCGAAGGGCGCTCTGTCGGCGAACTTCCGCGGAATCCTGCCCTCGAACACGTCCGGCGGTTCGATCGCGTGGTCGTCCACGCTGATCATGACGTAGTCATCGATGCTCATTCGAACCCTCCGTCGCGCGCACGGAATCCTGGTCGATCTTGCAGGGCACGAAATAGTAGGCTAGGCGACAATCGCATAGCCGGTCAATTGGCGGGAGAGTATTAGGGAGTGCAGGACTTGACGCTTCCCGACGTCGATCCAGAGCGATTCACGATCCGCCGCCACGACAGACGCGGGTTCGAGCAGGCCTATGTACGCGAGGGCATGGGCGGTGTGCCACTGCTCTGTGTCCACGGACGGCCGGAGACAAAACGCATCTGGTGGCGGGTGATCGAGCCACTGGCCGCGGCCGGTTTCGAGGTGATCGTGCCCGACCTGCGGGGCTTCGGCGACGGCGGCCTCGCTCCCGACGGCCGGTACGGCGTCGCCGCGCACACTGCCGATCTGTACGACCTCGTCGTGAAAGGGCTCGGACACGAGCGGGTCGCGATCTGCGCCGGCGACCTGCGCGGCCCGATCGCCCAGGATCTGGCACTGCGTTTTCCCGGCCTGGTCGAGCGGATGGTGCTGTTCAACTGCCCGTTGCCGTACGACCGGGAGACCATGCGGCGGCTACGGACATGTTCGCCCAGCGAGGCGCGCGACTATTGCGTGCGCCAGGGAACGGACGCCGACGGCCTGGCCGCCGAACTCAACACCCCGGAGAGACGCAGCAGTTACATCGCGACCTTCTACACATCACGTTTCTGGGCCCACCCCGGCGCCTTCATCGACTCGGTCACCGGGCGCGTGGGCGCCTCGCCCACGGTCGACTTCCACACCGCCCCGTTCGCGGACGCAGCCGGGTTCCCGGCGAGCCTCGGACCGTACGGGGACGTGTTCGCACCGACGGCCCACGGACAACGGACGGTGGCGGTTGCGACCATGTGATCGCGCCGGACTTCGACCGGATGGCCACCCTGGTGTTTCCGCGCCACCTCGGCCCGTTCCTGATCCGCGACTGCGGGCACTTCGTGCCGTGGGAGGCCCCGCACGCCCTGGTCTCGGCCGCACGGCTGCTCTGCCGAGACCTGCTCGGAGGGTGAGTCAACGGGGCCGGTGGCGCAGGCCAGGTTCGTGCGCGGCTATTCGGACTTGGCGTCCTCGCGCTCGAACGTGAGGGCGACGTTGTCCAACCCCTCCAGGAGGCCCTTGATGACGTCGGAATCGACGTCGGAGAGCCCGTACTCGATCGCCGCGAGCTCGGCGTGTGCGCGCCGGTAGAGGTTGTGTCCATCTCGCGTGGCGACCGCCAGGATGCGGCGCCGGTCGTTCGGGTCGGCACGCCGTTCGATCAGGCCGCCCCGCACGAGGCGGTCGATGGTGGCCGTCATGGTGGTCGAATGAACCGAGGCCCGCGCCGCGATCTCGGAGAGCTGCACGCCGTCGGGCTCCGGGCACACGATCGACAACACCTGGTACTTGGCGTGCGAGGTCCCCAGTTCGCTGAGCACACTGTCAAGTTCGCGCAGCAGCAGGTCGCGCACGCGCAGGAGCAGGCCTGCGACGATCAGCCGTTCCGTACCGGCGGAGTCGAGGTCGTACACCTGCCCCAACGCATCGGCGATCCGCGCGCTCGTGGCCGAGCGGCCGGTGGTCGCGGCGTCCGTTCCACGAGCGGCCTTGCGGGTCCCGCGGTTGTCGCCGCTTGCCATGGAGCCTTGTCCCTCCGACGTTCGGACCTTGGATACTTCGCTAGCCTAGCGTCTGCGCCCGAGGTCACGCCGACCGAGCGCTCTCCAGCCTCGCTTCGATGAGCTCGGCGACTACCGCACAGGGGTGTGTGCGAGGGAGCACCAGCCGCAGCTCCGGGAAGTCCGTGATCAGTACCGGCAGCATGTCCGACCGCCCCTCGGCCGTGACCGCGACGTCGACGCGGTCGTAGTCCCCTCCATGACGAACCACGGTGAGCAGTGCCGCGGTAGTCCAGCTCTCCGCGCCGGCCCGCACGAGGACCACGGTGTGCCGACGCGAGTGCGGACGCACGAACACGCTCTGCACGAAGGAGACGGCGGAGCACCCCTCGGGCACGTCGACCAGGAACACCTCGGGGTCGAAGGCGTGTGCCTCAACGGCGCGTCGCATCGCGTCGAGACGGGCGGCATCCTCGTCGACAACCAGGGAGAACCGCCTCCCTGAGCCCCAATGCACCATGGATCTCCTCAATCTCGTTCACCGCGCGATTCCGATACCGCCGTACGGCAGAGCTCCAGGAGCTGAGCACCCTGGGCTCCAGCCACCGTCTCGGGTACGCCGACGTGTGGTTCGGTGATCACGATGCCGTCGACCGACAGGCGCCGACCGCCCAGAGCCAAGTCCCCGCCCGTCACCAACGACCAGCGCCAGTCGCGGAGTCGGTGGGAGGGAATCACCTCACCGGGCGCAAGCCGGGTGCCGAGCGCGACACCACGCTCCGCGTCGTCGATCGAGCCGAGATCCCAGCGTCCGCCCTTGACCAGGCTGCCCTTGAAGAGCCCGGGCGTCCCTTCGATCCGCGTCGTCTGGTTTCCCTCGTTCCGCTCCGAACCCGGAGGCCGGGCGCCGAAATTGAAGGCACCGGCCGGGCCGTATGTGTAGATGCCGGGGCGGTACATGAGCCGGCCGGGACCGACCAGGGTTGGGTGGTCGTGGTACTCACGTGCGTAGCCACCCCCCTTCGTGTTCCGAGAGAAGATCTCCAGCAACTGGCAACCCCGGGGTCCGATCACCAAGGGTCCGTATTCGACGAACGGCGCAGTGACGAGGACGTCTCCCGGCCTCATCAGCCAGTCGCCGACGAGCGCCGAACCATCGAGCGGCGTAATGAACATCTAGTCGTCGTGCCGGTACAGCGGCCAGATCTGGTTGACGGGCATCCTCATGTCGGGGATGCACATCCGGAAGGCATCGTCGCCTGCACCCAGGTACCACAGGTCCTGCCACACCAGCCCACCGACGACCTCCGACAGCACCACATCGTCGGGCCCGTTGGCTCCGCCCGGCTCCAGGCGGGTCAGGGTGACACCCGACACCAGCCACTCCCCGTGCGCCACCGGAAGTACCCGTGTGGTCTCGTCGGCCGAGCTACCCATGCTCCTACTCACCCCTCGACGATCATGTCACCCCTGCAATACATTACGCCGCATTCCGACTATAGGTATACAGATTAGTTACCGTCAACGCACATCAACCGCTCTTCGCGCCCGCACCGCAGAGCAAGCCCACACTCGGCCGCCGACCGCCCATCCGGTCTGTGCTTCTAGTCACACAACGATCACCTTCTGCCACTTACTAGGACGTCCTAGTATCTGGCTCGTCAGCTCTCCTGACCGTTGTGGGTCGGCGGCCGGTACCGCCGCGATGTCTGACCACGACCACCGATCGGATAGGACTTCACATGGACTCCATCGCCCGTCTCGGCGTCGTCGGTTGTGGGCTCATGGGCTCCGGCATCGCCGAAGTAGCCGCCCGACGCGGCCTCGACGTCCGGGTCGCCGAAGCCACCCCCGACGCGGCGGCGACAGGCCGGCGACGCCTCACCGCCTCGCTCGATCGAGGCGTGCGGCGTGGCAAGCTCAGCGAGGAGGAGCGGGACCAGACCCTCGCCCGGCTCTCGTTCACCCACGATCTGAGCGATCTGGCCGACCGTCAGTTCGTCGTCGAGGCGGTCGCCGAGAACCGCGACATCAAGACCGACGTCCTGCGCGCCCTGGACAAGGCGGTGGAGGACCCGGCGGCAGTCCTGGCCACCAACACATCCTCCATCCCTGTCGTCGATCTCGCCGTTGCCACCGAACGGCCCGGCCAGGTCGTCGGCATGCACTTCTTCAACCCCGTGCCCGTGCAGCAACTCGTGGAGGTCATCCCCGCCCTCACCACAAACCAGGACACGCTGCAACGCACCCGCGCCTTCGCCGAACAGCTCGGCAAGCAGGCCGTCCAAGCGCCCGACCGCTCCGGCTTCGTCGTCAACGCCCTGCTCGTGCCCTACCTGCTCAGCGCGGTACGGATGGTCGAGTCGGGCGCCGCCCGCCCCGAGGACATCGACCAGGGCATGGAACTCGGTTGCGCCCATCCCATGGGACCGCTGCGTCTGCTCGACCTGATCGGCCTCGATACCGCGCAGGCGGTGGCCGAGTCCATGTACGAGGAGTTCAAGGAACCGCTGTACGCGCCGCCCGCGCTGCTGCGTCGCATGGTCGCCGCCGGCCACCTCGGCCGAAAGAGCGGCCGAGGCTTCTACCCCTACGACGGCTCGTAGTCGTACGCGTAACTCACCGCACCCTTCGGAAGAGCGCGGCCAGCGCCTGTCCCCCGCCGATGCACATCGTGACGACGCCGAGTTCGAGGTCCCTGCGGACCAGGTCCTTGGCCACCCGGAGGGACAGGATCGCGCCGGTCGCGCCCACTGGGTGGCCCAGGGCGATGGCACCGCCGTACGGATTGGTCCGCTCGGGGTTCAGCCCGGCATCGCGGACGACTGCCACCGCCTGGGAGGCGAACGCCTCGTTGAGTTCGACCGTGTCGATGTCCCGGGGCGTCGTACCGGTCTGCGCGAACAGCTTCTGCAGGGCCAACACCGGCGCATATCCCATGAGTTCGGGCTCCATCGCAGCGGTCGCCACCGCCTCCAGCGACACCAGGCCGGTCAGCCCGCGCTCCCTGGCCACCGACTCCCGCGCCAATACCACCGCGGCGCCTCCGTCGTTGATGCCCGAGGCGTTGCCCGCCGTGACGGTGCCGTTCTTGGCGAACGCGGGACGCAGCCCGGCCAACGCCTCCATGGTGGTCCCGGGCTTGGGGTGCTCGTCCTCGCGGACCGTGAACGGCTTCCGGCCGCCCACCTCCACCGCCACGATCTCCTCGGCGAACGCCGCCCGTGCCGCGTCAGTCGCCGCACGCCGCTGGGACTCCATGGCGAACTCGTCCTGCTGCTCGCGCGAGACGCCGTACTTCTCGGCCACGTTCTCCGCCGTGAGACCCATGTGGACACCTTGGAACGGGTCGGTCAGCATCATGACCGTACCGTCCACCAGTGCGCGATCGCCCAGTTTGTAGCCCGTGCGCGCCCCGAAGTCGTAGAACGGCATCCGGGTCATCGACTCGTTCCCGCCGGCGAGGGCGAAGTCCAGGCCGGCCCAGCGCATCTGCATCGCCGCGGACCAGATCGCTTGCAGGCCACTGCCGCAGAGCCGGTTCACCGTGTATGCGGGCACGTTCTTCGGCAGTCCGGCGGTGATCGCGACCCGGCGAGCGTTGTAGGCGTCCGGTCCGACCTGGCCGATGCAGCCCATCACGACCTCGCCGATGTCCTCCGCGGCGACGCCTGCGCGTTTCAGTGCCTCCTGCGAGGCGGTCGCGCCGAGTTCGAAGCCGGGTACGTCCTTGAACACCCCGCCGAAGCTTCCGACCGGGGTCCTGGCCCCGTCGAGGACGACGATCTTCTCGGGCTCTGCCATGTGTGCATCCCATCTCGCGCCCCGTGCGGAGCGTCCCGCCACGGGGGTTGCCGGTCCCGTCCGAGCATCACCGATACTAGGGCGACCTACTATCTGCTCACCATGCGATGGACGTCACATGGGGGAGCGACATCGAGCCCAGACGCTCGATCTGCAGCCGTAGCGTCCAGGGTGCCGGGTCGGCACGGGCCCGCAGTGCTTGCTGCGTGCCCGGCCGGGCGGTCGACAGATCAACGCCAGGACATCCACCGGGTCAGCCATAAGTAAGAGTCAGGCCGATACGGCCGGGACCACCCGATCCTTGCGTGATCCGGTAAATCGGGCAGCCCCAGGTCGCGGCCGCATCCTGGACGGCTGTCTCCGAGACCGCGTCCCGCGGGTCGTGGTGGCGCAAGGCCGTCGCGTCCGGGACGACCCGCTCATACACCCCGCTCGGCGTGCTCACCGTCAGCGCCATCGGGTCCGAGCACGATAACCGCGTCCCGACCGCCCACTGCGGACCTGACCGTTCAAGGGCGCGGGAGGCGGCCAAGGGCCGTCAAAAGCGGATCGATCTTCCCGGCGACGCAGACACGTATCCATCCCTCACCCGCCGCGCCGAACGCCACACCCGGAGCCACCGCGACGCGCTGCTCGATGAGGAACTTCTCCGCCCAGGCCGAGACATTCCCATCGCTGGCGTGGGAGACATTGATCCACAGGTAGAACGCGCCTGCTGGCCTCTGGTAGCGGATGCCCTGATCGTCGAGTAGGGCAGACGCTGCCTTGATGTTCCCCCTGTAGCGCTCGCGGGCTGCGGCCACGTGGCTCTGGTCGCCTTCCAGGGCGGCGACCGCAGCCAGCTGAGCAGGTGTGTTCACGCAGCTCACGATGGACTCCTGCGCAGCACGGAAGGTGTCCGCGATACCGGTTGGCGTCACGAGGTAGCCAACCCGCGCGCCGGTGAGGGCGTACGTCTTGGACAGTGAGTAGACGCCGAAGACCCGGTCGTCGCTGTCCAGGCTCGCAAGGCTCACGTACGGGCTGTCGTAGGTGAAGTACTCATACACCTCGTCACTGATGACCCACAGGCCGTGGCGGGCGGCGAAGGCCAGCAGTTCGCGCAGCAGCTCCGGCCCATAGACGACGCCGAGCGGGTTCGAGGGACTGTTGATGAGCAGGACCCTGGTACGTCTGGTGATGAGCTGGTCCAGTTGCGCGAGGTCGGGCTGAAATCCGCTGTCCGGTGTGAGCGAATAGGGAACAGGGACCGCGCCGACCAGGCGTGGTGTCATGGCGAACGTGGCATAGCCCGGGTCGGGGATCAGGATCTCGTCGCCAGGGGCGAGTGTCAGCGACATGGCCATGTGGAGCGCTTGGGCGCCGCCGGCGGTGACGTGGACCTGGTCGCCGGAGACGGAGTAAAGGTTGTCACGGCGCAGTTTGGTGGCGATCGCCGTACGCAGGAGCGCGAGGCCGTCGTTGGGGGTGTAGTTCGTGACATCGTCGTTCCATGCCCGCGTGCCGGCGTCGAGAATGTGCCGGGCGACGGGCAGTTCGGGCTCACCGATGCTGAGCGGAATGATGTCGTCGAGTTGAGCGGCGATCTCATAGATGCGCCGGATGCCGGACGGCGGTATGGACAGCGCGTTCTCGGACAGTTTCGGCACTGCGGTCTCCTGATCTACGGAGTTCTGGGATCGGACTAGCGTGTGCCGAGGTAGTAGCTGAGGTGGGTGTGCAGCAAGGCGCAGTACGTGTCCGCGTCACCGGCCTCGAAGGCATCGAGCAACGCCACGTGTTCCTGCGCTCCCGGAGACAGGTGCTCGGGGCGGATGTGAAGGAGCTGAAGCCGCAGCCGCAGCTGACGATCGCGCAGCAGGTTGTACATCTGGGAAGCGATTGCGTTTCCCGAGGCTCGGATGAGCGCACCGTGGAACTCCGCGTCACACTCGGCGAACGCCTCGATGTCGCTGTCGGCGGCAAGCCTGCTCTGCCTGTCGACAAGAAGCCGGAGCTCGGCCAGAGCGGCCGGGCTGGGCCCTGGGCCGCCGAGAGCACGACGAACCGCCGATGCCTCGATCGCCTCGCGCATCTCCACGACGTCGCGGGCCTCATGAGGAGGCATGGGGGTGACCGCGGCGCCCTTGCGCGCGTGCAGCGTCACGAGCTTCTCCGTGTCCAGACGCAGGAACGCTTCGTGCACCGGGGTGCGGCTCATGCCGAGCTCGGCCGCGACGACTCCTTCGCTGACGAGCTCTCCACCGGCGAACGCTCCGGACAGGATCGACTGCTTGACGTGCAGATACGCGCGGTCTGCTGCCGCGAGGGTCTTGGGCATGGGGGCAGCCTAGACTACTTGCATGCAAGAATGCATTCTTCAATGCATTGATGTTGATCGCGCGGTGGGCAGCCCTGAATGGGAGACCGCCCGGTACAGGGTCACGTCGCACTGCTCACTGAGGCGTTCATGTGTCACCGCGACGGCGACCGCGTCGATCGGACCGGACTGCAGGTCCACCGGGCTCGTGCGCTGCCAGCTGCCGTCGGCATGGTCCGGCACGTCGAAGATGTCCTCTCCGGGTCGGACACGGGCTGCCGCCCTGCGGCACTGGCTGGTCAGCAGGCCCCCAGCTGCCACGGGTGCACCGGGCTCTGGCACCGGCCCGGCTGCCACGATCTGTCCGGCACCTACCGCAACGAGGGAGCGGCCTCCCGAACCCGGTGTGTAGCGCCCTACACCCTGGGGTCCGAGAGGCCGCTGTGACTACCTCCGGGCCATTTCCCCTACGCCCGGATCAGCTCCCTGTCCTCGTCCGGATCCGAGTCCTTTGCGTCTGACAGGGCCTTCAGGCCCTCGCCCTCGACATCGACGTTCGGCAGTATCCGGTCCAGCCACTTCGGCAGCCACCAGGCCTTCTTCCCAAGCAGGGCGAGCACCGCCGGCACGATCACCATGCGCACGATGAACGCATCGAAGAAGACGGCGATGGCGAGGCCGAAGCCCATCATCTTCACCATCGACTCGCTGGAGGTGATGAAGCCGGCGAAGACCGCGACCATGATGATCGCCGCGGCCGTGACGACCCGGGCACCGTGCTTGAAGCCGGTCACCACCGCCTCGCCGGGGCGCTCCCCGTGGACGTAGGCCTCTCGCATACGGGTCACCAGGAAGACCTCGTAGTCCATGGCCAGGCCGAAGACCACACCGACCAGGAAGATCGGCGTCATCGACATGATCGGGCCGGTCTCGTCGATGCCCAGCAGGCCGGACAGCCAGCCCCACTGGAAGACCGCGACGACGGCGCCGAGCGCGGCCAGCACCGACAGCAGGAAGCCGAGGGCCGCCTTCAAGGGGACCAGGATCGAGCGGAAGACCAGGATCAGCAGGAGGAAGGCGAGGCCCACCACCAGCAGGAGGTACGGAAGCAGCGCGTCGGACATCTTCTGCGAGATGTCGATGTTCACCGCGGTGGCGCCGGTGACCAGGACCTGCGCGTCCGTGGCGGCCTTGATGCCTGCGGCCTTGCCGCGGATCTCGTGCACCACATCCTCGGTCTGCGTGGACGCGGGCTTGGAATCGGTGGTGACAGTGATCGTCGCGGTGTCACCGGCCTTGTTGAAGGTGGCCGGGGAGACGGACACAACGCCCTTGACACCCTTGATCTCGTCGGTCACGTCGGTGGCCGCGCCCTTGGGGTCCTTGCTGTCCTTGCCGTCGACGACGACCATCAGCGGACCGTTGAACCCGGGCCCGAAGCCCTCTGACAGCAGGTCGTAGGCCTGGCGCTGGGTCGTGGACGTCGGCTGTGAACCGTCGTCCGGCATGCCCAGCTCCATCTTGGTGACGGGCAGCGCCGCCGTGCCCAGGCCGACCACCGCGACGAGGAGCACCGTGACGGGGCGCTGGAGCACGAACCGCGCCCATCGAGTGCCCATGTTGGGCTTGGGCTCGACCGAGGTGTTCTCCGGGGCCGCCGCGGCCTTGCGGCGGCCGAGCAGCTTGCTCTTCCCCCCTGCGGGGGAGACCTTGCGGCCGGCGTAGCCGAGCAGCGCGGGGACCATCGTCAGGGCGACGAGAACGGCGACGCCGACCGTGCCGGCCGCTGCGAGGCCCATCTTCGTCATCATCGGGATGTTGACGACGGACAGACCGGCCAGTGCGATGACCACCGTCAGACCGGCGAAGACGACCGCTGAGCCGGCGGTGCCGACGGCACGTCCGGCCGCCTCCTCGCGGTCTCGGCCGTCCGCCAGCTCGCTGCGGTAGCGGGAGACGATGAACAGCGCGTAGTCGATGCCGACGGCGAGGCCGATCATCGTGGCGAGCGTGCCGGTGGTGGCGCCGAGGTCGAGGGTGCTCGCCAGGGCGGTGATGGTCGACATGCCGATGCCGACGCCGATGATCGCGGTCAGCAGCGGAAGCCCGGCGGCGACCATGGAGCCCAGGGTGATGACCAGGACGAGCGCGGCGACGGCGATGCCGATGACCTCACCGATACCGGCCTCGGCGGCCGTCTGGAGGGCGTCGCCGCCCAGTTCGACGGTCAGGCCGGCGTCGCGGGCGTCCTCGGCGGTCTTCTTCAGGGCGTCCCTGGAGGAGTCCTCCAGCTCCATGCCGGGGACCTCGTACTTCACCGTCGCGTACGCGACGGTGCCGTCCTTGCTGACGGCCTGGGACGTGTAGGGGTCGGTGACGGAGCCGACCTCGGAACCGCTGCCCAGTTCCTTGACGGTCTTCTCCACGGTTGCCCTGACGTCGGCGTCCGTCATCTTCTCGCCGGAGGGCGCCTTGAAGACGACACGGGCGGTCGCTCCGTCGGCGGCCGAACCCGGGAAGCGCTGGTCCAGCAGGTCGAAGGTCTTCTGGGCTTCGGTACCGGGAATGGAGAACGAGGTCTCCCCGGCAGAGGGCGCGGAGGCCGCGCCGACCCCGGCAAGGGTCAGCAGGGCCACCCAGAACAGGGCGACGAAGTGCCGTCGCCTGAAGGCGAGCCGGCCGAGTTTATAGAGGATCGTGGCCACGAGGGCGGTCTCCCGGTCAGGTCGTGTGTTGTGCAGGGCAGGGGTGATCAGCCCGGCGGGGAGACAGGGATGATCGTCCCGACGACTTGAGCGGTGACGTCAGGTGGCGAGGTGGGTGCGGGGAGGGCTCAGGTGGTGGGTACGCCGAGGGCGGGGAGGACCACTGCGTCGATGTACGAGACGAGGAACTCCTGGGTGGGCGGCTCATCGTCGAGCAGCGCCTTGGCCGCGAAACCGCCGACCATCATGTGCAGCAGGAATTCCAGCGCGGGGCAGTTCACGCGGACCTCGCCCCGGTCGATAGCACGCCGGATCATGAGGTTGAAGCCGCTCATCTCCGGCTCGACGAGCTGCGCCCGCAAGGCGCGGCGCAGATCCGGGTTGCCGTGCATCGCCATGGCGACGCCCCGCATCAGCGACGACTTCTTCTCGATCGTGCAGTCGTCGTCGAGCTTGACGGAAGCGTGCAGGTCGCCCCGCAGTGAGCCGGTGTCGATGTCGTCGTGATTCGGCTTGGAGTGCTTCATGGCGCGCACCACGAGCTCGGCCTTGCCGCCCCACTGGCGGTAGAGCGTGGCCTTGCTGGACCGGGTGCGGGCCGCTACGGCGTCCATGGTCAGGGCGTCGTAGCCGACTTCCCGGAGCAGATCGAGCACGGCCGCGTACAGCTCGGCCTCACGCTCGGGCGTGATCCGACTGCGACGCGTCGTTGCGACAACCCGGGTCATGCCTCTCACCTGCTCACTCTGCGTGTTTCTCGTTCGTACGACCATGAAGATATCCTCACTCCGGGCGAAACGAAACCGTTTCGTACGCGTGGGATAAATCAATGAGTTGATTTAAACTGTAGCGGAGGGCGGCTTCCCGAGCAAACGGGACACTGTCGCGGTACACGGGGAGGTCTGGCTGCGCCTGCCTCATCCCGGCGGTGACCTGTTGTGCTGCGCGGCCGAGGGTGGCCTCTGGCTCTCCCCGCTTGTCCCTGCTGCGCGTAGCTGCGACCTCGACGGCCGCACGCTAGGCGATCACGCGTGCGAGGCGTTCGCTGGGGCCAGGTCCACAACCCAACGGCGGCAATGCCACCCCAGCAGGCGCGTCAACGGAGTTCCTGGGCCTGCCCCCGGCTCATGCGCACCGTCGGACTGCAGGGCCCGCACCGCGGACTACGGCGGCTGAGGCCGAACCCCGACCCACGGGCCACGTCACGGCCCGACCTCGTCGTCCGCAACTTCACTCCGGACCCGGACGGCCTGGACACCCGCTGATGCGGTGACATCTCCGGCAGACCTCGTCGCGCCCATCCTGGCCAGGCCCTTGCACCGATCCATCGGCCCTTGGCCCCGCGCCCGCGCCGCCAAGGGCACCGCATACAAGCCGTCCGAATCCGGCAAGGGCGGCCGGACGCCCCGGCTACCCGCTGCCCGCGCACGACGAGGGGACCCTTCCAGTAAGGCGGCTCCCGGCAAGGCCGGGGGTTCCGGAGCGGTGGTTACTCCAGCCGCCCAGTCCTGGCACGACGTCCTGGCCAACACTCCTGACCTCGGCTCCTGGGGCACCCGCACCCGCTACCTCGAACTCGGCTACCACGACGGGAGCGGCCCTCGCAGCTAACCGGCCGCCTGCCCCCGCTGCCGCGTCAGTGGTCGGAGACATGCCTGGTCAGACGGCTGATGTGGTCCGCAGGCCGGTCCACAAGAGAAGCCCTGAGCTGCCCGACTCCTCCTGCTCTCGGCATCCTGCCCTGGCAGGCCATCGCGAGGACCAAGCCGTTCTGGAAACGCTGCGTCTCGGGCCCGCCCAGGCCCTGGCCGCCGTGGATGTCAACAACCTCGAGAACATCGCCGTCCCGATCTCCGCGCACGGCGTGGCACCCACCACACAGCTCGTGATCAGAGCGGGCGACCACGAAGTCATCGCGGAGACCCTGCCCCTGCCGCCTCTGGGCGCCACCAGGGATGTCACCAGCCTGGCCGTCACCTACGTCCTCGCCCACCCCCTGCAGGGCCCTACTGCGGCCGTGGTGGCATACCGGCACGACACGTGTCTGCAGACGGCGGACGAGAACTTCACGCCCTGGCCCCTGACCACTCACGAACACCGCCGTCATCACAGCTCAGACATCCCCGGGTTTGATCGAGGGCTCATTTCCAGCTATATTTTAAATCAACTCGTTGACTTATCAGTACGGCACCAGTCCCGCACGAACCGGAAACCCGAGATGCCCGTCGTTCCCCCGCTGGTCCTAATGCTCGTCGGACGCGCCCTGCAGGGCCTGTCGGCCGGTGTCGTCCCGTTGGGCATCAGCATCGCGGCGGACTCCTCCGGCACGAAGGCCTGACGACGTTCGCGGCCCGGCGACCGCATGCCCGCTCGAGATCGGAAGGACACTGTCCATGACGAGCGACGCCACACGCGGACAGATCCTGCGGGCGGACCTGAAACTCTTCGCCGAGCAGGGATACGACAAGACCGCTCTGCGCGAGATCACCGAACGGCTCGGCGTGACCAAAGCCGCGCTCTACTACCACGTCAGAGCCAAGGAGGACATCCTCACTGCTCTCGTCCAGGAGTGGTGCGGGCCTGTCCAGGAGGTGATCGAGTGGGCGTGGGCCGCACCTCCCGGACTGGAGACGAGGCGACAGCCTCTGCGCCTGTATGAGGCAGCGCTCGTCGACGCCCTGGACGCAGCGGTCGTGCGGCACAACTCCTACGCCGAACAGACGGGTGACGACGAGCGGTTCGTCACCGCCCTCGTCATCGGTGTCGAAACGGGCAAGGAGGCTCAAGTGGTCAGCTGCGAGCACATTCCACCGCAGCCGGTGCACGACGGTGGCATCGTCACGCCGATGCTGGACACCGGTGTGCCCCTCGGTCTCGCCGAGCTCACGGACGAGCCCGCGACGACGGAGTGGTTCGCGTTCCCGGCCGGGTCGACGCTGCTGTTCACCACCGATGGCCTCACGGAGACACGTGCCGCCGACGGCGCGTTCCACCCGGTCGACGAACGGCTGGAGAGCCATGCCGGCCTCTCCCCGACCGACCTGGCGCAGGCCCGCTACGACGACGCCCGAACGTTCGCCGGGGACGACGGTGGGCACGACGACGTCGCCGTGCCCACCGTCCGCCGGACACCGACGCGTTGAGCACGCAAGCTGTCCTCCCTGCGAAGGACCCCCGCATGGCACGAGCCAGGCCCCTGAGGACGAGGCCTCCGGTACCGCTCCGCCGCCGCCTCGACCCCGAACTCACCGCCTGTGCGCACGCGGCGGTGATCGACCTGCTGCGCGAGATCGGCTACGACGCCCTGACCGTGGAAGCCGTCGCCGCCCGGGCGCACTGCAGCAAGACCAGTCTGTATCGCCGGTTCAGCGGCAAGCAGGAGCTGGTGACCGAGGCTTTGCGACACCTGTCGCCCTTCGACGTCGACACCGTCGACACCGGCTCGCTCGCCGGGGACCTGCACGCTTTGATCGACGGGCGTGGCGAGGACGGGCTGCGCGAAGACGCGGCCCTGATACGGGGCCTGGTCAGCGCCCTGCACACGGACCCCGAAGTCTCCTCCGCGCTACGGCAGCCCGGCCCCGGGAGACTCGACGCCCTGATCGCCCGCGCAGTGGACCGCGGCGAACTCGCCGACCGGCACTCGGCGTCGTACCACCTGCCGTGTCTACTGCTCACTGCGGTCCTCACCCGCTCCCTGGTCGACGACGTCCCTGTCGCCGGCGCCTACATGCATCACTTCATCGACGTGGTGATCCTGCGCGCCCTCGGTGCCGTCGACGGGCGGCACTGGTACCCGGGTACCAACATCGCCCCCGGAACCGGAGACGGGTCCGGTCGCGCTCATAGCTTGGGTGCCGAACTCACAGCCCCACAGGCGGGAGAGAACCACCCGTGATCGACGTCCAGCAACTCACCAAGCGGTACGGGGACAAGACCGTCGTCGACAACCTGACCTTCACCGTCAAGCCCGGTCAGGTGACCGGATTCCTAGGCCCGAACGGCGCCGGGAAGTCCACCACCATGCGCATGATCATCGGTCTCGACCGGCCCTCCGGCGGATCGGTGACGGTCAACGGCAAGGCCTACGCGGGGCACCACGCCCCCCTGCAGGAGATCGGCAGCCTGCTCGAAGCCAAGTCCGTCCACCCCGGGCGCAGTGCCTTCGCCCATCTCACGGCCCTGGCCCGCACACACGGCATCCCCCGCAGCCGCGTCGACGAGGTCATCGAACTGGCCGGCCTGCAGAGCGTCGCCCACAAACGGGCCGGTGCCTTCTCGCTGGGCATGGGTCAACGGCTCGGCATCGCGGCGGCGCTCCTCGGCGACCCGGAGATCGTCATGCTGGACGAGCCGGTCAACGGGCTCGATCCGGAAGGGGTGTTGTGGGTGCGCAACCTCCTGTCCCGGTTGGCTGGCGAGGGCCGTACGGTCATGCTCTCCTCCCACCTGATGAGCGAGACCGCGCTGATCGCCGAGCATCTGGTGATCATCGGGCGCGGTCGGTTGCTCACCGACACGACAGTCGATGCCTTCATCCAGCAGGCCGGAGGCAGGGGCGTGAAGGTCGCGAGTACCCAACCGGAGCGGCTGCGGGCGGTGCTGTCCGGCCCGGACGTCACCCTCACCTCCGCCACCGCCGAGGAGCTGGTGGTGGTGGGCCTGGACGCTCACCGCATCGGCGCGCTGGCCCTGCAGCACGGGATACCGCTCTACGAACTCACCTCACAGACGATGTCGTTGGAGGAGGCCTTCATGGAACTCACCAGCGATGCCGTGGAGTACCAGAGCGCCCCCGCCGCGACCACGACGAAGGCCGCCTGATGACCGTGACAACCACCGCACCCGCCACCGGGTCCAGGGAAGCCGCCCGGCCCGACTACAAGGTCACCTTCCCCAGGGTGGTGCGCTCGGAGTTCGGCAAGTTCCTGTCGTTGCGCTCCACTCTGATCGCCCTTGGTCTGTCCCAGGTGCTGCTCGTGGCTGTCGGACTGACCGCCGCGGCCGTCTACACCCCCGGCGGCCAGGACGGGAGCGGACCGGACATCCAGGACGGACTCGTGGGCCTGTCCCTGACGGGCGTGACGTTCGCCGAGCTCGCCCTCGGCGTGCTCGGCGTCCTGATCACGGCCGGCGAGTACACCTCGGGCACGATTCGCTCCACACTGGCAGCCGTACCCAAGCGGCTTCCCGTGCTGTGGTCGAAGACCATCATCTTCGGCGTGATCGCTCAGGGCGCGGCCATGGGAGGCGTCCTGATCACGTTCCAGCTCGGCGGCATGATCCTCAAGACCGAAGACCTCTCGATGTCCCTCTCCGACGCCGGTGTGCTGCGGGCCCTGATCGGCGCCAGTCTCTACCTGGGGCTGGTCGGGGTGTGGGGCGTGGCCCTGGGCGCGCTGCTCCGGTCCACCGCGGGCGGCATCGCCGTACTCGTCGGCCTGCTCCTCATCGTGCCCGGTCTGACCGGGTTGCTGCCCGCGTCCATCCGCGACGACGTCACCCCGTACCTGCCCAACAACGCCGGCCAGGCGGCGTACCACCTCCATGAGGCGTCGGACTCGCTCGGCCCCTGGGCCGGACTGGCCGTGTTCGCCGTCTGGGTGACGCTGACGCTCGCTGCGGCCGCGTACCGGCTGGCGAGGACCGACGCCTGACCGGCAGGCGTGGGACAGGCTTGCGGTGACAGGGGCATGCGTCCGATGAGAGCGGAGACGACGGCGACCGAGCACCCCTTGGGCGCCGGATCCTGGTGCCTTGCCCCGCCCCCCGGGCTGGAGGCCGCCTGGACCCATCCCTTCCTCGGCCGCCTACTGCGCGCCCAGCGCCGACTGCGTCATGCCGACCGGAATCGCCCCTGGGTGCTGGACTCGGCGGTGATGGCGATCGTCGCCTCGACAGCGGTGGTGGACGCCTGTTTCGGCAGCGACCGGGGCCCCTTCGACGCGACCCGACCCGACCTGCCGCTCAGCGTGCTGCTCGCCCTCACCGCCGCGATGGTGCTGCCACTGTGGTGGCGGCGCCGGGCGCCCGTGGCCGTCTCCTCCTTCGTGACCCTGAGCGCCCTGGTTCCGTGGACTCTCAACCTCTGGCTGCTGGCTGGGGCATGTCTACTGACCGCCCTTTACAACCTGGCACTGCACGGCCCACTGCGGCTGCTGGGCTGGGTGGCCGTGGCGGTGCTCGCAGAGGTGAGCGCCGCGGTGTGGTTCCTGCTGCCGTCCGACGATCCCACCCCGGGCATGCTGCTCCTGGTGAGCCAGGAGATCGCCGCGATCGCCCTGGCCCTGGCCCTGAGGACGCAGCGTGTGTACCTTGCCGCGCTGCGAGACCGGGCGGCCCGCCTGGAGATCGAGCGGAAACAGCGTGAACGTCTCACCGCGGCCGCCGAACGCAACCGCGTCGCCCGCGAGATGCACGACATCGTCGGCCACAACCTCGCCGTCGTTGTCGGGCTCGCCGACGGGGCAGCAGCCCTCGCCGCCAGTCAGGGCGAGCAGAGCGCCGAGGTGCTGCGCCTCATCGGAGACTCCAGCCGTGAGGCCATGGGTGAAGTGCGCCGCATGCTGGGCATGTTGGGCGACGAGCCGGAGGACGCACCACTCAGCCCGCAGCCGAGTCTCGCCGACCTGGACACTCTTCTCGCCCGGGTGCGCGCCGCCGGGCTGAGCGTCTCGTATCGCACGGAAGGAGACCTCAGCGACTTGGGCGGCGGCATACAGCTGACGATCTACCGCATCGTCCAGGAAGCGCTGACCAACATCTTCAAACACGCCGGCCCCGGATCCACCGCACAGGCCACCGTGACCTCCGGGAAGGGCGGCATCCGAGTGCGGGTCACCGACACAGGACCGTGCCCCAGCGACCGGCACCCGGCTGTGCCACCCGGCTCGTCCGGCCACGGCCTCGTGGGCATCCGGCAGCGCACCGCGCTGTACGGCGGCACCGTCACCGCCGGTCCGCGCCCGGACCGGCCTGGCTGGGTCGTGGACGTCACCCTCGGCCCGGCGGGTGCCCAAGAAGCACATTCCGCTTTCTCCCGCGCCACTCCAGGAGACCAGGCCCGATGATCACCGTCTTGATCGCCGACGACCAGCCCCTTCAGCGCCTTGGGTTCCGCATGCTGTTGCAGGGCACACCCGGCATGACCCCCGTCGGGCAGGCCGCGCATGGTGCCGAGGCCGTCCGCATGGCCGCCGAACTGCGCCCCGAGGTCGTCCTGATGGACATCCGGATGCCCGGCATGGACGGCATCGAGGCCACCCGCCGCATCGTGGCCGCCGACGCCCGCATCCACGTCCTCATACTCACCACCTTCGCCCTCGACGAGTACGCTCATGCCGGCCTGCGCGCGGGAGCCAGCGGGTTCCTTCTCAAGGAGGCCCGCCCGGAGGAACTCATCGCCGGCGTCCGGGCAGTAGCGAGTGGCGACGCGGTCGTCTCACCCCGCCTCACCCGGCGTCTCCTCGACGCCTACGCACACCAGGTCCTCTCCCCCACCGGTGACACCGACACCCAAGTCGACCCGCGGGTGAGCACCTTGAGCGAGCGCGAGCACGAGGTCCTGCTCGCCATCGCCAAGGGCTGGACCAACACCGAGATCGCCGAACACCTCGTCCTGACCAAGTCCACGGTCAAGAAGCACGTCGGCCGCGTCCTCGCCAAACTCGGCGCACGCGACCGCGTCCAGGCCGTGATCATGGCCTACGACGCGGGACTGGTCCGACCCCGCGCCTGAGCCGCAGTCCACGAAGGGATCATGGAACCGCAGCCCGGCACACGGCCGTCTCAGACTCGACCGCGGACACCTGATTCTCCCGACTCCAGGTTCTTCGACCGATGCCGTGGACGGGGCATGTCGGCCCGGTTCATCCCTCTCTTCACCGGCTTGCCCGCCGGACCCACAGAAGTGCGCCGAAAGGTCCAGCGATCAGCCCCCGTGGGTGACCGGCGCCTGCCACAGGCCGACAATGGCGTCGATCAGGCCGTTCGCCGCCTCACGCCAACTGGCGCGGGAAGTCTGCTCGTTATCCGCAAGGGCACGCTCACGTTCGGCGGTCATCTGTGTGATGAGGTGACGCGTCATGGCGGCCCGTTCGGCGTGCACCTCGGCCGGCAGGTCGGACAGGCAACGGTCCAAGCCCTCCTGCAGCTTCCGCATCGACGGCTGGCCGGCCGCGAACTCCTCGGTCGTGATCGCACGCAGGGCCGGATCGGCCGTGACCTGGGCGATGAACCGGGCATACCAGCTGGGGGCACCCAGAGCCTCCACGTACTCGGTGACAGGGCGGACCGCACAGGCCACCCAGTCCCGCAGGTCTGAGGAGTCGCCGATGTCTGCCAACATGCGAAGACGGCCGGTCTCTATTCCCTCGGCATGCCGACGGGCGATGGCGCGCACCAGGTCGACCTTGGTACCGAAGTGATAGCTGACCGCGGCATTGTTGCCCTGCCCGGCGGCCTCGCTGATCTGGCGGTTGGCGACCGCATGCACCCCATGCTCGGCGAACAGCCGCTCCGCCGCGGCCAGAAGTGCCTCCCGTGTCGCGCCGACCTGCTCGTCACGCTTCGTCCTGCCGCCCATCATCACCACCACTTCGGGACATCACACGGTCTGCGAGGGCCCGTCCCGCAAGCCCTCGCAGATCCTCGACCGGATCGGCGAGTTCAAACGACGAAAGCGTACGCAATGACACGTCCAGCTAAGGCCACCCTCCTCCATGATTCCTCCACGCAGGGTTTCTGCCGGATTCAGCCGGCCCAACTGGAACTCAGCCGCCGCCCAGTGCATACTTTAAATCACGCCATTGATTTAATACTACCCGAGCCGCCTGCACCTGCCTGCTCAGCCGGAAACCAGCTGATCCTCGCCTCCCCCTCCTCCCGCCAACGCACAGTCGCCACGGCACCCGGACCCCGCCGAAGCAGCCACCACCGCGGAAGCCGGGCAGAAGGCGTAGCCCCGGCCGGATCGGCTTGAGGGCGGGATGCGGTCCGGTCTCCGGGCCAGGGTCAGGCGGACCAGATGGCGCGAACCCGTTCCGTCACGTGTCAGCTTTACCAACCGACGTGACTGGCGGAGGCCAGCCGACGGAACTCACGACACCAATAGCCCCGGCTCACGCTCGTTCGACCGCGCCGTTCGTCGGCTCGTCATCCACGGAAGCCGTCGGGCGTCAGCCGACAACCCTCCGTGACAGGTCGACGGCCACGTCGCGAGTAGGCCTCGCGACGTTAAAATCTATCACTCACAACTTTTAATGCCTGGGGTGACCTCGGCACCGCCACCCTCGCGATCGCGCACGATCGCGCACGCCAACTCGATCGCTCCGACTGCCATCCGGATCCATAGATCCGCCCCAACAGGCCAGAGCCGACCGGCTGCGCCCCTGCCCCCCCACCTCGGCGGTCACCGTTCGTCAGGCCAGGTCACCCTGGACCAGAGGGCGGCCGGGCAGCGGCATACCCGGAGCCCGCAGCCCGTCGAGAATCAGGGCCGTGGCCCGGTGCAGCATCATGTCCGCGACCCCGGTGTCGGCGGCCGGAAAGTGTCTCACCAGCAGTGACAGCAACACCCCGATATCGCCTGCACCGATGTCCGTACGCAGGCTGCCCTCCCGCTGCGCGGCCGCCACCAAGTCGCCGAGCAGCCCGAAGATCTCGTCCCGGAAACCCCGGATGTCCGGATCCCCGGTGATGACCGCACGGGCGCGTTCCGACAGCAGCGCCAGCTGGGCAGTCACCCGCAACTCCCGCGAGTGAGCGAGGAGACGGGTGATCGTGTCCCAGGCGCTCGGCTCCTCCCGGGCCACCGCCCGCACCTCTTCCAGGACGCGACCGAAGCTGTCCCGCGCCACGGCCCGGATCAGGGACTCGCGGTCGGGAAACCGCCGGTAGAGAGTGCCCACGCCGACCCCGGCGCTCCGGGCGATGTCCTCCATCGGCACATCGGACCCCCGCGCCTGGAACACGACTTTCGCGGCCGCCAGGATCTGGTCACGGTTGCGCCGCGCGTCGGCTCTCATCGGGGTGCGGGGGTCAGCGGTCATACGGCTGATTCTCGCAGTGTGGCGTCCCTCTCAACCCAAGCTAGATGGACGAATTTCCTCCAGTTCGGTACCGTCGAAATCCGAAGCGGAAGAATTTCATCCGAAATGCCGAGCGCACTCGGAGGTTTCCCCCCATGTCCGCCGCCACCCCTCTCCCCCTTGCACGCACGTGCCCGTTCTCCCCCGTCACGGAACACGTCCAGCTGCGCCAAGACGAACCCATCGCCCGCGTCACACTGCCCAGCGGCTCCCAGGCATGGGTGCTGACCAGGCACGACGACATCCGTACGATGCTGGCCGACCCTCGATTGAACGCCAACCGCACCCTTCCCGGCATACCGCAACTGACGGACGGTCCGAAAGCGCGGCTCGGGTCCTCGCTGATCACCGTGGACTCTCCGGAACATCGGCGCCGACGGCGCGAGGTCACCGGAGAGTTCACAGTCAAGCGGGCAGCCGCGCTGGAGCTGCGAATCCAGCAGGCCGTCGACGATCGCATCGACGCGATGCTCGACGGCCCACGCCCCGCCGACCTCGTACAGGCCCTCGCGCTGCCGGTGCCGTCCGTAGTGATCTGTGAACTGCTCGGTGTCCCCTACGAGGACCACGAGTTCTTCCAGAACCACTCCAGCGCGCTGCTGCGCCTCACGGCGCCGGACGAAGAGAAGAAGGCTGCCGCGGTCGAGCTGCTGCGGTACATGGAAGCCCTGGTCGCGAAGAAGGCGCGGGAGCCTGGCGACGACCTTCTGAGCAGGCACCTGGAGAAGACCCGAGACCGGACAGGGGCCGCCGGCCTCGGGTTCCTGCTACTGATCGCGGGGCACGAGACGACCTCGAACATGATCTCCCTCGGCACGATGATGCTGCTGCGGCGGCCCGAGACCGTCGCGGCGATCCGCTCGGACCCGGCGAAGACACCGGGCGCGGTCGAGGAGCTGATGCGGTACTTCACCGTCGCCGAGTACGCCGTCGTCCGCGTCGCGGACGAGGACGCCGAGATCGGCGGCGTGACCATCCGCGCGGGCGAGGGCGTGCTCGCGCTGTCCAACACCGCGAACCGTGACCCCGCCGCGTTCGAGGCCCCCGACGAGTTCGACATCGAGCGCGACTCCCGCAACCACCTCGGCTTCGGCTACGGCGCCCACCAGTGCCTCGGCCAGAACCTGGCCCGGGCGGAGCTGCGCATCGTCTTCGACACGCTGTTCCGGCGACTGCCCGGGCTGCGCCTGACCCGGCCGGCCGAGGAGCTGCCGTTCAAGGCCGACGGGAACGTCTACGGCCTCTACGAGCTACCGGTGACCTGGTAGGCCACGACCACTTGTCCACCGCCCTGACGGAGTTGTCTGTTTTCCCCGTCCACGGCTCCCTTCCCCCCACCTGAGGAGTGACATGACCAGCTCCCTTGCCACCACCGATAACGAGTCCGTTCCCGACTTCCCGATGCCGAGGGATGCCAGGTGTCCGTTCGCCCCGCCGCCTGAGCTGCGGGAGCTGCACACCGAGCAGGTTCGTTCCGATCAGCCGCTCACGAAGGTCCGGATCTGGGACGGCAGCACGCCCTGGCTCGTCACCCGCTACGACGACCAGCGGACCCTGCTCGCCGACCCGCGCTGCAGTGTCGACCAAAGGCGTCCCGGCTTCCCGTACATGAGCCCCTCCTTCCGCGAGGTCGCCGAGCGCGGCAGCGAGCCTGCCTTCCTCACCATGGACGACCCCGAGCACGCCCGGATCCGCCGGATGATCTCCGGTGCCTTCTCGATCAAGCACGTCGCGGCCATGCGGCCCGCCCTCCAGCGCATGACCGACGACTTCATCGACACCATGCTGGCCGGGCCCAAACCCGTCGACCTCGTCCACGCCCTCGCTCTTCCCCTGCCCTCCCTGGTCGTCTGCGAACTGCTCGGCATCCCCTACGAGGACCACGAGTTCTTCCAGACCAAGAGCGAAGTGGGCATGCGCCACGACGCCGGCCGGGAAGAGGTGGCAGCCTCCCACCACGCCCTGCTGGACTACCTCGACAGCCAGATCGAGGCCAAACTCGCCAACCCGGCCGACGACATGCTCTCCAAACTCGCGGCCCACTACCGGGACGGCGACCTCACCCGCCGCCAGGCCGCCTCCATGGGCCTGCTGATACTCGGCGCCGGGCACGAGACCACCGCCAACATGATCGCGCTGAGCGTCACGGCCCTGCTGGAACACCCCGAGCAGCTCGCCGCCGTCCGCGACAGCGACGACCCGAAGGTCCTGGCGAGCGCAGTCGAGGAACTGCTGCGCTACCTGACCATCATCCACATCGGCAACCGCCGCATCGCCCTGGAGGACATCGAGATCGGCGGCCAGACCATCCGCGCCGGTGAGGGCCTCGTCATCCCCAGCATCACCGCCAACTGGGAGGAAGCCTTCTTCCCCGACCCCGACCGGCTCGACGTCCACCGGGACGCCCGCCGCCACCAGGCCTTCGGCTTCGGCATCCACCAGTGCCTCGGCCAGCCCGTGGCCCGCCTGGAACTCGAGGTCGTCCTCGGCACCCTCTTCCGCCGCATCCCCACCCTGCGCCTGGCGACCGACCTGGAGAAACTCTCCTTCAAGAACGACGGCATCGTCTACGGCCTCTACGAACTGCCGGTGACCTGGTAGCCGCCGACTCACACGCGTCGTAACTGAAAAGGACACCATGACCAGGACCGCCGTTGTCACCGGAGCGTCCTCCGGCTTCGGAGCAGCCCTGACCAGGGCGTTCGCCCGAGCGGGCTGGAACGTCGCCGCGACCATGCGCACCCCTTCGAAGGCTCCCGCCGATTTCGCGAGCCTTGCGGCCGTCGAGGTCATACGGCTGGACGTGACCGAGCGCGAGTCGATCGTGACGGCTCTCGGCGCGGTCGACGCCCGTTTCGGCCCGGTCGACGTCCTCGCCAACGTCGCCGGCTACGGCCAGCGAGGATCACTGGAGGAGGTGACCCTCGATCAGATCCGCGCGCAGTTCGAGACCAACCTGTTCGGGCCGCTGGAACTCACCAAGGCCGTGCTGCCACGGATGCGCGAGCGCGGCGCCGGGCACGTCATCAGCTTCTCCTCCGTCGCCGGCACAGCGGCGGTGCCGACGATGGCGGCGTACAGCAGCTCGAAGTTCGCCCTCGAAGGCTTCAGCGAATCACTCGCCCAGGACGTCCGGCACCTGGGCATCAAGGTCACCATCGTTCAACCGGCCTCCTACGGAACCGAGTTCGGCGCCGGCCTGCGCGCACCGGCGCACCCCATGCCCGAGGAGTACGGCCCCGCCCGGACCCTGCTTTTCAGCCAGGACGACTACAAGCGTGGTGACCTCGACGCGTCCGCCGACGCGGTCGTCTCGATCGCCGCAACCGACGATCCGCCGCTGCGTCTGTCCCTCGGCCACGGGCTCCATCTGCTGCGCAGCAAACTCGCCGCGCAACAGATGGAGTACGACCGCTGGGAAAAGCTCACCGCGGCCACCCTGTAAAGCTGCCCGGCCGGTGGATCCGAGACGGTTTCCCTGGTGCCCGGCCGCCCCGTCGATCCACTTCACACAACTCCCCTACGAGACAAGGACGTCAAGGCCACCGGCGACGTCAGCTCCACGATCCGCGTCCGACGAGACGCGAACAGGTTCTTTCCCTCCACCACGAGGAGACGCAGATGAGCCAGCACGACCAGGTCGTCCACATGCCGCTGACCACCGACGGCCCACTGGAACCGTCAGCGGACTGGAAACGCCTGCGCGAACAGTGCCCGGTGGCCACCGTCGAACTCCCGAGCGGAGACACCGGCACACTGCTGACCCGCTACGACCATGTCAAGGCCCTCCTGTCGGACCCCCGTTTCTCCCGCCCGACCGCCGAGGACGACAGCATTCGGCTCACCGCCGACGGAGCGACCGGCGTAGCGGCCGACGACGACCGGTCGATGAGTGTCCCCCTCAAGGGCGAGGCCCACCTGCGGTGGCGGCGGCTCCTGGGCAGGTACTTCACCGTCAAGCGCGTGGCGGCGCTACGCCCCGGCATGGTGGCGACGGCCGAAGGCCTGGTCGACAGCATGGTCAAGAGCGGGCAATCCGCCGACCTCAGGACCGCGCTCGGCTTCCCACTGCCGATCTACGTGATCTGCGAGCTCCTCGGTGCACCCGCCGAGCACCGGGACCGCTTCTCCTACTGGTCCGACGCGTTCCTGAGCGTCAGCCGCTACCCGAAGGAGGAGATCGCGGCCGCACATTCCGAGTTCGTGACGTACATGTCCGAACTCATCGCGGCCAAACGGGCCGAGCCGGGCGAGGACGTGCTCAGCACTCTGGTGGTGGAGAGCCTGGCCGAGGGTGAGGGGCTGACCGACGCCGAGCTTGTCGCGACGGGTATGGCTCTGCTCGTCGCCGGGCACGAGACGACCGCCAACATGATCGGCAAGATGGTCGCCATGCTGCTGGCGGACCGCACCCGGTGGGAGCGGCTGCTCGCCGATCCCTCCCTGGTGCGCACCGCGGTCGACGAGGCGCTGCGCTTCGACACCAACCAGGCCACCTTCGGTATCCGGCGCTATCTCGGCACGGATTTCGACGTCGACGGACAGTTGCTGCAGGGCGGCGCCACCGTGTTCTGCGTCCCCGCCGCCGCCAACCGCGACGGGCGGACCTTCGCCGACCCGGACGAGATGGACCTCGGCCGCAACCCCAATCCCCATCTGACCTTCAGCGCGGGAGCCCACTCCTGCCTGGGCCAGTCCCTTGCCCGCACCGAACTGCAGGTCGTTCTTGAGGTCCTGCTGCGGAAGCTGCCGACCCTTGCCCTCGCCGTACCGGTACCGGAGTTGCGCAAGCTCGAGGGCTTTGTCGTGGGTGGCCTGCGCGAGGTACCCGTGCGGTGGTGACGTCGCTGAAACGACCGACGTGAGCGGCTCCCGCGAGTCCGCTCACGCGGTCGGTCACCGAGCGCGGTCGCTCCTGCGCCCGACGGGCAGTGAAGGAGATCGCGTCAACGGGACCACTCGGCAACTTTGTGGTCCTGGCTACATCGACACGCCCCTTCTCCAATTTACTAGGACGTCCTAGTATCTGTTCGGTCAGTATTCCCGTGTCCTGTCTGGGAAGGCCCCATGAGCGACTTGCACCGCCCCGCGCACCCTGTCCGGCTGGTCACCGCTTCGGCTCTGTTCGACGGGCATGACGCGTCGATCAACATCATGCGGCGGATCTTCCAGTCCCAGGGTGCCGAGGTGATCCATCTCGGACACAACCGGTCGGTGCGGGAGGTCGTCGACGCGGTCCTGGAGGAAGACGCGCATGGCGTGGCCGTCTCGTCCTACCAGGGCGGGCACGTCGAGTACTTCGAGTACCTGGTGGAGTCGCTGCGCGCGCAGGGAGCGGAGCACGTACGCGTGGTGGGCGGCGGCGGAGGCGTGATCGTGCCCGAGGAGATCGCCCGGCTGCGCAACAGCGGGGTGACCATCTTCTCCCCGCAGGACGGGCAGCGAATGGGCCTGGCCGGAATGGTCAACTCGGTGGTGCGGGACTGCGACTTCGACCTGTGGGACGGCAAGCCGGCCGACGTCGCCGCCCTTCTCGCAGGCGACCGGTTCGCGATCGCCCGCGCCATCACCGGGGCGGAACTCGGCAAGTTGCCCGCGGATCTCCTGGAGCAGGTGCGTACAGCGGCCGTGGCACGGACGGTGCCGGTGCTGGGCATCACCGGCACCGGCGGTTCGGGAAAGTCGTCGCTGACCGACGAGTTGGTGCGCCGGTTCCGGGTCGACCAGCAGGACAAGCTGCGGATCGCGGTGATCGCGGTCGACCCGACCCGCCGTCGCGGTGGCGGCGCGCTGCTCGGTGACCGGATACGGATGAACTCCCTCGACGGCAACCGGGTGTTCTTCCGGAGCCTGGCCACCCGCGCCAGCCGCGAGCTGCCCGAGCACCTGTCCGACGTGATCGACGTCGTGAAGGCCGCCGGCTTCGACCTCGTGATCGTGGAGACGCCGGGCATCGGCCAGGGCGACGCGGCGATCGTGCCGTTCGTCGACGCCTCGCTGTACGTCATGACCCCGGAGTTCGGCGCCGCCTCGCAGCTGGAGAAGATCGACATGCTCGACTTCGCCGACGTCGTGGCGATCAACAAGTTCGAGCGGCGCGGCGCCAAGGACGCACTGCGCGACGTGGGCCGCCAACTGGTCCGCAACCGCGAGGCGTTCGGCATGCGGCCCGAGGACATGCCGGTGTACGGCACCTCCGCGGCCACCTTCAACGACGACGGCGTCACCGCCCTCCACCAGCACCTGAAGACCGTCCTGGCCGAGAAGGAGCTGGTCCTGTCCGAGGGCACGCTGGCCCCGGTCGACGGACGCCACTCCTCCGGCATCCGGCAGGTCGTACCCGCAGACCGGGTGCGCTACCTCGCCGAGATCACGGACACCGTCCGCGCCTACCACGCCGAGACCGGCCAACTGGCCGAAGCGGCACGGCGCGTACAGCGTCTGCAGACGGTCACGGCCGAACTCGTCGATGCCGGCTCCGACGCTGGGAACGTGGAGTCGCTGCTCGCGGACGCCCGCAGGCAGCTCCCGTACGACATCACGAAGCAGATCGAGAACTGGCCCGCCGTCGTCGCCTCCTACTCCGGCGACGACCAGGTCGTGCGGGTCCGGGACAAGGAGATCCGCACCAAACTGACCCGCGAGTCCCTGTCCGGCAACAAGATCCCCCGTGTCGCGCTGCCCCGTTTCACCGACCACGGGGAGCTGGTGCGGTTCTGGCGCCGGGAGAACCTTCCCGGCCGCTTCCCGTTCACGGCCGGGGTGTTCCCTTTCAAGCGCGACGGCGAGGACCCGGCACGGATGTTCGCCGGCGAGGGCGACCCGTTCCGTACCAACCGGCGCTTCAAGCTGCTCTCCGAGGGCCAGCCCGCCACCCGGCTGTCCACGGCTTTCGACTCGGTCACCCTCTACGGCCGCGACCCGGACGAACGCCCCGACATCTACGGCAAGGTCGGCACCTCCGGAGTGTCGGTGGCCACCCTCGACGACATGAAGGCGCTCTACGACGGCTTCGACCTGGTCGCGCCCACCACCTCGGTCTCCATGACGATCAACGGGCCCGCGCCGACCATCCTGGCGTTCTTCCTCAACACCGCCGTCGACCAGCAACTCGACCGGTTCCGGACCGCCGAGGGCCGCGACCCCTCTGGCGAGGAGGCGGCCGAACTGCGGGCGCACGCACTGGCGAACGTGCGCGGCACGGTGCAGGCCGACATCCTCAAGGAGGACCAGGGCCAGAACACCTGCCTGTTCTCTACCGAGTTCAGCCTGCGGATGATGGCCGACATCCAGGAGTGGTTCATCGCCCAGAAGGTCCGCAACTTCTACTCGGTGTCCATCTCCGGCTACCACATCGCCGAGGCCGGCGCGAACCCCATCAGCCAGCTCGCCTTCACCCTGGCCAACGGCTTCACCTACGTCGAGTCCTACCTCGCCCGCGGCATGCACATCGACGACTTCGCCCCCAACCTGTCGTTCTTCTTCTCCAACGGCATGGACCCCGAGTACTCGGTGCTGGGCCGGGTGGCCCGCCGCATCTGGGCCGTCGCGATGAAGGAGAAGTACGGCGCCGCCGAGCGCAGCCAGAAGCTGAAGTACCACGTCCAGACCTCCGGACGCTCCCTGCACGCCCAGGAGATGGACTTCAACGACATCCGCACCACGCTGCAGGCGCTCATCGCGATCTACGACAACTGCAACAGCCTGCACACCAACGCCTACGACGAGGCGGTCACCACCCCGACGGAGGACTCCGTCCGCCGGGCCCTGGCCATCCAGTTGATCATCAACCGGGAGTGGGGCCTGGCCATGAACGAGAACCCCCTCCAGGGCTCGTTCGTCATCGACGAACTCACCGACCTGGTCGAGGCCGCCGTACTCGCCGAGTTCGAGCGGATCAGCGAGCGCGGCGGCGTGCTCGGCGCCATGGAGACCGGCTACCAACGCGGCCGCATCCAGGACGAGTCGATGCTCTACGAGCAGCGCAAGCACGACGGCACCCTGCCCCTCATCGGCGTCAACACCTTCCGCAACCCGCACGCCGACACCGCCGAGCCCGGCGTCATCGAACTGGCCCGCGCCACCGAAGAGGAGAAGCACTCCCAGCTGGAGCGCGTCCACACCTACCAGTCCCGACACCGGGACGAGGCGCATACCGCCCTGACCGCCCTCAAGAAGGCGGCCGTGAGCGACCAGAACGTGTTCGCCGTGCTCATGGACGCCGCCCGGGTCTGCTCCCTGCAGCAGATCACCGACGCCTTCTTCGAGGTCGGCGGCCAGTACCGCCGCAACGTCTGACCAGGCCACTTCTTCCGACAGGACCACGGATGGAACCCGTCACCCGTCTCGGCGTCGTCGGCGGTGGCCTCGTGGGCTCAGGCATAGCCGAAGTCGCCGCCCTGGGCGGCATCGACGTCCGGGTCGCCGAGGCCACCCCGGACGCCGTCGAGAGCGGCCGCCGACGCATCACCACCTCCCTCGACAGAGGCGTACGGCGCGGCAAGCTCGGCGAGGAACAGCGCGACCAGGCTCTCGCCCAGCTCTCCTTCACCCACGACCTCGGCGACCTGGCCGAGCGCCAGTTCGTGATCGAGGCCGTCGCCGAGAACCGTGACATCAAGACCGACGTCATCCGGTCCGATCCCTGGACAAGGGTGTCGAGGACCCGGTCGCGATCCTGGCCACCAACACCTCCTCGATCCCCATCGTCGATCTCGCCGTCGCCACCGAACGGCCCGGCCACGTCAGTGGCATGCACTTCTTCAACCCCGTGCCCGTGCAGCAACTGTTCGAGCTCATCCCCCCGCTCACCACCAGCCCGGAGACCGTCCAGCGCACCCGCGACTTCGCCGGGGCAACTCGGCAAACAGGCCATCCAGGCACCCGACCGCTCCGGCTTCGTCGTCAACGCCCTGCTCGTGACCTACCTGCTCGGCGCGGTCCGGATGGTGGAGTCGGGCGCCGCCCGCCCGACGACATCGACCGCGGCATGGAACTCGGCTCCGCCCACCCCATGGGGCCCTTGCGCCTGCTCGACCTCATCGACCTCGACAGCGCCCAAGCCATCGCCGAGTCCATGCCCGAGGAGCAAGCAGCCGCTGTACGCACCGCCGGCACTCCTGCGCCGCATGGTCGCCATTGGCCACTTAGGGCGCAAGAGCGGACGCGGTTTCCACGTCTACCAAGCTTGAACCGTCAGCACTCCCGCGAGTGTCACCCACCACTTCCCCGCATCACGCAAGTGACGTGATAGGGGGCGATACCGCGATGGTCGCCAGAATTCAAGCACTACGAGGCCGGGAAGCGACCGGCCCCACACCGATCCGCACGCACATGGTCCTGATGCCACAGTGTCCGCCGTCGTCGCCGTGCGCCGGTCACCGAACCGCTGACCAGGACCCTCTATACGTCAGAAGGATCCCGGCATGGCACGCACGACGCCCCAGCAGGCAAGGGCTCAGAGGTCTCCGGAATCGCACCGCGGTCGCCTCGGCTCCGAGCGCACCACCGAGTTGTACACGGCGGTGGTCGACCTGCTGCACACAAGCGGCTACGACGCCCTGACCATGGAAGCCGTCGCCGCCACCGCGCACTGCAGCAAGGCCACTCTGTACCGCCGTTTCAGCGGTAAGCAGGAGTTGGCGACGCAGTCCCTGCTGTGTCTCTCCCCCTTGGACGTCGCCGTCTTTGACACCGGTTCACTCGCCGGGGACCTGCACGCGCTGATCGAAGGGCGGGACGAGGACCGGCTGCGCGACGACGCGGCCCTGTTCCGGGGCCTGCTAAGAGCGCTTCACACTCACCCCGAGCTGGCGTCCGCACTGCGGAAGTCCGGCCCCGGTCAACTCGACGCGCTGGTCACCCGCGCGGTGGGTCGAGGGGAGCTCCCCTCGACCCACCCGGCGTCGGGTTACCTCCCGCACCTGCTGCTCGGGGCGCTGATCACCCGCTCTCTGCTCGAGGGCGTTCTCGCGGACCGCACCTTCCTGCACCACATCGTCGATGCGGTGATCCTGCCCGCCCTCGGCGTCGCGAGTCCGCGGCAGGACCAGGAGGCCGGTTCCGACGGGCATGTCGAGGTCGGTCGTACAGGCGGGGGCCGCAGGCCGATCCGCGGCTGAGCGCGCCGAGCGAGCACCGGAACGAGGCCCTGCCGCCAACCGCCAAGAGCCGAACCAACACCTGGAGACCGCCGAACGGCTCGCCCCGACCGAGCCCACGGTGAAGAAACACGTCAGCCGAATACTGACCAGCCCCGGCGCACGCGACCGCATCCAGGCGGTGGCCATAGCGTACGACGCCGGCTTGCGCTGTGTCCCCGTCGTGCAACGCGTGCGCGCACGGCGCCTCACACACCGAGACCGGTTGTACGACGTCAGCCGCAAGCTCGGCGACCGACGACTGAAGTCGCGCCCCTCAGCGGCGCCGGCCCCACGTGACCCCGTCGTACCGCACTCTCGTGGACGACAAAAAGCCTCCCACATGCTTGCCTAAGTCAAGCAATCCGCTTATGGTTGAGTAAGTTAAGCAATTACGTCCCATCGAGGCGCCGCCGCTCCGGAAGGAAGCCCCATGAAGTCACAGCTCACGAGGAAGCCCGCCGTGGCGACTCCGGCCCCACCCGGCCCCCTTGGCTCGTTCATCCGGTTCGTGATCTTCGGCGGCGGTATCGGGGTCCTCTCCAGCTTCGCCGTGCCGCTGCTGGGCATGACGATGCCCTGGGCCGTATCGAACGCGATCATCACCGTCGCCTCCACCCTGCTGTGCACCGACCTCCACGCCCGCTTCACCTTCGGCAAGGGCCGCGGTGCCGGATGGGGCGAGCACTGGCAGTCCGCAGGCTCAGCCACGGTCGCCTACGTGATGACCAGCGCCGCGGTGCTCGTCCTGCACCTCGTGCAGCCCTCCCCCAGCATGCTGACCGAGCAGATCGTCTACCTCAGCGCCTCCGGCCTCGCCGGCATAGGCCGCTTCCTCGTCCTGCGCCTCTTCGTCTTCGCCACCCGCCGCGACCAGAGCGCCCGACCCCAGAAGCAGAACTGGACCGTCGCCGCGTCCACCCTGGTTCCGGCGTAGGACGCCCTTCCGTCGAGATCCGCGGCCCCGACGTCGCAAGGAGTAGAACGCTTACTACGGCCGCATTACTCGCCCTCTCCAGGTTCGACCCTCCGGCGGAGGGAATCACCAGGAGCCGCCCATACCGTGAGGTGAGGGCCGGGATCGCCCAGCGACTCGCCTTCTCGCGACGCCATGACTCAAGTTGTCGGCCAGATCCGATTCCACCGTGATCCATAGCCCTCAGGAGAAGACAGTGCATGTACTCGTCGTCGAGGACGATCGAACCGTCGCCGATTCCCTGGAGCGTGGCCTCGCCCGCTACGGCTTTCACGTGACCTCGGTGCCCACCGGACGGAGCGCGCTCACCGCCCCGGCGGCGGACATGGTTCTGCTCGACCTCGGCCTGCCGGACATGGACGGCCTGGACGTCTGCCGGGAGTTACGTGCCCGCAGCGATGTACCGCTCATCGTCATCAGCGGGCGGGGCAGCGAGACGGAGAAGGTCGTCGGCCTCGAACTCGGCGCGGACGACTACATCGTGAAGCCGTTCCTGATACGTGAGCTGATCGCGCGGATGCGAGCGGTGCTGCGCCGGCGCCCCATCGGGCCCTGCCCCCCAGAGCTCACCCCCGGCATGAGCTCCGTCCGGCCCGGCCGGTGCCAGGTGTCCCCTCCGCGCCCGCCGCGTGACATGTGCGGCCGGGTGAGCGTCGACCGCCGGGCGCATCGCGCCTTCCTGGACGGAACGGAAATCCCGTTGAGCCCCAAGGAGTACGCCTTGCTGGCCTTTCTCACCGAGCGAGTGGACAACTTGGTGACCAGGGAGGACATCATGACGGCGGTCTGGGACAGCAACTGGTCGGGCCCGACGAAGACCTTGGACACCCATATAACGGCCCTGCGTCACAAGCTCGGTGACGCCCTGTGCATTCAGGCAGTCCGCGGCGTCGGTTTCCGACTGGGAGTCAGATCTGACGAGACCTCAGAAGTGTCCGCGTCCTGATCCAGTTGTTGAATCTTGTGTGGAGCAGAGCGCCTTACTCGCAGCTGACGGGTGCACGCCAGACCGCGACGATCGCGTCGATCAGGCCGGTGGCCGTGCTGTGCCAGTTGTCACGGGGTGTGGGAGTGTTCACGGCCAAGGCACGCTCACGTTCGGCGCAGGCGTGCAGGATCAGATGGCGCGCCATGGCGGTGCGCTCCGCGCGCACCTCGGCCGGGAGCTCGGGAAGGCATCGGTGCAGGCGGTCGAGGAACTCTCCCATCGCAGGGGAGGTGAAGGTCTCCTCGACCATGAGGGCGTGGAGTGCCGGGTCGCTCATCACGTGGACGCAGAACCGCGCGTACCAGCTGGGGTTGCCCAGGGTCACCAGGTACTCGGGAATGGGAAGCACCAGACAGGCCACCAAGTCCCGCAGTTCGGTCGAGTTCCGGGTCTCGACCAGCAGTCGCGCCCGGATCTGCTCGACCTGCTCGGTGTGCCGCCGGACGATCGCGCGGATCAGGTCGGCCTTGGTGCCGAAGTGGTAGCTGACCGCGGCATTGTTGCCCTGCCCGGCGGCCTCACTGATCTGACGATTGGCAACCGCGTGCACCCCGCGCTCAGCGAACAGCCGCTCCGCCGCCGTCAGGATCAACTCACGTGTACTGCCCACTTGTTCGGCTCTCTTCGCCCTAGCCGCCGCAGTCATCCGACCTCCCTCGATTCGAAGCCGTCGAAGAGTCAGGGAACACCACTGCCCCAAGACGGGTCAATCACTTGATTTAAACATTTCAAAATCTGTGGACCCGACCACCGCCGGCTCACACCTCGGGCGTGACCGGCGCCCCCCAGAGTGCGACGATCGCGTCAACGAGGCCCGTGGCGGCCTCGTGCCAGGTCGCGCGAGGAGTGACGACGTTCTCCGAGAGGGCTCGCTCCCGCTCGACGCACATCTGCGTGATCAGGTGGCGCGTCATAGCTCCGCGCTCCACGCGCACCTCAGGTGGCAGGTCGGGCATGCATCGTTCCAGACCGTCCCGCAACCGCCCCAACGAGGGGGAAACGGAATAGAACGCCTCGGCCGTGACCATGTCCAGTGCGGGGTCGGTCGCGACCTGGGCGAAGAAGCGGGCGTACCAACTGGGGACACCCAAGGATTCCAGGTGCCCGGTGACGGGTCGCACCGCGCAGGCGACCCAGTCCTGCAGCTCGGTCGAGTCGCCGGCCGCGGCCACCATGCGGGCGCGGTCCTGCTCCATCCGCCCGGCGTGCTTGCGCACGATGGCACCGACCACGTCGGCCTTGGTGCCGAAGTGGTAAGCGATGGCGGCGTTGTTGCCCTGTCCGGCGGCCTCGCTGATCTGACGGTTGGCGACCGCATGCACCCCGCGCTCAGCGAACAGCCGCTCCGCCACACTCAGAAGCGCCTCCCGCGTCGAGCTGACCTGTTCATTCCGCCTCGTCCTGCCTGCCATCACCACCACCACATCGGGACATCGCACTGTCCCGCGACGGCCGGTCCCGCAGGCCACCGCGGATTCCCTGCCGAGCCGACCAGGCCATATGGCGAAAGAGCGGGCACGGGCCCACCGAATGCGCTCCGACCTCCCCCGCCGACAGCAGCCACTTCCAGCGCCGCCGCACGGCGCGCCGACCAGCGCACAAGTTGCACTCTCCACGACTCCTTCACTGGTGTTCTCTCTTGATTCAGGCTTGTCGACTTGAACATGCGCCCACCCCCAGCTACATTTTAAATCAACCCGTTGATTTAAGCCAGACTTCAACGGATCCGACCACATCTGCCTGCTCAGACGGAGACCAGCCATGCCCCACACCCCCGCCCCACCCACGGACACCAAAACGTCCGCACCCCCCAACCCGAACGTGATCGTGACGGTGCTGGCCTTCGCCGGGATCGTGGTCTCGCTGATGCAGACCCTCGTCATCCCGATCGTCCCGGAACTGCCGAAGTACCTGAACGCCTCGGCCTCCGACACCGCCTGGGCCGTCACCGCCACTCTCCTCGCCGCCGCCGTCGCCACCCCCATCGCCGGCCGCCTCGGCGACATGTACGGCAAACGCCGCATGCTCCTCCTCAGCCTCGGCGCGGTGACCGCCGGCTCGTTCGTCGTCGCACTCAGCGACTCCCTCACCCCGATGATCATCGGACGCCTTCTGCAGGGCCTGTCCGCCGGGGTCATCCCGCTCGGCCTGAGCATCATGCGTGACGAGATGCCCGCCGAACGACTCGGCTCCTCCACCGCCCTCATGAGCGCCTCCCTCGGCATCGGCGCCGCCCTCGGTCTGCCCATCGCCGCCTTCGTCGCCGACAACTTCGACTGGCACACCCTCTTCTGGGCCTCCGGCGTCCTCGGCGCTCTCTCCCTCGTGCTCGTCCTGATGCTCGTACCGGAATCCAAGGTGCGCTCCGGCGGACGCTTCGACCTGGTCGGCGGCGTCGGCCTGGCGGCCGGACTCGTCGCTCTGCTGCTGGCCATCTCCAAGGGCGGCGACTGGGGCTGGGGCAGCGCCACCACCCTCGGCCTCTTCGCCGCCGCCGTGATCGTCCTGGTCGCCTGGGGCTTCTTCGAACTGCGCACCACCCAGCCGCTGGTCGACCTCCGCACGACCGCCAAACCCCAGGTCCTCTTCACCAACCTCGCCGGCCTCGCGTTCGGCTTCTCCCTCTTCGCCCTCCAGCTGGTCGTCCCCCAGCTCCTGCAACTGCCCAAGGAGACCGGCTATGGCCTCGGCGAGAGCCTGCTGACCGTCGGCCTCGTCCTCGCTCCCCAGGGACTGGTCGTCATGATCGCGGCCCCCCTGTCCGCGAAGATCTCCAAGGCCTTCGGCGCGAAGTACACGCTGATGATCGGCGCCGTCATCGTCGCCGCCGGCTACGCCCTCAACATCTTCATGATGAGCGAGGTCTGGGAGCTGATCTTCGTCTCCTGCATCGTCGGTGCCGGCGTCGGATTCGCCTACGGCGCCCTGCCCACACTCATCATGAGCGCAGTGCCGGTATCCGAGACGGGATCCGCCAACGCCGTCAACACCCTGCTGCGCTCCATCGGCAGCTCTCTGGCCAGCGCCATCTGCGGCGTCATCGTCTCCCAGATGACCATCAACTTCGCCGGCCACGCCCTCCCCTCCGAGAACAGCTTCAAGGTGATCATGGCCATCGGCTGCGGCGCCGCCCTCCTGGCCCTTCTCCTCGCCTCCTTCCTCCCCCGCCGCACGGACGCCACCGCCCCCGGCACCCCCGCCGAAGCAGCCACCATCGCGGACACCGCCGGACAGAAGGCCTAAGCGTCTCAGGGGGCGAGCCTGCCTGAGCCGTTCGCTGGCACGGTCGGTGCTCCGCCCCCGAGAGGGCCCCATCCGAAAACCGGTACATCCCTCGACACCAGGAGAGCGATCATGGCCACGTACGTCCTCGTACCCGGCGGAGCACACGGCGGCTGGTGCTACCAGCGCGTCGCCCGGATCCTGCGGGAGGCTGGCCACGACGTCTACACCCCGACCCTGACCGGCGTCGGCGAGCGGTACCACCTGCTCAGCCAGGACATCGACCTCGACTTCCACATTCGCGACGTCATCCAGGTGCTGACCTACGAGGACCTGCACGACGTGGTCCTTGCCGGGCACAGCTATGGAGGCATGGTCATCACAGGGGTGGCCGACTTGGCCGTGGACCGGATCGGCCACCTCGTCTACCTGGACGCGGCCACACCGGTGAACGGTCAGTCGCTCGCCGACATCTCGCCACCGCAGATGCAGGCGGCCCGTGCGAGGGGCGATTTCGTCAACGGTGTCGAGGTCGTGCTCCAGCCCGGGCGGGAGCCGATCCCGCACTACGGCGTGACCGACCCGGACGACATCGCCTGGATGACACCGAAGCTCACACCCCACCCCTACCAGTGCTTCGACCAGAAACTGCATCTGGACAACGAGGTCGAACTCTGGCAGATCCCACAGACCCACATCGTCTGCACCAACACCATCCCCCACCGCGATCCCGTGCTCCTGGCCAAGGCCCGCGCCAACGGAAGGCTCTGGGACATCGACACCGGACACGACCTGATGATCACCGAGCCCGAGGCCGTCGCCGCCTGCCTCCTGCGCGTACCGACCGCCTGACCCACCCCGACAGCAGTTCAGAAAACTGGAGTTTAGATGACCGTCGCAAACCAACCGCCGCACCAGCCGGGCGGTCTGCTCGAAGGCAAGGTGGCCGTGATCACCGGAGTCGGGGCGGCCGAGACGATCGGTGCGGTCACCGCCGCGGTGTTCGTCAAGGAGGGCGCACAGATACTCGCCGCCGACATCAGCGGCGCTCAGAAGGACACGGCGATTGCCCTTGGCCCCGCGGCGGTTCCCTTCCAGGCCGACATCACGCGCGAGGAAGACGTCGAGGCGATGTTCGCCCACGCCCTGGAGACCTTCGGGCGCGTCGACATCCTGGTGAACGTCGCCGGCAACCCCGGCGGGCGACGCGGCGACGAGGTCACGGTCGAGGAGTACGAGAGCCTCACCTCCGTGCACCTGCTCGGCACGCTGCTCACCAACAAGCACGCCGTGCGGGTGATGGCGCCCGCCGGTGGCGGTGCCATCGTGAACTTCTCCTCGGCCGCCTCCTTCAACACCGACAGACTGATTTCGCCGGCCTACTCCGCAGCCAAGGCCGGCATCAACTCCCTCACCAAGTCCTACGCCGTGCACTACGGACCCCAGAACATCCGCGTCAACGCCGTCGCACCGGGCTTCACCATGAGCAAGAAGAACCGCGGTCTGCCGCCCGAGATCGAGGAGAGCCTGAGCAACAAGGCAGCGCTGTCCCGGCCGGGCACCCCCGAAGAGCAAGCCGACGTCGCCGCGTTCCTCGCCTCGGACCGGGCCTCGTTCGTGACCGGAGTCGTGATCCCCGTCGACGGGGGTTGGACCGCGAAGCTCGCCTGACACGGTAGACAGCCTCCTGGGCCATGTCCCGTTGATCGACTCGTTGGAACTACCGCTGCCCGCCGGTGCCGTCCCGGCGGGCAGCGGTGCCTCGGCAGCACCCCCACAGAAACCCAATCGTCGCGCCACCGGAGGCACGCCGTAGAACAGGACCCCCACCATGATCATTGACTTGAAGCGGTACCCACGCGGTCACCCCCGTAGCGCCGCCGCGGCCGCGGCCGCGGCACTCCTCGCCTGTTCCTTCGCCGGCAGCTTCATCACCCTCCCCGGCCGCGATCTGGACATCGCGTGGTGGCCCGGCGTCCTCCTGACAGGCGTCTCCTGCACCGTCCTGATGTGGCGCCGCAGCCATCCCCGCACCACGGTGGTGCTGACCACCGCGTGCACCATGGGCGTGGTCGCGCTCGGCTACGTCGTCACCGTGCTGCTGCTGGGACCCCTCATGGTCGCGCTCTTCTCGCTGGCCGCCCGCACGCGGCGAAGGGTCGCGAACACCTTCGCCTGCGCCTCCATCGCGCTGCTGGTGGTGACCGGGATGCTCGACGGCCCCGCCGGCGAACCGCTGCTGTTCAGGCTGCTGGGCCCCACCGCCTGGCTGCTGTTGCCCACCGCCCTCGGTACCGCGAGCCGGCTCTACCGGGCCTATCTCGAAGAAGAAGCCCGTCGGCGCGTCTCCGACGAGCGCATACGCATCGCCCGCGACCTGCACGACGTCGTCGCCCACCACCTCGTCCTTACCAAGCTGCAAGCCGGCGCTGTGGTTCGCCTGGTCCATGCCCGGCCCGCCGAAGCCGAGCAGGTAGCCACTGAGCTCACCGACACCGCCGCCGCGGCCCTGAGCGAACTCAAGGCCACCGTCGGTCTGTTGCGCCGCGCGGACGACACGGAGCAGCCCATGGAACCGACCCCGGGAGTCGCGCAACTCACCGAGCTGACGGCCTCGTTCCAAAGTGCCGGGCTCGCTGTCACTGTCGCCACCGAAGGTGAACCGCGGCCGCTCCCGGCCGGAGCGGACCTCAGCGCGTACCGCATCGTGCAGGAGGCGCTCACCAACGTCACCAAGCACGCCACCACCCGAGCGGCCGAGGTCCGGCTCGCGTACTCGGAGGACCACCTGTGTATCACCGTCACCAATGACGGATCCGCGGCATCGGTCAACTCCCCTTTCCCAAGGGGTGGTTACGGCATCATCGGGATGCGGGAGCGCGCCCGCTCCGTAGGCGGGGAGCTCCGCGCGGGTCCGCGAAACCAGGGTGGCTTCGAAGTGGTCACCCAACTGCCACTGCGGCCGCGGTCGTTCCAGGAGACAGCGACATCGTGACATCCAGGGCGACGGCGCAGACGGCGGATCAGTCGCTCGCCGCGAGGGTACGGAACCGGCTCGCATGGAAAATCAACGGTGTGGTGTCGGGTTCCGCACGCAGTGCGTGGATGCGCAGCAGGGCGATCGCGTGGTCGCCGGCCGGGATCTCCACCTCCACCGAGCAGTCGAGCCAGGCGGTCGCCCCGTGCACGAACACCGCGCCCCCCGCGGTCGGTTCCCACTCCACCCCGGCGAAGCGGTCGCCCTCCTTGCGGGAAAGGCTCACGCACGCCACGTCGTGGTCGGCGGCGAGCACACTCACTCCGAGCCTCGGGCAGTCCCGCAGCTTGGGCCAGGTCCTCGACGAGTCCTGCACGCACAGCGACACCAGCGGTGGACTCAGCGACACCGAGGTGAACGAGCTGGCCGCCATCCCGACTGGGGTGCCGCCCAGCAGTGCGCAGACCGCGGTCACGCCGGAGGGAAAACATCCGTAGGCCCGCCGTAGAACCGTCGGGTCGGTGGACAGTGCCTCTAGTGTGATCACTGCGGGCTCCGTGCGGGCACGGGAAGCCGTGCCGAGGTCAGCCCTCGGGGGGCGGCTGCGACGGTCGCTTTCATTCTCGTCCTCGTTTCTGCACCCCTGTCGGGCACGCGGGCCTGCGGCGGTCGCCGGAGCCGGCTCAGCGGCTCAACTCCGATCGCACTTCGTGTCGCAGTACCTTGCCGGTGGCGGTGCGGGGTATCTCGTCCCATACGACGATGCGGTCAGGTGTCTTCGAGCCACGCAGCAGCCGCCGCACCTCGGTGCGCAGGTCCTCACCGTCGAGCGAGACTCCTCGGGCGGGAACCACGGCCGCCTCGATGCGCTGGCCCCACTCCTCGTCCGGTACGCCGACGACGACGGCGTCCGCGACTCCCGGCTGGCGGAGCAGGACGTCCTCGATCTCGGCGGGTGCGATGTTCTCCGCGCCGCGGATGATGGTGTCGTCCGCGCGGCCCTCGACGAAGACGAAACCCGCCCGGTCGCACCGGCCGAGGTCGCGGGTGTCGAACCAGCCGTCGGTTACCTCGGAGGCGACACCGGCGTACTTCCCGGACACCTGGGCGCCGCGCACCCAGACGCGTCCGGATGCCCCGGGCGGCACGGGTGCGCCGTCCTCGCCGCGGATCTCGATCTCGATGCCGGGGATCGGGCGTCCGGCGGAGTGCAGGCGCGCCCGCGCCCCGGGATCCTCGGCTGCGAGGGCCTGGCGGTGGTCTTCGGGGCCGAGGACGGAAATGGTCGAGCTGGTCTCCGTCAGCCCGTACGCGCCCACGAACCCGACGTGCGGCCACTCTTCCAGCGCCCGTTCGATCACCCGGGGCGGCATCGCGGCACCGCCGTAGGCGAGGGTCCGCAGGGTCGGCACCGACCGGTCTGCATCCTGCTCCTCCATCAGCCGGGCCAGCATCGTCGGCACCACCATGGCGTTGGTGACGCGCTCGGCACGCACCAGCTCCAGCCACCGCTTCGGCGAGAACGTGTCGAGGACGACCAGTCTCCGGCCTGCGTAGATGTTGGTCAGGACGTTCGACACGGCGGCGATGTGATACGGAGGGACGCACATCAACGCCGCGTCGTCGGGCTCCGCGCTGCCGAACTCCACGCTTCCGATGACGTACGAGACCAGGTTGTCGTGTCGCAGCACGACGCCCTTGGGCGCCGACGTCGTCCCGCTGGTGTAGATGATGACCGCGGCCGGGTCGGCCAGCCCGGGCGGCGGGCTCGCGTCATGTTCCGCCTGGGTCTTGGCGACCGTCGCGTCGAGCCATGCCGACGGTGTGCACGAGAGTGCCGCGACCGGGGGAAGCAGCGGGGCGTGATGGTCGTCGGCGATGACCAGGGCGCCGGTGTGGTTGGCCAGCAGCGCCGACAACTGCTCTGCGCCGAGCCGGTAGTTGACGGGGACGAAGGGCACCCCTGCCCGCGCGGCCGCGAACAGGGCGACGGGGAAGGCCGGTCCGTTGGCCGCGAGGTGGATGACCGAGGTGGCGCCCGACCGGGCTACGAGATCGGCGCCCCTGCGTACCGCGTGGCGCAGATCCTGGGCGGTGAGTCCGTCGTCGCGGGTGCCGACAAGTGTGCGGTCGGCGAACCCGTCGGCCGCCATGTCCAGAAGCATCGTGAGGTCCATCGACGTCCGTCCGGGGTCAGTCGGAGGCGGGCAACGGCTTGGCGCTCTTCACGGCCAACGGCACACCTCCGACGGCGAGGGTGCCCCGACCGGGTCTGGTGCACAGCAGTTCCACGCCTCCGTCCGCGGTGGCGTAGCGCTTGCCGAGCAGAGTTCCGGTCGCGTGCTCCGGATCGAGGGTCTGCTGGGCTGTGGCGTCGTGCTGCGTCTGATCGACCATCGGCCGGCCTCCGCAGGTCACTTCCTGTCCGTCCGCTGCCCAGCGGACGACCACGACGCTGGTGCTGTCCACCGTGCTCGCGAGCATCATGCCGATCCGTGGCTGCATGTCGGCTCCTTCCTTTCGATGGTTCGTGGACCTGGCGATCTCGTCGGCGGCCTACAAGGCAGGCGCCCGGCCGATCACCCCGTCGGCTTCGAGCGCGGCGATCTCCGGCTCGGTGAGCCCCAGTTGGGCCAGCAATTCGTGGTTGTGCTCCCCGAGCAGGGGTGCGTGGCGCAGATGGTGCCGGCCGGGTCCTCGGGAGAGCTTGACCGGCAGGGTGCTGTGCCGGGCGCTGCCGTTCACGGGATGCTCGACCTCCTCGAAGAAGCCGCGGAACTGCAGTTGCGGCAGCTCGGCCACGCGGTGCGGGTGCACCCCCTTGCCCACCGGAACTCCGGCGTCCCAGAGGAGCTCGACAATCTGGTCGGCGCCGCGTTTCCGGCACCAGGCCCCGAGGTGCTCGTCGATCTCGTCGTGGCGCCGTCGCCGTCCGTCGGCGGTGTCCAGACCGGGGTCCGTCGCCCATTCGGGCCGGCCGATCGCGTCCCGCAGTGCGGCCCACTGCTCGTCGGTGGCCACCGCGACCGCGATCCAGGTGTCCTCCCTGCCGAACTCGTCGATGTCGGAGGTCAGATACAGGTTCTGGGGCGCGGCGGTCGGTCCGCGGTTTCCGTCCCGCTGCAGGAGGGCGCCGTGGGCGGAGTGCTCGATGACCTGTTCGGCGGCCACGTTGAGGGCGGCGTCGACCATCGCGGCCTCCACCAGAACTCCCTCGCCGGTGCGGCGCCGGTGTTCCAGTGCCAGCAGCAGACCGTTGAGCGCGTGCACACCCGCGTTCGGGTCGCCGATCGAGTAGGGCTCGATCGGATTCTGGTCGGGGTGGCCGGTCAGCCAGGTCAGCCCGGACGCGTCCTCGATGACGTAGGCGAAGGCGGCGTGATCGCGCCACGGGCCGTCGAGCCCGAAGCCGGGCATGCGGACCATGATGGCGTCGGGCCGGATCGCCCGTATCGCTTCGTAGTCCAGGCCGACCTGGTTCAGCACCCGCGGGGTGTAGTTCTCGACGATCACGTCGGAGATCGCGATCAGTTCGCGCAGCAGTTCCCGCCCGCGCTCGGTCTGGAAGTTGAGTGTCAGGCTCTTCTTGTTGGTGTTGAGGCCGGAGAAGATCGGCGACCTCTCCCACCACTGGTCCACGGTGGCTGCCACGCCCGCCATCAGCCGGGTTCCGTCGGGCCGGGAAGTAGATTCCAGATGGATCACCTCGGCGCCGAGCAGGGCGAGGACGTGTGTGCACGACGGACCGGCCCAGAAGGCCGTCATGTCCAGGACCCGCAGGCCGCTGAACGGCAGCCGGTCCTCGCCGGTGTTCGGCCCGGCGGTCGGCCGCGGAGTGCGGGGTGCGGCACGGAGGCTGTCGGTGTGTTCGCCGAGGTGCGGCGCCGACTCCATGGGCCGCAGCCGCGCCGGCTGAAGGCGGTAGGGGTGATCGGGTTGGAGGAATCCGTCGCGGGGGTTGCGCAGGAAGGTTCCGCGCGCCTCGTAGTGCTCCATGGCCGGGGCGTTGGCGCCGTTGGCCACCAGGGCGTTGGGGATCCGGAACGCCGTCGCCAGTTCGCGGACCTCGGCGATGGTCCGGCTGCCGATCCACTCCTCGATCACCGGGGCCACCTCGTTGGTGCGGTCGACGATCGAGTACGGGTTCTCCTCGTCGATCCACTCGGGGTGGCCGACCATCGCGCAGAGGTCGGAAAATTGTTGGGGGGTCGCACACCCGAGGGCGATGAGGCCGTCCTTGGCCACGGTCACCCCCGGCAGCATCAGCGACCGGGCGCTACGCCTCGGCCCGCCCCGCATGTCGAGCCACGTGACCGAGTAGTAGGTGAGGCTCAGGACGTGTGCCTCGAGCATCGAGAGATCGACGAGTTCACCACGGCCGCTGCCCAGGCCGCGCAGTCGCGAGGTCAGGGTCCCCGCGGCCGCGTACGCCCCCGAGACCCAGTCCCCCGGCTGCCCTCCGATGGAGACCGGCGCTCGGTCCGGTGCGCCGCGGCCCGTTCCGAAGATTCCACCGGACCACGCCTGGAGGGTGAACTCGGTGGCCGGACGGTCCCGCCAGGGTCCGTCCAGACCGAAGGGGGTGATCGACGTTACCGTCAGGTGCGGGTGGCGTCGATGGATCTCCTTCGGGGAGAACTCCGCAAGCCCGGCGACGCGCGAACCCGGGGACCACACCACCGCGTCCGCCGCCCCCAGCAGTTCATGCACCAACTCGAGGTCCGCGGGACTGCCGGGGTCGACGACGACGCTCTGCTTGGAGCAGGACAGGTAGCTGAACAGGGCTCCGCCTCCGTCGGGGTCGACCGCGGCGCCGGAGACCGACCGGCTGCGCAGCGGATCGCCCTCCGGCGGCTCGACCTTGACGACCTCCGCGCCACCGTCGGCCAGCAGTTTGGTGCAGTACGCGCCGGCGATCCCTGTGGACAGATCGACCACGGAATAGTCGCTGAGCGGCGGTTCAACGGGGGACATCAGCGGCTCCCATCTGTTGGCTACTTCTTCTTGCGACCGGTCCGGCTCAGCCGCCATTCGGGCGGGAACTGATCGTCGTTACCCCTGACCGCGTTGGGGATTCCCCCTGCGATCACGTCCTCGTCCAGGACCAGATCGTCACCGTCGGGGCGGGCGATGTTCCCGATCGACTCGAAGAGTCCGGTCAGCATCGAGCCCATGTACTCGCCCTGGTGCTGCTTGTACATCTCGAAGAAGACCTTCTGCATGAAGACCGTGTCCGTCGGCCGGTTGCGGGCACAGGCCAGCGCGTACTTCTCCACCTCCGTCTCCAGGTCGTCCCTCGGGACGACGCTGTTGACGAAGCTGCACTCGTACATCTCCTCGGCGCTGAAGGGCCTTCCGGTGAAGACCATCTCCTGGAACTTCCGCAGGCCCATCATCTGCACCCAGGTCCACATCCGGGGGGCCCAGCCGATGTAGCGGAAGGCGGGATGACCGAAGAGCGCGTCGTCTGCGGAGATCACCAGGTCGGCGTCGGCCGCCTGGTAGAAGTGCCAGCCGTAGCAGTACCCCTTCACCTCAAGGATGCTGATCTTCTTGAAGTCCTGGAGACTGCGGCAGCCGCCCAGCGGGCTGGCGTAGTACTGGCCGAGGGTTCCGCCATACCGGTAGGAGTCTTTGGGGGGATACCGTACGTCGTCCTCGCTGAGCCTGAGTTCGCTCAGTCGCGGTCCGGCCGTGGGCGCGTCGTTCATCTCCATCACTTCGGTGATGTCGGCGCCGGTGCCGAGGTGGTCACCGACGCCGCGGATGACCAGGACCTTCACGTCGTCGTCGACGTTGGCACGGTGGAGCAGGTCGGCGTAGCGGAGCCGCGACGCCGCGGTCGGAGCGTTGAGGTGATCGGGCCTGTTGAGCGTGATGGTGGCGATCTTCGTCTTGGGGTCCTTCTCGTAGAGGATGATCTCCTCCGCCGAGGGACGCGCGCTGTCGGTCATGTGCTGGGAGTCCTTTCCCGTCTGGGTGGAGGGCGGTCAGGGCCGGAGCGGGCGGCCCTGACCTTCGGGGTTGGCCGACCGGCGGAGCTACGGCCTCCAGAGGGGACTTGACGTGAGCAGCTCGGGTCCGTCAGCCGTGATGAGGACCGCCTCGCGCCCGAGGACGGCGCCCACGCCCTCCTGCCAGACGTAGCCGGTCACGGACAGCACCATGCCGACTTCGAGCCGTTCCTCGGCCGCGGTGGCCGGCAGGCCCGACGTGACGACGGGCGGGTCGAAGCCGAGGCCGAGGCCGCGTGCCACCGGCATCGGGGGCAGCGGTTCGCCGGCGGTGTCGTAGGCGGCGAGCAGGTCACTGGCCTGGGCACCCGGACGGCAGGCGTCGGACAGCAGGGCCCAGAGCGCGTCCCACCGCCCGTACAGGGCGCGGATGGCGCTCAGGTCCCCGCCGTCGACCGGCCAGGTACGTCCGACTTCTCCGATGTACCCGCCGGCGACGACTCCCGCGGTAAAGGCCACGAGGTCGCCCGCGCCGATGCGGCCGTCGCCGTTCACCAGCCGCCAGTGATGCTCCCGGGAAGTCCTCCATGCGACCTCCTGGGCCGAGGGCGTGGCCACGCCTCCGGCCGCGGCCGCCTCCAGGAGTACGCCGGACAGCTCGGCCTCGGTGACTCCCGGGCGAAGCTCGGTCACGGCCTTGGCCAGGGCGGCCTCCGCCACGCCGATGGCTTCGCGGAGAGCCACCACCTCTTCGGCCGTCTTGATGCGGCGGGCGGCGCGCAGGGCGAGCTCGCCGTCGACCAGTTCGGCGACCGGGAAGACCTTGGACAGCAGCTCCGCGATGCTCGGGGTCAGGGCGTCCGTGCCCACCCGGCGGGCCGTCGAGGTCCCCTCGATCCCCCGCAGAACCGTGACGTAGTTCATCGGGTTCCAGCTCAGCGGGTAGAGCCGCTCGTGCGGAATGTCGTCGGGGATCCCCTCGTCCCACGTGCTGAGCATGTGGATGGCCCCGGTGGCGCGGACCACCACACACGCGGGGAAGAAGGGATGGGTCCCCGCGTTCGACAGACCCCGCGCGCCGCTGAGGTAGCGGACGTTGGCGCCTCGCCCGAGGACGAGGACATCGAGGTCATGGGCTTCCATTTGTGCCAGCGCACGCTCCCGCCGCCCACTGCGGAGAGCGCGGTCGTCCGGCAGGACCTCAGTCGCCATAAGGCGCGTAGGTGTAGTCGGTCAGGGCAGTCCAGCCCTCTTCCTCGATCACAAGGACCTCCTCGCTGCGGTAACCGCCGGTGCCGTCCTCCCAGACCACCGGCTCGAGAATGAGCACCATGCCGGCTTCGAGCACCACGCTTTCGTCGAACTCCTGGCCGAGGTCGGTGCCGATCAACGGCATCTCGGCGGCGTCCGTGCCCATGCCGTGTCCCAGGTAGAAGTGGGGCAGCCAGGGCTTCGAGCCGCCGTTGGCCTCGGTGGCGGCCCGCGTCAGATCGGCTGCGCGGGCCCCGGCCCGCGTCACCTCCTTCGTCGCGGTCAGGATGTCGAACCACCTCGTGAACTGCGCCTGTTGGCGTGGGGTGGGATCCTGTCCGACGATCCAGGTCCGGCCGAAGTCCGACATGTACCCGGCGTAGTTGATGCCGACGTCGGTCCAGAGCACATCACCCTTCGCCAGCTCCCGCTCCGTCGTCAGCAGCGGGAGGGCGAGGTCGCCGTGGGTGGTCCACACGCCCTCTGCCCGGGAATGCGGCATCACCTGCCAGATGGGGTCGAGCACGTTGGCCAGGGCGCCGTACTCGTAGACCTTGCGCAGGAAGCGGGCCGACAGGTCGATCTGGCGCATCCCCGGGGTCAGCGTCTGCGTGACCTCGGCCATGGCCTGTTCGGTGATCCGCAGGGCCTTGCGGATCGTGGACAGCTCGTCGGGAGTCTTGATCAGCTTGGCCGCGCCCAGGACCGATCCGGCGTCGCGGGGTGATCCGGCCGGGAGCAGCGCCTTCTCGGCCCTGCGCATCGCCCCCGTCAGCTCGTCGACCGCCACCACCGCGCCGGCCGGCACCAGGTCCGCGATCACGGCGGCGAAGTTGCGCACTCCTTCGTCGTACTCGAGATAGACCGGCGGATGCACATGGTCGGGCGGCAACAGCGGCTCGGAGGAGGCCCCTTCGCGGAACGGCATGAACAGATGGGGCCACTCATCGTCCGCCACGACCACGGCGACCGGGCGGTCGACGTGGGCCAGGCCGGCGTCGCCCAGCGGCCAGCTGGCGCCGGTCGCATAGCTCACGGCACTGTTGCCGAGCAGGATCAGGGCGTCGACGCCCTGAGCCGCCATGGCCGCTTTCAGACGGGCGCCACGTTCGCGGCGCATACGGACCAGATCGGGTGTGTCCGGAATGTCGATGACGGTCATTCCCGCCTCCCACACGATGTCATGGAGCTTCGCCGTCGCTTTCTCTGCGGGTCCGGACCGGCCTACAGGCCGAGGAATCGCTTCACGTTGCCGCTGACGATCTTGGCGGCGTTCTCGGGGCCGACGGCGTCCGCGATCATCGCGATCGACTTCTCCGAGTAGCCGAAGGTGCTCTCGTTGTGCGGGTAGTCCGCGGCCCACATGACCTTGTCCACTCCGATGTGCTTGAGCAGTTCCATGGCGAGCGGATCGACCATGAAGGACGCGTACATGTGGTTGTCCCAGTAGTGCCGGACGTCGTGCTCCACCGGCCGGTTCAGCATGTGACGGTAGGAGGCGAGGATGTGCTCGGCGTCCTGGAGGACGGAGGCGACCCAGCTCGCGCCGCCCTCGAACCAGCCGATCTGGAGCCCCGGGTGACGGTCGAGGATGCCGCTGAAGACATACCGGCCCCACACCTCGTGGAAGCCGGTGACGTTGTTCACCATGCCGACGCAGTAGGCGTTGAACTCACAGGGGGACTTCAGGCCGGTCTCACCGATGTGGTGGGACACGGGGAGCCCCGCCTCCTCGACCTCTGCCCAGACGGCGTCCATCGCGGTGCTGCCGTAGTCGATGACGTTGCCCTCGACGTCCTTGCCCGGCGACAGCGGCATCAGGAAGGTCCTGATGCCGAGGCTCTTGAGCTCGGCGAGGGTCCTGCGGGCGCCCTTGGGGTCCCACCAGTTGATGAGACCGACGCCGTAGAACCGGCCGTTCGACTGCTCCTGGAGGCCGGCGATGTGCTCGTTGTAGGTGCGGAAGCAGAGCTCCCGCACCTCCGGGTCGGGGTAGTGGAACAGCGCCAGGAGGGCGTTCGGGAAGGCCAGTTCCTTCTCGATGCCGTCCGAGCGCAGTTCGTCCAGACGGCCCTGGATGTTGCCACTGTTGGAGCCGGTCAGCGGGTCGTACTGCATGAGGACCCGGCTGAACTCCTTCGGCAGGAACGACTTGCCGCCCACGCCGATCTCGAACGCGCCGTCCTCGTACCAGATGCGCGGCGCTTTGTTCTTGAGCCGCTCGGGGAACCGCTCGTAGAAGATGTCGTCCGCCAGCGAGATGTGATCGTCGGCGGAGAAGATCTCGGTGCCCGGCGGAAGGTTCAGGGCACTGCCCGTGTGGCCACGCCGATCCTTCGGCGCGCGAAGCCCCTCGGGTGGGTACAGCGTCTCTGCTTGGCTGGACATCACTGTCCTCCGATCGGATGTACGACGTTGCGGAAATACGCTGGACGACACTGCCCACGAAAGCGCTCTGTGAGATTTCCGGTAGGCAGAGATTCGTCGATTCCGGGCCGACGAAAAGTCATGGCACGGAGGTCAGGTGTCTGTTTCGGCCAGACGAAAAAGAATCGCCGGGAAGGGCCGTCGCCTATCGAGTGGGACGTGGGGCCACGGCATGCATCACGGGTCTCACCGTGGAATGACTTCGCGCACTAATTCTCTGACGCATCGCGATCGTCCATCGCGAACCTCCTCAGTGCCGAGCTGCGTTGCTCGCATTTCGAGTCAACACCTTCCCCGACACCGTGTCAATCGGTTGATTTAAATTTGCGGAAGGAGAATTGACGATCAGTTGTCCGAAGCCTCGCGGCTCAATTCCTGGACCACGGGCGCCCATACTTCTGGGTCGATCTCGTAGGTGGTGTAGAAGGACACCCTGTCCACGAGAGTTCCGTAACGCCGACGGATCTCGCTGGCGATATCGCCCGGTTCCGCCACCACCGCGAAGGCGTTCAGTACGTCGTCGTCGACGAGTTGGCCCATGACCTGCCATCTGTCCTCGCGGGAGGACTTCGACAGCGCGTTGAGCTCGTCGCCGAGCTCGCCCCAGCCGTGCAGGTCCAGCACGCCGCGGTAGGCCGGAGTGCTGCCGTAGAAGGCGATCTGACGCCGTGTGTGTTCCACGGCGTGGGCCAACTCCTCCTCGGTGCGTCCGGTCGCGGTGAGCAGCAGATAACTGACACAGAAGTCGCCGCGGCTCCTTGCGGATTTCGCGAGCCCACGCTCGATCACCGGCAGGGTGACCTCCCGCAGATACCGCTCGGTGGTGAACGCGTGGGCGAGCATGCCGTCCGCCACCTCACCCGCGACGGCGGTCATGGCCTCACCGACGGCCGCCACGAGTACCTTGGGCGGCTTCCCGAGAGGGGTCGGCGGTGGCGAGAAGAACGGGGTCATCAGGGTGTGCGTGTAGAAGTCCCCGCGGAAGTCCAGCTTCGTTCCGTCGTTCCACGCGGACCAGATCGCGTGCAGCGCTGCCACGTACTCGCGCATGCGGCCGGCCGGCTGGCTCCACGGCATCGAGAAGCGCCGCTCGATGTGCGGTTTGATCTGGCTGCCCAGGCCGAGCGTGAAGCGCCCGTCGGAATAGCTCTGGAGATCGTGCGCGGTGTACGCGAGTTGCATGGGAGAGCGGGCGAAGGCCACCGCAATGGCCGTGCCGACCTCCAGGCGTTCGGTGTCCTCGGCCGCCAGAAGCAGCGGAAGGAACGGGTCATGGGCGGCCTCGGAGGTCCACAGCCCGGCGTAGCCCGCTTTCTCGTGACGCCTGGCCTCTTCCCTGACCTCCGAGGCGCCCCACACGTTGAGCGTGCCGTCCACTTTCATGGGGATTCTCCACGTAGATCCGGAGTTTCAGGAGGCGGCGGTGTCGGCCTGGGCCGTCGCGGAACTCGAGAGCTTCATGCGCCTCATGCCCGCCGACGTGCCGCCGTCGACTGTCAGCAACGTGCCGGTGACGTGCGACGACCGGTCGCTGACCAGGTAGGCGACGGCTTCCGCCACGTCCCTGGGTTCCCCCACCCGCTTCAGCGGCTGAATGGCCGCCATCACAGCGCGAATGTTCTTGGTCATCTCGGCGGACGCGGTGGCCGAGGCCAGCAGCTGCGTGGGGATGCCGCCCGGCGCGATGCAGTTGACCCTGATGTCGTGCTGCGCGAGGTCGATGGCGACGCCCTTGCTGAAGTGGACGACCCCTGCCTTGGAAGCGGCGTAGATCGGCACGCCGGGGTTGCCCATGACGCCGCCGATGGAGCTGATGTTGACGATGGATCCGCCGCCGTTCACCGCCATGTGGCGAGCGGCCGCCTGGGTGCCGGCCATGACGCCGAGCAGGTTGACCGACATGATGCGCTGGAAGTCGGCGAGTTCCTCGTCCAGGAAGCTCTCGCGGTGGGCGCCCGCGACGCCGGCGTTGTTGACCATGATGTGGAGGCTGCCGAACGTCTCCACGGCGAAGGAGACGAGTTCCACGACCTGCTGCGGATCCGACACGTCCGTCTGCCGGAACCGCGTGTCAGGACCGAAGTCGGCGGCCAGGGACTCGCCCGACTCCCGGTTGACGTCGGCGATGACGACGCGCGCACCCTCCTCCAAGAGCTTCTCGGTGATGGCGCGGCCCAGACCTCCGGCCGCACCGGTGACTACGGCGACTCTTTCGGACAGTTCTTTGGCCATCGTCTTTGATGTCCTCTCGTCCTGATCTGATGAATGCGCGCGCCGTGGATCCGAACCTCCGGGCGCCCGAAGGGGCCGAGCGCCCGGCTACAGGGCGTGCTCGACTACCAGGTGACCGGCAGCTCGTACACCCCGTACGCGAGCCGGTCATGCTTGAACTCGATCTGATCGACCGGCTTGGCCAGGCGCAGCGTGGGCACGCGGCGGAAGAGCGTGCCGTAGACAACCTGGAGTTCCACGCGGGCCAGTTGCTGGCCGATGCACTGGTGGATGCCGAAGCCGAACGCGTTGTGGTGGCGGGCGTTCTCCCGGTGAAGGTCCAACCGGTCGGGCTCGGGGAACGTGTTCGCGTCCCGGTTGGCGCTGAGGAGCTCGATGATGATGCCTTCGCCGGCGCGGATGACCTCGCCGTTGATCTCGATGTCCTCCGTGGCGATCCGGCGCTGGCCGCCGTGGATGATGCCCAGGTAGCGCAGCAACTCCTCGACCGCTCCCGCGACGACCTTCGGGTCCTCGGTGTCGCGAAGGACCGCCAACTGGTCCGGGTTCTCCAGCAGCGCGACCGTGGCGAGACCGATCATGTTGGCGCTGGTCTCGTGCCCGGCGCTGAGCAGCCCCAGGCCCATCATGGAGGCCTCGGGCAGGGTGATCTCACCGGCGTTGACGCGTTCCGCGATGTCGGAGAGCACATCGTCGGCCGGCTCGGCGGACTTCTTCTCGATGAGCCCGACGAGGTAGTCGTTCAACGCGCGGAACACACCCATGGCCTGTTCGGGAGTCGCGTTGCGCCTGATCCCGTCGGAGGCACTGCGATGGATGAACTCGTGGTCCTCGTGCGGCACGCCCAGAATCTCGCTGATCATGAACGTCGGCAGGGGCAACGCCAGCGCCTCGACGATGTCGGCCGGCTTGGGTCCGGACAGCATCGTGTCGATGAGGTCGTCGGTTTTCTTCTGGATGTCGGTGCGCAGCGCCTCGACACGTTTGAAGGTGAACGGGCTGGTCATGATCCGGCGGTACCGGGTGTGCTCGGGAGCATCCGAGTTGAAGACCGAACGCGGGCGGTGCTCCACGCCCGCCGCCATGCCTTCGTGCCAGTGGGGGAAGCCCGGCAGCCGCTCGTCGGCACTGACTCGGGGATCATTGAGCAGGGCCCGCTGCTCGGCATGGCCGGTGACGATCCAGGGAGTGCTGCCGTCCCAGATCCGTATCCTCGCCAGGCCCTTCCCGCCGGTGAGGGACCGAAGGGCCGGAGGGGGGTCGAACGGGCAGCCTTCCGCCCTGGGCAACGGCCAATTGGGGAGCTCCGCTGCCCTGTCGCTTGTGGTACCTGTCACTGCGTTGGACATGTCCATCCTTCGGTCTGGGCCGGGTCGTCATTCCTCGATGTGGATGGCCAGGGCGGGGCAGACGGCGGCCGCGTACCGGACGTCGTCGGCAAGTTCGGCGGGCGGTTCGGCGCTGAGCAGCACGGCGACACCGTCCTCGTCACGCTGGTCGAACACGTCCGGGGCGTTGGCCACGCACTGTCCGGCCGCAACGCACTTGTCCTGCTCGATGGATATCTTCATGGGAAGGCTCCTCACTGCCATGAGGCGAAGCAGTGCCTCACGGAACGGCGGGAATCGACTGGCGACAGGCTGACGCTTCGTCAGAAGCGCAGACCTCACGGGTCCTGCGGACCGGCATCCCCGCCGGCGCAGATCCTCGGAGAGAACGACGCCGACAGGTGGGGGCACCACGCGACGCACGGAGAATCCCCTCAGAGCCGGTCTCCGTCGACCGCACTTCCGAGTGAACTCCCGCCCAGAAGTTAAGTCAACGGGTTGATTGAAACTTTCTGCCGCGGGTTCTGCCGCCGCGTACTCGGCCAGTCGCGGACAGCCGCGCGGGGAGCACGCACGCCGTCGCTACGAGACGTGGGTGACAGGTGCCTGCCACAAACCGACGATCGCGTCGACCAAGCCGGTGGCGGCGCCGCGCCAACTGGATCTGGGGGTGGCCGCTCCGTCGGCGAGAGCACGCTCCCGCTCGGCACACATGTGCAGGCTTACCTGCCGGGTCATGGCGGTCCGCTCCGCGCGCACCTCGACAGGCAGGTCCGGGAGGCACCGGTGCAGGTTGTCGAGGATCTGCCGCTGCACGGGAGGGGTGAGGGTCTCGTCGACCACGATCTCGTGCAGCACGGGGTCGACCATCACCTGGGCGCAGAACCGCGCGTACCACGTGGGGTTGCCCAGGGCCGCCAGATGCTCGGGCAGCGGGCGCACCAGGCAGGACACCCAGTCCCGCAGGTCGGTGGAGTCGCCGACCTCGGCCAGAAGGCGTGCGCTCACCTGCTCGATCTGCTCGGTGTGTTTGTGTGCGATGGCCCGCACGAGGTCCGCTCTGGTGCCGAAGTGATAGCCGACCACCGCCGTGTTGCCCTGTCCCGCGGCCTCGCTGATCTGCCGGTTGGACACGGCGTAAACACCGCGCTCGGCGTAGAGGCGCTCCGAGGTGCTCATAATGAGCTCCCGGGTCGCCCTGACATGCTCGGCCCGCACAGTCCTACCGGCCATGCACAGTTCCTCCGGGGATTCTTGGTGCTCCACCTGACAATTGCCGAGTTGCGGTGCACAGTACACTCAAACCGCCGAAACCGACTGTGTAAAGCCCTCTGTGAAGCAAGTTCCCGCGCGGGAAGACGTCGACCGGCGACGGTGACCTTGGGCGGATCGCCGCCGGAGTCTGCGATGTCGTCACGAACCCACTCCGGGTGTCAGGACTGTGCCGGTGCCTTGGACCACTCGGCGGCCGCCTGCTCGAGGAGGGTCCGCCGGTCGGCTTCGAGGAGCAGCCGCTGTGTCACCAGTCTGGTCGCCAGAGTGTCGTAAGCGGCGAGATAGCGGTCGAGTGAGCCGTAGCGTCCGCGCAGGTCGTCGCCGGTGAAGGGCTGCCAGCCGCCGGAATTCCCGCAGGTGGCCGCGGAGTTCGCGGTGGACACAGGCGTCAGCGCCGGCGGCGCTGGTGAGCCGAGGGGCAGGTCGGCCGCGGGGAATCGCACTCCGCCCAGCGGGAAGCCGTCGCCGTCGACCTGGGGCACCGACACCTCGCGACCGGGCAGCCCGTTCAGAAGTGCGGGGTCGGCGGGCTTCGCCCCGGCCGTGAACAGCCGCTCCGGCGGCATCGGAGCCGGCCCGCCGACGCCGACTCGACGCTCCAGGGCGACCAGCATCGCCCGCGAGTAGGGCCGGTTGTCGATCGCGTTGAGCGGAATGACCTCGCCGCTGTTGCACCCTTGGGCGAACGCGGAATCCGCCTGGGCCTGCGTCAGCGTCGGCCTGTGAGCGGCGGGCCAGTCGTACCGGTGGTAGCCGGTCACCGCATACGCCTGCCGGGAGATACTGGCCCGAAGCCGGTAGTAGTCGGTGTATGCGGCCACATCCACGAAAACAGGGTCAGTCCTGGGTCGGCGCAGCACCTGTCGCGGAGTGAGGGGGACTCCGTCGGGCCTGACATAGGCGGTCTGCGGTTCGCCGTCGGCGGCTGCGACGGCGTTGATTGCCAGTTGGTTGCCGACGCCGTCCTGAGCGTACGCACCCTGGAAGACCTGTCCGCGCGCGTCGTTGAATCCCTCGGCGACGAAGCTGGTGACGAACCAGGCTGCCTGGCTCAGCCCGACGAGCAGCAGGTACCGGTAGGAGCCCAGCGGTGAGTCTGCGTCGCCGAGCCGGCCCTCGCGCAGCAGTCGGCCGAAGTCACGGACGATCACCTGGCCGACGCCCTGCGCGGCTGCCGGGACGCCCGGCGAGTAACCGGTCTGCCACTGCACTCGCGCGTAGGAACGTGTGCCGTCGAACAGGAAACCGCTACCCATCCCGGACGTGTACGACACGTCCTGCGGTGCACCTCCCGGCACGTCGAAGCCGTTGAAGTCGCGGAGCATCAGCGGGGTTCCGCGGTTCTCCGCCTCCACCACGATCGAGCCACGTGCGTCCTCGCCGACCGGGCGGATCACCTCGAAGCCGGATGTGTAGGCATGGACGCCGTCACCGGCGACCGTGTCGAACCCCGCAACGGGCTCGTCGCCCGACACGGATCCGGAAACGGTGCCGGCCAGCCGTTCATACGGCGTGCCACCGAACGTGCCCAACGATTCCCGGCGCGTCACGCTGACACCGGTGATGCCCGATGTGCGGTCGGCCACCGACGCCGAGGCGGGAGCGGGCGTCGGCAGGGCGACGGTCGTACCGAGCGCGAGGAGCAGAAGCGAGCGGCGATTCAACACAGGGTCTCCCAGGGGGATGTGGCTGAAGTTCTGAAGTTGCCGAGGGGCAACGGATCCAGGTGGCGGCCCTCGCGGTGCCCCGCCCGCCGGCTACGAGGCCGACCGGCCGTGTGGTGAGCCGCCTGTCGGCGCTGTGGGGCCCACGATCGCGTCGCTGTCGGTGAGTTGGGCGAGACGGGCCAGCGACTGGGCGGATTCGCCGTTCGGGGCGGCATGGAAGAAGGCCAGGTGCTGGCCGTGGGTACCGGTGATGGCGAGCTTCTCGTAGTTCAACTCCATCCGGCCGACCCGCGGGTGCGTCAGGACGACCCTGCCACTGGCGCAGCGGGCCACCTCCTGCCGGGCCCACATGCGGCAGAACTCCTCGCTGCGCAGGGACAGTTCACCGACCAGCTCGGCAAGGTGCCTGTCCCGGCCCTCGGGACCGGCCAGCGCGCGGATCCCGGCGACCATGGTGGCCGCGACGCGCTCCCAGTCCTGGTCGTCTCCGTCGTACATCGCCCTCACCGCCGCGTCGAGGAACACGGAACGCAGCGCGTTCTCGCCGGGAGTGATCGCCGGGGAAAGCGCCGTGGCGAGGGGATTGGCGACGAGGACGTCCTCGTAGCGGTTCATCACCATGGCGGGGATGTCGGTGCGGGAGAGCACGAACTGCCGTATGCCGTCAGGCACCCGCTCGGTGCGACGGCGAGCGGGGCGTGGCCGCTCGGGCGAGGCGAGGCGATGCAGGTAGGCGGTCGCCTCCGCGTCGAGGCCGAGCACGCGGGCCAAGGCGTCCAGGACCTGGGCGGACGGGTGGTGGTCGCGGCCTTGTTCCAGGCGGAGGTAGTACTGCGCGGAGAGCCCGGCCAGCTGTGCCACCTCCTCCCGGCGCAGCCCCGGCACGCGCCGCCTGCCGTGGGCCTCCAGACCGACGTCCCCGGGTGGGATGCGGTCACGACGGGCCCGCAGAAAGGCGCCCAGTTCGTTGCTCCGACTCATGTCACGCCCCCACGACGCCCCTGGGTGCCGACGGATGCCGGTGAGCCTGTCCCTGTCGGGGTCCTGGCTGGACGGACCGCCGAGGCACAGAGTGCTGCCGAAGCCACCTCTCCCGGAGGAGCACCATGACCAACGGCACCCGCCTCACCACGCCCTTCACTCGCGACACCACCGCCGACGAGGTCCTGGCCGACGTCGACCTGACCGGCCGTCGCGCGGTGGTCACCGGCGCCTCCTCCGGCATCGGCATCGAAACCGCCCGCTCCCTGGCCAGGGCCGGCGCCGAAGTGACCCTCGCCGTCCGCAACACCGAGGCGGGACACTTGGCCGCCGCCGACATCACCGCCACCACCGGCAGCACCAAGATCGAGGTGTCCGCCCTGGACCTGACAGACCAGGCGTCGGTGGCCGCCTTCGCCTCCGGCTGGTCCGGCCCGCTGCACATCCTGGTAAACAACGCCGGCATCATGGCCGTGCCCGAGCTGCGCCGTACCCGGGAGGGGTGGGAGTACCAGTTCGCCACCAACCATCTCGGCCACCTCCACCTCGCGCTCGGCCTGCACACCGCGCTCGCCGCCGAGGGCGCGCGCATCGTCGCCGTCAGTTCCTTCGTCCATCTGCACACTCCGGTCGACTTCGACGACATCCACTTCGACCGCCGCCCGTACGACCCGTGGCTCGCCTACGGCCAGTCCAAGACCGCCAACGTGCTCTTCGCCGTCGAGGCGTCCCGGCGCTGGGCCGACGACGGCATCACCGCCAACGCCCTGCACCCGGGCGGCATCCGCACCGGCATCCAACGCCATCAGGCGGCGATTCTGGAGTCGAACCAACACGCCCAGGAGGTCATGGAGCGCTTCCCCTGGCGCACCCCCGAACAGGGCGCGGCAACCTCGGTGCTCCTTGCCGCCTCCCCCCTGGTGGAAGAGCTCGGCGGACGCTACTTCCAGGACTGCGACGAAGCCCTTCCCCACGACCCTGCCACCGTCGAGGACGTCCCGGAGCCGACGGGCGTGGCCGCTCACGCTCTGGATCCGGGGGCCGCCGAACGGTTGTGGACCGTGTCCCGGAAGATGCTCGGCCGTTGAGGTCACGACGCCACCCCTCGCTTCCACAACCGCGCTATCGCGCCCCGTGCATGGGCAGGATGATGGCCGACGGTCGGGCGGGGTCGTGAAACACCTCCTGGTCGGCCGTGCGGAGTTCGGTGGCGGTGGCGGTGGCAGGTGACACTCCCGTGCCGGGGTTGCGGGCGTACCGAGGGAAGGCACCGCTGGAGACCTGCACTCTGATGCGGTGTCCGCGCCGGAACCGGTAGGCCGTCGGCCACAGTCGCACGGTGGCGCGGGAGAGTTTGTCCGCACCTGAGAGCGAGACCAGGCCGTCGCAGACGTTGACCGAGCGGCCGCGGCCATCCACGTCGCACAGTCGCACGAACACGTCGGCGAAGGGCCGGCTGGAGCGGAACCAGATCTCCGCACTGACCTCACCGACGACCTCGACGTCCTGGTCGAGGACGGTGGTGGTGTACGTGAGGACGTCCGGCCGCGTCTCCAACTTGGTGTTGTCCTTGCGACCGCCGCCGGCTGCGCGCGCACCGCCCACCGCAGGAGTGGGATCCGTCGGGTCGTAGAGGTACCGATCGGGCGCCGAATCGGCGGGCGCCCCGGTGGACAGGGCGCCACCGGGCTGGAGGTGGAAGCGCTGGGGCCGGTAGCCGGGTGGTGGCCAGGACAGGAAGTCGCCCCAGGCCTCCTCGCCCATCACATAGAGGCGCACGGGAGCCCTCTCCGGTGGTCGCTCGCCGCGCGCGAGGGCGAGTCCGAAGCTGAGCAGTTCGCGTGTCGGTGTGTTGTCGAGGTTGGCGTGTGTCCACGGGCCGATCGTCAACCGCGCGTGCCGGCCCGCCGCCTGCAGGGCTTGGAAGTCGCGGATCTGGCCGGGCAGGAAGATGTCGAACCAGCCGCCGACCGAACTCACCGGCACGGCCGCCTCGGGCACCCGGTGCCGGTGGTCGAGCCCGGTCCAGCGCGGGGAGTCCGCGTCGTGGGTGAGGATGTCCTGGATGTACTCGACGCGCTGCCCGGTGGCGGCGACGTCGGCCCCGCTCAACGGCAGGGTGTCCAGCGCCCGTTGCTTTCTCCGCATCTGGGCCAACCCGCGCAGTACGCCGGTCGGCTCGGGGAGGGCATTGTTCACGCCCCAGGTGAACGGCGTCTCCAGGGACAGGCCGTCGGCGCGGAGGAACTCCAGGGTCAGCGCGGACTCGGTCATGTTCGGGATCATCGCCTTGACCTGTGGCGGCAACCGGTCGGCCACGGCCCACTGCACATAGCCGAGGTAACTGGCACCGACCAGCACGACAGACTCGCCGCACCACGGCTGCTCGACCACCCACTCCAGGGTGGCCAGGCCGTCGTCCCGTTCCTGGCGCATGGGGTCGAACACGCCGCCCGAGCCATGGGTGCCCCGCACGCTCTGGATCAGCACCTGGAAGCCGCGCTCGGCGGGCACCCGACCCAGTTGCACGCCGACCGGCCCACGTCGACCGTACGGGGAACGCACCAGTACGAGCGGCAGGCCCTCGCCGCCGGACCGCGGTGCCCACCGGTCGGCCAGCAGCACGGTGTCGTCGGGCATCGGCATGCGCAGATCCCGCTGAACGATCACGTCTCGCGTCAGCGGCGGGTCCAACTTGAGGACACGTTGGGCGAGATGGCTGATCGGCTGCACGGGTTCTCCTCGTCTCGACGCGGCTCGCGTGCCGCATGCAGGCCGAGGCCACACGCCTCGGCCGACCGATGACCGCTCCACTCGGTCACTCTCAGATTGCTCTGCCCAAGGGGAGAACCTCGTCCTAGTTGGTCACGCGGCGATCGGGGCGGTCAGCGCGTCGGTCCACGGAGTGGTACAGGAGATGAGGGCTCGCCACGCACGCATGATCTTGGGGGATTTTCCCGCAACCAGTACGCCGGTCAGCTGGTCGCCCTTGCGGTAGGCGACAAAGAGCTGCCGGGCCCCTAGGTCGCTGTCCAGAACAACCGCCTCGTCGTGGTCACGCAGGTTTCCGTACGCCTGGAACTTGGTTCCGTACTGGTCGGACCAGAAGTACGGAACCGGGGAGAAGGGGCGCTTCTCGTCCGGGTGGAGCAGGTTGCGGGCGACGGCCATGCCCTGCTCGGCGGCATGGGTACGGTGCTCGACACGCATCACTGTGTCGAAGAGCGGGTTGTACCAGCGGGCCACGTCCCCGACCCCGTACACGCCGGGCGCGGCGGCACAGTACTCGTCACACACCAGCCCGTTGTCCACGGTGAGCCCGCTGCCGGCGAGCCACTCGGTGTTGGGGATCGAGCCGATGGCGACCAGCACGTCGTCGGCCGGGAGGACGGTTCCATCGGCCAGCCGTACGCCGGTGACAACGCCGTCGGCGCCGAGGAGCTCGACGACCGCGGCATTCGTCCGCACCTCGACGCCCTGGTCATGGTGGAGGCCGGTGAGGAACCGTCCGGCTTCCTCGCCGACGGCCAGTGCCAGCGGGACCGCCGCCGACTCCAGCAGCGTCACCTCGACCCCGAGGCCGCGGGCCGTGGCGGCCACCTCCGCGCCGACGAACCCGGCGCCGACGATCACCAGCCGCCCTCCGGGGCGCAGTGCCGCTTTGAGCGCCAACGCGTCCGGCAAGGTGCGCAGGACGTGCACCCCGGCCAGCTTGTCGCCTTCCGGCAGGCGGCGGGGGCGAACACCGGTCGCCACGACCAGATCGTCGTAGGGCACCTCGGAGCCGTCGGCCAGCGTCACCACGCGCTGCACCGTGTCCAGCCCGGTCGCAGGCACACCAAGGCGCCATTCCAGGCCCAGTGCCTCGATGTCGGCAGTCGATCGCAGGCTGAGCCGGTCGGGTTCCCACTGCCCGCACAGCAGCTGCTTGGACAGTGGCGGCCGGTCGTACGGGAGATGCAACTCGTCACCGACGAGCGTGATCTCGCCCTCGTGCTTCGCTCTGCGCAGCGCTTCCGCCGTGGCCAGCCCGCCGGCCGACGCACCGACGACCACCACGCGGTTCATGCCGCCGCCAGAAGGACGGTCACGGCCAGGCAGACCCGCGAGGCGCCCAACACGCGGTGCCGGGCGGCCACCCACTCCCCGGTGTCGACTGTCACCTTCACTCGACTCTCCTCCCACAACTGGAAGCCAACTACTACTTGCACCAGTGAACCATAAGCGGGAGTGCACTACCGGTTGTTAGACTGGGTCGGTGACTACGGATACCTCGCGACAACTGCGCGCCGACGCCGCGCGCAACGCCGAGCGGATCCAGCGCGCCGCACGGAAGGTCTGGGCGGAGCAGGGAGCCGATGCCCCGCTCGAGGAGATCGCGCGCCACGCCGGCGTCGGCATCTCGACGCTCTATCGCCGGTTCCCGGACAAGGGGGTGCTCGCCCGGGCCGCGCTTGAGCAGTGCCTCGCCGAGGACCTCTCTCCCGCCCAGGCACGGGCACTCGAGGACGACAACCCGCTGCACGGCCTCACCACGTTGATCGAAGCGGCGCTGACCCTGGCGGCCCGCGAACACAACACCCTGGCAGCCGCACGGATGGCCGACTCACTCACCGCGGATGTCGCCGCCGAGTTCCACGCGACACTGGCCGAACTGGCCCGCCGTAGCCAGCGGGCCGGACTCGTCCGCGCCGACCTGGTCCCCGAAGACCTGCCCAGGTTCATGGTCATGCTCTTCAGCGTCCTGTGGACCATGGATGCCCGGGCCGAGGGGTGGCGTCGCTACGTCGCCTTCGTTCTCGATGCCCTGTCGCCCACCGGAGCGAATCCGCTGCCCCCGGCCACCGCCCTGCTGAAGCACCCACGCCCGGACAAGTTCCCGATCTGACGTCAGCGGGTTCACGACGCATGCGAAGGTCAGGCCGCCGACCGGCTCGGATCCGGGAGCATTCCGCCGCATGGGCAGACGCACCGACGTCGCACCATCACCCCCACTGGAAGCCGCTGCGGGCCACGACTCCCTGCTTGAGCCGCTCGTCGGGGCCGTAGTCCTCGGCGGGGTGGAAGAACAAGGTCTCGGTGTCCTCCAAGGTCAGCAGACGCTCGGCGTAGCCCTCCAGGTACGCCGCCCGCTGCTCCGGAGACACCCTGCCCGGCATCCAGGCGACGTACGGCGGCAGCACGTCGAAGCCGAGGTAGCGGAAGATCCCGTTGTGGACTGGCCACAGGAACCGGTCATCAACGGCCGCACGCTCTACCGGCACGACAACAGGACGCAGCGGACGCGCCCACCCGGTGGCGCGCCCACCCCACCCCTCCGGCACGGCCGGCCGGCCTGGAACCTGTCCGTCTGCCAGAGCCGTACAGGACAGCCCCTAACCGACCGTCACCCTCGGCGCACAGAACAGTGCAACGGCGGCGAGCCAGGCCAGCACGGTGACCTCACCCGGCTCGATACCGCGACGCCCGTCGACCAGCCAGGCCCAGCCCGGGAGCTGCGCGGCCGGGCGGCGTTCCGCTTGATCGGGGCGCCACACTCCGCTACATTTTAAATCAACCCGTTGATTTAAGATTGGCCGAACCCGTTCAGACCGGAGACCTCGACATGCCGGACGCCGTCACCCAGCCCGTGGGCATCACAGGGGCCGCGCCACCGATCCTCCGTCACCGCGTCCTCCGGGGGAGCAAGCCCCGGAGGACCGCTCGCTCCGGCCGAAGCCTCCGGAACGAAGGCTAGAACGGCCTTCCCCTCAGGACATCTCAAGTAATGCCGGGATGCCCCCAGAACCTGACGTCGGCGAATCCCCAGGTGGGTGACATGAGAACGAGCGACACGCACAGACGCATCCAGCAGGCGGCCCTGGAACTCTTCACCGAGCAGGGGTACGAGCGGACTTCCCTCCGCGAGATCGCCGAGCGGCTGGGAGTCACCAAAGCCGCGCTCTACTACCACTTCAAGGCCAAGGAAGACATACTCACGCCCCTGTTCGAGGAGTGGATCGGACCTGTCACCGAGGTGATCGAGTGGGCCCGGACCGCGCCTGGCGGCCTGGCGACCAAACAGGAGGCACTGCGCCGGTACGAGACCGCCCTCGCCCGGACGGCGCCGCTCCTGCGGGCCTTCTACGCCAACCGGGCAGCCGTCCGCGACCTGCCCGTGGGCGCGGCGTTCCAGGAGACGACGAAGCGCCTGGTCGCGCTCTTCAGGGACGGCGAAGCAAGCCTTCCCGACCAGTTCCGCTGCATCGGCGCGGTGCTGACACTGCACGCGGCGGTGCTCGCCCCGGACGACGTCGATGGCCCGCCCGAGGAGAAGCGGGCCGCGGCTCTCGACGTCGCACTCGACCTGCTCGCCTCAGCCCATCCGCCGGACTGACGACACGGAGGGCCCGCGTGCCTGCCGCCTGTACGACGTACAGAGAGATCACCACCTGCCCAGGAGTTCCCATGCCCCGTATCCGTCGAAAGAGGCCCGCCCACGTCCTTGAGGCCATCGAGCCGCCGGGCAACCCCGACATGATCGTCGGCGTGGTGTCGGTGACGATCCTGGTGGAGCTCCTCGGGTTCCTGTCCGGATCCGCCGTGTGGCTCCTCGGTCTGCTGGTCTTCCTCCCGGGCACGGCCTCGGCACTGTGCACCGTTCGACAGACGAGGTTCGTCTCGGGGTGGACCACGCTCGTCGTCACCCTCACCGTGCTGCTCCGGGGTGGTGACAGCGGCCAGTGGCTCGACCGGGTACTGCTGGTGCTGCTCACCCTCGCCCTGGGAATGGCCTCCGTCTACGCCTGCCACCGGCGCATCAAGCGTGAGCACGAGATGCTCCGATTGCGCTCCACCGCCGCGGCCATGCAGCGGCACATCCTGCACCCCCTCCCCGTCGTGACCGAGGACATCCTGGTCAACGGCGTCTACGAACCCGTGCAGGAGGACCGGCTGGTCGGCGGCGACATCTACGACGTCGTGGCCTCGCCCTGGGGGACCCGGGTATTGATCGGAGACGTGCAGGGCAAGGGACTGGCCGCCGTGGGCGCCGCGTTCGCCGTCATCGGGGCCTTCCGCGAGGCCGCCCATCGCGAGCCCACGCTCACCGCGCTCGTCGACATCCTGGACGCCGCTGTCGTCCGCCACAACTCGTACGCCGAACAGACCGGCGACGACGAGCGGTTCGTGACCGCGCTCGTCATCTGCGTCGATGGCGGTGCCGAGGCTCAGGTCGTCAACTGTGGCCATATCCAGCCCCGGTTGGTGCACGACGGCGTTGTCACCACTCCTCCGCTTGACTCCGGCATCCCGCTCGGCCTCGGCGAACTCGCCGCCGAACCCGCAACCGTGGACTGGTTCGCGTTCCCGGCCGGTTCGACACTGCTGCTGACCACCGACGGACTCACCGAGACCCGCGCCGCCGACGGTACGTTCTACCCGGTCGACGAGCGACTGACGAGCCACCTCGGCCTCTCCCCCACCGAGCTGCCACAGGCCCTGTACGAAGACGCCCGCGCCTTCACCGACAACGACGACCAACACGACGATGTCGCCGTCCTGACCGTCCGCCGGTCTCCGCACCGCTGAGGACGGCCGCCGTCGTGGTGACTGGTGCGTGCCTTCTGCTGTACGCACCGGCCATTTGGCCCGGGGCCCCGGCCGCCCGGGCATCGATGAGCTCAGTGCGGGCCTGTAGGTGTAACCGCGCATCACGGGATGTTGGAGGATCAGGCAACGGCCCGGGTGTCGTCGCCTGTCAGCAGTGCCGCCAGGTCGCCCTTGCCGTTCTGCTCGATCGCCCTCCGGCCGCGGAGGCCCGGCGACAGGGTCGCGGGGCGCACCGCCGCCTCGGCAGGCGCCCCGCCGGCCGACGCTGAACTACTCGCCCGTGTGGGCCAGTTCGATGTCGTGCTCGTCGATGCCGCCGGTGGAGACCGCCACTCCGGTCACCCTCGGCGGATAGCCCCTCGCGATGATCGTGTACTCGCCGCCGTCAAGGTCGGAGAAGGCGTACGCGCCATCCGTGCCGGTCGTCGTGGTGGCGACCACGTTGCCCGCCGCGTCCATCAGCGTGACGTTCGCGTCGCTCAGCGGGACACCCGCGCCGCGCACCGTGCCCCGGACGTTGGCCCCGGGGTGCAGTTCGATCTCGATGTGCGTGGCGCCCGTGGCGCCGATCTCGACGGGCAGGGCGAGCGGGCGGTGCTTGGGGGAGTTGACCGCGAGGGTCACCGTGCCCGGGACCAGGTCCGCGATCGTGAACTCGCCCATGGAATTTGTCTGTGCGCTGGACAGGACATCACCTCGTACGTCCGTCACGATGACGACCGCACCGACCACCGGCGCCCCGCTGTCAGACCGCACCGCTCCGGTCAGACCGCTGGTGCCGCTCAGCAGGATGTCGTAGGAGACGGGCTCGCCGTTGACGACGATCGTCGAGGCCTGCGGCTGGTGGCCGTCGGAGGAGGCGATCAGGACGTAAGAGCCCGTGCCGGGGGCGTGCACCGCGTAGGCGCCGTCGGCCTGCGCGACCGACCGGCCCAACTGCCGCCCCTCCAGGGAGATCAGCGTCACCGCGGCGCCCGGGACGGATGCCTTCTCGGCGCCGCGCACAAAGCCACGTACCGGTATGGCGGGGGTCCCGACGCTCGCGGTGGTGACGAGTTCCTCGCCGACGGTGGAGGCGGGCGGCTTCTCCAGCGTGGTGGCCGGAGCCGTGGGCGTGGCCGGAGCGGGCAACTGCGACGTCGGTGCCGCCGAGCCCGCCGGACGGTGGCGCGGGATGAAGGACGCGACCGCGAAGGCAAGCAGGGCCGCGCCGCCGCCGATGGCGAGGACCACCTTGAAGCCGTTCTCGGAGGGCACGGCGACACCGCCGAGGTTGGTGGTCATCTGCGCCAGGATGACGCCGGCGACGGCACTGGCGGACGAGGTGCCGAGGGAGCGCATCAGGGTGTTGAGGCCGTTGGCGGCACCCGACTGGGACGGCGGCACGGCGCCCATGATGAGCGAGGGCATCGCTCCGTAGGTGAAGCCGATGCCGGAGCCGATGACGCTGGAGACCAGTACGAACTGCCAGATCTCGTCCATCAGCAGAATCTGCAGGCCGTAGCCGGCTGCCACGATCAGGGAGCCGAGCATGAGGCTCGCCTTGGGGCCCCTGGCCCTCGAGAGGGCGGAGGAGAGCGGGGCCATCAGCATCATCACCAGGCCGGACGGCGCCATGACCAGGCCGGCGGTGAGCAGCGACTCACCCAGACCGTATCCGGTCGCCTCAGGCAACTGCAGGAGCTGCGGAATGACCAAGGACATCGCGAACATGCCGAAGCCGAGGGCGATCGAGGCGAGGTTGGTGACCAGCACCTGACGACGCGCGGTGGTACGCAGGTCGACGAGCGGCTGCTCGGCGCGCAGCTCGTACCAGCCCCACAGCAGCAGGACGACAACGGACGTGGCGAACAGGCCGAGAGTGGTGATGCTGCCCCAGCCCCAGTCGGCGCCCTTGGAGATGGGTAGCAAGAGGCAGATCAGACCGATCGCCATGCCGAGGGCGCCGATCACATCGAGGGTGCCACCGGTGCGCACTTTGGACTCGGGCACCAGGACCAGCACGAGGACGAGGGCGACGGCGCCCAGGGCGCCCGAGCTCCAGAATAGCCAATGCCAGTCGAAATTGTCGGCGATGACGGCCGCGGCAGGCAGGCCGAGGGCGGCTCCGACACCGAGGGAAGCGCTCATCAGGGCGGTGGCCGAGCCAAGCCGTTCGGCGGGCAGTTCGTCGCGCATGATGCTGATGCCGAGCGCGATCACACCGCCTGCCATGCCTTGCAGCACACGCCCGACGATCATCGGAGCGAGGGAGCTGCTGAGCCCTGCGGTCACCGAGCCGGTAATCAGCAGCAGCAGGCTGACCAGCAGCATCCTGCGCTTGCCGTACATGTCTCCGAGTCGCCCCATGATCGGGACGGCGACGGCGCCGGCGAGCAGAGTGGCGGTGACGGCCCACGCGGTGTCGGACGCCGGTGCGTTCAGGAGCTTCGGCAGCTCGGGAACGATAGGGATCACCAGCGTCTGCATCAGCGCGACCACGATGCCGCCGAAAGCCAGCACGGCCACGACTGCGTTGGTCCGCGATACCGGCTGCCCTTCGGTCTCGGCGGTTCGGGGTTGTGCGTGGGACATGGTCGGGCCTCCGTAGGGACAATCGGGGTTGCGCGACACAGCACAAGCAATGTACTTGACTAAGTTAAGCAAAACTAAATCGTTTCGCAAGGGCCTCGTGACCCTGGGTCTCGGGAACGGAAACGAGGGCGAATTCGGGGCGGGGGACTGTCTCCCGCAGGGCGGCAATCTCCGCCATGGGCGGAACTCGACGTCGGAGCCCTGTGTCATGGCAGCCGTCTTCATGCTGGGCGCGCCACGAGTGTGATCCCGCCGGAACGGAGCCCGGCTGGATCACGCTCCGCGCACGTCCCGGGACGCGCCGGTTGTTGTCCGGCGGTCCCAGGCGCCCCCGTACGCATCGGCCAGGTGTGAGGCCTCATCGATTCGGATCGGGCCGCACGTTGTCAGGCGCCGAGCCGGTCGCATCCCCTTCGGACGCGTCGGCCGTTCTGTCGGAATCAGCGGCACCGTCTGCCGCCTCGGTGGCAGACGATTCCCTCACTTCGGGTGTGTCGAGGCTCGTGCGCAGGACGACCGGCTTCAGCAGGACCGCCGCGAGGATGCCTAGTGTGGCGATACCGGCTGCGATCAGGAAGATGGTTCCGGTCGCGTCGCCGTAGGCGACGGCGGCCGGTTCGTGATCTTGCGAGATTCCTTTGGTGACCTGACGAGCCAGGACGGCTCCCAGAACGGTGACGCCGAACGTGCCGCCCAGGGAGCGGAAGAAGGTGACCGTGGTGCTGGCCGTGCCGATGTCCTTCATCGGGACGGAGTTCTGGACGACGAGGATGAAGTTCTGCGTGGTCATACCGACGCCGGCGCCGATGCACAGCATCGCGACACTCATGAAGACCAGCGATGTCTGGTGGTCAATGGTGCCGAGTCCGGCGAACCCAGCCGTGAGCAGGACGGAGCCGACGACGACGAACGGCTTGAGCTTTCCGGTCTTGCTGAGCAGCCGGCCCGCGAGGATGGAGGAGACGAGGATGCCGCCCATCATCGGGATCGTCAGCAGTCCCGCCTCGGTGGCCGTGTAGCCGCGGCTGGTCTGGAAGTACTGGCTGAGGTAGACCGAGGCCGCGAACATGGCCGTGCCGGAGGCGAGACTGCCGAGGATGGCCAGCACGGTGGTGCGCTGCTTGATGATGTGCAGGGGCACGATGGGTTCGGCGGCGCGCGTTTCGACCCACATGGCGACGGACAGCAGGACCAGTGCCGCACCGACCATGGCGGCGGTCTGCCAGGAAGCCCAGGCGAACGAGCTGTCGACGAACGAGATCCAGACGAGCAGCACGCTGACGCCCGAGGTGATCAGAGTCGCGCCCAGGTAGTCGATCTTCACGTTGTCACGTCGGACGACCGGGAGGCTCAGCGTTCGCTGGAGCAGGACCAGTGCGGCGAGGGCGACCGGGAGGCTGATGAGGAAGCACCACCGCCAGCCCAGCCACGAGGTGTCGACGATGAAACCGCCGAGCAGCGGTCCGCCGATGGTCGACAGGGCCGTGACGCTGCTGAGGTAGCCGCTGTACCGGCCTCGTTCGCGGGGCGGGATCATCGCGGCGATGGCGATCTGGACGAGAGCCTGCACGCCGCCGACACCTACGCCCTGCAGGGCGCGCGAGGCGATGAGCTGCCCGGGAGACTGGCTCACGCCCGCCGCCACCGAGCCGAGTACGAAGACGATGACGGCTATTTGTACGAGGGTCTTCTTGCTGAACAGGTCGGCCAGCTTGCCCCAGATCGGGGTGGTGGCGGTCGTGGTGAGCAGGGTCGCGGTGACGATCCAGGTGTACTGGGTCTGCGAGCCGTGCAACGCGCCGACCATCTTGGGCAGCGCGGTCGAGACCACGGTACTGCTCAGGGTCGCGACGAAGAGCGCGATGAGCAAGCCGCTGAGGGCCACGAGGACCTGTCGTTGGACCTTGGGCTGTGCGTCTGCGGTGACGGACTCGTTGATTGCGGTTGTGCTCATCGCGTGGAAACTCCGGGAACTGTCGAAGAAGGGTAGGGAGGAATCGTTGGGCAGGCGTCGGTTCGTGGTTACACGATCACGGTGCGGACACCCTCCTTTCGCTCAAGCAGCTCGACGCCCTCATCGACCTCGTCGACGAGGAGCTTCGGAGCACCAGAACGCACGGGATCCACGCCGACCCTCAGGTCGGAGAACGCCGCACGGCGCGCGTCACAGCCGGTCACCAGCCATGCGCTGCTGCCGTCCCACAGACGGATCTGCGTCAACGGGCCTTCTGCCTGCTGTGCCCTCATCGCGGGCGCCGGATCGAGGGGACACCGCCCGCGCCTGTCGATGTCATGGTCCGGAACGTCCCCAGAGGTTTCGCTCGTCGCATTTTCTACTGCGCTGGTCACTGCTTACTCTTCGCTCATCAGGGGCCAGCAAGGAATCGTCGAGTCCGTTGGTTGGTCCGGCCATGCCGGTGCGTACGCCGGAGCAGGCCAACCCGTGGAGCGCGGCCAGGAAACCGCTCACGGCCTGGGCCTCACGCCCGCCGGGAAGGGCGTGTTCGAGATCCGGCCGCCACGGAAAGGCGAGGCAGTCCCGCACACCCTCGTGGTGGCCGAGCGGCCACCGGTGACCGGTCGGCCACCACGCTGTGGTCCACGGTCGCTGCGCCACGGCCGACGCCAACGCACGCCCTGCGCGCGCCGGTTCGGCATGCCCCGGCACGGGCGCCAGGGTCATTCGACTGCCCACGCCAAGGGCTGGTACGAGCCTCGCGCGTCGCCGCCGGCGGCCACTCCGTCTCCTTCGACTCGACGCCCCCGGAGGTCCAGGCAACACCATCCAGCGACTTAAGTCAACCCGTTGATTTAGTTTCCCTGTCGCCTCGCAGCGACATGCCGAAGCGGTCCGGCGGTTACGGCCCGCCTGGTGGATCAGGTCGCAGAAGAGCAACAGCGGCCGGCAAGCGCAGGCGAAGCCTGCTGAAGATCTCGACAACACCCCCGGTTTGCACCGATTCGACCCGATTGGCCAAGCCGGGCTACTGGCGTCAAGAGGCTCCTGGCCGAGCGCGTGACCGGTGCCTGCCGCAAGGCAGCGACGGCGTCGATCAGACTGTGCGCCGTCTCGCGCCAACTGGCGCGGGACGCCGACCCGTTGCCCGCGAGGGCACGCTCACGCTCGGCCGCCATCTGCGTGACGAGACGACGCGTCATGGTCGTACGTTCGGTCTGCACCTCAGCCGGGAGGTCAGGCAGACAGCGCTTCAGACCCTCCAGCAGCTTCTGCATCGACGGCGAGGCGGCCACGAACTCCTCGGTCGTGACAGCGCGCAGGACCGGGTCGTGGTCGCTCACCACCTCGTCCTGGCCAACTTCCGGGCCTGTACCGTTCCTTGGTTGTTGCGCCTGCAACTCGACGAGGCCGATCACATCTCCGCCGGCCTCTCCGTAACCGTCTCCATGGCACTGAGTGAACTCAAGGCCACCGCCGGTCTGCTGCGCGGCGCGGGTGACAAGGACAACGCTCGGGGACCCACTCCCGGAGTTGCCGGACTTCCCGATCTGGTCGACTCGTCCAGAAAGGCCGGAATCCCGTTCACGGTCATCGGCGAAGGAGATCCCCGGCCGTTGAGTGCCCCGACAGACCTCACGTCGTGTCGCACCCTGCGGAAGGCGCTCACCAACGTCACCAAGCACGCGGGCACCGGCATGACCAAGGTGCGGCTCACCTACGACGGCGACCGGTTGCGGGTCACCGTCGTCAATGGCGGTGCGGTCGAATCCCCGGTGCCGGGCAGCGGTATCGGTCTCCTCGGCGTGCGCGAGCGCGCCCCTGCCGTCTCTGGCCGGCAGCACGCCGGCCTCGCCGTGAAGGCGGTTTCGAGGTGGTCACCCAACCTCCGCTGCACTCCCCCGCCGCAGTGGGTGCCGCTCGAAGAAGCGCCACATGACGTCCGTGGCGTCGACCTCGGTGGAGACCTTGCCAAGGCCTGGGAAGGCGGCCGGGTAGGGCGATCCCGGCCAGGTGTGTCCACCGTCCGCTATCACGTACATGCTCACGTCCGTGCCACGACGGCAGGCCCGATAAGTGCGGAGAGTGACGTGTTCGGTAAGCCGTGTGCCCTGCGGTCCGATGCGACAACCGTCGAGTTCCGCCCAGCGGTCGAAGGCCGCGGGAACCGAGTACTGCCAGTACGCGGGGCCACCACCGGCATAGGGATTGACCATGTCCTCCTGCCCGTGGAAGGCCAGGACGGGGACCGGACGCGAAGGGACACCGCCTTCGGGGTCCGGACGGGTCGGATCGGAGGCGTCGGGGTTTCCGGCCCGCAGGCCCGCGACCGGGGCGACGGCGGCGATACGGTCCGCCAGCCGACAGGCGAGGAGAGAGGCCATCCGCGCTCCGCCGGAGAAGCCGGTAGCATACACGCGCTCCGAGGCGACGCAGAAGCCGTCGGAGATCGCGGTGATGGTGTCGGAGAGGAACCGGACGTCGTCGCGGTCGTCCGGGGAGGGCAGCTGACCTGAGGTGTTCGGCACCCCGGGCAGGACCCAGGTGTAGCCGCCCTCCGAACCGGGCTGCGGAGTACCGCCGTTGGGCACGGCCACCAAGAACCCATGCTGATCGGCGGCCCGTTCCATGCCGCTGATGACAAGCTGGTCGTTCCCGTTCGAGCCGCTGCCGTGCAGGTTGAGGACGAGCGGGACGGGGTTGCGTCCCGAGTACCCGCGGGGGATATAGAGCGACACCGGGTAGGTGGTTCCGGCAGAGGCGACAAAGACGGTGGTAAGGCCGGGCCCGGCCGGTGTGCAGCGGGGTCCGGCGGATCGGACCGTCTCCACGGCGTCAGCCGGCGCCGCGACGGCGGTGGGAAACGCGAGAGCGGCCGCGGCGGCGAGGAGGCCATGTGCGCGGCGTACGTGTGCGGGACGCAGGAGCACTGGGATTCCTTCCTTGAGGTCCTGGAGGGGAGAAGTGGAGTGCGGGCCGGGGCCAGGGTCAGGAGGACCAGATGGCGCGGACCTGGCTCATGGGGTCGTCGTCGACATGGGGCTCGGCGGACCAGACCATCGCCGCGCGCTCGTCCGCTGTGAAGCGCGGCCACTCCGTGCCCGGATCCTGATCCCGTACGAAGGCCACCCAGGACCGGTGCAAGGCGTCCGCCAATGCCTGTGGTGGCGCGGCCCCCGTCGCCACCGTGACGCCCTCGGCGCCGAGCAGATCGAAGGCGAACGGCAGGTCCAGGCAGTGGAAAGCCGCCCCGTTCACCGGCGACGCCCAAATGAACTCGTAGAGCCAGGTGGGACGGTCGCGGGCGGCGCGGGCGGCGGCGACAGCCAGCGTCGGGACCCGGAAGGTGGCATCGGTGAGTGCCTGGCCGAAGTACGCATCCGGTTCGAGGTCCTTGTACGCGGCGCGGAAGGTCTCGGCCCGATCGGGCTCCAGGCCGAGGAAACCCAGGAGTTGGGGCAACGGCGGCGTTTCCGGCAGGTCCGGAAGCACGTTGAACTCGTGCGCGGTACAACCCAGCAGGAGCGGTACGTCGGCGCCGGCATCGCCTTCGGTGAGGGCTGTGAAGACGGGTTCGGGGATGAGCTCGCCGTCGGCGAACGGTGCAAGGGTCTGCATCGGGGGCAGTCCCTCGCGGTCCGCCCCCGGTGCCAGGAGCCGGCCCTGGAGGTCGAGCAGTTCGTCGCGGCCGAGCCCGCGCAACGCGGCGGCGGTGGCGGGCACTCCGGTGCGTGCGGTGAACAGGCGCGCGGCGGCACGCGCGACATCAGGCCCGTCCGGCCGCATGAGGACGCCGGACGCGGAGATCACCCCGCGGAACAGCCCCCGGGCGGCGGGGACGGCGAGCAGCGTCTGTACGGCACCGCCGCCCGCGGACTGTCCGGCGATCGTCACCTTGGCCGGGTCGCCGCCGAACTTGGCGATGTTGTCGCGGACCCATTCCAGGGCGGCGATCCAGTCCAACACACCGCGGTTGTCCGGGGCGTCGTCGAGGTGGAGGAAGCCCTCGATGCCGAGCCGGTAGCCCAGGGAGACAAGGACCACGCCGTCCCGGCTGAAGGCAGATCCGTCGTACCAGGGGCTGGCCGCCGAGCCGGCGACGTAGCCGCCGCCGTGAATCCAGACCAGGACGGGCAGCGGCTTCTCGGGGGTGGTGTCCGGCGTGAAGACGTTGACGTTGAGGACCGCGTCTCCGGGGATGGTGGGCTCCGGGACGGTGGTGACCTCGGTGATGGGGCGGCGCTGGGCCGTCGGCCCGTACGCGATGGCGTCGAGGGTCTCGGTCCACGGCTGCGGCGCGACCGGCGCGGCGAACCTCAGCTCGCCGACGGGCGGCCGGGCGTACGGGATTCCGAGGAAGCGCAGGCTGCCATCCGCTCGGCGCTCGCCACAGACCGGCCCATGGACGGTGTTGACCTGGGGATACGACGTACTCATGGGGTCTGCTCCTGATGCTTCGACGGGCACTGGCACTCCTGACCGGCTTGGTGGCGAAACCCGACGCCCCTTCTGTCAGACGGCGGCCCAGCCGTCGTCGACAGGCAGAACGGCGCCGTTGACGAGAGAGGCGGCGTCGGAGGCCAGGAAGACGATGGCGGCGGCCTGTTCCTCCGCAGACCCCCGTCGGCCGATGTTGGCTCCGATCAACGGGCCTATGACGGTGGGGCCGTGTGCTTCCTGACCGGCGTCCACGTGGATGCTGGTCGCGGTGGGACCGGGGGCGACGGCGTTGGCGCGGATGCCCTGCCCCCTATACATGACAGACAGGTTCTTCACCAGGCCGACGATGCCGTGCTTGGAAGCGGTGTAGGCGGCGCCCGCCGCGCTGCCGCGCAGAGAGGCCTCGGACGCGGTGAAGACGATCGAGCCGCGTCCCGCGGCCAGCATGTGCGGCAGAACCGCACGGGTCAGCAGGAACGGCGCCGTCAGATTGATCCGGATGACCCGCTCCCACTCGGCATCGTCGGTCTCACCGAGCGCGGACATGCGGTCCATGATCCCGGCGTTGTTCACCAGAACATCCAGGCGGCCGAAGGCTCCCACGGCCCGCTCAACGACCGTCTCCACGACCTGCTGGTCACTCAGGTCCCCGACGACGGCGAGGGCGACTCCCCCCGTGGCGTCGATCTCCTTGACGGTCTCCTCGGCGCCCACCCGGTCGAGGTCCACGACCAGAACCTTCGCACCTTCCTGCGCGAACTTCAGAGCCGTGGCCCTGCCGATTCCGGACGCGGCGCCGGTGACGACGACACCACGGCCTTCAAGACCCGTACTGATCATGTGCTGCACCATTTCTCTGTGGACTGCTGTGGACTGCCTGCGGTCTCTCCGTGAGCCTGTCTGCGGCGCCGGTCACGCCTTCAACTGCCACACGCTCCCTTCGCCGTTGGCCGCCAGGAGGAGGGAACCGTCCGGGGCGACGGCGAGGCCGGCGAACGGGCGCGGCGAGCCGGTCATGCCCTGGGTGAACAGCGCGGGTTCGGCGCGGGGAACGGTGTCGGGGGGCCATCCGACCGGCAGGTCCTCGGCATCCACCCTGGTCTCGCCCGTGCTCAGCGAGACAGTCCGCAGCCGCCGGTGTTCGACCTCCACCGTGAACAGCTCGTCGCCGCGCACGGCCAGTCCCTGCGGTGCGCCGAGCCCGTCCGCGACGACCTCCGTCGTTCCGTCCTCCTTGATCCGGAGCACCGCCCCGAGCCGGTCGTCGCTCACATAGCAGCGCCCTACGGTGTCGAAGGCCACGTCCACGGGGTGGTCGAGCCCTTCGGTGAGCACGGTGACGGTGTCGCTGTCGTCGACAGCCACGACCCGGCCGGCGCCCGCCTCGGCGACGACGAGCGAACCATCCGGCCCCACCGTGATGCCGACGGGCTGGTCGAGTCCGGTCGCCCGTTCCCGGGTGGTCCCCTGGTCGGGGTCGTAGGTGTGGACATCGCCGTACTGCGACGTGAGGTGCACGAAACCGGCCGCGTTGGTGACCCCGTGCACGAACGGCGGCAACAGGGTGTGGGAGGTGATGTCGCCCTCGTCGGAGGGCACCGGGCTCGCCAGCCGGTAGTGGTCACCCACGTACACCGCGCCGCCGAGGTCGACGGTCACGCCGTAGGGGCCGTCCAGGCCGCGGGGCACGACCTCGCGGGTACGCCCGTCGGGGTGCAGCTCGGTGATGCCTCCGCTGGCGTAGCTGGAGACGAACATGCGGTTCTCCGCGTCGAAGGCCGCGTTGTCCAGGCCCACCAGGCCGCTGCTGACGAGCGTGCGCAAGCCGCTGCCGTGCAGGTCGATACGGGTCACGATGCCTTCCACGCCCCGGGACAGGACATGCAGGACACCGCCCTGGTCGAAGCGGACCGCGACCGGCTCGTGCACGTCCTCGGCGACCACCTCGGGCACCCCGCCGTCCGGCGGGATCCGCCACACCTGGCCCGTCATCATGTGTGGGTAGTACAGCCACCCGTCCGGGCCGAGTTGCATGGCATTGCCGAGCGCGAGCCCTTCGGTGAGGACCACGGCTTCGCCGCCGTCCGAGAACAGCTCCAGCAGACGGCCGCCCGGCCGCATCTCGTTGACGAAGAGCCGGTCGCCGACGCAGGTGATGCCGTTGGGTACCTTCACCTCGTCCGAGACCAGGGTGTACGCGCCCTCGGGACTGCGTCGCCACACCCGGCCGGGGACCAGGTCGGCGATGTACATCGACCCGTCCGCACCGAAGGCGAGGTCGTCCGGCGACTGCACCGGGCCGTCCATCGGCACGATCACGTCGAGGTCCCCGGTGGCCGTGTCGACGGCGCTGATCTGCCCGGCGAGGAACTGGGCGACGTACAGGCGCCCGTCCGGACCGAAGGCTACGCCGTTCGAACCCCACAGCCGGTTGGGCGGGTTGAGCCGCCGCGGCTTCCAACGCCCGCTGGTGGCAGACGGGTTGCCGGGCATCTCGCTGAAGCGAGTGATGTACGTGCTGGTCACGCCCGCTCCGCCTCCACGAGCACCTCGTCCATGCCACCGTCCTGGCGCCAGCGTCGGAGCAGTTCGTGGAAGGCCACCGGTCCGTCGGCGTACGCCTCGTTCCGCTCCCGGGGCATGCCCTCGTTGTTGTAGAAGCCGGGGGTGCACTCGGCCTGGAACATGTGCAGGTCGGGCGCGTTCTTCCGGAGTGTGTCCAGCCAGGCATCCTGGGTCTCGGGGCTGGGCTCGACGTAACGGGCCCGGCGCTTCCGGGCCTGCGCGACCACCTCGGCGACGTGGGTGGCCTGTTCGTCGAGGATGTGGACGAAGTTCACGGACGCCGCGTTCTGCAGCGGGCCCAGCTGGAAGAGGTTCGGGAAGCCGTGGGTGTAGAACCCGTGGAGTGTCTTCGGGCCCTGCGACCACGCCTCGAACAGATGGACGCCTTGGCGTCCGTACACGGGGAGTTGTCCGGAGAGAATCCCCGAGATGCCGACCTCGAAGCCGGTCGCGAAGATGACGCAGTCGACCTCGTACTGCGCGCCGCCGACCACGACGGCGTTCTCGGTGATCCGCTCGACGCCGTGCGTGTCGGCGGTGTCGACAAGGGTGACGTTGGGCCGGTTGAAGGTCTGCAGATAGTTGTCGCTGAACGTGGGCCGCTTGCACATGTAGCGGTACCAGGGCTTGAGCTTCTCGGCCGTGGCCGGGTCCTCGACGATGGCGTCGACCCGGGCGCGAATCTCGTTCATCTTCTGGAAGTCGGCGAGTTCGTAGGCGCGTTCGCGCTCCTCGGCCGGCACATCCTCGTAGGCGTTCGTCGGGATGAGCTTCTCCTGGAGCCGGGCGCTGCTGGTCCAGGCGTCGTTCACCAGGTCCTCGTCCGTCCGGATGCCGGTGACGACCTTGAGGAAGTTCTCCGTGCGGTCCCGCTGCCAGCCGGGCTTCAGTGACCTGGCCCAGTCCGGGTCGGTGGGGCGGTTGTCCCGTACATCGACGGAGGAGGGCGTGCGCTGGAACACGAACAGGTGCTTGGCGTCCTGTCCCAGGTGGGGCACGACCTGGATGGCGGTCGCGCCGGTGCCGATCAGGGCGACGCGTTTGTCGGCCAGCCCGTGCAGGCCGCCGTTCGCGTCACCTCCCGTGTAGGCGTAGTCCCAGCGGCTGGTGTGGAAGGTGTGGCCCTTGAAGGTCTCGATGCCGGGGATGCCGGGGAGTTTGGCCTGGCTGAGCGTGCCGGTGGAGACGATCACGTAGCGAGCACGGATGCGGTCGCCGCGGTCGGTGGTGACGGTCCACTCCGACTCGGCGTCGTCCCAGCGGAGTTCGGTCGCCTGCGTCTGGAAGCAGGCGTTGTCGTAGAGATCGAAGTGTCGGGCGATGGCCTGGGCGTGCTGTCGGATCTCCTCCCCCGGCGCGTAGCGCCATTGGGGGACGTAGCCGACTTCCTCCAGCAGCGGCATGTAGATGTACGACTCGATGTCGCAGTGGATTCCTGGGTAGCGGTTCCAGTACCAGGTGCCGCCAAAGTCGCCGCCCTTGTCGATCACCCGGATCGACTCCACGCCCGCCTGCCGCAGCCGGGCCGCGGCGAGCAGTCCGCCGAACCCGCCGCCGACGATCACCGCCTCGACCTGGTCGTGCAGCGGCTCCCGCGTGAACTCCGGGTCGGCGTGTGGGTCTTCGGTGTAGTAGCCGAACTCGCCGCCGGCACCCTGATATTGGGCGTTGCCGTCGGGGCGGACGCGACGGTCGCGTTCGGCACGGTATCTGGCCCGCAGGGCCTCGGGGTCGAATCCGAGGGCGTCGGGCGAGTGGGGGTGAGTGGCGTTGGAGGAGGTGTGGGGGGCGGACATCAGTGTCCTCTTCCTCTCTGCGGTCCTTAGGGGCTGGCGCCCAGGCCATCGTGGCGGGGCTGTGGCTCGTCGCCCCCGCCGGCCGACGTCGCCGAACGGCTGGCCGGCCTCAGGGCACGAACGGCGCGGTCCACGCTCGTTCGGTCGTGCCTCTGATGGGCCTGTCACTGCGGAATTCGTCGGACGTCGGCTCGCCGTATGTCCAAGACACGTCTCGGCGATCACGTCGCGAGCATCAAAAATCTATCATCCAAAAAATTTAGTGGCTAGGGTGCCCGCAACACCCCTCACGACCGCACATCGAAGGGCCGCCGCACATGACCGCCAACGTCAACCCGATCATCCCCGGCTTCCACCCGGATCCCTCCATCTGCCGGGCCGGCGAGGACTACTACCTCGTGACCTCCAGCTTCGAGTACTTCCCCGGGGTCCCCGTCTTCCACAGCCGTGACCTCATCGAGTGGGAGCAGGTCGGCAACGTCCTCGACCGGCCGAGCCAGCTGCGGGTACGCCGGAGCCGGGAGGGAGCCAACGCAGGCATCTACGCCCCCACCATCCGGTACCACGACGGCGAGTTCTGGCTGGCGACGACGAACCGGGACGACGTCATGAAGGGCCACCTCATCGTCCGCGCGAGCGACCCCGCGGGCGAATGGAGCGACCCCGTCCACACGACCGGGGCGATCGGGATCGACCCGGACCTGGCCTGGGACGAGGACGGCACCTGCTACCTGACGTGGTCGCTCCCGGGCGGCATCGCCCAGGCCACCGTGGACCCGTCGACGGGCAAGGTGCTCTCCGAGCCGCGCATCATCTGGACCGGCACCGGCCTGGCCCACACGGAGGGCCCGCACCTGATCCGGCGCGGCGACCTCTGGTACCTCCTGGTGGCCGAGGGCGGCACCGGCCCGGGGCACGGCGTCTGCGTAGCGCGCTCGGACTCCCCCTCCGGCCCGTGGGAGCCGCACCCGGGGAACCCGATCCTCTCGCACCGCAGCACCCAGCACCCGGTGCAGAACACCGGTCACGGCGACCTGGTCGAGCTGCCCGACGGTTCCTGGGCGATGGTGCACCTGGGCGTGCGCCCGCTCGGGTCGTTCCCCGAGTCCCACGTCAACGGGCGCGAGACCTTCCTCACCGGCGTGGACTGGGTGGACGACTGGCCCGTGATCGTCGAGGACCGCTACACCGTCCCGGAGGCACCCACCGCCTTCACCGACGATTTCGGCGCCCCGGAGCTGCACCCGCGCTGGATCGCGCCGGGCACCGACCCACGTTCCTTCGCACTCGCCCGCCTGGGCGAAGGCCTGCGTCTGCTGGCCGGCCGGGTACCCGCCGCGACGGACGCCGAACGGCTCCTGGGCGTCCGGGCACGTGACGCCTCCTGGACCGCGACCGCGACCCTGCCGGAGGGCGACGCGGCCCTGGTCGTACGGATCGACGACGCCCACTGGGCCGCGGTGGAACGCCGGCGCGGCACCCTCTCGGCCCGCGCGGTCATCGGCCCGCTCGACCAGATACTGGCCACCGCCGACGGAATCGCGGCGGAGTACCCGCTGGCCCTCCGCGCGGTCGCCCACACCGAGCAGTACAGCTTCGCCAAGGGACCGGACGAGATCCACCTGGGCTACCTGGCCGACGACGAGTTCCGTACGCTCGCCACCATCGACGGCCGCTACATCTCGACCGAGGTCGCCGGAGGCTTCACCGGCCGGGTGATCGGCGTCGAAGCCCTCGGTGCGGACGCGCTCCTCACCCGCTTCACCTACGCTCCCGAGCCCGTCCCGCCCACCGCTTCCTGACACCTCCTCTCCCCCGGCGCCCGGCCTGGGCTCGTCACCACCCGGGGCGAGGAGTCGTCCGGCCGACCCGTGGGCGACGTCGGTGCGGGCCGGATGAACTCATCCGGCCCGCACCTTCGGTCGAGGGTGGCTACCTGTCGTAAGCCGTCCCCGTCCTCACTCCCCCGCCTCCAGGACGCCGCCCTTGCGGGCGACATCGCCGAGCCAGGCCAGACTCGGCTTGGGCGTGCGCTCGAAGGTCTCGCGGTCGACGGCGATGAGTCCGAACGTCGGTGCCCAGTGGCCCCATTCGAAGTTGTCCAGTGCCGACCAGTGCAGATACCCGCGGACGTCGATGCCGTCGGCGACCGCGTCGTACAGGTGCCCCAGCGCCTCGGTGGTGTAGGCGATCCGGCGCGTGTCGTCGGTGGTGGCGATGCCGTTCTCGGTGACGAGCAGCGGGAGGGCCCCCTCCGTGGCCTCCCAGGCGTGCCGCAGCGCGATGCCGAGGGCGTCGGGCCGGTATGCCCAGCCGGTCAGGGTGTTGTCGGGGCTCTCGGGCGCGGGAACGATGCCGTCCTTGTCGACCAACTGGCTCGTGTACGACTGCACGCCCAGGAAGTCGTCCCCGCGGGCGCCGTGGTGGTAGAGGTCCTCCCACGCCCATCGCAGTTCGGCGTGCAGCTTCTCGCTGCCGGGCGTGGGGACGAGCGCCTGCTGCGCCACGGTCCAGCCGACCTTCGCCGAGGTGTGCTCGCGTACGACGGCCACGGCGGCGCGGTGGGCCCGCACCAGGGCCTCGCCGATCTCCACGCTGGGGGACGGCATCCGCATGCCCGCGCCGAGGTTGATGTCGACGCCCTCGGCCACGGCCGCCGACATACCGCTCATCAGGGCCAGGATGTTCGGCTCGTTGATGGTGACGACCCAGTTGACGTCGTGGAGGATCGTGCAGGCGCGCTCCACGTACCGGGAGAACCGGTCGACGGCCGTCGGGCCCGTCCAGCCGCCCTCGTCGGTGAACCAGCGGGGGTTGCTGAAGTGGTGCAGGGTGACGACCGGTTCGAGCCCGAGGCCGCGCGCGGTGTCGATCATGCGACGGTAGTGGGCGAGCTCGGCCTTGGAGAACTGCCCGGGCTCCGGCTCGATGCGGGCCCACTCGATGCCGAACCGGTAGGCGTTCAAGCCCGCTTCGGACAGCAGCCGCATGTCCTCGCCGTAGCGGTGGTAGCTGTCGAGGGCGTCACCGCTGAGTTCCAGACGGCCCTCGCTCTGGCGCTCCATCCGCCACCAGTCGCTGTTGAGGTTGTTGCCCTCGATCTGGTGCGGCGAGGTGGACGCACCCCACAGGAAGTCGGGGCGAAGGTCGGGGGTGCGGCTCATCGGGTTGCCTCCAGGATCTCGGTCAGGTCGTCGGTGGTCACGGGGACACCGGGGAAATGCAGGTACTGGCGGGCGGGAATGGACGCCACCATGTCCATGAGGTCGCTGTCGGCCTCCGCCTGAAGGCGCTGTTCCTCGGTCGCCCCGGCCATGAGCGCTTCTTGAAGCAGCGGGCCGGCCACCGGGTGGGCGAACCAGTCGCCGATGGCGGAGTCAAGGGACAGGGGTGTGGCATCGGCGTCGCCGGTGAGAGTGATCGTCTGTTCGGCGACGATGCGGGCGGCGCTCTCGCCGATCTGCACCGTGTACGCGCCCGGGGCGACCGTCCAGCCGCCGCCTTCTATGCCGTAGTAGGCGAACGCGCGGCGCTCCAGCGGGAGTTCAACGGTGCGGGACTCCCCCGGCCGCAGGGCGACCTTGGTGAAGGCACGCAGTTCGCGTGCGGGACGGCGGACCCGGCCGGCGGTGGTGGCCACGTAGACTTGGACGACGTGCTTGCCGGCCCGCTCGCCGGTGTTGGTCACCCGCAGACGGACGGTGGCGGTGTCGTCCCCGGTGACGTCGACCGACAGCTCCGCCGTCTCGAAGGCGGTGTAGCTCAGCCCGTGTCCGAACGGGTAGCGGACGGCGCGTCCGACGGTCTCGTAGTGGCGGTAGCCGACCATCACGCCCTCGCCGTAGCGGACATGGCCCGCTTCACCGGGGAAGGTGAGGTAGCTGGGGTTGTCCTCCAGCCGCAGCGGGATGCTCTCGGCAAGGTGGCCGGACGGGTTGACGGCGCCGGACAGCACGTCCGCGAGGGCACCGCCCGAGGCCTGCCCGAGGAGCCAGCCCGCCACGATCGCGTCGACGTCGTCGTGCCATCCTTCCAGGGACACCACGCCGCCGGTCGACAGCACGACCACCGTACGCGGAGCGACGGCCGCCACCGCGCGCACCAGTTCCACCTGGTCCGCTGGCAGGTCGAGGTGCTCTCGGTCGGCCCCCTCGGTCTCCCCGCGCAGACCGACGAAGACCACGGCGACCTCGACTCCACAGGCGGCCCGTACGGCCTCCTCGCGCAACGCCTCCGCATCCGCTCCCCCGCCGGTCATGAACCCGGCCGCGTACGTGACGGGGTGGCCGAGGGCCTGGATCGCCTCCAACGGGGTGTCGACACGGGTGGCGTTGATGAGCGAGCTGCCACCGCCCTGGAACTGCGGGTCGGCGGCGAACTCGCCGATGACAGCGAGGCGTACTCCCTCCGCGAGCGGCAGGGTGTACTTGTCGTTCTTCAGCAGGACTATGCAGTCCGCGGCCAACTCACGTGCCAGGTCGTGGTGTTCGGCGGGTGCGGCCGCATCGGTCTCCGAGGTGACGGCCAGTTGGGCGAGCCCGGCCACACGCCGTACGCTCGCGTCGACCAATGCCTCGTCCAGGGCACCTTCACGCACCGCCCGCACGATCGCCGCGTCGTGGACGGCGTCCGGACCGGGCATCTGCAGATCAAGGCCCGCGGCTAGCGCCGCCACCCGGTCACCGACGCCGCCCCAGTCCGAGACGACCGCGCCCTCGAACCCCCACTCCGTGCGCAGGACGTCGGTGAGCAGCCATCTGTTCTCCGAGGCCGGGACGCCGTTGATCCGGTTGTAGGCGGCCATGACGGCGGCCGGGTGCCCCTCGGTGACGATGCGTTCGAAGGCCGCCAGGTAGATCTCGCGCAGGGTGCGCTCGTCGACCTCGGCGCTGACGCGCATGCGGTCGGTCTCCTGGTTGTTGGCCGCGAAGTGCTTGACCGTCGCGCCCACGCCCTGGGCCTGGAGGCCCCGCACGAACGCGGCGCCCAGCACACCGGACAGGAGCGGGTCCTCGGAGTAGTACTCGAAGTTGCGCCCGCACAACGGGGACCGCTTGATGTTCACGCCGGGGCCCAGGACGACTCCGACGCCCAGCGCACGGGCCTCCCTGCCCACCGCCTCCCCCACCTGTGCGGCGAGCTCGCCGTCCCAGCTGGATCCGACAGCGACGGCCGGGGGGAAGCAGGTGGCCGGCTCGCTCGCGTGGAAGCCCAGGTGGTCGGCGCCCGCCTTCTGACGGCGGATCCCGTGCGGACCGTCGGTCAGCACCACCGCGGGCACACCCGCCTCGTCGAGCGGCTGAGTGGACCAGAAGTCCCCTCCTGAGAGCAGGGACGCCTTCCTCTCCAGGGGGAGGGTGGCCGGATCGGGCTGCTGCATGTGCGGGATCCCTTCCGAGGGTGCGACGACGGCATCGCAGGTCTGGGGGGCGAGAGGGCTCGGGTTCAGCCACCCGAAGGTCACAGAAATGTTTCCGTGTCGAAAATCTATCACTCAAAAAAATTAAGAGCTAGCCTGCGCGCTGGGAGCAAAAGGGCTCCACCCGCACGAAAGGCCGGGGTGCCGCATGACACTCAACGTCGAGTCACCGCACCAAGAAGACAATGCCGGGAAGGCCGGTTTCGGCGCGCGGTTCGCACTCATCCTGATCGCTCTACTGTGGGCGTCCCAGCTGAACGGCCTCATCGGCCTGATGAGCTCGAACGCCCAGTCCGAGATCGCGATCCACTACCACACCACCCAGATCGCATGGTTCGGCCAGGTCGGCCTGCTGGTCGGCGTCTTCTCCACGCCGTTCATCGTCAAGGCCGCCGGAATGTACGGCAAGAAGCGCGTGCTGACCGTCATCACCGCGCTCGGCCTGGCCGGCGACCTGATCGCAGCCTTCTCCACGAACTATGAGACCTTGCTCATCGGGCGCGCCGTCTCGGGCTTCTACGGTCCCTCTATCGCGCTCGTCTACGCACTGGCCCGGGACGTGTTCCCGCCCAAGCTGGTCGGTCCGGCCAGCGGCCTCCTCGGCGGCGGTATGGGTGTGCTGGCCCTGGGCGGACCGTTCCTGTCCGGCTGGGTCCTCGACGACTTCGGCTACCGCGGCGTCCTGTGGTTCATGGTGATATCCACTGCGATCAGCCTTGTGGCTCTGCTGCTCATCGTGCCCGAGAGCCCGGTGCGAGAGGCCCGCACCCGCATCGACTGGCTCGGCGGGATCCTGCTGGGCGGCGGTCTGACGTCCGTCATCTACGGCGTCGGCAAGGGCGAGGAGTGGGGCTGGACGAGCGGCGAGACCCTGGGCTTCATCGGAGCCGGCCTCGTGGCCGTTCTCGCGTTCGTGCAGGTCGAGCGCAAGATCGCCCATGCGATGTTCCCCATATCCCTGCTCGGGCGTCGCCGGGTGTGGTCCACGTTCCTGGTCACGGGCCTCGCCATGGGAGCGGTATTCGCCCAGGGCACCGTGCTGAACCTGCTCCTGCTCATGCCGAACATCCCGGGTCTGTCCGACGGCCTGGGCTGGTCCGCCACGAAGGTGGCCTGGGTCGGTGCGCCCAACAGCATCATCCTCATCGCGGTCTCGGTGGCGACCGGCGTTCTCGTCCGGCGCATCGACTCGCGGGTGCTGCTCGCCGTCGGCGGCACCCTGGTGGCCGCCGGTGTCACCCTCACGTCCCAGTTCCACCACAGCGTCGGCCAGGTCATGGCGACCGGCGCGGTCGGCTCGATCGGCATGGGCATCGTCGTGGCCCTGGTCCCCATCATGGTCATCGAATCGGTGAAGCCGGAGGAGCAGGCACTGGGCAACGGCGCGCAGAACATGATGCAGGGTGTCATGCAGGGCGTGCTCACCCAGGTGGCGTTCGTGGTCGTCGCGCAGAACAGCAACGTGATGAAGGGAACCGCCTTCTACGTCGATGAGAGCTTCACCAACGGGTTCCTGCTGTTCGCCGGCGTGATCGCCGTCGCCACCCTGCTCGTCGCGCTGATCCCCAAGGCCAAGAGCCTCGACGAGGCAAAGGTCGGCCAGGCCGTCTGACCTCCTCCCCGACCACGGTCTCCTTTCCCCGGTCTCGGCCGGCTCCGACTCCCCGTCGGAGCCGGCCGAGACCGCGGGGATCCGCGCTTCCTCCAATGGGACGGACCCGGCGGGTGAGCCCGCTTCATGCCGTACTCACCCTGCCGAGCCCCGACCGGACCTGCCTCGTTCATCTCGACGGGAGACCCATGTCCCGCAATCCCGAATCCGCTCCCCGACCGGCGACAGAGACGGCCGCGGCCGTCCCGCGCTCGTCGGCCGGCGCGGCCCCGCCGGCCCTCGGAGCAGAGGACACGGCTGGCCGCCTCTCGCAGGTGCCGGAGGAGGTGACGACACACGAGTTCGACGCCACGGCCCGGTGGATCGGCCGGGACAATCCCGTCCCTCGCCCGTCTCCCGGCGGGCAGCCTCCCGCGCCGTTGCTGCGGCGGGACTTCCGGCTCGCGGACCGGCCCGAGCGGGCCGAACTGCACATCGCCGGCCTGGGCTACTCCGTGGCCGAGATCAACGGCCGCGCGGTGAGCGACGCGTTGCTCGATCCGCCGCCCTCCCACTACGACAGGACGGCGTACTCACGCACGATCGACGTCACGGAGCTGCTGCACGAGGGCGAGAACACCCTCGGTGTCGTGCTCGGCCGTTCCTACGTCTCCGGCGTCGGAGGCCCCGACGCGGTATGGGCCTGCGAACCGCGCCTCCTGGCCCAGCTCGACATCGTTCTGAGCGGACGGTCCTGCGGACTCGCTGACCGTGGCACACCCCACCACGAGACGACGACGCCATGGACATCAACTGCCCGGCCCGCCCACCGACGGCGGCTGCCGAAGCGCTCAGCCGCCCGCACGGGACAGCACGCGGTCCACCGCGGACTCTCTTGCGTCGAGGCCCAGCGCTACCTGACACCAACCGAGGACAGCACATGCCCACTCAGCTCCGGACAGCCGATACAGCGCACACGGAGGAGGTGACCTGGATCGTCACCACGTCGCACGCGCCCTGGCGCAGACAGCGCGGGCCGGTGACAGGCGCTGTCACGGCACCCCCCGACGTCATCGTACGGACCAGTGAGACGCGGCAGACGATCGAGGGTTTCGGGGCCTGCTTCAACGAGCTCGGCTGGGCCGCACTGACAGCTCTGGGGGAGTCGGCCAGGAGCGAGGTCCTTCGCGAGCTCTTCGCGCCCGGCGTCGGAGCGAGCCTCACCCTCTGCCGCGTGCCGATCGGTGCCAACGACTTCGCACGCGACTGGTACTCGTACGACGAGGTCGACGGCGACCACGCACTGGAACACTTCAGCATCGAACACGACCACGAGACGCTCATCCCGTTCATCCGCGGCGCCCTGGAGCACCAGCCCGGTCTACGGCTTTGGGCATCGCCGTGGAGCCCGCCGGCCTGGATGAAGACCAACAAGCACTACGCGGGTGCGGTCGTGCCACCGTGGCTGCCGGGCGTCGAGAACGGTCTGCGGCCTGAGCAGGCGTGCACCGAGGGCACCGACATGTTCGTGCTGGAGCAGCGGTACCTGCAGACGTACGCCGCCTACTTCGGCCGCTTCGTCGACGAGTACCGCGAGCAGGGCATCGCCGTCGAGATGGTCATGCCTCAGAACGAGTTCAACTCCCCGCAGGTCTTTCCGAGCTGTACCTGGACGCCGAACGGTCTCATACAGTTCCTCCGGCACCTTGGGCCCGAGATGAAGAAGCGAGACGTCGCGGTCTTTCTCGGCACCCTCGAACGAGGCGACGCCGGCCTGGTCGAGGAGGTGCTGCGGGACCCGGAGGTGAGCGAACTCGTCCGGGGTGTCGGCTTCCAGTGGGGCGGCAAGCGCGCCGTCGCGGCCGTCCACAGCAGTCACCCGGAGCTGCGGATCTACCAGACCGAACAGGAATGCGGCGACGGCCGCAACGACTGGCGTTACTGCCGCTACGCCTGGACTCAGCTCAAGCACTACCTGGACAACGGTACGAGCGCCTACACGTACTGGAACATCGCGCTGTCGGAGGGCGGCCGGAGCACCTGGGGCTGGACACAGAACTCGCTCGTCACCGTGGACCCGACGACGGAGTCGTTCACCTACAACCACGAGTACTACCTGCTCAAGCACGTCGGCGGCTTCGTGGCACCGGGCGCGCGCGTCCTGGAGACGTTGAGCCTGAACGGCTACGAGAACCAGGTGGCTTTCGTCAATCCGGACGGGAGCGTGGTGCTCGTCGTTCACAACGACATGGCCGAGGAGATGCCCGTGCGTCTCATGGTCGACGACCGGATGGTCGAAGTGACGCTCCCGGCCGACTCGTTCAGCACCTTCCTCGTGACACCGGGCGACTGAGGAGGTCCCGCTCCGCGGATCCCTCCGACCTCCGCGCCCCCGCCCGCTGGGGGTGCGGCCGGTATCCTCGCGTCGGCGTCGATGACCTACTGGGCCGACTACGTACCCGTGGTCGACTCACCGCCATGCGTCTCGCGACTCGTCGCCCGCGCCCTGCCCGCCGCCGACACGCTGTGTCGGCCGGCACGACGCTGAAGCATGCGGATAACGGGACCAGAGCCCCAGGTTCTGGCCGAGGCCGATCCAGCCGACCGCGGCGGCCAGGACGGAGTTGACGCTCATGAACAGCTTGAAGGCCTGGGCCGGTACGCGGCCCAGGGTGAACGGGTCGGCGTGGTGCAGCGTCTGGAACACCGGTATGTCACTCCGGGAATCCGCTCCTCCACGGGTATTGGACGGCATCGGCGCGTTCCTGCCCCGCTGCCGGGTTCCACTGGAACCCGCTACGGGCCACCACTCCCTGCTTGAGCCGCTCGTCGGGGCCGTAGTCCTCGGCGGGGTGGAAGAACAAGGTCTCGGTGTCCTCCAAGGTCAGCAGACGCTCGGCGTAGCCCTCCAGGTACGCCGCCCGCTGCTCCGGAGACACCCTGCCCGGCATCCAGGCGACGAACGGCGGCAGCACGTCGAAACCGAGGTAGCGGAAGATCCCGTTGTGGACGGGCCACAGGATGTGGTTGATGTCGCCGTCGATACCGTCGGGCTCGTACAGACTGGAGGCGGTGCCCGTCGTCACGCACGCCATGGCACGGCGGCCCCTGAGCATCCCGGTGTCGTACTTCCGCCCGGCCCCGTAGGCGAACCCACGGGCCATCGTCCGGTCGACCCAGCCCTTGAGAATGGCCGGCATGCCGAACCACCACATCGGGAACTGGAAGATGATCAGATCCGACCGGATGACCTTGTCCTGCTCCGCCCGGACGTCGGCCGAGGTGAGCCCGGACGCCGACACGCGTTCCTGCTCCTTGGAGACATCGAGGAAGCCGGGGTCGAGGCGCGTTCCGGGAAAGTCGTCGGCGTCGACTGCGGCCTTCCAGCCGAGCCGGTACAGATCACTCACCACGACCTCGTGCCCGGCCTGTTCCAGTACCTGCACGGCTCTGTCCTTCAGCGCCCCGTTGAACGAGTGGGGTTCCGGGTGGGCGAAGACGATCAGCACGTTCACGAGGGATTCTCCGCGGTTGGGGCGTAGGCCGACGTCGAGCAGGGGCGGAAGGCCAGCGAAGCCCGGCCGTGCGTCGCCCTGGACCTGTACCACCGACTCACGGAGTGAGCCGTTCCCCGCCGCTCTTCGACCGGTCAGCCGGAGAGCGTGCTCACGAAGAAGTCGAGCGAGCGGTCGACCTCCTTGAGGGACGGGCCCCGGTTCAGGTGTCCGTGTGGCATGCCCGCCGCGAGATACGTCCGGACAGGGACACCGGACTCCTCCAGCTGCCGTGCGAGCAGGTCGCCGGACGGCCGGAGGTCGTCGAACTCGGCGAGGACAATGCCGGTCGCGGGAAGGCCGTCGAGGTTCGCCGCCCCGGGCATCGCGGCCGCGGGAAGGTCGGTCAGGCGGCCCACGTAGTTGCGCACCATGTGTTCGATCGACTCGGTGGTGAACCGCAGGAGCGACGGCAGATCCCGCATCCCGGCCGCGGTCTCGTCGTCCAGAGCCGGGGTCGGGAAGTGGACGAAGGGATAGGCGAGCAGCAGGGCGTCCGGGCGGGGTTCGTCCTGGTCGCGGAGCCGGATCGCCGTGGACAGGGCGAGGGCGGCACCCGCACTGGCACCCCCCAGACCGACGGGAACGGACTGCGGCCGGACAGTTTCGGCGAGCCAGAGCCAGGCGGCATGCGCGTCGTCGACGGGAACCGGATAGCGCGTGCCATCCACGGCCAGGCGGTAGTCGACGGAGACCACCAACGCCTCGGCGCGGGCGGCGAGTTCGGCGGACACCACATGCGCTTCAGGCATCTCGAGGTTGCCGCCCGTGAACCCGCCGCCATGCAGCCACAGCAGTGCACGGCGGGGCTCGTGGCGCGGGGTGTAGATCCGGACGGGGACCTCCCCGTGGGGTCCCGGGACGGTGCGGTCCTCGACCGAGACGTCCGGCATGCTCCACTCGCCGGGATCGCTGAAGTACTCCATGAACCGGGCCATGGCCTCCGGATCGGCCTGCGCGTCCTCCCAGTTGAGGCCGTCGAGAAGGCGCGACTTCTCAGCAAGGAAGGGATCGAGTGGCATGGAGGCTCCCAGAGGATCGAGTCGCTAAAATCTATCACTTGAAAAAATTCAAAGCCAGAGACCGTCGGGCAGCAGCCGGGAAGGGTTGAGCACCGTCAGTCGGCCGGCCTCCCCTCCTGCCTGGAACCAGCCCAAGGCGCCAGCATCCGCGTGAACGTCTCGGCGATCGCGGCGATGTCCACCGTGGGGTCGTGCATCCACTGGATCTGCAGGCCGTCCAGCACCGCGAGCAGCGCCCTGGCCAGGTGGTCGGCCGGTTCATCGGCCCGGATCACCCCGGTCCGCTGCTGTTCCTCGAAGTCCCGCGTGACCTCGCCCGCGAGACTCCGGTAGCGCTCGGCGAAGTAACTGTGCGCGGGACTGTCCGGATCGGTGGCCGCCGCCGAGAGCGTGACGTACAGCTTGGCCAGCCCCGGATGGTCGGTTGTGTGGCGAGTACTCGCCACCATGCCGTCGATCATGGTCTCGCCCTCTCCGGCAGCGGTACCGGCAAACGCCTTGCCCAGCACATCCCGCCGCTCCAGGACCGCGAGCAGCAGGTCGTCACGCGTGGGGAAGTAGTACGTCAACGCCGGCTGCGTCACCCCGACCCGGTCGGCGATGTCCTGCAGGGAAGCCCGTTCGCCGAACTCGTCAACGGCCTCGTACGCGGCCTGGAGGATCTGCTCCCGTCGCTCCGCGCTCTTGCGGTACGGGCCTCGCGGCTTTCGCTGATTCGTCACTCGTCAGACCGTACTTCACCCTGTTCGTCGGCGAGTCGGCGTATGGCCTGCGCCGTTGTACCGCGGGCCGCACCGTGCCCTCGCGCCACCGGCGCGAGGGCACGGCAGGGCGGACGCGCTCACCGATGGCGGTGACGCGCCTGCCCTGCCTCCCCGGCGCGGCCGGCTGCCGGTGTGTCAGGTCACCGGTAGCCGGCCGGCCGTTCTAACCGACCGTGATCGTCGCGGCGCAGGGGAGTGCGTCGGCGGCGAGTCCGGCCAGTACGGTGACGTCGCCGGGCTCGATGCCGCGACGTCCGTCGGTCAGGGTGTAGTGGAGTCGCTCGACGGGTGCTTCGAGGACGACGCTCCTTGTCTCCCCTGCGGCGAGGCAGACACGGGTGAACGCGATCAGCTGCCGCACCGGGCGGACGACGGAGGCGAACTCGTCGCGCGCGTACAGCTGCACGACCGTCTCGCCGTCCACCGCACCGGTGTTCGCCACCGTGAGCCGGGCCCGGATCACGCCGTCGGCCAGTTCGACCGCCGGGCGGTCGTCGCCGTGGTCTCGCTCGTCTCGCTCGTCGAGCCTGACCTCGAAGGTGGTGTACGACAGCCCGTGGCCGAAGGCGTAGAGCGGGCCCTGGGTGCCGAGGTCGCCGTAGCCGTGGCGGGTGCCCGTGGGGTGTTCGTAGCCGCTGCCGTGGTGGTGGCCGTGGTAGAGAGGGATCTGGCCCAGGTGGCGCGGGAAGGTGCTGGGCAGCTTGCCGCTGGGGTTGATCAGGCCGAACAGGGTGTGCGCGATCGCGGTGCCCGCCTCCTCGCCGAGCAGCGGCGCGAGCAGGACGGCGTTGGAGGCCCGAGCGGCCTGCTCCAGGAGCAGCGGGCGGCCGGAGACGACCACGGTCACCAGCGGCTTGCCCGTGGCGGCCAGGTACTCCAGGAGGTCCTCCTGGTCGCCGGGCAGGGACGGGGATGCCGTCGTCTGGTTCTCGCCGGCGGTGTTGTTGCCGACCCACCCGGTGCGTTCGCCGAGGACCGCGAGGACCAGGTCGGCGTCCGCGACGGCAGCCCGCACGATTCCGGCGTCGAGGGAGCCGTCCGCCTCGAACCGGCCCAGCGACACGTACTCGATCTTCGCGTCCAGCTCCCGCACGGCGTCCAGCACCGTCGGGGCCTCGGGGTGCAGGTCGCGGGTCACGCCCTCGAAGGTGGGGTCGATGCCGGGGATGCGCGTCGTGAAGATGTCGGTGAAGTTGAAGGTGGCCGGGTCGATACCGGGCACCTTGCCCTCCATGACCGTCATCATGCCCAGCGGCATCTCGGCGCCGGCCACCGAGGTGTACGCGCCGAAGTGAATACGCAGTTCGTCCGCGGCGGGCCCCACCACGACGATGCGGCGCTCCCCCGGTGTCAGGGGCAGGATGCCGTCGTTCTGGAGCAGGACCGTGCTGCGGGCCGCCATGGCGCGGCGGACCTCGGCGGCCTCCGCGCGGTCCGGACGCACGGCCGGGGCGGGTCGCGGCCCGAAGTCGGGGATGAGTCCGACGCGGGCCTTGGTGGTCAGGACGCGGGTCACGGCGAGGTCGATGACCTTCTCGTCCAGGCGCCCGGCGGCCACCTCGTCCGTCAGGGACGCGAAATGGCTGTTGCCCGGAAGTTCGACGTCCAGTCCGGCGGACAGCGCCTGCACCGCTGCCTCGCCCTCCGTGCGGGCGGTGCGGTGGTGGGTGCGCAGCATGGTGACCGAGTCGTAGTCGCTGACCACCAGGCCGTCGAACCCGAGGGTCTCCCTCAGGAACTCGGTGAGCAGCCAGCGGTTCGCGGCCACGGGCACGCCGTCGATCTCGTTGTACGAGTTCATCACCGACGACAGGCCCGCCTCGGCGATCGCGCGGCGGAACGGCTCGGCGTACTCGTCGGTCAGGGCCCGGCGCCCGAGCTGGGTCACCGCCTGGTTCAGGGCGCCCTCCGAGGCGCCGTAACCCAGGAAGTGCTTGCCGGTCGCGAGGACGCCGGGCTCGTGCTGCGCGCCTCGCACGAACGCTACGGACATCTGGGCGGCGAGCTCCGGGTCCTCGCCGTACGTCTCGTGCACACGGCCCCAGCGCGGGTCGCGGTTGATGTCCATCACCGGGGCGAACATCAGCTGGATCCCGGCGTCGAGCATGTGCGCGGACGTCACCGCCGCGGCCCGCCGGACCAGCGCTGGGTCCCACGTCGCGGCCTGCGCCCAGGCCGTGGGGAACTGCGAACCGGAGGCGTGCAGGAAGCCGTTGATGCCCTCGTTGTGGACCAGCGCGCCGATCCCGAAGGGCGAGACCTCGCGGACGACGTACTGGATCTGGGCGAGCAGTCCGCGCATGCTGTCGGCGTCGTGGCCCAGGAACCACGCCAGGGACAGGTGCCCCACGCCGTGCGGTCGTACGTCCAGGATGCGCCGCGCGTCGACGGCCGGACCGCTGCCCTCCGACTGTGCTGTGAACAGGTCGGCGGCGCTCAGGCCGCTGATCTGGGCGACCTTCTGTTCCAACGTGAGCCGGGAGACCAGACGCCGGATGTCGTCGGGGTTCCATTCACCAGTGGCCATGTCAGGTTTCTTTCGTAGCGGGTGGTCGGGCGGGGGCGGATCGTCAGGGCCAGACGGTGAAGCCCTCGTGCTGGACCTGCCAGCTGCCGTCGCGCGGGAAGCCGGGCGTGTCGGGGCAGTCGGTGCCGGCGGATTCCCAGCCGGCTGCCATGAGGGACACGGCGGCGAGCAGGCCGCCGTTGGCCGGGTTGTAGAGCGGCAGAAGGCTGCCGAACTGCGGGTTGTGACCGACCGCCGAGTACGTGTTCCTCGAGGTGTCCGTGAGCAGGGCGTCCACCGCGAGGTCCGGGCGGCCGACGCGGGTGGCGGTCATCGCCATGGCCGGGAAGTCCCAGCCCCAGGCGGAGTCCCACTGCCAGTCGCCGAGAACGTCGAGCAGCGTCGCCTCCATCACGCCCGCGTCGATGAGCGGGCCGGCGGGGACGACACCGAGGGCGGACAGCAGCGAGGGGTGGTCGTCTCGGCGGAGGTAGGGCTCGGTCGCGACCGCCGTGTAGATCCCGCGGTCCGGGTCCCGGTGCGGTGCGGCCAGGTTGTCCTGGATGTGCTGCCACTGCTTGTTGCGTTCCTGGGAGAGGCGTTCGCGCCAGGACTGGGCGATCTCCAGCCCGTACCACCAGTAGGCGAGTTCGAAGGTCGGGTCCTCGGTGGTCTTGGCGTCGTAGAACTCCTGCGCCGGCATCACGGGCGCGGGCAGGTGGTAGGTGCCGGAGCGCTCCTCGACGAAGGAGGCCATGAACCGGGCTGTCTCCTCGACGAGTTCGGCGAAACGGGTGACCAACTCTGTGCGCTGAGCCTCTGGTTGGGCGCGGTAGAGCAGTTCGAGCAGGTAGAGGGGGTGGGGCTGCTGCCAGACGAGCAGTGCGCCGATGTCCGACGGGCTCTCCCGGCCGTCCGGGCCGACGTGCTTGGGCCAGCGCGCGCCCTCGTAGCTCTGCCGCCGGGCGGTCTCGCGCGCGGAGTCGAGGATGGACAGGTACCAGTCCATGCTGCGGGCGAGCAGCTCGGGGCGCCCCCAGGCGGCGAAGTGAGCCGCGTGCCACCAGTGCATCTCCAGGTGGAACTTGCCCTGCCAGGAGTTGGCGACGAGTCCCGACTCCTGGGGCGGAAGCGAGCCGGAGCTGTTCACGGCGGTCACATACTGCGACAGCACCACGCGGCGCTCCAGCTCCGCCGCCCGCGGGTCGGTGCTGCCCGCGAAGTCGACGGCGGCACCGGAGGTCCAGAAGTCGCGCCACCAGGCCGCGGCCGCGCCCGCCACGGACGCGAACGTGTCGCTGCCGAGTCCCTCGTCCGACTCTTCCGACTCGTCCGGAGCGAAGCCGGCCACGAGCTCCAGCGTGGTCGCCGAACCGGTCAGCTCGAACTCGTGCGGCTCCCCGGTCGCGGACAGCGTGCCCTCGGTCCAGGCCAGCCGTACCGCGTAGGCCGTGTCGTCGAGCACCCGCCGGATACGGGCCGCCTCCTCCCCCAGCCCCTCCAGTGTCGACTCGTGCCGGTCGGGCGAGGCCCAGTCGGAGGTCTGGAAGAAACCGTCACTGGCGTAGGGGAACCTCAGGACGACACCTGCGAGGCCACTCGCCACGAGATCCGACTCGATACGGAAGGCGACCCGTGCGTGGTGCGGGTGGGCGACCGTGGTGACCCGCACCTCCTGTCCGGCGTACTCGAAGCTGCTGGTGAGCGTGCCCGACCACAGGTCGAGCCGCTGGCGGGGGTTCGTGAGTGCCTCGGGGTGGGTCTCCGGCTCCGCACCGGCGGCGGTACGCAGCCGCAGTCCGATGCGTCCGAGGTCGATCCGGTGCGGATTCATGTGCAGCCAGGCCCCCGCACGGAACTCCTCGGCCAGTTCGCCGCCCATCATCGAGGCGGTGTCGAACTTGTCCGGGTACCGCACCGGCCCGCGTGCCGTCTGATACGTCGACATCGCGTCGTCGAGGACGAACCCGTCGGGGTTGGGCATCGAGTGCCATCCCCAGTTCGACATGGTCGCGTTGGTGACGGCGAGCCGCTGCTCGGCGAAGGCCGTGGACTGGTCGTGGTAGGAGACGAAGGTCTGCATGCCGGTGATGTCGGCGGTGTAGGCGAAGTCGCCGTTGCCGACCGTCAGGACGTGGGAGGGATCGGGTCGGGTGATCTCGACGGTGTGGCGACGGACGAGGGATTCACGGTCGATCATGGTCACCGTTCCTGGGAGTTGCGGCTCTGCGTGTGCTGTTCGGCCGTGACGACGACCTCCACCGGATCGCATCCCGGCGCTGTCGCGACGAGGCGGATCTTTCCGACGGCGGTGGGGCGCAGGACGGCCAGCGCGCGTCCCTCGTACGTACGGCGTTCCGTCGCGTCGAACCGCTCCTCGGTGGACGGGCCGGCGCTGCCGAACCCGATCAGTTCTCCCGCTCCGGAGACCTCCAGGCTCACCGGGCGGTCGGCGCCGGTGTGACAGGTGCCGGCCGCGTCGGTCAGGGTCAGGGTCACGTAGGCCAGGTCGCCGCCCGACGCCCGCACGACCTGGCGATCGGCCTCAGCCGTCAGCCGCACGGGGCCGTCGGCCCACGGCAGGCTGGTACGGCCCGTCTCGACGCCGTCCCGATAGGCGACGGCGACCAGTTCCCCGGGCACGTGGACGATCTCGAACTCGGTGCGGAAACGGTGCTCCGCACCAACAGGCCGCCGCCCGAAGGAGTTTCCGTTGCCGAGCAGCTCGACCTCGTCGGCGTCGCTGTACACCTCGACCGTGACCGGCTCGCCCTCGAAACCGGGCCAGGTCCAGCTGGAGACGCTGTCGCTCCAGGCCCACGGCGACCCGGCCCAGGTCTTGCCGTGGTGCTCAGGCCTGCGGACCGCGATGTACGGCTCCGCCCGCAGGCCGAAAACGATCTCCCGGTAGTAGGAAGCGGGCCGGCGGTGCCCCGTGATGTCGATGTCACCACACCCCGCGACCAGGTAGGGGTACGGCGCGTTGTGCGCGTGCTGAGGCCCGTCCTCGGTGACGTACTGGGGTCGGCCGATGCCGACCTCGCCCAGGTAGTCCCAGCCGGTCCAGGTGAAGTCGCCGATGACGTGGCCGTACTGTCCGACCAGCCGCCAGTTGCCGTCGATGCGGGCCGGGAAGGTTTCGGTGCCGAGGATGATCCGGTTGGGGAACAGGTCGCGGTCGAGGGCGTAGCGGGCCTCGGCGTAGTTCATGCCGGCGACGTCGAGGACGGCGAAGGATTCAGCCGTGCGCTCGGTGACCAGCTCGGAGGAGCTGACCGCGTTCATCGCGTCGCCGGCGTCGGCCATGAGGGTGTTGATGCCGGCGCCATCCTCGGCCGCCTGCTCCAGCGCCTGCTGCTGGAGCGCGCCCAGCTCGGACATCACGGCGAGCATGCCGTTGACGGCGTTGGTGACATACCGGGTGGGGTCGAGGGAGCGGACCTTGTCGGCGAGTCGGCGCCCCCAGGCGGCGCCGAAGGGCGAGCCGGTCTCGGGAATCTCGTTGCCGATCGAGTACATGATGACACTGGGGTGGTTGACGTCCTTGGCGACCATCGCCCCGATGTCCCGCTCCCACCACTCGGGGAAGTTCAGGCTGTAGTCGAACTCGCTCTTGCCGGACGTCCATACGTCGAAGGCTTCATCCACGACGAGCATGCCGAGGCGGTCGCAGGCGTCCAGCATCGCCTTGCTCATCGGCTGGTGGGACATGCGGATCGCGTTGAACCCGGCCTCCTTGAGGATCTCCACCCGGCGTTCCTCGGCGCGGGCGTAGGTCGCCGCACCGAGGACTCCGTTGTCGTGGTGCACGCAGGCACCGCGCAGCTTGACGGGCTCGCCATTGATCCGCAGGCCCTGCTCCGGGTCGAGTTGCAGCGAACGGATACCGAAGGCGACCTTCTCCTCGTCCACGTCCCGCAGGGCCACATGGCACTCGTAGAGGGCCGGCGACTCCGGACTCCACGGGGCCGGGAAGGGTACGTAGAGGCGTTGCCGGACGATCGCGGGCTCACCCGGCAGCAACGTCAGCTTCGAGAAGTCGTTCGTGACGACGGTTCCGGAGCCGTCCCGTATCTCCGTGACGACGTCGACCGTGCGGACCTCGATCGAGTCGTTGGCCACCTCCGTCGCGACCTCGACGACAGCGCGCGAGCCGTCGATGTCGGGGGTGGTGACCCGGACACCGTCGGGGGCGATGCGGACCACCTCGCCGACGAGCAGCCAGGTGTCGCGGTAGATCCCCGCACCCGTGTACCAGCGCGAGTCGCGGTGGGCGCGGGCCTCGACGCGGATCTCGTTGTCCTCGCCGAAGCGCAGGAAGCGGTCCGCGTCGATGCGGAAGTGCGAGTAGCCGTACGGCCGTTGCCCGGCGTAGTCGCCGTTGATGTACACGGTCGCGTCGCGGTACACGCCCTCGAACTCGACGAGGATCCGCTTGCCCCGGTACTCCTCGGGCACGGAGAAGGTCTTGCGGTACTCGAAGACCCCGCCGGGGAAGTAGGCGCCAGCGGCGCCCTCCATCGTGACCTCACCGTCCGGAGCCGCCCGCCGCTGATCGATCAGCGCGTCGTGCGGCAGCGTCACGGGCCGGAAGGGGACCACCTGACCGGACAACTCGGCGAAGGGATTGACCTTGGGCCGGACCTGCCAGTTGTCGTTGAAGGACGTGCGGATCATGTGGACTCCATGAGTTGTCGGCTCGCCGCAGCATGAGGCCGCGCACGCAGCCCGGCACGACGCGATACGCCGGCTCGGCGACCTCGCCTTGAGTGACCGCGATGTTTCGGCTTTGAAAATCTATCACTCAAAAAATTTGGGGACCAGGGTGAGCGCAAGCTCTCGTGAACAGCGCGCCCGGAGCACACTCAGGTGTCCTGCTGAAGCACTCAGGGCCCTTCGGGATCGCACGCGAACACCGCTACGGCGGTCCGGCCGACCACAACCGCGATCGCGGATCGCTTCGCCGGGCACCACACCCTGGTCACCAGCGCGGGCAGTGGGATCGGCGCGGCCGCCGTGCGGCGGTTCGTCGCCGAGGGCGCGCACTCACCGGGATCGCTGTGAACCGCGACGCCCTGAGGGCCGTCCGGCAGAGCATGGGCGAGGGCGCCGACGCGATCTCGGTCTCACCTGCCTTCCCGACGGCCAGGAAGCGATGGGCACCCAGGACCGCGGCCGCGCCCCCAGCGGCGACGGCCTGGCGGCAGGCGGACCGGCAGCAGCTATGGCGGTGGAGCGATGGGCGCGACGCGTGCTTCATGACTGACCAGAGTTGGCACGCAAGGCCACCTGGTCAGTCGGTGCCGTCGCCGCGGAGGAGCAGGTCGAGCAGCCCGGGAAAGCGCGCCTCGAACTCCTCGCGGCGCAGCCGGTTGACCCGCTTGGGACCCTGGTCGCGCTGTTCGACCAGGCCGGCGCCGCGCAGGACCGAGAAGTGGTGGCTGAGTGCCGCTTTACCGACCGGCACGTCGAAGCTGCCACAGCTGCGCGTCCAGTCGGCGGAGCCCGCCAGCTCGCGGATCAGCTGGACACGCACAGGATCGGCGACCGCGGACAGCGCGGTCAGGACGGAAACCTCGTCGGGATCCGTGTGCACCGGCGCCGCACGGTGACTGCCGCCTGCAGCCTGCTTCGTCATGCCCCGCTCCCCGCCATGCGCAGCCCCTATGGGACACCCCACAGGAGTGCCCCAGCGGCTTGCCGAGTGTTCAATGAGTATCTTACAGTCCCAGTGTTCGCTTTCCATTGAACACTTGATCGAAGGGTGCGTTCCGCTTATGCGTGCAGTCGAGTTCCAGGAGTACGGCGGTCCCGAGGTGCTGAGGGTAGTGGAGACCGAAACGCCCGAGCCGGGGCCAGGCCAGGTGACCATCGACGCCGCCTATGTGGGCGTGAACTTCGCGGACCTCAAGGCCCGCGCCGAGGGGTACAGGGTGGAATCGCTGCCCTTCCGTCCCGGCCTGGAGGTCTCCGGACGGATCCGCGCCGTCGGCCACGGCGTCGAGGGGCTGCGCCCGGGGCAGGAAGTCGCCGCCCTCGTCAACAGCGGCGCCTACGCCGAGGTGGTCGTCGCCGAGACCGCCACCGTCTTCCCGCTCCCCGAGGGCCTGGACCTGCGGACCGCGGCCACGCTTCCCACCGTACTGCCGACCGCGCACGCCCTCCTCCACGAGGTGGGACGACTGCGCGCCGGAGAGACCGTGCTGGTGCACGGCGCCGCGGGAGGTATCGGCACGGTCGCCGGACAGTTGGCCCGGGCTGCGGGCGCCGGCGCGGTGTACGGCGTGGTCTCCTCCACGGCCAAGGCCGGGCACGCTCTCAAGCACGGCTACGACGAGGTGTTCACGACCGACTCCTTCCCCGACGACGTCCGCCGCGCCACCGGCGGCCGGGGGGTCGACCTGGTGCTCGACCCGGTGGGCGGCGACAGCCTTCGCCGCGGCCTCGACACGCTGGCGGTCTTCGGTCGCCTGGTGTCCTTCGGCAACGCGAGCGGGGCCGAGCCGTGGCACGTCGGGCAGCCCGAGCTCTACGCGCAGGGCCGTTCGGTGGGGGGCTTCTCCATCCTGGCTCTCGCGCAGTCGGCGCCCAAGGCGCTGCGCTCGCTCGTCGAGCGTGCCTTCCGTACGGTCACCGACGGCACCGTGAACCTCCCGGTCACCGCGGAGTTCCCGCTGGCGGACGCGGCCGGGGCCCATGACCTGATGGGCGGGCGCACGTCAACGGGCAAGCTGCTGCTGCGGATCGCCTGACTGAACACAACCGCTCCGGAAACAGTCCGGACGTGAGTCAGGGCGGAACGCCGACGCCAGGCGCCCCAAGAGCACCCGCACCTTGAACGCACCGGGACAACGTCGGCCCGCAGCGGCGTCCGTGCCACCGGCCTGCCCCTGGACGCCGCCTATGCGAGGGGGATCCAGACCGAACTCACCGGCCGCAACGCCCGACAGGAACTCGGACAAAGTAATGCATGAGAGCAACGCGACGCGAGGGTTTGCCGAGGTCGTGGGAAAAGTACCCGCCCCTGGACTTGTGCTGGGAGGCGTGTGCGGAATCCAGTTCGGCGCAGCCTTCGCGCCTCAGGTGTATCCGCAGGTGGGTGCGGCGGGCGTCGTGTTCCTCCGGTTGCTGATCGCGGGTGTCCTTCTCTGCCTGTTGTGGCGCCCTTGGCGGCAGGCGTTGAACTCGATGAAGGGTGCCTGGGGGACGGTGATCGGTGCCGGTGCCCTGTTGGCGGCGCACCATCTCGCGTTCTACGAGGCGGTGAAGCACATCCCCCTGGGGGCCGTGGCGACGATCGAGTTTCTCGGCCCGTTCGCCATCGCCCTGGCCGGATCACGACGGGCGGCCGACCTACTGCCGGCATGCCTGGCGGCCGGCGGCGTTCTCCTGCTCAGCGGGGGCGGCGTTCCCCTTGACCCGGGTGGCCTCGCCCTGGCCGCGGTAGCAGCGTGCTGCTGGGCCGGTTACATCCTCGTCTCCTCCCGCATGGCGCGACGTCTCAGCGGTGGCCAGGGCCTGGCACTCGCGGTGCTCTGGGCCGCACTGCTGAGCGCCCCGTACGGCATCGCCCACGCGGGAAGCGCGCTCCTGGACCCGCATGTGCTCTGGGTGGCCGCAGTGGTGGCGGTGGCGTCCAGCGTGCTGCCGTACTCGCTCAACCTGGAAGCGCTGCGCCGGATTCCCCCTCGCGTGTTCGGCGTGCTGACGAGCCTGGAACCGGCCGCCGGCGCCCTGTTCGGGCTCCTCATCCTCGGGCAGCGGCTTGCCTGGCCCCAGTGGCTGGGTATCGCTGCGGTCGCCTGCGCCTCCGTGGCCGCCACGTTCCTGGGAGCCGGGAAGCGGCGCACTTCGCAAGTGAGCGCCAGGGGAGAACCGACGCAGGCTGAAGATCCTTCCCGGACCGGGACAAGCACTCCGCAGTCCCGGTCGAGTAGCGCCCAGCGGGTGTCGGGCCGGACCGCGGCGCACCCCGGCGGCCTCACCCCGAGTGGGGCGCCGTGTTCCGTCGATGAAAATCTATCGCTCAACAAAATTGACGGCTAGGGTCGCCATAGCTCTCGTCATCCGTCCCGACCAGGAGCCGAGCACCATGGAGACCCCTCACGCCTCGCGCCCCGCCTGCTGCGCGCCCCCGGGCGGCAGGATGGCCGCCCAGCCGGTGACCGTGCCGTCGGCCGACCACCGGGGCTCCCTGGACGGCATGGTCCGCGTCCCCGGTGGCAGATTCCTGATGGGCGCCGACGACGCCGAAGGGTTCCCCGCGGACGGCGAAGGGCCGGTGCGGTCGGTGCACGTCAGCGCCTTCCACATCGACGCATTCGCCGTCAGCAACGAGAGATTCGCGGAGTTCGTCGACGCCACGGGCCATGTCACCGAAGCCGAACACATCGGGTGGTCCTACGTGTTCGCGGGCTTCCTGCCCGCCGCACTGCGACGCGGGGCACCCCGCCCGGCTCGCACCCCCTGGTGGTGCGGGGTCGCCGGCGCCCGCTGGGACCACCCCGAGGGCCCGGGCAGCACGCCAGAAGGCCGCGAGAACCACCCGGTGGTGCACATCTCGTGGAACGACGCCGCCGCGTACTGCGCCTGGGCGGGGAAGCGGCTGCCCACCGAGGCCGAGTGGGAGTACGCGGCACGCGGCGGCCTGGAACAGAAGCGCTACCCCTGGGGCGACGAACTCGACCCCGACGGCGAGTACCGCTGCAACATCTGGCGGGGCACCTTCCCCACCAAGAACACCGCAGCCGACGGCCACCGGGCCACAGCACCTGTCGACGCCTTCGCGCCCAACGGATTCGGGCTCCACAACACCTCGGGCAACGTGTGGGAATGGTGCGCCGACTGGTGGGCCGTGGACCACCCGACCGGTACGGCGACCGACCCGAAGGGCCCCGCCACCGGCCAGGAGAAGGTCATCCGCGGTGGCTCACACCTGTGCCACCAGTCCTACTGCAATCGGTACCGCGTCGCCGCCCGTACCGCGAACACGCCCGACGGGGCGAGCGGTCACACCGGGTTCCGCTGCGCCCGGGACGCCGACACCACCGGGTGAACAGCCGCATGACCGGCCGTACGACCGACCGACGAAGGAGCACCACGGCATGAAAGCCATCATGGTGATGTTCGACAGCCTCAACCGGCACATGCTGCCGCCGTACGGCTGCGACTGGACCCACGCCCCCAACTTCACGCGGCTGGCCGAGCGGACCGCCACCTTCGACAACTGCTACGCGGGATCCATGCCCTGCATGCCGGCCCGCCGGGAGATCCACACCGGGCGCCACAACTTCCTGCACCGCAGCTGGGGCCCGCTGGAGCCGTTCGACGACTCGATGCCCGAGCTGCTCAAGCGCAGCGGCGTGCACACACACCTGGCCAGCGACCATCCCCACTACTGGGAGGACGGCGGGGCGACCTACCACGGCCGGTACAACACCTGGGAGTTCTTCCGCGGCCAGGAGGGCGACCCGTGGAAGGGGCATGTCGCCGATCCGCCCATGCCCGACGAGGACGTCAAGGAGCTACGGCTGGAGGGCTACCGGCAGGACTGGGTCAACCGGCTGTACATGCAGACCGAGGACCGTCACTCCCAGACCCTCACCTTCGACGCGGGGCTGGAGTTCCTCCGCACCAACCATGCTGAGGACCGCTGGTTCGTGCAGATCGAGACCTTCGACCCGCACGAGCCGTTCTTCAGCCACCAGCAGTACAAGGACCTCTACCCGGAGGACTACGCCGGCCCGCACTTCGACTGGCCGGACTATCGGCAGGTCACCGAAACGAACGCACAGGTCCAGCACGCCCGCCACGAGTACGCCGCGCTGCTGTCCATGTGCGACCAATCCCTCGGCCGTGTCCTGGACGCGATGGACGAACACGACCTGTGGCGCGACACACTGCTGATCGTCTGCACCGACCACGGTCTGCTGCTCGGCGAGAAGGACTGGTGGGGCAAGTCCGTACAGCCCTGGTACAACGAGCTGGTCCATCTCCCGCTGTTCGTCTGGGACCCCCGGGCGGGCATCGCCGGCGAGCGCCGCGAGGCGCTCGTGCAGACCATCGACCTGGCCCCCACCCTGCTGGAGTTCTTCGGCGTGGAACGGCCCGCCGACATGCAGGGCTCCCCGCTGCCGGTAGCCTCCGACGAACCGGCGCGTGAGGCAGGGCTGTTCGGCATCCACGGCGGGCACGTCAACGTTACCGACGGCCGGTACGTCTACATGCGCGCACCCGTCTCGGCCGACAACACTCCTTTGTACGAGCACACGTTGATGCCGACCCACATGCGCGGGCGCTTCAGCGTCGAGGAGTTGTCCGGCCTCGAACTGGCCGAGCCCTTCACCTTCACGAAGGGCGTCCGCACGATCCGGGTGGACGGACGGACCTTCTTCAACCCGTACCGGTTCGGCACGCTCCTCTACGACCTGCGGACCGATCCGGAGCAGCGCGCACCGGTGATCGACGACGCCGTGGAGCTTCGTATGGCGAGCCTGCTCGTCGACCTCCTGCGCGCGAACGACGCCCCCGCGAGCCAGTACGAGCGCCTGGGCCTGCCTGCCGACGGGCTGGTGACCGCCGCTCATCTCCTGGTGCGCGCGCAACGCCACCAGGCCGAACTGGCCGCCGAGCCGCTCCCCAGGCCGGAGGACTTCCCCGCGGGCCGCTTCTCACTGCGCACTCCGATCACGGCCCTGGTCTCCGATCCGAAGGCCGTCGAGGTCCTGCGCACCCACGCCCCCACCCTCGTCGACACCGAACTCCTCCAGACGATCGGTTCGACATCTCTGATCTCCCTGGCCGCACTGTCGGGCGGCGTGTTCCCGACGGAGACGCTGCGCGTACTCGCGGAGGAACTTACGGCGCTCTGAGGCGGCACCCCCTACCCTATATTTAAATCAATCCGTTGATTGAATTGTGTTGCTTCAGGCCCCGACCGCCGACGGAGACCGCATCCGATGAACCTCAACAGTCACCTCTTCCAGCGCATGTTCCACCTGCCCCCACCCGTGACCAGGGATCTGGTCGTCGAGCACGATCTGCGCGTGCCGATGCGCGACGGGGCCGTCCTGCTGGCCGACCGCTGGACCCCGAAAACCGGAGGGGACGGCCTGCCCACGGCGCTCATCCGCGTCCCCTACGGCAGGGCGGGCACGGCCGTGGGCCCGATGGTCCGGCCGCTGGCCGAACGAGGCTTCCAGGTACTCATCCAGAGCACCCGCGGCACCTTCGGCTCCGACGGCCCCTTCGACCCCCTGCGGTGCGAGCGGGACGACGGCCTCGACACCCTCGACTGGGTGATCAAGCAGCCCTGGTTCGGCGACTCGATGATCCTCTCCGGGGGCAGCTACCTCGGCTTCGTCCAGTGGGCGGTCGCCGACGCCGTGCCACCCCAGGTCAAAGCCATGATCCCACTGGTGTCCGAATCGGCCCTCACCCTGGAATTCCTCCGCTCGGACGGCTTCTCCCTGGAAACCCCGTTCAACTGGGGCGTCATGGTCGCCGGCCAGGAAGGACGGTTCGCGATGCCGCGCCAACTGCTGGGGGCGAAGAAGACCCTGCGTGCCCTGAGCACACTGCCATTGAGCCAGGCCGACACCGCCGCCCTGGGGCACCGCTACGAATACATCCAGGACATCCTCACCCATCCCACCGACGACCCGTTCTGGTCGGCGGCCGACCACCGCCACCGCGTCGCCGACATCACCGTGCCGGCCAGCGTGATCGGCGGCTGGTACGACATCTTCCTGCCCGGCCAACTCCGTGACTACCGCGTCCTGCAGGACACCGGGCGCTCCACCCCCGTCCGCCTCACCGTCGGCCCCTGGCCCCACACCTCCCTCGAGGTGGGCGGACTGTCGGCCCGCGAGGCGGTCGACTTCGGGCTCGCCCTGTGCCGGGGCGAACAGCCCGCCGAACGCGCCCCGGTACGCCTGTTCGTCATGGGCGAGGGCAAGTGGCGCGACTTCCCCTCCTGGCCGCCGCCCGGATACGCGCCTCAGCGCTTCCACCTCCGGCCGGGCGCCGCTCTGGCCACCGAACCGCCGCCCGCCGACGCGGCCCCCGACGGCTACCGCTACGACCCGGCCGACCCCACCCCCGCCCTCGGCGGCGCCCGCATGTCCTTCGCCGCCAAGGCGGGCTCCGTCGACCAGACGAAGCTGGAGGCCCGGCCCGACGTCCTGACCTACACGACGTCCGTCCTGGACCAGGACGTCGAGGTGATCGGCGAGGTCAGCGCGGAGATCTTCTTCCGCTCCAGCCTGCCGTACGCCGATGTCTTCGTCCGTCTGTGCGACGTCGACGAGAAGGGCCGTTCCGTCAACGTCTGCGACGGCCTGATCAGCCTCACCGATGCCGACGAACTCACCCGCGCGACCGTACGGTTGTGGCCGACGGCGTACCGCTTCAAGCGCGGTCACCGCATCCGCGTCCAGATATCCAGCGGAGCCTTCCCCCGTTACAACCGCAACCCCGGCACCGGCGAACCCCGCGCCACCGCGACTACCCTCCGCGCCGCAGACCAGCAGGTATTCCACGACCCGGAACGCCCCTCCGCGATCATCCTCCCGGTCCGGCAGGCGGCATGACGTCCCGCACTTGCACAGATGCCACCCTTCCTCTAGGGTTAAATAAACTGGTTGATTTAATAGGTCGCAGTACAACGCCCGAAACGTGCGACACCTGACGGAGAAATCGTTGCCGTACGCATTACACGCCCAACCGCTACCGGCGTTCACCGACAGTCGCCCCGCAGGCGACACGCCGCAGCATCCGGTCCGAGGCGACTGGAGGACGCTGCGCGAGGGCGAGTCCGGCCCGGCCGCCCTCGATTCGATGAAGCCCGAGCAGCACGACGCATCCAGAGCCGGCCGGGCCGTCGTCCACGTGCACGGCGGCATGGTCGCGGGGCGGGTGGCACTGTTCGACCGCGTGGCCGCCGACTGCATTGCCGGTAGCGGCGTTCCACTGCCCTCCGCAGACCACCGCCACTCCCCGGAGCACCCCCACCTCACGCCGGTCGAGGATGCGTGCGCGGGCTGCAGCCCGGCCTCATGGGCGGCGCTGCCGGCCCAGGACCGCGCCCTGCCCGTGGCCAGGCAGATCCACGTCTCCCCAATGCTGGACAACCGCACCGGTCGGCATGCCCTGCTCGGGGACGCCGTCGATGGCCCGACGCACCCGGTCACGCAGCCCCGGCACAGGCGAGCGACCCCTCCGGGCTGCCGCCCGTCTACTTCGAGGTCGGCGAACTGGGCATCTCCCGCAACGAGGACCTCGCCTGCGCCCGCCGCGTGGCTGCCACCGGTACCCCCGTCGAACTGCACACGCGCCCGGGCTACCCGCACGTGTTCGACGACACGGCTCCGCAGATCGATGTCACCCATCGCGCCCGGGCCGACCCGCTGCGCACTCTGACCAGCTGCTGACGTACGGCCACCGCCTGGACGGCCACGGCCTCTCAGCTGCTCTGCGGCGCCCGCGCACGGGTGCTGACCACCACCGCTCCCCTCCCCCCACCATGAGGAGTGACATGTCCAACCCCCTCTCCGGCACCTCGGCCGAGGCGATTCCCGACTTCCCGATGTCGAGGGATGCCGGGTGTCCGTTCGCCCCGCCGCCTCAGCTGCGGCAGCTGCACGCCGAGCAGCTGCGTGCCGATCAGCCGCTCACGAAGGTCCGGCTGTGGGACGGCAGCACGCCCTGGCTCGTCACCCGCTTCGAGGACCAGCGGGCCCTGCTCGCCGACCAGCGCTGCAGCGTCGACCTCAGGCGGCCCGGCTTCCCCTACATGAACGCGGCCTTCCGGGAGTCGGGCCAACGTGGCACCCAACCGTCCTTCCTCAACATGGACGACCCCGAGCACGCCCGAATCCGCCGCATGCTCAGCGGCGCGTTCACCATCAAGCGCGTCGAGGCCCTGCGGCCCGCCGTCCAGCGCATGACCGACGAGTTCATCGACGCCATATTGGACGGCCCCAAGCCCGCCGACCTCGTACGGGCCCTGGCACTGCCTCTGCCCTCACTGGTCATCTGCGAACTGCTCGGGGTTCCATACGAGGACCACGAGTTCTTCCAGCACCAGAGCGAGGTGGGACTCCGCCACGATGTCTCACCCGAAGTGTCGGGAGCGGCCAGGCGCGCGCTGCTGGAGTACGTCTCCGGCCAGATCAACCAGAAACTGACCCACCCCGCCGACGACCTGCTGTCCGAGCTGGCCGCCCGCGTCCGCGACGGCGACCTCACCCACCAGGAGGCCTCTGCGATGGGCCTGCTGCTGCTCGGCGCCGGGCACGAGACCTCCGCCAACATGATCGCGTTGAGCACCGTCGCCCTGCTGGAGCACCCCGACCAGCTCGCGATCATCCGTGACACCGACGACCCGAAGATCCTGGCGAGCGCGGCGGACGAACTGTTGCGCTACTTGACCATCATCCACATCGGCAACCGCCGGATCGCCCTGGAGGACATCGAGATCGGCGGCCGGACGATCCGCGCCGGAGAGGGCATGGTCCTTCCCAGCATCACCGCCAACTGGCAGGACGACGTCTTCCCCGATCCCGACCGGCTCGACATCCACCGCGACGCCCGCCGCCACCAGGCCTTCGGCTTCGGCATCCACCAGTGCCTCGGCCAGCCGCTGGCCCGCCTGGAACTCCAGGTCGTCTACGGCACCCTCTTCCGGCGCATCCCCACCCTGCGCCTGGCCGTCGAGCGGGACAAGCTCCCGTTCAAGGAGGACGGTCTCGTCTACGGCGTCTACGAACTGCCGGTGACCTGGTAGCCGCCGACCCATCAGCGCCGTACGGGCTTCACCGCGCTCGACACCGTCGACGCCCTTCGGCTCTTCTCCGTCGCCGGCACAGCGCCGTGCCGGCGACGGCCACCTGGCCCATCTCGACGTTTCCCCTGGCAGGATCGGCGTTCTGCCCCCGACGGCCGGCCGGGTGGCGTGTCAGCCGACGGACCCCATCCGGCCACACCTCCAGCGCCCCTTGAAGAAAGATCCCTGTGCCGCTACTTTAAATAAGTCCCTTGATTTAAATACGAGGCTGCCCCCCATGATGCTCAGCCGTCACCTGGTCCAGCGCATGCAGCACCTTCCCCGCCTTCCCCAGAGTCGGGCGGGCCGACCGAACCATGACGCGAAGGCCACAACAGCAGCGAGCCCCACCCGCCCCGCCGGACGGCTACCGCTGCGCGAAACGCACCCTCCCCCCATGGAGATGCCAGATGAGTCAGCACGCCCCCCTCGTTCGTCTGCCACTGCCCACCAATGGGCCCCTGGAGCCCCCGGCCGACTGGAAACGGCTGCGCGAGCAGTGCCCGGTGGCCACCGCCGGACTCCCCAGCGGAGACACGGGCACCCTCCTGACCCGCTACGACCACGTCAAGGCCCTCCTGTCGGACCCCCGCTTCTCCCGCCCGACCGCAGAGGACGCCGGCGCCCGGATCGCCCCGGAAGGGGCTGGCGGCGTGTCGACCAACAGCGACATGTCGCTGCCCGTCCCGCTCAAGGGCGACGGCCATCTGAGGTGGCGCCGCCTTGTGACCAAGTACTTCACCGCCAAGCGCATGACGGCGCTGCGCCCCCGCATGGTGGACATGACCGAAGCCCTCGTCGACGACATGGTCAGGAGCGGTTGGCCCGCCGACCTCAAGGCCGCACTCGGCTTCCCGCTGCCGGTCTACGTGATCTGCGACCTCCTCGGCGCACCCGCCGAGGACCGGGACCGCTTCTCCTACTGGTCCGACGCCTTCCTGAACGTCGACCGTTACACCAAGGAGGAGACCAAGGCGGCCTACACCGAGTTCGTGACCTACATGTCCGACCTCGTCGTAGCCAAGCGTGCCCAGCCCGGTGATGACGTGATCAGCATGCTGATCGAGGAGAGCCGGGCGGAGGGCCAGGGACTCAGCGACCCCGAACTCGTCGGCACCGGCATGGGTCTCCTGGTCGCGGGCCACGAGACCACCGCGAACATGATCGGCAAGATGATCGCCATGCTCCTGGCCGACCGCACCCGGTGGGAAGGGCTGCTGGCCAACCCCTCCCTGGTGCGCACCGCGGTCGACGAGGTGCTGCGTTCCGACGCCAACCTGGGCGGCTTCGGCGCCCGGCGCTACCTGACCGAGGACTTCGAGGTCGGCGGGACGGTGCTGCCGGGCGGCACCACCGTCTTCTGCGCCCTGTCCGCCGCCAACCGCGACGAGCACGTCTTCCCCGACCCTGACGAGATGGACCTCACCCGCAGCCCCAACCCCCATCTCACCTTCGGCGCCGGAGCCCACTCCTGCCTGGGCCAGTCTCTGGCCCGCACCGAACTCCAGGTCGCCCTGGAGGTCCTGCTGCACAAACTGCCGAATCTCGAACTGGCCGTACCCGTCACGGAGTTGCAGCAGATCGAGGGGCTGACCGTCGGCGGGCTCCGAGAGGTGCCCGTGCGATGGTGACCCGCCCCGACGAGACCTCCGTACCAACCGAACCGACCGAGAAAACAACCAAGGGCACGGCTGAGAGGCCGGCCACGCAGAAGGGAGCGACCATGAAGGTCATCGTGGATGAGGACAAGTGCTGCGGCGCCGGGAGTTGCGTACTGGCCGCACCGGAGGTCTTCGACCAGCGGGACGAGGACGGCATCGTCGTCCTGCTCGACCCTGAACCCGTCGAGGACCAGCATGCGGCCGTCCGGGACGCGGCTGCCGTCTGTCCCGCCGCCGCCATCACGCTCAGCGACGCATAGGGCGCCGGCCGCTCCCGCGGGACCCGTGGCAGGGCACGTTCAGGCAGCTTCTGCGTGTGTGTGCCCTGCCTCTCCACGTCGTCACTCCGCCGGGATACCGAAACCGAAGACGCCGGGCTGGTTCGAGGCGCAGTCATCCCGCCGGAGTCGTTCAGGTGGAACTCGGCCGCATCGCCCGGCGCCGACCGGCGGCACGGGACCATCGCGCCCCCTGCGCCGTCCGGTCCGTTCCGTCCAAGCACCATGATGGCGTTCGCCGCGTCGATGTCCCGTCCGGACAAGGGCGTATGACGACACCCCTCACGGGGCGTGGCACGTCTGGCGACGGTCATCGGAATCCGCCGTTCCTCGTACCTGCCGGTCGGGGCGTCGCGCCGTGCGGGGGTGGCACAGGGCTGGATCAGCGTCGAAGACACAGGCTGTGGGCCAACCGCTTGGATGTGGTTCCTCACCCGCGGCAAGGCACTTGCGCAGCGGCGACTTCTTGACCCTGTGGGCGTCGAGCGCACAGTCGGGCTGGACGAACTGCCGCTTGCCGCAGGTCGATTGCTGCTCTCCTGCCGTTCCGGAGGATCGGCGACGGGGTCAGGATGCCTGCGACGGGTCGGTGAGGAGCTTGACCTGGTCGGGCGAGTCATAGGCGACGTGCTCCACGCCCCACTTCTTGAGGATCTTCACGTAGGTCCCGTTGTCGACGATTTCCTTCATCGCCGCCTGCACGGCCGGGCCGAGCTTGCTGCCCTTCGGGAGCACGATGGCCTGCTCGACCGGCTCGTAGACGAACTTCTGCAGGACCAACGGAACGTTCTGGCTGGCGATCGCGTAGGCCATCGTGTCCTCGTTGGTTCCGGTGATCTCCACACGCCCGTTGGTGACGGCGAGGACCCGGGCCCCGTCGGTGGGGTAGGTCTTCAGCGTGATGTCCTTCAGGCCGGCTGCGGCGCAGTCTTTGTTCGCGTCCCTGAGTTGGTCGATGTAGTAGGTGCCCGCGACCACGCTCACGCTGTGACCGCACAGGTCGGTGGCCTTGTTGATCTTGATGTTGGTTCCCTCCTTCACGGCGAAGCCGGTGCCGATCGGGAACTGGGTCACGAAGTCGATCTGCTTGAGGCGGTCCTTGGTCACACCGAAGTCGGCCGTCGACGTCTGGTAGCGACCGCTGACGATGCCCGGGATGAGGGAGTCGAAGTTCCCGACCGACTGGTTCGTGAACTTCACGCCCATGACCTCACTGATCGCCTGGGCGAAGTCGGGCTGGATCCCGACGAGCTTGCCGTTCTGGAGGAACTCCTCAGGAGGGAAGTCGTTGTAGATCGCATTGGTGATCGACTTCCCCTTGTACTCGTCGGGGACCAGTGCCACCACGGAGTCGACGGGCTTCAAACCCCATGTGTCGGTCGCGGCGGAAGATCCGGAGCCGGACGCGGCGGTCTCGGCCCTTTCGCCGTTTGCGATGGGCTCGGGGTCGGCACACCCCGCCAGCACCAAGCTGGTCACCGCAGTGAAAGCGAGCGCGGCGATCGGGAGTCTGAACGCGGGCCGCCTGAATGTAGGCATGGACATGACGGGAACCTCCTGTGTAGGTCCGCGACGGTTGGCGAACGAGTGATAGGCGCGGGACTGGGCACGTGGAAAAAGCGCGCGAAACGGAGGGCCGCGGATCACAGGACCTTGGAGAGAAAGTCCTTGGTCCGCTGCACCTGCGGGTTGAGCAGCACATCTCGCGGATGGCCTCGTTCGACGACGACGCCACCGTCCATGAAGAGCAGCGAGTCGGCGACCTCACGGGCGAAACCCATCTCGTGGGTCACCACCACCATCGTCAGTCCGTCGCCCGCCAGGCCCTGCATGACGTCGAGGACCTCCCCGACCAGTTCGGGGTCGAGCGCGGAGGTCGGCTCGTCGAAGAGCATCAGCCGCGGCTTCATCGCAAGGGCACGAGCAATGGCGACTCGCTGTTGCTGACCTCCCGAGAGCTGCCGAGGGTAGGCGTCGGCCTTGTCCGCGAGCCCCACCCTGGCCAGCAACTCCAGTGCAGCTGCTTTGACCTCGGTCACCGGCTGCTTGAGCACCCCCACCGGCGACTCGATGACGTTCTGCAGCACGGTCATGTGCGGGAACAGGTTGAACGACTGGAAAACCATGCCGATCCGGGCCCGCTGGGCCGCCAGCCGCTTCTCCGGCAGCGTCACATAGCGGTGGCCCCGCTGGCGGTAGCCGATGAGCTCCCCATCGAGTTCGACCCTCCCCGCGTCTATCTCCTCAAGGTGGTTCAGGCTGCGCAGCAGCGTGCTCTTTCCGGAGCCCGAGGGACCGATGATGCACATGACCTCACCGCGCTCGACGGTCAGATCGACGCCCCTGAGGACCTCGTTCGCACCGAATCGCTTCCGGATGCCGATGGCCCGGAGCACGATCTCGCGCTCGGCCGGCCGATCGGTCGCACTTGTCGTCATCATGCCCTCCTGGTCTCGGGGGCCCGCATCCTCGCCTGGAGGCTGCCGAATGTTCGCTGAAGCCGCTGCCAGGGCGTCAGCGGCAGCTCACGGCGTCCCCCGCGGGCGTAATGGCGCTCGATGTAGTACTGCACGACGCTGAGCACGCTGGTCACGATCAGGTACCAGACGCTCGCGACGATCAGCAGCGGGATCGTCTGGAAGGTCTGCTGGTAGATGAGCTGGGCCGAGTAGAGGAGTTCGGGCATCGAGGTGACGCTGACCAGCGCCGTCGACTTCAGCATGCTGATCAGCTGGTTGCCCGTGGGCGGGATGATCACGCGCATCGCCTGGGGCAGGATGATCCGCCGCAGCGCCCGCCTGTTGCGCATACCGAGGGCTACAGCCGCCTCCTGCTGACCGTGGTCGACGGATTGGATGCCGCCGCGGACGATCTCCGACATGTAGGCCCCCTCGTTGAGGGCAAGGCCCAGCAGCGCGGCGACGAACGGAGTCACCACGACGTTCGCGTCACCGGACCACAGCACCGGGCCGACCAGGGGAATCCCCAGCTCGATCCTCGGGAACAGTGCGGCGAGGTTGTACCAGAAGATGATCTGGACGAGAAGCGGCGTCCCCCGGAAGAACCAGGTATAGGCCCAGGCCATCGACGAGAGGATGGGGATCGGCGACAGCCGCATCACCGCGGTGAGGATGCCGATCAGAATGCCCAACGCCATCGACAACGCGGTGAGCTCAAGGGTGCGCAGGAGGCCCTTCATGATGCTTTGGCTGAAGAAGTACTGGCCCACGACGTCCCACTGGAGATTGGGGTTCGTGAACAGCATCTTGATGATGCCCCCGGCGCACAGCGCGACGAACACGACCAGAACCCACCAGCCGGGATGTGCACGGTGCGCGACGCGCGCCTCGGCCTGGCGTTCCGACGCGCGTGAGGTATCGCTGACCGTGGCACTCATGGGGCGGTCCCCCGTTGCGAAAAAACGTGCATCGTTCTCTCCCATCACTAGAGCTGTTCCGGCGCTGACGAATCATCAGGAGTACGTCGAGTCCAGGGCAGACCCCTACGCGCTTCGGCACGCGTACGAGAACGGCCGGCACGGTGCCGGCTCGGCGCGCTACCGCGCTCTTCTCAGCCCCTGCGGGTGGTGATCTCCTCGGTGAGCTACGGGACGACGTCGAAGAGGTCGTCGACCATGCCGTGGTCGACGAGGTCGAAGATCGGGGGCTCGGCGTCCTTGTTGATCGCCACGATCGTCTTCGAGGTCCGCGTACCGGCGCGGTGCTGGATCGCACCGGAGATGCCGGAGGCGATGTACAGCTGCGGCGAGACCGACCTGCCGGTCCGGCCGACCTGGTTGGCGTGCGGATACCAGCCGGCCCCCACCGCGGCGCGCGAGGCACCCACGGCCGCGCCGAGGGAGCCGGCGAGGGCCTCGACGCAGTGGGTCGGTGGAGGCTGCGGCCATCGGAACACCCCTCTCAGCGTTGGGCGTGGGTAGGCGCAGGACCAGGGCGCCGGGGAGGTCACTGCCGGATTCCGCGTTCTGGAAAACCGCGGCGAGTTGGAGACCATCGTGGAGCAGTGCGTCCGGTCGCGACATCTACGGACGATGGAGATCTGCGCCCTGGTTTCCACAATTGTCGAAGGCTGCTCGAAACGAGCTCGGTGGTATTCATCCGGAAACAAAGGGGTTACCGACGTCGCGGCCTGGGGCCGCCGTGCAGAAGCGCAGTCGGGTCAGCGCATCCCCGCTCAAGGTCCGAGGATCATGCCGCCGTCGTGGGCGCTTCCGGTCGCACAACCCCGTCCACTGCCTGCGCTACCTCGCCTCGCCGGTGCCGGTGCCGGTGCCGGGGACGCGGTGGGCGTGGGCAGTCGGGCTCGTCACGTCCATGGCGAACGGCAGGTGGTGGAAGTCCGCGAACCTCTCCCGCAGTGCTCGTGGCGGGGCTCGGCTCGACGGGCAGCCGCATGTCGGCCCTGGCCGACAGGTCCTACATCCAGGCACCGGCCGCGTTGACGACGTACTCGGCGGCCCGTACTCCGGCAGCGACCCCTCCTGGAGGCCGAGCCGGCCGTCCCGAGGCGAGAGGACCGCAGCAGCCAGATCGGTGGGGTGCGGCTCGGGGTGGGGGTCGGTCGCGTTCGTATGGCTCGATCCTGTGCGCGTCCGCCCTGTGCTGCCGCTGGGTGCCGAAGTGCGCGGCAAGGTGGTCGACGTCCTCCGGCCCGGCGCCGAGCGGGTAGTGCTCCCGCCAGCCTCCGCGTCACCGCCTGTCTGCCGGCCTACGTGAGCACCGCCCGCGTCGCGGCCGCGTCAGAAAAGGGGCGGGCCCCGGCAGTCCCGGAGGAAGGGACTGCCGGGGCCCGCGCCGGTGCGGCGGCCGGATCAGGCCGCCGGCCAGGGGGCACGCTCCGGCCGCTCAGGGCGCTTGACGGTCAGGGGGCTGGTGAACCGGATCAGGTTCCACACCGTGCCCACCTTGTCGTTGGTCCCCGAGGCGCGGGAGCCTCCGAACGGCTGCTGTCCGACGACGGCACCGGTCGGCCTGTCGTTGATGTGGAAGTTGCCGGCGGTGTATTTCAGGACATCGGCGGCCTGGGCGATCGCTTCCTCGTCGTCGGCGAAGACCGCGCCCGTGAGCCCATAGGCAGTGGACTCGTCGACGAGCCGCAGGGTCTTCTCCCAGTCGGCGTCCTCGTACACGTACGCGGCCGTGACGGGTGCGAAAAGCTCCTCGGTCATGAACGGCGAGTGCGGGTCACCGACCTCGATGAGGGTGGGGTCGACGAACCAGCCCACCGAGTCGTCGGTGGTGCCGCCCACGACCACCAGGTTCTGGGCCCGTGCCCTCGCCAGGGCCTCGGCATGCTTGGCATGCTGGCGGGCGTTGATGACGGCGCCGATGTGGGTCCGCGGCAGGGTCGGGTCACCGACCACGAGGCGCCGGGTCAGCTCGACGAGCCGCTCCTTGAGGGCGGGCCACAGGCTGCGCGGGATGTACAGCCGCGACGGTGCGGAGCACTTCTGCCCCTGGTAGTCGAATGCCCCGTGGACGCAGGCCACCGCAAGGGGGTCGACGTCGGCCGAGGGGTGGGCGATGATGAAGTCCTTGCCGCCGGTCTCACCGACCACACGCGGGTAGTTCCGGTAGCCGTCGACGCTCTCGCCCACGGTCCGCAGGATCTGCCGGAAGGTGGCGGTGGAACCCGTGAAGTGGACCCCGGCGAGGTCCCGGTGGGTGAGGGCGGCCGGACCGAGCTCGGCGCCGCTCCCGTGGACGATGTTCACGACCCCGTCGGGCAGGCCGGCCTCGCGCAGCAGTTGCAGGGACAGGTGCGCGGTCAGCGCGGCGCTCTCGGCCGGCTTCCACACGACCGTGTTGCCAAGGAGAGCGGGCGCGAACGCGAGGTTGTTCGTGGAGACGAAGTTGAACGGCGAGACTGCGAGGACGAAGCCCTCCAGGGGCCGGTAGTCCACGTGGTTGCGGACGCCCTTCGGCGAGAAGGGCTGTACGTCGTACATCGCCCGCATGTTCTCGACGTTGGCACGGATCAACTCGGCCGTCTCGGCGACCGCGTCGCCCTCGGCCTGTTCCCGGGTCTTGGACAGTTCGAGCATCGCCGCGGCGGTGAGCCGCTCGCGCCACGGCCCGCCGCTCTCCAGCATGTCGGCCGCCCGCAGGAACGGTGCCGCGCGCTCCTCCCGGCCGAGCCGGCCCCACCAGCGCGAGGTGTCGGTCGCCGCCGCGACGGCCTCGGCCACGTGCTCGACCGAGGCATAGTGCACCTGCCCGAGTCCGACGGCATGCTCGTGGGGGGTGACGACGGGCAGGGTGCGTCCGGTGCGGACCTCACGGCCTCCGATGAGGTTGGGCACGTCGTAGTCGGCGGCGCGGACCTCGGCGAGAGCCGCGGCGGGTTCGGTCATGGCAGGGCTCCGATGGCGGTGTCGATCCGGTGTGGCTCGACCCTAGGAGCGTCGTACGCCTCTGGGCTTCGGCGGCGGTGTGGAATCTTCGACCGGCCTTCATACACTTGTCGAATCGGCCAGGTCCCCGGGTTGTGAAGCCGGTGCACGGGCCGACGGAGGAAAAGAGGAAGCCTTGATGGAACCGGTCAACATGCAGGCCGTGGTGGACGACCTGGCGTCCGCGGTCGGCCTGTCGGTGCTCATCGAGGACATCGACCAGCACCCCGTCTGGTGGAGCACCCGCGGTGCGGTCGACGGCACGCGGATGAGGACGATTCTCGACCGGCGCGTGGAGCCACCCGCCGCCGCGGTCGTGCAGCGGCTCAAGCTCACCCAGGCGACGAAGCCGGTGCACACGCCCGCGATACCCGAGGCGGACATGTGGGCGCGGTGGTGCATGCCGGTCCGGCACGAGGGCAGGGCGATCGGCTTCCTGTGGGTCCTTGATCCGGACGGCACCCTGACCGAGAACGACCTTCCCGCGCTGGTGGACTGCGCGGAGCTCGCCGCCGAGGCGATGGCGAAGACCCGCCGGTCGGCCGAGCAGCGGCACCGGCAGCGCGACGAGCTCATCGATCGCCTGCTCCGTGCCCCGGACGAGGACGCCGCACGTGAACTCACTCGTCTGGAAAATCTGCCGTCCGATGCGCGGGTGCAGGTCGAGGCTCCGCCGGCGGCGGGCGGCTGGCCACTGCCCGGTGCCATGAGCGCACACGTCGTGGGCAGCCGCGTACGGAACGCGACGAGCGGCGGCGCGGTGCCGCTGGCTGAACTCGGTGAAGCGGTGCGCCGGGCGGCGGCCACCCGCCGGGCCGCCGCCGCCGGCGCGCGACTGGACAGCGCCTCGTGGGACGAGCTGGGAGCCTGGCGGTTCATTGTGGAGGCTTCCGACTCCCTGACCGTCGCGCAGGTGCACCCCGGCGCCGAGGCGCTCCTCGACCAGCCGCGCGACGACCTGATGACGACGGCCCGCGTCGTCCTCGACCACGGTGGAGAGGTCACCGCGGCGGCCGAGGAGTTGCACGTCCACCGCACCACGCTCTACTACCGCCTGAACCGGATCACGGAGCTGACGGGCGTCGACCTGCGGTCCGGGGCCGGCCGGACCAGCCTGCAGCTGGCACTGTGGCTGGCCGCTTATCGCAGCGTCGGCGAATAGGGCGCCGCCCGGCTTCGTCATCGGCTTCGGCTTCGACACGGGATTCGACAGAAGTCGAACACCCTGGAAATCTCTCCTCTCCGCCGTGGATGCGGCCGCCGGACGGCCCGACCTACCGTCAGCTGGCATGAGAACCGACATCGTCGTTATCGGCGGCGGAGCGATCGGTGCGGCCGTCGCCTACTACACGAAGATCCTCGATCCAAGCGCCGAGATCACCGTCGTGGAACGCGATCCCCGCTACGACCTGGCGTCGACCCCTCGGGCGTCGGGCGGAGTGCGGCGGCTGTTCCACCTCCCGGAGAACATCGAGCTGTCGAAGTACAGCATCGACTTCTTCGAGGAGTTCCCCGAGACCATGGCGGTCGACGGCGTCGAGGCCGGCATCGGCTTCAAGAAGAACGGCTACCTGTTCATCGTCCCGCCCTCCGAACGCGCCACGCTGCAAAGGAACTTCGACACCCAGCTGGAGCAGGGCTGCAACGTGGTCTGGCTCGAACCGGACGAGCTGAAGCAGAAGTTCCCGTCCATGTACGTCGACGACCTGGGCTGTGCCGTGCACTCCCCCGACGACGGCTGGCTCGACCCGCACAGCGTGCTCATGGGCTTCCGCAACAAGGCGAAGTCGCTCGGCGCCGAGTTCGTGGCGGACGAGGTGACCGGCCTGATCCGCGAGGGCAGCCACGTCACCACCGCCGTACTGAAGTCCGGGCGGCGGATCACAGCGGCCCAGTTCGTCAACGCGGCCGGCGCCTGGGCGAAGGACGTCTGCGCGATGGCCGGCGTCAAGGTGCCCATCGAGCCGCTGCGCCGCTTCGAGCACTACTTCGAGTCCCAGGACCCGATCGAGCCGCTCCCCTACCTCAAGGACACCCAGCGCCTCGCCTTCCGCCCGGAGGGCGGCGGCTACTCCGGCGGCGTGCCCACGCTCGAAGAGCCGCGCGGCTACAACTTCGACATCGACCGCGGCTACTTCGAGCACGCCGTGTGGCCCGCGCTGGCCCACCGCTTCCCGCAGTTCGAGCGCACCCGCTGCACCAGCACGCTGCCCGGCCTGTACGACCAGAACGACTTCGACGGCAACGCGATCATCGGCCCAGGTGCCGACGGCCTCGCCAACTTCCACCTGGCCGCCGGCTTCTCCGGCCACGGCCTGATGCACGCGCCCGGCTGCGGCCGCGCGATGGCGGAGCTGCTGGTGAAGGGGTCGTACCAGACGATCGACCTCACCCGCTTCGGCTGGCAGCGCCTCGTGGACGGAACCCCGCTCCGCGAGCAGGGCATCATCTGAATCGCCAAAGGAGTCAGTGAAGTTGAAGTTCGACTACATCGTCGTCGGCGCCGGCTCCTCCGGCTGCATCCTGGCCGCGCGCCTCACCGAGGACGCCACGACCAGGGTCCTGCTGGTGGAGGCCGGCGGCTCCGACCGGACCCTGTTCATCACCATGCCGGGCGGTCTCCCCTTCGTCTACCAGAACAAGCGCATCGGCTGGGGCTATCAGTCAGGCCCCGAGCCGCACCTGCACGGCAAGGTGATCGACGAGAAGGCCGGCAAGGTCATCGGCGGCTCGTCGTCGATCAACGCCATGATCTTCAACCGCGGCAACCCGATGGACTACGACGGCTGGGCGGCCGACGGCCTCAAGGACTGGGACTACGCCCACTGCCTGCCGTACTTCCGCAGGATGGAGACGTTCGAGGACGGCCCGGACGCGTTCCGCGGCGGCGACGGCCCACTGCGCATCAGTCGCGCCAAGGCCGAGCACAAGCTGTACGACGCGTTCCTGCGCGGCGGCGAACAGGCCGGCTTCGACGTCACACCGGACCACAACGGCCACCGGCAGGAGGGCCTGCACATCGCACAGTCCTTCATCCACGACGGCGTACGGTGGAGCGCCTCACGCGCCTACCTCCGCCCGGCGCTGCACCGCCCGAACCTCACAGTGCTGCCGAAGGCCCTGGTGACGCGAGTGCTCGTCGAGAACGGCACCGCCGTCGGCATCGAACTCGCCGGACCGGACGGGCCGCGCCGGGTCACCTGCGAGCGCGAGGTCATCCTGTGCGCGGGCGCCGTCAACACGCCCAAGCTGCTGATGCTTTCGGGCATCGGTCCTGCCGACGATCTGCGCGAGGTCGGCGTCGACGTGGCCGTGAACATCCCCGGAGTGGGCCGCAATCTGCAGAACCACCCCGGTGTGGACCTTCAGTACGGCACCCGCCACGAGGACTCCCTCACCGCCGAGTTGGGCATGCTGGGGCGGGCCAGACTGGGCGCGGAGTGGCTGCTGCTGCGCAAGGGCCTCGGCACCACCAACTTCTTCGAGACCGGGGCGTTTCTGCGCACCCGCGACGACGCCGACTTCCCCAACATGCAGTACGAATTCCTGCCGCTCACCCGGCAGTTGAGGAGCGGCAGGCTGGTGCCGGTGCCCGGCTTCCAGTTCTGGATGGACCTCTCCCGTCCCAAGAGCCGCGGCTACGTGAAGCTGTGTTCGAAGAACCCGGCGGACGCGCCCCTGACGGTGTTCAACCACTACGAGTCCCCAACGGACCTGAAGGACATGATCGACGGCGTACGGCTCGTCCGGGAGCGGTTGGTCCGCCAGCCCGCTTGGCGGAAGTTCGCCCCGGTGGAGCTCAACCCAGGCCCGGAGGCGACCAGCGACCGCGACATCGAGGCATTCGTCCGAAGGGCCACGGGCACCTCCTACCACCCGTCCGGCACCTGCCGCATGGGCGTCGACGCGGACGCCGTCGTCGACGGCGAGGGCAGGGTCAACGCCGTGCCGGGCCTGCGCATCGCCGACGCGTCGATCATGCCGAGGGTCATCACCGGCAACCTGAACGCCCCCGTGATGATGATGGCCGAGAAGATCGCGGACCGCATACGCGGCAGGCTCCCGCTGGCGCCGTCCGACGCACTGCCCTACCGGGCGACGCGATAGGCAAGGGCGGTCGGACGACAGGCCGGGGCGGCCGGGCGGCGTTCCGTTTGATCGGGTAGCCGCCCTCCGCTACGTTTTAAATCAACCAATTGATTTAAGCGTGCCCGAACCCGCTCAGACCGGAGACCTCGACATGCCCCACGCCGTCACCCGGCCCGCGGACAACACAGGTGCCGCCCCGCCGAGACCGAACGCCACCGTGACGGTACTGGCACCGGCCGGGATCTCTGTCTCGCTCATGCAGACGCTGGTGATCCCGCTCCGTCGCCGTGTTTTCCGGGGGAACGGCCCCCAAAGGGCCGCTCGCCCCGGTGGAGACCTCCGGAACGAAGGCGTAGACCGGCCTTCCCCCCTCGGGGCGTCTCAGGCGACGCCGGATGCCCCGAGTCGCCGGCGGGCATGCGACATTCGCAGGTGAGCGACATGACTACGAGCGACACCCGCAGACACATCCAGCAGACGGCCCTGGAACTCTTCACCGAGCAGGGATACGAGAGGACTTCCCTCCGGGAAATCGCCGAGCAGATCGGTGTCACCAAAGCCGCGCTCTACTACCACTTCAAGGCCAAGGAGGACATCCTCGCCGCCCTCTTCGAGGAGTGGATCGGGCCCGTCACGGAGGTGATCGAGTGGGCCGAGGCCGAGCCTCCCTGTCTGGCGACCAAACAGGAGGCCCTGCGCCGATACGAGACCGCCCTCGCTCGGACAGCGCCGCTCCTCAAGGTCTTCCATGCGGACTGGGCGGCCGTCCGCGACCTGCCCGTGGGCGCGGCGTTCCAGGACACGATGCGGCACGTGGTCGCACTCTTCAGGGATACCGAAGCAAGCTTCAGAATGAGGTTCGGAGTCGGCGCAAGCAGATGATGCTGCAGGCGAGTTGGAGGAGTCCGAGGTGGAGGTCGGCGCGTATCTCGTAACGGGTCCGTAGGCGTTTGAACTGGTGGAGCCAGGCAGTTGGGTCGGCCGCGCGGTGAGGTGCCTGCCGTAGCAGGTTCTGTTCCGCGCGGCCTCCCGCCGAACCGGACATGACGGTTTCACTGGAGGGGGCACCCTACGGCCTGCGGAGATCGTGTCGAGTACCCGCCGGCTTCGCCAGGCGGAAGGAAGACTTGCACCCGGCGTTTGCCCGGACAGGCGCGGTGGGCGCCGGATATCGGAGGCCGCAGCGCGGGCATCCCCGGATTGGCCATGGGTGCGGCGGAGTTCGGGATCTCGGGACCTGGTCATCGCGGAGTTGTCGATAATCCCTGACCGGTAGGGCCCGAACGCCGACGGGCAGCCCGGATGGCAGGCAGACCGTTCGTCGGGGTCGTGCTCGACATGCGGGGCGTGACGTTCACGGACTCCTCCGGGATCAACGCCTTCACCAACGCCTACCACGCCCTGAACGCGGCCGGTGGATGCCTACGCCTGGCCAGCACCACCGACCCGGTCATGTTCGTCATCAAACTCGTCGGCCTCGACACCGTCCTCGCGTGCCACACCACCCTTCGCGAGGCCCTCACCGCCTGACACCACAGGCCGGCCCCGTCACCCCGCACCGGGTCCGCAGCAGCACGGGGCGGCCAACCGCTCCCCCGCGGCAACGCGACTGTGTCCCCGGCCCAGCGCCCCGGGCTCAGGGGTGGATCTGAGCGGAGGGCACGCCGTCGGTGTGGTGGAACTCGATATACAGCCACGTGCCCGACGAGAAGCGACGGTTGAGTTCCCAGTCGACGCTCGACATGCGATGCAGGTTGACAGTGATCGGGGTGGCGTCCTTCCAGTGGGTCAGAGTTTGCCGCTCACCGTGGTCAACGGTGAGCGGGCACGGCCCCCAATTTCCAGGCTGTCGATCCGGCCGACCGCATGCCGGACACTCAAGCCGTGACCCTCCACCATCAGGCTGGCCTTTCGGCTACCGCGGTACTGGGTTGGCGATCCCGCACCGTCGCGAACGCGGCCAGGAAGTGCTTCCGGCCTGGAAGGAGGAGCACAACCGCTCACATCGCAAGGTCCGCGCCCGGGTGGAGCACGCCTTCGCCCGGATGAAGAGCTGGATGACCCTTCGCGACTGCCGCTTGAAAGGCGACGGCGTACATCACGCCACGCTTGGCATCGCCTGCCTCCGCAACCTTGCCCTCGCGGGGTAGTCAGGCCGAACGCGGACGCCCCGACCACCAGAACCAGTTGATCATTGCGGGACAGCCTTTAGGTCGCCTTTAGGTCGGGCGTCTCGCCGGTGGCGAGGGTGGCCAGGGCCTGGGGGATGTTGATGCCGGTGGCCCGCTCGACGAGGAGTGGTATGAGGTCCCCCGCCGGCCGACCGTTGACCTCGATCACGCGGGGACCGCTCGCCGTCAGCCGCAGCTCGACGCGAAGCACCCCCAGCTCAGGCCCAGAGCCCGGCCCCCGGCGGCCACGACCCCTTCAACAGGCCGCTCGATCTACTCGGCATCGCCTGACCGGCACGATCACCCGCAACCCGACTTTGGAAACAACCCTGCCTCATGCCTCTCGTGTCGGGCACGAGAAGACACCGCGGGAGAAGCAGTACCTGCGAATGCCCTCTGTCCTGCATGTTCCTTGATCACGACCTGGTGACTCAACGTGTTACCAATGAGGGAGACAGGACGGTCGACGAGACCGTCTGGCCCGGCGGCCTGCGCCCGCTGATCGACCATGTCCGTACGCTCGGCATGGAGTTCGGCCTGTGGGTCGAACCCGAAATGGTCAACCCCGACTCCGACCTGGCCCGCGCCCACCCCGAATGGATCCTGGCCACCGGCGGCCGCACCCCCGCCGACCGCCGCTCCCAGCAGGTCCTGGACCTCACCCACCCCGAGGCGTACACCTACATCCTTGAACGGCTCGACGCCCTGCTCACCGAGTACGACATCGCCTACCTCAAATGGGACCACAACCGCGAACTCGTCGACGCCGGTCACTCACCGGGCGGTGAACCCGCGGTCCACCGCCAGACCCTGGCCATCTACGCCCTGCTGGACGAACTGCGCCGACGCCATCCCATCCTGGAGATCGAATCCTGCTCCAGCGGCGGCGGACGCGTCGACCTCGCCATCCTGGAACGCACCGACCGCGTCTGGGCCAGCGACTGCAACGACGCCCTGGAACGCCAGTCCATCAACCGCTGGACCCAGCTGCTCCTGCCGCCCGAACTCGTCGGCTCCCACATCGCAGCCGCCCGCTCCCACACCACCAGCCGCACCCACGACCTGACCTTCCGCGCTGGCACCGCGCTCTTCGGTCACCTCGGCATCGAATGGGACCTGACCCGCGCGAGCGAGACCGAACGCACCGAACTCGCCCGCTGGATCACGTTCCACAAGCAACTTCGCGGACTGCTGCACACCGGCCGCGTCGTCCGCATCGACCACCCCGACCCGGCCCTGTGGGCCCACGGCGTCATCTCCCACGACCGCACCGAGGCCGTCTTCGCCCTCACCGCCGTCGCAACCCCGGTCGCCGCCCACCCCGGCAGGCTACGGCTGCCTGGCCTCGACCCGAACACCACGTACCACCTGTGCCCGCCGCCTCCGGCCGACCAGGCCTGACCTTGCCGGAAATTCATCCGTCCTGGTGGGAGCCGATGTGTGGGTGTACGGGACCTCACCGGTGGTCGCTCGGAGCCGATGTCCTCGCGCGGCTGTCGGTTGCCGCGGCATGATGATCGACCGTGCTGCTGCGACTCGCCTACCTGACCGTGTCGAATGCGTTCGCCCTACTGCGCCTGCTGTCAATGAGCGATCGAGAGAAGGACGCAGAAATCCTGGCCCTGCGTCACCAACTCACTGTGCTGGAGCGCCAACTTGGTAAGGACAAGGTGCGGTTCACCCCGAGTGACCGGGCCTTCCTGGCAGTCCTGCTCCACTGCCTCCCGATGGATGTGCTGCGCAGGCTGCGCCTGCTGGTGCGTCCGGACACGCTGTTGCGTTGGCATCGCGACCTTGTCGCGCGCCGCCACGCGGCCGTCTCCCGGCCGAGGCGCCCGGGCAGACCGCGGACCGTCCACTCCGTCCGAGCCCTGGTGCTGCGCCTGGCACGGGAAAATCCCACGTGGGGCTACCGGAGGGTGCACGGTGAGCTGCTTGTTCTGGGCGTGAAGGTGGCTGCCTCCACAGTCTGGGAGATCTTGCGGGAGGCCGGGATCGACCCGACGCCCGAGCGGACCTCCAGCACGTGGGCGGACTTCCTGCGCTCGCAGGCCGAGGCCCTGCTGGCGTGCGACTTCTTCGAGACGGTCACCTTGTTCGGGGCGCGGCTGTACGTGTTCGCTGTGATCGAGCACGCCAGTCGACGGATCCGGGTGCTGGGCGCGACCGCGCATCCGACTGCCTCGTGGGTGGCGCAGGCCGCCAAGAACGTGGTCATGGATCTCGAGGACGCCGGCTGTCGGGTGCGGTTTTTGATCCGGGACCGGGACGGGAAGTTCCCTGCCCTGTTCGACGCGGTCCTCGCCGATGCGGGGATCGAGGTCGTGCTCAGCGGCGTCCGGATGCCGCGGATGAACGCGATCATGGAAAGGTGGGTGCAGACCTGTAGGCGTGAGCTGCTGGACCGGACCTTGATCTGGAATCAGCGGCATCTGCTCCACGCCCTGCGGGAGTTCGAGCGTTTCTACAATGTGCACCGGCCTCATCAGGGCATCGCGAACGCCCGCCCGCTGAACGCGTTGCCCGCGCCGATCGCCGATCCGGACCAGATGGCCTGCCTCGAGGTACAAAAACGCGATCGCCTTGGCGGCATTCTCCACGAGTACGAACATGCCGCATGACCTGCCCGGACGAGGATCTCGGCAAGGGCAGGGTCAGTCAACTTCTAGCCCCTCGTGTGACGGTGAGCCCCCCTGGCCCAGGCAGCTCAGGGCAAAGGGCGGATCAGCGTCGGCGGGACACGTACCGGCCACTACTCGATCAGCATGAAACAGCAAGCGCCCCGCCAGGCTTCGGCCTGGCGGGGCGCTTGTGCGAGACGATCAGTCTTCACGAGCGGACAGGCCGTTCTCAGACCTCCTGGGGATCTTGCCGGTCGAGCGCAGCCAGCACGCGAGTCGGATCGTCGATCAGATCGAACAGGCCGCTGGTCCGTCGCGCCCACTGCTCTGGATCCTCTCCCTCCGCGAACGCCGCGGCCGACGCGAACTGGTCCTGGAGGTTGACCGGCAGTCTGCCAGCCAGGAACGCACCGAGCTCTCGGCCCAGGACGGCTCGCGACGAAGACGGCCGCATGAAGCGGGCCGGCTTGCCGGTCGCCGGGACGGCGATGCCGCTCACTCCCTCGAGGGCCGCAACGGCATCGCGCACCCAGCCGCCATCCCAGGTGTCGGGGAGCGGAACAGCGATCCGCTGAACGCCGGCGATCGCGTCCCTCCCCAGCGCGAGCGAGAGCCCTCCCGGATCCTCGTGGTAATTCAGGTAGCGGGCGACGTCGACGCCCGGCGGGCAGACCTCGTCGAGCCCGACGTCGCCGACGAAGTTGCTGGGGTCGACGAGCCACCCCTCCCGCACCACGACGGATGGCTTCAGACGGACCCGATACAGATAGAACTGGCTGCGCTGGTCGGCCTGGTCGCGGATCCGACGCAGCATGTTGTGGATAGCGGCCTCGTACGTGCGCGTGGAGGGCCTTCGCCCGCTGGCGCGCGGCCCACGCGGCAACCCGCTGCTCTCCGCCCATCACCCTGCGGGTCTCGGGAGTCAAGACGGCTGCCGGGTCGAAGTCCCGCGTCGGCCAGTCCGCCTGCGTGCTCGTGTGGTACCAGGAGAACTGCGCGACCCTGTCATCGTCGAGCGCCGGGTCGCCGGAGTCGAGCGTCACCCGAGGCGAGTCCTCGTGCTCGCAGGCCATGCCGCAGCCGGGGCAGGTCTCCTGCGCCTGCTCCCACCGATCGATCCAGTCCAGATCGACGCGCCACCGATGATCGCAGCGCCCACAGAGCATCTGCCGCTCGCGCCAGAAGTCAATCCGCCGTTCCACGGCACCATTCTCCGGAAGCGTCCGACACATAACCAGCCTCAGCCGAACTCTCGACTCCGGAACTCTGCTTCCGCGGCATCTGCTTCGTCGCGGAGCAGGTCGACGATCTGCTCCGCGGACCTGCTGGGATCCTCGGAGCGCAGCTCAGCCGCGCGGCGGGCAGCATACCGCTTGCCCGCGAAGGCCATCTCGGCGTTGAGCAGGGACTCGGACATGGCTGCGAGAGAACTGCTCATGCTTCAACCCTACGGGCGGACGCGCCTGATGCGACGAGGCCCCGGCGGATTCGTCGGGGCCTCGTCGCGCTCCGAGGATCGGTTCCCTACAAGACCTTCGCCGTCTTGACGCTCGTGTTGCTGACCGGCACGTCGATCCGGTCCCGAGCGACGACGACCCCGTCCTTGACGACGTAGCACTCGACGACGTGCTCGCCCTTGAAGTCCGAGTGCTCGATGCGGACTCCCCGCTTGCTCGAGTCGACGATCTGGCCGCGGATCTTGTCTCGCCGCTCGGCTTCCGGACCACGATTGAGCACCTTCCACTTCAGCGTGTAGGGCTCCCCGACCGAGCAGCTGGTGACCACGAACCTCAAGCTCTTGTCGGCCTTGAGCAGGATCCCGCCGCGACGCATCGCGCGGAGCCAGGTCGGACGCCATCCAGCCTGCGTGACCTCGCAGTCGATGGACACGCTCTCGGACACGTCGACCGGGAACTCGTCCTCAATGAACTCCTCGGTGTCCCTGAACGACCGGGACGACTCACTCGCGCTCTTCGCCAGCGGCACCGACGTGCCGAAGACCTCGCGCCACTTCTTGTTGGCGGACGTCTTGCCTTCGTCCGCGATCGCCTCGAGGCATCGGTTGTACGTCTTCTTCGCCTTCGGCTGGAACTTCGCCTTGACGTGGACCCGCTGTCGGCTGCCCAGCGCCAGGTAGTACTCCTGCTCTGGCTGATCTTTGAGGAATTCGAAGAAGTCGCGGGCCATGAGGTCGAACGAGCCTGTGCCCGCCGCGTCGTAGTCGTCGGTCTGGTCGAAGAAGTTGTAGACGAGGGTGTCGATGAGCAGGCCGCCCATGTTTACGCCGTTCGCGTTCTTCCATGCCCGTGCCATCCGGGCAAGGTGGCGCATGTTCGTCGAGGTGCGGTCGTTGCACTCCTTGGTCGCGGCGATCTCCTCGCGCGGCTTGGTGACCTTCCAGCTCTCAGCCTTCGTGTCGGGGTAGTCGAAGCTGCCATCGGCGTTCTCGAATGCCGGCTGGACCTCGAACTTGAAGGCGTTGGACGTGAATCGCACTCGGACGACGCACTGGTCGACACGGATCTCCGTGTTCTTATACCGCGCCTTGAGGTCGTCGCGGACCCTCTCGAGAATCCTCCGCGGGCCGGTGTCCCCCTCGTAGCTCGACCGGATCCCGGGCGGGAGGATGAAGATCATGTCGAGGTCGGACACTCCCTTGATCGCGGTGTGCCGGCCGAACGATCCGACCATCAGCTTGTAGTCGGTGCAGCCGTCCTTGTCGCGGAAGTCCTTGTTGAGCGCCTTCGTGATCTCGTCCCGGCGCGAGGCGACCGTCGTGGCCGTCTCCCCGACCTTCAGGTTCTGGAGCAGCGTGTCGAAGATCTCTGAGGTCTTCATCGTCATGCCTCGCCTTCGCCGAGCCGGAGCGCCTCCGGGAGGAAGAGGTCGATCTCGCGCGAGGTGAACGTCATCTCCTCGTTGTTTTGCAGCCCGCCCTGGGCGCGCGCGAACGCTGCGGGTGCCGATTATTACGTCCGAGCTGGTCAGGCCGCATGTGTGTACTCGTGGAAGTGGCCGCCGAGTCGGTCACGTCGACGGACGTCGAGGCGGTCGAGGCGATCAGGTTCGGTGATCGGTTCTGGGAGCGGCCGCAGGGGAGCCGCGCTGTGGAGGGTGCGGTGAGGCCGATTCTGGTTGTAAACCGACTCGAACTCGCCGAGCGCATGGAGCAGGTGGGCCTGGTTCAAGATCAAGGTGCGGTCGAGGAGCTCGTGCCGGCAGGTCTGCACCCAGCGCTCCATGATCGAGTTCATGCGGGGAACGCGGATGCCGGTGGTGACGACCTCGATGCCCTCGGCCTCGAAGACGGCATCGAACGCGCGGGTGAACTTGCTGTCGCGGTCCCTAATCAGGTGTCGGACGGCGGCGCCAGCATCCTGGAGGTCCATGACCAAGTTCCTTGCGGCCTGGGTGACCCAGTCCGTGGTGGGGTGGGCGGTCGCGCCGACGATGCGGATGCGGCGGTTGGCGTGCTCGATGACGGCGAAGACATAAAGGGCCGGTCCGTTAAGGGTGGTGGCGGTGAAGAAGTCGCAGGCCAGGATCGCGTGGGCTTGGCCGCGCAAGAACGCGGCCCAGGTCTGACGGACACGTCCGGGCACCGGCTCGATCCCGTGCGCTCGCAGAATCTCCCAAACTGTGGAGGGTGCCACCTTGATGCCGAGCACGGCGAGTTCGCCGTGGATGCGCCGATACCCCCAGGAGCTGTTCTCGCGGGCCAAGCGCAGAACAAGGGCCTGGATACTGCGACGGGTCGGTGGCCTGCCGGACCGCTGGCGTCGGGAGGCGTCAGCGTGACGACGGCGCATGAGGTCGCGGTGCCACCTCAGGACCGTCTCCGGCGAGACGATCAGGTGCAGCTGCCACAGCTTGGGCCTAGGGAGCCTGTGGAGGAGCGCGGCCAGGAAAGCGCGGTCCGCGGGGGTGACGCGCGGCCTGTCGATCTGCCTCTGTAGGACAGCCAACTGGTGACGCAGCGTCAATATCTCGATGTCCTTGTCCACAGCGCTCACGGGCAGCAGCCGGATGAAGGCGAACACGCTCGACACGGCGAGGTAAGGCAGTCGCAGCAGCACGATCGATCAGCCTGACACGCCGGTCCAGCAACCAACGACCGTTCGCGAGAACCCGCACGTCACAGGCCATGGATGGGCTTCTCGGCACCCGCAGCGGCTGAGACGATGGCGGCGACGTTACGGCTGCGGACGAAGGTCTCCAGGAGTGTCGGAGCCGGGCGGGCGCTGCCCTCGTCGGCCCACTCGTCCAGACCGTCGACGCCGAGCAGGGCAGTCGGTCATCGGCCAGGGCCCGCACCACCAGATGGTGCATGTGCTGCGCAGAGTCGCGGGTCAGCCAGGCCCGGACAGCGGACTCCACCGACCGCTCGGCATCCCCCTTGAGGTATTCGCACAGAAACGAGAACGGCAACCACACCGACAGATGCGAGCCGAACTTCGCGGCCAGCGCTGCCGAACGGGGCCCGTCGTCCAGAAGGCAGTAGTCCTGGAAGCAACTGCCTCCCCGAAGCGCCTATCCGCCGCACCGCCGGTACCGGAGCCGCTGTCTGTGGGCCACACAGCAGGGAGGAAGATCGCTAAGGACGTCCGACGCGGCCCAGTCGACCAGAGACAAAGTCCTCGGCGGTGTAGTCCTTGCCCCGGTCCGCAGCCATCAGAGCGTCTGCGAACTCCACCGCGCGTTCAGGGGTGAGCCTACGGGCTCGAACCATACGCGCCAGGAGCTTGTGCACGCTCAACGGCACACACCCGTGGTGGCAAGATTCGACTCGGGCGTTGTAATCCTCGCTCAGGAAGTGTGCAGTCGTCTGTTGCAGCTGTTCCCCCAGGCACATGATCACCGATTCGGCCCAGTGTTCGAAAGCGTGCTTCAGAGGCCGACCGCTACGTAGCACGTCCTGGATGTCCAGAACACGCTCGGCTGCGACCTTGTCGCTGGTGTCCACGGGCGTGCCGAGCCAGCCGAGCTGGCCAAGCGCAGCTGCGGCCAGGCTCTTGATATCCGGGGCTCCCTCACTGGCCAGTCGTTCCAGTTCGTCGAACACGACGTCTAAGAGGACGCGGGGCTGTGTCCCAATTTCGGCTTGTACTGCTTGACGCAGCCCGTCGTCCACAGCCAGGGAGAGAAGGACTGACGTGTCGATGAACCAGACAGGTGGCCTCTCGGGCGCGGGCGGCGTCACCGCGCCGGCCGGGTTCAGGCGAACACCTCTGATTCTGGCTTCATCACGTCATCCCACAGTGCGTCATCGTCGTCGCGCTGCAGAAGCGTAGCAACTACACCCAAGCCTACGTGTTCACTTCGCGCAGCTTCCACCGCAGCCCCCAGAAGTCGCTCAGGGGCACGCACCGTCTGGAGCGCGTGGATGCCTGCGCCGGTGGGTGCCACCGAAGCGTGCCGCGCAACGAGCTGGCGTGCTCCCGCCCTGATCAGTCGCTGGCTCTGCTCGGGGGTAACCAGGCTCATGACGCGTAGCTGGAAGAGGAGGGCCGCGAGAGACACACCGAACTGCTCCATGAGCGCCACCAGGCTCCGTTCGGTGACGCGTCCGCCACTGAGCCATCCCAGCGTTTCACGGATACCGTCTTCCGGCATCAGGAGATGACCGGCAAAGGCGTTGACCCGCTTCTCCGCCAGGTCGTCGGCGTACATGTCGTGTTCGCCTTCATTGATCACGTCTCGCGGATCGTTCAACAGGTGATGTCCAAGCTCGTGGGTCAGCGTGAATCGCACGTGGCCTTGCGAGAAGTCGGTCGATGCGACGATCAGGGCGACGCCTTCGCCGTGGAGGCAGAGCCCGTCTGCCTCGTTTCCCAACGGCGACAGTGCCACGTCAACACCGAAATGCCGCTCAATCAAGCCGGGCAGATCACCCAGTTCATACGACCCCAGGTCCAGTTCGTGACGGGTCCGTTCGGCCAGTCGCTTACCCTGACGTTCCGCTTCGAGCCTGGTCCGGGGGCGTTCCGACAGCTCACTGCGGGCAAGCTCAAGTACACGCCGCCCGGCCGGGGTTGCCGCAGAGGGCCAGGTCTGTACGCGCTGCGCCACGATGTCTTCCACCTCCAGCAACTCCAGCGCACGACGTTTGGCGTTATTGTCCTCGCCTGGTCCGCTGTCGCCAGCCAGCCGATGCGCCATCGCCAGGGTCGGACGGCAGGGCTGGCCGAGCAGATGGGCAACGGTCACGCCCAGTGCCTGCGCGAATTTCGGCAGTTCACGGACGCTCACCTTGCGTCGGCCGTTCTCCACTTTCGAGATCTGGTCCTTGCCCAGGCCGACGAGAGTGCCGAGCGCCTCTCCGGTCAGCGCCCGACGCAGACGCGCCTGGCCTACCCTCCGCCCGACATCAGCGGGGGCTGCAGCACCCGCACTGGACGCTACAGGCAGTAGCGGTCCCAGGGCCTCTACACCAGTCAGTCCGTCACCCATCACGCCTCCCTTCACAGGCAGCTATATCGCATTGCTTACGTAGCAGTGTCGCAGCCCAGCCCCCGTAATCGCAACTTTTTCTACACCGTGGTTGCTGCAAAATTCCCGAGCGCTCCCCGTTTGGTGATTCAACCGGCGCATGGGACTGCTGTGGTCGTTGATGCGTTTATGCCTGGCTCACTCGCGGGCTGTCTTCTCTGGCGCCGGTCTCTTCCGCGCTTGTGTCCTTCTCAGGCTGCATGGCCCCGCGCACATCGCCGAAGAGGTTGATCGTGGTGATCCGAGGGCGCTGCCCGACGCCGTTAAGCGCGATGATCGACACCAGCCCCCAGACGACGGCCACCAGGCCAGCCGCGGTGCCCCGGGCTGCCTGTCCGGTCCCATACTGGTGAAGAGGCAGTGTTCCAACCCTGCACTATTCGGTACGGCGGGCCCGCCTGGCTCTAGGCTGCGACGATGGAACGCGCAACCGACATACCCGAGAGCTTCGCGGATTCTGCGGAACCGACCCGGGTGAACGACTACGACAGTTTCGCCGAGGCGTACGCGGCGGAGAACGAGAACAACCTCGTGAACGCGTACTACGAACGGCCCGCGATGTTAACCCTCGCCGGAGACGTGGCTGGCCACCGAGTTTTGGACGCCGGCTGCGGCTCGGGCCCACTGACCGCCGCACTGCGCGACCGCGGCGCGGTCGTCACCGGCATCGACGCCAGCGCCGGGATGCTCGCACTGGCCAGGCAGAGGCTCGGTGATGACGTAGCCCTGCACATGGCCGACCTGGGTGACCGCCTGCCGTTCAAGGACGGTGCGTTCGACGACGTGGTCGCGTCGCTGGTCCTGCACTACCTGGAGAACTGGGGGCCGACGCTGGCCGAGTTTCGGCGAGTACTCAGGCCCGGCGGCCAGCTGATCGTGTCCGTGGATCACCCGGTCACGGCGTACACGTTCCGGGACCCTAGGCCCGACTACTTCGCGACCACGAGCTACACCTTCGACTGGTGGCTCGGCGGGCAGTCCACCCCGATGCGCCTCTGGCGAAAGCCGTTGCACGCAATGATCGACGCTTTCACGACTGCGGGCTTTGGTCTGTCCGTCATCAGCGAGCCGCAGCCTGACCCAGCCGCCCGGGCACTGTTCCCCGATGGCTTTGAAGACCTTTCGACCAAGCCCTGCTTCCTGTTCTTCGTCGTCGAGGCGCTGCCGTCGGTCACTGGTCCGGAGTAGCGAGTCGAGGCCGCTGGAGACGTCGAGGTCGCCCAGGTGAGATGACGTCAGGTGCCTGCGCAACCGTGTCACCTCACCTGGGCCCCTCCTTCGGCTGCACGCAGCGCGGTTCGGGTGCCTCCCACTCTTTGGGATCAGCCGTCGCTGTCGCTTCTTAGGGCGGCGAGGTAACCGGCCCAACTGTCCTGAGCCAGGGCGGCCCATTGGGTGGCGGCAGCGGTTCGCGACGGGCGGCGGCGCGCAGCCACGGCCACAGGCGCGCGATCAGGTGCCATGGTTCGGCGACCAGGAGGAGCCCGGAAAGGGCGACCGGGTCGGTGATCACGATCCAGCCCGGGGCGTGCGCGGCAAGGGCTACCAGGTGGAGCGAGGCGCCGACGGCGGCGATCAGACAGCCGAGCGTGCGGCCGAGCAGCGTCGTGGCGGCGTGCCAGCGCTCGCTGTGCCGCACCGTGATGTCGGTGGCGGCGGTGGAAGCCGCCAGTCCCATTTGGCCGGCCACTTCGGTGCGCAGCGCGTGGCCTTGGTCGAGGAGAAGGCGTGCGGTGCACAGAGCCTGAGCCGGGTCGGCCAGGAATGCCGCCTGGTCCAAGTCCTGGGCGCTCTCCTCCGGTTGTGGGGTGGCTGCCTCTTCCTTGGCGGGGCCGGCCAGACGGAGGAGGGCGAGTTCTTCTTCCAGTTCCAGGCAGCGGTGGCGGCAAGTTTCTCCGCTTCGTTCGAGCACCAGCATGCTGCGTGACCAGGCCGGATGAGGTTTCCGGCAAGGGCAACGGCCCTGCGGGACGACGAGCAGCCAGCCGCCATGCAACGACTCCTGCGCCCGCGAACTGGGAAGAGGCTTCCAGTCCACCCGGTAACGCCAGCGCTGTACCTTCCGACGCTGCCGCTCACGCCGCCGCCACGACGACAGGGCCGGCAACACCGTGTGCAGAGCCTCTGGATCTTAAGCCCAACTCCTCGGCCACAACCGCCGAGTCCTAGCGCTCGACCGCATCCCAGAAGGCGACGTCTGCATCACCGTCAACGCCCCCCGCACTGGGCCACGAGGCCGCCGGCGTGGAAGGTCTCTACTCGCACGTCACCCTGACCATGGAGCAGGAGATTGCTGATTCGCTGCACACCAGGTGGCTGCGCTTCGTGGCCAGCGAAAGAGAGCACTGGAAGGTGCCATCTCCCACTGCTCTCGCATTCGATCTTGAAAAGTGGTGGAAAACCGCAGGTCAAGTACACTCCGTCAAAGTCGTCATAAGTTTGTTCATGAAGTTCATCTCGCACAAGAGCTTCATGCCGTTCGTCTGGTACCGGATCGCGCTCGGCATCGTCATCATCGCGCTGGTCTCGACCGGCGGGCTGAGCCCGCACGCGGCCGAGTCCGCGGGCTGAGCGGCCCAGTCCGCGGGCCGACGGCTCACCACCCCTCAGGCGCCCGAGCGGTCCGTCCCGGGGAGGGCGAGCGCCCAGGGTTCCGGGTCGATCCGCGCACCGTTGGCGACGTAAGCGATCGTGCGGTACCAGCCCGCGAGGACCAGCAGTTCGAGGACTTCGGGCTCGCCGAGGTGCTCCCGCAGTGCGCTCCAGGCCGCGTCGCTCACCCGGGCCGTGTCGTGCAGCTCGTCGACGGCACACAGCAACGCCGCCTGCCGGTCGGACCAGGCCGGGTGGTCGGGTCCGCCGGTCGCCGTGAGCGTCACCTGCCGCGGGGTGAGTCCGGCCGTCTCGGCGTACGTCGCCATGTGGACGCCCCATTCGTACGCGCATCCGGAGCGGGCGGCGACGCGGGCGATGACGAGTTCTCGGTCGGCGTCGCTCAGCAGGCCGTGGACGAGGAGGCCCGCGCCCAGTGCTCTCATACGTGAGGCGAGTTCCGGGTGGCGCTCCAGCACCTTGAACAGCATCAGGGGTTCGCGGGCGACACCGGGCGGCATCCACCGGCGCAACGCGCGGTCGGTCTCGGGCTCGTAGGGCGGCGTGACGCCGTCGATGCGCTGCTTCATGGCTCGCAGCCTTGCGCTTCTGAAATCGAAGCGCAAGGGTGGGAGGTGAGCGACTCCCAGCGAGAGGTACTCACTTGGGCACGACACCCGCGCCGAACGATTCTGCTTCCGGCATTCCGAGGCGGGGCCGTCCGGGCCCCGGCAGCCCTTTCGAGGCCACGGACGCTTCGGCTCCCGGTAACCCCCATCAGAACTCGGACGCTCCCGCCCCCGGCCGCCCCGTCCGCGGCTCGGCCACCGGTCGTCCCGTCATGGCGGCGCTGGATCTGCTCGGCCGGCGCTGGACGCTACGAGTCATCTGGGAACTGCACGGCAACGGCGCCCCGATCGGCTTCCGGGACCTCCAGCGCCGTTGCGACGGCATGTCCTCCAGCGTCCTGTCCACGCGCCTCACGGAACTCCGCGAGGCGGGCATCGCGGCGTCGACAGCGACGGCAGCGACGGCAGCGCAGCCGGCGTGGCACCTCACCGCACTCGGCGACGACCTGGTCACCGCGATGGGACCGCTGCTGGACTGGTCCCGCACCTGGGCCGAGCGGCGGTGATCGACGAGGCCACGGGGCGCTCAACTCCAGGGCCGGCGGACCGTCGTACAAATCGACCGAGCCCGTTCGCGTCACTCCGCGTCGGCCGTGACGAACCGCATACGGGATGAGTAGCCGCCCGGTAGCGCAGTGTCAGTCCTTGCCCCTAGGCTGGTGCGCATGTCCCCCGATTTAATGTCCTCTGGTTCCGTGCGGTCCGCTGCAGCGCTGAACGAACAGATCCGCGCCTTGTGGATGCGCGCGGGCGGCTCCCTTTCCGCGCAGGAGCGCGCGGAGTACGAGCTGCTGGTCGTGAAGTGGGCGGAAGCGATACGCGGAGAGGTCGTCGAGGCCGCGTGAGATCGGGCATGGGGACCTGCACGAAGTCCAAGGGGCGATGACCGGCACCCTTGTCGGGGCTCACCGCCCCCCGGACACCCGCAACACCGCCCCCGTCGTGTACGACGCATCGGGCGACATCAACCACGCGATGGCCGCGGCGACTTCCTCGGCCTGACCGACGCGGCGCAGCGGAATCGACGAGGCGGCTCGCTCGGCGCGGCCCGGATCTCCGCTGGTGGCGTGCATCTCCGTGGCGATCATGCCGGGTGCGACCGCGTTGACGCGGATGCCGTCCGGGCCGAGTTCCTTGGCGAGGCCGATTGTCAGGGCGTCGACGGCGGCCTTGGTGGCCGCGTAGTGGACGAAGTCACCGGGGCTGCCGAGTGTGGCCGCCGCCGAGGACACATTGACGATGACGCCGCTCCCCCAGGCCGCCATGGACCGGGCGGCCCGTCGCGAACACAGCAGTGTGCCCAGCAGGTTGACGTCCACCACGCGCCGTAGATCGGCGGGGTCGGTGTCCGCGAGCCTGCCGAGCGGACCGGTCACGCCGGCGTTGTTCACCAAGCCCGTCACCGGCCCGAGCCGGTCCGCCGCCGTGTCGAAGAGCCGCTCGACATCGTCCTCGTCGCAGGTGTCCACGCGTACCGTGACGCAGCGGGCCCCCGCCGCGCGGACGGCGCTCGCGGTCCACTCCGCGGCGGCGCCGTCGCTCACGTACCCCACCGCCACGTCGTGGCCGTCCGCCGCGAGACGCGCGCACGTCGCGGCACCGATCCCCCGGCTGCCGCCCGTGACGACGGTGACATGGCGTGTCATACGTGCCTCCTGGTGGCGAACGGGCAACCCGGATCCGTAGCGAGCCCGTACTGGTCTTCGATCACTCTACGATCGAGGCCGCATCGCCGGGCAGGGGGCAAAGGGGCGCCGACACGCCCTCGTCCAGGGTGCCGCCCAGCCGAAGCCCTCCCGGCTGATCTCGAAGGCGGGAATGCTGCGGCTCCTCGGCGATCCGACGGACGTCCTAGGCGACGGGGTCCGCAGCGCCGGTGGGCACGCGGAACACGCGGCGTCGGGATGATCCCCGCAGACCGGGGACGCCCTGCCACAGCACGGCCCCGTTGGCGCGCTCCCAGCCCGCGGTCGCCCGGGACCGCGCCCACTGGGTCAGGGCAAGCGTGACCATCATGATCGGCGGCATCACTTGATGGGACGTCAGGCCGATGAACAGCAGCCAGCAGGCCAGGGCACCCACGAATCCCGCCGTGCGCCGCAGCGACAGCCGCCGCACCGCGTCCTGTCCGTCGCGCGGTTCGGCGACGCTCGCGATCGGCGCGGCATCGTCGTAGGTGCGGCGCAGCCGGGCGGGGAGACGAAGACACATCGGCAGCAGCACCACGGACACGAGAACGATCGCGACCGATCCCACCATCAGCATCTCGCGGTGGTGAGCCGTGCCGACCAGGGCGAGCAGCACGGCTTCGGACAGCACCGCGCCCGCGGCCATCATCAGCGCGGACATCCGCTCCAGATACACCACGCGTATCAGCCCGTCGCGGGCGTCACCAGCCACCGTCGTACCTCTCTCACCGCCCGGACACCCGCACGGGCAGGCAAGATCCAACTCCGGGCGGAACACAAGGTCAATACGCGGCAGTTCCAGGATGCGCGGTCTTGACCTCCCCTTGGCCGACGCGCGACCGAGTGGGCGAGCGGGGTACGGCGAGCACCAGGCGTAGGCAGCCGCGGTTTTTGTCCGGCTGGGACGGGTGGGAGAGGCGGGAGAGGTGGGAGGGGGGACTACGGTCGGCGCCGGGGAGTCCGGTCAACGCGCTGTGTCGCGCAGGACGACAAACAGACCGCGGCTCTCGTCGCCGTTCTTCGAGCGCCAGTCGGCAACGACATGTCCTCGGGCCGCCCGGGCCGCATGGGCCTGGGAAACCTGCGTGTCGGGCCGGAGGACACGCATCACGTCGATGGTCACGGCGCCCGCCGACCGACTGTGCGGCCCGGCTTCTTCCTTGGTTTCCACCACGATGGCGGTGCCGTGCTGTCTGTCGTCGACGACTGCCGACGCGATCACGGTTGAGAAGCCGACCCCCGTGAAGCAGCTCGTGACGGAGGGGGCCGGGGCGTTGGACTCGCTCTGCGCCTGCGGCACGGCGCGGCCCTGGAGGAGATCGAGTAGTTGAGCGACGAGGACCGGGTCATGAGTCCCGTCGTACACCCACCGCCTTCCCAACACCCCGTGCTCGGACGTGCCGATGAGCCCCCGATCGGCTCCGTCGAGCGGCGCCCCGCGGTAGCTGAGCGGCACGTGGTAGGAGCGCGGTCGCTCGCCGGAGGTGTCCGTGACCACCATGAACTCGATTCCCACCTCCCCTTGCGGATCATCGAGCCGGAAGCCACCGGCCTTGGTCAGGTGCGGCTCACTCGCCATGCCGATGTACCACGGCTGCCTGGGCAGCCAGGCGGTAAGGAGTTCCAGCTTGCTGGGCGTCATCGTGGTCTTGTAGATCACAGCCATGCTTCATGAACGTCGTCCGTCGGCGCGAGGTTCCTCCATGACGTGCCGCTTGACGAGTTCGTACGACCTCAATCGGTCGGCCAACGCGTAGATGGGCGTCACCAGCATGAGTTCGTCCGCACCCGTCAGGTCCACCAGGTCCGTCAGGTGTTTCGCAACGGTCTCGGGTGAGCCGTGTACCTGTTGGGCACGGAAGCTCGTCAGCGCCCGCACCTCTTCCGCGGTGAACGAGTGGGTCGCTGCCTCTCCGGGTGTGGGGAAGGGGATGTCGCCTCGCCCCTTGAGGAGTCCGGCCTTGACGACATCCATCGGGCCGGCCAGCCGGGCCGCCTCCTCATCCGTCTCGGCGCATACCGTTTCCACGCAGATCAGCACGCGCGGGCGCGCGCACCAGCGGGAGGGGGAGAAACGTTCGCGGTAGTGGCTGAGCGCGGCCAGGGTGTTGTCGGGACGAATGTGATGGGCGAAGGCGACCGGCAGCCCGAGTTCCGCGGCGAGCGCGGCGCCGGCCGTGCTCGAGGACAGCAGCCATGGCTCCGGGAGCGGGCTGAGTGCGACCTCGTCCACCAGGAAACGCAGAGTCGACGACACGTCGTCGCGGTACTCGTCGTCCGTTGCCGGACCGGCCCCGCGGCGCAGGGCCCGCGCCGTGGAATCGTCGAAGGTACCCGGGCCGCGGCCGATGCCCAGGTCGATCCGGCCCGCGTGCAGTGCGGACAGCGTGCCGAATTGCTCCGCCAGCATGATCGGGGCGTGGTTCGGAGCGAGAACACCCCCGGAGCCGAGACGGATGGACGACGTCAACGCGGCCGCGTGGGCGGTCAGGACGACGGGCGGGAACGCTCCGATGGCCGGGGAATGGTGATGCTCGGCGTACCAGAGTCGCAGGTATCCGAGGCCTTCAAGACGCAGGGCGAACTCGGTGGTGTCTCGTAAGGTGTCTGCGGCTCGGGCGCCTGCTTGGACCATGGCCACTTCGAGCGCGCTGAGCGGTACGGTGATCATCCGATCAGTATAGAAATCGCCCATCCGCACCAACTCCCTTTGTTTACGAGGCGGAGTTATGCACCTGTTGGCGCACGCCCCTTGGCTGCGCACCCGCCGTAGCCAACACTGAGCCGATGACGCAGCGTGTGGAGCTCGCGACCGTAATGGACCGATTCGCCGTGGACGGACTCGTCACCGAGTACGCGGTGGCCGTCGACGACGGCGACTGGGAGGCGTACCGGAGGCTGTTCGCACCGGACGGACGCGCCGACTACCGCTCGGCCGGAGGTATCGAGGGCGGCGCCGACGAGGTCGCTGGATGGCTCGCGCAGAGCATGGAACTCTTCCCCATGCGCCAGCATCTGATCGTGAACCGGCGGCTGCGGTTCGAGTCGCTGGACCAGGAAACGGGCGACACGGCCCGGGTCCAGGCGGACTACATCAATCCGATGCGGTTCGCGGGCCACGACGGTGGGTCCACCGCGCCCGACTTCGTGTGCGGCGGCCGGTACGCCTTCGGACTGGTGCGTACGGACCTCGGCTGGCGCCTGCGCGAGGTCGTCGTCCAGGAGAAATGGCGCCGCGCTCCGCAGCCGAGCCAGGAACCCGCCGCCACCTGACGGGACACCCCCGACCGCAAGCCGCCTGAGCGGGGCCCCCGGCCGGAAAGCCCTGGCCGGACGCCCTCTGTCGGAGATCGTCGCCGACGCGCACACTGGAGGCATCCCCCGGGGAGGGAGGCCCTGCATGAAGAGGCCCGAGCGTTGGCCCGAGCGTTGGCTGGGCAGTGGACCCGATCTTTGGCTCGCCTCCCCGTGGCGGCGCGCGATCGTCGCCGCACTGGCCGGCGCGCTGCCGATGCTCGCCTTCCCCGCCCCTTCGTGGTGGTGGTTCGCCTACGTCGCCCTGGTGCCCTGGATCCTGCTGGCCCGCTCGGCCCCGACGGGCGGGCGGGCCGCCTGCGACGGCTGGTTCGGCGGGCTGGGTTTCATGCTGGCCGTGCACCACTGGCTGCTGCCGAGTCTGAATGTGTTCACGGTCGTCATAGCGGCACTGCTCGGCGCGCTGTGGGCGCCCTGGGGCTGGCTCGTCCGGCGGTTCCTCGGCGGGGTGCCCTCGGCGGGACGGGTCGGGGCCGCGCTCCTGGTCCTGCCGTCGGGGTGGCTGATGGTCGAACTCGTCCGGTCCTGGCAGGGCCTCGGCGGGCCCTGGGGACTGCTCGGGTCGAGCCAGTGGCAGGTCGGGCCCGCGCTGCGGCTCGCGTCTGTCGGCGGGGTGTGGCTGCTCAGCTTCCTGGTGGTCGCCGTCAATGTGGCGGTCGCCGTACTGGTCACGGTGCGTGAGTCCCGTATGCCCGCCGTCGCCGGACTGGTCGCGACGGCCGCCGTGACCTCGGCGACCTGGGTGTGGTCGCCACGCCCGGACGTGACGGGCCAGGTCCGGATCGCCGTCGTACAGCCCGGGGTGATCGGCGGCGCGCACAGTGCCGAGGCGCGTTTCTCACGCGAGGAGGCCCTCACCCGCACCCTCGCAGGACAGGATCCCGACCTCGTCGTCTGGGGCGAGAGCAGCGTCGGCTTCGACCTCGCGGACCGCCCCGACCTGGCGAACCGGCTCGCCGCGCTGTCCCGGCTGACCGGCGCCGACATCATGGTGAACGTCGACGCGCACCGCTCCGACCGGCCCGGGATCTACAAGAGTTCCGTCCTGGTGGGACCGCGGGGCCCGACCGGCGACCGCTACGACAAGATGCGGCTCGTCCCCTTCGGCGAATACATACCCGCCCGTTCCCTCCTCGGCTGGGCGACCTCAGTCGGGAAAGCGGCGGGCGAGGACCGCAGGAAGGGCACCGAGCAGGTCGTGATGAACGTCGGGCACGGACTGCGCGTCGGCCCGCTGGTCTGCTTCGAGACGGCCTTCCCCGACATGAGCCGCCATCTCGCCCAGGACGGCGCCGGGGTTCTCCTCGCGCAGTCCTCGACCTCGACCTTCCAGCACAGCTGGGCCCCCGAGCAGCACGCCTCGCTCGCCGCGCTGAGGGCCGCCGAGACCGGCCGCCCGATGGTGCACGCGACGCTGACCGGGGTCTCCGCCGTGTACGGCCCGAGCGGCGAGCGGATCGGCTCCTGGCTCGGCACGGACGCGAGCGCGGCGGTGGTGTACGACGTACCGCTCGCGCGCGACGTCACCCCGTACGTCCGGTTCGGCGACTGGCCGGTGCACGCGGCGCTGCTGATCCTGGCGGCACTGTGCGCGACGGAGGGCTTCCGGGCGTTCAGGCTTCGGCGGACCGCTCCTGAACCTCTCGTACCACCCGCTCGCACAGCTCATGAGTCGCCAGCGCGTCACGGGCACTGAGCACCTTGCCCGCGCGCACCGCGTCGAGGAAGGCGAGTACGCCCTGCTCGATGCCGCGCTGCCGGGCCACCGGCACCCAGTCCCCGCGCCGCCGCACCGACGGCTGCCCCTTGTGGTCGATCACCTCCGCGAGGTTGACCACCTGGCGCTTGGTGTCCTGCCCGGAGACCTCGAGGATCTCCTCCGCCGAACCGCTCAGCCGGTTCATCACGCCGAGCGCCGTGAAGCCGTCACCGGCGAGTTGCAGTACGACATGGTGGACCAGGCCGCCCTCGACCCGGGCCCGCACGGTCACATCGTCGATCGGCCCCGGCGCCAGGAACCGCAGCGTGTCCACGACGTGGATGAAGTCGTCGAGGACCATCGTGCGCACGTCCTCGGGCAGCCCTATCCGGTTCTTCTGCATCAGGATCAGCTCGCGGGGGTGATCGGCACACTGCGTGTACCCGGGAGCGTGACGCCGGTTGAAACCGACGGCGAGGCTGACGTTCCGCTCCTCCGCGAGGCGCACCAGACGCTCGGAGTCGGCGAGTTCGTAGGCGAGCGGCTTGTCGACGAAGGTCGGCACGCCCGCCTCCAGGAGCCGCGTCACGATCTCGGGGTGTGCGACGGTCGCCGCGTGCACGAAGGCCGCGTCGAGGTTCTGCGCCAGCAGGTCCGACAGGTCGGTGTGCCGCTGCTCCGGCGGCAGATGGAGGCTGTCGCCGACCCGGGCCAGGGTCGCGGGCGTCCGCGTCTGCAGATGCAGCTCGACCCCCGGCTGGACGCCGAGCACCGGCAGGTACGCCTTCTGCGCGATGTCGCCGAGTCCGATGCAGCCGACCTTCACCAGGGTCTCCTTCAGTTGCCGACGCGGGCCTCGCCGGAAGCATACGGCCGCTGCGGCGGCCGCCTGTCGGCGATGCCGTCGAAGCTCCGCGGGAACAGCGCGGGAGCGGCCTCGGGGGCCAGAGCGGCGTTCGCAGGAAAAGCCCTGGTGGACGGCCGTGCCCTCGACGAAAATGCGGGCATGACGAAGCAGCGCACCGAACCCGCCACCAACGCCGACGAACGGTCCATGCTGGAGGGCTGGCTCGACTACCACCGCGAGACCCTCGAGATGAAGTGCGCGGGCCTCGACGACGCCCAGCTCAAGACCGCCTCGGTCGAGCCCTCCGAGTTGTCCCTGCTCGGTCTGGTGCGGCACATGGCGGAGGTGGAGCGGGGCTGGTTCCGCAAGGTTCTGGTGGGCGACGATCCGGGGCCGATCTACTACAGCGACGAGGACCGGGACGGAGAATTCCATCTCACCGACGCGGACACCTGGGACGAGGCGTACGCCACCTGGCAGGCCGAGATCGGGATCGCCCGGCGCAACGCGGCTCGTTTCGCGCTGGACGACGCCTGCGCGGGCAAGAGCAAGTTCACCCAGGACCCCATCAACCTGCGGTGGATCTACACCCACATGATCGAGGAGTACGCGCGTCACAACGGTCACGCGGATCTGATCCGGGAGCGGATCGACGGTGCCACGGGTGAGTGACAAAGGGTGATGCGGCGTCGGGTCACCTTGCGGACACCGGCGCCCTCCGCAGGAGCGCAAGGATCACCCATGAGGGGCAACCTCCGCTTGTCAGCTCCCCAAAGCGGGCCTGACGCAGCAGAGTTGAGCGGGTGCATCGAACGACGACCGCCGCAACGCTCCTGGTCACCGTGGCCACCGCCGCGCTCACCGGCTGTGTGACCGTCCAGCGACCGCCCGCTCACTCCCTGCCGACCGCGCCGTCCCGGCCGTCGCCGCCGCGTCCTGACGGCAAGGCCGGGCCGCCGATCGTGCAGGCGCCGGCGCGCGAGGCGCTGGAACTCATCGGGCCGTCCCGGAAGCCGTCACCGAGCGCTCCGGCGCCGCACCGTACGCCCGTCCCGGCGCCCGCCGCCCCGCAGGCCCCTTCGCGCCACCCGGGTGCCGAGCAACACCCGCACCCGCAGCCTCATCCGCACCCACGACCCCACCGGTCCGCACCCCGCACCGACGTCCCGCCCGTCGCACCCGAACAGCCGAGCAGCACGGATGTGTGTGCCCTCGGCCGGAAGTACGGGGGCTGGAAGGCGGACAGTCCGGAGGCGGTCATCTGCAAGGGCACGTACGGGCATTGACACGACCGGCGTCCGCAGGACCTAGGGGCGCTGTCTCGGCGGCCCCAAGGTCTCTCCTCCGGACCCGCCGAAGGGACCGGGCCCCTCGACGGTGCCCGGGCCCTCTCCCGGCCCTCCGTGCGACGGGCCCTCCCCGTCGAGTCTCAGCTCCAGACGGCCGATCGCCGCGCGTACGCCGTCCCCGTAACGGTCGTCCCCGAGGGCTCCGACCGCCCCGCGTGCCCGGCGCAGATGACTGCGGGCGGCTTCGGAGCGGCCGAGCTTCACATAGTCGGCCGCCAGGTTCAGATGCAGCGACGGGTAGAACGCGCGCGCCTCGAGCGACCGGTGGCGCTCTGCGACGTCGCCGTCGGTGAGTTCCTCGGCCGCCGACAACGCCCTCAGGTCCCAGGCCAGTTCGTCCGCGGGATCGTCCTGCGTGTCCGCCAGGTAGTGCGCCAGGGTGCAGCGGTGCAGGGGGTCGCCGTCCTCGCCGATCTCCCCCCACAGGTCCAGGAAACGCCCCCGAGCCTCCTCACGGTCGCCACCATGGTGCAGCATGACGACCTGTCCGATCCGGGTCATCATGGCGTCCGGCGCCGCCTGCTCCTGTTGCTCCGCCACCGCGTCCTCCAGGCTCGTCGCTGTCCCTTCCGACGCTAACCGGACACACTGACAATCACGCTCAGGCGCCCCCGGACACCACTGAGCCGCCCCGGTGACGGCCGGACCGGACGCCCCCCGCACCCGGCCCGGGCCGCTTCCGGTCTCGGTCCCGGATCAGCCGAGGTTCGGAATCCGCCAGTCGATCGGCTCGTGGCCCTGCCCGGCGACCGCCTCGTTGATCTGCGTGAAGGGGCGGGAGCCGAAGAACTTCTTCGCGGAGAGCGGCGACGGGTGCGCACCCTTCACGACGATGTGCCGCTTCTCGTCGATGAGCGGGAGCTTCTTCTGCGCGTAGTTCCCCCACAGGACGAAGACGGCCGGGTCGGGCCGGTCGGCCACGGCACGGATCACCGCGTCCGTGAACTTCTCCCAGCCCTTGCCCTTGTGCGAGTTGGCCTCACCGGAGCGCACGGTCAGCACCGCGTTCAGCAGCAGGACGCCCTGCTCGGCCCACGGCATCAGATAGCCGTTGTCCGGGATCGGGGTGCCCAGCTCCTCCTTCATCTCCTTGTAGATGTTGCGCAGCGAGGGCGGGGTCTTCACTCCCGGGCGGACCGAGAAGCACAGGCCGTGGCCCTGGCCCTCGCCGTGGTACGGGTCCTGGCCGAGGATCAGCACCTTCACCCGCTCGTACGGAGTCGCCTCCAGCGCCGCGAAGACCTCCTCGCGCGGAGGGTAGACGGGACCGCCCGCGCGCTCCTCCTCGACGAACTCGGTGAGCTCCTTGAAGTAGGGCTGCTGCAGTTCGTCACCCAGGACGCCGCGCCAGGACTCGGGCAGCATGGCGGTGTCGGTCACGTCAAGTTCCTCCGATGTGCGGTCACTTCCAGGTCTCAGAACCTACAGGCGACCACTGACAATCGGCCCCGCACCCCGTGGGGCCAGGCTACCCGCCGGGTCCTGCACGTGGCCTACCAGCCGGGTCCTGCGCATGACCTACCAGCTGGTCTTGCGGTGCAGCTCCCACATCATCATGATCGTCGAGGGGTCCAGGGCCTGCTCCCCGCCCGCGATCTCCTCGCTCGCCGCCACGAACTGCTTGCCCTGCCACAGCGGCAGCAGCCGTGCGTCGTCGACGAGGATCTGCTGGGCCGCCTCGAACTCCTTGACCACCGCTCCACGGTCGCTCTCGCGGCGCGAGGCGGGCAGCAGGGTGTCGGTGATCCGGGGCGCCGGATAGGGCGTGCCGAGCGCGTTCTGCCGGCCCACGAAGGGCGCGATGAAGTTCTCGGCGTCCGGGAAGTCGGGGAACCAGCCCCGGCCGAACACCGGGTACTCGCCCTTGCGGTAGCCCTCCTCGTACGTCTTCCAGGGGCGCCCGTTGAGCGATACGCGGAACAGACCGGAGTCCTCGAGCTGCCTCTTGATCTCCTGGAACTCCGGGGCGGTCTCGGAGCCGTAGCGGTCCGTGGTGTACCAGAGGGTGAGCGGGACGCGCTCGGTGATGCCCGCCGCCGAGAGGATCTGCCGGGCCTTGGAGGAACTGGGGTCCCCGTAGTCGTCGAAAAAGCCCGTGGTGTGACCGGTCAGGCCCGCGGGGACCATGGAGTACAGCGGGTCGACCGTGTCCTTGTAGACCTTGTGCGCGATCGCCGCACGGTCGATGACCTGGGCGACCGCCTTGCGCACCGCGAGCTTCTTGGCCCACGGGTCCTTCGGGCTGAACACCAGGTAGCTGATCTCCATGCCGGCGCCCTCGACGAGCTGAAGGCCGTTGTCCGCTCCCTTGGTCCGGAGCGAGACGATGTCCTTGGAGGCCAGGCCGCGGAACGTGACGTCGATCTTCTTGTCCTTGAGGGCGTCGACCATCTGCCCCGAGTCCTGGAAGTAGCGGATCGTGACCGCGTCGTTCTTGAGCTCGGCGAATCCCTTGTAGTGGTCGTTCCTGACGAGTTCGGCCTGCTTGCCCTCCTCGTAGGAGCGCAGGCTGTACGGCCCCGACCCGAAGACCTTGCCGTCCTTGCGCAGCGAGTGCGCGGGGTAGTCGTCGGGGTCGACGATCGACATGGCCGGAGTGGCGAGGACGAACGGGAAGGTCGCGTCCGATTTGTTCAGGTGGAAGACGAGTTCGCGCTCGTTCAGTACCTGGATCCGGTCGAGGCTGCCGAGGAGACCGGCGGGACCGCCGGGCAGGTTGATCTTCTTGATCCGGTCGATCGAGTACTTGACGGCGTGGGCGTCCAGCGGGTCGCCGTCGGAGAACTTCATGTCGGCGCGCAGCTTGCAGCGGTACACGAGGTTCGAGGTGTCCGCGAACCCACAGCTCTGGGCGGCGTCGGGCTCGGGCGTGGTCGCCCCTGAGGGGTAGCTCAGCAGTGTCTGGTAGATGTTGCGGAACAGCTCCCAGGAGCCGTCCCAGGAGGCGGCCGGATCCAGCGTGCTCGGGGCACTGGTGGTGCCCACGACGATCGGTCCCTTGTCGTCGGACGACGCCGAGGTGAGGACGCCGCACCCGGCCACCAGGGTGATGGACGTGACCGCCGCCAGTTGCCGCAGACATGGGTTCCGGTTGAACACGCGCACGCTCCTCGATCTGCCGTACCAAGGGTCGGCAGACCATACCGCAGCGTCACACCGGTGAACCCGTGTTCCCGGCAGGGCACTTGATCAGCGCGTTTGTGACTACGTTGTCATTTGGCTGTACGTCTTCATACGTCGACGCGGGCGCCGATTTCGTCCATCAGCGCCCGCGTCGATGCTCCGTTCGTCCCGTCTCGGGGCTCCGGTCAGCCCACTCCGGCGTTCAGGAAGATGCCGCCGTCGACGACGAGGGTCTGACCGGTGATCCAGTCCGACTGCGTCGAGGTGAGGAAGGCGGCGGCGCCCCCGATGTCGGAGGGCACACCGAGCCGGCCGAGCGGGTAGGACGCGGCCGCCTCCGCCTCCCGGCCCTCGTACAGGGCCTGCGCGAACTTGGTCTTCACGACGGCGGGCGCGATCGCGTTGACCCGTACCTTGGGCGCGAACTCGTGCGCCAGCTGCACGGTCAGGTTGATCATGGCGGCCTTGCTCATGCCGTACGCGCCGATGAAGGGCGAGGGCGCGAGGCCGGCGACGGACGCGATGTTGACGATCGCGCCGCCGTTCTCGCTCTGCCAGGCCTTCCAGGTCAGCTGGGCGAACCCGAGCGCCGAGACGACGTTGGTCTCGAAGACCTTGCGTGCCACGTCCAGGTCCAGGTCGGCCATCGGGCCGAACACGGGGTTCGTTCCGGCGTTGTTGACCAGGTAGTCGACGCGGCCGAAGGCCTCCATGGTGCGCTCGACGACCGTGGCCTGGTGGGCCAGGTCGTGCGCCTTGCCGGCGACGCCGATGACGCGGTCGGCACCGAGTGCCTCGACGGCCTCCTTCAGGGCGTCCTCGTTGCGGCCCGTGATGCACACGCGGTCACCGCGCGCGACGAGGGCCTCCGCGATGCCGTAGCCGATGCCGCGGCTCGCGCCCGTGATGAGCGCGACCTTGCCGGAGAGTTCGGGGAGTGTGGTCATGTCGTGCCCTCCGGCGTCAGTTGAGCGGTCCGCCGGCCACGTACAGGACCTGGCCGGAGACGAATCCGGCGGCCTCGCCGGTGAAGAAGGCGATCGCGTTGGCGATGTCGTCGGGGTTGCCGACGCGCTGCACGGGGATCTGGGTGGCGGCGGCGGCCTGGAAGTCCTCGAAGCCCATGCCGACGCGCTCGGCGGTGGCCGCCGTCATGTCGGTGGCGATGAAGCCGGGCGCGACGGCGTTGGCGGTGACGCCGAACTTGCCGAGCTCGATGGCGAGGGTCTTGGTGAGGCCCTGGAGACCGGCCTTGGCGGCGGAGTAGTTGGCCTGGCCGCGGTTGCCGAGCGCCGAGGACGACGACAGGTTGACGATCCGGCCGAACTTGGCGTCCACCATGTACTTCTGGCAGGCCTTGGCCATCAGGAAGGCGCCGCGCAGGTGCACGTTCATGACCGTGTCCCAGTCGGACGCGGCCATCTTGAACAGCAGGTTGTCGCGGAGCACGCCCGCGTTGTTCACCAGGACGGTCGGCGCACCGAGCTCCTCGGCGATCCGCGCGACCGCGGCCTCGACCTGGGCCTCGTCGGAGACGTCGCAGCCGACCGCGATGGCCTTGCCACCGGCGGCGGTGATCTTCTCGACGGTGTCCTTGCACGCGGCCTCGTCGAGGTCGATCACCGCGACGGCGCGGCCCTCTGCGGCCAGTCGTACGGCGGTCGCGGCGCCGATGCCGCGCGCGGCACCGGTGACTACGGCGACGCGCTGCTCAGTGGTGGACATTGCTGGTTCTCCTCGCCCTTGAAAAGCCCTGCGGCTTGAAATGCCCTGCGGTGGAATGTCCTGCGGCGGAATGTCTTGCGGCTCACACGGTACGCCCGTCCGGTGAGCGACCGCTTAGTACCTTCGGTAGACGTGACGCTAGAAGCCCTGGCACCCGGTGTCAACGGCACACCACGCGGGTGTGATCCATTACCTGACCAGCAACTGGAGCAACCGCTCCGTCTCCGCCTGCGGATCGGCGGTGAGTCCGGTGTGCACGGGCCCCGGCTGCACGACCGTCGAACGGGGCGCGATCAGCCAGCGAAAGCGCCGCCCGGCATCGTCGCCAGCGGCCTGACCTGCCGCTTTACCACCCGCACAGACCCCCTCGACCGCCCCCAGCGCGGCCCGTACACCGGCCACGTCGGCCTCCGGGTCCAGGGCCAGCAGCTTGGTCTCGTCCAGATGGGTGCGTACCCCGACGAAGGATTTGGCGCGGCAGTACACCAGTACGCCCGCGTTGAAGCACTCGCCGCGCTCGATCCGCGGCACCACGCGCAGCAGCGCGTACTCGAAGACGTCCCGCTCGCTCACTTGTCCCCCTCGAAGCCTTTGATACGCCCCTCGATCACACCGGCGCGCGCCAGCAGTGGCTGCGCGTAGGCACGCCGGAGGGCGTCCGGCGAGTCGAAGCCGGGTTCGTCGGCCAGCCACGCGTCGGGGATCTCCGCGGTCACCTCGGCCAGCAGGTCCTCGGTCACCAGTGGCGCCAGCTCGGCCGCGGCGGAGGCGATGTCCGGGCCGAAGGGCGCGAGCGCGTGGTCGGAGGCGTCGTAGGGCTTGGCCGCGGAGGTCGCCGCGCCCGGCCAGTGGTGGTGCCAGATCATGGTGGCGCCGTGGTCGATGAGCCACAGGTCGCCGTGCCACATCAGCAGATTGGGGTTGCGCCAGGAGCGGTCGACGTTGTTGACCAGCGCGTCGAACCAGACGATCCGCCCGGCCTCCTCGGCGCTCACCGCGAAGGCGAGGGAGTCGAAGCCGATCGCGCCGGGCAGGAAGTCCATCCCGAGGTTCGGCCCGCCGCTCGACTTGAGCAGCTCCTGCACTTCCTGGTCCGGCTCCCCGAGCCCCAGGACCGGGTCGAGGCCGAGTGTCACCAGGCCGGGCACGCGCAGGCCGAGCCGGCGGGCGAGTTCACCGCAGACGACCTCCGCGACGAGCGTCTTGCGCCCCTGCCCCGCGCCGGTGAACTTCATGACGTACGTCCCGAGATCGTCGGCCTCGACGAGCCCCGGCAGCGAGCCGCCCTCACGCAGCGGCGTGATGTAGCGGGTCACGATGACTTCCTTGAGCATCGCCCCAGGCTACTGGGGTGGTCACGGCCACCGGAGGCGACCCGTGGGCGCCCGCGGCGGCGATGTCCCGAGCAGGTCGGCGCGGCTGTCGAACCGCTGTCGATTCGGTCAAGAAGTCCTCAGCTCCTGAACAGGGCACACGGGCGGACCGTACCTCTGTACGGATCACCATCACGTCCGTTGAAGGGAATGTCAGCATGACCAGCGAATCGCTTCACCCCGTTCCGGCCCCGGCCCGCCGCACCGTCGTGGCGGCGGTCGGCACGGCGGGACTCGCCGTCGCGCTGACCGCGTGCGGGTCGGACAACAAGTCCTCCGACTCCACCAGCTCCAACTCCGGCTCCGGTGCGAGCGCGAGCAGCGGGGGTACGGGCGGGGGCGACAACGCCACGGCGGGGAACGCGGGCGGCACGGTCCTCGCGAAGACCACCGACATCCCGGAAGGCGGCGGCAAGGTCTTCGCGTCCCAGGGCGTCGTCGTCACCCAGCCGATCGCGGGCACCTACAAGGCCTTCTCCTCCAAGTGCACCCACCAGGGCTGTGCGGTGAAGGGCATCGCCGACAACGTGATCACCTGCCCGTGTCACAACAGCCAGTTCTCCGCGACCGACGGCAGCGTGAAGAAGGGGCCCGCGACGCAGCCGCTGGCCGCCGCCAAGATCACCGTGGACGGGGACTCGATCAAGCTCGCGTGACGCGGCAGGGGCCGCGCCTCAGCGGCGCGGCCGCTCGAAGCAGGCCAGCACGTCGTCGGTCGCCGTGATCGTGGCGACCAGGGCGAGCGTGTTGCGGATCATCGCGGGGGTGTAGTCGGAGGGCACCCCCGCGATGGCGTCCGCGGGCACCACGGCGGTGTAGCCGCGGTTCACGGCGTCGAACACGGTGTTGGGGACGGCCACGTTGGCGGAGACTCCGGTCACGATGAGGGTGCGGCAGCCCAGGTTGCGCAGCAGCGCGTCGACGTCGGTGCCCGCGAGCGGGGACAGGCCGTGCAGGCGGCGTACGACGAAGTCCTCTTCGGCGACCTCGATCGGCGGCGCGACGCGGACCGCGGTGGTGCCCGACAGCTGGTGCACGGGCAGCCGTTCGGCCGCGCGGAACAGGCGGGCGTTGCGGTTGGCGCCCCGCCCGTCGGGCCGTCGTTCGGCGATCGCGTGGATCACCTGGACGCCACCGCGGTGGGCGCCGGCCACCAGCCGGGCTACGTTCGCGAGCGCCCCCGACGACCGGGCCTCCTTGGCGAGTTCGGGCAGTGCGCTGTCCGGGCCGACGACGCCCTGCTGGCACTCCACGGTGAGCAGAACGGTGCCGTCCGGGTCGAGGAGTGTGCTGAGCTGTTCATGCGACGGCATGACTCCCCTTGTCGTCGAGGGTCGGGCGGGCGAGCGTAACGAGCATTGCGCACGGACGGAAGACGGCCCATGCTTTTCTGACGCACCGTCAGAGGATCTCTGTCGACGCAGAAGATCGACGCATCAGGTCGACATGAAAGAAGAGGTGACCGCATGACCGTCACTCAGCGCAGGGGTCGGAAGATCATGATGACGCCCGGCGAGCTGGACGAGTTCCTCACCACCCAGCGCACCTGCCGCGTCGCCACGGTGTCGAAGGACGGCACCCCGCACGTGAGCGCGCTCTGGTTCGTCTGGGACGGCACCTCGCTGTGGCTGTACTCCGTGGTACGCAGCAAGCGCTGGACGGAGCTGAGCCGCGACCCGCGGGTCGCGGTGGTGATCGACACCGGCGAGGAGTACGGGGAGCTGCGCGGCGTCGAGCTGTCCGGCACGGTGGAGTTCGTGGGCGAGGTCCCCCGCACCGGGGAGCTGTGCGCCGAACTCGACGTCCCCGAGACCTTGTTCGCCCGCAAGAACTTCGGCCTGGAGGAAATGCCGCACGACGGCCGCCACGCGTGGGCCCGGCTGACGCCGACAGCCATCGCCTCCTGGGACTTCCGCAAGCTGCCGCCGCTCTAGAACTCGGGCGATCCCGGCCGCCGCCAGAGCACCTCACGAGCCGACGGCACCACGGACCCTCAGCGAGGCGGGAGCACTGCGGACCCTCCACGAGGCGGGAGCACTGCGGACCTTCTGCGGGGCGACGGCGCTACGGAGGCAGCCGCCGGCCTGCGCAGAACCTCGCGAGGCCGCGTCACCGAAGAACCTCGTGAGGAGACAGCGCCGCAGAGCTTCCCCGGGGCAAGCCCCGGCCACCGCGAGGCGTCCGCGAGCTCCCCCACCGCAAGACGTCCGCCGGCCGCCTCGGACACCGGCATCACGGGCCAGTCCCCGCTGTCGGACTCGCCCGAGCCGCCCCGTCACCGCCCAGGTGGGCGCTCAGCCGATGCTCTCCCCCGCCGCCCGCAGCGCCGCCACCGCCGCTCTGATCGACGGGCGGCGGTCGGCGTCCGCGCGCCAGATCACGTAGACATGCCGCCGGACGGCCTGCCGCAGCGGCACCGTGACGACTCCGTCCGGCATCGGATGGCGCCCGAGCAGCGGCGCGATGCAGACACCGAGCCCCGCGGCGACCAGCCCGAGCTGGGTGTGCGTTTCGGCGGCGCGGTGGCCGATGTGCGGCTCGACGCCCTTGGAGCGCAGGGTGAACATCAGCCACTCGTGGCAGAACTCACCCTCGCCCCAGGTGATCCACTCGTCGTGGGCGAAGTCGCCGAGGTCGACCTCCGCGCGGTCCGCGAGCCGATGGCCCACCGGCATCGCCACGTCGGCCGGGTCGTCGAGGATCGGGGCCTTGACCAGGCCGTCGGGCAGGGGCATCGGCTTGTTGTACCAGTCGAGCACCACCGCCAGATCGAGGTCACCCCTGATCACTCCGGCGACCCCGGCCTCGGGCTCCAGCTCACTGGAGCGCACCCGCAGCCCGGGGTGCTCGGCGCGCAGCGCGGCGAGCGCGGTGGGGAACAGCCCGCGCGCGGCGGTCGGAAAGGCGGAGAGCCGCAGCTCACCGACGACCTGACCGCGCTGGGCCTCCAGGTCGGACTGGGCGAGCTCGACCTGCGACAGGATGCGCGCGGCATGGTCGGCGAGCAGCCGCCCGGCATCCGTCAGACGCACCCCGCGCCCGTTCTTGGCGAGCAGCTGCTGCCCCACCTCGCGCTCCAGCTTGGACATCTGCTGGGAGACGGCCGACGTCGTGACGTGCAGCCCCTCGGCCGCGCCGCTCACCGAACCGTGCCGGGCGAGGGCGTCGAGGGTGCGCAGACGCTCCAGATTCAACATGTAAGTAATTCTACGAGATACTGCTCGAAAAATCTCGCTTGTGCTACGAGATCGTCTGCCTCATCGTTACGTCCATGAGCGCCGTGACCACTCCGCGAACCGACACCCCGACCGCCACGACCCCACGCCGTCGCACCGCCCTCGACTGGCGGATCCGCTTCGGCGCCCTCTCGCTGATCTGGGGTTTCAGCTTCCTGCTCATCAAGGTCGGCACGGAGGGCTACGCGCCGTTCCAAGTCACCTTCGGACGGCTGCTGTTCGGGACGGCGGTGCTCGCGGCGGCGATGGCGGTGAAGCGGGAGCGGCTGCCGCGCGGGGCCGGCACCTGGGGTCATCTCGCGGTCGCGGCCTTCCTGCTCAACGCGCTGCCGTTCTCGCTCTTCGCGTACTCCGAGCTGACGATCCCGTCCACGCTCGCGGGCATCTGCAACGCGACCTCACCCCTGTGGGGCATGGCCCTGTCCCTGGTCGCCCTCTCCGAGGACCGTCCGACCCGGCGCAGGGTCGCCGGTCTCGGCATCGGCTTTCTCGGCGTCCTGACGGTCCTCGGCATCCGGCAGGGCTTCCACGGCCTGGACGCCACGGGCACGGCGATGGCCCTGCTGGCCTCGCTGAGCTACCCGATCGGCTGGATCTACGTACGCCGCACCCTGGCCGGCACCGGCCACTCGCATCTGTCGATGACCGGCGCCCAACTGCTGCTCGCCACCGCCCAACTGGCCCTCGTCACCCCGCTGTTCACCGCACTGCCGAGCCACTTCCCGGTCGTCCCGCTGCTCGCGATCGCCGCCCTGGGGGCCCTCGGCACGGGTCTGGCCATGCTCGTCCAGTACGGCATCGTCGCCGAGGTCGGCCCGACGACGGCCCAGATGGTCACGTACTTCATCCCGGTGATCGCCACCGCCGCGGGCGTCGCGATCCTCGGCGAGTCGCTGAGCTGGTCGACGCCGGTCGGCGCGGTGATCGTCCTCGCCGGCGCGGCACTCACCCAGGCCGGGCCGCGCCGCTGACCGCGCCCTCAGGACGTACGGACCCGACTCACACGTAACCGCACGCAACCGCGAACGGACCGACTCACACGTACCCACGCACGGGCGCCGGTCCGACGGCGGAGGCGACGGCGTCCGCCAACGGCTCGATGTCGTCCGGCGTCAGAGTCGAGACGGTGATCCGTATCCCGGGCGGCGCGCTCATCCGGAAGCGCGCCCCGGGCGCGACCGCCCAGCCGGCGTGCAGCAACCGCGCGACCGCCCCCGTCTCGTCCGGGACGGGGATCCACACGTTCATCCCGCTGCGCCCGTACGCCTCGATGCCACGCCGCTTCAGGGCGTCGATCAGCGCGTCCCGGCGCCGCCCGTACGCCGCCGAAACGGACGTCACGTCCACCGCGCCGTTCGCCCACAGGTGCACGACCGCCCGTTGCAGCAGATGGCTCACCCAGCCGGGCCCCAGCCGCTGCCGCCCGTGCACCCGGTCCATGGTGACGGGGTCCCCGGTGAGGACGGCGAGCCGCAGGTCGGGGCCGTAGGCCTTGGCGACGGAGCGCACGAAGGCCCAGTCGCGGGTCACCCCGGCCAGGGGGTGCAGCGGCAGGTCGACGATCCGGTGCCCGTGGTCGTCCTCGACGAGCAGGACGTCCGGGTGCTCCTTCAGCACGGAACGCAGGGCACGCGCGCGGGGGGCGCCGACCGCGGCGCCGGTCGGGTTCTGCGCCCGGTCCGTGACGATCAGCGCGCGGGCACCGGCCTCCAGGGCATGGCGTACGTCGTCGGGGACCGGGCCCTCGTCGTCGACGCGCACCGGGACCGTGCGCAGCCCGAGCGCCGGGGCGAGGTCGAACACGCTGCCCCACCCGGGATCCTCGACGGCGACGGCGTCCCCGGGCTTGAGATGGGCCGCCAGCACGCGCTCGATGGCGTCGAGCGATCCGGAGGTGACGACGACGGGCCCGTCGGGCACGCCGTCGGCGTCGAGGTCGGCGCGCGCGAGCCGCTCCAGCTCCGCCTCGACCGCGGCCTCCCCGTACATCACGGGATCCCGGTCCGACCGTCCCGCCGCCGCCGCGAACGCCTCGGCGAGGGCGGGCAGCAGTGCCGGGTCGGGGTTGCCGTCGGCCACGTTCCGCACGCCCTCCGGCACCTCGACCCGGATGTAGTCGCGTCCCGTCGTGGCGGGCTTCGAGCGGATCCGGCTGCCCCGCCGCCCCGCGGTCTCGATCACCCCGCGTTCGCGCAGGGTGCGATAGGCGGCGGCGACGGTATTGGGATTCACCCCGAGCCGCTCCGCCAACTCCCGCATCGGCGGAAGCAGTTGCCCCGGCTCGAGGTCCCCGCTGCCCACCGCACGCTCGACGCTCGCGGAAATGTCTGCTGCGCGACGCCCTTCGATCCGATACTCTCCTAGCACAAAGAAGATTATGCACTAGTGCAATGGAGAGCGCAATGTCGGAGACGAGCACTCAGCCCGGGACGACGCGGCCCGCCGCCTACACCCCGACCGACCGCACCGTCCCCACCCGTTCCAAGGAGCGTGCCGCCTACGACCACGAGCTGGTCCACGCGATACTCGACGAGGGGTACGTCTGCCACCTCGGCTTCGTCCGGGACGGCGCCCCGGTCGTGCTCCCCACCCTCTACGGGCGGGTCGGCGAGCGCCTCTACGTACACGGCTCGACGGGTTCGCGCCCGCTGCGGATGACCGGTCAGGCCGACCCCGGACTGCCCGTCTGCCTGACCGTGACCCATGTCGACGGTTTGGTCCTGGCCCGCTCCGCCTTCCACCACTCGATGAACTACCGCTCCGTGGTGGTGCACGGCATCGCCCACCAGGTGACGGACCCGGACGAGAAGCGGGAGGCCCTGGACGCGCTGGTCGACCAGGTCGTCCCCGGCCGTTCGTACGACTCGCGCCCTGCCAACGCCAAGGAGCTCGCCGCCACCGCCGTGATCCGCCTCGACCTGAACGAGGTCTCCGCGAAGCTGCGCACCGGCGGCCCGAACGACGACGCGGAGGACCTCGCCCTCCCCCACTGGACCGGGGTCGTCCCCCTCACCAAGGGACACGGCACCCCGATCCCCGCCGACGACCTGGCCCCCGGCATCGAGCTCCCCGACTACCTCGCGACCCTGTGACGCCGAGGCAGCCGAGGCACCGCGCGGGATCCCCCCGGTGCCTCGGCCTCATGCCTCATACCTGCGTCATGCCTCAGACGAGCGCCCGTTCCTCCTCGGGCGCCCTCCGGGTGTCGCCCCGAATGCCCCGCGTCTCGGCCACCGCGAGCCCCGCGACGGAACCCAGCATCAACAGGGTGCCCGCGAGCGTCGTCATGGTCAGCCGTTCGCCGAGCAGGCCGACGGCCAGCACGGCCGCGCTCACCGGCTCCAGGAGCATGATCACGGAGACGGTCGCGGACCGGACCACGGCGGCGCCCGCGAAGAACAGGGCGTAGGCCAGCGCCGTGGGGACGGCGGCGATGTAGATCAGCAGGGCCAGCACGTGAGCCGGTCGGGCGGTGTGCGGGACCAGCCCCTCGGCCAGGCCCAGCGGCAGCAGGCAGACCGTGGTGACGGCGAACGTCCACACCGTCGTACCGGAGCCGTCGACGCGGCCGTCGCGTCCCCACCACCGGGTGAGCAGCGTCATCGTGGAGTATCCGGCCGCGGACACGACCGCGAGCACCACACCCCAGGGCCGCACCGTGGCGCCTCCGGCGCCCAGCGCGAGCACCCCGAGCCCGCCGAGTGCCCCGGCGACCGCGGCGCTCCCGCCGCGCCCGAGCCGCTCCCCCAGGGTCAGTCGCGCGCCGAGGGCGATGAGCACGGGCCCGGCGCCCAGGCTGACGACGGTCGCCACCGCGAGTCCGGTGGCCTCGACGGCGGCGAAGTAGGCGGTCTGGAAGACGGCGAGCCCAAGGCCCGTGACACCGATCCGCAGGGCCTTGCGGCCGAGCGGCTCCCCGGCGGTCGGCGCGACCCGTCGGCGCCACCGCCGGTGCCGCGGCAGACGCACGGCGAGCAGCAGCACGAGTCCGCCCGCGCAGCGCCAGAAGGAGAGGGCGATCGGCCCCATGTCACTGGCCCGGTAGACCAGTGACGCGGCCGCGCCCGCGGTGCCCCAGGCGGCACCGGCGACGATCAGATAGAGGAGGCCTCGCCCGAGGGGCAGGCCGGAAGCAGCATGCGACACGTGTTTGTCTCCGCGGATACGCGCGGCCGCGCACAAGGCAGCCGCGCTGAAGTTCGGGAAGGACCACGTCGCAGCCCGTGCCCAGCGGGCAGGGGCGTACGGGAAGGTCCTCGGACTTCTTCTGCGGGCAGCGCCGTGCACCCGGCATCAGGCCGGGTGGGAACTCCGGAGGGCCCGCCTCAGGCGGCCGGAGGCGGCAGAACGAGCGTCGAAGGCATGGTCAGCACCTTAGACGGCGGTCCCGTGGACCGACAACTCCCTCCCGGCGTCGCTCCCGCCGCTCGCGACCGGCCCGTCCGAGGGCTTCGCGGGCGCCGACGACTGTGCGATGAACGCGCCGACCAGCACCACAGCGCCGCCGAGGATCTGCGGCGCCGCGAGATGCTCACCGAGCAGGACCCAGGCGAGAACGGTCGCGATGACCGCCTCCAGGCAGGCCACTACGCCCGCGACCTGCGGGGAGAGCCTGCGCACGGAGAGCACTCCGGTGACGTAGGCGACGACGGTCGCGATCAGCACGATCCAGCCGAGCAGCAGGGAGGCGGCGACGGATGTGCCGTTCATGTCCGCGCTGCCCCCGAGCACCGACCAGTCCATGGTCCAGGGATGTGCGACGACCGTCAGCACGAGGGTGCCGACGAGCAGGCCGTACGCGATGACGCCGAGCGGGTCCGGTGCCTCCTCGCCCGCGTCGCTGCCCTGGTCGGACAGGACGAAGTAGCCGACCTGGCAGCAGGCGGCGCCCAGCGCGAGCAGCAGCCCGACGGCGTCGAAGCTCAGCCCGGACCACACCTGGACGACACAGGCGAGCCCGCCGACCGCGAGGACGACCCCGAGCGCCGCGGCGCGTGTCACGGGCCGGCGCTGCACAAACCGCACCCAGCCGAGCACGAGCGCCGGCGCGAGGTACTCGACGAGCAGTGCGACACCGACGGGGATACGGGAGATCGCGGCGAAGTAGCAGGCCTGGACGCCCGCCACGGCGAGCAGTCCGAACCCGACGAGCAGCGCGGGGCGCCGTCGTACGAGAGCGCGATGGCGCACGGCCAGGGGCAGCATCACCAGGGCGGCGCCCGCGACCCGCAGCCACACCACGTGGAGCGGGTCGAGTCCCGCCTCGATCAGCGGCTTCGCCGCGACACCCGATCCGCCGAAGGCGACCGCCGACGCGAGCGCGAGGCCCAGCCCGACGCCCTTCCCACGGTTGTCCTGACTGCCCTGAGAGGTATGCACCGCCACATGATGACAGGCGACGACATGAGCGTCACCCCCAATGACACCTGTCTCAACGCTTGGACCGGCAGCCCTGGTCGCCACCGCCGACGTACGTCTCGAAGTCGGGGCGGAACCCGCACGCGAACTCGTCCTCGATGTCGAAGGCGTTCTCGATGCGCAGAAGCAGCGTCTGGACGTCCACACCGGCCCGCCGCAGGACCTCGACGGCCCGCGACTGCGGATCGGTGACGATCGCGGCGAGCAGATCGAGACAGCGGGCCCGCTCGTCACCCCGCAGTTCGGCACGCTCGCACGCGCTCTCCATGGCACCGGCCGCCACCGGCGACCAGCCCGCTTCGGCCACGACCGGTGACCAGCCCGCGTCGGAGACGACCGGAACCGCCCCCGAGTCCTCGACGCCGCTCTGCCAGCGCAGTCCGTAGCCGATGCTGCGCTGCACGAGATAACCGAGCAGCCGGGCGACCTGCGGGGCGCCGTCGAAGACGGTGCGCACCTGGGGGTCGGCCTCAAGCAGTGAGTGCAGCAGATGGGCGGTGTCGATCTGCCGGTCGCCGTCCCGCAGCGCCCGCCTGCGCGCGCCGGAGACCACCGACGCCAGCTCGGCAGCGAGCCTGGCATCGAGTTCCGTGCGGTGGGAGCCGCTCTCGGCGGCCGGTTGCTGGGGGATACGCGGTGGCACAACCCCTACCCCATCAGTCCCGGCGACCCGGGTCATCCTCGGTGGGCAGCATCTTCACGTCCCACACAGGGTGGGCTTCCGCGGGTACGTTCTCCTCCTCACGGATGACTTCGCACCGTTTCTCCCTCAGGTTCTCCCTCAGGGCGCGCGCCGCCTTGCCTCACGCCCCGTGCGCAACCACGCCGCTTCGACGTGGGTTGACTTCAGGCCGACTTCACAATTCCTGACGGTTCATCAGTATTGAATGTTCCGAGGGCCCGGGCTACGTTCCGCGACACCGTAGCTGCGCCGGGCGCAGCGCCTGACACAAAGGGGTGGTCGCATGGCCGAAGTCAGCGCGGAAGCACGCGTCGAGGCGCCTGCCGAGAAGGTCTGGGCGCAGCTCACGGACTTCTCCTCGTACGGCGAGTGGAACTCGACCCACACCAACTTCCCCAAGGGCGGCCCCGCCTCACTCGAGGTCGGCGGCACCTTCCAGGAGAACATGAAGCTCATGGGCTTCCCGGCCGAGGTCGAGTGGACCATCGAGGAACTGGAGCCCGTCCGCACCCTGGCCATCCGCGGCAAGGGTCCGATGGCGGTGACCGTCGCCACCCGCTACACCCTGACCCCCGACGGCGACGCCACCTCGGTGCGGATCGACGGGGAGTTCACCGGCGCGGCCGTCTCGCTGATGGCGGGCAAGCTCAAGGACTCGGCGACGGCCGCCCTCAACGAATCGCTGCGCAAGCTGGCCGGACTGTTGACCTGAGTCCCGTACCTGCCCCGAGGCCCGCACCCAGCCCCCGTACATCGACAGGCGCCCCGCGGAAACACTTCCACGGGGCGCCGTCAGGTACCACAGCATGCCCGTCAGTCCTCGTCGGCGAGGATCAGGTACAGCTTCTTGCGGGCTTCGTTGATGACCGCCAGCGCCTTGTCGCGCTGGTCCTTGCTGCCGGTCTTCCAGACCTGGCCGAAGGCCTCCATGAGACCGAAGCCGGCCTGCCGGATCTCGTGCAGCGTCTCCCAGTCGACCCCGCGCCCGGCCTCTTCCCACGGCGCCTCGGGACCCGCCTCGGCCGCTGCGCGGCCTTCGTCGGTGAGCGAGAACAGCTTCTTGCCCCCCTCGGCCGCGCTGGTGATGAGGCCCTCGTCCTCCAGCAGCTGGAGGGTCGGGTAGACCGAACCCGGGCTGGGCTTCCATGCCCCGCCACTGCGCTCGGCGATCTCCTGGATCATCTCGTAGCCGTGCATGGGCCGGTCCTTGAGAAGGGCCAGGATCGACGCGCGTACGTCACCGCGCCGCGCCCTGCCGCCCGGACCGCCCCGGCCGCCGCGCCGGCCACCCCAGGGGCCCGGCCCGAAGCCGAACCCGGGGCTGCCGGGGCCACCGCCCGGACCACCCGGCCCGAAGGGCCCGAAAGCCCCACGCCGCCCTTCGAAGCGGCCGCGGTCACGCGGACCGGGCCCGCCGTGCCGGCCATGTCCACGTTCGAATCCAAATTCCTGTCCTTGGGGACGCATCGCCATCACTCCATTCACTCGTTGATCGGTCGCGATGCGTCAACGATATATCGGAATAGCTCGCCTGACAAGACCCGAGGATCCGGGCAGGTCAGGGGGCCGGACAGCCACAACCGGTCCAGATCCCCGGAATTGGCCTTGTCCCGCGGCCCGCTCGGGCCGCTAGCGTCGGGGCATGCGGATTCGAATCGTCGACGCCTTCACCGACCGTCCCTTCACGGGCAACCCGGCCGGGGTCCTCCTCCTCGACCACGACACCTTCCCCGAGGACAGCCGGCTCCAGAGCATCGCCCTGGAGGTCAACCACGCGGAGACGGCGTTCGCGCACCGCCTTCCCGAGGGCGGCGACGCCGACTGGGCGCTGCGCTGGTTCACCCCCGTCGCCGAGGTCGCGATGTGCGGGCACGCGACCCTCGCCACCGCACACGTCCTGCGCACCACGGGCGCCCACACGGGACCGGTGCGGTTCGCCACGCTCAGCGGCGTGCTCATCGCCACGCCCCACGAGGACGGTTCCCTGACGCTGGACTTCCCCACCGCTCCGCTCACCCCGGTCGAGGTCCCGGACGGCGTCGCCGAGGCCCTGGGCGCCGAGCCGCTCACGACCCTCGACACCGGCCCGAACACCGGCGACCTGCTGATCGAGGTCGCCGACGAGAAGACGGTCCGGGGACTCACCCCCGACCACAGGGCCCTCGCCCGGTACTCCGAGCGCGGCATCATCGCGACCGCCCGCGCCGAAGACCCCTCCCAGGGCTACGACTTCGTCTCGCGCTGCTTCTTCCCGAACATCGGCATCGACGAGGACCCGGTCACCGGCAGCGCCCACACCGCCCTCGCGCCCTACTGGTCCGAGCGCCTCGGCCGCCCCGGCCTCACCGGCCTGCAGGCCTCCCCGCGCTCCGGCCTCGTCCGCACCGAGCTGCGCGGCGACCGTACGCTGCTCACGGGCCACGCGGTCACGGTCATCGAGGGCGAGCTGCTCGCGTAGCGACGCGCGAAAGACGAAAGAGACGTACTAAGGCACACGAGGCGTACTAGGCGTACGAAAGAGACGCACGAAAAAGCCGTACAAAAAAAGGGGCGTACAAGACTGCCGTACGCCCCTTTCGGACCCGCTCACCCCGCTGCTCAGGCGGTCGGCAGCCAGCCCACCTTCCCCGCCAGCAGCGCGTATCCCACGAACGCCCCGATGTCGAGCAGCGAGTGCGCCACCACGAGCGGGCCGACCCGGCCCCACCGCCGGTACAGGTAGACGAAGACCACGCCCATCGCCATGTTCCCGATGAAACCGCCGATGCCCTGATAGAGGTGGTACGAGCCGCGCAGCACCGCGCTCGCCGCCAGCGCGGTCCCCGGCGTCCAGCCCAACTGCCCGAGCCGGCGCAGCAGGTACCCGACGACGATGACCTCCTCCAGTACGGCGTTCTGCACGGCCGACAGGATCAGTACCGGGTACTTCCACCACACGCCGGGCAGTGCTTCCGGCACCACGGTCAGGTTGGCGCCGAACCCCCGGGCCGCCAGATAGAAGGCGATGCCCGTGCTGCCGATCACCGCCGCGATCGCGGCCCCGCGCCCGAGGTCGGGCCAGGGCCGCGTGCGGTCGAACCCGATCACACGCAGTCCCTTGCCCTCCCTCATCAGGAAGTGCGCGACCAGTGCGACCGGGACCAGGGCCGACGCGATGCCGAACAACTGCCAGGCCAGATCCAGCCAGGGGCGACCCGGCGCGGCCGAGGCGTTGAGGGTGGCCGCCTGGTCCTTGAGGCCTCCCGGTTTGGTGACCGACCCGACAAAGCTGATCAGCGCGGACACTCCGCTCGCCCCGAGCGACAGGCCCAGGACGAGCAGTGTCTCGTCCCGGAAAATCCGTCGCGTCAGCCGCTCCTCGGGAAATGAATCGGCCACCGACCCCGCCTCCACCTGCACTCCCGCCTCCAGTTGAGTAATCCCGCCTCATCCCCATCTTCGCCCCGCTAGGGTCTCGAAAGAAGTTGCGAAGATCGTGTGCGACAGGCCGTCGGGGGGACGGACGCCGTACGGGCGTACCTCCCCTCGCCTTCTGCCTCACGGCTGTTTCTACGGCTTTCTCGCGACTCCGGCTCATTCAGGGAGGGCACCACCGTCATGGGACGTCACAGCTTGCCCGATGCGTACGGGGCGGGCGCGGCCGACCCCCGTCCACGCGCACGCCGCCGTACGGTGGCCATCGCGACGGTGCTGGTTCTCACGGTCGCCGCGGGCACGGCGGTCGCGGTCCGTGGTGGTCTGCTCTCCTTCGGCTCGTCCTGCCGGGACAACGCCGTACCCCTCAAGATCACCGCGTCCCCGGACATGGCGCCCGCCCTCAGGGCCGTCGCCGAACACGCCCGCGACCACAACATCACTTCCGACGGCCACTGCATCGCCGTCACCGTGACGGCCCGCGAGTCGTACAAGGTCGCCGACGCGCTGAGGTCGGGCGACAAGTCCGACGTCCAGGCGTGGGTGCCGGACTCCGCCCTGTGGGTGAGCCGGGTCACCGGTGAGAGCAACGCGACGCGGGTGACCGCGGCGGGCAGCGTCGCCTCCTCTCCGGTCGGCGTCGCGATGGTCCCGTCGGCCGCGAAGTCGCTGGGGTGGCCGGAGAAGACGTACACCTGGACCGAGTTGGCGGGCGCCTCGATGCAGGACGACCGGCTGAGGCTCGGTGCGGCCGACCCGGTGCACAGCGCGGCCGGCCTGCTCGCGCTGACCCAGCTCGGCACCGCCGCGGCCACCATCAAGGGAGGTGACGCCCAGGCGGCGGCCATGGCGAAGACACTCTCCCAGCGCACGTCCGACAGCGACAGCCAGGTTCTGGACACCCTCCCGCACGACTCCTCCGGCACCGAGCAGGGCAACCCGAACCGCAACCAGGCGCTGATCCTCTCCGAGCAGTCGGCGTTCGCGTACAACTCCTCGGCCGACAGAGGCGCCGGACTCGACCTCTTCTACCCCAAGGACGGGTCACCGCGGCTCGACTACCCGTTCACCCTGGTCGACGAGTCACGGCTGAACACCGACACGAGCCGTGCCGCGCTTCGGTTCATGACGCTGCTCGGCGAGTCGGACGGGCGGCGGATCCTGGAGCGGTACGGGTTCCGCACGGACGACGAGAAGGTCTCGCCCGCGCTGGTCACCAAGGCAGGCGGCCGCGCCCCGCAGCCGTTCGCCGGCGCACCGCTCGACCCCGCCCCGGCGAAAGCGGTCGACGAGGCACTCGGCACGTGGACGATCACGGTGCAGAGCGCCCGGATCACCACGGTCGTCGACGCCTCCGCGTCCATGGCGCAGCCGGTGCCGGGCACCGGCCAGTCCCGTATGGACGTCACCAGGGCGTCCCTGCTGCAGGCCCTCGCGACCTTCACCTCGCAGGACGAGATCGGGCTGTGGAAGTTCTCCACCCGCCTGGACGGCGACCGCGACTACCGAGTGCTGGTGCCCACGGAACGCCTGGGCGACCGCAAGGGCAACGGCACCCAGCGGGACAGGCTGTCGGCGGCGTTCAGCTCCCTGACTCCCGTGCCGAACGGCGCGACGGGCCTGTACGACACCACGCTCGCCGCGTACAGGGCGGCCACCTCCTCCTATGTCAAGGGGAAGTTCAACGCGCTGGTGCTGCTGACCGACGGCGTCAACCAGGACCCGGGAAGCATCTCGCGCTCCGCCCTCGTCACCCAACTGCAGAAGCTCACCGACCCGCGGCGCCCGGTGCCGCTCATCGCGATCGCCGTGGGCCCGGACGCCGACAAGGCGGAGGTCCAGGAGATCGCCAAGGCGACCGGCGGCTCCGGCCAGCAGGTCAACGACCCCACGCAGATCCACTCGGTGATCCTCAAGGCGATCGTGGCAGCGGGCAGCCAGAGCCAAGGCTGACACCCAAAAACCACCACCACAGCCCACCCTGCCCAGGGACAGAGGGACACTCCCGCGGGCCATCCCGGTCCAGGAGCCCCCACACAGGCCATCCGCCCCAGCCACACCCACTACAGACAGCGTGCGCCAGGGACACCGCCTCGGGGAGCTCATCCCCGCACCTCCACTACGACCAGCCCGCCCCGATCAGCCCAGCGGTACCGGCTCCGGCAGTCCCACCGGCCAGGTGTGCACGGGCTCACCGAGGTGCATCAACTCGCCGTAGCGCCGGGTGGTCGCGGCCAGCGCGGCATTCCTCCCGAGGCCCTTCTCCAGCGCCTGGTGGAAGGTGGCCGCCTGCCAGGTCGCCCCGTTGGCCCGCAACCGGCACCGGTCCTCGATCACCCCCAGGTAATAGTCCCGGTCGGCCGGCTCGACGCCCCACGCGTCCAGCCCCGCCGCGGCGAGCGGCAGCAGTTCGTCACGGACCAGGTGCACGGCCTCGACCTGCGCGGTGGTAGCCCCGTACCGTCCCCGCCGCGGCCACTCCAGACGCGCGTCGATGCCATGGCGGCAGGCCGCGTCGAAGTTGGCCGCCGCTGCCTCGAACGACAGCCGTGTCCACACGGGCCGCGCCTCCTCGGCGAGCGCGCGCACGACCCCGTAGTAGAACGCCGCGTTGGCGACGACATCGGTGACGGTGGGACCGGCGGGCAGCACCCGGTTCTCGACACGCAGGTGCGGGACTCCGTCGGCGACGTCGTACACGGGCCGGTTCCAGCGGTAGACCGTGCCGTTGTGCAGCACGAGTTCGGCGAGCCTGGGAATGCCTCCGGCGTCGAGGACCGCGAGCGGGTCCTCCTCGTCGCTGATGGGCAGCAGAGGCGGGAAGAAGCGCAGGTTCTCCTCGAAGAGGTCGTACGCCGAGGAGATCCACCGCTCGCCGAACCAGGTGCGCGGACGCACCCCCTGCGCCTGGAGCTCGGGCGGCCGGGTGTCGGTGGACTGCTGGAACAACGGCGGGCGCGACTCACGCCACAGCTCACGGCCGAACAGGAAGGGCGAGTTGGCACCGATCGCCACCTGCACGGCGGCAACGGCCTGCGCCGCGTTCCACACGTCCGCGAAGCGGGCCGGAGTGACCTGGAGGTGCAACTGCACGGAGGTGCAGGCGGCCTCGGGTGCGATGGACTTCGACGTACAGACGAGGCGCTCCACCCCGTCGATGTCGAGCACGAAGTCCTCGCCGCGGGCGGCCACGATCTGATCGTTGAGCAGGGTGTAGCGATCGACGTCCGACAGGTTCGAGGAGACCAGGTCGTCACGGTCGAGCGTCGGCAGAATCCCGATCATCATGATTCCCGCGTCGAGTTCGCCGGCCTTTCGATGGGCATATGCGAGTGAGGTGTGCAGCTCCTCGGCGAGCCGGTCGAATACCCGGCCGTCCAATCGATGTGGGGCTATGTTGACTTCCAGGTTGAACATGGCAAGTTCTGTTTGAAAGTCTCGGCTCGCAATCCTTTCGAGTACTTGCGCATTCATCATCCTGGGCATGCCGTCGGGCCCGGCGAGATTCAGTTCGATCTCCAGCCCCATGAGATTCTTCGGGCGATCGAACCGCTTCTCCTCCAGCAGCCGCGCCAGCCCCGTCAGACACTGCCGGAGCTTGCCTCGGTAGTGTCGGCGATCGGACAGGTCGTACGACCCTGCCACGACCTTCTCTCCCATCGAAGCATCCCTCCTCGAATGGGCAGACCGATCCTCCGGCCCCTGCCGTCCCGGAGGATGATGCCCAGGCAACACGATCGATAACGCCCTGCAGGGCCTCGCCGACCGCTACCCTGGTACCCGTTGTCCGGAGGCACATTCACGGGGCATGAACCAGGGCACAGTTTCAGCCTGACACGATCTCGTGAAAAACGCCGACGAGAATCGGCCGACCGCTCCGACAAAGCAATCCGAGGTCACCGACGGGCCCCGACGCGGAATCGGGATGAACCTCTCGTTTCATCGACCGAATATCGCCTTGCTCTTCATATTCAGGACAGCTAGATGAAACACCATCTGAACACGTGTCGTATAAACTCCGCAAACGAGGCGGAGAGTTGGCGCTCGCGGTCCTAGGTCCTGTCGTCGAGGTGACGTGCGGCAGGCGACATCCTGTCGGCAGATCCAGACCCCTCGCCCCTCCGACCCCGAGAGCTGACAGCGCCGTCCGCCCCCGCCCTCGCGCCACTGTGCCTGTCGAATGAGAGGCGACCCACCATGCCGCTGCATGTCCCCCCGGCTCCCTCGCCCGCCCTGCGCACCGTCCTCACGGCACTCGGTTCCCCCACCGCAGTCCGCGAGGCCCGCACCCCGTCCCTACGTATGGCCCAGGGACCCGTCACCCCCGAACTCCCGTTGCCCGTACACGTTCTGGACCGCATCACACCGGCCGGCGCCTCCACCACCCGGCTCGCCGGATGGCGCTTCCTGATCCGCTGCGGCGAGCGGTCGGTGGCCGCGGCCGACACCATGCTCACTCCCGACGGCTGGGCCTTCTCGCACTTCTTCGAAGGCCCCTACATCGCCTCCACCGAGCGCGCCCTGCGTCACGCCGAGAACATGGGCCAGCCGTACCAACCACGGCTGTTGTCCGTTCCCGAGCTCTACATGCTCACCCTCTGGCTGCACGGCGACTGCGCGGCGGACGGCGCCACCGGGCACCCGGCCGCCACCGATCTCCTGGTGCCGCTGGCGCCCGCGCCGCCCGGTATCGCCGCGCATCGCCCGCACCGCGTCGCCGAACTCCTCCCGGTCCTCACACACCGGCTCACCCCCGCCCCACTGCTCAGCTCGCCCGCGTAATCACCCACCCGGAGAAGCACACCGAGCGCATAGCCCCGTGCCCCGCCACCGTTGTCCCGGTCGCGGGGCACGTTGCCGCCCGAACCCGCCCGCTCGTTCGGGCCCCACAGCGCTCGTACGAGGGAGAACGCCCCTCCGCCCCGACCGGACTAGCCCCATCCGGCCACCGCGAACCCCCCGAAGGGACCGTGCAGTTGGACTGAACCGTCCGCACGGGTGACGCGTCTCCAACCTGTGAGGAGCGCTGCTGCGAAATCCCTGCGGATTGACGCCCGTAGGGCAACACTGGGTTCCAAACACACACCACCGGGGGGCGGCCATGAACACTTCAAGCCGCGGGAAAGACACCACAGCCACCACTCATCTCTCATCCCAGCGAAAGATCCCATCCATGTGCCAGCACCAGCCACCGTGTCCGACAGCCGAATCAGCCGACCGGGAGTCCGCCCGCCTCGTGGCGCACCACCCGGAGCAGGGATGGAGCCTGCTGTGCAACGGCGTTCTGCTCTTCGAGGACACCGGTGAGCTCCTGCCCGACGGCCAGATCATCGCCCCGCACCGCCCCCAGGGCAGCGAGCACGTGATGACGGCCGCCTGAGCCGCACAACCGGGTGGCGGTGACCGTCGCCCAGACATGGAGAGGGGCCGGCCCGGAGACGTGATCTCCGAACCGGCCCCGACGCGTATCCGAGGGTGACTACTCTTCGTAAGCGTCCAGCGGCGGGCAGGAACAGACCAGGTTCCGGTCGCCGTACGCCTGGTCGATGCGGCGCACCGGCGGCCAGTACTTGTCCGCGGCCGAGACGCCGGCCGGGAAGACGGCCTCCTCGCGGGTGTACGCGTGCTCCCACTCGCCGCCGAGTGCGGCGGCGGTGTGCGGCGCGTTCCGCAGCGGGTTGTCCTCGGCCGCCCAGACGCCCGAGCCGACCTTGTCGATCTCCGCACGAATGGCGATCATCGCCTCGCAGAACCGGTCGAGCTCGATCAGGTCCTCGGACTCGGTGGGCTCGATCATCAGCGTGCCGGCCACCGGGAAGGACATCGTCGGCGCGTGGAAGCCGTAGTCGATGAGCCGCTTGGCGATGTCGTCGACGCTGACACCGGTCGCCTTGGTCAGCGGACGCAGATCGATGATGCACTCGTGCGCGACCAGCCCGCCGGGGCCGGTGTAGAGCACCGGGAAGTGCGGCTCCAGGCGCTTGGCGATGTAGTTCGCGGACAGCACCGCCACCTGCGTGGCCCGCTTGAGTCCCTCACCGCCCATGAGACGGACGTACGCCCAGGAGATCGGCAGAATGCCCGCCGAGCCCCAGGGAGCGGCCGAGATCGGTCCCACGCCGGTCTCGGGACCGGCCGCGGGCTGCAGCGGGTGGTTCGGCAGGTACGGCGCCAGGTGCGCGCGTACGCCGACCGGGCCCACGCCCGGACCGCCACCGCCGTGCGGGATGCAGAACGTCTTGTGCAGGTTCAGGTGGGAGACGTCACCGCCGAAGTGGCCCGGCTTGGCGAGGCCCACCAGTGCGTTGAGGTTGGCACCGTCGACGTACACCTGCCCGCCCGCCTCGTGCACCTGCGCGCAGATGTCGGCGACGTGCTCCTCGAACACACCGTGCGTCGAGGGGTACGTGATCATCAGCACGGACAGCTCGTCGCGGTACTGCTCGATCTTCGCGCGCAGGTCCTCGACGTCGATCTCGCCGTCCTCGGCGGTCTTCACGACGACGACCTTCATGCCGGCCATCACGGCGCTCGCGGCGTTCGTGCCGTGCGCGGAGGACGGGATCAGGCAGACCGTGCGCTGGTCATCGCCGTTGGCCCGGTGGTAGCCGCGTACGGCCAGCAGCCCGGCCAGCTCGCCCTGGGAGCCCGCGTTCGGCTGGAGCGACACCTTGTCGTACCCGGTGACCTCGGCGAGCCGCTCCTCCAGCTCCTGGATGAGGGTGAGATAGCCCTGCGCCTGCTCGGCGGGCACGAAGGGGTGCAGCTGGCCGAACTCGGGCCAGGTGACCGGCTCCATCTCGGTGGTCGCGTTGAGCTTCATGGTGCAGGAGCCCAGCGGGATCATGCCGCGGTCGAGCGCGTAGTCACGGTCGGACAGCCTGCGCAGGTAGCGCAGCATCGCGGTCTCGGAGCGGTACTGGTGGAAGACCGGGTGCGTGAGGTAGTCGTCGGTGCGCAGCAGCGCCGCGGGCAGCGTGTCCTCGGCGCTGGCGTCCAGGGCCTCGATGTCACCGTCGACGCCGAACGCGGTCCACACGGCGCCCACCTGCTTGCGGGCGGTGGTCTCGTCGCAGGCGATCGACACGTGGTCGGCGTCGACGAGATGGAGGTTGACGCCTCCGCTGCGCGCGCCCGCCACGACCTCGGCGGCCCGGCCCGGCACCCGCGCGGTCAGCGTGTCGAAGTAGGCACCGTGCACGACCTCGACCCCGCCGGCCGTCAGGCCCGCGGCGAGGATCGTGGCGTACCGGTGCGTACGCCGCGCGATGGTCCGCAGGCCCTCGGGACCGTGGTAGACGGCGTACATGCCGGCCATCACCGCGAGCAGCACCTGCGCCGTACAGATGTTGCTGGTCGCCTTCTCGCGGCGGATGTGCTGCTCCCGCGTCTGCAGAGCGAGCCGGTACGCCTTGTGTCCGTCGGCGTCCACGGAGACGCCCACCAGCCGGCCGGGCAGGCTGCGCGCGAACTTCTCGCGCACCGCCATGTATCCGGCGTGCGGACCGCCGAAGCCCATCGGCACGCCGAAGCGCTGGGTCGTACCGATCGCGATGTCGGCGCCGAGCTCACCGGGCGAGGTGAGCAGCGTGAGGGCGAGCAGGTCGGCGGCGACCGTGACGACCGCGCCGAGCTCGTGCGCCTGCTCGATGACGGGCTTCAGGTCGCGTACGGCACCGGAGGCGCCCGGGTACTGGATCAGCACGCCATTGATCTCACGCCCGGCGATCTCGGCCGGGATGCCCTCGCCCAGGTCGGCGACGACGATCTCGACGCCGGTCGGCTCGGCGCGGGTCTCGATGACGGCGACGGTCTGCGGCAGGGTGTCCGCGTCGACCAGGAAGAGGCCCTTCTTGTTCTTGCCCATGCGTCGGGACAGCGCCATCGCCTCGGCGGCAGCGGTGCCCTCGTCGAGCAGCGAGGCGCCGGAGGTGGGCAGCCCGGTCAGCTCGGCGACGACGGTCTGGAAGTTCAGCAGCGCTTCGAGCCGCCCCTGGGAGATCTCCGGCTGGTACGGCGTGTACGCGGTGTACCAGGCCGGGTTCTCCATGACGTTGCGCAGGATCACCGGCGGCGTGAACGTGCCGTAGTAGCCGAGGCCGATCATCGAGTCGAGCACCTGGTTGCGGTCCGCGAGAGAGCGCAGCTCGGCCAGTACCTCGGCCTCGGTGCGCGCGCCCGGCAGCTCCAGCGCCTCGGCGTTCTTGATGACGTCCGGCACGGCGGCGGCCGTCAGCTCGTCGAGCGAGCCGTACCCGACCTGCGCGAGCATCTTGGCCCGTGCCTCGGGGTCGGGCCCGATGTGGCGCTGCTCGAAGGGGATTCCCTGTTCGAGCTCGGAGAGCGGAATGCGATGGGCGGTCATTGCGGAGGCCTCCTGGTCTGACACGACCTTCGAGGGGCACCACGGCGCGGGTACCCCGACGGCCTCCCCCTCTGTCATCTCAACCTGAGAGCTTCACCGGACCGCCCGCTCACTGCGACCCGGCTTTCACCGTCGGTGAGAGCGGAGGCCTTCGACACCCGCCCTGCTTTCCAGAGTGACCTCGTCCGTGCGGTACGTGTGCCTGAGAGATTCCGGGGAGGATTTGCTCCTTCGGCGCCTCCGATGATGTCTGGAGGACTCTCCCGCACGGGGTCAGCAGCCGCTTGCCAGCGTACCAGCGAGGACAACGCACGAGCTTTCGAGTGGCCACCTTCCCGAATGTGCTCTTTTGTAGTGCTTACGGATGAGTTGCTAGCGAGTGGAGGGACCGTGCAGACCGACATCGATCCGCGCAACCTGATCGGCCGCAAGGCGCTCGACCGCAACGGCGCCAAGATCGGCACGGTCGACGAGGTCTATCTCGACGACGCGACCGGCGTCCCGGAGTGGGCCGCCATACGGACGGGCCTGTTCAGCAGGGACGCCTTCGTCCCCCTGGAGCCCAGCGAAGTCGTCGAGGGCACCCTGCGTGTCCCCTTCGACCGCGCCCTGATCAAGGACGCCCCCGACTTCGGCGTGGGCCGCCACCTCTCCCCCGAACAGGAACTCCAGCTCTACCACCACTACGGCCTGGACGTGACACCCCCACCCCCGCCCCCGGACCGCGACTTCGGCCGTCTGGCGGGCACGGACGAAGGGTGACCTCTCGGCTTGCGCCCCGCTGGCGCGCCCCTCCAGGGGCGCGGGAAACTGCGCGACCAGCCACAGACAACCCGCGACTGCCGAACCGACCTCACCCCCCACGGCGATCGCACACGGCCCCCATCACCAACGGCAACGGATCCGCCAACTCCAACGCAACATCATCCGTACGAAACGTCCGCACACGCCCCGGCTCGGAGTAAGGCGTCTCGAACCGCACGGTGACCCTGCCGAGCCCACTCCCCTGCACCCACCCGTGCCCGAACTCCGCATGCCGCACGTCATGCCCCGCAGGCCACCGCCGCTCGGCAGGCGGCGCCTGCTCGGCAGCCGCTTCCTCCGCCCTCTCTTCGCCCGGATGCTCGAGCACCGCCGACTCCCCCGCGGCGGCCTCCGCCTCCGCTTGCGCCTGGGCCTGGGCCTGGGCGAACAGGTCCTCCTGCGTGTAGTCGGCGAGCCCCGAGACGCCGACCCCCAGCAGCCGCACGCCCCCGGTCGTGTCCACCGCCTCCAGAAGCCGCGCGGCGGCCTCTCGTACGACGCCGGGGTCGTCCGTCGGCCCCCGCAGCGTCTCGGACCGGGTCAGCGTCGAGAAGTCATACCTGCGCACCTTCAGCACGATGGTCCGCCCGGACAGCCCCGCACCCCGCAACCGCCGCACACACCGGTCGGCGAGCCGCTGCACCTCCAGGCCCACCCGCATCCGATCGTGGATGTCCACGTCGTACGTGTCCTCCACCGACACGGACTTCGTCTCCCGCTCGGCCACCACGGGCCGCTCGTCGTGCGCCAGCGCCATCGCGTACAGCGCGTGCCCGTGCGCCTTCCCCACCAGCCGTACGAGCTCGTCCTCGCCCGCCTCGGCGATCTCGTCGACCGTGGTGATCCCTGCCCGGCGCAGATGGTCCCCGGTCGCCGGCCCGACACCCGGCAGCGTCCGCACCGACATCGGCCCCAGCAGCGCGCGCTCCGTCCCCGGTTCGATGACCACGAGACCGTCGGGCTTCGCCTGCTCCGAAGCGATCTTGGCGAGCATCTTGGACGCGGCGAGCCCCACCGAACCCGTCAGCCCCGTGACGGCCCGTATGTCCGCGCGCAGCTTCACCCCGGCCAGCCGCGCGGAAGCCTCGTCCCAGGCGGCTTGCCCCGCCTCCAGATCGACGAACGCCTCGTCCAGGCTCAGCGGCTCCACCAACGGCGACAGCGCCCCCAGCAGCCCCATCACCTGCTCGCTGACCTCCCGGTAGAGCGTGAAGCGGGGCACGAGATACGCGGCGTTCGGCGCGAGCCGCCGTGCCTGGGCCATGGGCATCGCCGAGTGCACCCCGAAGACCCGTGCCTCGTACGAGGCGGTCGCGACGACTCCGCGGGGTCCGAGCCCGCCCACGACGACGGCCTTCCCGCGCAGGCTCGGCTTGGCTGCCTGCTCCGCCGAGGCGAAGAAGGCATCCATGTCGAGATGCAGGATCGTAGGCGCGGTTCTCACATCTCCGATGCTGCCCTACGCCACTGACAATGCCTCTGCGGACCTCAGACGGCCCGATTGCGCCGACGCGCCAGCTCGTCCGTCGGGTTGTGCCCGACGAGCGTCTCGCCCGTGTCCACGCGCTCCCCGTGCAACTGCGAGAGCGCGCTCTCGACGTCCCGCCACACCACGCCCACGGCGATCCCGAAGACGCCCTGGCCGCCCTGCAACAGGGCGTGGACCTCGTCGGGCGAGGAACATTCGTAGACGGTCGCGCCGTCGCTCATCAGCGTCATCCGCTCCAGGTCCCGGAAGCCGCGTTCCCTGAGGTGCTGGACCGTGGAGCGGATGTTCTGCAACGACACTCCCGTGTCGAGGAACCGCTTCACGATCTTCAGGACGACGACGTCCCGGAAGCTGTAGAGCCGCTGGGTCCCCGACCCGTAAGCGGGCCGCACGCTCGGTTCGACCAGACCGGTCCTGGCCCAGTAGTCCAGCTGCCGGTAGGTGATGCCCGCGGCGGCACACGCCGTAGGACCGCGGTAGCCGATCTCCTCGGCCGCCGCCCCTCCCCCACCGTGCTCGCCAGACACCGCTGTCGGCCGCTGCGGAACGTGATCGGCCGCGCTGCCGTGAAGCGGGTACGGGCTGCTCTCCCCCAGACTTCGTCCGGGGGCACCCCCAGCCGTACCGTCGCCGCTGCTTCTCACGCCGACCTCCGTCCTTGACCTGCCCTCTCGACGGTAGGCAGTCACCGGGGGTGCGTCAACGATCGCCACACTCGGCACGCCGAGTGATAATCACCCTAGGAGTGGTTTCCCGTGTCCCACCGCGGGGAAAGGCTAGCCGAATGCTCTCGGAGCGGGCCGCAGCGCGCCACACGGGCCACGGGCAATTGCCGCCCCCGAGTCCTGCGATCCATCGTTTTGTCAGGGGGCGGACGCCACGCCCTGACCCGCGAGCCCGGCGTCCGATCGCCCACCCGCGGGCGATCGGTCCCGTCACCCGTTGACCGGTCCCCCTACTGGCTGTTGGTCCCGAAGTCCTCGGGCGAGATCTGGTCGAGGAACTCTCGGAACTTCTCCACCTCGTCCTCCTGCTCGTCCGGGATCGCGATGCCGGCGTCGTCGAGCACCCCGTCACTGCCGTAGATCGGCGTTCCGGTGCGCAGCGCCAGCGCTATGGCGTCGGACGGGCGGGCACTGACCTCGACCCCGCTGGCGAACACCAGCTCCGCGTAGAAGACCCCCTCGCGCAGATCAGTGATGCGCACCTCGGTGAGCTCCTGGCCGACGGCTTCCAGCACGTCCTTGAACAGGTCGTGGGTCAGCGGTCGCGCGGGGGCCATGCCCTGCTGGGCGAAGGCGATCGCCGTCGCCTCCCCCGGTCCGATCCAGATGGGGAGGTAACGGTCGCCTCCCACTTCACGCAGGAGCACGATCGGTTGGTTGGAGGGCATTTCGACCCGGACACCTACGACATCGAGCTCGTTCACACAGTAACCCTAGGCCGTGCCCGGGACGTTTGGGTAGTCGGGCACAGAACGGGTGGCCGATCCGGACGCCCGCCGGGCACTTCGGGTCAGGGAAGCCGCACGCCCAGCGCGGTCTGCACCAGCGCCGCGTGCAGCTTCACCGTCAGCCCCGCCAGCTCCTTCGTACGGGCCTCGGCGTGCGCCCTGGTCTGCGGATTGCGGTGGCGCCGCAAAGGGGCCACCACCTGGTCCACGAGCCCCGCGTCACGGTCGGCCGCGGCCTTCATCGCACGCAAATGGCGTGGCTCGATCCCGAATCGCCCGAGCTCGACGACGAGCGCGGCGACCGTCACCGCCTCGGCGTCATATGCCCCGTCCGGAAGCGGGGCGAGGAGGCCGTACGACTCCCACTCCTGAAGCTCCTGCTCACCGATCTCGGCGGCGGCCAGCAGCTCCGCACGGCCCACCCGGGCCGCTGTGGGTGCCTCGGGCTCCCCGAAGAGGTCACCGAGCCCACCGAACGGCTCCCCGTCACCGGAGTCGCGCTGCCGCCCCACGGACGGCAGCCGCACCGGCTCCCCACGCTCCAGAGCGTCCAGATGCTCGCGGATCACCTTCAACGGCAGATAGTGGTCCCGCTGCATCCGCAGTACGTGCCCGAGGCGCTCGACGTCGGCCTGGCTGAACTTGCGATACCCCGAGGGGGTCCGCTGCGGCTCGATGAGCCCCTCCGACTCCAGGAACCGGATCTTGGAGATCGTGACTTCGGGGAACTCGTCGCGCAGCGTGTTCAGCACCGAGCCGATGCTGATCAGCCCACTGTCCGCTGCGGCGGTACCGCTCCCGGCACCGCCGCTCGGTGATCGAAGCATGGACCTTCCTGAGGGTCCCCCCGGACGGAGTCCGGGGGAGGGTCAGATGCCTCGCTGGCTCGCGTAGAAGACCAGCCGGTACTTGCCGATCTGCACCTCATCGCCGTTCGACAGCGGGACCGAGTCGATTCGCTCCCGGTTGACGTACGTGCCGTTCAGGCTGCCCACGTCCGCGACCGTGAACGAGCCGTCCGCGGCGCGACGGAACTCCACGTGGCGACGCGACACGGTCACGTCGTCCAGGAAGATGTCGCTCTGCGGATGACGCCCGGCCGTGGTCAGGTCACCGTCCAGCAGGAAGCGGCTGCCCGAGTTCGGACCGCGGCGCACCACCAGGAGCGCAGAGCCGAGCGGCAGCGCGTCGACGGCCGCCTGCGCCTCCGGAGAGAGCGTCGGCATCTGCGTCTGGCCGGTGACCTCGGCATCGTAGGCCTCGATGCCCGAAATGGAGATCGTGGATGTGGTCTCGGACGCACGCTCCGGGACCGCACCGGGCCGCAGCGGCGCACCGCAGTTGGAGCAGAAGCGGCTGTTCTCCGCGTTGCGGTTACCGCACCTCGTACACACCAGGGCCGACATGGACGGATCCTCCTGCCGCGGCTGCCCCCCAGGGGCATGGGACGCGTACGGGTCGGAGGCGAACCCTCCACCCGCACTTGAGGCTGACGGTTCCCCGAAACCTATGCGTCCGGACTGGGCAGGGTCAACAGACGGCGCGCCCTGACCACCGGGAATGTCACCGACCTGGTCCCGGAACAGCGGGCGGTCGCCGCTCTGGCCCTCCGCGTCACCATGGCGTGGGGCACGGTGTCGGGCAGTCGCGTTGTCGCTGCCCTCTCCTCGTGCGCTCTTGCCGAACAACTTCGCAAACAACTTCACGGGCGATTCCCCTTGACCGAAACAGACCCGCCCGTGGGGCAGGACGAACACTGATTGAACACACCGGTCGACCCGGACATCCTCACAACGTCCGTATCCACCAGACAGTTTCCACCACGCACCACCCATTCGGTGCGCCGACCCCCCGCAACCTCATGCCCTCGCCGGACGACGCCCATGCACCCCCGGTTCACTGGGAGGACGACCGAGCGTAGTCAGGCTGCTTCGCAGCCCGCAAGGCATCCACAATGATCTTCGTCGCACGCTCCACCGTGACGGTGGCCTGCTCCTTCTCAAGAGTCTGCACCACGCCTCCGGGGATGTTGAGCGCCGGCTCGAGGTCCTGCGGCTTACCGATGACCTTGAAACGATAAGGCTGAGTGATCTTGTTCCCGTCGACACTCACGCCCTTGCCGGAGTCGGCCAGATAGGTGCTGGCGACGACCCGTACACCGTTCACCTGGATCGCCTCCGCCCCGGCGGCGCGCAGCTCCTGGATCGCGTCAAGCAGCATGTCCGCCTTGACCGTCCCCTTCGTGTCGTTGATCGTCAGCGTGATGCCGGGTCCCTGCGCCGCCACCGTGCCCGCCAGAATGCCGAGTTGCTTCTCCTTCTCGGCGGTCTGCTTGCGGGCCTCCGCGGCCTGGTTCGAGCTGTTCTCCAGCTCGGTGCGCTGATCTTCGAGACCCTGCTTCTCGTCTTCTAGACGCTGCGTACGGTTGTCGAGTTCATCGAGGATGCGTACGAGATCCTCTTGACGCGCGCCGCGCAGTGCGCTGCCGCTGTCGCTGTTGGAGGCCACCTGGACGGCCAGGCCGAAGCCGAGGCCGAACAGAAGCAGGGCGACGATGAGTTGCGCGCGCGTCACCCGCGGCGGCCACAACCCCTTCACGAGCCGCTGCCGGCCGGTCAGCGACGGCTCGTCCTTCTCGTCGCGCTGCTCGGGCCCCGAACTCTCGGGAGCCGCTGCCGGGACCTCTTCGGGAAGTTCCCTGCGCAGCCGGTTCTCGGGTGTCTCGCCCTCGTTGCTCATCGGCCTCACGCCCGGAAAACGTGACGGCGGATCGCCGCGGCGTTGGAGAAGATGCGGATGCCGAGGACGACCACGACGCCGGTGGAGAGTTGGGCGCCCACGCCCAACTTGTCGCCCAGGAAGACGATCAGTGCGGCCACGACCACGTTCGACAGGAAGGAGACCACGAAGACCTTGTCGTCGAAGATGCCGTCGAGCATCGCCCGCAGCCCTCCGAAGACGGCGTCCAGCGCCGCCACGACGGCGATCGGAAGGTAAGGCTCGACGACCGCCGGAACCTCGGGCCGGACCAACAATCCAGCCACGACTCCCACGACGAGGCCCAGTACGGCGATCACGATGTGCCCTTCTCTGTGCTCGGCTGTGCTGTACGTACGATCACACTCGGTGCGGCGGACAACTGGACGTCCTTTTCGACGGAAATGGCGGTCCGGATGCCGTAGTTCTCCTGCAGGGCGTGCAGATACAGGCCGTCGGCACTGTTCTGGAACCTGGTGCTGAGCCGCTCGCCGTCCCCCACCGCCAGCACCGTGTAGGGCGGCACCAGCGGCTTGTTGTCGACCAGTATCGCGTCACCCGCTGCCCTGATCGCCGACAGTGCCGTCAGCCGCTGCCCGTTGATCGAGACAGCCTCCGCGCCGGACTCCCAGAGCCCGTTGACGACCCGCTGCATATCACGGTCGCGGACGCGCCCGGTGTCGGAGAACCCGCTGGTCTCACGAGGATTGCCGTCGCCGCCCTCGGTGGCTTCCTTGGCGTCGTTCACGACGAGCTTCACACCGGGCCCGTGGACGGCGACGGCACCCGACAGTACGCCCACCAGATCGGCCTGGCCGCTGCCCCCCTGCCTCTTCAACGCCTCGTTCTGCTTGGCGCTCACGTCGTCGCGCAGGGTGTCGACCCCGCTCTCGAGCTTGTCCGCGGCCGCGGTCTCCCGTTCGACGCGGTCGATGAGCTCCTGGCGCTCCTTGGCGACGACCGGAGCAGCAATCCGCGCGTTCGCCGCGCCCACGGTCACCACCAGGGCCGCGAGGACGAGACCGGCCGCGAGGCCCAGCTTCGCCCGCACCGTTTTCGGCATGCCGCCGGCACCCTCGGTCTGCCTACGGGCGGCCGCCTCGGCGTATCCGTCGTCGAGGCTGTGATCCATGACGTTGGTGAGCAGCGACATGGAGGCGTCCGGGCGCGGGGGGCGCGGAGGTGTGCTCCGAATGGGGGGCTGCTGCGGCATGCCGCACATCGTCGCACGTCGCGGGTGCTACCTCCGAATGGCCCCACCGGCGTGCCGGACAGGCCCCTTTGGGGGCACTTGTCCGGCACGCGCGCGTGCTGTCCGTTTCAGCGACCTGCGCTGTCCACGACGGCAGCCCACTCGTCGAGCAGGGCCTCCGCGGACGCGTCGTCGGGCCCCTCCGCCCACAGATGCGTCACCGCCTCGGCGGGGTCGGGAAGCACCATCACCCAGCGCCCGTCCGTCTCCACCACCCGTACGCCGTCGGTCGTGTCCACGAACCGGTCCCCGGCCGCCTCCACGACCCGGCGCATCACCAGGCCCTTGACAGCCCAGGGAGTGGCCAGGTCGCGCTTGAGGACATGCGCCCGCGGAATCCGCGCGTCGATCTGGCTCAACGTGAGCTGCGTCCGCGCCACCAGCCCGATCAGTCGTACGAAGGCCGCCGCGCCGTCGAAGACGCTGCTGAACTCCGGAATGATGAATCCGCCGCGCCCGTCACCGCCGAAGATCGTCGACTCCTCGCGTCCGACCCTCGTCAGATCGTCCGGAGACGTCGTCGTCCACTCCACCTGCGTCCCGTGGTACGCCGCCACCTGCTCGGCGATCCGCGTGGTGGTCACCGGCAGCGCCACCCGCCCACTGCGCCGTTCCGCGGCCACCAGGTCGAGCATGACGAGCAGGGCCCGGTCGTCCTCGACGATCCGTCCCTTCTCGTCGACGAGCGAGAGTCGCTCGCCGACCGGGTCGAAACGCACCCCGAACGCGGCCCGCGCGGACGCGACGATCTCGCCCAGCCGCACCAGACCGGCCCGCCGCGTGTCCGCCGTCTCCGTGGGCCTGGATTCGTCGAGACCGGGATTGATGGTCAGGGAGTCCACACCGAGCTTGCCCAACAGACTGGGCAACACCAGCCCCGCACTACCGTTCGAGGCGTCCACGACCACCTTCAGACCGGATTCGGTGATACCGGTGGTGTCGACATTCCTGAGCAGTGATCCGGTGTACGAGTCGAAGACGCTGGCCGGGAAGTGCAGATCCCCGATCTCACCCGGGAAGGCACGCCGGTACTCCTGCCGCGCGAACACCCGGTCCAGCTTCCGCTGACCCCCTTGCGACAGGTCGGCACCCTGCTCGTCGAAGAACATGATGTCGACGGAGTCCGGCACCCCGGGAGTCGTACGGATCATGATCCCGCCCGCACTGCCTCTGGCGGTCTGCTGACGAGCCACTGGCAGCGGTACGTTCTCCAGGTCGCGTACATCGATGGCGCTGGCCTGCAAGGCCGAGATGACCGCCCGCTTCAGCGCACGGGCGCCTCGGGAGTGGTCGCGGGCCGTGGTGACGGTGGAGCCCTTCTTGAGCGTCGTCGCGTACGCCCCCGCGAGGCGCACGGCGAGTTCCGGAGTGATCTCCACGTTCAGGATTCCGGTGACACCCCGGGCGCCGAAGAGATGCGCCTGACCTCGCGACTCCCAGATCACCGAGGTGTTGACGAAGGCGCCGGCCTCGATGGTCTTGAACGGATAGACGCGTACGTTTCCCTGGATGATCGATTCTTCACCGACGAGGCATTCGTCGCCGATGACAGCGCCGTCCTCGATCCTCGCGGCCCGCATGATGTCGGTGTTCTTCCCGATCACGCAGCCCCGCAAATTGCTGTGCGGGCCGATGTACACGTTGTCGTGGACCACGGCCCTGTGCAGAAAGGCCCCGCTCTTGACGACGACGTTGGAGCCGACGACGGTGTGCTCACGTATTTCGGCGTCCGCCTCGACCTTGGCGTAGTCGCCGATGTAGAGCGGGCCTCGCAGTACGGCGTCGGCGTGCACTTCGGCACCTTCGGCGACCCATACACCCGGGGAGATCTCGAAACCGTCGATCTCGACGTCGACCTTGCCCTCCAGGACGTCGGCCTGCGCCTTCACATAGCTCTCGTGGGTGCCGACGTCCTCCCAGTAGCCCTCGGCGATATAGCCGAAGACCGGCTTGCCCTCCTTCATCAGCTGAGGGAAGACATCGCCGGACCAGTCGACGGAGACATCGGCCTCGACGTAGTCGAAGACTTCGGGCTCCATCACATAGATACCCGTGTTGACAGTGTCGGAGAAGACCTGACCCCAGGTCGGTTTCTCCAGGAAGCGCTCGACCTTGCCCTCTTCGTCCACGATGGTGATGCCGAATTCAAGGGGGTTAGGCACACGCGTCAGGCAGACGGTGACCATCGCACCCTTTTCCTTGTGGAAATTGATGAGGTCGGTGAGATCGAAGTCGGTCAGGGCGTCACCGGAGATCACCAGGAAAGTGTCGTCCTTCAACGCCTCCTCGGCGTTCTTGACACTCCCGGCAGTACCGAGTGGCTTCTCCTCATTGGCATAGGTGAGCTCCATACCGAGCTCCTCGCCGTCACCGAAATAGTTCTTGACCAGCGAGGCCAAGAACTGGACAGTAACGACGGTCTCGTTGAGCCCATGCCTTTTGAGCAGCCGCAGCACGTGCTCCATGATCGGGCGGTTCACCACCGGCAGGAGCGGCTTGGGCATGCTTGAGGTCATGGGACGAAGGCGTGTGCCTTCGCCTCCGGCCATCACGACGGCCTTCATGTCGGAAGCGTCCTCCTTGAAGAGACGACGGTCTAGCCGACTTCACCCGTCCTGATTGTCCCGCAGTTTTCGAGTGCGGGCCATCCGGGCACTTCAGCTGCCCCATCGGGCCGAGCTCAATCGGCCATGGCGTCCGCCCTGAGAAGCCGGCGGACCTGCACCACGTAGAGGACTCCTGCCCACCAATAGAGGGTTGTACCCCACCCGGCGAACGCCCATCCGAAAATCGCGGCAAGTGAAGCGAGCCATCCGCTTCCGTCGCTGAGCAGCAACAGAGGGAAGGCGTACATCAGGTTGAAGGTGGCCGCCTTCCCGAGGAAGTTCACCTGCAGCGGCGGATAGCCGTGACGCCGGAGGACTGCCACGACCACCAGCAGAACCAGCTCACGCGCCAGAAGCACAGCCGTCAACCACAGCGGCAGAATCTCGCGCCAGGTGAGCCCCACAAGAGTGGACAGAATGTAGAGCCGGTCCGCCGCGGGATCGAGCAGTCGGCCGAGGCTGCTGATTTGGTTCCAGCGTCGCGCGAGCTTCCCGTCGAGATAGTCGCTGACGCCGCTCAGCATGAGCACGAGCAGCGCCCAGCCGTCACTCTTGGGACCGCCGAACTCCGGCCGGAGGATCAGCCACAGGAAGACGGGTACACCGACGAGGCGCGCCATGCTGAGGATGTTCGGGATGGTGAGGACCCGGTCCGTCTGGACGCGGGTCTCTTGGACCTCCACCCGGGGGCCTCCTGTGGGAAACGAGCCAACGATGCCCCCTGACCTTACCCGCAGCGCTCGCGTCGAGGTGCGGAGGGGTGGCGGAGCCACCGCGAAAACGGACTTGGCCCAGAACGCAGAAAACCCCCGTACCGATTTCCCGGTACGGGGGTTTTCCCTAAAATGAGTTCGGCGGCGTCCTACTCTCCCACAGGGTCCCCCCTGCAGTACCATCGGCGCTGTGAGGCTTAGCTTCCGGGTTCGGAATGT
>NZ_JBIBKX010000002.1:602162-815319 GCF_042959425.1 Streptomyces sp. NPDC007896 | reverse complement strand
CGCTTCCCTTCGGTCCTGCTGTCTTGCTTTGTTCTTGCGTTTCCGACTCTATCAGACCGTTTCCCGATCCGATTTCCTCGGTGCTTTCCAGGTTCTCGCTCTCGCGTTTCCCTTTCCGGCGGTTCCGACTCTATCAGATCCTTTCGGTCCTGATTCCCAGTCAGTGGGGCTTGTCTTCCCAGCCCTTGGGCCGTTCCGACGAGTGAGACTTTAGCGGATTCCTGGCTCCCGAGCTAATCGGGGTGGCGCCCTTTCGAACGCGGATTCCTCATTTCGCAAACACGCATGAAAACGATCCGACGACGAGTCGCCGTTCGTTGAGTGCTTGTTGCGGAATGGCTGTCCGGGGACCGACCGGGGTCGGCGCTCACGTCGGACAACTCGGAGAACATTACGTACCGGGTGGGGGAGTGTCAACTCCGCTCCAGGATGCCCTCCGGAGGCGTACGCTCGGCGCCATGACCACACATACGTGCACCCAGCAGTGGTGGGCCGCCTGACGGGCGGCCGTACTCACGTATGTACTCAACGGCCGCCGCCTCGGCGGCCGTTTTTGTGTCTCCCTCCTGAGGAGCCGGCCGGCGGGTGCGGCGGCCTCGACCAGGAGGTGGAGTGATGACACGGGTCTTCAGTGGGGTCAAGCCGACCGGGCATCTGACGCTGGGGAACTATCTCGGGGCCATCCGGCGGTGGGCCGATGTCGATCAGCACCAGGCCGACGCCCTGTTCTGCGTCGTCGATCTGCACGCGCTGACCGTGGACCACGATCCGGGGCGGGTGCGCAGGCTCAGCAGGCAGGCGGCGACGTTGTTGCTGGCCTCGGGGCTCGATCCGCAGCTGTGCACCGTCTTCGTACAGAGTCATGTGGACGAGCACGCGCGGCTGTCGTATCTGCTGGAGTGCGTCGCGACCGACGGGGAGATGCGGCGGATGATCCAGTACAAGGAGAAGGCCGCGCGCGAGCGGGAGCGGGGCGGGAGTGTGCGGCTGTCGCTGCTGACGTATCCGGTGCTGATGGCGGCGGACATCCTGGCGTACGGGACCGACGAGGTGCCGGTCGGGGACGACCAGACGCAGCATGTGGAACTGACCCGGGATCTCGCGGTGCGGTTCAACCAGCGCTACGGGCACACCTTCGTGGTGCCCCGGGCCACACGGCCCCAGATCGCGGCGCGGGTCATGAATCTGCAGGAGCCGACGTCGAAGATGGGCAAGAGCGATGACGTGGGGCCCGGCGTCGTCTATCTGCTCGACGAGCCGGATGCCGTACGGAAGAAGATCATGCGGGCTGTGACCGACAGCGGGCAGGACGTCCTGTACGACCCCGAGGCGCGGCCGGGGGTCTCGAACCTGCTGGAGATTCTCGCCGCCTGTGAAGGTGGGGATCCGAAGACCCTCGGCGGTGCGTACGAGTCGTACGGCGCTTTGAAGAAGGACACCGCCGAGGCTGTGATCGAACTCCTCAGGCCCGTGCAGGAGAGGCACAAACGGTTGTGCGCGGATCCCTCGTATGTGGAGGCGGTTTTGCGCGACGGCGCCGCGAAGGCCCGGGCGATGGCGCGGCCTCGGGTGGACGAGGCGTATCGGGCGATCGGGCTGCTGGCCGCCGGCTGAAGTCCCCGAGGGGAGAGAGGTCATTGACGGCGGGCCGGGGCGGTGGCCCCGGCCCCGCTGCCTCTAGCTGTTGCCGGAGGCCAGTTCGCGGCTGCGGTCGCGGGCTGCCTCCAGTGCGGCGATGAGGGCCGCGCGGACGCCGTGGTTCTCGAGTTCGCGGATCGCGTTGATCGTGGTGCCCGCGGGAGAGGTGACGGCCTCGCGGAGTTTCACGGGGTGCTCCCCGCTGTCGCGGAGCATCACGGCGGCGCCGATCGCGGACTGGACGATCAGGTCGTGGGCCTTGTCGCGAGGCAGGCCGAGCAGGATGCCCGCGTCCGTCATGGCCTCGACCAGGTAGAAGAAGTACGCCGGTCCCGAGCCGGAGAGCGCGGTGCAGGCGTCCTGCTGGGACTCGGGGACGCGGAGTGTCTTGCCGACGGCGCCGAAGATCTCCTCGGCGTGGGCGAGGTGCGCCTCGGTGGCGTGGCTGCCGGCGGAGATGACGGACATCGCCTCGTCGACGAGGGCGGGGGTGTTCGTCATGACCCGGACGACGGGGGTGCCCGCGGCCAGGCGCTCCTCGAAGAAGGAGGTGGGGATGCCCGCCGCGCCGCTGATCACCAGGCGGTCGGCGGGGACGTGGGGGGCGAGTTCGTCGAGGAGGGTGCCCATGTCCTGCGGCTTGACCGTGAGGATCAGGGTGTCGGCGTTCTTGGCGGCCTCGGCGTTGGTGACGGCGGTGACGCCGTAGCGCTCCTGGAGTTCCCTGGCGCGCTCGGGGCGGCGGGCCGTGACCAGCAGGTCGGCGGGGGCCCAGCCGGATCGGATCACTCCGCTGAGCAGGGCTTCGCCGATCTTGCCGGTGCCGAGGACTGCGACTTTCTGGGTCATGGTGCGGGTGCCCTCCGAGGGTGCGTCGTCCTGGGGTCATCCTCGCACTTGGGGGGTTGGGCGGGGTGGGGTGTCCGTTGGACGGACGGGGGTGGGCTTGTTGGCTGCGGGTGGGTGGGGGCTGGGCGCGCAGTTCCCCGCGCCCCTGGGGGCCGTCGGCGTGGATGCGTCATGCGGTGCGGCGCCTCAGGGTTGCGGCGCCCAGGGCCAGGACCAGGAGGGCGCATCCCGCCACGATGAACGCGTCGCGGACGAAGTTGGCCGTCATGTCGGTGTGCTTGAGGACTTCGTTCATGCCGTCGACTGCGTAGGACATGGGGAGGACGTCGGAGAGGGCTTCGAGGACGGGGTGCATGGTGGAGCGGGCCGTGAAGAGGCCGCAGAGGAGGAGTTGGGGGAAGATCACCGCCGGCATGAACTGGACCGCCTGGAATTCCGAGGCCGCGAAGGCCGAGACGAAGAGGCCGAGGGCCGTGCCGAGCAGGGCGTCGAGGAGGGCCACGAGCAGCAGGAGCCAGGGGGACCCCGTGACGTCGAGGCCGAGGAACCAGACCGCGAGGCCCGTGGCCAGGGCCGACTGGACGACGGCGACGGCGCCGAAGGCCAGGGCGTAGCCGGCGATCAGGTCGCCCTTGCCGAGGGGCATGGCGAGGAGGCGTTCCAGGGTGCCCGAGGTGCGTTCGCGCAGGGTGGCGATGGAGGTGACCAGGAACATCGTGATCAGCGGGAAGATCCCGAGGAGGGAGGCCCCGATGGAGTCGAAGGTGCGCGCGCTGCCGTCGAAGACGTAGCGGAGCAGGACGAGCATCAGGCACGGGATGAGGATCATCAGCGCGATGGTGCGCGGGTCGTGGCGGAGCTGGCGCAGGACGCGGGTCGCGGTGGCGGTCGTACGGGAGTAGTTGATCGCGCTCGGGCGGGCGGGGGCCGTCGTGTCCGTGCCCGTGTGCGTGGTGGTGGCCGTGGTCATCGGACGGTCTCCTTGCGGGCGTCGCCGGTCGCGGTGGCCTCGTCGACCAGGTGGAGGAAGGCGGCCTCGACGGTGTCGCTGCCGGTGCGTTCGCGCAGGGCGTCGGGCGTGTCGTCGGCGAGGATCTCGCCCTCGCGCATCAGGAGCAGGCGGTGGCAGCGCTCGGCCTCGTCCATGACGTGGGAGGAGACCAGCAGCGTCGCCTTCCGTTCCGTGGCGATGGCGTGGAAGAGGTTCCACAGGTCGCGGCGCAGGACCGGGTCGAGGCCGACGGTGGGCTCGTCGAGGACCAGGAGTTCGGGGGTGCCGAGCAGGGCGACCGCGAGGGAGACGCGGTTGCGCTGGCCGCCGGAGAGGTTGCCGGCGAGGGCGTCGGCGTGGGTGGTGAGGTCGACGTCGGCGATGGCCTGGGTGACATGGGCGTCGCGGCGGTCGGCGGCGGCGCGGCCGGGGTCGAGGATCGCGGCGAAGTAGTCGAGGTTCTGGCGGATGGTCAGGTCGTCGTAGACCGAGGGGGCCTGGGTGACGTATCCGATGCGGGAGCGCAGTGCGGCGTCGCCGGCGGGGCGGCCGAGGACTTCGAGGGTGCCGGTGACTTTGGCCTGGGTGCCGACGATGGCGCGCATGAGAGTGGACTTGCCGCAGCCGGAGGGGCCGAGGAGTCCGGTGATCTGGCCGCGGGGTACGGCGAAGTCGAGGCCGCGCAGGACGGTGCGGGGGCCGCGTACGACGGTGAGGCCTTCGGCGCGGATGGCGGTGGCCGGGGGCTGGGAGGACAAGGGGGTGGTGGTCGTGGCCTGGGAAGTGGTGGTGGCCGTGGGGTGTTCGGGGGGCCGGGGAGCAATATTCATCATGCGATGAATATTGCGCGGGAGGGATGGCGTCGTCAAGCCCGGTCGCATCCGACGGCGCAGGCGCGCGGCGGCGCGATCGGAAGGGGGCGCTCCGGCCTGCGGTGGGGTGGTGCGCTTCCGTGTTCACTCGGCGGTTACACGGAAGGGCTGCGCGATCAACTCCCGTTACCGACAATGGATTTCAGTGCGCGGTCATATGCCCACCGGCCTTGGTGCCGCGCCGTTGGATCCGCCGTGCCCTCCCCCGGCTCGGCACCCACGCATCTTCCGCACTCAACCGGAGGTGCCGTCGCCATGCGTAAAGCCGATCTGCGTCGAGCCGATCTGTCCGCGTCTCTCGTCGTGTTTCTCGTCGCGTTGCCGTTGTGTGTAGGGGTCGCCATCGCCTCGGGCGTGCCGGCCGAGTTGGGGCTGGTGACCGGGATAGTCGGTGGCCTGGTCGCCGGGGTGCTGCCCGGGAGCAGCCTTCAGGTGAGCGGGCCCGCGGCCGGGCTGACCGTGCTGGTGTACGAGGCGGTGCAGACGTACGGGCTGCGGGCCCTGGGTGTGCTGGTGCTCGGCGCCGGGCTGGTGCAGCTCACGCTCGGGGCGCTGCGGCTCGGGCGGTGGTTCCGGGCCGTGTCCGTCGCGGTGGTGCAGGGGATGCTCGCCGGAATCGGGCTCGTGCTGATCGCGGGTCAGGTCTACGCGATGGGTGACGCGTCCGCGCCCGCGAGCGGGCTCGGGAAGATCGCCGGGCTGGTGTCGCTGCCCGGGGACGCGGGCCCGGTGGCTCTCGCGGTCGGGGGCGCCACCGTGGTCGTACTGCTGCTGTGGCCGCGTTGGCGGCGCGGGGCGCGGGTGGTGCCGGCGCCGTTGCTGGCGGTGGCGCTCGCGGCGGGTGTGACCGGGGTGTTCGATCTGCCCGTGCGGCGGGTCGAGGTGCGCGGGCTGCTCGATGCCGTACAGCCGCCGTCCTTGGCGGACCTGGGCCGGCTCACGGAAGTGGGCATGCTCGGGACGGTGGTCGCCTTCGCTCTGATCGCCTCCGCCGAGTCGCTGTTCAGCGCGGCGGCGGTGGACCGTCTGCACCGGGGGCCGCGGACCGACTACGACCGTGAGCTCATCGCGCAGGGTGCGGGGAACGCCGTGTGCGGGGCGCTCGGGGCGCTGCCGATGACCGCGGTGATCGTGCGGAGCGCGGCGAATGTGCAGGCCGGGGCGCAGACCAAGGTCTCGCGCGTACTGCACGGGGTGTGGCTGCTGGTCTTCACGATGGTGGTGCCCGGGGTCCTCGGGATCATTCCGGTGGCGGCGCTGGCGGGGTTGCTGGTGCACGCGGGCTGCAAGTTGGTGCCGGTGCGGGAGGTGCGGGTGCTGTGGCGCGGGCATCGCGGGGAGGTGCTCGTGCTGGGTGTGACGGCGGTGGCGATCGTGGTGGGGAATCTGTTTGAAGGGGTGCTGGTCGGGCTTGCGCTCGCCGTCGCCAAGACCGCGTGGGACATCAGCCATGTGCATGTGGAGACGGAGGACCGGGGGGCCGCGGGGATGGTCGTACGGGTGATGGGGAACGCCACGTTCCTGCGGCTGCCGAAGCTGCTGGACGCCTTGGAGGCGTTGCCGCACGACCGTGACGTACGGCTGGAGTTGGGCGGGTTGCGGCATGTGGACCACGCGTGTGCGGCGGCCCTGGAGCGGTGGGCCGCCGCGCGCGATCACGAGCGGGTGGCCACGATCACCAGTACCTCGTAGACCTCCTCGACCCGGCCGTCCGGGAAGGTCTCCAGGAGGCGGGTGCGCTCCTCGGCGAGGAAGGCGTCGGTGTCCTCCTTGCCGAGGATCAGGAAGGCCGAGTGGCTGCCGATGTTGGCGAGGTGGGTGTCCACGGGGACGTGGCGGCTCCAGCGGACCATGCGGTGGGTGTGGGGCGGGGGTTCAGTGGCGCCTTTGAAGGCGCGTTCGGTGAGGAAGTCTGCGGTTCGCCGGCTGGATTCGGTGTCTTTTTTGGTCTTGGGGGCGGTGCCTTCTTCGGTCTTGGGGGCGGTGCCTTCTTTGGTCTTGGGGGCGGCGCCTTCTTCGGCTTTCGTGGCGGTGCCCTCTTCGGTGGGGTGGGCGCCCTCGAAGTACTGATCGATGCGCTGGGCCTGGGCGGCGATCCAGGGGACGTCGAGGGCGGCCGTGTTCCACCAGAGCGCGAGGGCGCCGCCGGGGCGCAGGACGCGGAAGGCCTCCGGGAGGGAGTGGGCCGGGCTCGTCCAGTGCCAGGACTGGGCGTAGGTGAGGAAGTCGGCGGAGGCGGTGGCGAGGGGGAGGGCGTCGCCGGTGCCCCGGACCAGGGGGATGTCGGGGTGGGCGCGGCGGAACTCCGCGGCCATGCCCTCGCCGGGTTCCACGGCGATGACGTCCGCGCCTCGGGCGTGCAGGAGGGTGGTGGCGATGCCGGTGCCCGCGCCTACGTCGATGACCTTCGCGCCCTTGAGGGGGCGGGCGGCCAGTTCTTCGAGGGTGGTGAAGAGGGCGGGTGGGTAGGAGGGGCGGTTCGCGGCGTACTGGGCTGCGGCCGTGTTGAAGGAGTGGGCTCGGGTGGTGTGGGAGAAGCGCGGGTGGGTCGTCATAAGGGAATGGTGGTGCGGGTCGGGGGTGGAGAACAGCAGATTTCGCCCCCGCCGCCCCTACCCGTCCCATCTCTGAGGGCTCCGCCCCCAGACCCCCGGGGTGGGTACTTCGGCTGCGGGTGGGTGGGGGCTGGGCGCGCAGTTCCCCGCGCCCCTGGGGCATGGGGCTGCGCCCCAGTGCCCCAGTGCCCCGACGCGCCGACGCGCCGACGGCCCGACGCCCCGACGCCCCATCGGCCTCGTTCCGCGCGCCGGACGGGCGGAAAGATGCGCCCAGCCCTCTTGAGGGCGTGGGGGACTGGGTGGCGCCCGTCGGCGAAGGGGCTCCAGGGGGTGTGTCAGGGGCGGCGGCGTTTTTTCGAGGGGTTGCGGGAGCGGCGCTCGTACTGGCGGCGCGCCTCCTCGTACTCCTCGCGGGCGAGCTTCTCGCCCGGGGCCTCGGTGAGGGTGCGGAAGGCGTAGGCGAGGAGGGAGCCGATGAAGCCGATGGCCAGGAGGCCTCGGAGGGAGGCCTGGCGGTCGGGGTCGGGGCGCTTGGAGAAGGCGTCCCAGGTGTGGCGGAACGCGAGCGCGCTGCACACCGCGAACATCACCACGACCAGGAGGGTCACCGGTTTGCCGACGTCCGCGATCGCCAGGCCCTGGTAGGCGAAGCGGAGCACGAAGCAGGCGGCGACCGCGGCGGCGAGCGAGCCGACGGCCACGGCGATGCGGCGGGCCGTGTAGCCGCCGTCCTGGGCCACCCAGGTCGTCCCGAAGAAGCGGAGGGGTTCGGGCTGGGGTCCCGCGGGGGTACCGGACTGGTTCTCGTCACTCACCCGACGATTATCGCTCCGGTCGGCCGCGGGGCCCCAGACCTCGTTCGGGCCCCTGCCCTCGTTCGGCCCCAGGCCTCGTTCGGTCAGGCGCAGCGCGGCGCGATGTAGCCGTCGCTGCCGGTCTTCACATAGGCGTCGGAGATGTACTCGCCGTTGGCGATGTTGTCCCAGATGCTGGTGGTGCCGTACGGGCCGCTCACGGAGTCACCCGGGCGCTGGCAGGAGATCGACACGCGTGAGCCCTCGGGCAGCACCCTCACGATGCGGTAGCTGGTGCCGGGGCCGCTGCGGACGTTCACCGCGTAGCCGGGTGCGATGGGGTAGGTGACTTGCGCTGCGGTCGCCGTCATCGACACCGCGTCGTCATCACTGCTTTCCATGTTTTCAATTCGCTCAACAGCCATTGAGGCCTCCCCCGTTGAATCAGATGGACCGGATCCAGCAGATCGAGCTGATGGATCGGTGGACCGATGGATTCAGGCAGTGCACATGTGTACGCCTGTCGCACGCGGAGGCTAGCAAGCCGCTTCGGTCTCGTACGAGGAATCGACTAGGCTCCGTGCGTCGCGCGTGCGGACGAACAGCACGGGGGTGGGTCCATGGCGCCACAGCGGAACTCCGGAGCGGATCCGGAAGCGGAACTTCCCGAGTACGCGGGGCAGTACCGCCTTGACGAGCGCCTCGGATCCGGTGGCATGGGCGTGGTCCATCTGGCCCGCAGCGGCTCGGGGCTGCGGCTCGCGGTGAAGGTCGTGCATGCCGCGTTTGCCATGGATCCCGAGTTCAGGGGGCGTTTCCGGCAGGAGATCGCCGCGGCGCGGCGGGTGAGCGGTGCGTTCACCGCCCCCGTGGTCGACGCCGACCCGGAGGCCGAGCGCCCATGGATGGCCACCCTGTTCATACCGGGCCCGACCCTCGCCGAGCAGGTGAAACGGAACGGACCCATGCCCGCCTCCCAGCTGCGGCGGCTGATGGCCGGGTTGGCCGAGGCGCTGCGCGACATCCATCGGGTGGGCGTCGTACACCGGGATCTCAAGCCCAGCAACGTCCTGCTCGCCGAGGACGGCCCGAAGGTCATCGACTTCGGTATTTCACGGCCGTCGGACAGTGAACTGCGTACCGAGACGGGCAAATTGATCGGAACGCCGCCGTTCATGGCACCCGAGCAGTTCCGCCGTCCGCGGGAGGTGGGACCGGCCGCCGACATCTTCGCCCTGGGCTCGGTGATGGTGCACGCGGCGACGGGCCGTGGCCCCTTCGACTCCGACAGCCCCTACGTCGTCGCCTACCAAGTCGTCCACGACGAGCCGGACCTGACCGACGTGCCCGGCAACCTCGCACCGCTCATCACCCGCTGCCTCGCCAAAGAGCCCGAGGACCGCCCGACGCCCGACGAGCTGATGCGGGAGCTGCGCTCGTTGGCGGCTTCGTACGACACGCAGGCGTTCATTCCGGCTCAGCGCACCAACCAGGCCGACGCCCCGGCCGCCCCGGCCGCTCCCGCCGACGCGCAGTCCCCGCCGCCCACGCCACGGTCCAAAGGCCGAGCCCTCAGGCGCGTCGCCCTTGCCGTCGGCGCTCTCGTCCTTGTCGCGGGCGGGACGCTGGCCACGACCCGGCTGCTCGGGCAGGACGGCACCGGCACCGCTCCGCCGGACCATCAGCAGCGGTCCGCACCGGCCGCGTTCAGCGGGTGGGACACCAAGCCCGTAGCCCGAGCCGACGGGGCGCCCCAATGCTCGTACGGCGGCGGGAAGTTGTTCTGTGCCCAGCCGGGGCTGGTCTCCGCCCTCGACCCGGTCGACGGCAAGGTGCTGTGGCGTCACACCTCGACCGAGCAGCGTGTCCCGGACGAGGCGCCCGCGATCTCGGGCGGCCTGGTACATGCCGTGACTCACGCCGGTCGGCTCCTGGAGGCACTCGATCCTGCCTCGGGCAAGGTGCGCTGGAAGATGGACCTTACGGCGTACGGCCGATGGCAGCAGGTGGGGGGCCTGGTGCTCCTCACCCGTGCCGACGGGACGGTCAGCGGAGTGGACGGCGCCACGGGTGAGGGCCGTTGGAGCCGCCGGCTGCCGGAACAGACCGCGCCGAACGTTGCCGCGTTCGCCGGGGACGAACTCGCCTACGCCACGAGCACGACGGGCGACGGAACGCGTACGCAGGTGACCGCGGTGGACCCGGAGACTGGCGCCGTGCGGTGGAACACCGGTCTGAAGGGGACGCTGTATCCGGTCGGCGCATGGCGGGGCACCGTGTTCTTCACGTCGGTCGACAAGAGCACCCAGACCGTCGCCCTGGTCCAATACGACCCGAAGAGCAGGACGTCGCACCGGGTGGGGCTCGATGTGGCGCTGCCGCAGGCTCAGACCACCGTCCGCGGGAGCACCGTCTACATGATGAGCACCCTCGGCGCGCTGGTGGCCGTCGACATGGACGCCCGGGAGCAGCTCTGGCGCCTCGAGACCTCCGTGAGCCGGGGCTCAGCACCGGCCGCCGACGCCAAGCACGTGTACTTCACCGCGGCCGACGGGCGGCTGCTCGCCGTGGACGCCGTCCGGGGCAAGCTCGTCGGCCAGACCCGGACAAGACTCGGAACGGAGTCGGACCGGGTCGCGGTCGGACTGCAGAAGCCGATGATCTCCGATGGCCACGTCTACACGAGCGCGCCCGACGGGACCGTGTTCGGCGTGGCGGGGGACGATCCGGCGGCCTGGTGAGCCAAAGGGGCAGAACAACGAGGGGGCAGAGCAAAGGGGCCGCTTCCGAAGAAGCGGCCCCTTCATGAGTTTCTGGGGTCTGGTCAGCCCAGCTTGGAAACGTCTCGTACCGCGCCCTTGTCCGCGCTCGTTGCCATCGCGGCGTAGGCGCGGAGGGCGGCGGAGACCTTGCGGTCGCGGTGTGCGGGGGCGTAGACGCCGTTCAGGGCGTCGCGGCGGGTGGCGAGTTCCTCGTCGGAGACCAGGAGTTCGACCGAGCGGTTCGGGATGTCGATGCGGATGCGGTCGCCGTCCTGGACCAGGGCGATGGTGCCGCCGGAGGCCGCCTCGGGGGAGGCGTGGCCGATGGACAGGCCCGAGGTGCCGCCGGAGAAGCGGCCGTCGGTGATCAGGGCGCAGGTCTTGCCGAGGCCGCGGCCCTTGAGGAAGGACGTCGGGTAGAGCATCTCCTGCATGCCGGGGCCCCCCTTGGGACCCTCGTAGCGGATGACGACGACGTCGCCGTGCGTGATCTCCTTGCGGAGGATCTTGTCGACGGCCTCATCCTGCGACTCGCAGACGACCGCGGGGCCCTCGAAGGTCCAGATGGACTCGTCGACGCCCGCCGTCTTCACGACGCAGCCGTCGACCGCCAGGTTGCCCTTGAGGACCGCCAGGCCGCCGTCCTTGGAGTAGGCGTGCTCGGCGGAGCGGATGCAGCCGCCCTCGGCGTCCTCGTCCAGGGCCTCCCAGCGCTCGGACTGGGAGAAGGCCTCGGAGGAGCGGACGCAGCCGGGGGCGGCGTGCCACAGTTCGATCGCCTCGGGGGACGGGGAGCCGGCGCGCACGTCCCAGGTCTTCAGCCAGTCGGAGAGCGACGGGCTGTGGACCGAGTGGACGTCCTCGTTCAGAAGGCCCGCGCGGTGCAGTTCGCCCAGCAGGGCGGGGATGCCGCCTGCCCGGTGCACGTCCTCCATGTAGTACGTGCGGTCCTTGGCGACGTTCGGGGCGACCTTGGCGAGGCACGGCACGCGGCGCGAGACCTCGTTGATCTCGTCCAGGCCGAAGGGGACGCCCGCCTCCTGGGCGGCGGCCAGCAGGTGCAGGATCGTGTTGGTGGAGCCGCCCATGGCGATGTCGAGGGCCATGGCGTTCTCGAACGCGGCGTGCGTGGCGATGTTGCGGGGCAGGACCGACTCGTCGTCCTGGTCGTAATAGCGGTGCGTGATCTCGACCACCGTGCGGGCCGCGTCCTCGTACAGACCCTTGCGCGCCGTGTGGGTGGCCAGCACCGAGCCGTTGCCGGGGAGGGACAGGCCGATGGCCTCGGTCAGACAGTTCATCGAGTTGGCGGTGAACATGCCGGAGCAGGAGCCGCAGGTCGGACAGGCGTTCTCCTCGATACGGAGGATGTCCTCGTCCGAGATCTTGTCGTTCACCGCGTCGGAGATCGCGTCGACCAGGTCGAGCGTACGGACCGTGCCGTCGACCAGGGTGGCGCGGCCGGACTCCATGGGGCCGCCGGAGACGAAGACCGTCGGGATGTTCAGGCGCAGGGCCGCCATGAGCATGCCGGGGGTGATCTTGTCGCAGTTCGAGATGCAGATCAGGGCGTCGGCGCAGTGGGCTTCCACCATGTACTCGACCGAGTCCGCGATCAGATCGCGGGAGGGCAGGGAGTACAGCATGCCGCCGTGGCCCATCGCGATGCCGTCGTCGACCGCGATCGTGTTGAACTCGCGCGCGATGCCCCCGGCCGCGGTGATCGCCTCGCTGACGATGCGGCCGACGGGCTGGAGGTGGGTGTGGCCCGGCACGAACTCCGTGAAGGAGTTGGCGACCGCGATGATCGGCTTCCGTCCGATGTCCGCGCCCGGTACACCGGAGGCGCGCATAAGGGCGCGTGCGCCCGCCATATTGCGGCCGTGGGTGACTGTGCGGGACCTCAGCTCGGGCATCGTCGCTCGCTCCTTCGGAGAGTAATGACTGAGGTCGAGCCTACGCCGGTGCGCCAGGATTCGGACGGGGCGTCCGGAATGCGGGATGCGCGTCTCGGTGGGCGAGTGCCGGGGGGCGAGTTCCGGGTGTTGTTCTCGGTGGGTGGTGGGTGGGTGCGGGTCCGATGTGGCTGAGCGCGCAGTTCCCCCCGCGCCCCTCGGGGGGCGCTCGGCTCACGGGGCTGTCAAGTGGCCCTGTACCACCGGGGCCACCCGCTCGACGATGCGTTCCACGTCCGCCGAGGCCAGCGGCTCGACCTTGATGACGTAGCGGAGCATCGCCACCCCCACCAGCTGGGCCGCCGCCAGTTCGGCGCGCAGTTCCGCGTCGGGGAGGTCGAGGCGGCCCGCGATGCGGCGCAGCAGCTGGGCGGCGACCAGGCGGCGGAAGACGGCCGCCGCGGTCTCGTTGTTCACGGCGGAACGGACGATGGCGAGCAGCGGGGTCCGAGTGGTGGGGTTCTCCCAGATACCGAGGAGGAAGCGGGTCAGGCGCTCGCCGACCGTGTCGAGGGGGCCGTCCTCGACCGCGGTGGGCGCGGCCAGGGCGGGCGCGAACGCGACCGCGATGGCCGCCTCGAAGACCTGCTCCTTGGTGCCGAAGTAGTGGTGCACGAGGGCGGAGTCCACCCCGGCGGCCTTGGCGATGCCGCGCACCGACGTCTTCTCGTAGCCGCGCTCGGAGAACTCCTCGCGAGCGGCGTCCAGGATGCGGTCGCGAGTGGCGGGGGCCGCCTCCGTCTCCGTACGGGAAGGCCGTCCCCTACGACGGGGGGTGGCGGCGTCCGTCACCGGCGGGGCACCTTCACCGCGGAGGCCAGGTGCAGGCGGGTGAAGGCCAGCGCCTCCGCCAGGTCCGCCTCGCGTTCGGCGCTGGACATGGCACGGCGGGTGTTGACCTCGATGACGACGTGGCCGTCGAAGCCGGAGAGCGCGAGGCGCTCCAGCAGTTCGGCGCAGGGCTGGGTGCCGCGGCCCGGGACCAGGTGCTCGTCCTTGTTGGAGCCGTTGCCGTCGGCGAGGTGGACGTGGCCGAGGCGGTCGCCCATGCGGTCGATCATCTGCAGGGCGTCGCTGCGGGCCGTCGAGGCGTGGCTGAGGTCGATCGTGAAGTGGCGGTAGTCGTCCTTCGTCACGTCCCAGTCGGGGGCGTACGCGAGCATCTCGCGGTCGCGGTAGCGCCAGGGGTACATGTTTTCGACGGCGAACCGTACGTCTGTCTCGTTCGCCATGCGCCACATCCCCGTGACGAAGTCGCGCGCGTACTGGCGCTGCCAGCGGAAAGGGGGGTGTACGACGACCGTCGACGCGCCCAGCTTCTCCGCCGCCGCCTGGGCGCGCTGGAGCTTGATCCAGGGGTCGGTGGACCAGACGCGCTGGGTGATCAGCAGGCAGGGGGCGTGAACGGCGAGGATCGGGATCTGGTGGTAGTCGCTGAGGCGGCGGAGGGCTTCGATGTCCTGGCTGACCGGGTCGGTCCAGACCATCACCTCTACGCCGTCGTAACCGAGGCGCGCGGCGATCTCGAAGGCCGTCGCCGTCGACTCCGGATACACGGACGCCGTGGACAGCGCGACCTTCGCATCCGGGATGCGCACGACTGGTTCTGCCACGAGGGACAGCGTAAGCCTCCGGCGGTCGGGCGGGGGGTGATGGGGGTTGGCTGGGGGGCGGCGTTGGGGGTGGGTTGGGTGGGGGTTGGGTGGGGCGCCTTATCGCCGTTGTGGGAATCACCGTGGGCGAGTGCGGGGTGGTTGGTGGCTGGGCGCGCGGTTCCTCGCGCCCCTGGTGGGGGCGGGCGTGGGTGGATGGGCGCGCGGTTCCTCGCGCTCCTGGTGGGCGCGGGGAACGTGATGTCGGTTACTCGGTCACTCTGATGCCATCTGGTCCAGGCGGCGGAGGATGACGCCCTCTCGTAGGGCCCAGGGGCAGATTTCCAGGGTTTCCACGGCGAAGAGGTCCATGGCGCCCTCGGCGACGAGGGCGCCGGCGAGGAGTTGGCTGGAGCGGCCGGGGGAGACGCCGGGGAGTTCGGCGCGTTCGTCGGCGGTCATGGAGGCCAGCCGGGGGACCCAGTCCTCCAGGGAGCGGCGCTTGAGTTCGCGCTGGACGTAGAGGCCGTCCGTGGAGCGGGCGGCGCCGGCCAGGCGGGCGAGCTGCTTGAAGGTCTTGGAGGTGGCGACCACGTGGTCGGGGGCGCCCAAGCGGCTGAATTCGCCGACGGTACGGGCGATCTCGGTCCGGACGTGGCGGCGCAGGGCCTTGATGTCCGCCGGGTCGGCGGGGTCGGTGGGCAGCCAGCCCGCGGTCAGCCGTCCGGCGCCGAGCGGCAGCGACGCCGCCGCGTCCGGCTCCTCGTCCATGCCGTACGCGATCTCCAGCGAGCCGCCGCCGATGTCGAGGACCAGCAGTTTTCCCGACGACCAGCCGAACCAGCGGCGGGCGGCCAGGAAGGTCAGCCGGGCCTCTTCCGCCCCGGTCAGGACCTGGAGCTCGACACCGGTCTCGGCCTGCACCCGGGCCAGTACGTCGTCGGCGTTGCTGGCCTCGCGCACGGCGGAGGTCGCGAACGGCAGCAGGGCCTCGACGCCCTTGTCTTCGGCGGCCTCCAGCGCGTCCCGGACCGTCGCGATCAGTTTTTCGACACCGTCGAGGTCGATCGCCCCGCTCTCGTCGAGCAGTTGGGCGAGCCGCAATTCGGCCTTGTGCGAGTGCGCGGGCAGCGGGCGCGCGCCGGGGTGTGCATCCACCACCAGCAGGTGCACCGTGTTCGAACCCACGTCGAGGACACCGAGTCTCATGTACGGAACGCTACTGCGAGTCCGGCGGTCGACCGTCCCCGGAGCGGGCTGAAGCGACTTACCCTGGACGGGTGCCAAAGACGAAAAAGGCGAAGCCCGACAAATCGACCAAGGGTTCTTCGCAGGCGAAGGCCTCCGCGTCCAAGAAGTCCCCGACGAAGTCCCCGAAGAAGGCCACCGTGTCCGACGAGAAGGGGCTCGACTTCGCTCGGGCATGGGTGGAGTTTCCGGATCCCGCCGACGACGAGCAGGTCTTCCGGTGCGATCTGACATGGCTGACCTCTCGCTGGAACTGCATCTTCGGAAGCGGCTGTCAGGGCATCCAGGCCGGTCGCGCCGACGACGGCTGCTGCACGCTCGGGGCCCACTTCTCCGACGAGGACGACGAGAAGCGGGTGGCCGAGCACGTGGCACGGCTCACGCCGGACGTCTGGCAGCACCATGACGTGGGGATGAAGACCGGCTGGGTCTCCGAGGACGAGGACGGCGACCGCCAGACCCGCCCCTACCAGGGCTCGTGCATCTTCCAGAACCGGCCCGGCTTCGCCGGCGGCGCGGGCTGCTCGCTGCACATCCTGGCGATCAAGGAGGGGCGCGAGCCCCTGGAGACCAAGCCGGACGTCTGCTGGCAGCTGCCCGTGCGCCGGACGTACGAGTGGATCGACCGGCCCGACGACACGCGCGTGCTCCAGGTCTCCATCGGCGAGTACGACCGCCGGGGCTGGGGTCCGGGCGGCCACGACCTGCACTGGTGGTGCACGTCGGCGACCTCGGCACACGGCGCGGGCGACCCGGTGTACGTCTCGTACCGCCCGGAACTGATCGAGCTGATGGGCAAGGCGGGGTACGACCGGCTGGTCGAGCTCTGCGAGGAGCGGCTGGCCTCGCAGCTGCCGTTGCTGGCGCCGCATCCCGCGGATCCGGTCGCCTGAGACCCCCCGGTCCATCGTCTTCCCGCCCCTTCCCGCCCCGCTTCCCGCCCCGCTTCCCGCCCCGCGAGCTTCACGAGGACGGGGTCGGGGCGGAGCTGTCGCTGGGCGGCTGCGTCGAACCGCCCGGATCCGACGGGGCCGACGGGTCCGACGAAGGTGGCGGGGACGACGAGTCCGTGGGCGTCGGCTGGGGGTCGCCGGGCGTCGGTGGCGGGTCCGAGGCGGGCGGGGTCGGGCCGGGGGCGGACGGGGTGGGACGGCCGGGCGTCGGGCCGGAGCTGCCCGGGGCGGACGGACCCGCTGTTCCGTACCCCCCGATCGTGACCACCGCTCCCGCCGGTGCGATCGACACCCGCGCGCCCCAGGGGCCCACCGGCTCGCGAAGACGATCGACGTACACCTTGATCGTGAACGTTTCTCCGGGGGCCAGCGTTCCCGACGACTGGCTGAAGTAGAGCCAGGACGCTCCCGTCTCGGCGGACCAGTGGACCGGTGAGTTCCCGGAGGCGGAAAGCGTGACGAGGGTCGTGTCGCCACTGCCCGAGGCCCGGACCGAGAGGTGGCCGGCGCCGCTTCCCGCGCTGGGGGCGCTGATGACCTCCACGGAGACGTCGGGCGAGCGGTTCCCCTTGGCGAAACGGGCGCCGGGTCTGGCGCTGGCGTTGCCGGCGTTCTCGTAGCCGCCCGCCTCCTCGCCGGTGATGCCGTCGGGCCCGTGCGCCTCGCTCGCGATGATCGAGCGGCCGTCGGCGCCCTCGCCGGTGAGGGGCGCGCCGCGGTAGGCCGCCCAGAGGGCGAGAACGGGTGCGGCGACGACGGTGGCGACGACGGTCGTCGTGACGGCACGCGCGCGAATGCGGTCCCTGCGGGCGGCGTGGTCCTTGGGGTCCACGGGGAATCCGCGCCGGTCGAAGCGTGGAGCGGCGCCTCGCGCACGCGGGACGTGTGCCATCGCGATGTGCACGGCCGCGCGCGGGGCCTCTAGGACGGGGAGCGCGGCGGGCGTGACGCTGGTGCCGGGCCAGGCGCCGGGCGCGGCGCGCTCGGCGGTACGGCGACAGCGCGGACAGTCGTCGACGTGCCGGACCAGTTCCCGGCGCAGGGTGGTGCTCAGGACGAGCTGGTTGTCGCCGGTGAGGCGGGCGACGCTCGGACAGGTGCCGGTCTCCACGACGGCGAGGGCGGCGCGGGTGCGTTCGACCTCGCAGGCGGCGGTGGCGAGCAGTTCGCGCGCCTTGACGAGGTCCAGGCCGAGGACGGCGGCGACCTCGGCGGCGGCGAGCTGGTGGCGCACGGCGAGTTCGAGCGCCTCGCGCTGCTCGGGGGTGGTGCCGGCCGCCTCCGGCCAGGCCAACAGGGCGAGTTCGTGCCGGCGCCGGTCCTGTGCCTCCTCGGAGACGGGGGCGCTCAGCGCCTTTGCCGCACTCCGGTCGGCGGCTTCCTTGTGCCCCTTGAAGAGGGCCTTGTGGCCCTTGGCGGGTGTACCCCGACCGGAGGCGTGGGCCGCCTGGCGCCTGCGCCGGGCCTCGGTGAGCTTGCGCAGACAGGACCAGCGGGCGAGGGCGTACAGCCAGGCCCTGCGGTCGTCCGCGGACGCCGGGCCGCGCTGGCCACGGCGCTCGGCCAGCGCGAGGGCGTCCCCGAGGGCGGCGGTGGCCTCGTCGTGGTCGCACAGAACGGACAGGCAGTAGGTGAAAAGGCCGTCCAAGTAGGGCTCGTACCGCGCGGGAGGGCGCTGAGCCAGGGTGCGGTTGTGCGCGCCACGGGGCGCGGTCACCCGCTTACGTGCGTCTCCGTGCGCCCGGTGTGCGCCGGTGGTGTGCGTGAAGGTCTCCGGACTGCTGCTCATCACCCGTGCGACCGTAGGTGCCCCAGGGTGGCCCCTTCTTCCCCCTTGAGCACATTTAATCCGTACGGGTGAAACGATCCCTCAAAGGGGGACAGGAGCCTCCGATTCCGTGGCCCACACCGTCACAGGCGGCAACGGCAGGCCATGGCAGATGCCCCACCGAGCCGGCCCGCCCGTGCTGTCAGTCCTCTCGGCTACGGTTCCGTCATGGCTGCCCGTACGAAAACCGCGAAGGACCGGCCGTCCTACCGCTGCACCGAGTGCGGATGGCAGACGGCCAAATGGCTCGGCCGCTGCCCCGAGTGCCAGGCGTGGGGCACGGTCGAGGAGTACGGCGCGCCCGCGGTCCGTACGACGACACCGGGCCGCGTCACCACCTCCGCGGTGCCGATCGGGCAGGTCGACGGCCGCCAGGCCACGGCCCGCTCCACCGGCGTACCCGAGCTGGACCGCGTCCTCGGCGGCGGTCTCGTGCCCGGCGCGGTCGTCCTGATCGCCGGCGAGCCCGGTGTGGGCAAGTCCACGCTCCTCCTGGACGTGGCGGCGAAGGCGGCGAGCGACGAGCACCGCACGCTGTACGTGACGGGTGAGGAGTCCGCCAGCCAGGTCCGTCTGCGCGCCGACCGCATCAAGGCGATCGACGACCACCTGTATCTGGCGGCGGAGACCGACCTGGCCGCCGTGCTCGGCCACTTGGACGCCGTGAAGCCCTCGCTCCTCATCCTGGACTCGGTCCAGACCGTCGCCTCTCCGGAGATCGACGGGGCGCCCGGCGGCATGGCCCAGGTCCGGGAGGTCGCCGGGGCGCTCATCCGTGCCTCCAAGGAGCGCGGCATGTCCACGCTCCTTGTGGGCCATGTCACCAAGGACGGCGCGATCGCGGGCCCCCGCCTGCTCGAACACCTCGTGGACGTCGTCCTGAGCTTCGAGGGCGACCGCCACGCGCGCCTGCGTCTCGTCCGAGGGGTCAAGAACCGGTACGGGACGACGGACGAGGTCGGCTGCTTCGAGCTGCACGACGAGGGCATCACGGGCCTCGCGGACCCCTCCGGCCTCTTCCTCACCCGCCGTGCCGAGCCCGTCCCCGGCACCTGCCTGACGGTCACCCTGGAGGGCCGCCGCCCGCTGGTGGCCGAGGTGCAGGCCCTCACGGTCGACTCCCAGATCCCCTCCCCCCGTCGTACGACGTCCGGTCTGGAGACCTCCCGGGTCTCGATGATGCTGGCGGTCCTGGAGCAGCGGGGCCGGATCAGCGCCCTCGGGAAGCGGGACATCTACTCGGCGACGGTGGGCGGCGTGAAGCTCTCCGAGCCCGCCGCGGACCTCGCCATCGCCCTCGCGCTCGCGTCGGCGGCGAGTGACACCCCGCTCCCCAAGAACCTCGTGGCGATCGGCGAAGTAGGGCTCGCGGGCGAGGTCAGACGGGTCACGGGAGTGCAGCGGCGGCTCGCCGAAGCCCACCGTCTGGGCTTCACGCACGCCCTCGTTCCGAGCGATCCGGGCAAGATCCCTGCCGGTATGAAGGTCCTGGAAGTCGCCGACATGGGCGACGCGCTGCGGGTCCTTCCACGCTCCCGTCACAGAGAGGCCCCACGGGACGAGGAGCAGCGCCGGTAGACTTTGCCCTGGTCTCGCCCGTCCGTACGAACCCTGGACGAATCTTGGGCGACCGGAAACCCGCGACCGGAGGAGTGCAGTGGCAGCCAACGACCGGGCAGCAGCTCCCGGAAAGTCCGGTGGGAGCTCCGGTGCCGATGGCCTGATGCGCGCCTCATTGAGCGCCGTGGCACCTGGCACGGCCCTGCGCGACGGGCTCGAGCGAATCCTCCGCGGCAACACCGGAGGACTCATCGTGCTCGGCTGGGACAAGACCGTCGAGTCGATGTGCACGGGCGGCTTCGTCCTGGACGTCGACTTCACGGCGACCCGGTTGCGTGAGCTGTGCAAGCTCGACGGCGGCATCGTCGTCGACAAGGACATCACCAAGATCCTGCGGGCGGGCGTCCAGCTCGTGCCCGACCCGACGATCCCGACGGAGGAGACCGGCACCCGGCACCGCACGGCGGACCGGGTGAGCAAGCAGGTCGGCTTCCCCGTCGTCTCGGTCTCCCAGTCGATGCGTCTGATCGCGCTGTACGTCGACGGTCAGCGCCGCGTCCTGGAGGACTCCGCCGCGATCCTCTCCCGCGCCAACCAGGCCCTCGCGACCCTGGAGCGCTACAAGCTCCGCCTCGACGAGGTCGCGGGCACGCTCTCCGCGCTGGAGATCGAGGACCTGGTCACCGTCCGGGACGTGTCGGCGGTGGCGCAGCGCCTGGAGATGGTGCGGCGCATCGCCACGGAGATCGCCGAGTACGTGGTGGAGTTGGGTACGGACGGGCGTCTGCTCGCCCTCCAGCTGGACGAGTTGATTGCGGGCGTGGAGCCCGAGCGGGAGTTGGTGGTCCGGGACTACGTGCCGGAGCCGACCGCGAAGCGCTCCCGCACGGTCGACGAGGCCCTCTCCGACCTGAACGCCCTGGCCCACTCCGAGCTCCTCGAACTGCCCACGGTGGCGAGAGCCTTGGGCTACACCGGCTCCCCCGAGGCGCTCGACTCCGCGGTCTCCCCGCGTGGCTTCCGCCTCCTCGCCAAGGTTCCGCGTCTGCCCGGCGCGATCATCGACCGCCTCGTCGAGCACTTCGGCGGTCTGCAGAAGCTCCTCGCCGCGAGCGTCGACGACCTTCAGGCGGTCGACGGGGTGGGCGAGGCACGGGCGCGCAGCGTCCGTGAGGGGCTGTCGCGGCTGGCGGAGTCGTCGATCCTGGAGCGCTACGTCTGACGACCCGCTACGGCTGACGACCCGCTACGGCTGACGACGCGCTACGTCTGACGGTCTTGACGGGGCCGGGCGCGCTCGAAGGGCGCGTGTGGGCCGTGCGGGCACCACCCGTCGGCCTCGGACCTCGGGGGCTCCATGGCCGCCCCTTGGAGGGCTCCCGCCCCCGCGCTCAGTCCTGGGACAGCACGAACGACGTCGTCGCCTTCGCCAGGCCCGGTGCCTTCGCCTCCACCAGGTAGGTACCCGCGGTCGCGGAACCCGCCGGGGGTGTCGCGCACTGGGCGGCGCTGGCCGTGCGGTCCCAGTCGACCGTGTAGGTCACCTGGTCGCCGGCCGGAACGCGGAAGAAGAGACTGGCGGCGTCCTTGGGGCAGTCGCTCGAGGACCAGAAGCTCTTGTCGCCACCGGCCTGAGTGATCGTCAGTACCGCGCTCTTCGGGCCGAGATCGACCTTGCAGTCACTGGCGGAGGAGTTCTTCGCGATCAGCTCGATCGAGGGCTTGTCCCCGGGGGCGTACGTGTTGTGCGCGCTGCGCAGGGTCAACTTGACCGCGCCTGCCGTGCAGTTGGGGAGGGTGGAGCCGGCGGGTACCTGATCCCCGGAGCTGGTGCCACCGCCGGAATCGCCGGCCGAGCCACCACCGCCCGCGCTGCCGGTCCCGCCGGAGCCGTCCCCACTACCGCCACTACCGCCACTACCGCCGCTGCCGCCGCCACTGCCGCTGCCGCTTGCCGTACCGGTACTCGCGCCGGGGCTGGACTCGTCGCGGCCGCCCGGGTGTTGGCTGATCGCGGGTCCGGAACCGGAGGGGCCCGGGGTGATCGTCTGTACGGGGTTCTTCCCGTTGGACCCGTCCGCGTTCTTCTTGCCGCCTCCGCCGCCGCTGCTGACGACCCAGACGATCAGCAGCGCCAACAGCGCTACCAGGGACAGCAGAACGGCCCTCCGACGCCAGTAGATCGTGGAGGGAAGTGGCCCGACCGGATTGCGCATAGATCCCACGGCGCAAACTGTACGAGAGATCCACGCCGGCGCTCGCCCCACCCGCCGCCCTCAGCGCCAACTTTTCCGGATCATCATTCCGACACACCGGCCGAGTTGCCCCACACCGCCCCTTCCCGTCCTCCGGGGGCTGCCGGGCCCGGCCCTCCGGCCGACCGGAGCGCCCCTTCAGGGGCGCCGGGAACCGCGCGACCAGCCCCCACCGCCCCGCGGGCAAAGGAGCCAGTGCGGGGCCCGGGCGAAAAGCCACTCCTCCGCGCCTCGGAGGAAACCGCGTAGCCCCACCCCCGCATGGCAGGATCGGAACCGCCATGACTGCACCCACCAAGCCCACACCCAGCCCCCAGCCCGACGCCGCCGGCAAGACCCTGCACGAACCGGTGATCACCTGGTTCGACGAGCACGCCCGTGACCTCCCCTGGCGCCGCCCCGACGCCGGCCCCTGGGGCGTGATGGTCAGTGAGTTCATGTTGCAGCAGACCCCGGTCAGCCGTGTCCTGCCCGTGTACGAGCAGTGGGTCGCTCGCTGGCCCCGCCCCGCCGACCTGGCCAAGGAGGCCCCGGGCGAAGCCGTCCGCGCCTGGGGCCGGCTCGGCTACCCCCGCCGCGCGCTCCGGCTGCACGGCGCCGCGGTCGCCATAACGGAACGACACGGCGGCGACGTACCCACGGAGCACGCTCAACTGCTCGCGCTGCCCGGTATCGGGGAGTACACGGCCGCCGCCGTCGCCTCGTTCGCGTACGGGCAGCGGCATGCCGTGCTGGACACCAATGTCCGAAGGGTGTTCGCACGGGCCGTCAGCGGCGTGCAGTACCCGCCGAACGCCACCACCGCCGCCGAGCGCAAGCTCGCCCGTGCCCTCCTGCCCGAGAACGAGAGCACCGCCTCCCGCTGGGCCGCCGCCTCCATGGAGCTCGGCGCACTGATCTGCACGGCGAAGAACGAGGCCTGCCAGCGCTGCCCCATCGCCGCGCAGTGCGCCTGGCGGCTGGCGGGCAAGCCGGCGCACGACGGCCCGCCGCGGCGCGGCCAGACGTACGCGGGCACGGACCGCCAGGTGCGCGGCAAACTCCTCGCCGTACTGAGGGAGTCCGTCGAGGGCCCGGTCCCGCAGTCCGTACTCGATCGCGTGTGGGACGAGCCCGTGCAGCGGGCCCGCGCCCTCGACGGACTCGTCGCCGACGGACTCGTCGAGCCGCTCCCGGGTGGTTTGTATCGGCTGCCCTTGACCTAGTAACCGCCCCCAGGACACCGGTCACACCCGCAAAACCACCCCAACCGGGACTTGTAACCACACCGCCTTACCCACCTCATACATCCGTTACACAACCGACGTACAGCCGAGCGCTCACCGAAGGCTGCCTCGGACAACCCCGTGACAACGCCTCCGTAGCTTCATTTCCGTACCGCACACAGCAGAACGACAGCGGGACACAGGAAACGGACAACCGGCAGCAGGCGCGAGCCAGGCACGTCGGAAACGGGGATGGAGGCGGTTGATCATGGCGCACGGCGAGGTGCTCGAATTCGAGGAGTACGTCCGCACTCGGCAGGACGCGCTGCTGCGCAGTGCCCGTCGCCTGGTCCCCGACCCCGTCGACGCCCAGGACCTCCTGCAGACCGCGCTCGTACGGACGTACGGCCGCTGGGACGGCATCGCGGACAAGCGGCTCGCGGACGCCTACCTGCGCCGCGTGATGATCAACACGCGGACCGAGTGGTGGCGGGCGCGGAAACTCGAAGAGGTGCCCACCGAGCAGCTCCCGGACGCCTCCGTCGACGACTCGACCGAGCAGCACGCGGACCGCGCGCTCCTTATGGACATCATGAAGGTTCTCGCTCCCAAGCAACGCAGCGTCGTGGTGCTGCGACACTGGGAGCAGATGTCCACGGAGGAGACGGCCGCCGCCCTAGGCATGTCGGCCGGAACGGTCAAGAGCACGCTGCACCGGGCGCTCGCCCGGCTCCGCGAGGAGCTGGAGAGCCGCGACCTGGACGCACGCGCGCTCGAACGTGAGGAGCGGGAGCGTTGCGCGGCCTAGGAACTCGGGCCAGGCAGGTCCTGAAGGCGGGGAGCGCGGTGACGGCCGCGCTCACCGCCCTCGGCCTTTTCCTGACCGCCTGCGCCACGGGTGGCACGGGCGCCCGCGACGAGGGCCCGGCGAGCAGTGAGGCGGTGGCGAAGGGGGCGGCCCCGAGCCCCGCGCTCTCCGCCTCCCCGTCCAAGACGCCCAAGCGCGTGGACGCGGTCAAGCTCGTCAAGGACGACCCGGAGGTCAGCGACTCGGTCAAGAACGCGCTGACGAAACCGTGCGTCGCCGACGAGTACCCGGTCGACGTGTCGTACGGGGATCTGACCGGAGGAACCACGGACGACGTCGTGGTCAACGTCATGACCTGCGGGGATGCCGTGGGGATCGGCTCGTACGTCTACCGCGAGGAAAGCGGCAGGTACGAGAATGTCTTCAAGACCGAGGAGCCGCCGGTCTACGCGGAGATCGACCGGGGCGACCTGGTGATCACCCAGCAGTTGTACAAGAAGGGCGACCCGGTGGAGTACCCCTCCAGTGAAGAAGTGATCACCTACGGGTGGACCGCGACCCGCTTCACCGAGAGGTCCCGGACGCACAACGACTACAGCAACGCGGTGGGCGGCGTGGACACGCCCGCTCCCGCGAACTGAGCGCAGACGGAGCAGCCGGATGGCAGAACAGACCCACGTCCTGTTCGTCGAGGACGACGACGTCATCCGCGAGGCGACGCAGCTCGCTCTCGAGCGCGACGGCTTCGCGGTGACGGCCATGCCCGACGGGCTGTCGGGCCTGGAGGCGTTCCGCGCCGACCGTCCCGACATCGCCCTGCTGGACGTGATGGTCCCCGGACTCGACGGCGTCTCGCTGTGCCGCCGCATCCGTGACGAGTCCACCGTCCCCGTGATCATGCTGTCCGCGCGCGCCGACTCGATCGACGTCGTGCTGGGCCTGGAGGCGGGCGCCGACGACTACGTGACCAAGCCCTTCGACGGGGCCGTGCTGGTCGCCCGGATCCGCGCGGTGCTGCGCCGTTTCGGACACGCGAGCGGTTCGAACGGAGCCTCCGAAGAAGCCTCGTCCGTCGACGGCGGGATGCTCTCCTTCGGCGACCTGGAGATCGACACCGAGGGGATGGAAGTCCACAAGGGCGGTACGCCGGTGGCCCTGACGCCCACCGAGATGCGGCTGCTGCTGGAGTTCTCCTCCGCGCCGGGTACGGTGCTGAGCCGCGACAAGCTGCTCGAACGCGTGTGGGACTACGGCTGGGGCGGGGACACCCGAGTCGTCGACGTCCACGTACAGCGGCTGCGGACGAAGATCGGCCAGGACCGGATCGAGACGGTCCGCGGCTTCGGCTACAAGTTGAAGGCCTGAGCAGGGACATGCGGGGGATATTTCGGCGCCGGACTCCGGCGGGCGGCAACGGCCCGACCGGCCCCAACAGACCGGCCGGCGGGCGCGGCGGGGGCGACAGGGGCGACGGGCGCGGGCCGGTCAACGGGTACGGCCCGGCCGACGCGTACGGCTCAGCGGACGGGTACGGCTCGGTGACGGGGAACAGTCCGGTGACGGGGAACGGTCCGGTGATCGGGAGCAGCCCGGTGATCGGGAGCAGTCGGACCGGCCGGAGCACACCTGCCGGCCGGGGCACCCCCGTCGGACCGGGCACACCCGTCGGCCGGGGCCCATCTGCCGGGCGGGTCGCATCCGTCGGTCGGAGCCCATCTGCCGGCCGTGGCGTGCCTGTGGGCATGCGCATGGCGGCCGCCGCCGGGAACTCCGGCATTCGCACGGGCATCCGGTGGAAGCTCAGCGCGGCGATCGCCATGGTCGGCGCGCTGGTCGCGGTCGCGCTCAGCCTCGTCGTGCACAACGCGGCGCGCGTCTCGATGCTCGACAACTCACGCGACCTGGCGGACGAGCGCATCACGGTCGCCGAGCGCATGTACGAGTCCGGGCGGACCCAGGCCTTCGGGGTCAAGGTCGACGACCCGGCCATCCCGAAGGACCTGCTGGCAAAGGTCATGCAGGGCCGGCGGGCCACCTTTGTGGCCGACCGTCCGAACGGGGTCCCGGACATCTGGGCGGCCGTACCCCTCAAGGACGGCCGCGTCCTCTCGCTCCACACCGGTTTCACGGACCGCAACACCGACGTCATGAAGGACCTCGACCAGGCGCTGATCATCGGCTCGATCGCGGTCGTCTTCGGCGGCAGCGCGCTCGGCGTGCTGATCGGCGGCCAGCTCTCGCGCCGGCTGCGCAAGGCCGCCGCCGCGGCGAACCAGGTCGCCAAGGGTGAGACCGACGTACGGGTCCGGGAAGCGATCGGCGGGGTCGTACGGGACGAGACCGACGACCTCGCGCGTGCGGTCGACGCCATGGCGGACGCGCTCCAGCAGCGCATCGAGGCCGAGCGCCGGGTGACCGCCGACATCGCCCATGAACTGCGCACGCCGGTGACCGGCCTGCTGACGGCCGCGGAACTCCTTCCCCCCGGCCGCCCCACGGAACTCGTCCGCGACCGTGCCCAGGCCATGCGGACCCTGGTCGAGGACGTCCTCGAAGTGGCGCGGCTGGACGGCGCCTCCGAGCGGGCCGAACTCCAGGACATCCTGCTCGGCGAGTTCGTGTCGCGGCGCGTGGCCGCCAAGGACGCCGACGTCGACGTACGCGTGATCCACGAGTCGGAGGTCACGACGGATCCGCGTCGCCTGGAGCGCGTGCTGTTCAACCTGCTGGCCAACGCGGCACGGCACGGCAAGCCGCCGATCGAGGTCTCGGTCGAGGGCCGGGTCATCCGGGTCCGCGACCACGGTCCCGGCTTCCCCGAGGAGCTCCTCGCTGAGGGCCCCAGCCGCTTCCGTACCGGCAGCAGCGACCGCTCGGGCCACGGTCACGGCCTCGGCCTCACCATCGCGGCGGGTCAGGCCCGGGTGCTCGGCGCGCGGCTGACCTTCCGAAACGTCCGGCCCGCGGGGGCCCCCGAGCACGTGCCCGCGGAGGGCGCGGTCGCGGTGCTGTGGCTGCCGGAGCACGCGCCGACGAGCACCGGCAGCTATCCGATGCTGCCGACCTGATGCGGGTGAGCGAGTACCGGTTGCCGTTGCCGTTGCCGTTGCCGTTGCCGTTGCCGTCGGCCTGGCCCGGCTCGGTCAGTCCCCCGCCCAGCCGATTCGTTCGGCTGCGGGCCGGTGGGGACTGGGCGCACAGTTCCCCGCGCCCCTAAAAGCCTCGCCTCGACCGGCGTTTCGAGAACAAGGCCAAAGTCCGACCCGCACCCTTCAACCCGTCCGGCACTCAGGCCGTCCGGCGATTGAGGACGGCGCACCGGGCGCGTACAGGAGAAGACCCCCGGGGCGGACACTCCGGGGGTCTTCGGATCAAGCGGGGTCGGATCGGGCCAGGTCGGGTCGGGCGAGGTCAGACGGTCTCGGCGACGGTCGGCTTCGGCGCCGAGTCGCTCACCGCACCCTCGGCCGAGCCCTCCGGCTCCGACGCACCCGCACCCGCCCCCCGCAGCGGAACCTCCTTCACGAACACCGCGGCCACCAGCGCCCCCACCGACACCACCGCACCCAGCAGGAACGCGGAGTGCGTTCCGGAGGACACCGCGTACTGGTACGCCTCCCGCGCCGCCGCCGGCAGCTTGGCCAGGCTCGCCGCGTCCAGCTGCGCCGACTGCTCGGTGACCTTGGACCCCAGCGCTCCGGCCCGCTCGGTCATCACGTCCTGGACCCGCTGATTGAACAGCGCACCCATGATCGCGACGCCGAAGGACGAGCCGAGCGTACGGAAGAGGGTGGTGGACGAGGACGCGACGCCCATGTCCTTCATCTCGACGCTGTTCTGCGCGACCAGCATGGTGATCTGCATCAGGCAGCCCATGCCGAGGCCGAGCACGGCCATGTACAGCCCGGAGGTGAACCGGGTCGTACCGGTGTCCATCTGAGAGAGCAGGAACAGGCCGACCGCCATGAGGACGCCGCCGACGATCGGGAAGGCCTTGTAGCGCCCGGTGCCGGTGGTGACGCGACCGGCGACCATCGAGGTCACCAGCATCGCGCCGAGCATCGGCAGCAGGAGCAGCCCGGAGTTGGTCGCGGACGCGCCCTGCACGGACTGCTGGTACAGCGGCAGGAAGAGCGTGGCGCCGAACATCACGAAGCCGGTGATGAAGCCGATGATCGACATCAGCGTGAAGTTGCGGCTGCGGAAGATGTGCAGCGGCATGATCGGCGCGGCGGCCTTGGTCTGCACGAAGACGAAGCCGACCAGCGCGGCGACACCGATGCCGATGAGCTCCATGATCCTGGCCGAGCCCCAGGCGTACTCGCTGCCGCCCCAGGTGGTGACCAGCACGATGGACGAGATACCGAGGGCCAGCAGTCCGGCGCCGAGGTAGTCGATCTTCGCCTGGACGCGCTTCTTCGGCAGGTGCAGTACGGCGCTGATGGCGAGGAGCGCGACGATGCCGAGCGGCAGGTTGATGTAGAAGGACCAGCGCCAGCCCCAGTGGTCGGTGATGGTGCCGCCGATGAGCGGTCCGCCGATCATGGCGAGCGCCATGATGCCGGCCATCATGCCCTGGTACTTGCCGCGCTCCCGCGGCGGAATCAGGTCACCGATGATCGCCATGACGCCGACCATCAGACCACCGGCGCCCAGACCCTGAACGGCACGGAAGCCGATGAGCTGCCCCATGTCCTGGGCCATACCGCTGAGCGCGGAGCCGACAAGGAAGATCACGATCGAGGTCATGAAGGCGCCCTTGCGCCCGTACATGTCGCCGAGCTTGCCCCAGATGGGGGTGGAGGCGGCGGTCGCGAGGGTGTACGCGGTGACGACCCATGACAGGTGCTGGAGGCCGCCCAGCTCGCCCACGATCGTCGGCATGGCCGTGCCCACGATCATGTTGTCGAGCATGGCCAGCATCATGGTGATCATGAGCGCGAGCAGCACGACGCGTACGCTGCGCGGTTGTTTCTCGGTCTCTATGACCGCTTCCTTGTTGTCCGCCACGGTTCCACTCCCCTAGGTACTTACTTGCCGCCCGGCAAGTTGACTACACTGAGGGAAGTTAGACCGGTAACTAGCCGGGCGTCAAGTAAGTTTTCCTGGATTTGCCAGTCGGACGACACGTACGTTTCAGGGAGTGCGAGGAGCACAGGGATGGGCGGCGACACCATGGACGGCACCAAGCGACAGCGCCGCGGGGACACCCGCCAGCGCATCCAGGACGTCGCCCTCGAACTCTTCTCCGAGCACGGCTACGAGAAGACCTCGCTGCGCGAGATCGCCGAGCACCTCGACGTCACGAAGGCGGCGCTCTACTACCACTTCAAGACCAAGGAAGACATCCTCATCAGTCTCTTCCAGGACCTGTCCAGGCCCATGGACGAGCTGATCGAGTGGGCGCGGCAGCAGCCTCGCACGCTGGAGACGAAGCAGGAGATCCTGCGCCGCTACAGCAACGCCCTCGCCGAGGCGGCCCCGCTCTTCCGCTTCATGCAGGAGAACCAGGCGGCCGTCCGCGAGCTGCGCACGGGCGAGGACTTCAAGGACCGCATGATCCGGATGGTCGGCCTGCTCAAGGAGCCGGACGCCGATCTGACGGACCAGGTGCGCTGCATCAGCGCGCTGTTCTCGATGCACGCCGGGATGTTCCTGCTCAAGGACGTCGAAGGCGACCCCGAGGAGAAGCGCAAGGCTGTCCTGGAGGTCGCGATCGACTTGGTGACGCAGGCGCACGGCGGCGCCGGCGTCACCCCTGAGGCGTCTTAGACGGTCACGCCCTGGGCGCGCAGGAAGACGACCGGGTTGATCGCGGAGCCGTAGTTCGGGGTCGTACGGATCTCGAAGTGCAGGTGCGGGCCGGTGGAGTTGCCGGTGCTGCCGGAGAGCGCGATGTGCTGGCCGGTCGCGACGACCTGCCCGATCCGCACGTCTATCCGGGACAGGTGGGCGTACTGCGAGTAGGTCCCGTTGCCGTGCTTGATGACGATGGCGTTGCCGTACGCGGGACCGTCACCGGCGCCGTTGCCGCCGGCCTTGACGACGGTGCCGCCGTGCGCGGCGACGACCTCGGTGCCGGTGGGTACGGCGAAGTCCTGCCCGGAGTGGTTGTGCTGCCACAGGTTGCCGGCCTGGTTGAAGCCCGCGGAGAGCGTGTACTTCTTCACCGGGTCGACCCAGGAGGCGGACGCCTGGGTGGCGGCCGTCTTCACGGCGGCCTGCGGGGCCGCCTCGGTGGCGGCGGCCGCGACCCCGGCGCCCAGTACGGCCGTGGCACCCACGCCGACGGCCAGGACGGCCGCCCTGGAGCGGAGCAGGGACATACGGGAGTGGCGGGACGTGACGCGCTTCGACATTCGGAACCTCGTGGGAACGGAGACGGGGGTCAGGTCCACCCGACGGACGAGCTGTCGCCGAGTGGGCCATCCCTTGGTAACCCGAGTCCTGGTCGACACACAAAGTCCTCATCTACGACGCCAGGTCGTAGTTCACCCTGAAATTTCCGCCTTCTTGACAGACGCCCCACCCCGTATCGAATACGCCCGATTTTTCGGAGTAGAGACGTTTAAACCCACTTACAGGCAATGCGTTCCGGCCCGATACGGCCCTCGTCGCACCGTCGGCCGCGACGCCGCACACCCCATGGGGGTTCCGCACCATTAAGTCCGTTTTGCCCGCTCCCCGTTGTCCACTACCCGCCCTAGTAGGGGACAAATCGCCTGTGCGTCATGTCACCGCAAGGGCGTGTCTGAAGGCTGTTCGGCGGCAGCTCACTCCTGCGGGGCGGCGTCCCGGGGGACCACTGCGCGATCCGTACCCGGAGCGTGACCGCGGTCACCCCGGACGTCGTACGGCGTGACCGCGGTCACCCCGGACGTCGTACGGGCGCCCCTCGACGCGGGCTCCTCCCTGACCTCGCCGCTGTCCGGCATCACCATCCCCCCGTTCCACGGCGCCGCCGCAAGGCTCCTCGCCGCCGAACGCCACAACGACCCGCACACGATCTTCTCCGCGACGCCACTCCCGACCTGTGACAGGCCCTAGGGTGATCTGAGCAGCCGTCACCGTGCCGTCCGGGGGAGCGACATGGAACCAGCAGCCATAGGTGCCAAGTTGGCCTCGAGCGTGGTCGCGCCGCTCGTCAAGAAGCTCTTCGTGGCGGACGGGCCGGGCGCCGGGCTGGTCGAGAAGCCGGTGCGGATCTCCGGGTTCGTCTCCTTCAGGGGAGAGAAACGGACCCTCGGGGAGAAGGAACTGACCACGCTGGCCGCCGAGCTGGTCGCCCGAGCCCTGCGCACCGGAGAACGCCCGCTGGCCGCCGACGAGGAGCAGGCCGTCGCCCACGCCCTCGCCGACACCCTGCACGCCCTCGGCGACCTCGCCATGACCGACGTACAGGCCGTGGAACTCGGTCACGAGGCGCTCGCCCTGCGGCTGCGCGCCGCGAGCGGCAATCCCGAGCGGGACCTCTCCTTCGACGCGACCCTGTTCTACGAGCGGATCCTGAGCGCGGCCTGCCTTCACATCCTGCACTTCTTCACCCAGCGCTCGGCCTTCGTGGCCCGCACGCTGGTGGAGCAGAGCCGCAGGCAGAGCGAACTCATCGCCAAGATGGACGAGTTGATCGCACGGACTCCCCCGCCCGGCGGCACGGATCCCGCCTTCGAACAGCGGTACCTCGCATACGTCGCGACCAAGCACAGCCGGCTCACCATCTACGGCATCGACCTCGTCAACTCCCCCGAGCGCTGGCCCCTCGACGCCGTCTACCTCGGCCAGCAGGCCGTGCGGGCCACCGAGGACGCGGAGGCGACCGGCCCGAACGGGACGCACATCGCGGCCGCCGGCAGCACCCTCCCCGCCGAGCAGGCCCTCGCCGAACAGGACCTGGTGCTGCTGCGCGGAGTGGCCGGCTCCGGCAAGACCACCCTCGTGCAGTGGCTGGCCGTGACCGCGGCCCGGGGCGAGCGCGGCGACCGGATCCCGTTCGTCCTGCCCCTGCGTACCCTGGTCCGCCGCCCCGACGGACTCCCGGCGCCCGACGGATTTCTCGCCGCCGCCCGCGTGCCCTTCCACGCCACCCAGCCGGACGGCTGGAGCGACCGCGTCCTCGGCGCCGGGCGCGGGCTGCTCCTCGTCGACGGCATCGACGAGATCCCCGAACGCGACCGCGAGCGGACCCGTCGCTGGCTGCGCGAGCTGCTGGACGTCTATCCCGGCAACCAGTGGCTGGTGACCTCCCGTCCCTCGGCCGTCCGCGAGGACTGGCTCACCCCCGACGGCTTCACCGAGCTCGCCCTCACCCCCATGAGCCGCGACGACGTCACCGCCTTCATCCGCCGCTGGCACACGGCGGCCCGGCTCGACGCCCCGGACACCGACCGCCTCGACGGCTACGAACACTCCCTCCTCACCGCCGTCGGCACCAAGCCCGACCTCGGCCGGCTCGCCACCAACCCGCTGATGTGCGGGCTGATCTGCGCGCTGCACCGCGACCGGCGGGGCTATCTGCCGCACGGCCGGCAGGAGCTGTACGACGCCGCCCTGTCCATGCTGCTGTCGCGCCGTGACGAGGAGCGCGACATGTTCGCGCCCGACCGCACCGGCGGCATCCACCTCACGGAACTCCCGCAGGTCCAGCTCCTCCAGCGGCTGGCCTACTGGCTCATCCGCAACAACCAGTCCGAGATGGACCGCGACCGTGCCGAGCGCATCGTCGCCGACGTCCTGCCGTCCCTCCCGTCCGCTGCCGCACAGGGCGACGCCCCGGCGATCCTGCGTCATCTCCTCGTCCGCAGCGGCCTGCTCCGCGAACCCACCCTCGGCACCGTCGAGTTCGTCCACCGCACCTTCCAGGACTACCTGGGCGCGCGGGCGGCGGTGGAGGACGGGGACTTCGGACTGCTGGTGCGCAACGCCTTCGACTCCCAGTGGTCGGACGTCATCCGGATGGCGGTCGCGCACGCCCGCCCCCGCGAACGGGCCACCCTCCTGGCCGACTTGACCAAGTCCGCCGAGGAGACGTCCGGAGCGGCGGGTACGCGTATGCGACTGCTCGCCCTGGCCGCGCTGGAACACGCCACGGAACTCGACCCCCACGTCCGCGCGGCCGTGGAGCGCAACGCCTCCTCGCTCATCCCGCCCCGTACGACCGAGGAGGCCCGCACCCTCGCCGGCGCGGGCCCGCTCGTCCTGGAGCTGCTGCCCGGACCCGAGGGGCTCACCGACGGCGAGGCCAGGGCCGTGGTCATCACCGCGTCGCTCATCGGCACGGACGCGGCACTCCCGGTCCTGTCCCGCTTCCGGTCGCATCCGTCGCTGCTCGTACGGGCCCAACTCGCCTGGACCGCCCACCGGTTCGACACCCGGCGCTACGCGGCCGACGTCATCGCCCATCTGCCACCGGACGACCTGTACTTCTGCGCGCACTCCGTCGACCAGCTGCACGCCCTGCGCGACCTCGGCGGCCGCCCCATGCTCCAGGTCGTCGGTGACATCGACTCGCCCGACATCCGCGACGGCCTGCTGCCGGACCAGCTGTGTGAACTCGTCGTACGCGACAACCGGATCCTGCGCGACATGACGTTCCTGTCGGACCAGGGGCGGCTCTCACACTTGGACATCAGCGGCAGCAACCCGAACGTCGACGACCTCACCCCGCTCGCCGCACTGCCCCTGAAATGGCTTTCGGTGGATACCGTGCCAGGACTCGAGAAGCCCGGTGCCCTGGCGCCGCTCTCCGCCTCCCGCACTCTACGGATGCTCGACATCGGTTTTCCGCTGCACGGCGACTCCCTCGACGCCGCTCTCCCCCGGGACCTGCCGCTGACGTATCTACGGCTCACCAGGAACGCCCTCCGATTCACCGGATTGCGCGGACTGAGTCATATGCACTCGCTGAAGCAACTGAGTCTGGCCACACTCCCCGAAAACCTCACCCCCGAGGACTTCGAAGAGATCACCCGGCTTCCCGCTCTACAAGAACTTCGTGTGAACTGGAATGCCGTCGGGTGGAGCGCGGGTCCGGTGCTGCCGAACGTGACGAGACTGCGGCTCAACAAGTTCACGGGAAACGAAGACCTCTCAAATGTCCCGGTTCTCTTTCCCGGCCTGCGCAGGGTCACGTTCCATCTCGCCTCGAACGTGACCGACGTACCGGAACATCTCCTGGCGTTCCTCCCGGAGACCGCCGCCGTCACCATCGAGAAGACCGACAGCGTGGTGTGAAAAAAGGGGGCTGCCCCGGGACCGAAGTCCCGGGGCAGCCCCTTCGTTCAGGCGAGCGCCGAGCGCTACGCCTCCTTGCTCAGGTTGGGCCCTGCTCCACCCGCGGCCTGCTCGATCGGCGGGACGTCGGGCAGCGCCGACTTCTCCTCACCGCGGAAGGTGAAGGTCTTGGTGTCGCCCTCGCCCTCCGTGTCGACGACCACGATGTGACCGGGGCGCAGCTCGCCGAAGAGGATCTTCTCCGAGAGCGTGTCCTCGATCTCGCGCTGGATCGTGCGACGCAGCGGCCGCGCGCCCAGGACGGGGTCGTAACCCTTCTTGGACAGCAGTTCCTTGGCGGACTGGGAGAGCTCGATGCCCATGTCCCGGTCCTTGAGGCGCTCGTCCACCTTGCCGACCATCAGGTCGACGATCTTGAGGATGTCCTCCTGCGTCAGCTGCGGGAAGACGACCACGTCGTCGACGCGGTTGAGGAACTCGGGGCGGAAGTGCTGCTTGAGCTCGTCCGAGACCTTGTTCTTCATGCGCTCGTAGTTCGACTTCGTGTCACCCGTGGCCGCGAAGCCCAGGTTGAAGCCCTTCGAGATGTCCCGCGTGCCGAGGTTGGTCGTCATGATGATGACCGTGTTCTTGAAGTCCACGACCCGGCCCTGGGAGTCGGTCAGGCGACCGTCCTCCAGGATCTGCAGCAGCGAGTTGAAGATGTCCGGGTGTGCCTTCTCGACCTCGTCGAAGAGGACCACCGAGAACGGCTTGCGCCGCACCTTCTCCGTCAGCTGACCGCCCTCTTCGTAGCCCACGTATCCGGGGGGCGAACCGAAGAGACGCGACACCGTGTGCTTCTCGCTGAACTCCGACATGTCGAGGGAGATCAGCGCGTCCTCGTCACCGAAGAGGAACTCGGCGAGGGCCTTCGACAGCTCGGTCTTACCGACACCGGACGGGCCCGCGAAGATGAACGAACCACCCGGACGCTTCGGGTCCTTCAGACCGGCCCGCGTACGACGGATCGCCTTCGAGAGCGCCTTGACGGCGTCCTTCTGGCCGATGACCCGCTTGTGGAGCTCGTCCTCCATGCGCAGCAGACGCGAGGACTCCTCCTCGGTCAGCTTGAAGACCGGGATGCCGGTCGCGGTCGCGAGGACCTCGGCGATCAGCTCGCCGTCGACCTCCGCGACGACGTCCATGTCGCCGGCCTTCCACTCCTTCTCGCGCTTGGCCTTCGCCGCCAGCAGCTGCTTCTCCTTGTCGCGGAGAGAGGCCGCCTTCTCGAAGTCCTGGGAGTCGATGGCCGACTCCTTGTCGCGGCGGACGCCCGCGATCTTCTCGTCGAACTCGCGGAGGTCCGGCGGCGCGGTCATCCGGCGGATGCGCATCCGGGAACCGGCCTCGTCGATGAGGTCGATCGCCTTGTCCGGCAGGAAGCGGTCCGAGATGTACCGGTCGGCCAGGGTGGCGGCCTGGACCAGCGCCTCGTCCGTGATGGAGACCCGGTGGTGCGCCTCGTAACGGTCGCGCAGGCCCTTGAGGATCTCGATCGTGTGGGGGAGGGAAGGCTCCGCCACCTGGATCGGCTGGAAGCGGCGCTCGAGGGCCGCGTCCTTCTCGAGGTGCTTGCGGTACTCGTCCAGGGTCGTCGCACCGATGGTCTGGAGCTCACCGCGCGCCAGCATCGGCTTCAGGATCGACGCCGCGTCGATGGCGCCCTCGGCGGCACCCGCACCCACGAGCGTGTGCAGCTCGTCGATGAACAGGATGATGTCGCCGCGGGTGCGGATCTCCTTGAGGACCTTCTTCAGCCGCTCCTCGAAGTCACCGCGGTAGCGGGAACCGGCGACCAGCGCGCCCAGGTCGAGGGTGTAGAGGTGCTTGTCCTTGAGGGTCTCGGGCACCTCGCCCTTGACGATGGCCTGCGCCAGGCCCTCGACGACGGCGGTCTTGCCGACGCCGGGCTCGCCGATGAGGACCGGGTTGTTCTTGGTCCGGCGGGACAGCACCTGCATGACCCGCTCGATCTCCTTCTCGCGCCCGATGACCGGGTCGAGCTTGGACTCACGAGCGGCCTGGGTGAGGTTCCGGCCGAACTGATCGAGGACCAGGGACGTGGAGGGGGTGCCCTCGGCAGGACCGCCGGCGGTGGCGGTCTCCTTGCCCTGGTAGCCGGAGAGCAGCTGGATGACCTGCTGCCGCACCCGGTTGAGGTCTGCGCCCAGCTTGACCAGGACCTGGGCGGCGACGCCCTCGCCCTCTCGGATCAGGCCGAGCAGGATGTGCTCCGTGCCGATGTAGTTGTGGCCCAGCTGAAGGGCCTCGCGGAGCGACAGCTCCAGGACCTTCTTGGCACGGGGGGTGAAGGGGATGTGCCCGGACGGGGCCTGCTGCCCCTGCCCGATGATCTCCTCCACCTGCTGGCGGACCGCCTCGAGCGAAATCCCGAGGCTCTCCAGGGCCTTAGCGGCGACACCCTCACCCTCGTGGATCAGGCCCAGGAGGATGTGCTCGGTGCCGATGTAGTTGTGGTTGAGCATCCGGGCTTCTTCCTGAGCCAGGACGACAACCCGCCGCGCGCGGTCGGTGAACCTCTCGAACATCGTTAATCGCTCCTCAGAGCGGTCAGGCAGTAAGGGGACGCTCCCCTCCCTGTCCTTCCGCAGCTTAGTCCCGCAAGCGGGGACCGCTCATTCCAACTGCCGACACCGTCCTTGGCCTCCTGACCCCGAACGCCGACATCCTGTCCAACCTGATGGTGCGAGACGATGTTCCCGCAGGCCAGGCAGATACCCGCACCGGCTGTACGCCGATGGCGAACGTGAGATGCCCGAGCCATGCGTGTCGCCCCTCTCACTAGGGATGTCTTACCCGCACGCACTGACACTCCATGCCGCGCGCACCGGTTCCCTCCGCTATGGGCGAACATCCTTGCGCCACCGATCGCCCCCACACACCTCTTCTTTCGATACTCAACGCACATGATGAAACACCCAGCGTAACTCTGGAGCTCTTCTGACGGTTGCTCCTGACATGCTTCCCACTGTCCCCCTCCCTCGCCGCCCGCTCCACCCGAGCGACCCTGTGCGGCAGTGGTACGAGAACGAACTCGGCTGGGCGACAGTGCCCGCATCGCCGCTACGACTGGTCGCCGGCCTGCGCTTCGACGTCCTGGACGTCCCTGCGGAGGCGGGTGTCAGGGCCCTGCGACACCTGGGACCGGCCTCTCCGGTGGCGCTGCGCACCAGCCGCTCGGCGCCGCGCGAGGATCCGGCGGCTCGGCATGAGAAGTGGCCGGCTCGGCACGGAACACGGATGTGGCTACTGGTGGCCGCGGGAAGCGCGGAGGAACTGCCGGGGCTGCTCGACTGGCTGGAGTGGGGCGCTCTGGCGCTCGATCTCACGGCGATCGGCGCGGGCGGGAGCATCGAGGCTCCGCTGCCGCCGGGGATGCCCGAGGGGCCACTCACCGCGGACGGGGCCGGGACGGACGGGCCCGGCGGGTCCGGTGCACAGGGGGCCGCCGTCTGGCTGCGGCCCCCCGAGCCGGGGTGCGAGGTGGAACCCTCGCTGCCGACTCTGTCGGCCGTGGGGGGCGGTGGGGGCGCCCCCGATCTCGTACGACTCGTGGACACGGTGGCGACACAGTGCCACCGGGTCCGGCTGCGACGCGCGTGCGCCCAGCCGCCGGCCTACTCGTAGACCTTGGCTGGGCAGCTGGGCCATGGGCCTCGACTCAGCCGTTGGCCTTCTCGTAGGCCTCGCGAATGGACGCCGGAACGCGGCCACGGTCGTTGACCTCGTAACCGTTCTCCTTCGCCCACGCGCGGATCTGTGCGGTGTCCTGGCTGCCACCGGAAGCGACACGCGCCTTTCCACGCCCCCCCGCAGCACGGCCTCCGGTACGACGACCACCCTTCACGTAGGCCTCGAGAAGGCCACGGAGCTTGTCCGCATTGGCGGTCGTGAGATCGATTTCGTACGTCTTGCCGTCCAGCGCGAACGTCACGGTCTCGTCCGCCTCGCCACCGTCGAGGTCGTCGACAAGAAGGACCTGAACCTTCTGTGCCACCGGATTTCCTTTCATCGATAACTTGAGGGTCGAGGGCCTGCGGCGTGTGCCGCTGTTTCACGTCCCCTGTTATATGCAGTACTGCAGTACGTCGGAAAGCAAACCGCTTTTGCTGGAAAAACACAAACCCCTGGGTGAGACTCGGGGGCCGCTGGAAGACCGGAAACGTGCGCGTTTCGGACATAGGGAACGCGGGCAAGGCGGTCGGGCGGAATAGTCGCCGGCGATCACAGATGCAGAAGCATCCGGCTGTTGCCCAAGGTGTTCGGTTTCACTCGTTCGAGACCGAGGAACTCTGCCACGCCCTCGTCATAGGAACGCAGCAGCTCGGCGTAGACATCCCTGTCGACAGGCGTCTCGCCGATCTCCACGAAGCCGTGCTTCGCGAAGAAGTCGACTTCGAAGGTCAGACAGAAAACCCGGCGAACGCCGAGCCAGCGGGCGGTCTGCAGCAACTTCTCCAGCAACTGATGACCGACACCGGCGCCCTTGACCACGGGGTTCACCGAGAGAGTGCGGACTTCGGCGAGGTCTTCCCACATGACGTGCAGCGCACCACACCCCACCACCTCGGCGTTGTCATCACGTTCCGCGACCCAGAACTCCTGGATGTCCTCGTAAAGCGTCACCGTCGCTTTGTCGAGCAGGATGCCGCGGCGGACGTTCGCGTCGAGGAGGCGGCGCACGGCCGGGACATCACTGGTCCTGGCCCGCCGGACGGTGACGGCTTTTGCGGTGTCTTCGGGACGCGGTGCTGGATGCTCTGCTGGCATGGGCGGACGCTATCGCCCGGTGCCGCCCGGGCCGGAGTCGGGGTTCTCGCCCGGCTTCTCACCCGACGCCTCATCGGGCTTCTCGACCGGCTTCTCGACCCGCTTCTCGTCGGCGGCGTCCGGGGTTACACGTGTTTCGCCGCCGGTCTCGCCTTGTTCGGGGCCTTCATCAGGCCCTTGCACGATGCGTACGGCATCCCGCAGCGCGCGCCGCTGCTCCTCACTCATCATGCCGAAGAAGGCGACGAGAGCGGCGGCGGGGTTGTCGCTCTGGGACCACGCGTCGTTCATCAGTGCGGCCGAGTAGGCGGCACGCGTGGAGACCGCCTCATATCGATAGGCCCGGCCTTCCGCCTCCCTGCGCACCCAGCCCTTCTGATGGAGATTGTCCAAAACGGTCATCACCGTGGTGTACGCGATGGACCGTTCCTGCTGAAGATCTTCCAGGACTTCTCGAACGGTCACCGGGCGGTTCCACTTCCACACCCGCGTCATGACCGCGTCTTCGAGTTCTCCCAATGGGCGAGGCACAGCTCAGAACAATAGTGGGAGATCAGTAACAAAAAGGGCGTACGACTCGAAAAACGTATGAGAACGTATGAGTCGTACGCCGATGAGTGCCCCGGCGGGGGCGCGGGCCGCGTCTGCCGGGGCTGTGGTCCTGCTGTCGCCTCAGGCCTGGATGTCGGGAGAGGCCTGGCGGGCGCTCTCCGCGCGCGCGAGGGCGGCGTCGACGACCGCGTCCTCCTTGGACTTGTTGGCCCCGCCCTGGGTCTTCACGATCGTCACGATCAACCCGATGAAGAACACGGCCATCACTACGGGGGGCACCAGCGCGGAGACATAGTCCATGCCTCCAGAGTAGCTAGCCCGCGGCGAGTTGCTGCGGCGGGTTCGCCGGTGGCGGCGCGGGCTTGCGCTTCGGCGGGAAGACCTCGCCCGGGGTCGGGATCGGACGGTCCGGGCGCGGGCTCCTGACCGGGGACTGCGGCCGCGGCTCGGCGGCGGGGCTGCCCGCGGGCTTCTTCACGGGTTCCTCCGAGGCCGAGGTCGCGGCCAGGCCGCCGGGCAGGGCCGTCAGGCGGGTACGGGAGGCGGGGACCGTGGTCGTGACGGAGAGGCCCGCGAGCCGGGTGCGGACGTCCTGCTCGGCGAGGGCGCGGCAGCGGTCCAGGAGGGCGGCGGCGGTGGGGTTGCCGCTCAGCGCCCGGAGCGCGGCGAGGTCGTCCGGGTCGGGACGGTAGCCCGAGCCGAGTGCCTCCTCCAGGAGGACGAGATAGCCCGCGGCGGTGCCGGGCAGGGCGGCCCGGTAGCGGGCGAGGTCGGCCAGCAGGAAGGCCCTGAGCCTGGCTCCCTCGCGGGCCGCCTCGTCGACGGACTCGGCGAGACGGAGGCAGTCCTGGACGTCTTCGGCCGAGGCGGGGGTGGGGTGGAGGGCGAGGGCGAGAGCGCGACGGAGCACACGCAGCTCCTGTGCTCCGAACGCCATGCCGCCGCGGGATCCGTAGGGCGTGGGCATGCGGCGACGATACGCGCTAATCAGACAAAATCCGCATAGCGTCTGCGCGTGTCCCTCCGGGGGTCGGCGGGTGGTTGGGCCGCAGGTGAGTGTCCTCCCTCCCCGACGACGCCCCCACCGGGGCTCCGCCCCGAACCCCCGTCCGCCCGATCCCTTCTCCTGCGGCACGGTGGGGGTTGCTCGCGCAGTTCCCCGCGCCCCCAGGGCCGAGGCTCCGCCCCGGATACCCCGTCCGCGCGAGTTCGTTCGACTGCGGGACGGTGGGGGTTGCCCGCGCAGTTCCTCGCGCCCCCAGGGCGGGGGCTTCGCCCCGCGTACCCCGCCCGCGCGAGTTCGTTCGACTGACGGCCGGTGGGGGTTGCTCGCGCAGTTCCTCGCGCCCCTGACGGGGCGCCGTCTACGCGGGCTTTGCGGCTGTGGGACGGTGGGCGCGCAGTTTCTCGCGCTCGTGGGAGCCTCGACTCGGCCGGTGTTTGAGGATCAGGCCGGAGGCCGATGCCCCACCGACCCCCTCAACCCACCCACCCCGGCCCGCACCATCCAGCCCGTCCGGCGATTGAGGACGAGGCCGTTCAGGCCGATGCGGGGGTCCAGGGGGTGCAGCGCCCCTGGCGGGGGCTGGGGCGGAGCCCCAGAGGGATGGGACGGGTAGGGGCGGCGGGGGCGAGGGACTCAGGTGCGGGACACGTTGCGTTCGTAGACCAGGCGCAGACCGATCAGCGTGAGCCACGGCTCGTGCTCGTCGATGACGGAGGACTCGCCGAGAACCATCGGCGCCAGCCCACCCGTGGCGATGACGGTGACGTCGTCAGGATCCTCCGCCAGCTCGCGCACCATCCGGTTGACGACCCCGTCGACCTGCCCCGCGAACCCGTAGATGATCCCTGACTGCATCGCCTCGACGGTGTTCTTGCCGATGACCGCCCGCGGCCGAGCCACCTCGATCTTGCGCAGCTGAGCCCCCTTGACCCCGAGCGCGTCCACGGAGATCTCGATACCGGGCGCGATGACACCGCCGACGTACTCGCCCCGCGCACTCACCGCGTCGAAAGTGGTCGCCGTACCGAAGTCGACGACGATCGCCGGCCCCCCGTAGAGCTCGACGGCGGCCACCGAGTTGATGATGCGGTCCGCGCCGACCTCCTTGGGGTTGTCCGTGAGGATCGGCACGCCGGTCTTGACGCCGGGCTCGACCAGCACGGCGGGCACGTCGCCGTAGTAGCGGCGGGTCACCTCGCGCAGTTCGTGCAGCACGGACGGGACGGTGGCGCAGATCGCGATGCCGTCGATGCCGTCGCCCAGTTCCTCGCCGAGCAGCGGATGCATGCCCATCAGGCCCTGGAGGAGCACGGCGAGCTCGTCGGCGGTGCGGCGGGCGTCCGTGGAGATGCGCCAGTGCTCGACGATCTCCTCGCCGTCGAAGAGACCGAGGACGGTGTGCGTGTTGCCGACATCGATGGTGAGCAGCATGGGTCCTACTCCGCCTCGTCCGTCGAGGCCTGGTCCGTCGAGGCCTGGTCCGTCGACGCCTCGCGCAGGTCGAGGCCGATGTCCAGGATCGGCGAGGAGTGGGTCAGCGCGCCCACGGCCAGGAAGTCGACGCCGGTCTTCGCGTACACCCCGGCGTTGGCGAGGGTGAGCCGCCCCGAGGCTTCGAGGAGCGCCCGGCCCTCCACGATGGCCACCGCCTCCTCGCACTCGACGGGCGTGAAGTTGTCGAGAAGGATCAGGTCGGCGCCCGCGTCCACGACCTCGCGCAGCTGGTGCAGCGTGTCGACCTCGACCTCGATCGGCACCTCCGGGAAGGCCTCGCGGACGGCCTCGAAGGCCTGGGCGACGCCGCCGGCGGCGACCACGTGGTTGTCCTTGACCAGCGCCGCGTCCGACAACGACATGCGGTGGTTGACGCCGCCGCCCATGCGCACCGCGAACTTCTCCAGGGCGCGCAGGCCCGGCGTCGTCTTGCGGGTGTCGCGCACACGGGTGCTGGTGCCCTCCAGGGCGTCCGCCCACGCGCGTGTGGCGGTCGCGATGCCGGACAGCCGGCACAGCAGGTTCAGCGCGCTGCGCTCGGCGGTGAGGAGGTCGCGGGTGCGGGTGGTGACGCTGAGGAGCTTTTGGCCCTCCTCGACCCGGTCGCCGTCCTCGACGTGCCGCTCCACCTCGAACTCGTCGGTGCAGACCACGGAGATGACCGCCTCGGCCACCCGCAGGCCCGCGACGACGCCCGCGTCACGGGCGACGAAGTCGGCGGTGGAGACGGCGTCCTCGGGGATGGTGGCGACGGTCGTCACGTCCACGCCGTGGTCGAGGTCCTCCTGGATGGCGACGTTCGCGATGTCCTCGACCTCCAGGGGGTCGAGCCCGGCGTCGGCGAGGAGCTGGGCGAGCGCGGGGTCGAGGCCGCACTCCATGTACGTGTCGTCGTCCGCTTCGGCGCCGCAGCCGCAGCCGTCGCCGCAGCCGCCGCTCTGGGCGAGGGGAAGGTCGGGGGTGCTCACTGCTGTCACTGCTCCTGAAGGCGCTGGGGCACGGGGGTCCCCCCTGGTCGGGGGGAGCCGGAGGTTTGCGGGAGGGTCGGGGGGAAGTCTGCGGTGTCCGTGGTGTGTACGGCCAGCGAGCGGTCGGGATTCAGCCGTACGACGATGTGGCGGCGCCAGTCTGCGTCGTCGCGGTCGGCGTGGTCCTCGCGCCAGTGGCAGCCACGAGTCTCCTCGCGCAGGCGCGCGGCCGCGACCAGGACCCTGGCCACGCACAGGAGGTTGGTGGCCTCCCAGGTGTCGACGCCGGGCTCGGAGGTCTTGCCGTTCTCGTCGAGGGCGTCGCGGGCGTCGGTGTGGAGCTGCTGGAGCCGTCCGGTGGCGGTCGCGAGGGACTCGGCGGAGCGCAGCACACCGGCGCCCTCCGTCATGATCCGCTGGATCGTGAACCGGGCCTCGGGGGCGAGCAGGGGGTGGGCGGGCTTCTCGGGGTGCGGGACCGGTACGGGCACGCGCGCGTGGAGGCCGTCTTCCGAGCGGCTCCGCACGATGTCCGCGGCGATGCGCTCGGCGTAGACGAGGCCTTCCAGGAGGGAGTTGGAGGCGAGCCGGTTGGCGCCGTGGACGCCGGTGCAGGCGACCTCGCCGCACGCGTAGAGGCCGGGCACCGTGGTGCGGCCGCGAGCGTCCGTGCGGACGCCTCCGGAGGCGTAGTGGGCGGCCGGGGCGACCGGGACGGGCTCGGTGACCGGGTCGATGCCATGGGCGCGGCAGGCGGCCAGGATGGTCGGGAAGCGGTGCTCCCACATGTCGGTGCCGAAGTGCCGGGCGTCGAGGTACATGTGCTCGGCGTCCTGCTCCTGCATGCGCCGCATGATGCCCTTGGCGACGATGTCCCGGGGCGCCAGTTCGGCCAGCTCGTGCTGGCCGACCATGAAGCGCACGCCGTCCGCGTCGACCAGGTGGGCGCCCTCGCCGCGTACCGCCTCCGACACCAGCGGCTGCTGGCCCTCGGCGTCCGGGCCGAGGAAGAGCACGGTCGGGTGGAACTGGACGAATTCGAGGTCGGAGACCTCGGCGCCCGCGCGCAGGGCGAGCGCTACGCCGTCGCCCGTGGAGACCGACGGGTTCGTCGTCGCGGAGAAGACCTGGCCCATGCCGCCGGTGGCGAGGACCACGGTGGGGGCGTGGACGGCTCCCACGCCGTCGTGCTGGCCCTCTCCCATGACGTGGAGGGTCACACCCGCGGTGCGGCCGCCGAAGTCCGTGAGGAGGTCCAGGACGAGCGCGTTCTCGACCGTGCGCAGACCACGCGCGCGTACCGCCTCGACGAGTGCCCGGGAGATCTCGGCGCCCGTCGCGTCGCCGCCCGCGTGCGCGATGCGGCGGCGGTGGTGGCCGCCCTCACGGGTGAGTGCCAGCTCGCCTTCGGTGGACTCGTCGAAGTGGGCGCCGGTCTCGATCAGGCGGCGTACGGCGTCGGGGCCCTCGGTGACGAGGATGCGCACGGCGTCCTCGTCGCACAGGCCCGCGCCCGCGACGAGGGTGTCGTCGAGGTGCTGTTCGGGGGTGTCGCCATCGCCTAGGGCCGCGGCGATGCCGCCCTGCGCCCAGCGCGTGGAGCCGTCGTCGAGGCGGGCCTTGGTGACGACGACGGTCCTCAGGCCCGCGGCCTCGCAGCGCAGTGCCGCGGTGAGGCCCGCGACGCCGGAGCCGACGACCACCACGTCCGCGGTGAGGGCCCAGCCGGGGGCGGGTGCGTGCAGTCGTATGCCAGTACCCGTAGGTGTACCTGTGCCTGTGGCGGTCACGAGGCGGCTCCGAAGGTGAGGGGGAGGTTGTCGATCAGGCGGGTCGTGCCGACCCGGGCGGCGACGGCGAGGACCGCCTCGCCGGTGAAGTCGTCCTTGATGTCGGTGAAGTCGGACGGGTCGACCAGCGCCAGGTAGTCCAGGACCAGCGGCGGCTGGAGGCGGGCGGCCTCGTCCAGGACGAGGCGGGCGGCGGCGCGGACGGCGGCGGGGCCGCCGGGTACGGCCTTGGCGACCGCGTGCGCGTCGGCGGCGGCGCGGGATTCGCCGATCGCGCTGAGCGCCTCGGCACGCGCGCGTGTGGCGGGCACTTCGCGGGCCCGGGCGCGCAGGGCCTCCTGGGCGGCGTGCCGGTCACGGCCCGCGAAGAGTGCCTGGGAGAGGGCGAGCGCCGTGCGCCGCTCCTCGGGCGAGAGGTACCGGTTACGGCTGGAGAGGGCGAGCCCGTCCTCCTCGCGCACGGTGGGCACGCCGACGATCTCCACGCCGAAGTTCAGGTCGCGCACCATGCGGCGGACCAGGGCGAGCTGCTGGGCGTCCTTCTGCCCGAACAGCGCCGTGTCGGGCCGGGTGAGGTGCAGCAGCTTGGCGACGACGGTGAGCATGCCGTCGAAGTGACCGGGGCGCACGGCACCCTCCAGGCGCTCGCCCATGGGGCCCGCGGAGAGGCGGACCTGGGGATCGCCGCCGGGGTAGACCTCGTCCACGAAGGGGGCGAACACGGCGTCCGCGCCCGCCTCCTCGGCGATCTTGAGGTCGGCGTCGAGGGTGCGCGGGTAGCGGTCGAGGTCCTCGCCCGCGCCGAACTGGAGCGGGTTCACGAAGACCGTGACGACGACTTCGCCCTCGGGCCCGGCGATCTCGCGGGCGGCGCGGATCAGCGTGGCGTGGCCCTCGTGCAGGGCGCCCATGGTCATCACGACGGCCCGGCTGCCGCGGCGTACGCGCGCGTGCAGCTCGTCGGCGGTGCGCAGCAGGGTGGTGGTCATCGGTCGCTCCCGTCGTCGGGCAGGGTCGCGCCGTCGGCGAGTACCCCGAGGAGGTCCTCGGCGAGTTCCGGCTTCAGCAGTCCGTGGGCCAGCGCCCGGTCGGCGGTCGCGCGGGCCATCGCGAGATAGCCGGCGACGGTCCCCGGGGCGTGCTTGCGCAGTTCGGCGACGTGCGCGGCGACCGTGCCGGCGTCCCCGCGCGCGACGGGCCCGGTGAGGGCGGCGTCGCCCGACCTGAGGGCGTTGTCGAGGGCGGCGCCGAGCAGCGGGCCGAGCATCCGGTCCGGGGCCTCCACGCCGGCGGTGCGCAGCAGTTCCATGGACTCGGCGACCAGGGTCACCAGGTGGTTGGCGCCGAGCGCGAGGGCCGCGTGGTAGAGCGGGCGGGACTCCTCGGCGATCCACTCGGGCTCGCCGCCCATCTCGATCACCAGGGCCTCGGCGGCCAGGCGCAGCTGTTCGGGCGCGGTGACTCCGAAGGAGCATCCGGCAAGCCGCTGCACGTCCACGGGGGTGCCGGTGAACGTCATGGCGGGGTGCAGCGCGAGCGGCAGGGCGCCCGCCCTGAGCGCCGGGTCGAGCACCCGCGCGCCGTACCGCCCGGAGGTGTGCACGAGCAGCTGTCCGGGCCGGATGGCGCCCGTCTCGGCGAGCCCCTCGACGAGCCCGGGCAGAGCGTCGTCCGGAACCGTCAGCAGGACCAGGTCGGAGCGCTCCAGGACCTGCGCCGGGGAGAGCAGCGGCACGTCGGGCAGGAGCAGCGCGGCGCGCCGCCTGGAGGCGTCGGAGACCCCGGAGACGGCCACCGGGCGGTGCCCGGCGAGCTGGAGCGCCGCGGCGAGGGCGGGGCCGACCCGGCCCGCGCCGACAACGCCGACGGTGAGCCGCGCGGGGCGGTCCTTGGGGTCTGGCTGGGGGAATGTACTCACTCGACGGCGGCCTTCCGTTCCAGTCCGCTCGGGGTACCGGACGATTTCTCGTCATGTTAACGCGATTGGTTCGAGCGTCGTTTTCGTTGTCCACAGGCTGTGGGTTTCCGCAGGTCGCGGGGGTGCGGAAAACGAGGATGCCGAGGCGGGGCCGCGCGCGACATCATCCGGGGATGAGCGATACGGCGGAAGCGACGGCGGGACAGGACCCGATGACGGTGGGACAGGACCCGGAGAGTGCGGGCCAGGATCCGGAAGAGGCGGCCGAGCGGCTGCGGGAGCGGCGGGGTGCCGCGCTGCGGGCGGCCCGGCGCGTGCTGTGGCGGCCCAGCCACCAGCACACGGTCCGGGAGCGGTTGGCCTGGCTGAACGAGGGCGCCGAGGGCGTGTACGACCTCGACCGGCCCGTCGACGTGTACGGCGGCCAGATCGTCGAGACCCTGGAGGAGCGGGTCGCGGGCCTGCTCGGCAAGGAGGCGGCCGCCTTCTTCCCCACCGGCACCATGGCCCAGCAGGTCGCCCTGCGCTGCTGGGCGGGCCGCACCGGGAACCCGACCGTCGCCCTCCATGCGCTCGGCCACCCCGAGGTCCATGAACGGCACGCGTTCAGCCAGGTCAGCGGCTTGCGCCCGGTGCGGGTGACCGACGAGCCCCGGCTGCCCACGGCCCAGGAGATACGGGACTTCGAGGAGCCCTTCGGGGCGCTGCTGCTCGAACTGCCGCTCAGGGACGCCGGTTTTGTGCTGCCCTCCTGGGAGGAACTCTCCGAGGTCGTGGAAGCCGCCCGGGATCGTGACGCGGTGGTCCACTTCGACGGAGCCCGCCTGTGGGAGTGCACCTCGCACTTCGGCCGCCCGCTGGACGAGATCGCGGGCCTCGCGGACAGCGTCTACGTGTCGTTCTACAAGTCGCTCGAAGGCTTCGGCGGGGCGGCGATCGCGGGCCCGAAGACGCTGATCGACGAGGCGAAGACCTGGCGGCACCGGTACGGCGGCATGATCCTCCAGCAGTTCCCCACGGTGCTCGCCGCGCTCATCGGCCTGGACCGGGAACTGCCCCGGCTGCCGGAGTACGTGGCCCACGCGCGCGTGGTCGCCTCCGCCCTGCGCGAGGGTTTCACGGAGGCCAAGGTCCCCTGGGCGCGCGTCCACCCGGAAGAGCCGCACACCCACCAGTTCCAGGTCTGGCTGCCGTACGACCCCGACGTCCTCACGGACGCGGCGCTGCGGCAGACCGAGGAGACGAAGACCTCGCTCTTCTCTCAGAGCTGGATGCGGGGCGGTCCGGGGCTCGCGCTCACCGAGGTCACGGTGGCGGCGCCCGGTCTGGAGTGGACGGCGCAGGACGTACGGGCGGCCGTCCGGGAGTTCGTCGAGCGACTGCCCGGCTGACCGCACACTGAGTCCGGCGCCCGGCCGACCCCGCACGGACGCCGGCGGTCGGCCACCCCGCACGGAGGTCAGCGGCCCGGGTGCGGCCGCCGTCCGCGCAGCCACCGGCCCCGAGCCTGGCGTATCCGCCCGTGGGCCGGGCGGCCCGCCACGACCGCCCGGAACCGCCGGAGGTCGCGCAGCTCGCGGGCGACCTGCCAGTCGTGCGCGCCGGGCGCCGGAGGGGCCGGCTCGCCGTGCCGGCGGGCCCGGTAGCTGTCGAGCAGGTACTGCTGGGTGATGCTCATGGCTCATCGCCTCTCGGGAACGCAAACGCACGACGGGAGGGGGATCCGAAGGCCCGCGGTTGCCCCGGTCGTCCCAGACTGCGCCCGTCCTCGGTGGCTGTCGCCTCGATTGACGGTCGCCGTCAATCGAGGACGGCGTTGTCAGTGGCGGGGTGCACCATGAGGTCATGAGCGTGCACATCGACGTCACCGGGCTGCGGCAGGAGCGGATCTCCGTCGTGCCGTCACCCCTGGCCGAGCTCTGCATGGCGCTGCACGCGCTGTCCGAGCCGGGTCACCACCCCGGGCTGCAGGGCTGGGCGACCGGTGTGACCGCCCGGCTCGACTCGCATCTCGCGGACCGGATGTGCGAGGCCGACTTCCTGTGGCGGACGACGTTCTCGGACCTGTTCCTGCCGTACGCGGGGATTCCCGGCAGGACCGCGCTCCCGGGCGCCACGCTCGCCGAGGAGCTGGACCTGCTGGACAAGCTGACCGACGAGCAGTTCGTGGACGCCGCCCTGGAGTTCACCTGCGCGCTTCCGTACGCGGCGCCGGGCCGGGACACGCTCGCCGACCCGGAGTTGCAGCAGCGCGCGCTGGAGCTGGCCGCCGCGCGCGGACCCCAGCAGGTGCGGTTCAGCAAGCGGCTGCTGGACGATCCGCCGCAGATCCGGGCATGGCTGCGGCAGTTCCTGGAGGACTGCGACGAGGCCTTCTTCGCCGAGACCTGGTCCCGGCTGCGCCACCAGCTCGCGGCGGACGCCCGCCACAAGACGGACCTCCTGCGGCACAAGGGCCTGGCCGAGGCCATGGCCTCGGTGTCCCCGGCGGTGACGCTCGACGAGACCGGCCGGACGATCACGGTCGACAAGCTGGGCCAGGGCCAGACGGCCACCGGGGAGGGCGGACTCCTCCTCGTGCCGACCAGTCTCGGCTGGCCGCACCTGATGGTGCTGCACCGCTACGGCTGGCAACCGGTGCTGCACTACCCGGTCGGTTCCCCGGAGCTCGCGGCACCGTTCTCGCTGGAGCAGTTGACCCTGCGGATGACCGCCCTGTCCCATCCGGTCCGGATGCGGATCTGCCGCAGCCTGGCCCGCAGCGCGTTCACCACGGGCGAGCTGGCGCAGGTGAACGGGATGACGGCCCCGGAGATATCCCGGCACCTGGGCGTGCTGAAGAAGGCGGGCCTGATCACCACGAGGCGCCGCGGGCGGTACGTGCTGCACCAGCTCGACGTCAGCGTCGTGGCCCGGCTGGGCAGCGACTTCCTTGAGGGCATCCTGCGCTGAGCCCTGCGGCCCCACGTCGAGCCCGCTGGCCCACGTCGAGCCCGGTGGCCCCACGTCGAGCCCGGTGGCCCGCGTCGAGGCCCGCGTCGAGGTCGGCAGGCCCGTGTCCGACGCTCCGAAGGCTCAGTCGAACCGGATGTGCTTGGCGCCGGCCCACGCCCGCCGCAGCCGCCCCCGCACCACCCCGTCCTTGTTCGGCGTCAGCGTCAGTCCCGCGAGCACGGCGATCCGGTCGGCCGTCTTGGCGACCGTCGTGTGATCGGTCCACAGGTGCTCCGCGAACTCAGGCTCGCGCAGCCGCTCCAGGCAGTCGTCGAGCTGCCGCACGGCCCAGCTCTCGTGCCGCAGCGGGGCGTCCTTCCCGGCGACGTACTGCAGGAGGTGTCCGAAGCCGCGTTCCCGTAGCCGCTTCAGTACGGTCTCGCGCTCGGCGAGGAGCGCGAAGTGCCGTACGTCGTGGCCCAGTTCGGTAAGCCGCCCGACCGTCTCCTCGAAATAGCGGGCGTTGGTGACCGTCATGGGGGCGATGACCACGCCGTCGTGTTTGCCGAGGGCGAGGTCGAGCACCTCGACCACACCCTGTCGCCAGGACGCCAAGTCCTGGAAGTCCCCACGCAGTTCGGGCGGCAGCATGCGGCGCAGACCGAAGCCGGCGTGTTCCGGGTCGCAGACGACGCTGCCGGGCAGCCGCCGCTGGATCTCGTGTGCGGTCTGTGTCTTGCCGCCCCCGAAGGGGCCGTTGATCCACAGGAGCATGCGCAGACCCTAGTGGGCCCCGGTTACGCCCCGGTCACGCACCCACCATCACCCCGCCGGCCCGTCGCCCCGGATCAGCGGTGCCCGTCCCGGATCAACGCTGCCCGCCCGCCCGTACGAGCCCCGTCTCGTAGGCGAGGACCACCACCTGCACCCGGTCCCGCAGCCCCAGCTTGGTCAGGATGCGCCCCACATGCGTCTTCACGGTGGCCTCGGACAGCACGAGACGGGCCGCGATCTCGCCGTTCGACAGACCCTGCGCGACCAGCACCATCACCTCGCGCTCACGGTCGGTGAGCCGCTCCAGCTCCTTGTGCTGGGGCTCCTTGCCGACGTGGGGCAGCATCGGCGCGAACCGGTCGAGCAGGCGCCGGGTGGTGGAGGGCGCGACCACGGCGTCACCGCTGTGCACGGAGCGGATGGCGGTGAGCAGTTCGCCGGGCGGCACGTCCTTGAGCATGAAGCCGGAGGCGCCCGCCTTCAGCCCGGAGAAGGCGTACTCGTCGAGGTCGAAGGTGGTGAGGATCAGCACCTTCGGCGGGTTGGGATCCGAGCAGATGCGGCGGGTGGTCTCCACACCGTCCAGCTTCGGCATGCGTACGTCCATCAGCACCACGTCGACCGCGGTCGACCGCAGGACCTGGAGGGCCTCGACGCCGTCGCCCGCCTCGGCCACGACCTCCATGTCCGGCTGGGCATCGAGCACCATCCGGAAGCCGGTGCGCAGCAGCACCTGGTCGTCGACGAGCATCACGCGGATCGCCATCGGGGTCTCTTCCCTCTCCATCAACGGTCAAAAAGCTTTGGAACCGGCCAAAAGGTGTCGTTACAGGTGTCAGTGAGCCGACTTGAGCGGCAGCAGGGCGCTGATGCGGAAGCCTCCACCGGGGCGCGGCCCCGCGTCCAGAGTGCCGCCGACCATACCGACACGCTCGCGCATCCCGATCAGGCCGTGCCCCTGGCCGTCGGCGCCGCCCTCCTCGTACAGCTCGTGGGGCGCGCCCTTGCCGTCGTCCTCGACGAGCAGTCCGAGCCCGTCGTCGAAGTAGACCAGGCGCACGCTCGCACCCGCGTTCGGGCCACCGTGCTTGCGCGTGTTGGTGAGCGCCTCCTGGACGATCCGGTACGCCGTGAGCTCCACCCCGCTGGGCAGCGGGCGCGGGGTGCCCTCGACCTTGAAGTCGACGGGCAGGCCCGAGGTGCGGCACTGCTCGATGAGGTCGTCGAGCTGCTCGACGTCGGGCTGCGGCACGTACTCACCGCTCTCCTGGTGCTCGCCGGTGCGCAGCACGCCGAGCAGGCGGCGCATCTCGGCGAGGGCCTGGCGGCCGGTCCCGGAGATGGTCTCGAGGGCCTTCCTGGCCTGCTCGGGGGCGGCGTCCATGACATACGCGGCACCGTCCGCCTGGACCACCATCACCGAGACGTTGTGCGCGACCACGTCGTGCAGTTCTCGGGCGATCCGGGCGCGCTCGGCGGCGACGGCCACCTTGGCCTGCGCCTCGCGCTCCTTCTCCAGGCGGGCGGCGCGCTCCTCCAGCTGGGCGAGGTAGGCGCGGCGGGTGCGGATGGAGTCACCGAGGACCCAGGCGAGCGCGAACGGAACCGTCTGGAAGATCACTATCAGGACGGCGCCCAGCGGCCCCTGATCCCTCAGGGGCCAGCGGAGCTGCCCGACGGTCGCCGCGCACAGGCCGCCGATCAGCCCGAGGCGCGAAGCCCAGCGGGCACCGTCCGCGGCGACGGTATAGATGATCACCAGCATCGCGAAGTCCCCGGGCGCCGGCGGGACGTCCAGGACCACCTGTGCGACACCTACCACTGCGGCCAGGACCAGCATCTTCTCGGGCATGAGGCGGCGCAGCGCGACGACCGCACTCAGTACGACGGCGATCGGGAGCGCCGCGGCGAGCGACCCGCGCTGGTCGGCGGCGCCGTTGACGTTGGTCAGGCTCACGCCGGAGATCCCGAGCAGGACGACGGCCCAGAAGCTGTCGACCCACGTCGGGTGCCTGCGGAGGAAGTCATAGAGGCGCTGCACGTAACCCAGCGTAGGGAAGCATGCAGTGTGCAGGGGTCAACCGGAGGGTCGATCCGCAAGAGGCGCTCGTACTCCCCAAGGTGGATGCTCCCCCGCCCGAGACGGCTAGGGCCTGTCTTTCGGTAGGGCCTAGCCTGGCTCGGTGAGGCGTGTGGGGACAGGTGAGTGGCGAGGTTGGCGCGAGGCGACGGAGGAGGCCCTGTACGGGCCCTCCGGCTTCTATCGCGGGCCCGAGGGGCCGGCCGGGCACTTCCGTACGTCGGTGCACGCGTCCCCGCTGTTCGCCGGGGCCGTCGCCCGGCTGCTGTGCCGGGTCGACGAGGCCCTCGGCCGCCCTGCCGAGCTCGCCTTCGTGGACATGGCGGCGGGCCGCGGTGAGCTGGTGACCGGTGTCCTGGCCGCGCTCCCCGCCGAAGTGGCCTCCCGCGCGCGGGGCTACGCCGTCGAACGTGCCGACCGCCCCGCCGGTCTCGATCACCGGATCGAGTGGCTCACCCAGCCCCCGAAGGGGATCACCGGGCTGCTGTTCGCCAACGAGTGGCTGGACAACGTGCCGGTGGACGTGGCGGAGGTGGACGCGACGGGCGTAACCCGGCTGGTTCTCGTACGGGATGACGACGGGGCCGAGCGCCTGGGTGAGCCCGTGGATGGGGCGGCGGCGGAGTGGCTGCGGAGGTGGTGGCCACTGGCCCCTGAAGAGGCGCCTTTCCCGGGGACGCCCTCCGAAGAGGTGCCTTTCCCGGGGACGCCCTCCGAAGAGGTGCCCTTCGAGGGGGCCCGCGCCGAGATCGGCCTCCCTAGAGATACCGCTTGGGCCAGTGCGGTCGCCTCCCTGGACCGGGGGCTCGCCGTCGCCGTCGACTACGCGCACTTCGCCGCCGCGCGACCGCCTTTCGGGACACTCACCGGCTTCCGCGAGGGCCGGGAGACGGTGCCCGTGCCGGACGGCTCGTGCGACATCACGGCACATGTGGCGCTGGACGCGTGCGCGCTGCCCGGAGGACGCGTGGTGACCCAGCGGGCGGCCCTGCGCGCGCTCGGCGTGAGCGGCGCCCGGCCCGCGCTCTCGCTCGCCGCCACGGACCCCACCGCCTACGTACGCGCTCTGGCGGGCGCAGGGGAAGCCGCCGAACTCACCGCGACCGGCGGCCTGGGTGACTTCGGCTGGCTGCTCCAGCCGGTTGGAATTCCAAACCCGATGATCCCCGGCCTGCTTGCCGACGATCCACTGGCCGACGGCCCGCTTGTCGACGCCCTACTTGTCGATGTCCCCGACCACGAAGAACAGTGACCCCAGGATCGCCACCATGTCCGCGACCAGCGTCCCGGGCAGCAGCTCCACCAGCGCCTGGATGTTGTTGAACGAGGCCGAGCGCAGCTTCAGCCGGTACGGGGTCTTCTCGCCCTTGCTGACCAGGTAGTAGCCGTTGATCCCGAGGGGGTTCTCGGTCCAGGCGTAGGTGTGTCCCTCGGGCGCCTTCAGGACCTTCGGGAGGCGCTGGTTGATCGGCCCGGGCGGAAGGTCCGCGAGCCGGTCGAGGCAGGCGTCCGCGAGGTCGAGCGCGTTGTGCGTCTGCCCGAGGAGGCACTCGAAGCGGGCCAGGCAGTCGCCCTCCTGTCGGGTGACGACCTTCAGGGTGTCCTGGAGCTCCCCGTAGGCGAGGTACGGCTCGTCCCGGCGCAGATCGAAGTCGACGCCCGAGGCGCGCGCGATCGGCCCGCTCACTCCGTAGGCGTGCACGGTCTCCGGCGCGAGGGCGCCCACGCCCCGCGTACGTCCCCGGAAGATCTCGTTGCCGAGCACCAGGTCGTCGTACACGCCCATCCGCGAGCGCAGAGCCGTGACGGCGCCGCGCGCGCGGGTGGTCCAGCCGGCCGGAAGGTCCTCCTTGAGACCGCCGACGCGGTTGAACATGTAGTGCATGCGCCCGCCGGAGATCTCCTCCATGACGTGCTGGAGTTCCTCGCGCTCCGTGAAGGCGTAGAAGATCGGGGTGATCCCGCCCAGCTCCAAGGGGTACGAGCCCAGGAACATCAGGTGGTTCAGGACCCGGTTGAGCTCCGCCAGGAGTGTGCGCATCCACACAGCGCGCTCGGGGACCTCCATGCCGAGCATCCGCTCCACGGCGAGGACCACGCCCAGCTCGTTCGAGAAGGCCGAAAGCCAGTCGTGGCGGTTGGCGAGCATGACGATCTGGCGGTAGTCGCGCGCCTCGAAGAGCTTCTCCGCGCCGCGGTGCATATAGCCGATCACCGGCTCCGCGTGCTGGATCCGCTCACCGTCCAGGACCAGCTTCAGCCGCAGCACACCGTGCGTGGACGGGTGCTGGGGTCCGATGTTGAGCACCATGTCGGTGCTCTCCGCGGCGCCGCCGATACCGACCATGGTCTCCGTCGTAGGAGTCATGGGGACAGTCTGTCGTACGTACCCTTGCGGCATGGATACGGGGAGCGCGGAGACCGCGGGAAACACCGCGGGAAGCACGGCGACGGAGCCGGTCTGGACCGGGCTGCCGCCTGGGCTGCTGCGGATGCGCCGGCTGCTGCTGGTGGTGTGGCTGGGACTGCTGACGATCGTCCTTGGGCTGCTTCTCGCGGTGTTCGCGGGCGACGTCTGGGCGGCCTTCGCACTGCTGCCGTTGGCCCTGCTGGTGTGGGGCTGGGGAATGCTGGGGCGCAACTGGCGCTCCTGGCGGTACGCCGAGCGCGCGGACGACCTGCTGATCAGCCGGGGTGTGCTGTTCCGCGAGGAGACCGTGGTGCCGTACGGGCGGATGCAGCTGGTCGAGGTGACCTCCGGGCCCGTGGAGCGGCACTTCGGACTGGCGAGCGTGCAGCTGCACACGGCGGCCGCCGCGACCGACGCCTGCATCCCGGGCCTGGACCCGGCCGAGGCCGAGCGGCTGCGTGACCGGCTGACCGAGCTGGGCGAGGCCCGATCGGCGGGGCTGTGAGCACGCCGGCGCCCGGCGCGGAGGACGCCATACCGGAGGAGAAGCCGCTGATGGAGCGGCGGCTGCACCCCGTGACACCGTTCCGGCGCGCCTGGGCGCCGGTCGCCGTGGTCGCCGGATGGGCCGTGCACGACCCCAACCAGGCGCAGGAGCAGCTGACCAGGCTGACGACGACCGCGCTGCTCATCGGGCTCGCCGTCGTCGTCCCGGCGGCGGCCCTCTACGGCTTTCTGAGCTGGTGGTTCACGCACTTCGCGGTGACCGAGACCGAACTGCGCATCCGTACCGGTCTGTTGTTCCGGCGCACCGCGCACATCCGGCTCGACCGGCTGCAGGCCGTCGACGTCACCCAGCCGCTGCTGGCCCGCGTGGCGGGCGTCACCAAGCTCAAACTCGACGTCATAGGAACGGACAAGAAGGACGAACTCGCCTTCCTCGGCGAGGACGAGGCCCGCGCCCTGCGCGCCGAGCTCCTGGCCCGCGCCGCCGGTTTCGCCCCCGAGACGGCTCACGAGGTCGGCGAGGCGCCGGTGCGGCAGCTGCTGCACGTGCCTGCGGGCTTCCTCGCCGTCTCCCTCGTCCTCACCGGCGCCACCTGGGGTTCCCTGGCCGCCGCGCTCGTCGTACCCCCGTTCCTGTGGTTCACCACCCACAGCGTGTGGACGGTCCTCGCCACCGGGGTGCCACTGCTCGGCGCCGCGGGCGCGAGCAGCGTGGGGCGGTTCGTCGGCGAGTACGACTGGACGGTGGGCGAGTCGCCGGACGGGCTGCGCATCGACCACGGCCTCCTCGACCGTACGCACGAGACGGTGCCGCCCGGACGTGTGCAGACCGTACGGATCGTCGAGCCGCTGCTGTGGCGGCGACGCGGCTGGGTACGGGTGGAACTCGACGTGGCGGGGTCCTCGAACTCCGTCCTCGTACCCGTCGCTCCGCGCGAGGTCGCCGAGTCGGTGATCGCGGGGGTGCTGCCAGGGGTGACGGTGCCGTCCGGCCTGTCCCGGCCGCCGCGCCGGGCCTGGTGGTGCGCGCCGCTGTGGTGGCGGGGGTACGGGCTCGCCGTCACCGACACCGTCTTCGCGGCGCGTCACGGGCTGCTGCGCCGCCGCCTCTCGCTCGTACCGCACGCGAAGGTGCAGAGCGTACGGCTGACACAGGGGCCCTGGGAGCGCTTCAGGGGCGTCGCCGACGTCCATGTGGACACGGGGGCCAACCACACGGTGACGGCGCGGCTGCGGGACGCCTCGGAGGCCGCGGAGCTTCTTCAGGCGCAGGCCGACCGGTCACGGACGGGTCGGCGCGAGGCCCGGCCGGACCGGTGGATGGCGTGAGGCGGCGGGAGACCGCGTGACATGACGTAAGCCGATGTGAATCGGCGTGACTCGGCGTGACCCGGCGTGACCCGGCGTGACTCGGCGTGCGGCCTGAGACGACGCGAGGGCAGTGGCCCGAGCCACTGCCCTCATGTGCGTGAGTCACGTACGGGCGGCCTCAGGAAGCCGCGGTCCGCAGCTCCGTCAGGTCGATGTGCTCGGTCTCGTCGTGCGCGGTCAGGTCGATGACCTGGCCGACACCGCGGGCCCCCTCGTCGACGGGCTTGAAACCGGACTCGGCCTCGGCCTTGTGCAGGGCGAGCGCCTCCTGTCCGACCACGTCCGCGAGGTCCTCGTTCTGCATGGCCTCCATGGCGGCCGAGGACGTCCCCTTCTGCGTACCGAAGAAGTCGAACCCTCCCTCGACCGAGGGGCGCCGCACGGGCGCGGCCGGGGCGACGGCCACCGCGGTCGGAACGGTGAAGTGCCCGGAGGCACGGGCGGGCTTCGTAGGCTTCACCGGGTGGGCCGCCGGGGCGGCGGGCTCCGCCTCGATGGACGCCGCGCGCGCGGCGGGGACGGGCAGCGCCGCCGTCTTGGCGTCGGTCAGGGGGCGGTTGCCCTTCGGAGGACCGTCCGTCGGGGGTTCTCCGTCTTCGGACCCTCCTTCGGCGGACTCTCCCTTGGCGAACTCTCCTTTGGCGGACTCACGCTCGTCTGAGGCGGGGGCATCGGCATCAGCCTCGGAATCCGAGGCGGCTGCGGTTTCGACCTCGGCTTCGGAGTCGGCCTCAGTGTCGCCTTCGGCTTCGGCGCCGGGCTTCGCATCGTCATCCGGATCGGTGTCCGGGTCGGTGTCCGGTCCAGTGTCCGCGTCGGAGACGTCGGTCGCCGCGTCGCCCGTCGTGATCCGGCTCAGCGCGGCGTCGGCACGCAGGAAGAGCGACGACCCGGCCGGGGAGAAGACCTGGGGAGAGGGAGACGCGGGCGCGTCCGTCGACTCCTCGTCGGCGTCCTGCGCCTCCACGGTGGTCACGTCTTCGCCGGTGACACCGTCGTCGGTGTCCTCGCCCGTGCCTTCGCCCGCGCCCTCGTTCATGTCCTCGTCCGTGGCAGCCACGCCTTCGGGAGCCTCCGGCCCCGCCGAGTCCACGGCGTCCACGGATTCCGCGGACTCGACGGTCTCCGTCGCGGCGGGCAGCGCGCGAGCGGGGGCCACCGTCTCTATCGCGAGCAGCCGGCGACCCTCCAGGGCGCTCGCCCGCTCCGTCTCCGCCGTGGCGTACCGCCGCAGCAGCGCCGCGTGTTCGTTGCGCAGGCCCGCCAGCTCCGCCCGCTTCGCGCGCAGCTTGTGCTCGAGCTTGGTGCGCAGCTCGCGCGACTCGTCGAGGTCGGTCTCGAGCTCGGCGACGCGCTCCTCGTGACGCCACTCGTCACTCGCACGCGCGCGCGTGAGGTCCGCGACGCGCTTGCCCGCCGCCGTGTCCCAGCGGCGCATGACGACGCCGCCCACGACGGCGGTCACCGCGGCGGCCGCGGCCAAGGCACGGAGCACCGTTGGTTCCGTGAACAGCCAGGGCCCCACGGCGCAGACGAGCGAGACGCCTGCGATCGCCGAAGGAGGCAGCAGCCGGTGCAGAGGTGGGGAATGGCGGTGACGTCCACGTGGCATGGCCAGAAACTTACCGCGCGTAGGCGAATCGTGGAGCCCCGCCCGGTAAAAACACGGCTACCCCAGGGGCTTCACACCGTCTCAGCCGCCTATAGGGGCAACTCCTTGTCCCACAAGGGCTCCCGCTTGCCCCGCAATGCGGCTACTTGTTGATCAATTCCCTTGAGTTCGCGTGATGCGAGAGATTCGAGGGACTCCAGGAATTCCAGGAGGCTCGGGCGTATCACGAGGGCCCCCACGTATTCGGGGACGCCGGTCATCGGTCGCTCAGCCGCCCGCTGAGCCACTCGAGCGTCGCCGGGATCTCCCGCCGCCACGTGTTGAAGTTGTGGCCGCCGCTGTCGAGGATTATCGACGCGATCCGGGTGCGCTGCTTGGACTGCACGAGGCTGATGAACTTGAGGGTCTCCTTGTAGTTGTGCTCGCCCACCTTGCTGCTGGTGACCAGCAGCGATGTGTCGGGGGCGGGCTTGTGCTGCATGAACCAGCGCAGGTCCGCGCTGTTGCGCAGCTCCTTGTTCCCATGGAAGAGGTCGCCCGTCGTGGGGTCGATCGGTGCCTTGTAGTACGGCGACAGACCCGCCGCGGCGGCGTACGCCTCGGGGTGGTGCAGCGCCAGCTTCAGCGCGCAGTAGCCGCCCGTGGAGTCACCGACGATGCCCCAGCTTCCGGGCTTTTTGCCCACCCTGTAGTGAGCCGACACGGCATCGGGGAGGTCCTTGGCGAAGAACTTCTCGGTCTGCGGACCGCCCGGGATGTCCACGCACTCCGTGTCCCGCGGGGGCGCGACCGTCGGCCTCATCATGACGAGGATCATCGGCTGCATCTGCCCGTTCTTGGACAACTCGTGGGCCGTCTGTGGATAGTGCAGGCCCTTGATGAGCGCCGCGGCGGTACCCGGGTAGCCGGTGAGGATCGTGACCGCCGGGAAAGTACGGGTGCGGTAACGCGACTGGAAGTACTCGGGGGGAAGGTAGACGAAGGCGGGCGTGGCGATGTGCGTCGTACGGCCGACGATGTCGACCTTCTGGATCTGGCCGCCGATCTGTGGCCGGGTCCCGCCCGACACATTCACCGGCTGGGTGTCGACCACTTGGAGAGGCCCGCCATCGGAACCGCCCCGGCCGCCGTGGTAGACGACCACGCCCTGGCCGCTCTCCTGACCGAAGAGGTCCGCCCAGCTCGCGTAGAACCCGAACGTCTGGTTGGCGAACAGGCCGATCGAAGCGAAGATCGCCACCTGGGTGACCAGAAGCAGTCCGATCCGTCCACTGACGGCCCGCCAGCTGCGTCGCGCCAGCCGCGGCCACCACCACACCGTGCCGACGAACAGCAGTACGGCGAACAGAACCGCCAGCACCAGCACCTTGTTGCTCGTGAGACCCATGAGCTGTCCTGCCTGCGCTTTCCGCCCCGGGCCGCCCCGCTCCTTCGCGGGGGCTTGCCCAGGACTTTCCTTGCCTTTTGAACCGGCTTTCCGCTGGGGAGTGAACCTGACCCCCCAAGACACCGTCCTAGAGGGCGCAATGTCGCCGGATGCCGGAATGGCGCCGGATTCAAGGTCTCTCGCAGAACTACGGGATGCGATGTCTGTCAGGATAGATGGGGAAATGTCGAGCGAGGTTCCAGACCGCACGGGCAGGGCGCGACGCATACTCCGTGGTCCGCGCCCAGAGGCCGTTCCCGCCCTCGTCGCCAGGGCCTGCACACTCGTAGGGCTCCTGGACATCGCCGCGGGGGTCTTCCCGCGCTTCCGGCGCAGCCGTATGCACACCATGGCCGAGGTGCTGCCCGGATCGTTCGGCCCCTTCGCCGCGGCGCTGTCGCTCAGCGCGGGCGTACTCCTGCTGCTGCTCGCACACGGGCTGCGGCGCCGCAAGCGCCGGGCGTGGCGGGCCGCCGTGGTCCTGCTGCCGGCGGGTGCCGTCGCCCAGTTCGCGTACCGCCATTCGATCATCGGCGTCGTCATCTCCCTCGCGCTGCTCGCGCCGCTGCTGCGCCACCGGAGCGAGTTCGCCGCCCTGCCCGATCCGCGCAGCCGCTGGCGCGCGCTCGCCAACTTCGTCCTCATGGGTGCCGGTTCCCTCGTCCTCGGACTGGTCATCGTCAGTGCCCACCAGAACCGGATGGTCGGCGACCCGAGCCTGGCCGACCGCATCACGCACGTCCTGTACGGCCTGGTCGGCTTCGAAGGCCCCGTCGACTACGCCGGGTCCACGTCCTGGACGGTCGCCTTCTCGCTCGGCGCGCTCGGCTGGCTGACCGCCGTCACGACGATCTACCTGGCCTTCCGGCCCGAGCACCCCGCCGCCCGCCTCACGGAGGACGACGAGACCCGGCTGCGGGCCCTGCTGGACAAGCACGGCGGCCGCGACTCGCTCGGCCACTTCGCGCTCCGCCGCGACAAGGCCGTCGTCTTCTCCCCCAGCGGCAAGGCGGCCGTCACCTACCGCGTCGTCTCCGGCGTGATGCTCGCCAGCGGCGACCCCATCGGTGACGTCGAGGCCTGGCCCGGCGCCATCGAACGCTTCATGGACGAGGCCAAGGCCCACTCCTGGACCCCCGCCGTCGTGGGCTGTTCGGAGACGGGCGGCGAGGTGTGGACCCGCGAGACCGGCCTCGACGCCCTCGAACTCGGCGACGAGGCGGTGGTGGACGTCGCGGATTTCTCCCTGTCCGGACGCGCGATGCGCAACGTGCGTCAAATGGTGAAGCGCATCGAACGGGCTGGCTACGAGACCCGGGTGCGGCGCATCCGTGACCTCAGCGAGGGCGAGCTGGAGCGGATACGACGTGCGGCCGAGGCCTGGCGCGGCACGGACACCGAGCGCGGCTTCTCCATGGCGCTCGGCCGCATCGGCGACCCGTCCGACGGCGACTGCCTGATCGCCACCGCCCACAAGGCGGACGACGCGCTCGGCCCGTACGGCGACCTGAAGGCCGTCCTGCACTTCGTCCCCTGGGGCACGGACGGGGCCTCCCTCGACCTCATGCGCCGCGACCGCTCGGCCGACCCCGGCATGAACGAGCTCCTCATCGTGGCGGCGCTCGAGGCGTCCCCGCGTCTGGACATCAAGCGGATCTCGCTCAACTTCGCGATGTTCCGCTCGGCGCTGGCACGCGGCGAGAAGATCGGCGCGGGGCCGGTACTGCGAGCCTGGCGGGGCCTGCTCGTCTTCCTCTCGCGCTGGTTCCAGATCGAGTCCCTGTACAAGTTCAACGCGAAGTTCCGCCCCCGCTGGGAGCCCCGCTTCGTCGTCTACCGCTCCTCCCGCGACCTTCCGCGCATCGGCATCGCCGCCATGCAGGCCGAGGGCTTCGTGAACCTGGCTCTCCCGAGCCTGCTGCGCCGCCGCACACCGGCTCCGCGCCCGTGCGCCCACGGCGTGGCGGAACGCGGGGTCAGGGCGGCGTAGCCCCCTTGAACAGGCCCGAGCGAGGGCCCCTACCCCAGCCCTGGGGCCCCTCGCTCGGGCCGTGGTCTCCCCTGGGGCCCGACATCAACACGTCCGCCCTTTTCGAGGCGACTGCTCACCCGACTTTCAAGGCGACTGCTCACCCGACCGAGACCGCACCCCGAGGGCGCTCCTCACCCTCCCGAGACCACACCCGGACGGGACTGCCTGGCCGACCGAGTCGGGTGGGTGTGCGGGAAACAGGACGCGACGCGGCCAAAAGACCCCCGCCGGAGCGAACCCGCAGACGATTCGGCCCCCCGCCGGAGGCCTAGGCTGGACGTATGAACTCCGAGCGCCGCCGCGGCCATGTCGCGGGACTGCCGACCTGGGACCGCTGCGCGGTCATGGGGGTCGTCAACGTGACCCCCGATTCCTTCTCCGACGGCGGCCGCTGGTTCGACACGACGGCCGCCGTCAAACACGGCCTCGACCTGGTCACCGAGGGCGCCGACCTGGTGGACGTCGGCGGTGAGTCCACCCGCCCCGGCGCGACCCGCGTCGACGAGGCGGAGGAGCTCAAGCGCGTCATCCCGGTCGTCCGCGGCCTCGCCTCCGAGGGCGTCACCGTCTCCGTCGACACCATGCGCGCATCCGTCGCCGAGCAGTCGCTCGCCGCGGGCGCCGCCCTGGTCAACGACGTGAGCGGCGGTCTCGCCGACCCCGCGATGATCCCCGCCGTCGCCGCGGCCGGCGCACCCTTCGTGGTCATGCACTGGCGCGGCTTCCTCGAGGGCGGCAACGTGAGGGGGACGTACGCGGACGTCGTCTCCGAAGTCGCCGACGAGCTGCACGCACGTGTGGAGGCCGTTCTGGCGGGCGGCATCGCCCCCGACCGCATCGTCGTCGACCCGGGCCTCGGCTTCTCCAAGGACTCCGAGCACGACCTGTCGCTGCTCGCCCACCTCGACCGGCTGAGCGAACTCGGCCACCCCCTGCTCGTCGCCGCCTCCCGCAAGCGGTTCCTGGGCCGCGTACTGGCGGGCCCTGAGGGCGCCCCGCCGCCGGCCCGCGAACGGGACGCCGCCACCGCCGCCGTCTCCGCGCTCGCCGCCCACCAGGGTGCCTGGGCGGTCCGCGTCCACGAGGTACGGGCCACCGCCGACGCCGTACGAGTCGCCCGGGCCGTCGAGGGAGCCCAGTGAGCGCACCCCGCACCGACATCGAGCAGGTCGAACTCGCCAACACCGCCTTCTACGAGGCACTCGAGCGGGGTGACTTCGAAGGACTGTCGTCGCTGTGGCTGGCCCCGCTGGACACCGCCGACGACGACATCGAGGGCGACGGCGCGGTGATCTCCTGCGTCCACCCGGGCTGGCCGGTCCTCAACGGCCGTGGCGAGGTCCTGCGCTCGTACGCGTTGATCATGGCGAACACGGAGTACATCCAGTTCTTCCTGACGGACGTGCACGTCTCCGTCACGGACGACACCGCGCTGGTGACCTGCACCGAGAACATCCTCAGCGGCGGCCCCGCCCCCGAGGACAGCGACGAGCTCGGCCCGCTCGTCGGCCAGCTGGTCGTCGCCACGAACGTGTTCCGCCGCACGGCCGACGGCTGGAAGCTCTGGTCTCACCACGCCTCACCCGTACTCGCCGAATCGGGCGAGGAGGAGGACGAGGACACCCCCGGCTGAGGACGAGAACACCCCCGCTGAGCCCCCGGACACCCCCGGTCGGGTGGGCGGGCGGCCCACGGGCACCAAGGAGTGGTTGGAATCACGAACCGCTGGGTAGGGGCGGCTACCAACCCGTGAGCCGCCGTGTTCCCCAGGGGAAACGCCCGATGAAGCCTCATGACCATCATGTGGGCGCGTGTCCCCGCGGGCGAGCTCTGTCAGTGCCCGCAGGTAGATTCGTTTGAGGCCGGTGCGCCGACCGCACTCGGTGGACATCGGCCGCTACCGACGATTGCAGGAGTGATTCGCGTGGATCGTGTCGCGCTGCGCGGCCTCAAGGCCCGCGGGCACCACGGTGTCTTCCAGAAGGAACGCGAGGAAGGCCAGACCTTCATCGTGGACCTGGCGCTGGGCCTGGACACCCGACCGGCCGCGGCCGAGGACGACCTGTCGAAGACCGTGCACTACGGCATCGTGGCGGAGGAGGTCGTGGCCGTCGTCGAGGGCGAGCCCGTCGACCTCATCGAGACCCTCGCCGAGCGCATCGCCCAGACCTGTCTGAAGCACGACGGGGTCCAGGAGGTCGAGGTCTGCGTGCACAAACCGGACGCGCCGATCACGGTCCCCTTCGACGACGTGACCGTCACGATCACCCGGAGCCGAGTATGACCGCCTACTTCACCGAGGGTCAGAGCGACCCGACCGTACAGCCGGTGCCCGCCTCCGTGGTCGAGCGGGTGGACGCCGCCGACACGACCCTGCAGAACCCGAAACGGGCGGTGCTCTCCCTCGGCTCGAACCTGGGCAACCGCCTGGAGACCCTTCAGGGCGCCATCGACGCCCTGGAGGACACCCCCGGCCTCCGCGTCAAGGCGGTCTCGCCCGTCTACGAAACGGAGCCCTGGGGCGTCGAACCGGGCAGCCAGCCGACGTACTTCAACGCGGTAGTGGTCCTCAAGACCACCCTCCCGCCGTCCTCGCTCCTGGAGCGGGCACACGCGATCGAGGAGGCCTTCCACCGCGTACGGGACGAGCGCTGGGGCCCGCGCACGATCGACGTGGACATCGTGGCGTACGCCGATGTCGTCTCCGGTGACCCGGTCCTGACCCTCCCTCACCCGCACGCCCACGAACGGGCCTTCGTACTGGCCCCCTGGCACGACGTGGAGCCCGAGGCCCAGCTGCCCGACCGCGGCCCCGTGGCCCACCTGCTCACCGCCGTCACCCGGGAAGGTGTCCTGCCCCGGCCCGACCTGGAACTCCGGCTGCCCGAGTAGTCGTTAAGGTCAGGACGACCAAGACGGGCTTACAAGAGGGGCAAAGGGACAACAACGTGAAACAGCTGCGCATCAGGACGCTGGCAGCCGTGTTCGTCGTGGCCGGTGTGCTGTCCTGGGCGGGCGCACGCCTGTGGAGCGCGGTGGGGACCCTCCCGCGGGTCCCGCTGGCCGCCCCCGTCGTCCTGGCCCTGATCGCCGTCGTCCTGCTGTCCACGGCGCTCTCGCTGCGCGCCCGCCTCAAGGCCCAGCGTGAACGCCGCCCCGGCGCCAAGGGCATCGACCCCCTGATGGCGGCCCGCGCGGTCGTCTTCGGCCAGGCGAGCGCCCTGGTCGCGGCCCTGGTGTCGGGCATGTACGGCGGTACGGGCGCGTTCCTGCTCGAGTCCCTGGACATCCCCGCCCGTCGCGACCAGGCCATCTACGCCGGTTTCTCGGTCCTCGCCGGCATCGCCGTGATAGCGGCCGCCTTCTTCCTGGAGCGCGTCTGCAAGCTCCCGGAGGACGACGACAACGAACACGGGGGCGCGGCCCCCGTCGCCTGACGGACGGGGCACGCGGCGGGCGTACGGGCCGGGGCGCTAACGCGCCATGATCAGGCTCATCGCCTCGTTGCGGGTGGCGGAATCGCGCAGCTGGCCACGCACGGCCGAGGTGATGGTCTTCGCGCCGGGCTTGCGCACCCCGCGCATCGACATGCACATGTGCTCGCACTCCACGACGACGATCACACCACGCGGCTCCAGGATCTTCATCAGGGAGTCGGCGATCTGCGTGGTGAGCCGTTCCTGCACCTGTGGCCGCCGGGCGTAGACGTCCACGAGCCGGGCCAGCTTCGACAGACCCGTGATCTTGCCGTCCGTGGACGGGATGTAGCCGACATGGGCCACGCCGACGAACGGCACCAGGTGGTGCTCACAGCTGCTGAGGACCTCGATGTCCTTCACGAGCACCATCTCGTCGTGCCCGAGGTCGAAGGTGGTCGTCAGCACGTCCTCGGGCTTCTGCCACAGCCCCGCGAATATCTCCCTGTACGCCCTGGCGACCCGCCCGGGCGTCTCGCGCAGTCCCTCGCGGTCCGGGTCCTCGCCGACCGCGATGAGAAGCTCCCGTACGGCGTTCTCAGCGCGCTTCTCGTCGAACTCGCCGATCACACCTTCGCCGTCCAGCGTCACGGGGTCGGTCATGTGGTCCTCGTTCCTGTGGATCTTGCGCGTGCTGGTCGACGCGTCCAAAACATGCGGTCGTGCGAAAATGCCGCGCCCCCCAGGCTAGAACCTGGGGGGCGCGGCATCCATTCCGGGCCTGGTGGGGCCGCCGGGAGCCGGGTCAGCCCTCGGAGCGGTCCTCCGGAGCCACTTCCTTCGCCGGGACGGACTCCGTCACATTGGCGATGGCCGACGTCGATCCGTTCGCCCCGTTCGTCAGTGACAGCTCCTTGGGGGAGAGCACCGGCGGGCGGGTGGACGGGGTGCGCCGGGAGGAGCCGGTCCACGCGGGGCGGGCCGGGCGCTTGTGGATCGGAGCGAAGATCTCGGCGATCTGCTCCTTGCTCAGCGTCTCCTTCTCCAGCAGCTGGAGCACCAGCGCGTCGAGGACGTCGCGGTTCTCGACCAGGATTTCCCAGGCCTCGTTGTGCGCGTTCTCGATGAGCTTCTTGACCTCTTCGTCGACGAGCGCGGCGACCTCTTCCGAGTAGTCACGCGGGTGCGACATCTCCCGGCCCAGGAAGGGCTCGGTGTTGTCGCCGCCGAACTTGATCGCGCCCAGACGCTCGGTCATGCCGTACTGCGTGACCATCGCGCGGGCCGTTGCGGTGGCCTTCTCGATGTCGTTCGCAGCGCCCGTGGTGGGGTCGTGGAAGACGAGCTCCTCGGCCGCGCGGCCGCCCAGCATGTAAGCCAGCTGGTCCAGCATCTCGTTGCGCGTCGTGGAGTACTTGTCCTCGTCCGGCAGGACCATCGTGTAGCCGAGGGCACGGCCACGCGACAGGATCGTGATCTTGTGGACCGGGTCGGAGTTCGGAGACGCCGCCGCGACCAGGGCGTGGCCGCCCTCGTGGTACGCGGTGATCTTCTTCTCCTTGTCCGACATGATCCGGGTCCGCTTCTGCGGGCCCGCGACCACGCGGTCGATCGCCTCGTCCAGCATGGAGTTGTCGATCAGCTTCATGTCGCTGCGGGCCGTCAGAAGCGCGGCCTCGTTCAACACGTTGGCGAGATCGGCACCCGTGAAGCCGGGGGTGCGGCGGGCGACGGCCGAGAGGTCGACGTCCTGCGCGACCGGCTTGCCCTTCTGGTGAACCTTGAGGATCTCCAGACGGCCCTGCATGTCCGGGCGGTCGACCGCGATCTGCCGGTCGAAGCGGCCGGGCCGCAGCAGCGCCGGGTCGAGGATGTCGGGCCGGTTCGTGGCGGCGATGAGGATCACACCGCCCTTCACGTCGAAGCCGTCCATCTCGACGAGCAGCTGGTTCAGCGTCTGCTCGCGCTCGTCGTGACCACCGCCGAGGCCGGCGCCGCGATGGCGGCCGACCGCGTCGATCTCGTCGACGAAGACGATCGCCGGAGCGTTCGCCTTGGCCTGCTCGAACAGGTCACGGACTCGGGAGGCACCGACACCGACGAACATCTCGACGAAGTCGGAACCCGAGATCGAGTAGAAGGGGACGCCTGCCTCGCCCGCGACAGCGCGTGCGAGCAGCGTCTTACCGGTTCCAGGAGGCCCGTACAGGAGCACGCCCTTGGGGATCTTCGCCCCGACGGCCTGGAACTTCGCCGGCTCCTGGAGGAACTCCTTGATCTCCTGGAGCTCCTCGACCGCCTCGTCCGAACCCGCGACGTCCGAGAACGTCGTCTTCGGGGTGTCCTTGGTGATGAGCTTCGCCTTGGACTTCCCGAAGTTCATGACCCGGGAGCCGCCGCCCTGCATCTGGTTCATCAGGAACAGGAAGACGACGACGATGAGGACGAAGGGAAGCAGAGACAGCAGGATGCCGAGGAACGGGTTCTGCTTGGACGGCGAGACCGTGTAGCCGTCCGGCATCTGCTTGTTCTGGAACTTGTCCTGGAGTGTGTTGGCGAGGTTGACGCCCTGGTCACCGATGTAGCTCGCCTGGATCTTGGAGCTGCCGGAGACCTTCTGGCCATCCTTGAGCTGCACCTTGATGACTTGCTCGTCACCGGTGGTCAGCTTGGCCTCTTGGACCTTGTTGTCATTGATCGCCTGGACGACCTGGCCGGTGTCCACTGTCTTGTAGCCGCCGGACGAGCCGACGACCTGCATCAACACGACCACGGCAAGGACGGCCAGCACGATCCACATGACCGGCCCACGGAAGTATCGCTTCACGTCCATCCATACGGAGCGGTGCCGCCCCGTCCCTCCTGCCATAGTGAGTTTGATAAAGACTTATAAAGACTGTTCTTCGGACGGTACCCCAGCATTGTCACCCGAAGCTGCAGGGGACGACTGGCAATCCCGCCCACGCATGCTCCAACGGCGCGAAACCCGCTGGGGTTCCCGATCGTCTTACGAGGACTGGGACCCGGAGGTTCAGCCGCCGTAGACGTGAGGCGCGAGCGTACCGACGAACGGGAGGTTGCGGTACTTCTCCGCGTAGTCGAGGCCGTAGCCGATCACGAACTCGTTGGGGATGTCGAAGCCGACCCACTCCACGTCGATCGCGACCTTGGCCGCCTCCGGCTTGCGCAGCAGCGTGCACACCTTGAGGGAGGCCGGCTCGCGGGAACCGAGGTTGGAGATGAGCCAGGACAGGGTCAGCCCCGAGTCGATGATGTCCTCGACGATCACGACGTGCTTGCCCTTGATGTCGGTGTCGAGGTCCTTGAGGATCCGCACCACACCCGAGGACTGGGTGCCCGCGCCGTACGACGACACCGCCATCCAGTCCATGGTGACGGGGGTGGACAGCGCACGCGCGAGGTCCGCCATGACCATGACGGCGCCCTTGAGGACACCGACGATCAGCAGGTCCTTGCCCGCGTACTCCGCGTCGATCTTCGCGGCCAGCTCAGCCAGCTTGGCGTCGATCTCTTCCTTGGTGATGAGCACCGACTTGAGGTCGGTGCTCATGTCTTTCGCGTCCACCCGCATCACTTTCGGTCGTCCGGTCCCACTTTTCCTGGGCGGCCACCCGGACCGCCCGTGACCCGAGTGAGGGGTCCCGGAGAGCCGCGCGAGCGGTCCCGATGGAGGGTCCGGTTTCAGCCTTGCCGAATCACCAGTCTGCCACCCTGCCGCTGAGCGACGACTTTGCCCGGGAGATTGATGGCTCCCTGACCGCGCCAGCCGGTGATCAGCCGGTCGACTTCTTCGATGTGGCGGGCGAACAGCGAACCGGCCGGGGCGCCCGCCTCGATGGCGGCGCGGCGCAGGATGCGGCGGCGTACGGCGGGCGGCAGGGCGTAGAGCTTCGCGCACTCCAGGAGGCCCGCCGTGTCGCGTACGGAGGCCTCGGCCTGGCGGGCCCAGGCGTCGAGGGCGTCGGCGTCGTCACGGGACAGCTGTGCCGTCCTGGCGAGGGCCTCGACGACTCCCTTGCCGAGCGCCTTCTCCAGGGCGGGCAGGCCCTCGTGGCGCAGCCGGGAGCGGGTGTAGGCCGGGTCGGCGTTGTGCGGGTCGTCCCAGACGGGCAGCGACTGGACCATGCAGGCCTTGCGGGCGGTCTGCCGGTCCAGGTGCAGGAACGGTCGGCGGTAACGGCCGCCGGCCCCCGAGACCGCGGCCATGCCGGACAGGGAGCGGATGCCGGAGCCGCGGGCGAGGCCCAGCAGCACCGTCTCGGCCTGGTCGTCACGGGTGTGGCCCAGCAGGACGGCGGAGGCGCCGTGGCGCACGGCGGCGGCATCCAGGGCGGCGTACCGGGCGTCGCGGGCGGCGGCCTCGGGGCCGCCGTCGCGGCCCACGGTGACGGCGAGGGACTCGACGGGGGTCATGCCGAGCTCGACGAGGCGGGAGACGACGTCGTCGGCGCGCAGATCGGAGCCGGGCTGCAGACCGTGGTCCACGGTGATGCCACCGGCGCGGATGCCGAGTTTGGGGGCTTCGAAGGCGAGCGCGGAGGCGAGCGCCATGGAGTCGGCGCCGCCGGAGCAGGCGACGAGGACGAGCGGGGAGGACTCGCCTGGGGGACGGGTGTGGTCGGTGAGGATGTCGTGGAGTACGCGGCGGACCGCCAGGCGTATCGCCGCGACCGCAGGATGGGGACCCATGTCCGGTTCCCTTCATGAAGTTTTCGGGGGGTGAGCCCGAGTCTGGTCACACAGAGTGTGTAGATGGTGACAGAAACGGGCCGTTCCCCGAGCATTGCACGCCTACCGTTGGCTCACGGTCCCTCGGACGGGTGATTGGAGGGGCGTTCACCTGCCGTCGGCCGAATTCGTTTCACGACCTTGCCGTAGGGTTCACGACTCCGCCTTGCGGTGCACCCGCGCGACCCAGTCCGCCGGTTTGGCGATCTCCGTCTTGGTCGGGAGGGTGTTCGGGGAAGTCCACACACGGTTGAAGCCGTCCATGCCCACCTGGTCGACGACCGCGCGCACGAACCGCTCACCGTCCCTGTACTGCTTCAGTTTGGCGTCCAAACCGAGCAGCTTGCGCAGGGCGAGGTCCAGTCGCGAGGCCCCCTTGGCCCGGCGCTGCTGGAACTTCTCGCGGATCTCGCCCACGGACGGGACCACGTCCGGGCCCACACCGTCCATCACGAAGTCCGCGTGGCCCTCCAGGAGGGACATCACGGCGGTGAGGCGGCCGAGGATCTCCCGCTGGGCAGGCGTCTGCACGATCTCGACCAAAGACCGGCCCCCGTCGTCCTCCTCACCCTCGGGACGGCCGCCCGCGAGCGACTGGGCGGCCTCCCTGATGCGCTCCAGGACCGTCATGGGGTCGACCTCGGTCTCGCCCAAGAAAGACTGGATTTCGCCCTCCAGGTGGTCGCGCAGCCAGGGCACGGCCGTGAACTGCGTACGGTGCGTCTCCTCGTGCAGACACACCCACAGGCGGAAGTCGTGGGGCTCCACGTCGAGTTCGCGCTCCACGTGGACGATGTTCGGCGCGACGAGGAGGAGCCTGCCGCCGCCGTTCTCACCCGCCGGGAGTTCCCTGGTCGCCGGGGCGAAGGTCTCGTACTGCCCGAGGACGCGCGACGACAGGAACGACAGCAGCATGCCCAGCTCCACGCCGGTGACCTTGCCGCCGACGGCGCCGAGGACTGCTCCGCCCGGGGTGGTCCCCCGCCGCTCCTGCATCTTGTCCAGCAGGGGTTTCAGGAGCTCCCGGAACCCCGCGACGTTCGCCCGGACCCAGCCCGGGCGGTCCACCACGAGGATGGGGGTGTCGTGGATGTCCTCCGTGCCCATACGAGTGAAGCCCCGGACGTGCTCCTCCGAGGCTTTCGCATGCCGGCGCAGCTCCGCGACGACCTCTCGGGCCTCGTCGCGGCTCACCTCGGGGCCAGGCCGCACAAGCCGTGTCGCGGTCGCCACCGCGAGATTCCAGTCGACCATCTCGGCACCACCGATGCTCGTCATGCGTCAACCGTACGTGAGCGGGCCCAAGTGCGGTGAGGGGTACGGCGCCGGATACGCCCGTGCTCCGGGGCGTACGGGGCTCGTGGTACGGGCGTTGCCCGGGATCCGGCCGGGCCGGTCCTAACGGCAGCCGCAGCCCGCCAGTGCCGAGGCCGTGCGGTCCAGGGCCGACTGCGCCGCCGACGGATCGGTCGTGTCGGAGGCCAGGAAGGCGAAGGCCAGCAGGCGGCCGTCGGCGTCGACGACCGTGCCCGCCAGGGTGTTCACCCCGGTCAGCGTGCCGGTCTTGGCGCGTACGAGGCCGGTGCCGGACGCGTCGTCGGCGTAGCGGTCGCTGAGGGTGCCCGTGAAGCCCGCGACCGGCAGACCGGTCAGGATGGGCCGGAGTTCGGGGCGGGCGGGGTCACCGGCCTTGACCAGGAGGGCCGTGAGCAGGTCCGCCGTCAGCCTGTCGTCCCGGTTCAGACCGCTGCCGTCCGTGAAGTGCGCGCCGGACAGCGGGAGTCCGAGCTTCTTCAGCTCGGCGTCGATCGCCGCCGCGCCGCCATCGAAGTCGGCCGGTCGGCCGGTGGCGAGGGCGACTTGGCGGGCCATGGCCTCCGCGATGTCGTTGTCGCTGTTCGTCAGCATCCGCTCGATGAGGGCGGACAGGGGCGGCGAGGAGACCGAGGCGAGGGACTGCGAGCGGTTCGTCGCCTTGGAGGGGCCGGGAGTCGCCGTCTTGATGCCCTTGGCCTCCAGCAGCTGCGCGAACTTCCCGGCCGCGTCCGCCGCCGGGTCCGCGGCGCGGGTGACCGGGCCGCTGGCCGAGTCGTCGGTGCGGGCCTCGTCGACCATCAGGGCGCTGACCGGCGCGAGGTTGGGGTTGGTGCCGATGGGGTGCAGGGCGGGACCGGTGTAGAGCGAGGTGTCGTACGAGAGCGTCACCTCGGTCAGATGACGGGCCTTCAGGGCGGTCGCCGTCTCGTCGGCCAGGGTGCGCAGGCTCGCCCAGCCCGCCGCCTCCTTGCGGGCGGTCAGCGTGGGGTCGCCACCGCCGACGAGCACGACCTCCTTGGTGCCGGGCTCCAGGACCGCGCGGGTCTCGATACGGTGGTCGGCGCCCGCCGCGGAGAGCGCGGCGACCGCGGTGGCGATCTTCGTGGTGGAGGCCGGGGTCTGCGCGTCGTCGGCGCCCTTGCCGTACAGCCTCTTGCCGGTCGCCACGTCGACGACCACGGCCGTACGTCGCCCGCCGAGCGCGGGGTCGCCCAGAAGCCGGTCGAGGGTGTTCGTGAGGGCCTTCTGAGCGGGTGCGGGCACCGAGACGGTGGAGCCGCCGAGACCGATCAGTACGGAGGCGGCGCTGGGCGCGGGCTTCGGCGCCGCGGGGGACGTATCGGAACTACGTCCGTGATCTGTGCCACCCTCCCCTTCTCGCGATGCGGCCCAGTCACGCTCGGCCGTACGCTGACCGGAGGAGTCCCAGGGGCCGACCAAGGCCACCGCCCCGGCCGCGAGTGCCAGGCCCGCGGTGGCGGCGACGGCTGTGAGCTGCGGGGTCGTGAACTTCACGGAACGCGGCCGCACGGCTTGAGCGGCCCGCGCCACATGCGGTCGCACGGACTGCGCAGCCCTCGTCACACGCGGCTGCACGGCCTGCGCGACCCGCGTCACGTGCGGCTGCACGGTCCGCTTGATCCGCACCACATGCGGTCTCGCGGCCCGCCAAGCCTTCAGCTCTGGCACGACCACCAGCCCCTTTCGCGATCACACACCTGCGTGAGGGACACTTAATCACCAGAACTATGTGTTGATCATGGAGGAGCCACCGGTGGAGTTCGACGTCACGATCGAGATTCCGAAGGGTTCGCGGAACAAGTACGAGGTGGACCACGAGACCGGTCGGATCCGCTTGGACCGTCGACTCTTCACCTCGACCAGCTACCCGGCCGACTACGGCTTCGTCGAGAACACCCTCGGCGAGGACGGCGACCCGCTGGACGCGCTGGTCATCCTGGACGAGCCGACCTTCCCGGGCTGCCTCATCCAGTGCCGCGCGATCGGCATGTTCCGTATGACGGACGAGGCCGGCGGCGACGACAAGCTGCTGTGCGTCCCGGCGCACGACCCGCGCGTGGAGCACCTGCGGGACATCCACCACGTGTCGGAGTTCGACCGCCTGGAGATCCAGCACTTCTTCGAGGTCTACAAGGACCTCGAGCCCGGCAAGTCCGTCGAGGGCGCCAACTGGGTCGGCCGCGCGGAGGCCGAGGCCGAGATCGAGCGTTCCTACAAGCGCTTGAAGGAGCAGGGCGGTCACTGATCCCCCCTGAGCCCCGCGGGCCGCGTGACCCCTCCTGGGGTGGCGCGGCCCGTTCGCGTATCCGTGCGCATACTGGGGCGTACGGGAGGTGCACGGTCGGCAACAGCGGGAGTGGTGGGTGACGGAGGCGGAGGACCGCAAACCGCAGTCGGACGAGGCGAGGAGTGCCTTCGCACAGCCGGACGGCGTGGCACCGGCGGTCGAGGACGAATCGGGGACCACGTCGGAGTTCGCGGTCCCCAAGGGGCTCGTGCCGCCCGAGACGGCCGGCGCCGAGTCCGAGGGGTCGGCGTTCAGCACCCCGCGCACCTACAGCGCGAAGCACGCCCCGCCCGCCTTCACACCGGCGACCGGCGTCCCCGTGGTCAGCCTGACCAAGGACGTGCCCTGGCAGGACCGGATGCGCACGATGCTGCGCATGCCGGTGGCCGAGCGTCCGGCACCCGAACTGCTGCACAAGGAGGACGAGGCCGGCCCGGCCGTCCCCCGCGTGCTCGACCTGACGCTGCGCATCGGCGAGTTGCTGCTCGCGGGCGGTGAGGGCGCCGAGGACGTGGAGACGGCGATGTTCGCCGTCTGCCGCTCGTTCGGCCTGGACCGCTGCGAACCGAACGTCACCTTCACGCTGCTGTCGATCTCGCACCAGCCGTCCCTGGTGGACGATCCCGTGACGGCCTCCCGGACCGTACGCCGCCGGGGCACCGACTACACGCGGCTCGCGGCCGTCTACCGGCTCGTCGACGACCTCAGCGACCCGGAGACCACGTTCTCCCTGGAGGAGGCCTACCGGCGCCTCGCGGAGATGCGGCGCAACCGGCACCCGTATCCCGGCTGGGTGCTGACCGGCTGCACCGGGCTGCTGGCGGGTGCGGCCTCGGTGCTCGTGGGCGGTGACGCGATCGTGTTCGTCGCCGCGGCGCTCGGCGCGATGCTGGGCGACCGGCTGGCCTGGCTCTGCGCGGGCCGCGGGCTGCCGGAGTTCTACCAGTTCACGGTGGCCGCGATGCCGCCGGCCGCGATAGGGGTCGCACTCCAGCTCGCGCACGTCGACACGAACTCCTCCGCGGTGATCACCGGTGGACTGTTCGCGCTGCTGCCCGGGCGGGCGCTCGTCGCGGGCGTCCAGGACGGACTGACCGGCTTCTACATCACCGCGTCCGCGCGCCTCCTGGAGGTCATGTACCTCTTCGTGGGCATCATCGTCGGCGTCCTCATCGTGCTCTATTTCGGCGTGAAGTTCGGCGCCGCGCTCAATCCGGACCAGGCTCTCAGCATCTCCGAGCGGCCCCTGGTGCAGATCGCCGCCGCCATGCTGCTGTCGCTGACCTTCGCGGTCCTGCTCCAGCAGGAACGATCCACGGTGCTCGCGGTGACCCTCAACGGAGGCGTCGCCTGGTCGGTGTACGGGGCGATGCACTACCCGGGCGGTATCTCACCGGTCGCCTCCACCGCCGTCGCGGCGGGCCTGGTGGGCCTCTTCGGGCAGCTGCTGTCCCGCTACCGGTTCGCGTCCGCGCTGCCGTACACGACCGCCGCGATAGGGCCCCTGCTCCCAGGGTCGGCCACTTACTTCGGGCTGCTGTCGATCGCCCAGAGCAACGTCGACAAGGGGCTGGTCTCGCTCTCCAAGGCCGCGGCGCTCGCCATGGCCATCGCCATCGGTGTGAACCTGGGGTCGGAGATCTCGCGGCTGTTCCTGCGGGTGCCGGGGGGCTCCACCGGGGGACGAAGGGCTGCCAAGCGGACGCGGGGGTTCTGAGCGCCGGGTGCCTACGAACTCGGACGCTGCTGTCGGGCGGCGGCTACGGGCTTGTTGTGGCTGATCGCGCCCACGCGGCGGAGCCGCATATGTCACAGCCCGCGGCCCTTTCGGGGCGCTCAGTTGCCGTACGGGTTTTGTTGGTAGCTCTGGTCCTGGTTGCCGTAAGGCTGCTGCTGCGGGTAACCCTGCTGGGGCGGGTAGCCCTGGCCCTGATCGTAGTTGGGGTCGTAGTTCGGGTCGTAGCTCTGACCGTAATTCTGGTCGTAGCCCTGGCCCTGGTAGTAACCCTGGTCCTGGTTGCCGTACGGCTGCTGCTGCGGGTAGCCCTGGGCGTACTGGTCCTGCTGGTGCCGGTCCTGCTGGTACGGGTCCTGCTGGTACGGGTCCTGGCTCTGCTGGGGCTGGTGCATGCGCAGCGGGCGGGTCGCGTCGTCCATGACGGGGGCCGTGGGCTGCTGCTGGTAGGCGGCCGGGCCCTGCGGGGCCTCCGGCGCCGGCGGGTTCTTCTTGGCCTTGGAGCGCGCCCGCAGGAACTCGATGGCGATCGGGATCACCGAGACGAGGACGATCAGGATCAGGATCGCCTCGATGTTGTTCTTGACGAAGTCGATCTTGCCGAGCCAGGAGCCGAGCAACGTGACGCCGGCGCCCCACAGGACACCACCGATGATGTTGAAGGTGAGGAAGGAGCGGTACTTCATGCCGCTGACGCCCGCGATGATCGGCGTGAAGGTGCGCACGATGGGCACGAAGCGGGCGAGGACCAGGGACTTGGGCCCGTACTTCTCGAAGAACTCGTGGGCCTTGACCACGTTCTCCTGCTTGAAGAGGCGGGAGTCCGGGCGGGTGAAGAGCGAGGGGCCGACCTTCTTGCCGAACAGGTAACCCGCCTGGTCGCCGAGGACCGCGGCGACGCAGATCAGGGCGACGGCCGCCCACAGCGGGAAGTCGAGCTGGTTCGACGTGATCAGCAGACCGCAGGTGAACAGCAGCGAGTCACCCGGCAGGAAGAATCCGATCAGCAGGCCGGACTCGGCGAAGACGATGAGCAGCAGGCCCCAGATGCCGAAGTTGTCCAGGAGCGTGTTCGGATCCAGCCAGCTTGGACCAAGGGCAAGCGTCGTCACGGTTCCGGGCTCCTGAGGGGTGAAGGAAGAGTACGGCGGTCCTGGGACGGCAGTACGGCAGTACATCAGTACTGTCGGCCAAAGCTATCAACGCACAGTGTCCGTGCCAGGTTCCACCAGTGCCCCCAGGATGCACTGTGTGCCCCCTGGGACAAAGCTGTGGACCATGGGCATCGAGGAATACGGAGGCGGCCAGGGACCTCAGTCGGACGTCCTGGTCGTGACGACGAACGACGCACCCGGATACCGCGTCCAGCAGGTCATCGGCGAGGTCTTCGGTCTCACCGTGCGCTCCCGGCATCTGGGCAGCCAGATCGGCGCGGGTCTGAAGTCGATGATCGGCGGTGAACTCAAGGGGCTCACCAAGACCCTCGTGGAGACCCGCAACCAGGCCATGGAACGGCTCGTCGAGCAGGCACGCGCGAGGGGGGCGAACGGCGTGCTGATGATGCGGTTCGACGTGACCGAGGCGGCGGACGTGGGCACGGAGGTGTGCGCCTACGGCACCGCGGTGGTCCTGGTGAAGGAGTAGGGCGCGACCGGCCGCAGATCCGGAATCCAGTAAGGGGCACCCGCCACGGCGGGTGCCCCTTACCGCCCCACCGTCAGGCTTCCTGGGAGTGCCGGGCCGCGTTCGCCGTGATCGCGTCCCTGAGGTGCTCGGCGAGACCCGGGCGCATGGAGTCGTAGTACGCCTTGAAGCGTTCGTCCGACACGTACATCGCGCCGAGGCAGCCGTGGAGCTCGTACGAGCAGTCGTAGTACCACTTGACGATGTGCTGCCGGTGTTCCTCGGCCATGTCCATGGCCCGCTCGCCGGTCGCGGGTTCGCCCGCTTCCATGAGGGCGTCGTAGCGCTCGCTCCAGGAGGCGACCTCGGCCTGGACGCGCTGCCAGTCCTCCTTGGTGTAGCGGGCGGCGCGGCGCTGTGACTCGGCGTACTCCGCCGTGCCGCCCCACCGCTGTTCGGCCTCCTGCGCGTGCTCTTCGGGATCCTTGTCCCCGAAGACCTCGAACTTCTCCTCGGGCGTGAGGTTGATGCCCATCGTGCGTGCCTCCATGGCGTGCTCCACGGCCGCGGCCATCTTCTGCAGCTTCTCGATCCGGGCGGTCAGCAGCTCGTGCTGGCGGCGCAGATGCGCGCGCGGGTCCGCCTCCGGGTCGTCGAGCAGGGCCGCGACCTCGTCGAGCGGGAAGCCCAGCTCCCGGTAGAACAGGATCTGTTGCAGCCGGTCGAGGTCGTCGTCGCTGTAACGCCGGTGCCCCGCGTGGCTGCGCTCGCTCGGCACGAGCAGGCCGATCTCGTCGTAGTGGTGCAGGGTGCGCACCGTGACCCCGGCGAAACCGGCGACCTGGCCCACTGAGTAGCCCACTTCCGCTCCTTCCTCGGTACGCGTCCCACCATCAGCCCTCACGCCACGTGAGGTGCAAGCCGGAATTCCCGGGGTACCGAAGCGCACACCTCGGGATGTTGTGCCGCTTTTGCCCGCTTAGGGTGTGGCCGTGAGCACCGATGCGTCCACGGCGACCCCCTTACGGCGTCTGCTGCCGTTGATCGTCCCCTCCGTGGTGGTCGGTGTGGCCACGGCGCTCGTCCTGCTGGGCGTCAGCCTGCTCGCCGACCGGTTCAAGGACGTCCTGTGGGAGACCCTTCCGGACGCACTGGGCGTGGGCCGCTACTCCGTGCTGTGGATGGTCGTGATGCTCACGGCGACCGGCGTCGCGGTGGGTCTGGTGGTGTGGAAGGTGCCGGGGCACGCGGGCCCGGATCCGGCGACCACGGGCCTGGTCGACGCTCCCCTGCCGCCCCGCGTTCTGCCCGGGCTGCTCGTCGCCACCGTCCTGACGCTGGCGGGCGGGGTGAGCCTGGGCCCCGAGAACCCGATCACGGCCGTCAACGTGGCCCTCGCCTACTGGCTCGGCACCCGGGTGATCCCGGGCTCCGCCGTGGGGCTGTGGGTGGGCCTGGCGGTCGCGGGCACGATCGGCGCCCTGTTCGGCACGCCGGTGGCCGCCGCGCTGATCTTCTCCGAGGTGCTGGCCGGGCAGCCGGGGCCCGGCGCCCTGTGGGACCGGCTGCTGCCACCGCTGCTCGCGGGTGGCACGGGCGCGCTGACCATGGTGCTGCTGGAGCACCCGAGCTTCGACCTCGCGCTGCCCGCCTACGCGGGCCCCCACTGGGGCGACCTGCTGAGCGCCCTGGTGGTCGCCTCGGCGGCCGCGGCGATCGGGATGACCGCGGTGTGCGCCCTTCCGTACGTCCACGGCGTCTTCTCCCGGCTCGGACACCCCATGGTGGCGATTCCCGTGGGCGGTCTCGTCCTGGGGCTGCTGGGGGCGCTGGGCGGGCCTCTGACGCTCTTCAAGGGCCTGGACGAGGTGAAGACCCTCGCCGCGAACCCGGAGGGCTGGTCGGCGGGACGGTTCGCGTCGATGTTCGTGGTGAAGCTGGCCGCGCTGTTGGTAGCCACCTCGTGCGGCTTCCGCGGCGGCCGGATCTTTCCCTCCGTGTTCGCCGGGGTAGCTCTCGGGCTGTGCGCGCACGCTTTGGTACCGCAGGTGGATCCCACGCTCGCCGTGGTGTGCGCGGTCCTGGGTGTGCTCCTGGCCGTCACCCGGCAGGGCTGGATCAGTCTGTTCACGGCGGCCGTCCTGGTGGCCCAGCCGGCCGTGCTGCCCCTGCTGGTGCTGGCCTCGGTACCGGCCTGGCTGATCGTCACCGGACGCCCGCAGATGCAGCTGCGCGCCGACGGGAGCCCCATCCGGTGAACCGGCACGCCCCTCCGATCCGATGAACCAGTAGGACCCCCGATCCGCTCAACCAGTAGGACCCTCCGATCAACCAGTAGGGCCCTCCGACCGCCGACTCGACAGGAGATCCCATGCCGCTCCACCAAGGTCCCGAGAAGCCCGACGAGCGACCGGTGTCCGTCAACCCCTTCTTCGGGGAGGCGAATCCGGTCGGGGGCATGACGGAGGCCCCGCCCAAGCACCGGCTTCCCGACGGCCCGCTGCCGCCCAACACGGCGTATCAGGTCGTCCACGACGACCTGATGCTGGACGGGAACGCGCGGCTGAATCTCGCCACCTTCGTCACCACCTGGATGGAACCGCAGGCCGGGGTGCTGATGGCCGAGTGCCAGGACAAGAACATGATCGACAAGGACGAGTACCCGCGCACCGCCGAGCTGGAGCGGCGCTGCGTGGCGATGCTCGCGGATCTGTGGAACGCGCCGGATCCGACGTCCACCGTCGGCTGTTCGACGACCGGATCGAGCGAGGCGTGCATGCTCGCCGGCATGGCGCTGAAGCGCCGCTGGATGCGGCGGAACGCGGACCGCTACCCCGGAGCACGCCCCAATCTCGTGATGGGGGTGAACGTCCAGGTGTGCTGGGAGAAGTTCTGCAACTTCTGGGAGGTCGAGGCACGCCAGGTGCCCATGGAGGGCGACCGGTTCCACCTCGACCCTCAGGCGGCGGCCGAGCTGTGCGACGAGAACACCATCGGGGTCGTCGGCATCCTCGGCTCCACCTTCGACGGGTCGTACGAGCCGATCGCCGAGCTGTGCGCGGCCCTCGACCAGCTCCAGGAGCGTACGGGCCTGGACATTCCCGTCCATGTCGACGGCGCGTCCGGCGCGATGATCGCCCCCTTCCTCGACCCGGACCTGGTCTGGGACTTCAGGTTGCCGCGCGTGTCCTCGATCAACACCTCGGGCCACAAGTACGGGCTGGTCTACCCGGGCGTCGGCTGGGCGCTGTGGCGGACCGAGGCGGAGCTGCCCGAGGAACTCGTCTTCCGGGTCAACTACTTGGGCGGCAACATGCCGACCTTCGCCCTCAACTTCTCCCGCCCGGGCGCGCAGGTCGTGGCGCAGTACTACACGTTCCTACGGCTGGGCCGGGACGGCTTCCGGGCCGTTCAGCAGACGACCAGAGACCTGGCTCGCGGGCTCGCCGAGCGGATCGAGGCGCTGGAGGACTTCCGACTCCTCACCCGGGGCGACGAGTTGCCCGTCTTCGCCTTCACCACGGCACCGCATGTGACCGCGTACGACGTCTTCGACGTGTCCCGGCGCATGCGGGAGAGCGGCTGGCTGGTGCCCGCGTACACCTTCCCGGCCAACCGGGAGGACCTGTCCGTCCTGCGTGTGGTGTGCCGCAACGGCTTCTCGGTGGATCTCGCCGACCTGTTCATCGAGGACCTGAGCCGGTTGGTGCCCCAACTGCGCAAGCTGCCGCATCCGCTGACCCAGGACAAGGAGGCGGCGACCGGCTTCCACCACTAGGCCCTGTCCGGCGGAGGGCGTGGCTACTCCTGGTCGCCGGGGTGCGGGGTTCCCGTCGCGTACGGGTTGTCCTCGCCGTCCACCAGGACGCCGACGAAGGGCCGGCCCTCCCCGGCGAAGGTGTACGCGCCGCCCCGGATGCGCTCGATCAGGCCCCGGGTCCACTGTGCGCCGGAGTCGGCGGAGTGGACCCAGAAGTTCATGATCTCGCCGATGTGGCCGAGCTGTCCGGGGCCGTCCTCGGGGGTGTAGTACCCGGTGACGGACTTGCGCCACTCCTCGATGGCGCGCACCCGCTTCTGGAGGAGTTCGAGGGCCTCCGCACGGCCGAGGTCGACCATGAAGCCGAGCGCGGCCGAGAGGATGTCCGGTTTCTGGTCGTACGCGGTCAGCGACCGGCGCAGCAGCGTGAAGTACTCCTCGGTGCCCTTGTCCGTGATCTCGTACTCGGTGCGCGGCGGGCCGCCCGCCGTGGACGGGGCGATCTCGTGGGCGCGCAGCAGTCCCTGTTTCGCCATCTGCTTGAGCGCGTGGTAGATCGAGCCGGGCTTGGCGTTGGACCACTCGTGCGCGCCCCAGTACTCGAGGTCGTTGCGCACCTGGTAGCCGTGGGCCCGCCCGTGCTGGCGGACGGCACCCAGCACCAGGAGACGGATCGCTGACATGGGGTCCAGGTTATGGGGCAGATGAGGGCGCGTACGTCAACCCTCCTCCGCGCGGGCGACCAGCTCGAAGGCGGTGGCGCCGTCCAGGGACTCGCGGATGATGTCGGCGTGGCCGGCGTGCCGGGCCGTCTCGCGGATCAGGTGGAGCGCCACCCAGCGCATCGAGACCCGTTCCCGGGGGAACCAGGGCGCTTCGGGCAGTGCAAAGGTCTCGTCGAGGCTGGGCGACGAGCGGATGAACGCCTCCGTCTCGGCGGCGACCTTCTCCCAGTACGCGAGCTGCGACTCGACGGTCTCGTCGCCGACGAGCGCGAAGCACTCGTGCCAGGTCGACTCGTCCCGCTCGACGGCGGGCGGCTCGCCCTTGGCGCGGGCGATCCAGGCCTGCTCGGTCTCGGCGACGTGCTTGAGCAGTCCGGCCAGGGACAGTTCGCTCGCGCTCGGCCTGCTCGTGGCCTGTTCCGGCGTCAGGCCGATCAGGGCCCGGCGGATCCCGCCGCGCTCGGCCTCCAGAAAGGAGAGCAGTGCTCCGCGCTCGTCGCCGGGAGTCTCCGCCGAAACGTGAGTAACCATGATCGCCGCCTTTCATCGGTCTGCCTGCCTGGCATCCTCTGCCTGACACCGACGAACGTACGGGCCCTTGCGGTCAGCTTCTGTCCGCAAGGGCCCGATGGCGACGAAGAGTCTCCGAACGGAAGAACCCCTAGAACGGGAAGAAACTGCGCCCGTGCTGGACCGAGATCCACTTCTGGGTGGTGAAGGCGTCGACGGTCGTCTCGCCGTTGAGGCGGCCGATGCCGGAGTGCTTCTCGCCGCCGAAGGGGACCAGCGGCTCGTCGTGGACGGTGCCGTCGTTGACGTGGAACATGCCGGTGTCGATCTGCTTGGCGAAGGCGACACCGCGCTCGACGTCGGCGGTGTGCACGGCGCCGCTGAGCCCGTACGGGGTGTCGTTGACGATGCGTACCGCCTCCTCCTCGCCGTCGAAGGTGACGAGGAGCGCGACCGGGCCGAAGATCTCCTGCCGGAGGATGGAGGAATCGGCGGGCAGGTCCGTCAGGACGGTCGGCTCGACGAGGTTGTCGGTGGTGGCGCCGCGCACCAGGGCCGTGGCGCCCTCGGCGATCGCCTGGTCGACCGTGCCCGTGAGCGAGTCCGCCTGGGAGGAGTTGATGACCGGGCCGATGATCGTCTGGGGGTCGCTCGGGTCGCCGACCTTCAGCGTCTTCACCTTGGCGACGAACTTCTCGGTGAACTCGTCCGCGATCGAGCGGTCCACGAGAACGCGGTTGGCGGCCATGCAGACCTGGCCCTGGTGGACGTACCGGCTGAAGACCGCCGCGTCGACGGCGTAGTCGATGTCCGCGTCGTCGAGGACCACCAGGGCGCTGTTGCCGCCGAGCTCCAGCACCGCGGTCTTGAAGTGCGAGGCGCAGACGGTGGCGACGTGGCGGCCGACCTTGTCGGAGCCGGTGAAGGAGATGACCTTCGGGACGGGGTGTTCGATGAAGGCGTCGCCGATCTCGGCGATGTCGGTGATGACGACGTTGAGCAGACCGCCGGGCAGGCCCGCGTCCTCGAAGATCTTCGCCACCAGGGAGCCGCCGACGATCGGGGTGTTCTGGTGCGGCTTGAGGACCACGCCGTTGCCGAGCGCCAGGGCCGGCGCGACGGACTTCAGGGAGAGCAGGAAGGGGAAGTTGAAGGGGCTGATCACGCCCACGACGCCGACGGGGACGCGGTAGAGGCGGTTCTCCTTGCCGTCGATCGGCGACGGGAGGATCTTGCCCTCGGGACGCAGCGCCAGCTGGATCGACTCGCGCAGGAACTCCTTGGCGAGGTGGAGCTCGAAGCCCGCCTTGAGGTGGGTGCCGCCGAGCTCGGCGATGATCACCTCGGTGATCTCGGCCTCGCGCTCCTCGATGATGCGCAGGGCCTTCTCGAAGACGGCGCGACGGGCGTACGGGTTGGTCGCGGCCCATTCCTTCTGGGTGCGCCGGGCGGCGAGGTAGGCCTCGTCGACCTCGTCGACCGTGGCTATGGTGATCGACGCCAGCTTCTCGCCGTTGTACGGGTTGAAATCGATGATGTCCCAGGAGCCGGTGCCGTGGCGCCACTCGCCGTCGATGTACTGCTGGGCCAAGTCGGTGAAGTAGGACGACATGTGCTCCCTCAATCCCCTTGCTGCCGAGGCAGACATCCGAGTCTGAGGCAGCAGACACATCCGATTAACGTCTGATCAGACGTCATCGTACTTGTGTCCAAAGGGAGTTGGAGAGCACCTCCGAAGAGTCCACGAAGACTCACAGGCGAACAGACTGTGAAGACTCGCCGGAGGCGGTGAGGAGAAGATCAGGAGAGCTGGAGCAGTCCCCGCAGCAGATCGCGGCTCTCGGAGGGCCCGGGGCTGTCCTGCTGCAACTGCTTGAGCGCGCCCTCGTACTGGGTGACGTCCTCGCGTTTGTCCAGGTAGAGCGCGCTGGTGAGCTGCTCCAGATAGACGACGTCCGACAGGTCGGACTCCGGGAAGCTCAGAATGGTGAAGGAACCGCTCTCGCCCGAGTGGCCGCCGAAGCTGAACGGCATGACCTGAAGTCGTACGTTGGGACGCTCCGACACCTCGATCAGATGCTGGAGTTGCCCCCGCATCACCTCGCGGTCGCCGTACGGGCGGCGCAGCGCGGCCTCGTCGAGGACGATGTGGAACTCCGGGGCCTTCTCGGAGACGAGGTACTTCTGCCGCTCCAGGCGCAGCGCGACGCGCCGCTCGATGTCGGCGGGCGAGGCGCCCCGCATGCCGCGCGCGACGACCGCGTGGGCGTAGGCCTCCGTCTGCAACAGACCGTGCACGAACTGGACTTCGTACGACCGGATCAGATGGGCCGCACCCTCCAGGCCGACGTAGGTCGGGAACCAGCTGGGCAGCACGTCCGAGTAACTGTGCCACCAGCCCGCGACGTTGGCCTCCTTGGCGAGGGAGACGAGCGACGTGCGCTCGGCCTCGTCGGTGATGCCGTACAGCGTCAGCAGGTCCTCGACGTCGCGCGTCTTGAAGCTCACCCGTCCCAACTCCATGCGGCTGATCTTCGATTCGGAGGCACGGATCGAGTAACCGGCCGCTTCTCTGGTGATTCCGCGCGACTCCCGCAGGCGCCGCAGATGTGACCCCAGCAGCATGCGCCGCACCACCGAGCCGCTCGACTCACCAGCGCTCACGTTCGTCCGCCTCCCCAACCGTCTTCAAGGGCCGAAGTCTGCCACTAAAACACTTCAAGCAGTACTCGTTCAGTTACAGAAACGGAAAGACTCCAAAGGGGCCACGCAGGAAAAGATCAGTAGAGGGTCAACAAGCGGGAAGAAGGTGACAGAAGAAATGACCAAGAAAGGGTGGAGGAAGGTCTAATTCGGGCGCGTGCACGTGCATCTGCCCTTGCATCTGCTGTACGCATTCGGAACCATGGTCCTCGCGCCACCGCTGCATCGCAACGACCGCGAACACCCGGGAGTGCCTCGCATGGGGACGAATGGATCGACCATGCTCGAGCCCTTACGGCAGGGACTTCCGCCGCTCGACCCCGCGGCCGTGTCCAACGCCGCTTCCTGCGCCCTGCCGGCGCGCTACGAAGCGGTGCGCGAAGCTCGGCAGTTCACCCGCAGAACGCTGGACCAGTGGGACATCGGCGAGCGCTTCGACGACGTCTGCCTGGTGGTCTCCGAGCTCGTGACCAACGCGCTGCGGCACGCCCTGCCCTCGGACACACCCCGTTCGGACGACCAAGGCCCGCCCGTGCGGCTGCACTTGATGCGGTGGACCTCACGTCTGGTGTGCGCGGTGCGCGACCCCAGTCACGACAGCCCGGTCGCGGGCGACTCGGAGGACTTCTCGGCGGAGTCGGGCCGCGGCCTGTTCCTGGTCGACTCGTTCGCCGACAGCTGGGGCTGGCACCCGCTCGCGGGCACGCTCAGCGGCAAGGTCGTATGGGCGCTGTTCCGGCTTCCGCAGCCGGCCGTCGGCGGGGTTTCGACCGAATAGAGAACCGCGGCGCTTTTTGGCGCCGCGGTTCTACGCGCGTTACGCGCCGCGAGAAGGCAGTTGCGGTCAGTTATGCCGGTTACCCCACTCGAATGCGCGTCCAGGCGTGTGACGCCGACTCACGTCAGCCGGCGATCAGGTGGTCGAACTCGCCGTCCTTGATGCCCAGGAGCATGGCTTCGATCTCGGCGCGGGTGTAGACGAGCGCGGGCCCTTCCGGGAACCGCGAGTTCCGCACCGCCACGTCGCCACCGGGCAGCCTCGCGAACTCCACGCAGGAGCCCTGCGAGTTGCTGTGCCTGCTCTTCTGCCAGGCCACCCCGGTCAGCTCGGTCGCAGCCATGCCGTTGTACACGTCATCCAGGTCATCCACGTCGTACACGTCGTGGTCCACAGGTCGCTCCCCGGTCGTGCAGTGGCCGATGTGGCCATTGATGCAGTGGCCAACTGCCCCGGATCATAGCTCTGTTCATGTGCAGATGCATGGGCAGATGCACGTGCACGGGGGGTGGTCCCACGGTTACAGCTTTTACCGCCATTTGACTACGGCGTGTTGACCGCCCGACTACTGCCTGGTACTCGCCGGGCTGCGTCTGGTCCAGCGTCTGCCCCGGAGAACGCATGACATGCGATCTCCAGCCCCCGTGCATGATCTTCCGCCCCATCATCCGTGCAGGGTCGTCCGGGTCGAATCCCTCATGCACTAAGAAGAGACGCGTACCGGGCCCTTCGAGTTTCAACGTTCACGTAATGGCCCAATCCGGAGGGGTCACCGGATCGGCGTCGGCCCACCGGACGCACGACATCCGTTCCGGCTCGTACGCGAGAATCCGCACGTCAACGGTGCCAGAGAGGCGGATCGCCCTCCGGAACGGGGGGGGCAGGTCCCTGCCCGCGACAGGGTTCATGACTTGCCGCCGCCGGGTTCAGTCTCGGCCTCGGCTTCGGTGTCCATGTGGTCGGCCGGGGCCTGGACGGGCTGAGGTTCCCTCCTACGTATGAAGCGTGTCGGCCGGCTGGGATCAGCGGCCGGTGCCGGAGTACGGCAACAGCGCCATCTCACGCGCGTTCTTGATCGCGCGGGCGAGCATCCGCTGCTGCTGCGCGGTCACCCGGGTGACCCGACGACTGCGGATCTTGCCGCGGTCGGAGATGAACTTCCGCAGCAGGTCGGTGTCCTTGTAGTCGATGTACGTGATCCCGTCGCGGTCCAGCGGGTTGGGGCGGGACTTGGCGGCGGGCTTGCGTTCCGGCTTGCGGGCCATGGGTCAGACCTCCAGGAGGGAGTCGAAGGCGGGCGGGAGTCGCTTCCAGGCGGCGGGGCCCGCGGCGTACTCGGCGTCGGTCAACAGGCAGGACTCCAGGAGCAGTTCGAGCCCCTCGCGGTCGAGCCCCGGCGAGGTGAAGACGAGGTGCTGGCAGCAGTCGCCGTGCTCCGGGTGCCAGTCGAGCGCGGCGGCGGCGCGACGGACGGGCGGGACCATGTCCCACGCGGCGTCCGGGAGCGAGGCGAGCCAGGGGCCCGCGCTCTCCACGCAGAGCGCGCCTCCGGCCGCGTCCCAGTGCAGCAGGGTGTCGGGCCGGTCGGCGAGCCAGAACCGCCCCCGGCTGCGCGCGGCCGCGCAGGTCAGGTCTTCCAGCGCCGCGTACAGCCGCTCGGGGTGGAACGGTCGTCGCCGATGCCATACGAGCGTGCCGACACCGGCCTCGTCGGCCTCGGCCGGCAGCAGCGCACAGGCCGGGTGCTGGGCCGCGGCCGCGGCTTCGACGTCGAACCCGGCGAACGCGGCGTCGACGAGTGCGGAGCCGGTTCCCTCGGACCGGGGTCCGGCACGGCCCGCAGCGGGGCCGGCCCCCAGACCACGGGCGCCGGTGCCGGCACCCGTATCGGCAGCCGTGTCGGCGCCGTCGGTTCCGTTCGCACCGGGGGCGCTGTCCGGCCCGGCGGCCACGCCCGGGCTCCCGCCCCCGCTCGGTGCGTCAGTCGCACTCGGGCCGAGCGGGTCGGCCGGAGCGGTGTCCTTCGTGTCGACGGGGTCCGCGTCCCATCCCGGTGGGGTCCAGCCCGCGGCCGGGGTCCGGGCCGGCGCGAACCAGTTGGTTTCCCGGGCCTCACCACCCGTCACGTCGAGTTCGTCGATCGGGACCTGGCGGGCCGTGGGATGGAGTTGGACCAGCAGCGCGCGGTCCTCGTCGTCGGCCTGTTCCGAGGCGGCGACGGCGAGGACGGGGGCGTACTCCAGTTGGCGGGCGAAGGTGTCGGCGACCGTGCGCCGATCGGTGGCGGCCGCGGCGAGGCCGACCTCGGCGAGGTCGTCGCCGTTGGCGAGGTAGGGCAGGAGCAGGGCCGGGTCGACGGCCGTGATCACAGAGGTCAGCCGGAGCCCGCCCGCCACGACGACCTCGGCCATGGCCTTGGGCTCGACCGAGTCCCACAGTTCGACGACGGCGAGGCTCGTCAGGCCCGCATCCGCGAGGCGCCACAGCTCCGGCACCAGATCCTCGCGCAGCGCGCAGCACGCGCAGTCGTTGACGAGCGGGGTCTCGCCCGCCGACACGATGCCGTTGGCGTCCCGGATCGTACGGACGACCGTGCCCGCCGCGGCCGTCTCCAGGTCGTGGTGGAGGGCGACGCTGCCGGGAACGTCGGCGAGCAGCCGTGCGACGGCGGCCCGCCGCGCATCCGCGTGCAGGCCGCCGACGATCACGACGGAGAGGTGCGAGGACGGCATCAGCCGGCACCGCCGCGCTTGCCGCCCGCCTGGGCGCCCGCCTCGCCAAGCGCGTTACCGACCGCTCCGTACCGGCGCTCGAAACGCTCCACCCGGCCCGCGGTGTCCAGCACCCGCGCGTTGCCCGTGTAGAAGGGGTGGCTCACGTTCGAGATCTCGACGTCCACCACCGGATAGGTGTGGCCGTCCTCCCATTCGATCGTCTTCTCCCCCGCCGTGGCGGCGAGCGTCGAGCCGGTGAGAAAGGCGTGGTTCGCGGCGCGGTCGCGGAAGACGACGGGGCCGTACTCCGGGTGGGTTCCCTCGCGCATGACGGTCAGCGCTCCTCTCGGAAGTCGACGTGCCGACCGACGACCGGGTCGAACTTGCGCAGGGTCATCCGGTCCGGGTCGTTGCGCCGGTTCTTGCGGGTGACGTACGTGAAGCCGGTCCCGGCCGTGGACCGGAGCTTGATGACGGGACGGAGTTCGTTGCGTGCCATGGCTGGTATCTTAATGAAAACGACTCCCATTTCCAAGACGTCTCAGAGAGAGGTGCGTCACCCTTGTCCGCGCATTGCATGCTGACCGGCGCCACGCCGGGCTTCGGCAACTCCATCTCCCACTCCCACCGGCGCACGTCCCGCCGCTTCGACCCGAACGTCCAGCGCAAGCGCTACTGGCTGCCGAGCGAGGGCCGTCACGTACGGCTGCGGCTGAGCGCGAAGGGCATCAAGACCATCGACGCGATCGGCGTCGAGGCGGCCGTGGCCAGGATCCGGGCCCGCGGGGTGAGGGTCTGATGGCGAAGAAGAGCAAGATCGCGAAGAACGAGCGACGCCGGGAGGTCGTCGCCCGGTACGCGGCGCGGCGGGCCGAGCTGAAGGAGATCCTCCGCCGACCGTCCTCGACCGAGGCCGAACGGGCCGCCGCGCGGGAGGAACTGCGCCGCCAGCCGCGCGACGCGAGCGCCACCCGCGTCCGCAACCGCGACAGCGTGGACGGCCGCCCCCGCGGCTACCTGCGCACCTTCGGGCTGTCCCGGGTGAATCTGCGGGAGCAGGCGCATGCGGGATTCCTGCCGGGTGTTCGCAAGTCATCCTGGTAGCGCGTCAGTCATCCTGGTAGCGCGTCGCGCCCGACGGTGCCGGCGAGGCACTCCCGATGCCTCGCCAACTCCCTCGGAACGGTGACTCGACACCCCCTCGGAACCATGACCCGACGCCCGCTCGGAGCCATGACCCGACGACTCCCTCAGAAGATTCGTAAGTTCTCCCGATGTCACGCTCAGGGTGTTCGCGAGTGCGGCTGATAGCTTGCTGCGGTCGTTCCGGCGACCCCAGCGACACCATCACCCTTGGGGGCTTCAGTGACATCGGCGACTTCGGCGACCCTTCCGCGTCGGCGGACCCGGGGCGCGGCCATGGCCTTGGCCGCGGGTCTGGCGGGCACCCTCGCTCTGACCGGGTGCAGCAGCGACTCGGGGTCGGGCTCCGGGAACGGGTCCGCGAGTCCCGGCGCGTCCGCCTCGGGGACGGTCGGCACGGGCAGCGGCTCGGGCACTCCGTCGACCGCCGCCGGCAAGCTGGAGGGCAGCTGGGTGGCCACGACCGGCGGCAAGGCCGTGGCGCTGGTGATCACCGGCAAGCAGGCCGGGCTCTTCACGACGGGCGGCACCGTGTGCACCGGGACCGCCGGTGACGAGGCGGGCATGCAGATGATCCACCTCAAGTGCACGGACGGGAACAAGGACCGCGCGACGGGCATGGTCGACTCCGTGAACAGCACGACACTGAAGGTCACCTGGTCGGGGAAGCTCGGCAAGGAGTCGTACACGAAGGCCGAGGGCGGTCAGCTCCCGTCGGGACTGCCGACGGCGAGCCTGGGCTCCTGACCGGCCCGACCCCTCCCTGACCTGCTCCGACCTGCTCGCGGCAGCGGGCCGCGGAATCCCTGGGACTCCGCGGCCCGTTCGCGTGTCCGTAGCTCATTCCGTCGACGTAGGGCGGTCTTTCGGGCCGCATTCGGGACATATACGGCACGGGAGAGGTGTGCGACAGGGGGGCCGCGCAACGCGTGCCCACCGGTCTGCGTGATGATCCATGAGCACCTTCACGAACCCAGGGGGAAACCCATGCGCGCCCTTCCGATCGCCGTCGTCGCCACCGCGGCGGCACTCACCCTGACCGCCTGCGACAGCGGCGGCAGCAGCAGCGACAGTGCCGGCGGCAAGAAGAAGGCCTCGACAGCCTCCTCCGCCGCCGCCTCCACGGCCTGCAAGATCGACCAGATCGGCATCCAGGTCGGCCCCGCCAACGCCGCCCCGGCCGCCGGCGACACCGGCAACGTGCCCGTCACGCTCACCAACAAGGGCGCCGAGTGCACCCTCCAGGGCTTCCCCACCGTCAAGGTGCAGGACGGGGGCACGAGTACGGACGTACCCGAGGAGAAGTCCGCGACTCCGCCGAAGCAGACGCTGGCGGCGAGCGGCACCGCCTCCTTCACGATCACCTACGTACGGGGCACGGCGGGCGACGGGAAGAGCCTCGCCGCGACCACGCTGAAGATCGGTCTGCCCGGTGCCGCCACCACCCAGAGCTTCAAGTGGTCGTACGGCCCCCTCGCGGGCAAGACCGGCCCGAACGACCCGAACGCCTCCGTGAGCTCGTTCCAGCCCGCGGGCGACTGAGCGCCTCCCGGCGCGAGCCGGGAGTCGCTCGGCCGTCCGGCGGAATCCGGGAGCCGCTCGGCCGTGCAACGGAAGCCAGAAGGCGCTCGGCCGACCGGCCGAAGCCGGAAAGCGCGCAGCCGAGCCGACCGGCCGAAGCCGACAGACGCTCAGCCGACCGGCCGACCGGCCGAAGCCAGGCGTCAGCGAAGCGGCGGGCGCGCCCTGACCTGGGCGCGGTCCGCCGCCGCGGCCCCTTCCTGCCACCCGGCCGCGTCGTTGACCCCGCGCAGCCGGGTGGTGACGGTGTCCGGGAACATCCGCTCCATGTGGTCGTTGACCGCCACGTCACGGGCGGCCAGGACGGGCAGCAACTCCCCCGCCGGGGCCTCCGACGCGACCTCTCCCTCGGCCCCCTCGGCGGCGGCCGCCAGCCGGTCGCCGATCCGGTGCGCGTACGCGGCCAGGAACGACTGCCGGAAGCTCTTCGTACGCTTCCTTCCCCCGGCCCGCTGGGCCGCCTCCGCCTTCGTCATCGCGGCCGTGGCCTGCACGAGCAGCGAGGTGTAGAGGAGTTCGACGGCCTCCAGGTCGGGTTCGAAGCCGACGACGGTCGAGAATCCGAGCGACTCGTTCCACACGGCGCGGCAGCGGTTCGTGTCCGCCACCGCGTCCAGCAGTACCGCCTTGGCCGTCTCGTACGGCGGCTCGACACCGATGCGGCAGGCGCCGGGCGCGTCCTTGGCGTGCGTACGGGCCGCGAGCAGCGCCTCGTCGATGCTGTGCCGGGCCATCAGCTCCTGGGCCTTGGCGCTCAGCGCCTCAGCCTCCTCCGGGAATCCGGTCGCCTCGGCCTTGGCGAGCAGCGCCCGGATACGGGTGAGCATGCGGGAGTCCTGCGGGGCGGCCGGGTGCCGTGTCGTGCCGTGCGCCCCCTGCGCGTCGAGGGGCTCGAGGTTGGGGAGGCGGAGCAGCAGCCGGTACAGCTCCAGCGCGGCGGTCGCGAGCGAGAAGCGGTCGGTGCGCGGGGCGCGGGCGTCGAGCTCTTCGAGCTGCGCCGCCCAGCGCGGGCCCCGAGGCCGCCGGTCCCGGTCGGCCTCCGCGCGCACCAGCTCCGACACCAGCTGCAGGTGTACGTCGTCCAGTTCGCGCCGCACGACCCGTACGACGTCGGCGGGCTGCCAGCCGCGGCGCCAGGCCGCGGCGACGAACTCCTCGCCGCGGCGGGCGAGTTCGGCGTCGGAGGCGGGGTCGGCGGCGAGCAGCGAGGCGCCCGTGTCGAGGGCCGCGTCGCTGTCGGCGTAGAGCGCGGCCTCGAAGGCGCGCTCCACGGTGCTGGGCGTACTGCTCATGCGTCGATCGTGTCACGCCCGCCGAACCGGGCCGTCCACACCCTGTGGACAAGGAAGCGTGGACGCGGACACAGAGGGTGTCAACTCCGGGTTGACACCCTCTGCCTGTCAACCTACGGTTGACACATGACGACGAACCCACCCGGCAAGGCATCCGTACGTCTCGACGACCTCATCGAGGCCATCAAGAAGGCCCACACCGACGCCCTCGACCAGCTCCAGGACGCGGTGATCGCGGCGGACCACCTCGGTGACGTGGCCGACCACCTGATCGGCCACTTCGTGGACCAGGCCCGGCGTTCGGGCGCGTCCTGGACGGACATCGGCAAGAGCATGGGGGTCACCCGGCAGGCGGCGCAGAAGCGCTTCGTCCCCAAGGCCGAGTCGGACCTCGACCCCAGCCAGGGCTTCGGCCGCTACACCCCCCGCGCCCGGAACACGGTCATGGCCGCGCACAACGAGGCGAAGGCCGCGGGCAACGCGGAGGGACTCACCGAGCACCTCGTCCTCGGCCTCCTCTCCGAGCCCGAGGGGCTCGCCGCGAAGGCGATCACCGCGCAGGGCGTGACCCTGGACGCCGTCCGCGAGGCCGCGACCGCGGCGCTCCCGCCGGCGGCCGACGAGGTCCCGGAGCTCATCCCGTACGGCCCCGCCGCGAAGAAGGCCCTGGAACTCACCTTCCGCGAGGCCCTCCGCCTCGGCCACAACTACATCGGCACCGAACACATCCTCCTGGCCCTCCTGGAGTACGAGAACGGCAACGGCGTCCTCAGCGACCTCGGCATCGACAAGACAGCGGCGGAGGCCTACCTCGCGCGCGTGCTGGAGCTCATCACGGTGGCGGGACAGCAGAAGGACCAGTCGGATCAGACGGACGAGCCGGATCAGAAGGACCAGAAGGACCAGAAGGATCAGTAGGACGCCGCGTCCGCGGCCGTTGTCAGACCCTCCTGCGAGACTCGGAACCATGAGCGACCGGTGGGCTCTCGGGCCGGCCGAGGACGGTGGTGCGGAGATCGCCCCCCTCGGCCCCGACGGGCTGCCCGCGGGACCGGTGCACAGGGAGGCGGACCTGGTCGAGGCCGTGCGGGGGCGCCCCGACGTGGTCCGGTGGGTCTGGCGGTCCACGGCCGAGGTCTATCCGCGTCTGCTCGCCGCGGGGGTGCGAGTGGAGCGGTGTTACGACATCGAGGCCGCCGAGACACTGCTGCTCGGCCACGAGGGCCGGCTCGGCGAACCCCGGTCGGCGGCCGCCGCGCTGGCAAGGCTGCGCGGCGGCCCCGTGCCGCCGGATCCCCCGCAGCGCTCCGCCGAGCCCGGCTCGCAGTCGTCCCTCTTCGAGCCGCGCCCGGTCCGCGTACCCCTGGAAGACCTCCTGTCGGTGTACGCCGATCAGCGCCGCCGGCACGGCACGACCGCGCACCCGGAGCGCATGCACCTGCTGACGACGGCCGAGTCCGCGGGCATGCTGGTGGCGGCCGAGATGAACCGCACCGGGCTGCCGTGGCGCGCGGACGTCCACCGCGAGGTGCTGCACGAACTGCTCGGCGAGCGGTACGTGGGCGGCGGCGAGCCCAGACGCCTCGCCGAGCTCACGGACGAGGTGTCGGCCGCCTTCGGCAGACGCGTCCGCCCCGACCTCCCCGCCGACGTCATCAAGGCCTTCGCCCAGGCCGGGATCAAGATCAAGTCCACCCGGCGGTGGGAGATCGAGACCATCGAGCATCCTGCCGTGAAACCGCTGCTCGAGTACAAGAAGCTGTACCGGATCTGGGTGGCGCACGGCTGGTCCTGGCTCCAGGACTGGGTGCGCGACGGACGCTTCCGGCCCGAGTACCTGCCCGGCGGGACCGTCACCGGCCGCTGGGTGACCAACGGCGGGGGCGCCCTGCAGATCCCCAAGGTGATCCGACGTGCCGTCGTCGCCGACCCGGGCTGGCGGCTCGTGGTGGCCGACGCCGACCAGATGGAGCCGCGGGTGCTGGCCGCGATCTCGCGCGACCCCGGCCTGATGGAGGTCGCGGGCCGGGAGAGCGACCTGTACCAGTCGGTGTCGGACCGGGCGTTCGCCGGCGACCGGGCACAGGCCAAACTCGCCGTGCTCGGCGCGGTGTACGGACAGACGTCCGGCGACGGCCTGAAGAACCTGGCCGCGCTGAGAAGACGCTTCCCCCGGGCCGTCGCCTACGTGGACGACGCGGCGCAGGCCGGCGAAGAGGGCCGGCTCGTACGGACGTGGCTGGGGCGGACGAGTCCCCCGGCGGCCGGCGCCTCCGACGCCGCGTCGGAGGAGGCAGGCCTCCCTCAGGACGAACCCGCCGAGGCCCTCGGAGACCAGGGCTGGGTGCCGGGTTACGCCTCCTCCAACTCCCGCGCCCGCGGCCGCTTCGCACGCAACTTCGTCGTCCAGGGCAGCGCCGCCGACTGGGCGCTGCTGCTGCTCGCCGCCCTCCGGCGCACCTGCGCGGACCTCGCCGCCGAGCTGGTCTTCTTCCAGCACGACGAGGTGATCGTGCACTGTCCGGCCGAGGAGGCGGACGCGGTCGTGGCCGCGATCCGGGAGGCCGCGGAGCTGGCGGGACGGCTGACGTTCGGCGAGACCCCGGTCCGCTTCCCGTTCACGACGGCGGTGGTGGAGTGCTACGCGGACGCGAAGTGACCAGGACGTGGCCCGCTCCTCGGCCAGGCGACCCGACTCCTGCGCCAGGCGACCTCCCCGGCCGGGCGACCGGCTCCTCCGGCCGGCCTACTCCTCCTCCAGGAGTTCCTTCAGCGCTCCCACCACCGAGCTGTCCGTCCCGTCCAGCGCCGCGAGCGCCGACTTCCACAGCTCGTACGCCCCTCCGGCGTCCCCCTGCGCGTGCAGCAGCAGCCCCAGCTGATGCCGGGCGAGCCCGCCGGTGTACCGGTCGGCGCGCTGGTCGGCGCGGCACAGCAGCAGATCGCACTCGCGCGCGGCCCGTTCGACATGCCCCACCCCGCGCAGGGCGCGCACCAGCCCTAGCCGCGTCTGCGACTCCCCGTGCCAGTCGCCGTGACCGCCGAGGATGCGCAGGCTCTCCTCGAAGTGCGGTACGGCGGCGGCCGGTTCGCCGAGCGTCAGGTGGGCGTAGCCGATGTTGCAGTGCGCGGAGTGCCGGATGATCACGTCATCCATCGCGTCGCCGATGGCCAGGCTGCGCTTGTGGTGCTCGATGGCAGCACGGGCGTCCGTGTGCTCGTACAGATTGCCGAGGTGGCTGTAGGTGATGGCCTCGGTGTGCGGGTCGCCCAGCTCCCGGGAGAGTTCGAGGCTCTGCAGCAGCGCCTCGCTGGACTCGGCGTGGCGGCCCAGCCCCTCGAGGAGCATGCCGCGGTTGTTCAGACCGCGCCGGATCCACGACAGCACCCCGAGCCGCCGCCAGATCGCCAGCGCCTCGTCGTTCAACGTGAGCGCCTCGCTCGCGCGGCCGGTCATGAAGTGCAGCCCCGCGAGGTCCCCGAGCGCGTACGCCTGCGCGGCCTCGTCCCCGAGCCGCCGCGCCGCGCCCAGCGCGGCCCGCAGGAGCACCTCCGACTCCGGGACCCGGCCGCTGCGCTGGAGGTAGGGGTTGAGCAGTCGCACCAGCACGGGAACGTACGCGGATGCGTCCGCGTACCGCTCCACCAGCGCCACCACGTTCTCCAGTTCCAGGTCGCCCCAGGCGAAGGCGTCCCTGGCGGTGCAGAACGGCGGCGTGGCCGCGGCGTCCACCGTGTGCGCGGCCGGCTGCGCGGCGGTCGGCCGGCTGCGGTCCTCGCGGTCGAGGCCCGGCTCGACGATCGCTTCGAGGGAGCGGGCGGCGACACCGGCGTACCAGCGCAACGCCCGCTCGGACACGCAGATGCCCGCGCCCCCGTCTCCGGACTCCCCGTCCGTCGCGCCCGCGATCTCCCGGGCGAAGTCGCGGACGAGGTCGTGGGGTGCGTAGCGGCCGTACGCCGTCTCCTCCAGGAGCGCGACGTCGACGAGGCGGTCGAGGGCGGCCTCGGCACGGAACTCGGCGATGCCGGAGAGCCGGGCGAGCAGAGGCGCCCCGTACACGGGGAGGTCGAGCGCGCCGATGCCGCTCAGCACGAGCGCCGCGTCCTGGTCGGCCTCCCGCTCCGAGGCACGCAGCGCGTCGAGCGCGACGGCCAGGGATCTGCGGACGCTCAGATCGTCGTACTCCAGATGATGCAACCGCCCCTCGGTGGCGGTCAGTTGACCGGCGAGGACGTCCGGCGTGAGCGCGCGGCGCGCGGCGAGACGGGCCGCGACCACGCGCAGGGCGAGCGGGAGCCGGCCGGTGAGTTCGACGAGGGGGTGCGCGCTGTCGAGGCCGTCCACCCGCCCGGACACCGCGCGCAGCAGCGCCGCGCTGTCCTCGACCGAGAGCGGCGCGAGCGGGAAGCGCCGCACGCCGTCCAGCGCGGTGAGCGGCGAACGGCTCGTCACGATCACCGCGCACCCCGCGCCCGCGGGCAGCAGCGGCCGCACCTGCGCGGCGTGCGCGGCGTCGTCGAGCACCATCAGGGTGCGCGTCGGAGCCAGCATCGAGCGGAGCAACGCGGCGGCGGCGTCCGGGTGTTCGGGGATACGGCGCGGCTCGGCACCGAGGTCGCGCAGCAGCGCGGCGAGCGCCTGGCCGGGGGTGAGGGGGGTCATTCCGGGCGTGGCCCCGTGCAGGTTGACGTACAGCTGACCGTCGGGGAAACGTTCCCGCAGGCCGTGTGCCACATGCAGCGCCAGGGCGCTCTTGCCGACTCCGGCCATCCCGCTGATGACGGCGACGGCCGGAGCGGGAGGCCTGGGATGCCGGGCCGTGTCGAGGGCCACGTTCAGTTCCCGGCGTACGTCGGTGCGGCCGGTGAAGTGTCCGGGCGGGGGCGGGAGTTGGGCGGGCCGGGGCGGGGCCGATTCGGCCGGGGCGGCCCGCTCCGTACGGCCTCCGTCCTCGAACCCGTTCCCGTTCGGGTCGTGTGCGGACTCGTCGCCCTCCCCCGCCCGCTCACGCAGGATCTCCAGATGCGCCGCGCGCACCGCGGGCCCGGGCTCGACACCGAGTTCCTCGACGAGGCGGGTCCGTAGATCGCGGTGGACGGCCAGGGCCTCGGCCTGACGTCCGGTGCGGTGCAGTACGAGCATCAGCAGCCGGTGGAAGGCCTCGCGCAGGGGATACTCGGCGACAAGCGCGGACAACTCGGGTGCGAGGGCGGCGAGTCGGGTGGTGCCGGGGGCGCCGGAGATATTGGGGGCGCTGAAGGTGTGGGGGGCACCGGTGACTTCCGTTGCTTTTGCGTCGGCGGAGACCCCGGCGTCCCCGATGTCCCCGATGTCTCCGAAAACCCAGCCGACCCCGGCACCCTCGGCTCGCCCGACTCCACCGGTACCCGCGCCCGCACCGCCGGTACCGGCACCCCCGGCACCCGGCCCCGCAAGCCGCAACTCGGCCTCGTACCGCCACTCCAGGACGAGCAGTCGTGCCTCCTCCAGGCGCTGGACGAGCGCGTGTCCGCCGAGTTCGGGCGGGACCCCGCCGAGCGGTGTGCCCCGCCACAACGCGAGCGCCGCCAGGGCCTCGCGCAGCGCCCGCTCCCAGTCGCGCCCGGCGTGCGCGGCGCGGGCGGCCGTGACGTGGGACTCGAAGACGCGCACGTCCAACTCGCCCTCGCCGACCCGCAGGAGATACCCGGGCGGCATGGCCCGCAGCCGCTCCGGATCGTCCAGGAGCCGCCGCAGCCGAGTGACGTGGTTCTGCAACGAGGCCTGCGCCGACGCGGGCGGCGCCCCGCCCCACAGCGCGTCCTTGAGCGCGTCCACCGAGACGACCCGGCCCGGCTCCAGGAGCAATGCGACCAGCAGGGCGCGCATCTTGCCGCCGCCGATCGAACGGACCTCGCCGTCGGCGTCGTACAACACCGGTGGCCCCAGCAGCCCGAACCGCAGCCCGTACCGCATAGCCCGCCCCACTGCCTTCCCGTGCGACCGACCCGACCGGTTCAGACCGGTACCGACCACACCCATGGCGACTTCGCGCCTTCTTGCGACGACTTCACGCCGACCGACTTCCGGTTTCCGGGTTTCCGGATGGAAACCCGTTGGCGACATGTTAGCGATCCGTTGGCGCGGGCTGATGAGATCACTGCATCGGATCTGGCCCGACGGTGCGCGCGTACAACGCGTAACTCGGGGGAGTGTCGCCGCCGTGGCCGGATCCGGGGACAGAGAGGGCCCCGGTCGTCGGAGGTGAGCGACCGGGGCCCTCGTCCGCTTCTGCCGTCCCGCACACGGGCGGAGGCGTGCGACCCGTACATGGGCAGAGGCGTGCGACCGGCACACGGGCAGAGGCGTGCGACCGGCCCGCGTTCATCAGATGACGGGCGGGCGTCCCAGCCGCGTGAGCCGCCACACCGTCCGCCACCGCATCGGCCGCCGCTCGCCGCCCGACTGCCGCAGCCCTTCCGCGAAGCCGCCGAACCAGGCCCGCAATCCGCCGAGCGACCGCGTCCGTGCGAGCGTCAGCAGCATCCAGATTCCCAGGTGCACGGGGATGAGCGGGAGAGGCAGCCTGCGACGGGTGAGCCAGACCCGGTTGCGGGCGGTGACCCGGTAGTAGATGGCGTGCCGGGCGGGCGAGGTCTTGGGGTGCTGGAGCAGCAGTTCGGGCTCGTAGAGCACGGTCCACCCGTCGTCGATGGCCCGCCAGGCCATGTCCGTCTCCTCGTGCGCGAAGAAGAACTCGGCGGGCCAGTCCCCGATCCGGTCGAGCATCGGCATGGACAACGCGTGTCCGCCGCCGAGGAACCCGGTGACCGGACCGCCCCGCATCGGGTCCTTGGCCCCGACCCTGGGCACGTGCCGGCGCTGGGTCTCCCCGTTCTCGTCGGCGATACGGAAGCCGACGATGCCCAGGTGCGGATCGGCGGCGTACAGGTCCCGCACCTTGCGCAGCACATCCGCGTCGACCAGGAGTCCGTCGTCGTCCAGTTCGACGACGACGTCCACGTCCGCGAACTCCCTGAGCCGGGCGAGGCCCACGTTGCGGCCGCCCGGGCAGCCGAGGTTCTCGTCGACCTCGATGCCGGTCACCTCACCGGGCAGTCCCAGCCGCTCGGCGAACTCGGGCAGGGGACACCCGTTCCCCACGATCACGATCCGCGCGGGCGCGACGTCCTGCTTGGCCACCGAGGTGAGCAGCGCGTCGACCTCGTCGGGCCGGTTCCCCATGGTCACGACGGCAACGGCGATCCGAGGCCCTTCCGACACGACACCACTCCATCCCAGGCCGACAACTCTGCCCGCGATGCTAGCTGTTAACCCTGGGGCTCCCTCAGGTACGCCGCGTTTCCTCGCGCTCTCCGCATTTACTCACGTCATACGAAGCATTTTGCGCCGTACGAAGCTCTTTGCGCCGTACGAACTTCAGTCCCGACCAGTCCTCCCCCAGCGCGGCCACCTTCACGTCGACCACCCCGAGCGGCAGGAAGATCTCACGCAGGGCGTTCTCGGTGATGTCGCTGCGGTGCCCGGCCGCCTTGCGGGGCCAGGCGATCCAGAGCATCGCGTGATCGGCGAGTCCGTCCACCAGCGCCGGAGCCTCGGCGACCAGTTCCCCCAACGACCGATGGAAGACGACGGCGACATCGGCACCCGCGGCCCCGTCGCCCACGGACACGGCACACCCATCCGGCAGCCCGGGGATCTCCCACCCCTCGGGCCGGTGCACCAGCCGTACCCGCTGCCCGGCCTTGACGCCGATCTTCTTGGCGAGCGGCGTACCGGAGTACCCGCCGCCGGCCGTACGGGACGTACGCACCCCCGGCCCCCTTCCCGCCCCTGCCTTCCGCCCCGTCAGGGGCGAACCTGCTCGGGACCCTACTCGCGCGGGGGCCACGGCACGGGGTGCGCGCCCGGAGTCTCGTCAACTCTCACCGACTCTTACCGACTCGTGTCGGCCCTCACCGACCCCCGTCGGCTCTTACCGGACGCACACCCGCGCGGCCTCAGGCGGCGTACGTGCCCCGCACCTCGAAACGCTCGGCGGACGGCGGGGCGGCCGGCCAGTCCTTCAGGCCCGCCTGGAACTCACGGAACTCCTGGATCGCGGAAAGCGGATTCTCGATCCCGTCCGCGATCTCCAGTTCCGCGAGGTAGGTGACTCCGCCGGGGAGCCGGTACGAGGCGTAGCGCACGCCCTGGGGCCGCGCGGCCTCGATCGCGGTGAACATCTTCCGCAGCGCCGCTTCGAGCTCGTCGACGCACTCGGGCCTCACCGTGGCACGCACCCCGATCGGTCAGGCGTTGGGGTCGAACGAGATGCCCGCCGGCATGGCCTTCGTGAGATGGGCGGCGAAGTTGGCGTCCTTGAGGCCGAAGTTGGCGCTGCCGAAGTCATAGGCGCTCAGCTTGTCGCGCAGACCCGCCGGGTAGCCGTTCCAGCCGACCAGGGCCGGGTACTGCCAGGTGTGGTAGCCGTTCTCCGGCGGCTCGTCGCCCGAGTTCGCGAGCCGGAAGTCGTGGGTGCTCAGACCGTCCTTGTGGTAGATGATCTTGGGGTGGGTGCCGTCCCACAGGACCTGGTCGGCGCTGTAGACGTTGAAGTCGCCGTGCGCGGACGTGGAGACGTACTTGGCCTGGTTGTTCTGCACCCAGACCGCCACGTGCTCCCAGTCCTTGCGGTGCCCGCCGATCGTGGCCTGGTCCTTCTCGAAGTAGAGGCCGTAGAGGATCACGCACCAGCCGTTGTTGCACTTCTCGCGCGAGTAGCCGTTGGTGTTGTCGAGATCCGAGGTGTCGTGGCACTCGCCGCTGGGTGAACCCGACGGCTTGAGGCCGCCGTTGATCGTCCCGTCGGGGCCGATGGCGGGCGTGGGATAACAGCCGTCCGTGTCGTAGTCGTACGCCGGCTGCCAGGTCTTCTCCAAGTCGTCCGCGTTGGCGGGCAGGGCCTTGGGCGGGGCGGCGAGCGCGCTGCTGGGGAAGGCGACGACCAGCGCGACGGCGCTGCCGAGGATGAGAGAGGCCCTGCGTACGCGCGAGCTCTTCTGCACTGCGTCCTCCTGAGGGACCGCGAGAGGGGTGGGGCAAGCGGTTTCATTGGCATGCCCAGATCACCCTCACGTGACTCGTTGAGCGCTCAAGCGGTGCCGGGTGTCCCCGGGGTGAAAGATCAACCAACAAAGGGGACGGGGGAGTTGGCGCCGAGCGGAAGGCGGGGGCTCGGCGGGGGCTCCTTCCCTAAGGGAACGCAAGAACCGGCAAAGCGACTGACAATGCGACTGGCAACGCGACTTGGCAAAGCGACTGACGCGTGACCAGCGACGCGACTTGGCAAAGCGACTGACGCGTGACCAGCAACGCGCACACCACCTGGGTCGACGCCTCAGCCGACGTCCAGGGGGAGTCGCTCGGATCGCCTCGGATCAGGCCGCGGCGCGTGGTGTGGGGCGTGGTGCGGCGCGTGGTGCGGCGCGTGGTGCAGGTCATGGTGCGGCGCGCCGCAAGGCGGAGCACTACCCGCGTACTGGGCGTACTCGGGTGATACGACAACGCGGCAAGGTGCCGTGCCTGGCATCACGGACCGGGGTGATCCGAACAACACCTCCAGGCAGGCACCCGGGTCGGCGCCTCGACCTCCGGCGCGCCCAGCCGCCGAACCTTCGGGACGGTGCTCGCCGCCGCGGCTCTCATCGCGCTGTTCCGAACCACACCGGAGTGGGCCGGAGAACCGGCCCGCCCGACTCCCCCGCCCTCCCCTTCACCTGCTCAACTGCGCGGCCAGGGACGCCCGTCGAGGCGCTCGATGTCACGGTTGAAACGGCTGAGATAGGCGGCGAACTCGGCCACCTCCTCGGGATCCCAGTCGGTCATGATCTTCTCCAGACCGTCCAGGTTCTCGGCGCGGTGGGCGTCCAGTCGGCGCCTGCCCTCCGCGGTGATGGCGAACTTGCGGGCGATGCCCCCCTCGGGGTCGGGCATGCGCTCGACGACCCCGGCCCGCAGCATCGCGGCGGTCTGCCGGTTGAGGGTGGACGCGTCCAGGCCGAAGGCCTCTCGGAGCTCACCGATGGACATAGGGCCTTGCACCTGAATCCGGCTGAGCAGAACGTACGCGCTGCGGTCCAGCCGCTCCTCACTCATCCCGCGCCCCCGCGGGTTGATCATGTGCATGTGGCGCCCGAGCAGCATGGTCTCGAATTCCAGCAGGTCAAGTGGCTTGTCCACGCGAGGCATCCTTCGGCTCCCGGCTCGCTTCCCCTACAGGAAAGCTACCTCCCGCCAGGTATACCACCGCGATATGTATGATGCATCAGACGTGCATGATGCACATCACGTGCAGCATGCAACTCGTGGGCGCCTTGCCCGCGACTCACCGTGATCCGGCGACACAGCAGGCCCGGAGAAGCAGCCGGCCCGGAGACCCAGCCGGCCCGGACGCGCAGCACAGCAACAAGCCCGGAAGAGCAACAGGGAGTACCCGTGGACAGTTCCCAGCCCGCAGCCCGCTCCGGCGGTGTTGTCGGCATCCTCGCCTTCGGCGGCATCGTGGCCGCGATCACCCAGACACTGGTGGTGCCACTGATCGGGGAACTCCCGGCCCTCTTCGACACCACCGCCTCGAACGCCTCCTGGGTCGTCACCGCCACGCTGCTCGCGGCGGCCGTGATCACCCCCGTCGCCGGCCGCCTCGGTGACATGTACGGCAAGAAGCGCATGCTTCTGGCCTCCCTGGTCCCGCTCATCCTGGGCTCTGTGGTCTGCGCCCTGTCCTCCTCGGTCGTCCCGATGATCGCCGGACGCGGTCTGCAGGGCCTCGGCATGGGCGTGGTGCCCCTCGGCATCAGCCTGCTGCGTGACGTCGTACCGGCGGAGAAGCTCGGCTCGTCCATCGCGATGATGAGCGCGTCCATGGGTGTGGGCGGCGCGCTCGGCCTGCCGTTCTCCGCGGCGATCGCCGAGAACGCCAGCTGGCGCGTGCTGTTCTGGGTCGTCGCCGCGCTGACCCTCGCGGTCGCCACGCTGATCTGGTTCTTCGTGCCCGCGGGCCGTGAGAGCACCGCCTCGGGCAGCTTCGACCTGCTCGGCGCGATCGGCCTGGGCATCGCGTTGGTCTGCCTGCTTCTCGGCGTCTCCAAGGGTGCGGACTGGGGTTGGGGCAGCGGCACCACGCTCGGCCTGCTCGCCGCCGCGATCGTCCTGCTGCTGGCCTGGGGCTGGTGGGAGCTGCGAAGCGCCGAGCCGCTGGTCGACCTGCGGGTGACCGCCCGTCCGCAGGTGCTGATGACGAACGCCGCCTCGATCCTGGTCGGCTTCGCGATGTACTCCCAGTCCCTCGTGATCCCCCAGCTGTTGCAGCTGCCCAAGGAGACCGGCTACGGCCTGGGCGAGTCGATGCTGGCCATGGGTCTGTGGATGGCCCCGGCCGGCCTCATGATGATGATCATGTCCCCGATCGGCGCCAAGCTCTCCGCCGCCAAGGGCCCGCGCATCACCCTGTCCGTCGGCGCCCTGACCATCGCCCTCGGCTACGGCCTGTCGCTGCCGCTCATCGGCAACGGCTCCCCCTGGGGCCTGCTCGCGGTGACCATCGTCTGCAACACGGGCGTCGGTTTCGCCTACGGCGCGATGCCCGCGCTCATCATGGGCGCGGTGCCCCAGTCCGAGACCGCCTCGGCCAACAGCTTCAACACGCTGATGCGTTCGATCGGCAGCTCCGTCTCGGCCGCCGTGATGGCCGTGGTCCTGGCCCAGATGACCACGAAGTTCGGCCCGGTCTCCCTGCCGTCCGAGAGCGGCTTCCGTGTCGCCATGCTGATCGGCTCCTGTGTCGGCATCGCCGCCGCGATCGTCGCCTTCCTCATCCCGGTCCGCCCCACCGCCGCCCGCCCGCAGGCCGAACCCACCCAGGACTCGACCCCCGAGACGGTCGAGGCAAAGGCCTGATCCCACCCGCGCGCCCGGTCACCCGCGCGCCCGGTCACCCGGGTGGCAGTCACCATCCCAGAACCAGAGAAACCGCAGGTCAGATTCCTGACCTGCGGTTCTTCGTTTGATGCCCCTGGATAGGCACGGGGTTGAACGGTGACCGCCAGAACGACATCCTCGTCCGGTTCGCCGACTTGTGCCGCACGGTGCTGTTTCCACAGATCAGCGCCGCGCGGCACGTTGCCGCATCCGGCCCGGGATGGCTTGTGCCGCGCCATCCGCTCACGCATCGCTCACGCAGACTGACCCGCGCACCACAGCCGTTCGGTTGCAGCACCGTGGAAGCCGCTGCTTCATCCGCTTTCCTGGGCAAATGCGCGAAGTTCGCCTACTCCCGCCGCATCCGTGTCCTTGATGGATCCGGAGAGGCGGTGAACGACCACCCAGCGGCCGTCGGGCAACGCTCCAGCGAAGACCCTGGATTTTCGGGTGGCACCGTTGTGGTAGGTCAGCGGCAAATCCCCGACCCGGCGCCAGGTGAGCGCTGGCTCACCGAGGGTCTTGTCGACGAGCAGTCCGGTGAGCAGGCGGGCGGCTGTACGCGTGCTGGCCCACATGCCACCCGCGGGCAGGATGGCTCCGGTCAAGTCCCATGGCTTCACGGGGCGGCCGAACCAGCTCGACGCCAACAGACGCTGGTCCGCGGGTGGTCTGGCGGTCACCGCCGCCGCGGGCAAGCCGAGAGGCACGAGCACGTGATCGCCGACCAGTTCCTCGTAGTCCTGGCCGGCAGCCGACATGAGTGCAGCGCCAAGCACGGCGTACCCGAAGTTGGAATACTCCTCGCGCTCGCCCGGGCTTGCGGTGACCAAGCTGTCGAGACGACCCACGAACTGTTCGAGCTGAGTCTGCGTGAAGTCCCTGTACGGGTTGAACAGGCCCGTGTCAGGAGGCAGCCGCGGAAGGCCGGAGGTGTGGTCGGCGAGGTGTCGAAGGGTGACACCGGTACCTGCCGGCGCGCTCAGCCACCGTTCGACCGGGTCGTCGAGGGAAACAACGCGCTTCTCGGCAAGCACGGCAAGCACGGTTCCGGTCAGGACCTTGGTGAACGAGCCCAGCTCCACGTACGCGTCGGGATCATGCCCGCCGGTCACACGAGGAGCATCGAGGTGACTGCCGATGACGCAGGTGGGAGGGCGTCGCACGGAGAGCCTTTCAGTCGGCGGAAGCGGCCGCTACCGGTTCGCGATTATGTGCCGCACTGCTTCCAGTCCCGTCCGCCGCTGCTTTCTTCTTGCGGCGTGCGCTCAGCTTTTGGGCTGCCTGCAGTGCGCGGGACAGTTCCGGCGACAGGAAGACGAGGTCACACGCGATCATCGTCAGTGCGAATCCAGTGAGCCCCATGAAGAAGCCGATGGAGATGTGGAAACCGATGGATGCGGCGGCCGCCCATGGGCGCAGGGCCCGTACCAGGACTCCCACGGGAAAGTAGACGAGAAAGATGACAGTTGCGTAGGTGCCGAGGTACACCAACAGGTCGTTGTTGTACACGAACTCCGAAATGCCGGGGAGTTCGAATTCTGGTACCCGCATGATGTAGAAGAGCGCGGTTCCGTCCTGCCACGCTTGTCCCTGCACTTTGTAAAGCCCGCTGACCATGTAGACCAGGCACATCTGCACCGCGATCGCGGTGACGCCCAGGTTGTGCAGTGGGACACCGACAGCTCGAAGGGCCTTGGGTATGCGCTGTATCACCCGTTGCCCCAGAGGAGAGCGCAAGGAGAAATGATCATAGCAGCGCGTGAAAAGCAGCATCGGGACGACGAGCTGCATGAGGTTGTCGCCGCCGTCCATCAGCGCGGACTGCCGCTGGTAGAGCGACCACAGAAATACGGCGTGCACCGCCAGGACGGGACGGCCCCCGATACCCAGCGTGACAGCCAAAGCAGCGATCAGTCCGAGGTGGAACAACACTTCGAACGCGACCGGCGAGTTGCTCCACGCGTAGACACTAAAACTTCCTGAGTCCTTCAACTCGTCGAGGAAGAGGTGGTAGGGCAGCAGTGCGTCGTTTCCGGGGCCGAAGAGGTAGCGCCGGTCCCCGTACTGGCTGACATAAAACATGAGGCCGACGAACCCCAGTAACGCACGGGTTCCCGACACACCCAGGACCGCGACAGGACGGCTGGCCCAGGTGTCGATCTTGTCTAATAGTTTCACTGCAGATCAGCAGCTTTCTTCCATGGAAATTCGTAGGCGTCGACCTTGTCGCGTGCGTGGGGGTTGTCCCTCTGCGACCAAGGCGGGAGAGACCGGACGTACATCCGGACCTGCACTGCTTGGAGACTACGACCGTCCGTGCACGCCTGAGTCATCTGAGTCAGCGCATACCTTGAGAGGTAGTTCACCGCTTGATTGCGCGTGCGCTTCTCGTACGGCAGCAGCGGAATGGGATTCTTTCCCGACTTCTTCGCCTTCCCTTTTTCTTTCTGCTCGCGGAGGCGCCTCAGGAGGTCGTCGGTCGAGTTGTACTGTTGGATGCCGTTGCTGACCACCCGGGACATTCGCGAGGGAAAGAACCTGTCGTTCTGGACCCTCTGGATGGATGGGCCCGTCACGTCGTAGTACTTCGTGACATCACCGTCGCTGCAGCGGCCCCGCGCGATGATTCCCTGGTCGACCATCACCGGATCCGGGGCGAAAAGCATCCAGTTCTGCGAGAAGTACGGCTGGAGATAGGCGTTCAGGAGTGGCGCCAATTGCACCTTGGCAGGACTCAGCGGCGTCTGAGAGAAGGCCGCAATGGAGAAGTGGGCACCCAGGAGGGCGGCACCGGCAAGCAGTACCGCCCTCTGGACGCGACGAGTCGCCGTCACCTATCGAACGCGGTCGCGCCGGAGACCTCGCCGGAGATTTTGGCCGGCGCGCTGAACACACCGCCGAGGCTCAGGTTGTCCGTCAGCGCTCCCACGGCGTGGGCCACGGAAGGCGCGGCGGCCCTGGCGTGCACGGCCGCCCGGGCGGCCGCCCGGCCGACCGCGCTTGCGGCAGCCTTGGGCGCAACGGCCTCACCCTTGCTGACGGCCGCCTTCTCGGCCACCGGCGCCACAGGCGTGGCCTGGGCCGAGCCCTGCATGGTCAGTGCAAGGCACGTACCCGCGACAGCGGCACCGATGACGGCACCGACAGTTCGCTTCTGCATTGTTCCCCATTTCGTTCTATCGGTCATTGCCCACAGCCCCCACGGTTCCCGGATCCCGTCGGCGCCTCTGGATGAGAGCGCCACTGATCACCGGGGATGTCCCCCGCGTCCAGGGCTGGAGTCAGCTGCATAGCAACCGTTCGGAGCAAACAAAGCCCAACATCTAGAAAGTCAGAGCCTTTGGTCGTGTTCGCTCCTGACAGTCAACTTAGCGTGCTCATGATCGCGAAACAAGTGACATTTATGAGGTCCCTGTGATTCACCAACCGAGTGTTTCCGGGCGACCAAGACAAAACGAACGAAGGTGTTCGGCACCGCATCTTGCTGAGCTGTGACGTTTCATGTTTGCTTGTGTCGCCTATTGGGCGAACCGTCGGGTAGGGTCGGTCGACCCTGGAGGCGGCACTTGCCAACGAAAGGGAACAGCCGGTGATGAAGGCGGACGTCGCGATCGTGGGGACGGGTCCGAACGGGCTGGCGGCTGCAGTCGTCATGGCACGCGCCGGATTGCAAGTGGAACTCTTCGAAAGCCACCACGAGATCGGCGGGGGTCTGCGCAGCACGTCACTGTTCGACGCTGACATCACGCACGACGTATGCGCGGCCGTTCACCCCATGGCAGCCGCGTCGCGGTTCTTCCGGGAGTTCGATCTGGCCTCGCGTGGAGTGCGCTTATGTCTGCCCGAGATCAGCTACGCCCACCCACTACCCGACGGCGCGGCTGCCCTGGCTTACCACGACCTGGAGACAACCTGTGCTCAGCTGGGGGCAGACGGCGAACCCTGGCGGCGCTTGATGACTCCACTGTTGGAGCGCAGCCGCGACGTGGTCGACCTCGCCCTTTCCCCCCACCGCGCCATTCCGCAGGACCTGCTCGTCGCAGTCAAGTTCGCTACGCGGACTCTCACGCTCGGCACTCAGTTGGGAAGGCGCACTCTGACAACCGAAGCCGGCAAGGCCCTGCTGACCGGTGTCGCGGCCCACGCCGTGGGACGACTGCCAAGTCTTGCCTCGGGCGCGATCGCACTCCTGCTGGGGCACCTTGCCCACGGTAGCGGCTGGCCCCTTCCAGAAGGCGGCAGCACCCGCATCGCCGAGGTGGCCGCAGATATCGCCGCGCACGGCGGCACGTTCCACACCGGATGCAAGATCGATGATCTGAGGCAACTACAGGGAACGAAGGTGGTGCTGTTCGACACCGCCCCGAAAGGTCTTCTGCAAGCCGCCGGCGAGTTGCTCCCTGCCCGTTACGCTCGCCGCCTCTCCCGCTTCCGCCACAGCCCGGGAGCCGCCAAGGTGGACTTCCTCGTCAACGCTCCCATCCGTTGGAAGGATCCTGACGTAGGTCTGGCAGGCACCGTACACCTCGGCGGGACGCAGGCACAGATACGTCACCAAGAACGCCTCACCGCCGCAGGTGCCGCCGCACCAGAGCCCTTCGTCCTGGTCGTCGACCCTGCCGTGGCCGACCCCACTCGGGCTCGAGACGGAAAGCGGCCGGTGTGGGCCTACGCCCACGTACCGAACGGGAGCTCCCAGGACCCCGTGCCCATGGTGCAGGCACGTATCGAGCACTACGCGCCCGGCTTCGGAGACACCGTCATTGCCAGCCGCGGTATCAGCGCCCGCGACTACGAGACCTACAACCCCAACTACATCGGCGGGGACATCAACGGCGGTGCTGTGACCCTGAAGCAGAGCGTGCTCGGCCCAGCCCTCCGTGTGAATCCCTACCGCACGCCGCTCCGCGGCGTGTACCTGTGCTCCGCATCCACACCGCCAGGACCTGGCGTGCACGGAATGTCCGGTTACCTGGCTGCCCGTTCCGCGCTGAGGCACGAATTCGGCATTCACACAACACCAAGCCTCGCCCCTAACCAGATCGCCCGCACCGGTCCATGAGGTGGCGGGCACGACAGGCCGCCGAGGTCCCTCGTGCACAGCCTGCGCGTCCTGGCCCGCGCCCCAAACGACCGCGGACCGGAAACTTGTTAATGTGCGAGCCATGACAGCTGATGAACATGAAAAACCTGGCACGGAGCACGAGTTAGCGGCGTCTCCTGGGAGCTGGGCGGGCCCGGTCGGCGGCTTCCTCTTGATGCTCTCTGGACTCGGTCTGCTCCTGTGGGGGTTCCTGGGCCGGTCCAGCTCTAGCCCTTCACTGATCTACCAGGCCGCGAAGGTCGTGGCGATCGGCCTGGTGGTCACCGGTACCACTCTGGTGGCGCGCCGACGCGACTCGTCACGGCGCCCCGACGCAGAGGCAGAGCCTGCTCCACGGTCGTGACACGTACGGCCCGAGCCGGAGATCTGGCTCGCGCCGGTAGCCGGAGGCTGTTCCTGGTGGAGACGTACGTGGTTCTGCTACCAGTCGCTGTTCCGGCACTCGGCAGGCTCAGCCCTTTGCTCGTCACCTTCCATGGGCCGCGTCTCTGCGCGGGGAGAGGCTGTCGCGGAGGTGTAGCAGTTCCTGGCCCCGTCCATATTGCCAGGAAGAACCGGTCATCCGGCCACGAGGCCGACTTCGTGCGCGGGAAGCGCCGAACACGGTCGTACAGCGCTTACTGACTTCGGCGTTTTAGGGTCAGTTCGGTCTGTCGAGAGTGAGGCCCGTCCCGGCGAGAAATCCGCCGAGGATGCTGTGCCGGTACTGCACAGCCTTGAGCCGCCTGCGGAGCAGAGTCTCCAGCTCGCTGAGGGCGCGGGCGGTGCGGCCCTTGGGCGGCCGGCCGGTCACGCCCGCTTCGTCCTCGAAGCAGATGAACGCGCCGGCCGGACGCTCGTGGCCATGGCCGGCCGGGACTGGCTGACGGTGGTCCTGCTGCCCGGGTATGCGCCCGAGCTCAACCCGGTAGAGGGCCTGTGGGCGCATATCAAGCGGAGCCCGGCCAACCTGGCTACCGGCCCGGCCTGCCCGCCCGCCTGTGCTACCGGCTGCGTCGGCATACCGGCCCAGCTACTGAAGGCCCCGCTGATCGTGGTGTGGGACCGGCTGAGCACCCACATCTCCAAGACGATGAACCGCAGCGCTTTCCGCCCGCCCGACGCCCAGGCACGGCGCCACGGGTAGACCGACTTCTCACTCACCCGTAACTCCCGGGCGACGAACGGTACTTTCGCCGAGCGCACCATCACCGCGACCAAGGTCTACAGCGAGGACGGAGGAACCGAGGCTCCGGAGACAACTGTGCTGACTTCCCGCTGGAACGGGCGGGGGACGAAGTTGTCCGTGTACTGCATCTGCTGCCCCTTCTCCAGGTTGCAGACCTCGCACAGGGCCTGCCCGTTCTCGATGGTGGTCGGGCCGCCCTCGGCCCAGGGAATCCGGTGATCGGCATGCCAGCTCGCGCCCAGCTGTATGCCGCAGCGCTGGCACAGACCCTCGGCCTGCTCGTAGATCAACTGGCGCTGCCGTGAGTCAAAGAACCGCTGCATGCCGGATTCGGACACAGGCCGCCCCTCTGCCATCCCTGGACATACCAAGACCAACAGAAGGAACGGCAGCCCCCGCCACTGACAACGCGTGGCGACATGGGAGGATTTGTCTGGGACTGTTCTGAAATTTGCATGTCTGGCCTGGCGTGATCAGAGTTGGCATGAGATGGGTTCTCTGCCAGGAAGGATCACAGATAGGCAGCAAGGACGAACCGGGCCCCGTTGAGAGCGAGCACCAGGTGCGGACGGGGCGGAGTTGGCGCGGATCGCTGAGAAGAACCGGGATTTGGCCGAGGAGTTGGTGGAACCCGTTCCGCTCACGCATCGCTCACGCAAGCCCCTCCATGGCGTCCCAGCGGTGCGCCTCGCCATGCCCTAACCGGCCCCGAAAAAAGCAAAAGCCCCAGGTCACGGCGAGTGAGAATCCTGGGGCTTCTACAGAGCCGCCTTCGGGATTCGAACCCGAGACCTACGCATTACGAGACCGTGAGCATTCGTGTTGCGTGGTGCCTGGTCGTGCTGCTGAGTGACGTTCTGCCTGATCAGAGCACGTGCGGCTGGTTGGACTGTGATACCTCGTATTACATCGTCCAAAGGCGTCCGGCCACCGGCCGGCCACCGGAGGGGCACCGCTGACGACAAGAAGCGAGGCTATCCGGGCTGTGGACCTCCCACAACGCTTCCTGCAGCCATGTCAGTCAGGAACATCCCCGCACCCGCGGGGATGTTTCCCTTGTGCTTCGTCTGATCCCGGGTCCTCGACTTCTGCTCCCCGCACCCGCACCCGCAGTCACGGTCAGCGAACCTTCCCCGGTGATGCCGAGTTCCGTGACGGTGCTGTCGCCAGCTCCACCACTCGCCGCGCATGATCCGTGAGGTAGAAATGCCCTCCGGAGAAGACGCGCCACTCGAAGGCACCCGTGGTGACCGAAGCCCAGGCCTTCACCTGCCTCTCATCGACCTGCGGATCCCTGTCGCCGATCAAGGCGAGGACATCCGCTCCGATCGGTACAGCGTCCCTCGGCGGACGATATCGATCGATGAGGAGGTAGTCGTTGCGGATGATGGGCAGCAGCATCTCTCGCAGGTCCGGCTCGTCAAGCACCTCGGCCTGTGTTCCGCCGAGTTCTGCCATGTCGGACAGAATCTGTGTGTCCGTGCGGGGCACGGCGTCGGCCGGATCGGGGAATTCGGAGATGCGCCTTCCGGACACACAGAGGCGTGTGAAGTGGGCGGCGCCTGCCACTTCGAGCAGGCGCATGGTCTCGTAAGCGATCGCCGCGCCCATGCTGTGGCCGAAGAGCACCGTCTCACGGGCGGGTTCGGCGAGCAGCGCCTCCGCGGACTCGGCCGCGCATTCGGCGACCGTGCCGACCAACGGTTCGGCGTACCTGTTCTCACGTCCGGGATACTGCACGGCCAGCAACTCGACGGTGGGGGGCAGGTGTTTCACCCACGGCCGGAAGAAGCTGGCGCTACCACCCGCGTGCGGGAAGCAGACGATGCGCCGAACTGCGGAGGAATCTGAGCTGTGCCGGGCCAGCCAAGTTGATTTCTTCGACATCTGCGTGATCCTCGTCTCGCGTTATCGCCAGTTCACGGAAACGGAAAGACTGCCGTACCCCTGAACGAGGTTGGAGCGCATCCACTGCGGATCGCCCTCCAGCCGCACAGCCCGTACGTCGCGAGAGAGCTGCCCGAGGAGTGCGCGCAGCTCGATCCGGGCGAGCGCCGCTCCGAGACAGTGGTGCGGCCCGTTTCCGAACCCGAGGTGGCGGTTGGGGTGTCGATCAGGTCGAAAGGTGTGCGGTTCGGGGAAGCGCCGCGGGTCGCGGTTGGCCGCCGACAGCCAGGCGACCACAGGAGCCCCTTTGCCGAACGCGCGGTCTCCGATGGTGCAGTCCTCGGTCGCCACGCGCAGAACATGCATCGCCGGTGACGTCCACCGGACCACCTCCTCGACCGCCTGGTCGATCAGGCCGGGGTCCTCCCGAAGTGCCCCCAGGACTTGCGGAAACGCCTGAAGGATGTGGAACGCGCCGGTGATCGCGTGCCGGGTGGTCTCGTTGCCTCCGATCAGGACGTTGTCACAGTTGATCAGGACGTCCTCTGTCGTCAGACGGCCATCGGCGAGCAGCGCACTGACCAGGTCGTCGCCCGGATTACTCTCCCGCTCCGCGATCAGTTCGTGGAAGTAGAACAGGATCTCCGAATGGGCCTCGGCCGGAGTCATCTTGTCGAAGAGGGCTTCCTGGCCGCCGAAGGCGTGGTTCGTCAGCTCGATCAGCCGTTCACGGTCGGCGAGCGGAACGCCGATGACCTCGCACACGACGGCTGCGGGGATGCGCGGTCCCACCTCCTCCGCCACATCTGTGACATGTTGGGACCGCATACGTCCGATGATCGCCTCGGTTTCCCTGCCGAGGACCGTCTCAAGTTCCGGCGCGCGCAGCCGGGAGAGGAATGGGCCGACCAGTCGCTTGAGAGCGGAGTGCCAGTCACCTTCGCTCACCACCATCATCCGGCCGCCGGACTGGTCGGCATGCTCGGCGTCGAAGCCGATCATCATGCCGTACTCGGAGGTGAAGGGCGCTTTCGGGGACAACAACGCCGCGCAGTCCTCGTACGAGAAGACCGACCAGAAGCCGTTCGGCGAGACGCCGGGTTCACTCCACAACCTCGTGTTCGAAGAGGCGTACTCCTCCCACATCGTGAACCGGTCTTCAGTGGTGTAGAGATCCGGATTTGCCAGGTCCATGAGGAGCCGTCTTTCCTGAGGGGTCGTAAGACGAGGGTGAGTGCCCCGGTACGTCTGCGGCTGGGCCCTCCCGCATGACGCGGCTCGCCACCGCGGACAGCGCGGCAAGGAGCATGAGTCCCGCGCAGGTCATCAGGCCCGCGAACCGGCCGACAAGGTCGAGCAGGACGCCGCCGACAAGGGGGGCGATCGCGCCGCCGCCGCCGCTGAGGACGTTGGCGACGCTCACCACCCGCCCACGATGTGAGTCCGGGGTGAGCATCAACTGCTGCGTGCTGAAGAAGGCGTTCGCGGTCGGCGCCGCGAAGGCGATGACGCCCAACACGACGCCCGGGGTGTAGCTGCCGGGTAGCACGGCCATCGCGCCTGTGAGCACGGCGAACAGCCACTGGACGACGAAAATGGGACGTGAGCCGGTGAGCAGTCGCTGGAGCAGCGGCGCGGCCAGCGCACCCAGCAGGCCCCCGACGCCAAGCAGCGCCGCCATCGCCCCGATGAGACCGGGGTTCATACCGCTGGTCTGCGCCGACGCGATGACGATGAAGTAGACGGTGCCGAAGAAAAGGTTCGTCACCGTCGCGTGGACGAGCCCCAGCCGCAGGAACGGGTGCTTCGCGATCCAGCGGACGCCGTCAAGGAGTTCGGTGACCGGGCCGTCTCTCGCCGGCTTCCGTGCCGCCGGCGCGCCGGTGCGCAGGAACAGCAGCAGCACGAGGCCGATCCCGTGCGCGAGGCATCCGGCTAGAAACGGAAACGCGTTCCTCAGGGCCAGCAGAAACCCGCCCGCGGACGTGCCCGCGAGCTGTCCGGCATAGGTGCGGGCCGAGTTCAGCGCGACGGCACCGGCCAGCTGTTCCGGCGGTACCAGGGCGGGGATCAGCGCCTCGCCGGAGGCCAGGGCCACCGCGGTCGCCACACCGTTGACCAACGCCATCAAGAGCAGCGCGGTGAAGGAGGCCGTACCGGTCCACAGGGACAGCGCCAGACATCCGAAGGCCATCACCTGGGCGGACTCACACCACAGCATCACCACCCTGCGGTCGTAACGGTCCGCGACGGCACCGGCCGGAAGTCCCGCCAGCAGTAGGGCCAGCGCGTCGACGAAACCGATCACACCGGCCTGGGACGGAGACCCCGTGATCGCCAGGGCGAGCAGCGGCAGCACGATCACCGCGGTGCTGTAGGCGAACTCGGCGAACGTCTGACTCGTCCACAGCAGGGTGAACCCGGCCCTGCCGGCCGGTGGAGAGGCCATGGATGCTCCTTGGTGTGCTCCGGAAATCGGGGACGGAAAGAGGCTCAGGCGAGCACGCGCGACCGCTTCCTGGTCTCCACGTAGGTGCGACGGAGGTCACGGACGACGCTGGTGCGCTTCAGCCACCGGTCCGTGCCGTCGTACCGGGGGGTGAACACGTCCCGGCCGTGCACCACCCGGTAGTTGTCGAGGAAGGCGACCGTCCCGGGGCGCAACACCAACCGCTCGGCAGTCGCGTTGAGCTGCTCCCCGCACTCGGCCATGGCCTTCTCGGCCTCGGTGTCGCCGGGCAGCGGGCTGGTGAAGTCGGCGTCCATACGCAGGTACGGGAACTCCGCGGGCCCGAACAGTACGGCCCCCTGCTCGTGAGGGCGCTCGTCGAGTCCTCCGGTTCCGCCCTCGACGGGACCGTACTCGTGCGAGTCGTCCGGGTAGAACCGGAAGCGGTTCCGGTGCAGCACGTCCCGCACGGAATCGCTCAGGGAAACGGAGTCCACGCGGGCGACCGTCGTACCCACACCGTCTGGGTTGCGCAGGCACATGAGCGCCACGTAGTCGCCCCGGCACGCATGGAAGACGTCCTCGGTGTGCAGAGTCAGCTGCGTCTGGCTGCTGGCGCTCGTCAGGGAGGTCTCCTGCCCCTTGGAGGGACACACATCATGGACCAGACGGCCGTTCTGCTGGTTCGACCAGGCGAACGGGTCGCCGAGCACGGAAGCCGCCAGCAGCAGTACGAGTTCCTCGCGTATCGCGGCGCCCTCCTTCGCGGCGATGTGCCAACTGGGCGGAGTGGCCACGAGGTTCTCATCGACGGGCAGGTTCGACACCGTGATGACAGCGTCCTCCGCCGCCCGGGCGACCACCAGGAACTGCCTTAATCCAAGCGGGAGTTTCTCGGCCTCCGCCTGGATCCAATCCGTGTACTGAAACGGCTCCCACACCTGGTGCCGGGCAAGGAAGTCGTCGGTAATCTTCATGATTGTGTACTTTTCATCCTCACTGAGGACATAGTTCGCCATTGCAAGGCCTTCCTTTCGTACGAGGGGTTATCGGCCGGAGCGTGCGTGCTCAACGACTTCGCGTAGGGCGGTGATGAACTCGCCGGCCAGGCGAGTGATGGTGGCGGTGGTGTGGTTGGCGGTGGAGTGGATCCAGTCGATGTGGAGTCGGCCCTCGTTGACTGCGGCCACGATGTCGATCAGGTGGGGGCGTGGCTGTTCGGGTGACTGGTCCCGGCCCAGGCTCTTCAGCCGGGCCTGTACCAGGCCGTCCTGACTGCTGCTGTTGTCCCACTGGCCCAGGTAGTTGAAGCTGACCTGCGGCTGAGCCGGTCCGGCGAGGGCCTCGGCGGCCGTGGCCGACAGATGGCGCAGGGCGCCGTAGCCGAGGCCACGGCCCGGGATCCCGCGCAGCCGGCGCTTCACGCTCTTGAGCGCGTTGCCCCATTCGCCGTCCGGGACGTCGAGCAGCACCGGGTAGATGGTGGTGAACCAGCCGACCGTGCGGGACAGATCGATGTCGTCGAAGAGTTCCTCGCGGCCGTGGCCCTCCAGGTTCACCGCGACCGGCGCGCCGGCCCAGCGTTCCAGCACCCGGCCCAACGCGGCCAGCAGCACATCGTTGATCTGGGTGCGGTACACCGACGGCACCCGCTGCAACAGGGCATCGGTCTCTTCCCGATCCAGGGCGACCGACACGGCAGAGGTGGTACCGGAGACGTTCGGGCCGATGGCGTCGCGCGGCACGTGGCGTAGACCGCCGACGTTCTGCCAGTGCTCGATCTCGTCGTCGAGGGCGCCGGAGCGGACGTACTCGGTGAGGCGGTCGGCCCAACGCTGGTAACTGCTGGTCTTCGCACCCAGGTCCACCGGACGGCCGGCGGCCAACTGCTCGTAGGCGGTGGCCAGGTCCTCCAGCACGATCCGCCAGGAGACACCGTCCATCACCAAGTGGTGCACAGCAAGAAACAGACGCGGCGCCCGATCACCCCGATCGAAGAACACCCCACGCAGCAGGCGGCCCGAGGACAGATCCAGCGACTCCTGCGCCGCGAGCGCCGACGCGTCCGCGTCCGCGTAATCGCCGATCGTCACAAGGCCGTCGACGGCCGGTGCGCCATACTCCTGCACCCAGCCCTCAGCGGTCCGGATGTACCGCATCCGCAGCACGTCGTGGTGAGCCACCAGGGCAGCAAGCACTCGCTCCAGCAGGCCGACTTCCGTGCCAGGTGCCAGCTCCACCAGCACCGACATCGCATAGTGGTCCGGGTTGACGGTGTGCTCCGCGAAGAACCACCGCTGGATCGGCGTCAACGCCACACTGCCGGAGAGGGTCTCCTCCACCGCCACCGGCGCCTCCGCGACCTCCACCGCCTCGGCCAGCGCGGCGACCGTCTGGTGGACGAACATCAGCTTCGACGTCACCCGCAGACCCGCGTCCCGGGCCCGGGAGACGACCTGGATGGAGAGAATCGAGTCGCCGCCCAGCTCGAAGAAGTTGTCATGGACCCCAACCCGGCCCACTCCCAGGACCTCGGCCCACACCCGGGCCAGGATCTCCTCCGCCTCGGTACGCGGGGCCGCATACCGGCTGCCCAACTGCTCTGTGTCCACAAGCGGCTCGGGCAGGCTCCGCCGGTCCACCTTGCCGCTCGGCGTCAGGGGAAGCCGCTTCAGCCGTACGAAGACCGCCGGGACCATGTACTCCGGCAGCGAACCCGACAGGTGCCCCCGGAGTTCGGCCGTCGACAGGTCGATGCCTGCCACGACGTAGGCGATCAGGCGACGGTGACCGTCGGCACCTTGGTGAGCCACGATCACGGCGTCCTGCACGTCCGGATGCCCCACGAGCACGGTCTCGATCTCGCCGAGTTCGATACGGAAGCCGCGGATCTTCACCTGGTCGTCCGCGCGGCCCAGGTAGTCCAGAGTGCCGTCCTCCCGCCAGCGGGCGACATCGCCGGAGCGGTACATCCGCTCGCCCGCGGTTCCGAACGGGTTCAGCGGGAATCGCTCCGCCGTCAGCCCCGGACGATGCAGATACCCACGCGCCAGACCCGGCCCGGCCACATGGATCTCGCCGGGGACACCGACAGGCACGGCGGCTCCCTGCTCATCCAGCAGGTAGACCCGGTAACTCGGGAGGGGCCGTCCGGCCGGGATACGGCCGCCACTCACGTGCTCGGCGAGAACCTCCTGGTAGGTGACGTGCACGGTCGTCTCGGTGATGCCGTACATGTTCACCAGCCGAGTAACCGAGCCGTCGAACCGCTCGAACCACCCCGAGACGTGCTTCGGCTCCAGCGCCTCACCACCGAAGATCACATAACGCAGCGCCTCCAAAGGAGCCGCGTCCGACGCGAGAGCGTGCTCGATCAGTTCACGGAACATGGACGGCGTCTGGTTGAAGACGGTCACCCGTTCCTCAGCCAGCAGCTGCCACATCAGTTCCGGGTTACGGGCAACGTCCTGCGGCACCACCAGCGCCCGGCCGCCCGCCACCAGACAGCCCCACAACTCCCACACCGAGAAGTCGAACGCGTAGGAGTGGAAAACCGTCCACACGTCCTCAGGCCCGAACTCGTACAGCGGCCGGCAGTTCGCCAGCAGGTTCAGCACCGAACGATGCTCGACCGCCACACCCTTCGGACGACCCGTCGAACCCGACGTATAGATCACATACGCCACATCGTGGGCGGTCACGCCGGTCTCCGGTGCCGTAGAGGGCCAAGCCTCGATCACCGGTCGGTCCCGGTCTAGGTCCACCACTGTCATGTTCGTCGTCGGAAGAGACTCCGGCGTGGATCGCTGTGTCACCAGGACGGTGGCCCCGGAGTCCGTCAGCATGTACGCCAGCCGGTCCGCCGGATAAGCCGGGTCCAGCGGCACATACCCCGCACCCGACTTCAAGATCCCGAGCAGACCCACCACCATCTGCACACCACGCTCGACGGACAACGCGACCAACTGCCCAGGCCCCGAACCCAACGACACCAAATGACGCGCCAGCCGATTCGCCCGCTCCTCCAACTCCCCGTACGACAACGACTCACCGTCGCACGACACCGCCACCGCACCCGGCGACACCACCGCCCGCCGCGCGACCCACTCATGCACACACCCCACCGGAGCGGTAGCACCAGCAGTCCCGCTCATCTCGTCCACCACACGCTCCGCCTCGTCGGTGGACATCATCGGAAGGGCGGACAGGGGACGCCTCGGGTCGGCCACGGCTCCGGCGAGGAGTTCGGTGAGGTGTTCGCCGAACCGAGCGATCGTCGGCTCGTCGAAGAGGTCGGTGCTGTACTCGGCGAGGGCTCGCAGGCCGCCGTCATGTTCCTCGAACTCGACGGTGAGGTCGGACAGGGCGGTGTCGCGGTCCAGTTGGTAGCGGTCGACGTGCAGGTCGCCGAGTTCCGGGGTGGCGCCGGGCGTGTTCTGGAGTACGACCATGGCCTGGACGAGGGGCGTACGGCTGGTGTCGCGTTCCGGCTGGACCGCCTCCACGAGCCGCTCAAAAGGCACGTCCTCGTGGGCGAACGCCTCCAGGACAGTCTCCCTGACCTGGCCCAGCAGGTCGTCGAAGGTCATCGAGGGCTCGACACGGGAGCGCAGGACCACGGTGTTCACCAGGAATCCGACCAGGTGTTCCATGGCACCCTGCCCCCGGCCCGAGGTGGCCGTGCCGACCGCGATGTCCTCCTGGCCTGTGTACCGGGCGAAGACCGCCTTGACCGCGGCCGTGAGCGCCATGAACAGCGTCGCGCCCCGCTCCCGCGCCAGTTCCTTGAGGCCGACGACGATCTCGCCCGGCACCTCGAATTCCAGCACCGCGCCCGCCGGCGTCCGCACCGCGGGACGCGGCCGGTCGGTGGGCAGCTCCAGCGGCGAGATGCCGTTCAGCCGCTCCTTCCACCAGGCCAACTGCTCTTCCAGCAGCCCGCCGTCGGCCAGCCGGGCACGCTGCCAGGCGGCGAAGTCCGGGTACTGGAGCGGGACTTCGGCGAGGTCGGGGATGCGTCCCTCGACCTGGGCCGCGTACAGCTCCCCCAGCTCACGCGCCACGACGCCCATGGACCAGCCGTCGGTCACGATGTGGTGCATCCCGAGCACACACACATGCTCGTCCACGCCGACCTCGGCCAGCAGCACGCGCACGAGCGGCCCCGCCTTGAGGTCGTACGACCGCACCAGGTCGTCCCGCACGACCGACCGCAGGTGCTTCTCACGGTCCGCCTCGGGGATGCCGGTGAGGTCGACGGTCCGCCACTCCGGCTCCAGTGTGGCGTGCACCTTCTGCACACCTCGGTCCCCGACCACCTCGAACGTCGTGCGCAACGCCTCGTGGCGGGCGCCCAGGTCGTTCACGGCGGTACGGAGAGCGGCCGCGTCCAGCGCGCCGGTGAGGCGCAGGCCGACGGCCGAGTGGTACTCGCTGCCGCCCTGGTTGAAGTCCTCCAGGAACAGCAGCCGCTGCTGGCCGTAGGACATCGGGAGCTCGCCGTCGCGCGACACCGCCGGGATGGCGGGGCTGGACGCGGCCTCCTCCGCCCCGACGGCGGCCGCGAGACCGGCCACCGTCGGGGCGTCGAACAGCAGGCGCGGCGAGAGGTGGACCCCCAGCACCTGACGGGCGCGGGAGACGACCTGGATGGAGAGAATCGAGTCGCCGCCGAGCTCGAAGAAGTTGTCGTGGACGCCAACCCGGCCCACGCCCAGGACCTCGGCCCACACCCGGGCCAGGATCTCCTCCGCCTCGGTACGCGGCGCCGCGTAGCCGCCGGCCAGCTGGCTGGTGTCGACCTCCGGCTCCGGGAGGGAACGGCGGTCGACCTTGCCGCTGGGCGTCAGCGGCAACCGGCCCAGGCCGACGAACACCGCCGGCACCATGTAGTCCGGCAGCGAGCCTGAGAGGTGCCCGCGCAGTTCGACCGTCGGCAGGTCGGTTTCCGCGACCACGTACGCGACCAGGCGACGGTGGCCGTCGGCACCCTGGTGGGCCACGACCACGGCGTCCTGCACGTCCGGATGCCCCACGAGCACGGTCTCGATCTCGCCGAGTTCGATACGGAACCCGCGGATCTTCACCTGATCGTCCGCGCGGCCCAGGTAGTCCAGAGTGCCGTCCTCCCGCCAGCGGGCGACATCGCCGGAGCGGTACATCCGCTCGCCCGCGGTTCCGAACGGGTTCAGCGGGAATCGCTCCGCCGTCAGCCCCGGACGATGCAGATACCCACGCGCCAGACCCGGCCCGGCCACGTAGATCTCACCCGGCACGCCCACCGGTACGGGCATCCCAGCGCCGTCGAGGAGCAGCACCCGGTAACTCGGGAGGGGCCGTCCGGCCGGGATACGGCCGCCACTCACGTGCTCGGCGAGAACCTCCTGGTAGGTGACGTGCACGGTCGTCTCGGTGATGCCGTACATGTTCACCAGCCGAGTAACCGAGCCATCGAACCGCTCGAACCACCCCGAGACGTGCTTCGGCTCCAGCGCCTCACCACCGAAGATCACATAACGCAGCGCTTCCAAGGGAGCCGCGTCCGACGCGAGAGCGTGCTCGATCAGTTCACGGAACATGGACGGCGTCTGGTTGAAGACGGTCACCCGTTCCTCAGCCAGCAACTGCCACATCAGTTCCGGGTTACGGGCAACGTCCTGCGGCACCACCAGCGCCCGGCCGCCCGCCACCAGACAGCCCCACAACTCCCACACCGAGAAGTCGAACGCGTAGGAGTGGAAAACCGTCCACACGTCCTCAGGCCCGAACTCGTACAGCGGCCGGCAGTTCGCCAGCAGGTTCAGCACCGAACGATGCTCGACCGCCACACCCTTCGGACGACCCGTCGAACCCGACGTATAGATCACATACGCCACGTCATCGCCGCACACCTCGACCTCGGGCGCCGTACCGGGCAGCTCCGCGATCACCGGCCAGTCACTGTCCAGGTCGACGACCGTGGCCTCCGTACCAGGGAACCGCTCCTGCAGCCCCCGGTGAGTGACCAGCAGCCCGACTCCGGAATCGGACAGCATGTACGCCAGCCGGTCCGCCGGATAAGCCGGATCCAGCGGCACATACCCCGCACCCGACTTCAAGATCCCGAGCAGACCCACCACCATCTGCACACCACGCTCGACGGACAACGCGACCAACTGCCCAGGCCTCGAACCCAACGACACCAAATGACGCGCCAGCCGATTCGCCCGCTCCTCCAACTCCCCGTACGACAACGACTCACCGTCGCACGACACCGCCACCGCACCCGGCGACACCACCGCCCGCCGCGCGACCCACTCATGCACACACCCCGCCGGAACCTCGACCCCAGCAGCCCCCGACCACTCCCCCACCATCCGCCGAGCCTCTTCTGCGTCGGACACCAACGACAGCCCGGACAACGGCTGTTGGGGATCAGCCGTCATGCCGGTCAACAGACTCTCCAGGTGCCGCCCGATCCGCTCCACGCTCGACGCCTCGAAGAAGCCGGCGTCGTAGACGAGCGCGTAGGCGAGTTCGTCTCCGGCGTAGGCGACGAGGTTGAGGGGGTAGTTGGTGTCCTCGGCGCCCTCCAGGCCGTGCAGGCGCAGGCCCTGTTCGGCGGCCGCGCGGTCGTCCATCGGGAAGTTCTCGAAGACGACGAGGCTGTCGAAGAGGTTGGCGCCACGTTCGATGCCACTCCAGGCGTGGATGCGGGGCAGCGGGACGTACTCGTACTGCCGGGCCTCCACCTGCGCCCGCTGTACCGCCGCCAGCCATTCGGCGACCGGGGCGTCCACGTCCACGTCGATGCGGACCGGCAGCGTGTTGATCAGCATGCCGACGATCGCGTCGGCGCCAGGAAGGTCGGCGGGACGGCCCGCGACGGTCGCGCCAAAGACGACGTCCTGGTCGCCGGTGTACCGGGAGAGCAGCAGTGCCCAGGCGCCCTGCATCACGGCGTTCACGGTCAGCCGGTGGCGCCGGGCGAACGCGTAGATCTCGGCCGACACCTCCGGCGACAGCCGGTTCACCAGGCGCTCACGGGCCTGGGCACGGTGGCTGGCGGCGGGGCGGCGGTCGTAGGGCAGGGCGGTGGGGGTGGCGAACCCGGTGAGCAGGTCGCGCCAGTACGTCTCCGCCTGGGCGAGGTCCTGGCCCTCCAGCCATTCGACGTACGACCGGAAGGGCCGCCGTACCGGCAGCACCGGCTCCTCGCCCGCCAGCAACGCGCTGTAGGCCGCGGAGAGTTCGTCGAGCATCTGGAAGGTGCTCCAGCCGTCCAGCAACACGTGGTGCGAGGTGCGGATGACGCGGACGCCGGTGTCGGAGACGCGGATCAGGGCGAGCCGCAGCAGCGGTGCCTCGGACAGGTCCAGGCCCCGGGCACGGTCCTCCGCCAGGTACCGGTCGAGTTCCACGCGCTGCTCGGGTTCCGGGAGCGCGCGCCAGTCGAGGTGGGTGACGGGTGTGTCGACGTGCCGGTGGACGACCATCAGGGGCCGTTCGACGTCATGCCAGACGAGGGAGCCGCGCAGGATCTCCAGGTGTTCGGTCACGTGCTGCCAGGCGCGTTCGAGGAGGGCCGGGTCGGTCACGCCGTCGAGCACGAACGTCATCTGCTCGAAGTAGGCGCCCGTGTCCGGCTCGGCAAGGCTGTGGAACAGCATCCCGCTCTGCATCGGCGTCAGCGGGTACACGTCCTCCACCTGCCGGCCGTCCCCGACGACCCGGTCCACGCCCGCCTGATCCAGCCCGGCCAGCGGGAAGTCGGACGGCGTCGCGCCACCGCTCGACTGCAGCAGGCAGTGCCGTACCACCTCGCGCAGCGCGGTGACGAACTCGCCCGCGAGGCGGCTGATGGTGGCGGGATCGAAGACGGTGTCGGAGTAGATCCAGGTGAAGCCGAGGCGGCCGTCCTCGACCATGCCGACGACGTCGAGGAGGTAGGGGCGCTCCTCGTCAGCGGCGTGGTCATCGCCGAGGGCGGGGAGTCGGTCGCGGATCAGGCCGTCGGCGTGGGTGGTGCCGTCGAACTGGCCGAGGTAGTTGAAGCTGATCTCGGGCAGCCGGTCGGCGCACAAGGCCTGACCTGCGGCGTCCGGGAGGGAGAGGAAGCGCAGGGCGTCGTAGCCGAGGCCCTTGCCCGGGACAGCCCGCAGCTGTTCCTTCACGGACTTGAGGGTCGTGTCCCAGCGGCGGCCGGCCGGCAGGGTCAGGGCGACCGGGAAGTGGGTGGTGAACCAGCCGACGGTACGGGACAGGTCGATGTCGGCGAACAGTTCCTCGCGGCCGTGGCCCTCCAGTCCGACGACCACGCGCTGCTGCCCGGTCCAGTCGGCGAGCGTGCGCACGAGGGCGCTGACGAGGAGGTCGTTGATGCGGGTGCGGTAGACGGCGGGCACGCGGTGCAGCAGCGCCTCGGTCTCCTCCCTGCCGAGGCGGACGTCGACGGTCCGCTCGTGTGCGGTGAGGTTCTGTCCGTCGTGGTCCTTGGGGAGCCGGGGGGCGTGGTTCGGGTCGACGTTCTGCCAGTGCTCGATCTCGTCGTCGAGGGCGCCGGAGCGGACGTGCTCGGTGAGGCGGTCGGCCCAACGCTGGTAACTGCTGGTCTTCGCACCCAGGTCCACCGGACGGCCGGCGGCCAACTGCTCGTAGGCGGTGGCCAGGTCCTCCAGCACAATCCGCCAGGAGACACCGTCCATCACCAAGTGGTGCACAGCAAGAAACAGACGCGGCGCCCGATCACCCCGATCGAAGAACACCCCACGCACGACACGCCCCGCCGCCAGGTCCAGCGACTCCTGCGCCGCGAGCGCCGACACGTCCGCCTGCGCGTAGTCGCCGATCGTCACAAGGCCGTCGACTGCCGGAGCGCCGTACTCCTGCACCCAGCCCTCAGCCGTACGCGTATACCGCATCCGCAACACGTCATGATGGACCACGACCGCCGCCAACGCCCGCTCCAGCAGGCCGACTTCCGTGCCAGGTGCCAGCTCCACCAGCACCGACATCGCATAGTGGTCCGGGTTGACGGTGTGCTCCGCGAAGAACCACCGCTGGATCGGCGTCAACTCTGCGCGTCCGCCAACGAATTCCTCCACCGCCACCGGCGCGTGAGCGATGTCGGCGGCCTCGGCGAGGGCGGCGACCGTCTGGTGCAGGAACATCAGCTTCGACGTCACCCGCAGACCCGCGTCCCGGGCCCGGGAGACGACCTGGATCGACAGGATCGAGTCGCCGCCCAGCTCGAAGAAGTTGTCATGGACCCCAACCCGGCCCACTCCCAGGACCTCGGCCCACACCCGGGCCAGGATCTCCTCCGCCTCGGTACGCGGGGCCGCGTAGCCGCCGGCCAGCTGGCTGGTGTCGACCTCCGGCTTTGGCAGGGAGCGGCGGTCGACCTTGCCGCTCGGTGTCAGCGGAAGCCGGTCCAGGCGGACGAACAGCGCCGGGACCATGTACTCCGGCAGCGAACCCGACAGGTACCCGCGCAGTTCGGCCGTCAGCAGGTCCGTACCGGTCACGACGTAGGCGACCAGGCGACGCCGGCCGTTGTCCTCCTGCCAGGCGACGACCACGGCGTCCTCGACGTCCGGGTGGGTCAGCAGGGCGCTCTCGACCTCGCCCAGTTCGATGCGGAAGCCGCGGATCTTCACCTGGTCGTCCGCGCGGCCCAGGAACTCGAGGTCGCCGCCGGGGAGCCGGCGGGCCCGGTCGCCGGTGCGGTACAACCGCTCGCCGTCGCGGAAGGGGCTGCGCACGAACCGTTCGGCGGTCAGGTCGGGGCGTCCGTGGTAACCGCGGCCCACGCCGTCGCCGCCGATCCAGATCTCGCCGGGTACGCCGACGGGGACGACCTGCATCTCGGCGTCGAGCACGTACACCCGTGTGTTGGGCAGGGGCCGGCCGACGGGGACGTACACGCTGTCGCGCAGGGTCTCCTCGGTGGGCGTGAAGACGGTCGAGTCGACGGTTGCCTCGGTGCCGCCGTAGGCGTTGACGATCACGGTGTCGTCGCGGACCTGGCGGAGGAGAGTACGGCAGTCCTCGACGCGCCAGCCTTCGGAGCCGACAGAGATCAGCCTGAGGCCCGGGAAGCCGTCGCCGCGCCGCTCCACCTCCTGGAGTACGGCGTTCAGCAGGGACGGCACGATCTCGATGGCTGTGGCCCGGGTCTCCTCGATGAGGTCGAGGAGGTCGGACGGCTCGGTGGCGACCTCCTTGGGCGCGATGACCAGGACACCGCCGAAGAGGACGGAGCGGATGAAGTCCGCGAAGAACAGGTCGACGGAGAGGCTGGAGACGGACAGGAAGCGCGGGCGCAGGTCCCCGAGGCCGTACCGCTCGTCCCAGGCCTCGCAGATGTGCCGGACATTGGCGTGCTCGATGGCGACGCCCTTCGGATTGCCGGTGGAGCCTGAGGTGTAGATCACGTAGGCCAGGTCGCCCGGCGCGACGGTGACGTCCGGGGCGTCGGACGGCCACCCCGCCAGGGCGTCCAGGTCGACGAGGACGGTGTCCGTCGCCTCCGTCGCGGTGAAACGGTCGTGGGTGGCGGCATGGGTGACGATCAGGCGCACGTCGGCGTCCTGCCGCATGTACGCCAGCCGGTCGGCGGGGAACGCCGGGTCGAGCGGTACGTAGGCGGCGCCGGCCTTGAGGATGCCCAGCAGGCCCACGGCCATGCCGACGCCGCGCTCGGTGCACAGGCCGACCAGGGTGTCCACGCCGGCGCCCTGGTCGCGCAGGGCGTGGGCGAGGCGGTTGGCGGACTCGTCCAGTTCGCGGAAGGTGAGGGTCCGGTCGCCGCCGATGACCGCGACGGCGTCCGGGGTGCGGGCGGCCTGTGCGGCGAACCGCTCGTGCGCGAGGGCGTCGGAGGAGTGCGCCGAGTCTGTCGCGTTCCAGCCCTGTACGGCCTGCGTCCACTCCTCGTCGGTGAGCATGGGGAGCGTGGCCAGGCGCTGCTCCGGGTCGCGCACGGCGCCATCGACGAGTACGCGCAGGTGGCCGGCCATGCGGGCGATCGTCGCCGCGTCGAACAGGTCGGTGCTGTACTCGACCAGGCCGAAGAGGGCGCCGTCGCGCTCCTCGAAGTCGAAGGTGAGGTCGAGCAGGGAGGCGTCACGCTCCAGCGGGTAGGGCGCGGTGTCGACGCCGGGCAGGGCGAGGGCCGCCGCCGGAGTGTTCTGCAGGACGACGGAGGCCTGGACGAGGGGCGTCCGGCTGGTATCGCGCTCGGGCTGGACGGCCTCGACGATCCGGTCGAACGGAGCCTCCTGGCGGGCGAACGCCTCCAGGACGGTCTCCTTGACCTGGCCCAGCAACTCGTCGAAGGTGAGCTGCTGCCCGACCCGGGTACGCAGTACGACGGTGTTCACGAGGAAGCCGACGAGCTGGTCCAGTTCGGGCAGGCCGCGCCCGGCGGACGAGGTGCCGACGGCGATGTCCTCCTGGCCCGAGTAGCGGGCGAGGAGGGCCTTGACGGCGGCGGTGAGGGCCATGAAGAGGGTGGCGCCCCGGTCGCGGGCCAGTGCCCTGAGGCCGTCGGCGGTGGCCTTGGGGACTTCGAAGGTGTGGATGGCGCCGGCGGAGGTGCGGACGGCGGGGCGCGGCCGGTCGGTGGGCAGTTCCAGCGGCTCCAGTCCCTTGAGCCGGTCCTTCCACCAGGTGACCTGCTCGTCGAGCGGCCCTCCGGCGGTCAGCCGTTCGCGCTGCCAGACGGCATAGTCCGGGTACTGGACGCGGAACTCCGGAAGCTCGGCGTCCCGCCGCTCGACGCGTGCCGCGTACAGCTCGCCGAGGTCGCGAGCGGCGATGCCCATCGACCAGCCGTCGGTGACGATGTGGTGCATGCCGAGGACGAGGACGTGCTCTTCGGCGGGCTCAGCGGCGACCCGGACGAGCAGGACCCGTACGAGCGGCCCGTTGCGCAGGTCGTACGGCCTGCTCATCTCCTCCCGGACCAGCGCGCGGGCCCGCTCCTCGCGCTCGTCCGCCGTCGTCTCCGACACGTCCGCCGACCGCCACTCGGGAGCGGCCTCCGCGTGCACCACCTGGATGCCCCGGCCGTCGTGCGCGGCGAAGGTGGTGCGCAGGGCCGCGTGCCGTGCCGTCAGATCCGACACCGCCCCGCGCAGTGCCTCCGTGTCGAGCGGGCCGGTGAGGCGCAGGGCGAGCGCGGAGTTGTAGTCGGTGTTGTCCGGCTCGAAGTCCGCCAGGAACCACAGGCGTTGCTGACCGGCTGACATGGGCGGGGCCTCGTCGCGCGGGGCCTGGGGGATGACGGACTCGGCCGCCACGCCGGCCCGCCCGGCCAGACGCCTGGCGAGCTTCTCGCGCAGTTGGGCGGGCAGCGCGGCTATGCGGTCTTCACGGGAAGCAGGCGTGTTCATCGGGATTCCCCCAGGAGACGTGGGCGTGGGTCAGCGGCGGGCGAGGCTCTTGGGCCGCATGTCGGTCCAGTTGGCCTCGACGTAGGCCAGGCACTCCTCGCGGGGCTTGTCGGCGAGGACGACCGTCCAGCCGGCGGGGGTCTCGTTGGTCGCGGGCCACAGCGAGTGCTGGCCCTCGTCGTTGACAAGCACGTGGTAGGAACGGTCGTTGTGCTCGAAGGGGTTGGGCATGGCTGTGCCTTTCCGTAGGGGTGGGACGGTCAGGAGGTCAGGGCGCCGTGGCGGCGTCCGCCTCCAGTTCGGCGAGGATCCGGTCTTCGATGTCGGTCGCGAGCCGGGCCACGGTGGGCCGGTCGAAGACCGTCCTGGGGGACAGGTCGACACCGAAGGCCGCGTTGACCCGGGAGGTCATCCGCAGGGCAAGCAGCGAGTCGCCGCCGAGTTCGAAGAAGTCGTCGTGGATCCCGACGCGTTCGGCGTTCAGCAGCTCCCGCCAGGTGTCCGCCAGGAACTCCTCGGTGGGGGTACCGGCCGGGCGGTGCTCACGGGCCGGCTCCGCGTGGTCCTGCGGGGCGGGCAGCGCCCGGCGGTCCACCTTGCCGTTGGTGTTCAGCGGCAGGGCGGGCAGCAGCACGTAGTGCGTGGGCAGCATGTGGGGAGGCAGGGTCGCCGCGAGATGCGTACGCAGTTCTGCCGTACCGGACTCGTCCCGGCCGGGGGCGACGACGTAGGCGGCCAGGACGGTGCGGTTCCCGTCGCCCCGGGCCACGACCACGGCGTCGGCGACCTCGGGGTGGGCCACCAGCACGGCCTCGATCTCGCCGGTCTCGATCCGAAAGCCGCGTACCTTGACCTGTCCGTCGCCCCGGCCGAGGAACGCCAAGGTGCCGTCCGGGTTCCAGCGGGCCAGGTCGCCCGAGCGGTACATCCGGCTGCCCGGCGCGCCGAACGGGTCCGCGACGAACCGCTCGGCGGTCAGCGCACCGCGCCCCAGGTAGCCGCGGGCCAGTCCCGCACCGGCGAGGTACAGCTCGCCGGGGGCGCCGACCGGTGCGGGCCGCAGGTCCTCGGTGAGGACGTAGGCGCGGGTGTTGCCGATCGGTGTGCCGAGCGGGACTGGAGCGTCCTCGGGGTGTTCGGGACGCAGGTCGTGGGTCGCGGCGAACGTCGTGGTCTCGGTGGGGCCGTAGCCGTTGGTCAGGCGCAGGCCGGGGTGGGCGCGCAGGACGCGGGCGCAGTGCTCGGGGGACAGCTTGTCGCCGCCCGCGATGAGCTGGCGCAGCCCGCCGAACGCCCCGATCTCGTCGTCGACCAGTTGGTGGAACAGTCCGGCCGTCAGCCACAGGTGCGTGACCTGCTCCTCCTTGAGGAACCGCCCCAGTTCGGCGCCGCTGGGCAGGGCCGGCGGATGCACGGCCAGCCGGGCCCCGCCGAGCAGGGCGGCCCAGATCTCGTAGGTGGCCGCGTCGAAGGCGAGTGACGCGAACTGCGCGACGACATCTCCCTCGCCGACGTCGGTGAAGTCGGCGCCGTGCACCAGGCGTACGACGGCCCGGTGCGGCGTCAGCACCCCCTTGGGCGTGCCCGTCGAGCCCGAGGTGTACATGACGTAGGCCAGGTGGTCGGGCGTGGCCTCGGTGACCGGGGCCGTGACCGGCTGCCGGGCCGCCTCCGGGGCGTCCGCTTCCAGGTCGACGAGGTGGGCGTCACCGAGCGGCAGCCGCTCCCGGAACGCCTCGCGGGTGACGACCAGTTCCACTCCGGCGTCCTTCAGCAGGTAGCCGAGCCGGTCCGCCGGATAGTCGGGGTCGAGCGGGAGGTAGGCCGCGCCGGCCTTGAGGATCGCGAGCAGCGCCACGATGGTGTCCGCGCCGCGCTCCAGGCACAGGCCGACGGCCGTGTCGGGCCGCGCTCCGCGGGCGAGCAGCAGGTGGGCCAGCTGGTTGGCGCGCTCGTCCAGTTCGCGGTAGGTGAGGTGTGTGCCGTCGTACGACAGGGCCGGTGCGTCGGGGTGTCGGGCGGCGCGGGCCGCGAAGAGCTCGGGCAGGGTGGCGTCCGGCAGTTCCCTCGCGGTGTCGTTCCACTCCTCGACAACCTGCCGGACCTCGTTGTCCGGCAGCATCGGCACGGCCGCCACGAGCCGTTCGGCGTCGGCGGCGATCCCGTCCAGCAGGGCGTCCAGGTGTCCGGCGAGCCGTTCGACGGTGGCCGTGTCGAAGAGGTCGGCGTCGTAGGCGAGGGTGTACTCGAGCCGGTCGGCGGCGTACACGATCAGGTTGAGCGGGTAGTTGGTGGCCTCGCCGCCCACCAGGTCGTGCAGGCGCAGGCCGTGTTCGGCGGCCGACCGGTCATCCCTCGGATAGTTCTCGAACACCAGCAGGCTGTCGAAGAGGTTGGCGCCGCCCTCGACCTCGCTCCAGGACTGGATGCCCGGCAGCGGCACGTAGTCGTACTGGCGGGCCTCCACCTGCGCCCGCTGCACTCCGCCCAGCCACTCGGCCACCGGCGTCGTGCCGTCCACCTCGACGCGCACGGGCAGCGTGTTGATCAGCATGCCGACGATCGAGTCCGCGCCGGCCAGTTCCGCCGGGCGGCCCGCGACGGTCGCGCCGAACACCACGTCCCGCTCACCGGCGTACCGCGACAGCAGCAGCGCCCAGGCGCCCTGCATCACGGCGTTCACGGTCAGCCGGTGGCGGCGGGCGAACGCGTGGAGTTCGGCCGACGCCTCCGGTGACAGCCCGAACTGCAGGCGTGCGGTGGTGTGCGCCTTGTGGTGGGCGGCGGGGCGGCGGTCGTAGGGCAGGGCGGTGGGGGTGGCGAACCCGGTGAGCAGGTCGCGCCAGTACGTCTCCGCCTGGGCGAGGTCCTGGCCCTCCAGCCATTCGACGTACGACCGGAAGGGCCGCCGTACCGGCAGCACCGGCTCCTCGCCCGCCAGCAACGCGCCGTACGCGGCGTGGGTCTGGGCCAGGACGTCGAAGGTGCTCCAGCCGTCCAGCAGGACGTGGTGGAAGGAGCAGACCACGCGGACGGCTGTGTCACAGACGCGGATCAGGGCGAGCCGCAGCAGCGGTGCCACGGACAGGTCCAGGCCCGTGGCGCGCTCTTCGGCCAGCAGCCGGTCGAGTTCCGCGCGCTGTTCGGGCTCGGGCAGGCCGCGCCAGTCCAGGTGGGCGGTCGGGATCGCGGACCTGCGGTGCACGACCAGCAGCGGCCGGTCGACGTCCTCCCACACGGCCGACGCGCGCAGCACGTCGATCCGGCCGGCGACGTGCTGCCAGGCGCGTTCGAGGAGGGCCGGGTCGGTCACGCCGTCGAGCACGAACGTCATCTGCTCGAAGTAGGCGCCCGCGTCCGGCTCGGCAAGGCTGTGGAACAGCATCCCGCTCTGCATCGGCGTCAGCGGGTACACGTCCTCCACCTGCCGGCCGTCCCCGACGACCCGGTCCACGCCCGCCTGATCCAGCCCGGCCAGCGGGAAGTCGGACGGCGTCGCGCCACCGCTCGACTGCAGCAGGCAGTGCCGTACCACCTCGCGCAGCGCGGTGACGAACTGCTCAGCCAGCTGTTCGACCGTGGCGGTGTGGTGGTTGGCGGTGGAGTGGATCCAGTCGATGCAGAGGCGTCCTTCGTTGACTGCGGCCACGATGTCGATCAGGTGGGGGCGTGGCTGTTCGGGTGACTGGTCCCGGCCCAGGCTCTCCAGCCGGGCCTGTACCAGGCCGTCCTGACTGCTGCTGTTGTCCCACTGGCCCAGGTAGTTGAAGCTGACCTGCGGCTGAGCCGGTCCGGCGAGGGCCTCGGCGGCCGTGGCCGACAGATGGCGCAGGGCGCCGTAGCCGAGGCCACGGCCCGGGATCCCGCGCAGCCGGTTCTTCATGCCCTTGAGGGCGGTGCCCCAGTCGCCGTCCGGGACGTCGAGCAGCACCGGGTAGATGGTGGTGAACCAGCCGACCGTGCGGGACAGATCGATGTCGTCGAAGAGTTCCTCGCGGCCGTGGCCCTCCAGGTTCACCGCGACCGGCGCGCCGGCCCACTGCTCCAGCACCCGGCCCAACGCGGCCAGCAGCACATCGTTGATCTGCGTGCGGTACACCGACGGCACCCGCTGGAGGAGGTCCTCGGTCTCGTCGCCGTCCAGCCGCACGGACACCACGGAGGTGTCGCCGAACAGGTTGGGCGCGATGGTGTCCTGGGGGACTTCCCGTATGCCGCCGACGTTCTGCCAGTGCTCGATCTCGTCGTCGAGGGCGCCGGAGCGGACGTACTCGGTGAGGCGGTCGGCCCAACGCTGGTAACTGCTGGTCTTCGCACCCAGGTCCACCGGGCGGCCGGCGGCCAACTGCTCGTAGGCGGTGGCCAGGTCCTCCAGCACGATCCGCCAGGAGACACCGTCCATCACCAAGTGGTGCACAGCAAGAAACAGACGCGGCGCCTCAGAGCCCCGGTCGAAGAACACCCCACGCACGACACGCCCCGCCGCCAGGTCCAGCGACTCCTGCGCCGCGAGCGCCGACACGTCCGCCTGCGCGTAGTCGCCGATCGTCACAAGGCCGTCGACTGCCGAGGCGCCGTACTCCTGCACCCAGCCCTCAGCCGTAGGCGTATACCGCATCCGCAACACGTCATGATGGACCACGACCGCCGCCAACGCCCGCTCCAGCAGGCCGACTTCCGTGCCAGGTGCCAGCTCCACCTGCACCGACATCGCATAGTGGTCCGGGTTGACGGTGTGCTCCGCGAAGAACCACCGCTGGATCGGCGTCAACGCCACACTGCCGGAGAGGGTCTCCTCCACCGCCACCGGCGCCTCCGCGACCTCCACCGCCTCGGCCAGCGCGGCGACCGTCTGGTGGACGAACATCAGCTTCGACGTCACCCGCAGACCCGCGTCCCGGGCCCGGGAGACGACCTGGATCGACAGGATCGAGTCGCCGCCCAGCTCGAAGAAGTTGTCATGGACCCCAACCCGGCCCACTCCAAGGACCTCGGCCCACACCCGGGCCAGGATCTCCTCCGCCTCGGTACGCGGGGCCGCATACCGGCTGCCCAACTGCTCGGTGTCCACAAGCGGCTCGGGCAGGCTCCGCCGGTCCACCTTGCCGCTCGGCGTCAGGGGAAGCCGCTTCAGCCGTACGAAGACCGCCGGGACCATGTACTCCGGCAGCGAACCCGACAGGAACTCCCGCAGTACGCCCGCGTCCACGTCGTCCCGACCGCCGACGACGTAGGCGACGAGCCGACGCCGGGAGCCTTCTTGGTGGACGGCCACCACAGCGTCCCGCACGTCCGGGTGCTGGGCCAACGCCGTCTCGATCTCGCCGAGTTCGATACGGAAACCGCGGATCTTCACCTGATCGTCCGCGCGCCCCAGGTACTCCAGGGTGCCGTCGGCCCGCCAGCGGGCCACGTCACCGGAGCGGTACATCCGCTCCCCCGCCGCCCCGAACGGGTTCGCCACGAAGCGCTCCGCGGTGAGGCCGGGCCTGCCGTGGTAGCCGCGGGCCAGGTGGACGCCCGCGATGTACAGGTCACCGGCGACGCCGACGGGGACCGGCTGGAGGGTGCCGTCCAGGACGTACACCTGGGTATTGGGCAGCGGTGTACCGATCGGCGGCGTCTGGGCTCCCGTCAGCGGAGCGCTCATGGTCGCCACGACGGTGCTCTCCGTGGGCCCGTACGCATTGATCATCCGGCGGTCCCGGGCCCAGCGCTCCACGAGGTCGCCGGTGCATGCCTCGCCGCCGACCACCAGGGTGCGCAGTCCGTCGAGACCCCGCGGATCGAGGGTGGCCACTGCCGAGGGAGCGAGCAGCGTGTGGGTGATGCGCCGTTCGGTCAGGAACCGCTGCAGGGGTTCGCCGACGATCGGGCCGTGTGGGGGCAGCACGAGGGTGGCGCCGGCTGGGAGGGCCATGAGGACTTCCATGACGGCGCCGTCGAAGCTGGCGGAGGCGAACTGCAGGACACGGCTGTCCGGGGTGACGGCCAGCCGGTCGATCTCGGCTGAGGCCAGGTTGCCGATGCCGGCGTGCGGCACCAGGACACCCTTGGGGATGCCGGTGGAGCCGGAGGTGTAGATGACGTAGGCCAGGTCGGCGGGGGTCAGGTCCACCTGGGGGGTGGTCGCCGAGTGGGCGGCCAGCAGGTCGCGGTCCCGTACGACGTCGACGACGACGGCGTCCGTGGCAGGGAGCCTGTCGCGGACCTGCTCCTGGGTGACGACCAGGGCACAGCCGGAGTCGGACAGCATGAACGCGAGCCGGTCGGCCGGGTACTCGGGGTCCAGGGGCAGGTAGGCGGCGCCGGCCTTCATGATGCCGAGGAGCCCGACGAGCAGGTCGGCGCCGCGCTCGACGCACAGGCCGACCACGCGGCCGGGACCTGCCCCGAGGTCGCGCAGGTGGTGGGCGAGTCGGTTGGCGCGCTCGTCCACCTCTCGGTAGCTGAGGCGAGTGGTGTCGTCCTCGATGGCCGGTGCGTCGGGGCGGGCGGCCACCTGGGCCTCGAAGAGTGCGGGGAACGTGCCCTGGAGGGTGTCCTGGCGGGCGCCGCGCCTGCCGTGCACGGCCTGCTGGAACTCGGCGTCCGTGAGGAGGGGGAGCGCGGCGAGGGCTCGCTCGGGGTCCTGGGTGGCGGCGTCGAGCAGCACAGCCAGGTGGTCGCCGAAACGGGCGACGGTGGCCTCGTCGAACAGGGCGGTGCTGTAGCCGACGCGGGCGGCGACACCGTCGTCCGTCTCGAAGAACTCGACAGTGAGGTCGAAGGGCGCGGCCTCGCGCTGTACGGGGTGGTCGTGCACCTCGACGCCTGGGAAACGGGGCGGGGAGACGGGGGCGTTCTGCAGGACGACCATGGCCTGGATCAGGGGCGTCCGGCTGGCGTCGCGTTCCGGCTGGACGGCCTCCACGACGCGCTCGAACGGCACCTCTTCGTGCGCGAACGCCTCCAGCGCGGTCTCCTTGACCCGCTCCAGCAGCTCGGCGAACGACCGCTCCGGGTCGACGTGCGAGCGCAGGACCAGGGTGTTGGCCAGGAATCCGACGAGCGGCTCCAGTTCGGCGCGGCTGCGCCCGGAGGACACGGTGCCGACGGCGATGTCCTCCTGCCCCGAGTAGCGGGCGAAGACGGCCTTGACGGCGGCCGTCAGCGCCATGAACAGGGTGGCGCCGTGCCGACCGGCCAGGCTCCGCAGCCGCTCGACGACGTCGGCGGGCAGCTCGAAGCCGTAGTTCTCGCCGGCCGAGGAGCGGATCGCGGGGCGCGGCCGGTCGGTGGGCAGTTCCAGCGGGGCCACCCCGGTCAGACGCTCGCGCCACCAGTCGACCTCGTGCTCCAGGAGCCCCCGGTCGGTGAGTCGGCCACGCTGCCAGACCGCGAAGTCGGCGTACTGGCACGCGAGTTCGGGCAGGTAGGCGGTCCGTCCCTGGACGCGGGCCGCGTACAGCTCGCCGAGTTCGGAGGTGATGACGCCGATGGACCAGCCGTCGGTGACGATGTGGTGCATGCCGAGCACCAGCACGTGCTCCGCGGCGGCAAGCCGCACCAGCCGCACCCGCAGGAGCGGGCCGTGCTCCAGGTCGTACGGTCGGGAGGCCTCTTCGCGCACCCTTTCGTGCAGCCGCTCCTCACGCAGTTCGTCCGGTACATCGGCGAGGTCGACGACGCTCCACCCCGGGGCGAGCGCGGGGTGGATCGCTTGGACGCCTCTGCCGCCGAGGAACCCGAACGTCGTGCGCAGTGACTCGTGTCGCTTCACCAGGTCGCCGAGCGCGGCGCGCAGCGCCTCGGTGTCCAGCTCACCGGTCAGCCGGAGTCCGAACGCGGTGTGGTACTCGGCGCTGCCCGGGTCGAAGTCCTCCAGGAACCAGAGCCGTTGCTGCCCGAACGACATGGCCAGTTCCCCGTCACGGGAGACGAGGGGGATCTCGGCTTCGCCGCTCTCCTCGTCGGGAGTGATCCGGTCGGCGAGGGCCGCGACAGTGGGCGCGTCGAAAAGAACGCGGGGCGAGAGCCGGAGTCCGAGGGCCTGGCGCAGGCGGGAGACCGCGCGCACGGAGAGGATCGAGTTGCCGCCCAGTTCGAAGAAGTCGTCGTGGATTCCGAACGCGTCGGTGTCGAGGACCTCGGCCCAGACCCGGGCGATCGCCGCCTCGACTGCGTTGCGCGGGGCCTCGTGCGCGTGGATCCGCGATGGCTCGCGTACGGTGCCCGGCTCAGGAAGGGCCCGGCGGTCCACCTTGCCGTTGGGTGTCAGTGGGAGGGCGTCGAGCACGGTGATCGCCGTGGGGATCATGTACTCGGGAAGGACGGCGGCAAGGTGATCGCGCAGTTCGGCGTCCCCGGGGCGCCGGGGCCCGGCCGCCGCGACGTAGGCGAACAGGTTGGTGTTGTGGGTGACCACCACAGCCTGGGCCACGTCGGGGTGGCGGGCCAGCGAGCTCTCGATCTCGCCGAGTTCGATCCGGAAACCGCGGACCTTGACCTGGTCGTCGGCGCGCCCCAGGTACTCCAGGTCGCCGTCGGCCCGCCACCGGGCCACGTCGCCCGCTCGGTACATCCGCTCGCCCGGCGCCCCGAACGGGTTCGCGACGAAACGTTTCGCCGTCAGGCTCGGCCGACCGTGGTAGCCGCGTGCCAGGCCGATGCCGGCGATGTAGATCTCGCCGCGGACGCCGACGGGGACCGGCTGGAGCGCATCGTCGAGGACGTAGATCCGGGTGTTGGCGATGGGGGTGCCGATAGGCGGTACCGCGGAGCCTGCGAGTGGGGCGCTCATGGTGGCGCAGACGGTGCTCTCCGTCGGCCCGTACGCGTTGATCATCCGTCGTCCCGCGGACCAGCGCGCCACGAGGTCACCGGTACTCGCCTCGCCCGCGACGATCAGCGTGGCGTCGGCGGGCAGGCCGTGCCCGTCCGGCAGGACGGCCACGGTGGCGGGGGTCAGCGTGGCATGGGTAACGCCGTGCTGTGCGACATACGCGGCAAGGGGCTCGCCGGGGAGCATGGCCTCCTTGGACCCCATGACGAGAGCGGCACCCGTCAGGAGCCCCATGCACACCTCCCAGAACGCCGCGTCAAAGCTGGCCGAGGCGAACTGCAGGACGCGGCTGTCGGGGGTGACGTCGAAGTGCTCCACCTGCACGGCCGCGAGGTTGCCGATGCCGGCGTGGGAAACGAGCACCCCCTTGGGCCGGCCGGTGGAACCCGACGTGTAGATGGCGTAGGCGAGGTCCTCCGGCCGCAGGTCCACGTCCGGGGCGGTCACGGGCCGGCGCTCCAGTTCGGCCCGGTCTCGGTCCAGGTCGACGAGGATCGCGTCGGTTTCCGGGAGCCGCTCACGCAGGCTTTCCTGGGTGACGATGAGAAGGGCGCCGGAGTCACTGAGCATGTAGGCGAGACGGTCTCGCGGATAGCCTGGGTCCAGAGGCAGATACGCGGCGCCGGCCTTCATGATGCCGAGCAGCCCCGCCGCCATCCCGGCATCGCGCTCCACGCACAGCCCCACGAGCGAGTCGCGCTCCGCGCCCAGCGCGCGAAGCTGGTGGGCCAGACGATTGGCGTGCTCGTCGAGCTGACGGTAGGTCACCGAGCCGTACTCGTCGATGACGGCGACCGCGTCGGGGCGGGCGGCAACCTGGGCGGCGAAGAGTTCGGGAAAGGTACCGGTGGGAACGGGCCGTCCGGTGGCGTTCCAATCCCGTACGACCTGACCGGACTCCGCGTCCGTGAGCATCGGCAGGGCGGAGAGACTACGGCGAGGGTCGGCCACGGCTCCCGCCAGCAGCGCGTTCACATGACCCATCAGTCGGGCGACGGTCGATTCGTCGAACAGGGTTGTGCTGTACCGGACGTGCGCGGACGGCTCCGGGCCGGCGAGGTCGAACTCCACCGAGAGGTCCAGCGGGTCGAACTCCGGTTCATCCTTCGGCAGTTCACTCCGCACCACCACCATGGCCTGGACGAGCGGGGTGATGCTGGTGTCGGTGTCCGGCGCCAACGCCTCGATCAGCCCGGCGAGTGGTATGCCGTCGTGACCGAGAGCTTCGCGCGTCGCGCGGATGGTCTCCTCCACGTGCACGGCGAACGGAATCGTGGCATCCGCGAGGAGGCGCACGACGACGGTGTGCCCGGTGCGGGTGGAGATGGTGCCGAGGGCGATGTCGTCCTGCCCCGAGTACCGGGCGAAGACGGCACTCACGACGGCGAGCAGAACCTCGGCCGGCGTGGCGTCGAGGCGTTCGACCAGCTGGGACAGGGCCGTGGCCGTGGTGGGCGGCACGTCGACGTCATAGGTCGAGGTGTCCGTGGAACGGATGACCGGGCGCGGGCGGTCGGTGGGCAGTTCCAGAGGACTGAGGCCCTCCAGCCGGCGTCGCCAGAATTCCACCTGGCGCGGAAGATCCCGGTCGACCGACACGTCGGCGCGAGCCACGTTGTACCTCCAGGAATGGGCGGCTTCACGGCGCGCGCTGCCGACAGGCAGGCCACAGCAGCCGGGAAGCCGAGGCTGAGGAATCAGGAATGCTGAGAGCGCGGAATCGCGGAACGCGGCTCAGGCCGCGGTGGTCAAGCGCTGCGCGGAACGTCCGCCGAGCTGCATGAGGGCGACGTCGCCGGTGGCGCCGTCAAGCACGAACCGCCCCGTGTACGGGGCCTCGCTGGCGTCGACACGCCGTGCGGTGAAGATCATCCGGTCGTGCAGCGTCACGTCGGCGACGAGGCCCGTGCGGTCACTCAGACGTATGCCGTCGCAGTGAGGTCGGAGGGAGAAGCGAGTGTCTCCGTTGAGGTAGTCGCCCAGGAGTCGGCCGGGGTCCGGTGAGGTGGCGGTCCCGGGCACATCGGGGTGGTAGTCCGCCACGGATATGCCGAGCGCGCGGAGTTCCTCGACGATGTCGCTCCACAGGAGTGTGCCGGTGGTGGCATTGGCGGTGAAGGCGACGGCCGTGCCCGTCTCGGGCTGGAAACGCAGGTGGCAGGTTCCTCCGTCGACGGTGCCGTCGTGGCCGAACCAATCGAAGGGCGACGCGCCCGGACGGCTGTCCGCGTCTGTGTAGCAGGCGAGTCCCAGGCCCCATCCGTCGGCCATGCCGAAGGCGTCGGCCCCCGGAACCGGGGTGTGCATGTCCCGCCGGTGGTCGTCGCCGAGGACTGCGTTCGCCGCCGGGTGCAGGCCCATGTGCAGCCGCGCGAACCCGGCGAGGTCCTCGGCGCTCCCCGCGAGTCCGCTGGCCGGAGCCCAGGTCTGGGGCAGGAACAGCCCGACCGGACGGGCCCGGTCGTCGTCCGGCCGTACCGTGTGATTGATCGCTCGGGACCGGGCAGGAGAGCCGGCCGGCCCATGGAGGAACACCGGCCCGATGTCCAGTGGGCGCAGCAGGAAGTCCTCCACCGCCGTCCGCCACGTCATTCCGGTGACGGCTTCGACGGCCCGGCCGAGCAGGTTGTATCCGGTGTTCGCGTACGAGAAGCACTGCCCGGGTCGGTGCAGTAGTCGCGTGGCCGCCACACTCGACGCGTAGCGCAGCAGGGACCGCTCCTCGATGTCGTCGAGTTCATGGTCGGCGACAAGTCCGCTGGTATGACTGAGAAGGTGCCGGAGTGTGATGGAAGACATCGACTCGTCCACCGGTTCCCGTAACTCCGGAACGTATTCGCATATGGGTAAGTCGAGTTCCAGATCGCCGTCCGATACGAGCTGTAATACCGCTGTCGCCGTGAACGCCTTACTCACCGACCCGAAGGCGAAAGCCGTACCGGTGGTCACCGGTTCGCCGCCTCCCGAGCGGGTCGCTCCGACAGCGACGGAAAGCGTTTCGCCACCCCGGTGCACTGCGAGCTGCGCGCCTGGAACCATGTGCTTCCGAGCGAGTTCACTGAGCCTTCCCGCCATGAACCGCGTTTCCACGTACTCCCCCTCGCCGCAGGACCATCCTCTGTCCGAGCCATGGGTGCGGCTAGCCGAACCCCGGGGTGCGGCTAGCCGTACCTCTTCATCCTTGATCGCTCGGACCACACACGGCAAGATGTTTCGTTGACGAGAAAACCAGCAGGTCAGATCAGGCTTGCCGACCAGGGAAGAACCGCTTGGACCATGGTGGGCCCGCCATCCGGACTGGTCAGCTCCACGGTGCCGCCGAGCGCTGCGGCGCGATCGACGAGGCCGCGCAGGCCGGTTCCGGCTCGTACCGAGGCGCCGCCCACGCCGTCGTCCGTGACCGTGACCACCAACTGGTCGGCCACTTCCGCCAAAGAGACGCGAATTCTGTCCGCCCTCGCGTGTTTGGCGGCGTTCGCGAGGCATTCCGCGACGATGTAATAAGCAGTCGACTCGACTCTTACATCCGGACGCCGCTCCAGTTCACTCGATACGGCGACGGGAACATGGAATCGCTCTGTCAATGCCGTGACCGCCGCGTCGAGTCCCCGGTCACTTAATATCGGTGGCTGGATTCCGTGGACCAGGTCACGGATCTCGTCCAGCGCCTTTCCTATCTCCTGATGGGCCTCATCGACGAGTTCGGACAGTTCCGCCACGGTCTTGTCCGCGCTCCTCCTTACCTGGGTGAGACGCATCAGCAGTACGGACAACCTGGCCTGGGCGCCATCGTGCAGATCGCGTTCCAGACGGCGGTAGTCGGCGTCATGGACGCGCAGGGCGGCAATACGCTGCCGCTCGGCGGCCTCCGCCTGCCTCTGCCGTTCCGTATCGTCGATCCGACCGAGAATCCGTCGGACCATCCGTGCCCGGATCTTTCCCATCCAGAAGATCAGGCACATGAGCGCGACGAAGAGCGCCAGAGAAGACGCCGCGATCAGCAGCCTGACGCCGATCCCCTCAACGAGAACCGTGTTGCCCGGTCCGAAGGCCAACTGCTCCGGCGGGCCCATGGGCAGGCTCACCGCGAAGGCGATGACGGGCAGCGACAAGGCGCACAGAGGGATCAGCCAGATGGTGCCGAGCAGAAGCAGGCCGAGGTATCCGAGGTCGTCCCAGCTTGTCCTTGGTTCCCGGTCCCGCCGGGAAGGCCGGCCCGGCTCCCGCGACCGCCTGGCCCCGTCCATCCCTCCGTCGCCCATGAAAGCCGCCAACAGCCGTTCCAGATCGGCGACCGCACGCAACAGGGTCAGGCTCGGAGCCAGCCCCGGGCGCAGCGCGGCGATCCGGCTGCTCGCCTCGCGTGCGACCGCGCTCGCCGGCGTGTCCCCTCGCGGTAGCCGATCGATGTCGTGACCGAGGGCAAGGCCGACCCACCGGACGAATGCGGTGACCGTCCGCACGATCAGAGTCAAAACCAGGGGTGGGCCGATCAACAGCAGCAGGAAGACCGCCCGGAGGACCATCGAGACAAGAATGAGCGGCACCAGCAGCAGACCGGCGAGACTACCGATGGAGAGATAGATCAGGCCGGCCACGACGCGGTAGGGGGTCGGCACCCGGCCGCGCCGCGCCCTCTCCTCACGCGGTTCCGGCCGAATTCTCACGACAGTCCGTCCGCTCCTCACCGGTCAACACCCGGCTCGCGGCCACCTGGTTCACGGTCTCATGCCGCCGTGCCGCCCGAACCCGCGCAGATAGCCGAGCACCGCCAGCACGCGCCGGTGGTCGTCCCCCGAATTCGGTATCCGGAGCTTGCCGAGGATGGATGTCACATGTTTTTCCACAGCGCGCTCCGAAATGCCGAGCCGCCTTACTATCCCGCCGTTGGTGAGGCCTGTCGCCATGAGTTCGAGAACCTGGAGTTCACGCGGCGTCAGCAGACCTGCCGCATGCCGCTCCCAAGGGCTACCAGCGAACTTCCGGTAAATCTCGGAGTCCAACACCGTTTCTCCGCGGCGAACTCGTTGAAGGGCGGAGAGAAACTCATCGAAGTCCCCGACTCGCTGCTTCAGCAGGTACCCCACGCCGCTCCGCGCATTGCGCACCAGTTCCTCGGCATAGGAATGTTCCACGTACTGCGAGAGTAGCAGGACCCCGACCTCCGGAAAATAATTCTGGATGTCCAGAGCAGCCCGGAACCCCTCGTCGATGAATGTTGGCGGCATTCTGACGTCGAGGATCACCGCGTCGGGGCTTTCTCGCTCGACGACTTCCCTTATGTTCTCGGTGTCGCCGAGTTCGGCCGCCACCTCGATGTCCTCGTCGGTCAACAGCCTGACGACACCGGCCCGTAACAGTGCGGAGTCCTCCGCGATCACAACGCGCATGGCGAACTCCCGCCTGTCAGGAACGATCAAGAAAGCGCGCCGGGCCGCCGGTGGACAACACGGGGCACGGGGTCACGTGCCGGAGGTGGCCCAGCATAGACACGCCATGCCTGCGGATGCCACATCCACCATTACGGAATGGGGCACGGCGGAACGCCGGCCCGTTCCTTCCCGGCGTTCCACCGCGTCACCGTGTGCGCGGTGTGCTCATTCGCGGGCCGCGAGCGCCGCGACTTCCCGTTGCTTGAGCAACTGCCGGGTGGCGATCTGCCCGACGGCGACCGCTACGACCACGCAGGCGGCGACGAGTGCGAGCAGAAGGCCCCACGGAACACTGAGCGGGACCGTGCCGCCGAAGACGTCCAGGGCCCGCCGGTAGGCGGACAGGCCCACCGCGACCATGGCCGCAGCTACGCCCACGCCCGTGAGGGTGGTGGTGAGGGTCTCCCACAGCGCCATGCGGCGCAGCTGCGCTCGGCTGACGCCGACGACGCGCATCCCGGCGATCTCACGCGTACGTCGGCTGTACGACATCACCAGAGTGCTTGCCACCGCGATCAGCGCGTAAGCGCACGCCGGTCCGGTCAGTACCAGGAGCACCAGGCGATTGAGCCGTTCCTGTTCCGTGGCGGAGCCGTCGAACCACCGCGCGGTCGGTGTCACCCGAACCCGGTCGGTGCCCAGTTCCGCTGCCAGGCGCGCCGCCGCGGCGGGTGCGGAAGCCGCGTCGTCGTCGAGCAGTACCGTCGCGTGGTCGGGCGGTGAGGCGACGGCGGAATCGGTCGCCGGCAGTAGCAGGTGCGGGACGACGGTCCCGCCGTCCAGCACCGCGGCGACCCTCACGGTGACGGGCTCGCCGTCGAACAGGCCGTAGGTGAGGCGGCTGCCCTCGTGGTAGCCGTACCAGTCGGCGAACTCCTTCGAGACCGCGACCGTGCCTGGGCGAAGAGTTCTCGCGGTGCCCTCGACCACGGTGATGTGCAGTGTCCGGGTCAGCGCCGGCAGGTCGGTGGCCGCGCCCTGTTCCTTCCAGACCGAATACGGCCCGGCCACCGCGAGTTCGACGGGCGCGAGCGCCGATACCGCCTGTACGCCGGGTGCTGTGCGGAGTCGGCCGAGTTCGGCACGGGTCAGCCCCTCGCCCGAGATCGGTTCGACCACGAGCTGTCCCACCGTCCGGTGGCGCTCGTCCGCCTCGGTGGCGGCACCGGTGGTCGCCATGACGGAGGTGAAGATGCCGACGATCGCCACGATGGCGAGTACCGGCCCCACCAGCGAGGCCGTCCTGCGCCGCGACGTGGTCACCGCATCCACCGCCAGGCGTCCGGAGACCGACGAGGTCCACCTCACCGGTGCCAGGACCACCTTGACCAGCCGGGGAAGGTACACAGGGCCGAGCAGCGCGGCGGCCAGCGTCAGGCTCATCGTGCCGAAGAGCGCCAACGGAGTTGCCGCTTCCGCTCCGGCGCCCGGAGCGATCGCGACCATCACCGCGCCGGCGACGAGAAGGAGCAGGCCGAAGGTGGTGCGGCCCGCGGTCATCAGCCGGGAGTCCAGGTCGGCCTCCCGCAGCGCTTCGGTGGGTCCCACCCGCGCGGCTCGTCCCGATGCGGCCAGCGCGCCCAGTACGGCGATGACGAGCCCGGCGCCGGCCGCGAAGAGCAGTGGACCGCCGAGCGGTCCCGGACGGAGCTCCACCGGTGACAGGCCTGTCCCGTTGATGCCACGGACCGCCCACGGCGTGGCCACGGCGGCGGCCGCGCAACCCGCCACGGACGCCGGTACCGCGACCGCGACGGACTCCCCGATCACGAGCCGGCGCACCTGGTGGCCCGCGGCGCCGACGAGCCTCAGCAGCCCCATGTCCCTGCGACGCAGCGCGACACTGAACGCGCAGGTCCCGGCGATGACGAAGACGGTGACGAACGCGGAGACCACCCCGGCCATCGCGAGTACGCTCTGCACTCCGCCCATGTCCACGGTTCCGCCGACCAGTGTGTGCCGGGTTCCCGACCCGTCCGTGAGGGTCACCGTCGGGGCGTCGGCGGTGGACGGCTGGTGTACGGCCCAGGTGGCAGCCAGTGTCGTGGCGCAGACTCCGACGAGGGCGACGCCCAGGGTCAGTGCGACGAGCGTGCCCAGGTACAGCGCCCAGTAGTGACGTACCGACCGCAGTGCGAGACGCCACATCACAGCTCCCAGCGGCTGAGCTCGACAGCCACCTCGTCAGCCGTGGGATGGTCGATCTTGCCGGTGATCCGGCCGTCGACGAGGAAGATCACACGATCCGCGTACGCGGCTGCCAGCGGATCGTGCGTGACCATGACGACGGTGCGGCCTGCCTTGTCCACAGCCCGCCGGAGCAGATCCATCACCTGCCGTCCGGTGGACCGGTCCAGGGAACCGGTCGGTTCGTCGGCGAAGACGATCTCGGGCTCCGCCGCCAGGGTCCTGGCGATCGCGACACGCTGCTGCTGGCCCCCTGAGAGCTGCGCGGGCCGCCGCCCGGCCTTGTCCTCAAGGCCCACCTGGCGCAAGGCTTCCATGACGACCTGACGCTTGACCCGGCGGCCGTCGAGGCGCAGTGGCAGCCCGACGTTCTCGTACACCGTGAGCATCGGCAGGAGGTTGAACTGCTGGAAGACGAAGCCGATGCGGCTGCGTCGGATCGTCGTCAGCTCGCGTTCATCGCTGTCGGCCAGCTCCGTGCTTCCCAGGAACACCTTGCCGCCGACGGGCCGTTCCAGGCCGGCGGCGCAGTGCAGCAGTGTGGTCTTCCCCGAGCCCGACGGTCCCATGACCGCGGTCATGGCCCGCTCCGGAAAGCCAACGCTGACCTCGTGCAGCACCGGGACGACTCCGGCGGCACCGCGGTATCCCATGGAGACATTGACCAGTTGGAGGGCGGGAAGGTGGATGTCGGATGCCAAAGACATGTCGGCGGTGTCCTCGCGGGAGGTCGGGGAAAGGTAATGCCAGTCCAGCACGGCGTTCCGCGCGGGACAGTGGGCCTGCGGGGAGTCTTGGGGGGAGGGTTTTCCCTACCGCCTGGGCCCACGGCACGGAGATAGAGTGCTGAGAAGACCGTGAAGTCCCGGGCCCATGGGAGGGATGTACGTGCCGGACCGACCCGGTCCCTTATCGGAACCCCGCGTTGTCGTACAGGCCTCTTCCCCAGTGCTTGCCGACGGTGCCGACGATCTGGACGTGGCGGTCTGGGGCGCGATCAGACGGCGGCCGTTGCGCTTCCTCTTCTCCTGGTGGCCGTGGCGCTGCTGGGCCTATCTGATCAGCGGCACCCTGTTCGGTTTCACGGTTCTGCTCACTCTCGCTGTCCTGCTCTTCGTCGGTCTCGGCCTCTCGGTCGTGGGCGTGGGTCTGCTTCTCCTGGCGGCCGCCGCCGTCCTGGGCATCCCCGTCGGCGCGGTGGAGCGGCGGCGCCTGAAGTGGATCGATCCGACGCCATTGCCCGATCCGCACGCTTCCCTCGCCGGGGCAGGCGTGCCGGCGTGGCTGCGTTCGCGGCTGCGGGAACGTGCGACGTGGCGGGAGCTGGGCTACGCGGCGGTGCTGGCGACCGTCTGCACCGCCGTCGGCATCGGATTCGTCGCCCTGCTCGGTCTGTCCCTCCTGCTCACGGCGGTGCCGCTGGTCGTGTGGGCCGTCGCCCCGGACCGCGTGATGCTCGGCCCGGGACGGGCGGTCTCGGACCCGGTGGCCGCGTTGCCCGCGACGGCCCTCGGTCTGCTGGGGCTGATCGTCTGCGCGTACGGGGGAGCGTTGCTCGTCGGCACCCAGGTGCGCACGGCCTGGTTCCTGCTGGCGGCCCGCGACGAGGACCTCCGAAGCCGGGTCGTCGAGCTCACGCGGTCCAGGGCCCGGCTGGTCGACGCCTTCGAGGCCGAACGCCGTCGTATCGAACGCGACCTGCACGACGGCGCACAGCAGCAGTTGGTCGCGCTGACCATGACGTTGGGGCTCGCGGAGCTGGAGCTGCGCGGCGGGCACACACCGGCGGCCGAACTGGTCTCCCGGGCCCGTGGTGAGGCGCGCCGCGCGCTCGACCAGTTGCGCGACCTCGTGCGCGGAATCCATCCGCAGGTTCTGACCGACCACGGCCTGACCGCCGCGGTGGCAGAGGTCGCGCTGCGCAACCCCGTACCGGTCACGGTCGACATCGATCTGCCGCACCGGCTGGCCGCCGCGGTGGAGTCGATGGCCTACTTCACGGTCACCGAGGCACTGACCAACGCCGCCAAGCACAGCGGCGCTTCGCAGATCGCCGTCGTCGGCAGGATCGAGGCGGACCGGTTCGTCCTGCTGATCACCGACGACGGGCGGGGCGGTGCGGACGCTACGGCCGGAGCGGGCCTGCGGGGTCTGGCGGACCGGCTCGCGATTCAGAGAGGCAGGCTCATCGTGAGCAGTCCCGTAGGCGGCCCGACACAGTTGCGGGTGGAGGTGCCGTGCTCCGCGTAGTGCTGGCAGAGGATGCCGTGCTGCTGCGCGCCGGTCTCGTGGAACTCCTGACCAGGAGCGGCAACCAGGTGGTCGCCGCCGTGGGGGACGCCGAGGCACTGGCCCGGGCGGTGGACGAAGACCGACCCGACGTCGTCATCACGGACGTGCGTATGCCACCCGGATTCCACGACGAGGGACTCAAGGCGGCGTTGGCACTTCGTACGCGTCACGACCGCCTGCCCGTCCTCGTGCTGTCGCAGTACGTGGCCACGGCGTACGCGACGCAGCTGCTCAGCGGTGAGGGTGCCGGCGGGCTCGGCTACCTGCTGAAGGACCGGGTCGGCGAGGTCTCGGAGTTCCTGGACGCGCTGACCCGAGTCGCCGCGGGCCAGACCGTCATCGACCCCGAGGTGATCCGCGTCCTGCTCCAGCAGCAGTCCGCGAACCGGCCGTTGGCACGGCTGACCCCCCGGGAACGGGAGGTGCTGGCGCTCATGGCGGAGGGACTCAACAACCAGGCGATCGCCCAGCGGCTGGTCATCACCGAGGCGTCCGTGGTCAAGCACTCCAGCAACATCTTCATGAAGCTGGACCTGGACCCGACCGAGGGCAACCGCAGAGTGCTCGCGGTCCTCGCGCACCTGCGCGAGCACGCCTGGCACTGACCGTCATCCCGGTCAGCGCTCCCGGCGTACCTCCACCGGCGCCTGGATCCGATCGGGCCCAGGTGCGAGCAGGGCCGTCAGCCGACGAGCGGAAGCGTCCCAGGACCACTCCTTCTCGACCCACCGTCGCCCGGCCGCCCCCATCGCGGCACGGTCCGGCGACAGCAGGGTCAGGGCGACGGCTTGGGCGACGGCCTTCACATCCCGACCGGGGACGACGTGTCCGGTCTCACCGTCGCGCACCGTGTCGGGCGCGCCCCCGGAATCGCCCACGATGACCGGCAGGCCGCTCGCCTGGGCCTCCAGGAAAACGATGCCGAGTCCCTCCGCTTCCAGGCCCGCCTTGCGCGTACGGCAGGGCATGGCGAAGACATCGGCTGCCGCGTAGTGGACGGCCGTACCGACGTGGTCCACGCCGCCCGCGAAGACGACGGCCCCGTCGGCGTAGCGGCCCGCGAGGGCTCGCAGCCGTTTCTCCTCCGGTCCCTTGCCGACCAGTACGAGTACGGCATCGGGGACGACCCGTCTCACGAGGGGCAGGGCTCGGATGAGGACATCCTGCCCTTTGCGCGCCACGAGACGGGACACGCACAGGACGACTTTCCTGTCCTGCGTGCCGAGTCGCCTTCGGAGTTCCTGCGCGGCCTCGGTTCGCCCGTCCCGCTGGAACAGCCCGACATCCACTCCGGGCACGAGGCGACTGAGTTGTGCCCCGGGGCCCAAAGCAGGCGCGATGCGGTCCCGGGTGTAGTCGCCCAGATAGGTGACCACGTCCACACCGCTGCCCACTCTCCGAAGCACCTGCCGTGCTGCGGGCGTGTACGCCCACCAGATCTCGTGGCCGTGGGTAGTGGCCACGATGCGCCGGGCACCGGCCTGCCGCAGCCGGGGCGCCATGGCCGCGAGCGGCGCGGCGGCGCCGAACCAGACCCGGTCACAGCCGTACCCTCGCAGGATCTCGACGGCGGCCCTGCCGACCCTCGGAGTCGGGAGCAGGATGCGGCTACGGTCCCGTATCACGGGAAAGGGCAGCGTGGCATCGAACTCCTTGTCGCCCGGCTCGCTCGACGTGTAGACGACGACGTCGTCGCCCGGCACACGGGTCGCCATCGCGTGCACGAACGTCTCGATGCCTCCCTGCCGAGGCGGGAAGTCGTTGGTGATGACCAGAGTGGTTCCCATGTCTGTCGGCACAGCCTTCGTTCGTGGGCGGTCGAGGGAGAGGGCGGAGGTGACGGGCGGTCAAGAGGTGAAGAGGTAGTTACGGCAGTCGTCGCTGACGTGCGGTACCTCCGCCCAGCGCGTGCCCTGCCAGCGGTGCGGCCGGTAGCCGTAGCCCTGGAGCCGTCGTACGACGTCACGGGAGCGAGCCCCGTACTTGCGCAGATGTCTGTCCTCGACCTCCAGCAGCAGTGGGGGCCGGTGCGTGAGCAGGGTCTCGTGGGCGCCTTCGAGCACTCCGAGTTCGGCTCCTTCGACATCCGCCTTCACGAAGCCGACCTTTTCGATCCCTTCGCTGCGCACGAGTTCGTCCAGCGTGCGGACCGGTGTGGAGACGGGGCGCGAGATACGGAACTCCGCGTTCGGGCCCGGGCCGGTGGCCCCTTCGGTCAGGTAGGCGCGCCCGTGGACCGGAAGCCCTCGTCTGCGGGGCAGGCTCAGGGTCCCGTGCCCCGCCCGTCCGCCCAGAGCACTGCGGTGGACCGTCACGTTGGCGCAGCCCAGCATCCGCGAGGCCACGCCGAGCCAGCGAGCCGGTCCGTGCAGCGGTTCGACGCTGTGCACCCGGCCGGACGGGCCGACGAGCGCGGACAGGACCCAGGTGTACAGCCCGTACTCGGCACCCACGTCCAGACAGACGTCCCCAGGACGGACGAGCATCCCCACCCCGGCGATCTCGTCCTCGACGGAGTCCAGGCGGCGTGCCGCCCAGGTGAGTGCGGCAGCGACCCCGGTGGCGCGTCGAACGGTGCTCCTCGGGAATGCGCGCCTCGTCATCGACCGCCTCCCGCACGCAGCGAGGGCACGGCAGCCCGTACGCCCGCTGTGTTCCTCCGATTCACCGTGTCCTCGTCAACGGCGGTCGGGGCGGACCTTTCACCCGACGGCGTAGGCCCGCTCTGCCTCGACTCACCTGCCCGGGACATACCTGAGCCCACCACCCTGGTGCGGCGCTCCGGTGCGGCGCACCGAGCCCACACAAAGAGGACGACCGGCAGCGCGAGGTAGCCGAACCGACCGGCGGGGGCCAGCAGGAAGCCGACACACAGGCCGATCGCGAGACGCTGAGCGGCGGACGTCGCGTCGGCCGGCGGTCGCACGATCAGCGAGGCGATGACGACGAGTGCGCCGATGAGCAGCAGTCCCACGGCCACGCACCAGCCGGCCGACCCCAGTTCGGTGAGCAGACGCCCCGGTAGCGGACTGTCCGCCGGCGTCTCGACCCCACCACGGCCGGTGGGGAAAGCCACCACCTGCTGGACCATGGCGGCCGACGACAGCAGCGCGCTCGGCAACACCACGACCAGCGTCCCGGCGACCGCCACACCCGCGCAGCGCCAGGCCGCCCGGCTGCCGCAGACGCATCCCAAAAGGGCCACGGCGACCGCGATCGCGGGCCACGCGGTCCACTTCAGCGAGCATGCCGCCGCCAGTGCCAGCCCGGCGGCCACGTACCGTCCCCGGGCGGCGAGGGCCAGTGCTAGACAGCAAAGTCCGGCCAGCGGGAGGTCCACACCGCTCACGCACAACGCCAACGCGACCGGAGGAGAAGCGGTCAGCACCGCCATCGCCGTCCCGTACGGCAGGCGTTCAGAACGTACGGGACGGGCCGCGGCCGCCGACGGCCTCAGGACCCGGCGTCCGGCCCACAGGCACGAAAGGAAGGTCAGGGCGCACCATATCCGAGCGTCTCCCAGCAGGCGCAGGGGCCAGGAGTCCTCGCCGAGCAGGGCCCGGGGCATACCGAACAGCGACATGCCGGGCAAGTACGGCGTGTAATCGACAACATGGTGCGGATGCGCCAGGTAGGGGGTGGCTTGATGGAGCATCAGGACCCCGGACCGCTCGATCACGCCGACTTCACTCTGCTGTTCCCCCGTCAGCACCAGGTACGTCAGAGGCAGTACGACGGCTCCTGCCAGCGCGATCGCCAAGGCGGCCGTGCGGGCGCGTGGCCCCCGCTGCCAGCACGTGGCTATCGCCGCGCACGCATACCCGATGCCGGCGCTCAACCCCCAGACGCGGTGCGTCTCAAGGTGCGACACCAGCGGAAATCCCAGCGCCCAGAGCGCGGCGAGCGCCCACCCGAGGGCCCAGGACAACCGGGTGCCCCAGTGGCGGGTGGTCTCGCGCGCCAGTCCTGCGACCGTCTTCTCGACCCGATGAACCATCACCCCGTCATTGCAGCCCCGACACCGTGTCGAGGTCATGACGGCTAGGTCGAGACCCGCCCTTCCGGTTCTCCCTACCTACAGCCTTCCCTCGGGCCGATTCCCGGCCGTGCCTACGGGACCGTGTCAGTCCTGTCTGCCGAGGACGGCCTCGCCGAGGTACGTGAGGCGATGCACAGTCAGGTTGTTGCGGCGCTCCGTCGCGACCAGCCCGGATCTGCGCAGTACGCCCAGGTGCTTGCTGGCCGAGGGGTTGGAGATGCGGAGTCGGCGCGATATCTCACCGGTCGAGCTGGGCGATCGCACCGACTCCAGCACGCTCGCCCTGGTGTTTCCCAGCAGGTCGCGCAGTGAAGCAGCCCTGTCTTCGTCCTCCTCCCAGAGCGCGGACACGGATTCGGGTGCCGGTCTGACGTTGTAGACGAGGACGGGGGCTCCTTTTCCCCCGGTCTCCGCATCGAGCACCAGTGGGCCGGGCGCAAAGAGCGACGGGGCAAGCACCAGGCCGTCCCCCACGAACTGCATGCCGGGCACGTCCTGCCCGTTGTCCACGTCAAGGTAGGGGGCGTCCCATCTGATGGCCGGGTGCAGGTCGTTGAGGACCCCGTCCACGCCGTCCGAGAGAAGATTTCTGCCGCGCATCTCACGTTCCGACTCCAGGCAGTCGCGTATACGCCCCCAGAACGGCTCGATCGCCGCGGCATGAAAGCGATGAGCGTCAAGACCGGGTGTGCTCATCGATCTCCGACGTTGGGAGGGCACCTGGGCCGCTGACACGGACAACGAGCTACGCAGCCTTCTCCGCACTCTTCTGCGCCACTCCGCGAACTCGTCCGGTCGCGCGTCCGTGAATCTTGCTTCGGCGAACCGGGCTTCGAGTTCCGGCCCCAGCGTGCCGACGAAGCGGACACGAGCGAGATCCTCGACCGTGAGGCACAGGGAAACCAACGCGCTTACTCCTCAGCTCCGGGGAACCACGCTCACACCGCCCGCGGCCGTGGGTCGCGCGGATGGGGTATCCGGCGGCAGCGCCTGCGGAGGCCACACGCCTCCGCGACGGACCACTCATCGGCGACACGACGCGCGGTTCCCGCCTCCACGTCGTTCACCTGAGTCGCGCCCCTCGCACTCCCGCACCATCGCCCATCTGTTGGCGAAGCGTCCAATATATTTGCGCTATGCCGCACTTGACGTCAACCAGGTGCACAACTGGTCCAATAGATGGCGCAGTATGGCCGATTTTCCGTGCCGTGAACGCGGCCGCGAACTTTACGCTGGGAGCGTGATCATGGAGTCGGTGGGCAACCAGGAGCAACGGCGGTCACTGGCCGAACGGTTGAACGCCTTGTTCGCGGCGACGCGATCGATCGATGACCACGGTCGACAAAGGGAGTACTCGACCGCAGAAGTGGCCAGGGCGGTCACCGCCGACACATCGCATCCGGCAACCCTGTCCCGGAGCTACCTGGCGATGCTGCGCAACGGTTCGCACACCAACCCGACGTTGGGCGTACTGGAAGGGCTCGCCAAGTTCTTCGACGACCACCGCCCCCCGGGGACGGCCCCGATCACGGTGCAGTCACTGGTCGGCCAGGACGATCCCGAGGATGACCTGTTGCGGCAGCGGCTCGCCGATCACCAGGTGCGGGCGATCGCGATGAGGGCGGGCGCCATGACCCCGGCCATGCGCAGGCAACTGCTCAAGATGATCGCGGTCTTCGACCAGGACGACGCTCCTGATCCGGGCAGTGGACTACAAGAAGGAACATAGTGGCCGTACGTGAACGTGAGCTGCGCCGACAGTGCAAACGGCTGTTACGGAAACTCGACATCCAACCCCCGCTGCAAGTGGACGACCTGTGCCGCAAGCTCGGTGAACATCTGGGCCGACCCATCCGGCTGATTCCCTGGGCTCTGCCCGTCCCAGGACCGTTCGGCTTATGGATGTCCCGGCCGAACGAAGAGGTCATCTTCTACCAGGAGGAAACCACCCGCGTTCACCAGGATCACATCATCTTGCACGAGGTCGGCCATATTCTCGCCGATCATCAGGACGACGGTGACCCGGGCGGGGAATTCCCCGATCTCGGCCCGGACTTTCCTCGTGACCTGATCACCCGGGGCTTCCGGCGCACCTGCTACACCGAGGACTACGAACGCGAAGCCGAGCTGGTGGCGACGATCATCCAGGAATGGGCGATAGTCATCGACTATGTCACTGCCCGTACGCCCCAGGACCCGGCCCTGGATCCGCTGGGTTCAGCGCTGAACCCCCCATGGGGGTGGGCCTGATGTTCCAGGTACCGCTGATCATCCTGCTGGGTGGCGGGGTGCTGTGGAAGGGCCTGGACCTGGCGCGTGCCCGGCACGACCGGGTGTTGCGCTTCCTCGTCGCCTCACTACTCCTCCTGATGACCGGGGAGATCCTCAGCTTCCCCGAGATCAACGAGGCGATCGACGAGGCCACGGCCGTCGGCCTCGGCAAGGTGGTCTTCAACGGGCTCTACATGTCCGGCCTTTTCGCCCTCGTCATGGTCTTCGTCTCGGCCATGCGCGGTACGCGGGCCGAATACCGTCGACACCTACGGATCAACACCGTCCTGCTCGCCGGTACCCTGACCGCCCTGATCCTCGCCATGATCACCACACCTGCGGGAATGCGTGACCACTCGTTGAGCACACCGGACATGGCGCGTCCGGCCATCGCCTCGTTCTACCTGATCGGCAACGCCTATTTCGTCTACGGCTACCTGGCATCCGGCCTGTGGGCCCTGGGCTACGCGCGCAGGGCCTCCCGGAACCTCGGGCTCGGCCTACTGACCATGGCCCTGGGACTCATGGGACTGACGATCACGTCGGTCAACCGAATGATCCTGGTGGCTCTGCGCATCGAAGAACCCGGTTCGCACGAGGCGTTCAACACCGTGAATTGGTCGCTGTCCAACTGGGCCATGGGCGTCGTCCTCGCCGGAATCTGCTACTCGGCCGCCGTGCAACTGGTCACCCGCATACGGTCCGTCGTACACCACCGCCGCATGTATCACGAGCTTGCCGCACTGTGGAAGGCGCTGACGGCCGCCTATCCCGAACTCGTGCTGAACCGTCCACCGGACGCCTCCAGATGGCATCGTCTCCGCCGACGCCGTACCTACGAGCGGCGGTTCTACCGTCGGCTCATCGAATGCCGGGACGGACTGGTGCGCTTGAGCCCCTACCTGACACGCGTCGCCCCCTACACCGATCTTGCCCAAAGCCCGGCCGATCAACTCGCGCGGCACATCAGCGAGGCACTGACACTCAAGCCGACGGCCGAGTCCCCACACACCGAACTGCCCGCCACTCTTGTCGCGTCGCCCACCACCAACGACCTGGGTGCCGACGCCCATGAACTCATCGCCCTATCCCACGCCCTGCGCGAAAGGACACCATGAACGAGGTGCTGATCACCGCGGACCGCGTGATCGTCGGGCCCGCGGACGAAGTGACCGCCGACGGCGCCGTATTCATCGAGTCAGGCAAGATCGCCGCGGTCGGCGCCGCCGCCGCCCTGGACGAGGCGGTCGATGCGCGGGTGCCCCGGTTGCGGTGTCCCGGGGCCACGGTGCTGCCGGGAATGATCGACTGCCACGTCCACCTTGCCTTCGACGCCGGTCCGGATCCGATCACCGCGGTGGCCGAGGCGGACCCGGGCAAGCTGTCCGCCTCCATCGCGGACCGCGCCGAACAGATGCTGGCCGCCGGAGTGACGACCGTACGGGATCTCGGTGACCGTGACGCACTCACCGTGGCGTTGCGTGCGTCCATCGACTCCGGCGCCAGGGTCGGGCCACGCATCGTCGCCGCGACCGCGCCGCTGACCTCACTCGGGGGCCACTGCGGCTTTCTCGGAGGTGAAGTGAGCACGGACGACGACATCCGGGCGCAGATCGCCCGCAACGCGGCGGCGGGAGCCGATCTGATCAAGGTGATGGCCTCAGGCGGCGCGCTCACTCCGAGCGGCCCGCGTATGTGGGAGGCGCAGTTCACGCCCGGCCAGCTGCGCCTGATAGTCGAGGAAGCCGAGCGCCATGGCCTGGGAGTGGCCGCGCACGCACACGGCTCGGAGACCATCGCCCATTGTGTGGCCGCCGGCGTCCGAACCATCGAGCACTGTTCCTGGCGCACCGCGGAGGGCATCGTCCACGATCCGGCGGTCATCCGCCGCATGGTCGAGAACGACGTGGCCGTCTGCCGCTGCGTCTCCGGGGACTGGCGGCTCTTCCTCGATCAAATGGGGCCCGAGCGGGCGAAGGCGATGGTCGAGGTCATCCTGGAGATGCGGGAGGCCGGTGTCCGGTTCATCGCCGGCACCGACGCCGGCGTGCCAGGAGCACGGTTCGACGACTACGTCGGCATGCTCGAGTTCTTCGCCTCGCTCGGTTTCGCACATACCGAGATCCTCGACATGGCCACCGTCAACGCAGCCCATGCCCTCGGACTGTCCGACACCGGCGCCCTCACTCCCGGCATGCGCGCCGACCTCATCGTCGTCGACGGCAACCCGCTCACCGAACTGGGCACCCTCCGCGAGATCCGACACATCTTCACGGCAGGCCGCTCGGTCACCGGATGAGTGGCGCAGAACCCTCGCGGACACGCGCACCGCACGCCCGAACCAGGCATTTGTCGACGGCCCACAAAAAAAGCAACCTCCTCCTCGGACTCCGCTCCCACCGCCTCGGGCTCCGTCCGTGCACTGACGCTGCACGGACGGCCACCCCTTGGCCACCGTCGCCCCTGGATTTACTGACTCATGGATCAGTAGAAATCCAAGAAACAGCAGTTCAACGACCTCTTCCGGGATCCCGAACGCACCGACGACCCCGGAGGGCGAAACCTTTGACCTACGCATTCCATGCACAGGCGACTGAAGCATTATCCGAGCACATTCCAAGGTCAAGAAAACAAAGAAACCGCAGGTCAGAGGCTTGACCTGCGGTTTCCCATGGAGCCGCCTTCGGGATTCGAACCCGAGACCTACGCATTACGAGCTGTCCGGGCTTGTTCCGCAGTGGTCTGAGGACGTCCGTCAATGAGTTCGCATTGCAGGTCAGGTGGCGGGCCAGACGTTCACGGACGGGCGCGTACTACACCGGATTGAACAGCAATCGAGACTAAGACTGAGACTGAGGTCAAATCCGAACCCGAGGTTTGCTTACGCCTCAGCCGGTCCCTGCACATCCCCCGCCTGCCCCCGCCACCGGGTGAGCGCGTGCCGGGCGGCGAGGGTGCCGAATTGGTCCGGGCCCAACACCCGGATACAGTCGGCCAGCAGCGCGGCAAGCTCGTCGACCGCACCCTGCACATCCCCCGACTCCCCTCGCCACCAGGCAAGGTCGTGCCGGGCAGTAAGGGTGTCGGGGTGGTCCGGGCCTAGCACCCGAGTCCGGTCGGCCAGCAGCGCGGCAAGCTCGTCGACCGCGCCCTGCGCAATTCCCCGACGATGTCGACCTGATCTGTGGTGTCACCGTTGCCGCAGAGTACGCGTCCCTTTGTGGTGATCTGCAAATCCCCTGGAAGCCACTTCCTGAAGAGTGATGCCCAATTCTCTTCACCTTCGTCTCCGGCTGTTCCGGGATCTTCGGTAGCGCGTAATCGGATGCGTTCGTACTCTAGCTGCATTTCCATTGTGGCTTGTGTGAAGTAGGAAGCTAACTCCCGCCGGCTCACCGCTCATCTCCTCGCTAGGTATAGCCATTGATGCCAGTAGTGGCCCCAGGGGTCACAGTGCTTCAGGGGGCACCCTTCCGAATTGCCCTTCAAGGAAAAGTGTCGCCATTTCCCTCGCTAGGCGCAGGGGAGTGTTGCTGTTGGCGCAATTCTCTCGGATTACTTGCGAAGCGGCGAGGATCGCAGCTCTCGCCTTAGCGACCCCACGGTCTTCTATCTTTCTGGCGCCGAGCGCGGCGTAGAATGCTGTCAGAAATTGATCGCTAGCCACTCCGTTAGAGTCGGTTACTTTGGTGGCAATAGCGAAATCAAGCGCAAGAGTAGCTGCGACTTCAGTATGGAAAATTACACCCGATTCTTCCCCCCATTTTTCCGCTTCTAGTGCGCTAGCCAGTGCGTACTGCAATCGCTGATTTACGTGTTCGATTCTGGCGGACCATGCCAAGTGGTCCACGGCATCCTGGTCGAATGGTTGGTCGCGCGAGAAATTCAGCGGGAGTTGGTGCCCAATCTGTTCCTTGAGCTTTAGGTGATTGAAATGTATTTTGGGTTCGGTGTACCACCCGCAGTCGTCTTTGACGTCCCAGAGGACGGCTATGACAAGGTCTGCGCTTCGGGCCCAGCGTAGAATCTGGTTCGAGTCCACGTAGACGGAAGGGAGATTTCTTCCGCTATCGCGACAACCCTTCTCGGTTCCTTTTACTTGGATCCAGATCTTTCCTGGATCCATGTGCCCATCAAGGCAAGTCTGTACTAGTAGATCTTCGCCGTAGTCTTCCTTTATCTCATCAACTGCATGCCCTCGCCTATTCCACTCCTGACGAACTGCTGCGACGGCGTACGACGCGACTTGGTGTTGACGAGGCCTTCTTGTCATGAATCCCCCTCTACGTTGCTCTCCGGCTTCCTCAGCTTCGCACGAGGTACGGACAGTGGATGTGGCTTCCTCAATGTCTCAGGCACCCGCCGGGGCGTGCTCCTCTTGCTGTTCGGCGCTCGCGCCGCCCTAAGGACATGCCGCGCAGCGGCTCCTTCTTCACGCTCTGAGCGGCACCGCACTACACCAGACACCCCCTCTCTTTTTCCTAAGAGGGAAGACGCTGCGTCATCTGCGTCATGCGAGCCGAAAAACGGCCCCTGACCTGCGGCTACCGCCATGACGCAGACGGCCGCGCCTGCGTCATCCTGCGTCACCTGCGTCATGGGCTACGTCACGGATGACGCAGCCCATGACGCACCCATGACGCAGGCCTCGCCGCCTGCGTCACTCAAAACCGCAGGTCAGAAGCCCGAATGACGCTGATGACGCAATGACGCAGAAATCCGCACCTCGGACAGGCGCAGGCAAGGTCCCCCGCGCAACTCCCCGAAGGCGAAGACGAATTGCCCAGGAGGCACCCGGATGAGCACCGCGATCGCCGCCCCCGTCGACCGACTCCTGTACAAGCCCGAGGAAGCTGCCGAGGCACTCGCCCTTGGCCGGTCCACGGTCTACGAGCTGATGGCCGAGGGCGCCCTGAAGTACATCAAGTTGGGTCGCACGCGCCGGATTCGGCGCACTGACCTCGAAGCCTTCGTAGCCGCCCTCGCTCTGCTGCCCAACTGACCTGAGCACACCCTGAGGCGCCCCGAGCACTCCGCTCGGGGCGCCTCCCGCGTGGAGGAACACACATGAGCCCCCGGAAGTCGGATCTGGAATCGACCATCTACTTCGGTGATGACGGTTGGTGGCACGGTCGCGTGACCATGGGCGTACTGGCTGATGGCAGCCCTGACCGCCGCCACCGCATGGCCCGCACCGAACCCGCAGTGCGCCGCAAGGTCCGTGAACTGGAGAAGCTCCGGGACAAGGGACGCGCCCCGGTGGCCGGCCGCAAGCCGACCGTAGAGCAGTGGATGACCACGTACCTGACCGATATCGCGAGCCTGAAGCTTAAGCCGCGTTCGCTCGATGACTACTGGTCCAAGACCCGCAACGACATCGTTCCTGGCGTCGGGAAGCACCGCATCGACAAGCTCGCCCCCGAGCACCTTGAGCAGATGTACCGGGCCATGCTCGACGCCGGCCACGCCCCGTCCCACATCGTCAAGGTGCACCGCATCCTGTCGAGGGCCCTGAAGATTGCCCACCGCCGCCGGATGATCGGTGAGAACGTCGCCACGCTGGTCGACCCGCCCAGCATCGACGAGACCGAGACGAACCCGTTCACCCAGGAGGAAGCGAAAGCGTTCCTGGAAGCGGCGGCCAAGCGGCCCACGTTCATGCGGTGGATCGTCGGAGTCGGCATGGGGTTCCGGCAGGGCGAAACCCTGGGACTGCGATGGCCGTACGTCGACCTCGCGGCCGAACTGTTCCACCCCAGGTGGCAGCTACAGCGCCTCACGTGGCGGCACGGCTGCGGCGACGCGCACGCCTGCGGGGAGCGCCTGCACCGCTTCGACCCCTGCCCGCCCGACTGCGCCACGCACAAGAACTACAAGCGCGGATGCCCGAAGCCGTGCTCTGCGACGTGCGTCAAGCACGCGAGCATCTGCCCCGACCGCAAGGGCGGAGGACTGGCCTTCACCCGCCCGAAGACCAGGAAGAGCACGAACCCCGTACCGATCCCGCCCGCCTTCATCCCCTACCTGATCACGCACAAGGCACAGCAGGACGAACTACGCGCCGCCGCCGGCGAACTCTGGCAGGAACACCACGCCGTGTTCACCCGACCCGATGGCCGCCCCATCGACCCCCGCGACGACTGGGAGGAGTTCAAGGAACTACTGGCAGAGGCGGGCATCGGAGACCGCCGCCTCTACGACGGAAGCCGCCACACGGCCGGCACGATCCTCAACGAACTCGGGGTCGACATGCCCACGATCATGGAGATCCTGCGCCACACCCAGATCAGCCAGACCCGCCGCTACGTCAAGGGCCGCTCGCACCTCTCGAAGGACGCCATGCGCCGCATGGGAGACACGTTCCTGCCCGCCCCAGAACCTGCCCCTGCGCCCGCGACTGAGACTAGAACTGAGACTGGAGACCGCCGCGCGGCCCGCTCCCGCGCCCGCCGCCGCGTCCGGTAAAAAGCAAAAGCCCCAGGTCACGGCGAGTGAGAATCCTGGGGCTTCCACAGAGCCGCCTTCGGGATTCGAACCCGAGACCTACGCATTACGAGTGCGTTGCTCTGGCCATCTGAGCTAAGGCGGCGCGCTGTCCGCACTATGGTGCGATCAGCAACGTCGGTAAGTCTACACAGTTTCCGGGGGTGCTCTGTACACGCCCCGGGAGGGCCGGTTCCGGGGCGTGTGGGAGGGCTATGAGCAGCGCTTTCCCTTCGCGGGAGGGGTGCCCTGGAGGAGGTAGCGGTCGATCGTGGAGTCGATGCAGACGCTGCCGCGGCCGTACGCGGTGTGGCCGTCGCCGACGTAGGTGAGGAGGACGCCGGAGGAGAGCTGGGAGGCGAGGGACTTGGCCCAGGCGTAGGGGGTGGCCGGGTCCCGGGTGGTGCCGACCACGAGGATCGGGCCCGCGCCCTTCGCCTCGATGCGGTGCGGCTCGCCGGTGGGCCTCACGGGCCAGTACGCGCAGTTCAGGGAGGCCCAGGCCAGGCCGTCACCGAAGACGGGGGACGCCTTCTCGAAGCCGGGAAGGCCCTTCTCCACCTCGTCGGGTGTGGAGAAGGCGGCCGGGAGGTCGAGGCAGTTCACGGCCGCGTTGGCGAACATCAGGTTCGCGTACTTGCCGTCGGCGTCGCGCTCGTAATAGCTGTCGGAGAGGGCGAGCAGGCCCGCGCCGTCCTTGTCCTTCATTGCCGCGGTGAGCGCCTCGCGCAGCTGCGGCCACGCCGCCTGGTCGTACATCGCCGCGATCACGCCCGTCGTCGCGAGCGCCTCGCCGAGCTTGCGGCCGTCCGCGTCGCCCGTCGGGATCGGCTTCGCGTCGAGCTTCTTGAAGAAGGCGCTGAGGTTCCTGCCGACCTGGTCCGGGCTCGTGCCCGGGCCACCCAACGGGCAGTCGCTGTGGCGCACGCAGTCCTTCGCGAAGGACTGGAACGCCGTCTCGAAGCCCGCCGTCTGGTCCTGGTTGAGTCTGCGTGCGGACAGGGACGGGTCCATCGCGCCGTCCAGGACCATGCGGCCCACCCGGTCCGGGAACAGGCCCGCGTACGTCGCCCCGAGGAACGTCCCGTACGACGCCCCCACGTAGTTCAGCTTCTGGTCACCCAGGACCGCGCGCAGGATGTCCATGTCCCGGGCCGCCTCGACGGTGGACACGTGCCGCAGCAGGTTCGGCGAGTGCCGGCCGCAGCCCTCGGCGAACTTCTTGTACGCGTCGACCAGTTCACCCGTCTCCTTCTTGTCGTCGGGGGTGACGTCCGTCTCCGTGTACGTGTCCATCTGGTGGCCGGTGAGGCACTCGACGGGCTCGCTGCGGGCCACCCCGCGCGGGTCGACCGCGACCATGTCGTAGCGGGCACGGACCTCAGCCGGGTAACCGATCCCCGCGTACGACTGGAGGTAGCCCACCGCCGAGCCGCCCGGGCCGCCCGGGTTGACCAGCAGCGAGCCGATGCGCTTGCCGGGACCTGTCGCCTTCTTGCGGGCCACGGCCAGCTTGACGTCGCCCGAGGCCGGTTTCGCGTAGTCGAGAGGCACCTTCATCGTGGCGCACTCGAAGCCGGAGGCGCCGCAGCTGCGCCAGGCCAGCTTCTGGTTGTAGTACGGCGACAGCGTGGAGGGTGTGGCGCGGGGCAGTGCGGCCAGCACCGCGTCCGCCGACGTCGTGGCCGTCCTGGTCGAACTCCCCGTGGAGCAGGCAGAGACGAGCAGCGCGGTGGCGGCGAGCAGCACGCCGCCCGCACGGACGGTACGCATCGCGCGGATCGCACCGCGGGGTCGGTTCGGCCGACGGGACCGGGGCGGCCGGGGAGTGCGCCTGAAGTACCTGGAGTACATCTCGCGAGCGTAACCCTGGGCGACGCAATGATCACCAACAGTCGTGGATGTGCCTCGTACGAGTGATTCCGTCAACATGGCGACTCAACTCCTGGTCCCCACACCTCGCCTCAGCTCCTCACTCCGGCTCCTCGGCACGGCCCGGCCCGGCTGTCGGCTGGTCGCTGTCGGCTGGTCGCTGTCGGCTCCAGTTCCTCGGCTCGAGCGTGCCGTCGAGACTCTCGGCTCAGCCCGCCCGCAGCGCCATCGTCATCGCCTCCACCGCCAGCAGCGGGGCCACATTGCGGTCCAGTGCCTCGCGGCACGCGGCGATCGCGTCGATCCGGCGAAGGGTCGCCTCCGGCGAGCTGCCGCGGGCGAGGCGCTCGAGTACATCCTCGGCCTCCGTGTTGGCGAGGGCCACCCGGGAGCCGAGCTGGAGGGCGAGGACGTCGCGGTAGAAGCCGGTGAGGTCGATGAGGGCCAGGTCCAGGCTGTCGCGCTGCGTACGCGTTCTCCGGCGCTTCTGCCGGTCCTCCAGCTCCTTCATGAGGCCCGCGGTGCCACGCGGCATACGGCCGCCCTGCGACGCGCCGAGGGCCGCCTTCAGGTCTTCGGTCTCCTTGACGTCGACTTCCTCGGCGAGCTGCTTCGCGTCCTCCGAGGCCGTGTCGATCAGCTCCTGGGCCGCCTTGAGACAGCCGCCGATGTCGTCGACCCGCAGCGGGAGCTTGAGGACGGCGGCCCGGCGCTCACGGGCACGCTGGTCCGTGGCGAGACGGCGGGCGCGCCCGATGTGCCCCTGCGTCGCGCGGGCGGCGGCCGCCGCGACAGCGGGCTCGATGCCGTCCCGGCGGACGAGGATGTCGGCTACCGCGTCCACCGGCGGGGTGCGCAGGGTGAGCAGGCGACAGCGGGAGCGGATGGTGGGCAGGACGTCCTCGATGGAAGGCGCGCAGAGCAGCCAGACCGTACGGGGGGCCGGTTCCTCGACGGCCTTCAGAAGGACGTTGCCCGCGCCCTCCGTGAGGCGGTCCGCGTCCTCCAGGACGATGACCTGCCAGCGGCCGGTCGCCGGGGACATCTGGGCGCGGCGGACCAGGTCACGGGTCTCCTTCACACCGATGGAGAGGAGGTCGGTGCGGACGATCTGCACATCGGCGTGCGTCCCGATCAGGCTGGTGTGGCAGCCGTCGCAGAAGCCGCAGCCGGGGACTCCGCCCAGCGCGCGGTCGGGGCTCACGCACTGGAGCGCCGCCGCGAAGGCCCGCGCCGCGGTGGAACGCCCGGAGCCGGGCGGGCCGGTGAACAGCCAGGCATGCGTCATCTTGGACGCCTCGGGGAGCGGGGTGTCCGCGGCGACCGCCGAAACGAGGGCGTCGGCGTCACGAGCGGCGGCGGCGAGCTGCTCGCTCACCTTGTCCTGGCCCACCAGGTCGTCCCACACAGGCACGGGGCACCGCCCTTTCGTCGCACTTTGCCTTGCCGCGTCCATTGTGCGGGTCGCCACTGACAACAGGTCCCCGGACCGCTCCACGAACCACGAACCACGGCCAGGCATCGGTGCCGCCGCTCTCAAGAGCGGCTGCTGAGAGCGGCTCAGCGACGGCGGCGACCGCCCCGTCCCTCGCTCCCGTCGTCCTGCTCGTCGTCGTCACGCGGGCCCAGCAGTTCGTCCGCCAGGGTCGGGAGATCGTCGAGCGGGGTTTCCTCCGCCCAGTCGGAACGGGGGCGGCGGCGCGGTGCGCCCTCGGCATTGACCTGGGGCAGCTCACGCGTACGGTCACCGGCCCTCTCGGGCCGGGGCTCGGGCCGCTCGTCCCGGAAGAAGCCCGGAGGCACCCGGTCCGCGGGATCACCCGCACCGGCATCCGGGACGGCACCCGCGCCTCCGTCACGTACCGGAGGAAGCACCGCCGTCTCGTCGGCCGCGCCCGGCGCCACCGGCGGCAGCACCGTGGTCTCGTCCGCGGCCCCCGGAACCACTGGCGGGAGCACGGCCGTCTTCTCGGCCGCTTCCTCGGGCACGGGCGGCTTCGGCAGCTTGGCCGTCTCCTCCGAGTCGGAACGGGAACCCTCGCGGCTCTCTCCGGAGCGCACGGGCCGCAGCACCGTCGTCTCGTCCACCGAGCCGCCCGAGGTGCTCGGGGGCGTCACGACCGGCGTGGGAACCGTCGTCTCGTTGTCGGCCACGGGACCCGCGGCCGGCGACTCGCCAGAACCCACAGGCGCCGAAGCGGAAGGAGAAGCCGGCGCAGGAGCTGAAGCAGAAGCCGCAGTCGAAGCGGAAGCGGAGGCGGTCGTCGAAGCGGAAGCGGACGTCGAAGCCGCCGTGGCGGCGGCCGCCGCCGCTGCCGCCGTCTCCGTCGCGGCCCGCCGCGCCTCCTCGGCCCGCAGCAGCGCCTCCTCGGCCTTGCGCTGCTTCTCCAGGCGGCGCTCCTCGGCCTCGGCCCGCAGCCGTGCCTGCTCCTCGGCCAGCCTGCGCAGCCGGTCCTGCTCGGCGGCCTGGGCCTGCTCCTCGGCCAGCAGCCGCGCCCGCTCCTCCTCGGCCCGGCGGCGGGCCTCCTCGGCGCGCTGTCGGGCCTCCTCCGCCTGGCGCTCGGCCTCGCGCCGCTGAGCCTCCTCCAGCTCGCGCTGCTTGCGCTCCTCTTCCTCCGCACGCAGCCGGGCGAGCTGCTCCTGGCGCTCGCGCTCCAGTCGCTCCTCCTCGGCCTTGCGGGCGGCCTCTTCCTCGGCCTTGCGCCGGGCCTCCTCCTCGGCCGCCTTGCGTGCCTCCTCCTGGGCCTTCACCTCGGCCTCGGAGAGGGGCAGCATCACGTCGAGCCGGTGCCGGACGACGGTGGTGACCGCCTCGGGCTCCTGGGCGGCGTCGACGACCAGGTACCGGCCCGGGTCGGCGGCGGCCAGCGTCAGGAAACCGGACCGCACGCGCGTGTGGAACTCGACCGGCTCCGACTCCAGCCGGTCGGGCGCCTCCGTGAAGCGCTCACGCGCCGCCTCCGGGGAGACATCGAGGAGCACCGTCAGATGCGGCACCAGTCCGTTGGTCGCCCATCGGTTGATGCGGGCGATCTCGGTCGGGGACAGGTCCCGGCCGGCTCCCTGGTAGGCCACCGACGAGTCGATGTAGCGGTCGGAGATGACGACGGCGCCCCGCTCCAGCGCGGGCCGCACCACCGTGTCCACGTGCTCGGCGCGGTCGGCGGCGTACAGCAGCGCCTCCGCGCGGTGCGACAGGCCCGCCGACGACACGTCCAGCAGGATCGACCGCAGCCGCTTGCCGACCGGCGTGGCGCCCGGCTCGCGGGTCACCACGACCTCGTGGCCCTTCGCGCGGATCCACTCCGCGAGCGCTTCCGCCTGCGTCGACTTCCCGGCCCCGTCGCCGCCCTCCAGGGCGATGAAGAACCCGTTCGCGGTGGGATTCTGCACCGGGTCGTCGCCGCCGCGCAGCGCGTCCAGCAGGTCGTGCCGCAGCGGCACTCCGGAGCGGTCGTCGACCTTGGCGAGCACCAGGGCGGCGACCGGCAGCAGCAGAGCGCCCACCAGCATCAGCGTGAAGGCGGCGCCTCCGTGCGCGAACACGAACTTGCCGTCCTCGAGCCGGTGCGGGCCGATCGCCGCGGCCACCACCGGCGCCAGCAGGGCGCCGAGCGCCACGGAGACCCGTACGACCGCGTGCAGGTGTTCCGTCGTACGCGCCCGCCGGTACTCCTCGGTCTCCTGGTCGAGCAGCGCGTGCCCGGTGTTCGCGGCGACGCCCGCTCCGACGCCCGCGAGGGCGGCGATCAGCAACACCGTGGTGACGTCCGGGACCAGACCGGCGGCCAGCAGCGCGATCCCGGTGAAGGCGATCGCCAGCGAGAGCAGCCGGCGCCGCGACAGCGACGGCAGCACGGAGGAGGCCGTCCGGATGCCGATGACGACACCCCCGGTCAGCGCCAGCACCAGCAGGCCGTACGTGACCGGTCCACCGCCCAGGTCCTTGGCCTGCAGCACGGAGACGGCGACGGCGGCCGCGACCGCCGCGGCGACGGCCGCGCAGGCGAGCACCAGGAGCGGGATCGCGCCGGTACGGCCCTTGTCGACGCCCGTGCCCGTCTTGGGGCGGCGCAGGCCCTCCAGGGGCGAGCGCGCACGCGGGGTGCGGGTGTCGGGCAGTTCGAGGAACGTGAGCACCGAGAGCGAGGCGGCGAACAGTCCGGCGGCGACGTACGAGGCGAGCGCCCCCTGATGCTGGTCGAACCAGGCGATCCCGGCACCCAGCAGGTTGCTGACGAGCGACACCACGACGAGCGTGGCGGCCGCGATCGGCACCGCCACGAAGGCCGTACGCAGTGACAGGCGCCGCAGTGCGTCCAGGTGGTCCGGCAGCGGGCGTACGGTGGCGCCCTCCAGCGGCGGCGCGGGCAGCAGCGCGGGCGCCGCGCTCTCCCGGCACACCGTCCAGAAGCGCTCGGCGACGCCGGTCACGAAGGCGAGGACGAGGAGAGCGGCGAGTGCGTTGTCCGGGGTCCAGTCGATCCACAGGGGCGCGAGGAGCATGAGCACGGCGCGCAGTCCGTCGGCTCCGACCATGGTCCAGCGCCGGTCGAGCGGCCCCTCCTGGGACGTCAGCGAGGTGAGCGGCCCGAGGAGTACGGCTCCGAAGAGCAGCGTGGCCAGAATGCGTGCCCCGAAGACGGCCGCCACGGCCAGGGCGACCCCGCGGTAGCCACCGCCGAAGGAACCCTCCGCGATCGCCGCCTGAAGGACGAGGATGACCAGCACGAGCAGGGCCAGGGTGTCGCCGACACCGCCCACCAGGTGGGCGCTCCACAACCGTTTCAGCTGAGGTCGGCGCAGCAACGCGCGGACGGCGCGCTCGCGGGAATCTGCGACCAGGGCGTCGTCGGGGGCCGGAGTGGGGGCCGTTGGCTGCTCGGCTCGCGTCATCCTGCAAGCCTATCCGGCCCCACTGACTGCCCGTAGGGGTGCCCGAACATGTGGACGCCCCCACACCGAAAGGTGTAGGGGCGTCCACATCTGAATCCGACAGAGGCCGCGAGACCTGGCCGAGGCCGCGAGACCTGACAGCGGCCGCCGAGACCTGACAGCGGCCGCGAGCCCGGACCTCAGTTCTCCGAAGCCGCCGTCTTCTTGGCGGCGGCCTTCTTGGCCGGAGCCTTCTTGGCAGCCGTCTTCGAAGTCGTCGTCTTCTTCGCGGCGGTCTTCTTGGCAGGGGCCTTCTTGGTCGCCGTCTTCTTGGCGGCGGCCTTCTTCGCGGTCTTCTTGGCGGGGGCCTTGGCGCGCTTCTCCGCCAGCAGCTCGTAGCCGCGCTCCGGAGTGATCTCCTCGACGCTGTCGTCGGAGCGCAGGGTCGCGTTGGTCTCGCCGTCGGTCACGTACGGCCCGAAACGGCCGTCCTTGACCACGACGGGCTTCCCGCTGACCGGGTCCTCGCCCAGCTCCTTGAGCGGCGGCTTGGCGGCCGCGCGCCCGCGCTGCTTGGGCTGGGAGTAGATCTCCAGCGCCTCTTCGAGGGTGATGGTGAAGAGCTGGTCCTCGGACTGCAGGGAGCGCGAGTCCGTGCCCTTCTTCAGGTACGGCCCGTAGCGCCCGTTCTGCGCGGTGATCTCCACGCCCTCGGCGTCCTTGCCGACGACGCGCGGCAGGGACATCAGTTTGAGGGCGTCGCCGAGCGTCACCGTGTCGAGCGACATCGACTTGAAGAGTGAGGCGGTACGCGGCTTGACGGCGTTCTTGCCCGTCTTCGGGGTGCCCTCGGGGAGCACCTCGGTGACGTACGGGCCGTAGCGGCCGTCCCTGGCGATGATCTGGTGGCCCGACTCCGGGTCCGTACCGAGCTCGAAGTCGCCGCTCGGCTTGGCGAGCAGCTCCTCCGCGAGCTCGATGCTCAGCTCGTCCGGGGCCAGGTCCTCGGGCACATCCGCGCGCTGGTGGTGCTCGGAGTCCTTCTCGCCGCGCTCGATGTACGGGCCGTAGCGGCCCACACGCAGCATGATGCCGTCGCCGACCGGGAAGGACGACACCTCACGGGCGTCGATGGCGCCCAGGTCGGTGACGAGCTCCTTGAGGCCGCCCAGGTGGTCCCCGTCGCCGTTGCCGGCCTCGGCGGCGCCCGCGGCGTCGCCCTCGCCGAAGTAGAACCGCTTGAGCCACGGCACGGCCTGCGCCTCGCCCCGCGCGATGCGGTCGAGGTCGTCCTCCATCTTGGCCGTGAAGTCGTAGTCGACGAGCCGCCCGAAGTGCTTCTCCAGGAGGTTGACCACGGCGAAGGACAGGAAGGACGGCACGAGTGCCGTGCCCTTCTTGAACACGTATCCGCGGTCGAGGATCGTGCCGATGATCGACGCGTACGTCGACGGGCGGCCGATCTCGCGCTCTTCGAGCTCCTTGACCAGCGACGCCTCGGTGTAGCGGGCCGGGGGCTTGGTGGCGTGCCCGTCGACCGTGATCTCCTCGGCGGACAGCGGGTCGCCCTCGTTGACCTGCGGAAGACGGCGCTCACGGTCGTCGAGCTCGGCGTTCGGGTCGTCCGCGCCCTCGACGTACGCCTTCAGGAAGCCGTGGAAGGTGATCGTCTTGCCGGACGCGCTGAACTCGGCGTCGCGGCCGTCGGAGGCCGTGCCCGCGATCTTCACGGTGACGGAGTTGCCGACCGCGTCCTTCATCTGGGAGGCGACGGTCCGCTTCCAGATCAGCTCGTACAGCCTGAACTGGTCGCCGGTCAGGCCCGTCTCGGCCGGGGTGCGGAAACGATCACCCGAGGGACGGATCGCCTCGTGCGCCTCCTGCGCGTTCTTGACCTTTCCGGCGTAGGTCCGCGGCTGGGCCGGCAGGTAGTCGGCGCCGTAGAGCTGCGTGACCTGGGCGCGGGCGGCCGAGATCGCCGTTTCCGAGAGGGTCGTGGAGTCCGTACGCATGTACGTGATGAAGCCGTTCTCGTACAGCTTCTGGGCCACCTGCATGGTGGCCTTCGCGCCGAAGCCGAGCTTGCGCGAGGCCTCCTGCTGGAGGGTCGTCGTACGGAACGGCGCGTACGGCGAGCGGCGGTACGGCTTGGACTCGACCGAGCGGACCGCGAAGTTCGTGTCCTGGAGGGCGACGGCGAGCGCACGGGCGTTCGTCTCGTCCAGGTGGAGCGTGTTCGCGCCCTTGATCTGGCCCAGCGAATCGAAGTCGCGACCCTGGGCGACGCGCTTGCCGTCGACCGTGGTGAGGCGGGCGACCAGGTTGGACGGGTCGCTGGCGTCACCGGCGCGGCCGGTGAGGAAGGTACCGGTCAGGTCCCAGTACTCGGCGGAGCGGAAGGCGATGCGCTCGCGCTCCCGCTCGACGACGAGCCGGGTCGCCACGGACTGCACACGGCCCGCCGACAGCCGCGGCATGACCTTCTTCCACAGGACCGGCGAGACCTCGTAGCCATAGAGGCGGTCGAGGATGCGGCGGGTCTCCTGGGCGTCGACGAGCTTCTGGTTGAGCTCGCGCGGGTTGGCGACGGCGGCCTGGATCGCGGCCTTGGTGATCTCGTGGAAGACCATCCGCTTGACCGGAACCTTGGGCTTGAGCACTTCCTGGAGGTGCCACGCGATGGCCTCGCCCTCGCGGTCCTCATCCGTGGCGAGGTAGAGCTCGTCGGAGTCGCGCAGCAGGTCCTTGAGCTTCTTGACCTGGGCCTTCTTGTCGGCGTTGACCACATAGATGGGCTGGAAGTCGTGCTCGACGTCCACGCCGAGGCGGCGCACCTCGCCGGTGTACTCCTCGGGCACCTCCGCGGCGCCGTTGGGGAGGTCGCGGATGTGCCCGACGCTCGCTTCGACGACATAGCCGGGGCCGAGATAGCCCTTGATCGTCTTCGCCTTGGCAGGCGACTCGACGATGACGAGTCGGCGGCCGCCGTGTGCGGTGTCGCTGGTCGGGGACAACTTCGCTCTTCTCTCCGGTCGACGCAGGGGGTCTCCCCAGGCCTTGGTCCCGGGGGTCGGGTCATGCTGACGCTGCGGAGTGTGACGGTACATCCCGCCCCCGTGTCAAACGGGAAAAGCCCGCAACGGCCACTCGAACGGTAACCCGACTACCGCCATTCCTGCCGCCCGGAGTGTCCAGCAGCCCTTTCGGGCCTATCCGGAGCGTGACCTACCAGTTACCGGAGGCCCACCTCTCACGCGCGCGTAAAACACCACATCCCCAGTGCCAGCGCACCCGCTCCGGCGACGCCGGAGAGCGTCGCCGATGCGACGCGGTTCACACCGACGGCGACGGGCTCGCCGTGTCGCACCCGCACGGCGGTCCAGACCAGCAGTCCGCCTCCGAACAGGGCGAACACCGTCCCCACGAAGATCGCTGGTCCGCTTTCCATCGATATGTCCTTCCACCCCGGAGCCCCAGGATGGGGAGGCTGCCACTCCCCGGAAGCCGACGTGCGAACCTGCGGTGAACGCCGGGAAGACGGCGCACCATGGACCGCTCAGACCGTGGCGGGGTCGGGTATCCGCTCGCTCGTCCGCGTGCCGTCGACCCGTCTCACGGTGCACACGACTTTGCTGAAACCTTGATTCCATTCCTCCTCACTGGCCAGCCAACCGGAGACGGTGTGCTCCGTGTCGGACGCCCAACTCGACGCGAACTTGTTGGTACAGAGCTTGCCTCCCTGGGCGAGGGCCTTCTTGTAGTCCATGCCCGCCGCGGCCTGCGCGGTGCCGATCACCTGGTCGGTATGCGGCTCGCCGCAGTCCGCCAGGTGAGCATCGAAGCTCTTGTCCTTCTCCGCGTAGTCCCAGCAGTCCCCGGTGCCCATCTGAGTGGGCCACAGATTCACGCCCACGTCCCGGAACCGCCCCACCTCGCCGCCTATCGCGACATGCCGTCCGAGCACGAGACATGCCGTACCGCCCTTGGCCGCACCGAACCCGTCCTTCGTCGGTACGACGGCGTAGACACCCGCGTCGGGCAGGGCGTCGGCCGTCGCCGTGCTCTGGCTGGTGCAGCGCTGCGCGCCATGGGCGAGGGCGTCGGCGTAGTCGTCGGCCGTGTCGACGGCCACGACCTGGCCGTCCGGCCAGTCCTTGGCGCAGTTCACGACGCCCAGGTTGAGCGCCGACTTGAAGGTGGGCCCCGACCAGACCGCCTTCACACAGTCCCCGGCCTGCAACGGCTTGGTGAGGCCCACCTGTTCGCCGTACGGATACACCGGCCCCGTCGGTCCCGACGACGGACTCCCTGTGGGGCGCTTCTTCGCGGACGTGTCCTTCGTGCCCCCGTCGTCACCGGTGAGTGAGACGGCGGCCCAGGTGCCGCCGACGGCCACCAGGAGGACGCCCACGACGAGGGCGACGACGGGGACCAGGGGCCTCTTGCGGCGCGCGGGCGGCCGGGGCGGGCCGGCCGTGGACTGGGTGGGCGCGCCGGTCCCGGCGTACGGATTCCACTCGTACGCGCCGCTGGGGGTGGACGGGCGCCAAGGGCCGTACGGAGGCGGGGCACCGGAAGCCGGTCCGAGCGGGCCGCCGGGGGTGGCCGGGCCGCCGGGTGGAGTGTGCGGAGTGTTGGGGTTGGGCGGGGTGTTGGGGGTGTTCGGGTTGTGCGGGGTCGGGGGCGCACCTGAGGTCTGCGGAACGCCTGAAGTCTGCGAGACACCGGGGATCTGCGGAACGCCTGGAGCCTGCGGAACGCCGGGGATCTGCGGGACGCCCGGGGGCTGCGGGGTTCCCGGAGGCGAGCCGGTGACATATCCGGGTGGCGCCCCGGCGGCATATCCGGGCGACGCCCCCGCCGCATACCCGGGCGACGCCCCCGCGACGTACCCCGGCGGTAGCCCCGCGGGATACCCCGGCGGTGGACCGAACACCCCGCCCGCCGCCGCCTGCACCACCCGCTCAAGCCCCCGCGCGACCGCATCCGGCGACGACCGCCGCAATGGGTCCTTGAGGAGCAGTCCGTGCAGCACTGAGGTCAGTTCGCCGGCGCGGACGGGCGGGGTGGGCTCCTCACCGAGCAGGGCCGTCAGGGTCGCGTACTGACCCGGCCGGTCGAAGGGGCCGCGGCCCTCGACGGCGGCGTACAACGTGGCGCCGAGGGAGAAGAGGTCCGCGGCCGGGGTCGGCGGCTCGCCGCGGGCGCGCTCGGGGGCGAGATAGCCGGGCGTGCCGAGGATGCCGGCGGTGGCGGTGAGCCGGGGCTCGCGGGACTCTGGCTGGAGCGCGATCCCGTAGTCGGTGAGCAGTACACGCGCGTAGGGATCGCCCGAAGAGTCGGGCGCCAGAAGGATGTTGGCCGGTTTCACATCCCTGTGAAGGATCCCGATCCGGTGTCCGGCGGAGAGCGCGTCGAGGACGGCCAGCCCGATCCGGGCGGCCCGGGCGGGCGGCAGCGGTCCCGACTGCCGTACGACCGCCTGCAGATCGACCGCGTCCGGCACGTACTCCATGACGATCCACGGCAGTCCCTCGTGCACCACCACGTCGTGCACGGTGGCCACATGGGGATGCCCGCGCAGACGCGCCGCGTGCCGGGCCTCACTGCGCGCCCGGGCGACGCGCTGCCCATGCTCCGCCGCGTCCATCGGCACGTCCGGCAGCGCGATCTCCTTCATGGAGACCTCGCAGGCCAACTCCGCGTCGTACGCGAGCCACACCCTGCCCATGCCGCCCGCGCCGAGCGTCCGCAGCAGCCGGTACCGGCCGCCGATGATCCTGCCCTCGCCCTGATCCGGCGTCTCCCCCGCCATGGCGCCTCCCCCGAGACAGCGCGCCTCCCCCGAGGACGCATGGAGCTTGTCTCTTGAAGGTAGCTTCGCACGCACCACTGACAGGAGCCCTTTTACCGACCAATCCTGATGAATGTTGCCCAATCCCGCCAGAACAGGCACATGCGGCTCAGCCCTTCACTCCGCGGGCTCGAGGAACCCCTGCTCCACCAGCAGCCGGATCTGCGCGGGCGTACGGTCACGCAGCAACACCGGGTCCTCGCCGACCAATTGGGCGATGGCGTCCAGAATCCGCCCGGCGCTCAGCGTGCCGTCGCACACGCCCGCGAAGCCCGCGCCGACCGTGTCCACCTTGGTGGCCCGGCGCATCCCGCGGTGCTGGCGCAGCACCACGTGCTCCGGGTCCTCGGCGCCGGGCAGCCCGACCTGCTCCTGGACGACCTCGGCCACGAGCCTGAAGTGCCCGGCGAGCAGGGCCGCGTCGTCGCTCGCCCGCAGGTAGTCGACGCGGTCGAAGTGCGCGCGCACGGTCTCGCCGAGCGGCTGCTCGATGGAGTGCGGCCACTCCTCGACCGTGATCGAGGGCTCGGCGGCCGCCGTTCTGCGCAGCGTGATCCATCCGAAGCCGACGGCCTTGACCTTGCGGGCCTCGAACTCGTCCAGCCAGGCGTCGTACCGCGCCTGGTACTCGGCGGGGTCGTCGCGGTGGTCGCCCGCGTCGCGCAGCCACAACTCCGCGTACTGCGTGACGTCCTGCACCTCGCGCTGCACGATCCAGGCGTCACAGCCGCGCGGCACCCAGGAGCGCAGCCGGTCCTGCCACTCCTCGCCCTCCACGTGCTGCCAGTTGGCCAGGAACTGCGCGTACCCCCCGTCGCTGAGCCGGTCTCCCGCCTGCTGAACGAGCGTGCGGCACAGATCGTCCCCGCCCATCCCGCCGTCGCGATAGGTGAGCCGGGCGCCGGGCGAGATCACGAAGGGCGGGTTCGAGACGATCAGGTCGTACGTCTCGTCGTCCGCGATCGGTTCGAAGAGGGAGCCCTCACGCAGATCGGCCGCCGGGGCACCGGAGAGCGCGAGGGTGAGCGCGGTGATGTGCAGGGCGCGCGGGTTGAGGTCGGTCGCGGTCACGCGCGTGGCGTGCTGCGCGGCGTGCAGGGCCTGGATCCCGGAGCCGGTGCCGAGGTCGAGCGCGGAGGAGACGGGCGTACGGACGGTGATACCGGCCAGGGTCGTGGACGCGCCGCCCACACCGAGGACGACGCCCTCCTCGCGGCTGCCGATGCCGCCCGCGCCGCCGACGGCACACCCCAGGTCGGACACGATGAACCAGTCCTCGCCGCTGGGCCCGCCGTACGGCCGGATGTCCACGGTCGCGGCGATCTCGTCCGCGCCCGCCCGGGTCAGCCAGCCGCTCGCCAGGCAGTCCTCCACCGGCAGCACGTCCGCCACGCGCGCGTACGGCACGGGCTGCTGGAGCAGGAACAGCCGTACGAGCGTCTCCAGCGGTGTGTCCCCGCGGGTCGCCCGGAGCGCGGGCACGGTCTCGCTGCGCGCCAGCGCCGCGTACGCCGGAGCGCCGAGCAGGTCGAGCAGGCCGTCGGCGGTGAAGGAGGCGCCGAGCAGGGCGTCCCGCAGCCGAGCGGCGACGGCGACGCGGTCGGACGAGGGCAACGGTGACAGGCTGGTGTGACTCACGTCCCCCATTGTGTCCGTTCCCGCCGAAAGGGACGTACACCTGTGGACAGAGCCCGTGCCAATACGGACAAGCCCGCACGAGGACTCGTGGGGGCTTGCGCCGGGAGCCGTGGGCCGTGCGTCGTCGGGAGTCGTGGGCTTGCGCCGAGAGCCGTAGGGCACGCGCCACGGGCCCGGTACGCGCGCGTACCGGGCTCTTTCCGGGTGACGGGACGGACCCCGCTCTGCGGTCGCTCCGCGGTCGTTCTCCGGGGGTCAGCCCTGGGTGGTCGCCGGCGGGGCGGAGGCGGAGGCGGACTTGCAGCTCACCTGCTTGGCCATCGCCTTGCCGACGTCGCCCGCTTCGAGCTCCTTCAGGGCGTCGGTCCCGGTCTTGCTGAGCTTCTCCAGCTGCTTGGCGACACCGTCGAGACCGTCCGCGAACTTCGCCTGGTCCTTCGTGTTCAGCGCGTCGGACTGCTTCCCCAGATCGGCGTAGGAGGCGGAGAGGGCGTTGAGCTCCTTGACCGCGTTCTCCTGCTTGGTCTTGCCGCTGTCCACGTCCGGCGGGCCGGCCTTCTCGATGGCGGCCGCCATTGCCTTGTAGGCGTCGGAGATGTCCTGGAAGCCCTTGGAGTCGGCCTTCTGCACGTCCGCCGGTGCGCTCTGGTCCGTGGTCTCCTTCTGGATCGCGGTGTTGGCGGCCGCGATCTTCTGGACCTGCGGCTGCACCGCGTCACAGACCTGCTTGGCCCAGGGGTCCAGCTTGTCGTCCTTGCTACTACTACCGCTGCTGCATGCCGACAGCGCCAGCACCAGTACCGCACCGCCGGACAGTGCGGCCGTGAGCTTCTTGTTCACCGGATTGGTCCCTTCCGTGGCTCTCGGCCCCGGAACTTACACGCCGCATGAGTGTCGCCCCCATGGCGAATTTCCGATTTAGTCTCTATTGCAGCCATTTGCTCCACGCGAGAGAAGGCTCACGACACAGGTGTGAACGCACACGAACGACGGGCGGACGGCACGTCGCTGCGTGCCGCCCGCCCGTGGGGACCTGCCCAAAGACCCGAACGCTACGAAACCACCGCGGCGTCGTGAGACTTGGACACTCGTTCCGCGTTGCCTTCGTCACCCACGGCGATCCCGCGCCGCTTGGAGATGTACACCGCGCCCACGATCACGAGGATCGAGAGCACCGCGATCAGGATGCGCATACCGAGGTTCTTGTCGTTGCCGTACGAGAACTTCACGACCGCGGGTGCGATCAGCAGCGCCACCAGGTTCATCACCTTGAGGAGCGGGTTGATCGCGGGGCCCGCGGTGTCCTTGAAGGGGTCGCCGACGGTGTCGCCGATCACCGTGGCGGCATGGGCCTCGCTGCCCTTGCCACCGTGGTGGCCGTCCTCGACGAGTTTCTTCGCGTTGTCCCACGCACCTCCGGAGTTGGCGAGGAAGACCGCCATCAGCGTGCCGGTGCCGATCGCGCCCGCCAGATACGAACCGAGCGCGCCGACGCCGAGCGTGAAGCCGATGGCGATGGGCGCCAGGACGGCGAGCAGACCCGGAGTGGCCAGCTCCCGCAGGGCGTCCTTGGTGCAGATGTCGACGACCCGCCCGTACTCCGGCTTCTCCGTGTAGTCCATGATCCCGGGGTGCTCGCGGAACTGCCGCCGCACCTCGTAGACCACGGCCCCCGCGGACCGCGAGACAGCGTTGATCGCCAACCCCGAGAACAGGAAGACGACCGCCGCGCCCGCGATCAGGCCCACCAGGTTGTTGGGCTGCGAGATGTCCATCATCAGGTTCAGTGGCGCGCCGGGCCCGGAGACCTTCTCGCCCACGTCGTTCGCGGCCGTGAGGATCGCGTCCCGGTACGAGCCGAAGAGCGCCGAGGCCGCGAGGACGGCCGTGGCGATGGCGATGCCCTTGGTGATGGCCTTGGTGGTGTTGCCCACGGCGTCCAGGTCGGTGAGCACCTGGGCACCCGCGCCCGCCACGTCGCCGGACATCTCGGCGATGCCCTGCGCGTTGTCGGAGACCGGACCGAAGGTGTCCATGGCGACGATGACGCCGACCGTGGTGAGCAGACCGGTTCCGGCGAGCGCCACCGCGAACAGCGCCAGGATGATCGACGTACCGCCGAGCAGGAAGGCCCCGTAGACGCCGAGGCCGATCAGCAGGGCGGTGTAGACGGCCGATTCCAGACCGATGGAGATACCGGCCAGGACGACGGTGGCCGCGCCGGTGAGCGAGCTCTTGCCGATGTCCCGTACGGGACGACGGGTGGTCTCGGTGAAGTAGCCGGTCAGCTGCTGGATGAGGGCGGCGAGCACGATGCCGATGGCCACCGCGACGACCGCGAGGATCCGCGGGTCGCCGTCCTTGGCCCTGATCGCCGCGTCCGTGACGCCGTCGAGGTCGGCGTACTTCCCCGGCAGGTAGACGAAGACGGCCGCCGCCACCAGCACCAACGAGATCACCGCGGAGATGAAGAAGCCGCGGTTGATCGCGGACATGCCGCTGCGGTCGGAGCGCCGGGGTGCCACCGCGAAGATGCCGACCATCGCGGTGAGGACGCCGATCGCGGGCACGATCAGCGGGAAGGCGAGCCCGGCGTCGCCGAACGCCGCCTTGCCGAGGATCAGCGCGGCGACGAGCGTGACGGCGTACGACTCGAAGAGGTCCGCGGCCATGCCGGCGCAGTCGCCGACGTTGTCGCCCACGTTGTCGGCGATGGTCGCGGCATTGCGCGGATCGTCCTCCGGAATGCCCTGCTCGACCTTGCCGACCAGGTCGGCGCCGACGTCGGCGGCCTTGGTGAAGATGCCGCCGCCGACACGCATGAACATGGCGATCAGCGCCGCGCCGAGACCGAAGCCCTCCAGGACCTTCGGCGCGTCGGCCGCGTACACCAGCACCACACAGGAGGCGCCCAGCAGACCGAGCCCCACCGTGAACATGCCGACGACGCCGCCGGTACGAAAAGCGATCTTCATGGCTTTGTGCGAGACGGCGGTGAGATCCTTTTCGGGTTCACCCTCGGCCGGAGTCGCTTCCCTTGCCGCGGCGGCCACGCGGACGTTGCTGCGCACGGCGAGCCACATACCGATATATCCGGTGGTCGCCGAGAACGCCGCGCCGATCAGGAAGAAGATCGATCGTCCGGCGCGCTGATTCCAGTCGTCCGCGGGCAGCAGCATGAGCAGGAAGAACACCACGACGGCGAATACACCGAGCGTGCGCATCTGCCGCCCCAGGTAGGCGTTCGCGCCTTCCTGGATGGCCGTCGCGATCTTCTTCATGCTGTCGGTGCCCTCGCCTGCCGCGAGCACTTGCCGTACCAGCACCCCGGCGACCGCCAGGGCCGCCAGGGCCACGGCACCGATGACCATCACGATCAAGCGATTGTCATTGGTCAGTACTGCGGATGCGAAGGTTGTGGGATGGTCAAACTGATGAGGGGTAGAAAGCCCCGCCATTCGTCCTCCTTGACGCCTGTGCTGAGCTCAAGATGTGGACGGATTGTAGGTACCGGAACCTGATCAAAACAGTGCCCGGTAAGCGGAATTCGCCTTCACATGCCGATCAGCAAATGATCGACGGGCATCCATGGAACCCAAAAGAAGTAATGCCCTAAAAGCGTTGACGCTTGATCCAATAATCGCGTGATTGATCGTGAATGAATTCACGAAAAGGCCGGGCCGGACCCCGTCCGGAAGCGGGCATACAAAAAGGGCCCTGCTCAGCAGGGCCCTTCGAGTGTGTTGCGGGGGTGCGATCAGGGAACGAGCGCGGCCGGCGGCGTGGTCGGCCAGCTCATCTTGATCAGTCCACCGTGCTCACCGGCGGTGACTTCGACATCGTCGACGAGGCCACTGATGACCGCGAGGCCCATCTCGTCCTCCTCGGCATCCATGTCCGGATCACCCGACCCACCGGGTGCCGTCTCACCGGGCGCCGAACGCGGCGCCTCGTCGCCGACCTCGATGGAGAACTGCTTCTCCTCCTCGATCAGCTTCACCTGCACCGGCGCCGAGATGCCGTTGCTCTGGTGCAGTCCGACGGCACGAGTACAGGCCTCGCCGACGGCGAGTCTGACCTCGTCGAGGACGGCCTCGTCCACTCCGGCCCTGCGCGCCACCGCTGCCGCCACCAGTCGGGCGGTCCTGACGTGCTCGGGCAGCGCGCTGAAGCGGAGTTCAACGGTGGCCATGCATCCCCCTCAACTACGGGCGTGCTGTCAGGGGGCCGGGCCGCCGAGGCCCGGTCCTCCGTCCATTGCTTCTACCGTCTCGGACGCCACATCACTCGTGAGGCCCGGGTACGGGGTCAGTCGGTGGCCGCTACCGCTTCCTCGACCGAGGTGTGGATGGGGAACACCTTGGTGAGACCGGTGATGCGGAAGATCTTCAGAATGCGCTCCTGGTTGCAGACCAGTCGCAGCGAGCCCTCATGGGCACGCACTCGCTTCAGGCCGCCCACCAGCACGCCGAGCCCGGTGGAGTCGAGGAAGTCCACGCCCTCCATGTCGACGACAAGGTGAAAATTGCCGTCGTTCACCAGCTCGACCAACTGCTCGCGCAGCTTGGGCGCGGTATATACATCGATTTCGCCACCGACCTCGACGACCGTACGATCGCCGACGGTACGGGTCGACAGGGACAGGTCCACGGATCCTCCAGCACCTTGCTATCGAGCGGTCATCCCAAGGGACACCTCGGCAGAGCCCCCGGGACGGTTCGCCAGCCGCGATGGCATTCAATCACTTACCGGCAGGCGTGCACGACGCCTTGGCCCCATTGTCCGTCACGCCAGTGACACACTCGGTGCCGATGGCCAAGAATCACCGATCCGATCGACCCTCGACGGACACCGCTTCCCGCCCCGATCCGGGCGCGGTCCTTGACCGGCTCGCCTCCGGGCCGAGCCGGGCTTCGCGCATCACTCATACGGAGCACTTGCCCCCGCGGGCGGGTCGCCATGCAGTCTGGCCCGACCGGATCCGTCCAGAGGTCATCGCCGCGGTGCAGGCCGCGGGCATCGAGCACCCCTGGGCCCACCAGGCACTGGCCGCCGAGCACGCCCTGGACGGCGACTCCGTGATCGTCGCCACCGGCACCGCCTCGGGAAAGTCCCTGGCGTACCTCACACCGGTCCTGACGGCCCTCCTGGACGGCTCCGAGGCTCCGAACGGCCGGGGGGCCACCGCGCTCTATCTGGCCCCCACAAAGGCCCTTGCAGCCGATCAGCGCCGTTCGGTGAAGGAACTTTCACAACCTTTGGGCAATGCGGTTCGCCCAGCCGTGTACGACGGCGATACTCCGTTCGAGGAACGCGAGTGGGTACGGCAGTACGCCAACTACGTCCTGACCAACCCCGACATGCTGCACCGCGGGATATTGCCCTCCCACCCCCGCTGGTCCTCCTTCCTCCGCGCCCTGAAGTACGTCGTCATCGACGAGGTCCACACCTACCGCGGCGTCTTCGGCTCCCACGTGGCCCAGGTACTGCGCAGGCTGCGCCGTCTGTGCGCCCGCTACGGCTCCTCCCCGGTCTTCCTGCTGGCCTCCGCGACCGCCGCGGAGCCCTCGGTCGCCGCCCGTCGGCTGACCGGCCTCCCGGTCGTCGAGATCGCCGACGACGCCTCCCCTCGCGGCGAACTCGTGTTCGCCCTCTGGGAGCCCCCGCTCACCGAGCTGCACGGCGAGAAGGGAGCACCCGTTCGGCGTACCGCCACCGCCGAGACGGCCGACCTCCTCACCGACCTGACCCTCCAGGGCGTGCGCTCCGTCGCCTTCGTACGGTCCCGCCGCGGCGCCGAGCTGATCGCGGTGATCGCCCAGGAGCGTCTCGCCGAGATCGACCGCTCACTGGCCCGGCGCGTCGCCGCCTACCGCGGCGGCTACCTCCCCGAGGAACGCCGCGCTCTGGAGCGCGCCCTGCACTCCGGCGAACTCCTCGGCCTCGCCGCCACCACCGCCCTCGAACTCGGCGTCGACGTCTCCGGCCTGGACGCCGTCGTCATCGCGGGCTACCCGGGGACTCGGGCCTCCCTGTGGCAGCAGGCGGGCCGCGCCGGCCGCTCGGGGCAGGGCGCACTCGCCGTCCTCGTCGCCCGCGACGACCCGCTGGACACATTCCTCGTGCACCACCCCGAGGCCCTGTTCGACCAGCCGGTGGAATCCACCGTCCTCGACCCCGACAACCCGTACGTCCTCGCCCCGCACCTGTGCGCCGCCGCCTCCGAGATCCCCCTCACCGAAGAGGATCTGGAGCTCTTCGGCCCGGCCGCCGCGGATCTGCTGCCGCAGCTGGAGGCCGCGAAGCTGCTTCGCCGGCGGACGACGGCGTGGCACTGGACCCGTCGGGAGCGGGCCGCCGACCTGACCGACATCCGCGGCGAGGGCGGCAGTCCGGTGCAGATCGTCGAGGCCGGCACCGGGCGGCTGCTCGGCACGGTCGACGCGGGCTCCGCGCACACCACGGTCCACGAGGGCGCGGTCCACCTCCACCAGGGCCGTACGTACCTGGTGAAGCACCTGGACCTGGAGGACTCCGTCGCCCTGGTCGAGGAGGCCAACCCGCCGTATTCGACGGTCGCCCGCGACACGACGTCCATCTCCGTCCTGGAGACGGACACCGAAGTCCCCTGGGGCGAGGGCCGGTTGTGCTACGGCTCCGTCGAAGTCACCAACCAGGTCGTCTCCTTCCTGCGTCGTCGTGTCATCACCGGTGAAGTGCTGGGCGAGTCGAAACTCGACCTCCCTCCTCGTACGCTCCGCACGCGCGCCGTGTGGTGGACGGTCACCGAGGACCAGCTGGACGCGGCCCGGATCAGCCCGGAGATCCTCGGCGGCGCCCTGCACGCCGCCGAGCACGCGTCGATCGGCATGCTCCCGCTGTTCGCCACCTGCGACCGCTGGGACATCGGCGGCGTGTCCATCCCGCTGCACCCGGACACGCTCCTGCCCACGGTCTTCGTCTACGACGGCCACCCGGGCGGCGCGGGCTTCGCGGAGCGCGCATTCCACACCGCCCGCGCCTGGCTCACCGCCACCCGGCAGGCCATCGCATCCTGCGAGTGCGAGGCCGGCTGCCCGTCCTGCATCCAGTCCCCCAAGTGCGGCAACGGGAACGAGCCGCTGCACAAACGGGGCGCTGTGCGGCTGCTCACGGAGCTGCTGCGGGGGGCGCCGGAGGGCTAGGCCCCGGCTCCTGCGGTCTCGCGGGACCGGCTCTGGACCTGACCTCCACGTCGAAGGGTCCGGCGCCCGACGCGGCCGTGACGTCCGAGATCTCGCCCTCCACGGCGCACCGCACCAGCCGGGCCCGCTGGGCCCGCGCCACCCGGTCCGCCTGGGCGCAGGCCGCGGTGCCGCCGTCCGCCCAGTGGTCCGCCGCGGCGAGCGCGGCCAGGTCGGCCGCCCCCGCCGCGCGGTGCCGGACCACGACCGCCTGTCCCATGGCCAGGACGGCCCCGAACACGACACACAGCACGGCGATCGCCCCGACGGTCCAGACGGTGGCCGATCCTCTGTCCGAGCAACGGGTCCGGTAGGTGTGCCATCTGTTCCAAGCGGCCGTCCCCGCGACGTGACCGCGGCTCCAGACCCTCATCCCCTCACCACCCCCACCGTCTCCTCCGCCAGTGCCACGGCCTCGTCGCTCAGCTCCAGCGACAGTCCCTCCGGTCCCGGCGCGCTCGCCTTGACCGTGACCCGGACGAGGCCGCCCTCGCGGGTCACGGTGACCCTGGCGCCGCGCGGTGCCGCGCGGCGGGTCGTCGCCACCACCGTGTCCGGCGGGTCCTGGCGGGCCGCCGCACGGGCACCCGCCCTGGCCGCGTCCACGCACTGGATCTGCGCCGAAGCGGCGAGCAGGGCCCAGACCAGCGCCATTCCGACGAGCACCAGAGAGGGCAGCACCACGGCGGCCTCGGCGGTCACGAATCCCCGGTCCCGGCTCCGGCTTCGGTGCCAGCCCCAACCCGCCGTCCCGCGTTCACATCGGGGCATTGAGCGCCCGCCCCACGATGTCCTGCAACTCCGCGCCGACCTGGCCGCTCGTCACCACCTTGTAGAGCACCGCCGCGAAAGCCACCGCCGCGAGGACACCCACCGCGTACTCGGAGGTGACCATTCCCGCGTCCCCGCGCACCGCCAGACCCAGCAGCCACGCCCGCATCCGTACGCCCACCGTCTTGCACATCTCAACCCCCGTAAGGTTCGAACCTGTTGATCGTCCGTCGTTCAGCTGATCGTCCGTTGCTCAGCCCAAGCCGTAGCCCGTCATCCGCCACCCCCTCCCAGCACCCCGTCCGCCAGCCCGATCACCACGGGCAGGACGCCCATCGCGAGGAACGCGGGAAGAAAGCACAGCCCCACGGGCGCGGTGACCATGACGGCCGCCCGACGCGCCCGCGCCGTCGCGGTGCGGCCCCGCTCGGCGCGGGCCTCCATGGCGAGCCGCCCGACCGGCACGGCAGCCGGTACACCCGACTCGCCCGCCCGTTCCAGCAGTCGCGCCAGCGCCCCCGCGCCCGGGAGCGACGCCAACCTCCGCCATGCCTCGGCCGGTTCGCCCCCGAGCCGTACCTCCGCCGCGCCCCGCGCGAGCCGCTCCCCCACCGGTCCGCCCAGGGCCTCGCCCACCGCCTGCGCCGCGACCACGGGGTCCGCCCCCGCCGCGATACAGGCCGCGACCAGGTCGGCCGCCAGGGGGAGTTGCCGGGCGGCCAGTGCCGCGTCGTACTCCTCCACCGGTCCCGGTCTGCGACGCCGCCGCCACCGCCAGGCCCCGAAGCCGGCCAGCAGCCCCACCACAACCCCGGCAAGACCGCCGACCAGCACCCCGCCGGCGCACACCGCGCCCGCCACCGGCAGCCACCGCCGCACGACGTCCCGGACCGCGAAGCGCCGCTTCTCGGGTGTCCTCTCCAGGGCCAGCAGGTCGGTCAGCCTTCTGCGCGCCCGTCGCTCACGCCGCGCCGCACCGAGCGCCCGGGGCAGCCACCCCAGCGCGAGCGCTCCGCACACAAGCGCCCCCAGCCTGTGGACAACTTCCGTGTTCACGCCGCCTCCGCTCCCCTCACGATGCGCAGCGCCCACCACAGCCCCACGCCCTCCAGCACCCCTCCGACCACCAGACAGCCCAGGCCCGGCCCGCTGTGCAGCAGCACGTGCAGCGGATCGGCGCCCAGCGCGGCGCCGAGCAGAAGGCCCATGACGGGCAGTCCCGCGAGCATCACCGCCGTGGATCGCGATCCCGCCAATTGGGCTCGCAGGTCGGCCCGTTGGTCCCGCTCCGCGCACAGGGCCCCTTCCAGGCGGTCGAGTCCCGCCGCCAGGCCCGCGCCCCGGTCCACCGCCACCCGCCAACACGCGGCGAGCCCCACCAGCCCGTCGGCCCCCGGCTGCCGTGCCGCGTCGGTGAGCGCGCCCGGCACATCACCGCCGAACCGCGCCGCCGCCAGCACCACCGCCTGGGCCTCGCCGAGGCCGCCCGAGTCGCGCGCGGCTCTCCGCAGTGCCTCGCCCGGCTGATGCCCGGCCCGCACCTCGCCGGCCAGCGCCCCGCACAGGGCGATCACCGCCTCACCCCGCTGCTCCCCCGCGCGCCGCGCCTCCCCGGCCCGCCGTACTCGGCGGAGCAGCGGCATCCCGGCCGCCCCGAGGAACAGCGGCACCACGGACGCACCCAGTACCGCGATCACCAACCCGGCGACCAGCGACCACCCTTCGGGGCGCAGCCGCCCGCGCAGCCGCCGCCACTCGGCCCGTGCCCGCTCCCACGCCGGCGGTCCGGTGGCCACGACCCCGCCAGCAGCGCACAGCAGCCGCGCCCTGCGCGCGCCCGCGTCCCACCCGCCCATCAACCAGGCCGCCGCCCCGGCACACGCCATGGCCGCCCCCACCGAGATGTCACCGACCCCCGTCATCGCAGCCCACTCCCCTCGGTCCCGTCCCGGAGCAGCCCCCGCAGCCGCTCCCACCCCCGCTCATACGCGAACGCCTCCGTGCCCCACCGCAGCGCGGGCACCGTCACCACCAGCCCCGTCGCATCGCGCTCCAGGACATGCACCTCGGCGATCCGCCGCCGCCCGGCCCGGTCCCGTACGAGATGCAGGACCACGGACAGCGCCGCCGCCAGCTGACTGTGCAGCGCCGCCCTGTCGAGCCCTGCCGCCGTGCCCAGGGCCTCCAGACGGGCCGGTACCTGCGCCGCCGCATTCGCGTGCACCGTTCCGCAGCCGCCCTCGTGGCCTGTGTTGAGCGCCGCCAGGAGCGACACGACCTCCGGTCCGCGCACCTCCCCGACCACCAGTCGGTCCGGTCGCATGCGCAGGGCCTGACGGACCAGGTCCTGCAGCGCCACGAGTCCGACGCCCTCCTGATTGGCTGGCCGCCCCTCCAGACGCACCACATGGGGATGGTCGGGCCGCAGCTCCGCCGAGTCCTCGGCCAGCACGATCCGCTCCCCGGGACCGACCAACCCCAGCAGCGCGCTCAGCAGGGTCGTCTTGCCGCTTCCGGTGCCGCCGCTGATCAGGAACGACAGCCGGGCGTCCAGCAGGGCTCTGAGCACCCGGTCCCCGCTCGGCGGGACTGTCCCCGCCGCCATTAACTCGTCGAGGGTGAACGCACGCGGCCGTACGACCCGCAGCGACAGGCAGGTGGAGCCGACGGCCACCGGGGGCAGTACCGCGTGCAGTCGGGTGCCGTCCGGAAGCCGGGCGTCGACCCAGGGCCGGGCGTCGTCGAGCCTTCGCCCGGCCACGGCCGCGAGGCGCTGCGCGAGACGTCGTACGGCCGACGTGTCCGGAAAGGAGACGCTCGTCAGTTCCAGGCCACCGCCCCGGTCCACCCACACCCGGTCCGGCGCGGACACCAGGACGTCGGTCACCGACGGGTCGGCGAGCAGCGGCTCCAGCGGCCCACTGCCGACCAGCTCGGAGCGCAACCGCTCGGCGGCGCCGAGGACTTCGGCGTCTCCGAGCACTCGCCCCTGCTCGCGCAGGGCCTGTGCCACGCGCGCGGGAGTCGGCTCCGACCCGCTCTCGGCGAGCCACTGCCGTACGCCGTCCAGCAGTCCCGTTCCGGTCCCCGCGCCCGTGCCCGCCTCCCAGCTCATACGCCCCCGCCTTCCACCGGAACCCGCGCCCAGAAGGCCGTGCAGAACCGGGCGAGCGGCCCCCGCGACGCTCCCCCGGGCGGCACGCCGGTGTCTGGCGGCGTGGATTCCGCGGGCACCTCGCCGACCAGCGGCAGTCCGAGCAGGCGGGCCACTTCGCGGTCGTCGAGCCCCGGCGCGTAGGGGCCGCGGACCGCGACGCGCAGGTCGCGCAGGACCATGCCGACCACGGACGCCACCCGTTTGGCCGCCGCGACGCCGCGCAGATCGGCGGGGACCACCAGCAGCCCGAGGTCGAGCTGGGCGAGGGCTTCCGCGACGCCTTCGTCGACGCGGCGGGGCAGGTCGACGACCACGGTGCCGCCGCGCCGTCTGGCGGCGGCCAGGACCGCGCGGACGGCCTGCGCCGGGATGGTGACGCAGTCGCCGCGGTCCCAGCTGAGGACGCGCAGCGCGTGCAGTGCGGGAAGGGACTCCTCCAGGGCACCGCCGCCGACCCTGCCGCGGGAGGCGGCGAACGCCGGCCAGCGCAGGCCTTCGGCGGCCTCTCCGCCCAGGAGTACGTCGAGTCCGCCACCCAGAGGATCCGCGTCCACGAGCAGGGTGCGGCGTCCCTCGCGCGCAGAGGTGACGGCGAGCGCGCAGGCCAGCGTGGAGGCTCCGGCCCCGCCGCGGCCGCCGATCACGCCGACGGTGAGCGCGGGGCGGCCGACTCCTTCGGCCACGTCGGCGATGCGGTCGACGAGCCACTGCTCGCCGTCCGGAAGCATCAGGACGTGGTCGGCTCCGATCTCGACAGCCCGTTTCCAGACGCCGGAGTCGTCCTGGTCCCGGCCGACCAGCACCACTCCGCGTCGGCGCGCCGCTCCGCGCACGCGCCGCGCCGCGTCGTCGCCGACCAGGACGAGCGGTGCCGCCTCCCAGCTGCCGCGGCCCTCGGGCACCCCGTGGTGAACCTCCGGCCTCGCGCCCGCCGCGGCGCACAGGCGCAGCAGGTCGTCGAGGAGTTCGGCGTCCTCCGTGACGATCAATGGTCCGCCCTGCCGCCCGTCGGCGGCGGGCGGCAGGTCGTGTGTGATGGCTCCCGCCACGATCTCCAGCCCCCTTCGCTGCTCCTTGCGCGGAGCTCGCAAGGTCCTCTGCGGACCCGCGATTCCCGCTCGTGTGAAGAACCGGCAAGCGGCCTCCATATGAACGGCCGATACGAACCGGCCAAACGCGTCCGACAAACGGAACCGACCATGAACTTGCCGCGAGGAACTCGCCGCGAGCGGGACGCGCTGGAATCACGGTGCAGCGATCCAGAAAATCGTGTGGATCTTGGTCGATAACTGTGGACAACTCAGTGGTTGTGAATATCGCCTTCACCCATACCGGTGAGCCGCCTGTGACTTCCACAGAGCAGCCTCACGGATACGCAGAGTGATGAATCACGGGCATGCGGAGGGGGCGGCCACAGCGGTGACAACGGGGTCCCGGGGTCGCGCGAAAGAGGGAAAACCCATCCGGACATGCGACGACCCCCGCCGGGGGGGAGAGCGGGGGTCGTCCCCACGGCCGACTCGGGGGGGGAGGAGTCGGACCGGGTTAGCACGGTCGCGAACGATCCGTGACTTCCATGGTGTACCCGAGAGCCCTCTCAGGCAAACCCACGCGCCCCACACTAGCCCGAATGGTGGGCGCATATGCTCGGGCTCGTGGAAAACCACTCCTTGCCTCGCACGGCAGCCTTCTTTGACCTGGACAAGACGGTCATTGCGAAGTCGAGCACGCTCACGTTCAGCAAGTCGTTCTACCAAGGCGGGCTGATCAACCGAAGGGCCGTGTTGCGCACCGCATATGCCCAGTTCGTGTTCATGGCGGGCGGCGCGGACCACGATCAGATGGAGCGGATGCGCGCGTACCTGTCCGCGCTGTGCCGCGGCTGGAACGTCCAGCAGGTCAAGGAGATCGTCGCCGAGACGCTGCACGACCTGATCGACCCGATCATTTACGACGAGGCCGCCTCCCTCATCGAGGAGCACCACACCGCCGGGCGGGACGTCGTGATCGTCTCCACGTCCGGGGCCGAAGTGGTCGAGCCGATCGGAGAGCTGCTCGGCGCGGACCGGGTGGTGGCCACACGCATGGTCGTCGGCGAGGACGGCTGCTTCACCGGAGAGGTGGAGTACTACGCGTACGGGCCGACGAAGGCCGAGGCGGTCAAGGAGCTGGCCGCGTCCGAGGGGTACGACCTCGCGCGCTGCTACGCCTACAGCGACTCCGCGACCGACGTTCCGATGCTGGAAGCCGTCGGCCATCCCCATGCGGTGAATCCGGACCGTGCGCTGCGACGCGAGGCGCTTGCCCGCTCGTGGCCGATTCTGGACTTCCACCGGCCGGTCCGGCTCAAGCAGCGGCTGCCCGCGCTGTCGGTGCCGCCGCGTCCGGCGCTCGTCGCGGCGGCCGCGATAGGAGCGGCGGCGGCCACGGCGGGACTCGTCTGGTACGCGAGCAAGCGGCGCACGACGGTGGTGTGAGGGCGTCACGCGTGTGCGTGCGGCACATTTACGTCCGATTCACTGCCATTTGAACCTAAAAGTAAAGAAGTGCAGTCAGGGGTTCCGCTTCCTCTGGACCAGGAGTAGAAAGGGGTTAACGGCCCGCGAGACCAAGGACATCCGAAAGGATCACCTTCAAACGCAACCGAAGGCCCCACGGACCGCGCATGGACATCGAGCACCCACGCGACGTCGACCCGTCGATTACGGGCCAGCCGCACCAGGTGACGGGCAGGAGTTCCCGACCTGATGGGCAACATATCGAGGACGCTTGGTAACCCGGTGAGCATGCCAGCGGCGGTACGAAAACTCGTACCGCCGCAACCCTGTCCGGAAACTTACGCCGCGCCGCGCTGAAGCGCCTCGCAGACGGCTGTCGACTCCCTGGCTCCCAGTTCAATCGCCCTGCCGCAGTGGGCGATCCAGGTCGCCATGCCCTGCGGGGTACCGGAGACATAGCCTTCCAGGGCCGCCAGATAGGCCGCACGCCCCAGCTCGGCGTGACCGACCTCCGCCGGGCAGACGGATTTGGGGTCGAGGCCGCTGCCGACCAGGACGATGCGCTCGGCCGCGCGTGCGACCAGGCCGTTGTGGGTCCCGAAGGGGCGCAGGGCGAGCAGCTCGCCGTGCACGACGGCAGCCGTCACCAGCGCCGGGGCCGAACCACCCGCGATGATCAGCTGCGAGAGCCCTTCGAGTCGGCCGGCCACCTCGGTCGCGTCCGGCAGGGGCAGCTCGACGAGCGGCTCGTCGACCGGTTCGCCGTCCTGACGGGGCCTGCCGACGGTGTCCCCCTGGTCCGCGGCCGCGACGAGGTGCAGCCGGGCCAGCACCCGGAGGGGAGACTGCCGCCAGATGGACAGGAGTTGGCCCGCCTCGGCCGTGAGCCGAAGAGCCGCTCCGACCGTCTGGGCCTCGTCGTCACCGCTGAAGTCGGTGCGTCGGCGCACCTCTTCGAGGGCCCAGTCGGCGCCGGACAGCGCCGCGGAACCACGGGCGCCCCGCAGTGCGGCCTCGGAAGTGATCTCGTTGCTGCGGCGCCGCATGATCCGGTGTCCGTAGACCCGGTCCACTGCCTTGCGGACGGACTCGACGGATTCGGCCACGCCGGGCAGCGAGCCCAGGGCCGCGAGCGGATCGGCGGTCGCGCCTGTCGTACTCATGAGTACGACCCTACGCACCCCGACGGCCCGCCCCACGAAGGAGTGGTCTTCTTCACGTCACCAGGGCACTGTGCGCAATCACCCCACTACCCTTGGTGAACATGAAAATTGCTTTCGTAGGGAAGGGCGGCAGCGGCAAGACGACCCTGTCCTCCCTCTTCATCCGCCACCTCGCGGCCTCGGGATCGCCGGTCGTCGCGGTGGACGCCGACATCAACCAGCACCTGGGGGCCGCCCTCGGCCTCGACGAGGCGGTGGCCGCCGGGCTGCCCGCCATGGGCCCGCGACTGCAGCTGATCAAGGACTACCTGCGCGGCTCCAATCCGCGGATCACGTCCGCGGAGACGATGATCAAGACGACCCCGCCCGGTGAGGGGTCCCGACTGCTGCGGGTGCGCGAGAACAATCCGGTATACGACGCCTGTGCGCGGCCGGTGGAACTCGACGGCGGCGCCGTCCGTTTGATGGTCACCGGCCCGTTCAGCGAGGCCGATTTGGGGGTGGCCTGCTACCACTCCAAGACCGGTGCAGTGGAGCTCTGCCTGAACCATCTCGTCGACGGCCAGAGCGAGTACGTCGTCGTCGACATGACGGCGGGCTCCGACTCCTTCGCGTCCGGCATGTTCACCCGCTTCGACATCACGTTCCTCGTCGCCGAGCCGACCCTGAAGGGAGTCTCCGTCTATCGGCAGTACAAGGAGTACGCCCGCGACTTCGGAGTCATCCTGAAGGTCGTCGGCAACAAGGTGCAGGGCCAGGACGACATCGACTTCCTCCGCGCCGAGGTCGGTGACGACCTCCTGGTCACAGTCGGGCACTCGGACTGGGTGCGCGCCATGGAGAAGGGCCGCCCACCCCGGTTCGAGCTCCTGGAGGACGCCAACCGCCGCTCCCTGCGCACCTTGCAGACCGCCGCCGACGCCACGTACGAGCTGCGGGACTGGGAGCGCTACACGCGCCAGATGGTGCACTTCCACCTGAAGAACGCGGGCAGCTGGGGCAACGAGAGAACCGGGGCCGACCTCGCTGCGCAGGTCGACCCCGGTTTCGTTCTAGGAGAGGGACTGGTGGCTACGGCTTGAGGGCCGGCGCCCCGGGGATGCCCTTCGGGGCCGGGGCGGGGCGGCCCGACAGGAAGGACGCCCAGCCCTGCTTCGGGGCCTCTCCGACGGTGAGGCCGCGCAGCCTGTCCAACGTGGCCGGGTCCTGGGCGTCGAGCCAGTCGGCGAGTTGCCGGAAGGAGACGCAGCGGACGTCGGGCTTGTTGCAGACGTTCTCCACGACCTGGTCGATGGCACGCATGTAGGTGCCGCCGTTCCAGGACTCGAAGTGGTTGCCGATGATCAGCGGCGCGCGGTTGCCGTCGTAGGCGCGGTCGAAGCCCTTGAGCAGGCCGTCACGCATCTGGTTGCCCCAGTACTCCTGCTTGTCGGGGTCGCCCTGGGTCCGCGTGCCCGACTGGTTGACCATGAAGTTGTAGTCCATGGTGAGCTGCTCGTAGGTGTGCCCGGGGAAGGGGACCAGCTGCATCGACAGATCCCACAGGCCGTTCTTCTTCTTGGGCCAGAGCTGGTTGTTGACGCCGCTGGTGTCATAGCGGAAGCCCAGCTGCCGGGCCGCCTTCATGAAGTTCTTCTGGCCCTCCAGGCAGGGCGTGCGGGCGCCGATGAGCTCCTTGTCGTAGTCGAAGGGCAGCGGAGCCGCGTTCTTCATGCCCGCGTTGGTCTTCCAGGACTTCACGAACGCCTTCGCCTGGGCGATCTCGCTCTTCCACTCCGCGACCGACCACTCGCCGACACCGCCTCCCGCACCACAGAAGTGGCCGTTGAAGTGCGTGCCGATCTCGTTGCCCTCCAGCCACGCACCACGTAGCTGCTCGACGGTGTCCTTGATGCCCTTCTCGTCGTTGAAGCCGATCTCCGAGCTGCCCGGCGAGTGCTCCGGCGGCTTGTACAGCTCGCGCTTGTCCTCCGGCAGCAGGTACACACCGCTCAGGAAGTACGTCATCGTCGCCCCGTTGTCCTTGGCGACCTTGCGGAAGTGCGAGAAGAGCTTCTGGCTGTCCTCGCCGGCGCCGTCCCACGAGAAGACCACGAACTGCGGGGGCTTCTGACCGGGCTTCAGTCGCTCGGGCTTGGGCAGATACGGCTGCGCCCCGGTGTACGCGGTGGAGCCGTCGCCGATCAGGCGGACCACGCTCTGGGGCGCCGGGGCCCCCGCGGCCTCGTTCGCGCCGTGTGCGCCTTCCTTGGAACCGGTGGTGCCGGTGGCGCAACCGGCGAGCGCCGTGGCGCAGGCCGAGGCGACTGCTACGCCCGCGGCGATCCTCTGGGTGGTGGCCATTTCCGCCCACCTTCTTCCTTCTGTCAGAGCAACGCCGCTTTGGGCGTTCCAGGGTGCTGTGCGGCTAAATGCCGACAGCGCCGTCAAGGTCGCACGAGGCTGAGACCGAATAAATACGACAAGCCGATAAAAAGCTCGGTTCACCCACGAGGGTGAATTAATGCCCCATTTGCCACTAAAGTCCGCATGAGAGCTTTACTCTGGATTACGATCTATTTACCGAGCGTTGAAAGTCCCGCCACTGCACGCCGTGACCCACGGCCGCGATCTGCCCCCGTCCTCCCTGGACGGGGATCACCTGTCCGCGACCGCGCTGCCCCGGAGGAGACGGGAATGTCTGCCTGCGTCCCCACCCGCGCCGCCGACTCGACTCGGCCCAGGCGCATCCACCAACCCCACAGCCCCCCGCCGACCCCGCCCCGCCGATTCCGTATCGCGGGCGCCGATCTGTCGGCCTCGATCGCGGTCTTCCTGATCGCCCTGCCCCTGTCCCTCGGCATCGCCCTCGCCACCGGCGCGCCGCTCCAGTCGGGGCTCGTCGCCGCCGCCGTGGGCGGACTCGTCGCCGCGCGGCTCGGCGGCTCACCGCTCCAGGTGAGCGGGCCCGCCGCCGGGCTCACGGTCGTCACCGCCGAGCTCATCCACCGCTACGGATGGCGTACGACCTGCGCCATCACCGTCCTCGCCGGAGTCGCCCAGCTGGGCCTGGGATGCCTGCGCGTGGCCCGCACGGCGCTCGCCGTCAGCCCCGCGATCGTGCACGGCATGCTGGCCGGCATCGGTGTGACCATCGCCGTCGCCCAGCTGCACATCGTGCTGGGCGGCACCCCGCAGAGCTCCGTGCTCGACAACCTGCACGCGCTACCCGCCCAGTTGGCGCGCGTTCACCCCGCGGCGGTCTCGATGAGCGCGTTGACACTGACGCTCCTCTTCGCCTGGCCACGGATTCCCGGACGGGTCGGAAACGTCCTGCGCACCGTGCCGGCCGCGCTGGTCGCCGTCGCGGGGGCCACCCTGACCGCCTCACTCACCGGGCTGGTCCTGCCCAAGGTCGACCTGCCGTCCTGGAGCAGCCACGCGCTGGCCGGGCTGCCCGAGGGGCCGGTGCTCGGGATCGCCGCCGCCGTCCTCACCGTCACGCTGGTGTGCAGTGTGCAGTCGCTGCTCGGCGCCGTGGCCGTGGACAAGCTGGTGGCGGGGCGACCCGCGCAGCAAGCCCGGGTGGGCCGCTCCGAGCTGAACCGGGAGCTGCTCGGTCAGGGCGCCGCCAATGTCGTCTCCGGCGCGCTCGGCGGGCTGCCCGTCGCCGGGGTCGCCGTGCGCAGTTCGGCGAATGTGCAAGCCGGTGCCGTGAGCCGGAACTCCACGATGCTGCACGGCGTTTTCGTAGTAGTTGCCGCGCTGCTGATGGTCCCGATCCTGGAGCTGATCCCCCTCGCATCGCTCGCCGCCCTGGTGATGGCCGTCGGCATCCAGATGGTGTCCCTGCACCACATCCGCACGGTCACCCGCCACCGCGAAGTGCTGGTGTACGTCGTCACCACGCTCGGCGTCGTGTGCCTCGGTGTTCTCGAGGGCGTGGCGCTGGGGGTCTCCGTGGCCGTCGCCGTCGCCCTGCACCGCCTCACCCGCACGCGCATCACGCATGACGAGAGAGGAGCAGTCCATCACGTACGAGTAAGAGGGCAGTTGACGTTCCTCGCGGTGCCTCGGCTCAGCCGCGCCCTGCACCTGGTGCCTCAAGGGGCGCATGTGGTCCTGGAGTTGGACGGCTCGTTCATGGACCACGCGGCATACGAGTCCCTGCAGGACTGGCAGAACGCGCATGTCGCGCGAGGCGGCACGGTCGATTTGACCGGGCGGACCGGCACCCGGATCGCCGAGCCCGCGGGCCCCTCCCACTGCCGCTGCCACCCCTGGACGCCATGGCGCAACCATCACTGCGAACCCTCCGCCGGTCCGCAGCCCGCATCCGCCGACGACCGGTCGCGTGGGGCGGGCCGGGCAGACGGGTCGGTGGGGCCGGCCGGTGCCGCCGGGCGCGATGGCCGGAGCGGGCAGAGCGGTCATCAACTGGCGCGCGGGATCAGCGCGTTCCAGCGCAACACCGCGCCCCTGGTGCGGGGTGAGCTGGCGCGGCTGGCACGGGAAGGGCAGCAACCGTCGCAGCTGTTCCTGACCTGTGCCGACTCGCGGCTTGTCACGTCGATGATCACCTCCAGTGGTCCGGGCGACCTGTTCGTCGTACGCAACGTGGGCAACCTCGTGCCGAGACCCGGGGATGAGAGCGGGGACGATTCGGTGGCCGCGGCGATCGAGTACGCGGTGGACGTACTGCATGTGCGATCCATCACGGTGTGCGGGCACTCCGGGTGCGGGGCCATGCAGGCCCTGTTGAACGCGGAGCCCGGCGGGGCGCAGACCCCACTCAAACGGTGGCTGCGGCACGGGCTGCCGAGTCTGGAGCGGATGGCCGCCAAGAACCACCCCTGGGCCCGGCTCGCCGGGCGGGCGCCGGCCGACGCGGTGGAGCAGCTGTGTCTGACCAACGTGGTGCAGCAGTTGGACCATCTGCGGGCGCACGAGTCAGTGGCGCGGGCTCTGCGGGAGGGTGCGCTCGAGCTGCACGGGATGTACTTCCACGTCGGGGAGGCGCAGGCGTATCTGCTGGTCGAACGCGACGACGGCGAGCTGTTCGATCATGTGGGGGCGGCGGAGGATCTGCGGCACCCCGCCTGACCTCGCCACCCGTGTGACCTCGGCGTGGGGGGGGGCCCCCGGGGGGGGGGGGCCCCCCCCCCCCCGCGGGGGGGGGGGGGGGGGGGGGGGGGGGGGGGGGGCGGGGGCGGGCGGGGGGGGGGGGGGGGGGGCGGGGGGTGGTTGTGGGGGGGGGGGGGGGCCGCCGGCCCCCCCCCCCCCCCCCCCCCCCCCGGGGGGCCCGGGGGGGGGGGGGGGGCCCGGGGGGGGGGGGGCCCCCCCCACGCCGTACGTATGGATGCGGCGGGTATATAGGCGGGGCGCCCTTACGTGGGCCGGGCGTGAGGACCGGGCGTGAGGACCGGACGTGAGGACCGGACGTGAGGACCGGACGTGAGGGCCGGGCGTGAGGGCCGGGCGTGAGGGCCGGGCGTGAGGGCCGGGCGTGAGGGCCAGGCGTGAGGGCCAGGCGTGAGGGCCGCGACACGCCCGGGCGTCGCATGTGTCATGGCGTCCACGTGGGGGCGGTCGCGGGAATGGTTGGCGGGTGAACCCGCGTGCCTGTCCGTACGTGGCTCGGAGTGCGTACCCCATGCGTGCCTGGTGCGTGCTTCTGAAGGGACCTCAGCTCCTCGATAGGTCTAAACCAATTTGCGATCGGCCCTTGTCATCGAGGCCCCCGGTCTGATGAGCTGTGGCCTGGGACACAACGGACACCCTGGGAAAGGGAGATGTCGTGAGCAACGAAAGCCTGGCCAACCTGCTGAAGGAAGAGCGCAGGTTCGCGCCGCCCGCCGACCTGGCGGCGAACGCCAATGTCACCGCGGAGGCGTATGAGCAGGCCAAGGCTGACAGGCTCGGCTTCTGGGCCGAGCAGGCCCGCCGGCTGACCTGGGCCACCGAGCCGACCGAAACGCTGGACTGGTCGAACCCTCCGTTCGCGAAGTGGTTCGCCGACGGAAAGCTGAACGTCGCGTACAACTGCGTCGACCGGCATGTAGAGGCCGGGAACGGCGACCGGATCGCCATCCACTTCGAGGGCGAGCCGGGCGACAGCCGGGCGATCACCTACGCCGAGCTCAAGGACGAGGTGAGCAAGGCCGCCAACGCACTGATCGAGCTGGGCGTCGGGAAGGGCGACCGGGTCGCCGTCTATCTGCCGATGATCCCCGAGGCCGTCGTCGCGATGCTCGCGTGTGCGCGGATCGGCGCGGCGCATTCGGTCGTCTTCGGCGGATTCTCCGCGGACGCGATCGCCACCCGCATCCTGGACGCGGACGCCAAGCTGGTCATCACCTCCGACGGCGGTTACCGACGTGGCAAGCCGTCCGCGCTCAAGCCGGCCGTCGACGACGCGTTGAGCCGGGTCGACGGGGTCGACAAGGTGCTGGTGGTGCGGCGCACCGGCCAGGAGGTCGACTGGACCGAGGGCCGCGACGTGTGGTGGCACGAGATCGTCGAGCGGCAGTCGGCCGAGCACACGCCGGAGGCGTTCGACGCCGAGCAGCCACTGTTCATCCTCTACACCTCCGGGACCACGGGGAAGCCGAAGGGCATCCTGCACACCTCGGGCGGGTACCTCACGCAGGCCTCGTACACCCACCACGCCGTCTTCGACCTCAAGCCGGAGACCGACGTGTACTGGTGCACGGCCGACATCGGCTGGGTCACCGGGCACTCGTACATCACGTACGGGCCGCTTTCGAACGGTGCGACGCAGGTGATGTACGAGGGGACGCCGGACACGCCGCACCAGGGGCGGTTCTGGGAGATCGTGCAGAAGTACGGGGTGACGATTCTCTACACGGCGCCCACGGCTATCCGTACGTTCATGAAGTGGGGGGACGACATCCCCGCGAAGTTCGATCTCAGCAGCCTGCGGGTGCTGGGGTCCGTGGGTGAGCCGATCAACCCCGAGGCATGGATCTGGTACCGCAAGCACATCGGCGGCGACCGGACGCCCATCGTGGACACGTGGTGGCAGACCGAGACCGGCGCGATGATGATCTCGCCGCTGCCGGGGGTCACCGAGACCAAGCCGGGGTCGGCGCAGCGGCCGTTGCCGGGGATCTCGGCGACCGTGGTCGACGACGAGGCGCGGGAGGTTCCCAACGGGGGTGGCGGGTACCTGGTGCTCACCGAGCCGTGGCCCTCGATGCTGCGCACGATCTGGGGCGACGACCAGCGGTTCCTCGACACGTACTGGTCGCGGTTCGAGGGGAAGTACTTCGCCGGGGACGGGGCGAAGAAGGACGAGGACGGGGACATCTGGCTCCTCGGGCGGGTCGACGACGTGATGCTCGTGTCCGGGCACAACATCTCGACGACCGAGGTCGAGTCGGCGCTCGTCTCGCATCCTTCGGTCGCCGAGGCGGCGGTGGTCGGTGCGGCGGACGAGACGACGGGGCAGGCGATTGTCGCGTTCGTGATTCTGCGGGGGACCGCTTCCGCGGAGGATGCCGGGCTGGTGGCGGATCTGCGGAATCACGTAGGGGCGACGCTGGGGCCGATCGCCAAGCCGAAGCGGGTGTTGCCGGTGGCCGAGCTTCCCAAGACTCGGTCCGGGAAGATCATGCGGCGGTTGTTGCGTGACGTGGCGGAGAACCGGGAGCTGGGGGATGTCACGACGTTGACGGACTCCACGGTGATGGATCTCATCCAGGCGAAGCTGCCGGCGGCGCCGAGCGAGGACTGAGGGTTTCCTCCACCCACCCGCCCCTTTTGAGTGTGGGGGCACTAAGTGCCCCCACACCCCCAACCTCGCCGGGCTCCGCCCCACACCCCAAACCCTGCGAGGCTCCGCTCCTGCACCCCACACAGGGCTCCGCCCTCTCATCTGGGGGCTCGTGAGGTCTCCGTCGCGTCGGCTATGACCGCTCCGGCCTCCCCGCCCCTCTGGGCCTCGCGTCGCGTCCGTTACCAGGCCGTGGGCTCGCTCCCCGTACGCCGTGTCCCGGTCTGGCTCTCGCAGGTCCGTGCGACATGACCGTGGGCCATCATGTCCATCCCCCGTTGTGTCCAGCCCTCGTTGTGTCCAGCCCTCGTTGGTGCCGAGGCGCGCTCCGCACGTCCAAGCGGGGCGCCCACCCCCCTTGCGCACCATATGTTCGCAATGCGAAATATCTCGCTGTAATGGCAAGGTAAAGTAGTGACCTCAGGGTGTGCCGGGAAGTCTGGTCGGCGGTGTCGTCAGCGATCCCGTGTGGCGGCCGTCAGCAAGCAGCCGTAACGACCCGGAGGTCCCGCCGTGGCCACGCCCAGCGCCAACAACCGCAAGCTCCTCGGGCGCCTGTCCCTGCCCGAGCGGAACTTCGTCGCGGACGCGTTGCGGACCGAGACCGTCGGTGGGGTGCTGCTGCTCGTCGCGGCGGTTGCCGCGCTGGTGTGGGCCAACACGCCACTTCGGGACAGTTACGCCGCCGTCAGTCACTTCCATCTCGGGCCCTCCGCGCTCGGGCTGAACCTGTCCGTTCAGCACTGGGCGGCGGACGGACTGCTGGCCGTGTTCTTCTTCGTCGCCGGTATCGAACTCAAGCGCGAGCTGGTGGCGGGGGATCTGCGCGATCCGAAGGCCGCGATACTGCCCGTCGTCGCGGCCGTGTGCGGAATGGCCGTGCCCGCGCTGGTCTACACCCTCACCAATGTGATCGGGGGCGGATCCCTCGGTGGGTGGGCCGTACCCACGGCCACCGACATCGCCTTCGCCCTCGCCGTACTCGCCGTGATCGGCACCTCCCTGCCGTCCTCCCTGCGCGCCTTCCTGCTCACCCTCGCCGTCGTCGACGACCTGTTCGCGATTCTCATCATCGCGATCTTCTTCACCGACCACATCGACTTCGGCGCGCTGGGCGGGGCCGTCGTCGGGCTCGGCGTGTTCTGGGTACTGCTGCGCAAGGGCGTACGCGGGTGGTACGTGTATGTGCCGCTCGCGCTTGTCATCTGGGGGCTGATGTACAACAGCGGCGTCCACGCCACCATCTCCGGCGTCGCGATGGGGCTGATGCTGCGCTGCCACCGGCAGGAGGGCGAGGAGCACTCACCCGGGGAGCACATCGAGCATCTTGTACGGCCCCTTTCCGCCGGGCTCGCCGTGCCGCTGTTCGCGCTCTTCAGCGCCGGGGTCGTCGTCTCCGGCGGGGCGATCGGTGACGTGTTCACGCGGCCCGAGACGCTCGGTGTCGTGCTGGGGCTCGTCGTCGGGAAGGCCGTGGGCATTTTCGGGGGGACCTGGCTGGCGGCCCGGTTCACCAGGGCCTCGCTCAGTGAGGATCTCGTCTGGCCCGACGTCTTCGCCGTCGCCTCCCTCTCCGGAATCGGCTTCACCGTCTCGCTCCTCATCGGCGAACTCGCCTTCAAGAACGACCCGGTACTCACCGACGAGGTCAAGGCCGCCGTACTGATCGGCTCGCTCATAGCCGCCGTACTCGCCACGGCGCTGCTGAAGGTACGCAACGCCAAGTACCGTGCGCTGTACGAGGCCGAGGAGCTCGACGAGGACAGCGACGGCATCCCCGACATCTACGAGCAGAACAACCCGGCGTACCACCTGCGGATGGCCGAGATCCACGAACGGAAGGCCGCCGAGCACCGAAGGCTTGCCGAAGTGGCGGGCGGGGCAAGCGAGGAGAACGACGGTCCGGCATGATCTGAGCAGAACCGGATGGTCAGAACCGGATGGTCAAAGTCGGACGGTCAGGACCGGACGGTCGGCAGTGGACGGTACGGACGCTGGAGCAGCCAGGGCCGTACCGGCACCGTTGGCAGCCAGACCGTAGAGATCAGCCCGTACAGATCAGCCCGTGCAGAGCAGGCACATACAGAAGAGGGAGTCCGCGATGAGCGCACCCGACGGCAGCCCGGTCGGCGCCGAACGCAGCATCGGCCAGTTGTTCGCCTCGGCGACGACCGAGATGTCCGCACTGGTGCACGACGAGATCGCGCTGGCGAAGGCGCAGCTCAAGCAGGACGTCAAGCGCGGCGCGGTCAGCGGTGGCGCGTTCTCCGCGGCCGGAGCGGTGCTGATCTTCTCCCTCCCGATGCTGAACTTCGCCCTGGCGTACGGCATCCGGACCTGGAGCCACTGGAATCTCGCGATCTGCTTCGTCCTGTCGTTCGCCGCGAACGTGCTGGTCGCCGCCGTCCTCGCGTTGATCGGCCTGACCTTCGCAAAGAAGGCGAAGAAGGGCAAGGGCCCGCAAAAGGTCGCCGCCTCGGTCAAGGAGACGGCGGGTGTGCTCCAGAACGCCAAACCGCATCCCCGGACCGCCCCTGTAAGTGACGCGGTCGAGGTTGTGGCACGCTCGACGTCATGACGGACCCCGCCACCCCTTCGGCGCAACCCACCTCAGTCGTGCGGCTCGACGTCCCCGGCGGGAGAGAAGTGACCCACCGGGACGTCGCCGCCAACGGCGCCCGCTTCCACATCGCCGAGATGGGCGACGGGCCGCTCGTCCTGCTGCTGCACGGCTTCCCGCAGTTCTGGTGGACCTGGCGCCGGCAGATGGTGGCGCTCGCGGACGCGGGCTTCCGGGCCGTGGCCATGGATCTGCGCGGCGTCGGCGGCAGCGACCGCACGCCGCGCGGTTACGACCCCGCCAACCTCGCGCTCGACATCACCGGGGTCGTACGGTCCCTCGGGGAGCCCGACGCCGCGCTGGTCGGACACGACCTGGGCGGCTATCTGGCGTGGACGGCGGCCGTGATGCGCCCCAAGCTCGTCCGCCGACTCGCCGTGTCGTCCATGCCGCATCCGCGGCGCTGGCGCTCGGCCATGCTCTCCGACGTCAAGCAGTCGGCCGCGGGTTCGTACATCTGGGGGTTCCAGCGGCCCTGGATCCCGGAGCGCCAACTCATCGCCGACGAAGGCGCCCTGGTGGGGCGTCTGGTACGGGACTGGTCGGGGCCGCGACAGCCGGACGACGAGGCCGTGGAGACGTACCGCCGCGCCATGTGCATCCCGTCGACGGCGCATTGTTCGATCGAGCCCTATCGGTGGATGGTCCGTTCGATGGCACGGCCGGACGGGATCCAGTTCAACCGGCGTATGAAGCGGCCGGTTCGGGTGCCGACGCTGCATCTGCACGGATCGCTCGATCCGGTGATGCGGACGCGGAGCGCGGCCGGTTCCGGGGAGTACGTCGAAGCGCCGTACCGTTGGCGGCTGTTCGACGGTCTCGGACACTTCCCCCACGAAGAGGACCCCGTGGCGTTTTCGACCGAATTGGTCAACTGGCTGAAGGATCCCGAGCCCGACCGGTGACCCGTCGGTGACTGTCCGATTGCGACCCGTGGCCCGCCCGGTATGCGGACGGGAACACCTGTCCTACGAACAGCCAAATGCCTCGCGCATAGGCCAATTGGGGGGCTCGGGCGCGGTTATCGACCTTGGGGCAGGGGCACACGTCGGGGTATGGGCTGGACGCACGACTACAGTGACGCACCACGCAACCGCCGCTCGGCGACGGGCCTGAGCTCCCATCAGAGGGGCACCCCGCAGTTGCCGGGCGCGGACCCCCAAGTGGGGATCCCGCGCATTTTGCGCCGCCGGGCCCGCTGGGTTTCGGTACGGCTGCGTCACCCACGAGGCTGAGCCCCCGCACACCGCCGCCCGTCACCCTTGGCTCTCAGAGCGCGCAGCTGTCGCTGTCCACCTGCTGATCGGCCGTACGGCCCCTGGTGGCGTCCGGCTGGACCTCGTCCGCGGTGAGCGCGTACCCGGTGTTGGCGTCGTCGAGGGACTTCGCGAAGACCACTCCGTACACCTTGCCGTCGGGCGTGAGCAGCGGGCCGCCCGAGTTGCCCTGGCGCACGGTCGCGTAGAGCGAGTAGACGTCACGGCGCACGGTTCCGCGGTGGTAGATGTCCGGGCCGTTGGCCGTGATGCGGCCGCGCACGCGCGCGGGCTGGACGTTGTACGCGCCGTTCTGCGGGAAGCCGGCGACGATCGCGTTGTTGCCGCTGGTCGCGTCCTTGGCCGTGAACTGGAGGGCGGGCGCGCGCAGGTTCGGTACGTCGAGTACGGCGATGTCGCGCTCCCAGTCGTACAGGACGACCTTGGCGTCGTACTTCCTGCCCTCGCCGCCGATCTGGACGGTGGGCTCGTCGACCCCGCCGACCACGTGCGCGTTGGTCATCACGCGGCGGTCGCCGAAGACGAAGCCGCTGCCCTCGAGGACCTTGCCGCAGCTCTGCGCGGTGCCCATCACCTTGACGATGGACTTCTGGGCGCGGGTGGCGACGGGGCTGTTCACGAGCGCCGGGTCGGGGGGCCGGACGTCGGTGATGGGTTCGTTGGCGAACGGGCTGAAGACCTGCGGGAAGCCGTTCTGCGCGAGGACCGAGGAGAAGTCGGCGAACCAGGTGTCGGCCTGGGAGGGCAGGGCGCTGGAGACGCTGTGGAGCACCTTGGAGCCGCGGACCTCCTTGCCGAGGGTCGGCAGCGTCGTACCCGCGAGGGCCGAGCCGATCAGCCAGGCGACCAGGAGCATCGCGACGACGTTGACGAGGGCGCCGCCGGTCGCGTCCAGGGCGCGGGCCGGGGACCAGGTGATGTACCGGCGCAGTTTGTTGCCGAGGTGGGTGGTGAGGGCCTGGCCGACGGAGGCGCAGACGATCACGACGATCACCGCGACCACGGCGGCGGTCGTACTCACCTTGGTGTCGTCGGTCAGGGCACCCCAGACGACGGGAAGCAGATAGACAGCGACGAGGCCGCCGCCCAGGAACCCGATCACCGACAGGATGCCGACGACGAAGCCCTGGCGGTAGCCCACGATCGCGAACCACACGGCGGCGACCAGCAACAGGATGTCCAGCACGTTCACGGAGGCCACCCTGTCATGCGCGCCAGTCGAGCGGGACCTGCTTCTCGCGGTCCCAGGGCAGCTCCCAGCCCGCGTAGTGCAGCAGACGGTCGATGATCCCCGCGGTGAAGCCCCAGACCAGGGCCGATTCGACCAGGAATGCCGGACCTCGGTGACCGCTGGGGTGCACGGTCGTCGCACGGTGGTCGGGGTTCGTGAGATCCGCCACGGGGACCGTGAAGACCCGGGCCGTCTCGGCCGGATCGACCACGCCGACCGGGGTCGGCTCGCGCCACCAGCCCAGGACCGGGGTGACCACGAAGCCGCTCACCGGGATGTAGAGCTTCGGCAGCACGCCGAAGAGCTGGACGCCGCTGGGGTCCAGCCCGGTCTCCTCCTCCGCCTCCCGCAGCGCGGCCCGCAGCGGCCCGTCGGCCTTCGGGTCGCCGTCCTGCGGGTCGAGGGCGCCGCCCGGGAAGGAGGGCTGCCCCGCGTGCGAGCGCAGGGAGCTGGCACGCTCCATCAGCAGCAGCTCGGGGCCGCGGGCTCCCTCGCCGAAGAGGATGAGAACGGCGGACTGCCGCCCCGCACCGTTCGACGGCGGCAGGAAGCGGCTCAGCTGGAGCGGCTCCACGGTCTCGACGGCATGCACCACCGGGTCGAGCCAGGCGGGCAGGCCGTCCTTGGTCACCACGACCTGGCCGTTGTGCGAGTCGGGACCTTCGTGTGTGCGGTGGTGCGCGCCGGGTCCGTCGTACGTGCGGTGTGTGCCCGTCTCGTCCTGCGTGCCGCGCGTACCCGTCTCGTTCTGTGTGCGGTCTGTGTCCGGCTCGTCGTGCCTGCTGTGCGTGTTGCTCGCGTGCGTCATCGCCACCCCCGTTCTGTTCTCCGCAACGCCGGGCGGCGCCGTGTTCGTTCCGTCATCCGGCGCCCAGTGGGGGTGCCGGGATGCCGCCCGCGTCCAGGTAGGACTGCGGCGGGTTGAGGCGTTGGCCGGGGAAGCCGCCCTTCTCGTACTTCAGGAGCTTGCGCGCCTTCTCCGGGTCCGTCTCGCCCTCCCCGTACGCGGGGCAGAGCGGGGCGATGGGGCAGGCGCCGCACGCGGGCTTGCGGGCGTGGCAGATGCGACGGCCGTGGAAGATCACGTGGTGCGAGAGCATCGTCCACTCGGTCTTCGGGAAGAGCGCGCCGACGGCGGCCTCCACCTTGTCCGGGTCGGTCTCGTCGGTCCACTGCCAGCGGCGCACAAGCCGGCCGAAGTGGGTGTCCACGGTGATGCCGGGGCGCCCGAAGGCGTTGCCGAGGACCACGAAGGCGGTCTTGCGGCCTACGCCGGGGAGCTTGACGAGGTCTTCGAGGCGGCCGGGGACCTCGCCCCCGAAGTCCTCCACCAAGGCCTTGGAGAGCCCTATCACCGACTTGGTCTTGGCCCGGAAGAAACCGGTCGGACGGAGAATCTCCTCGACCTCCTCCGGATTCGCCGCGGCGAGGTCCTCGGGCGTGGGGTACTTGGCGAAGAGCGCCGGAGTCGTCTGGTTCACCCGCAGGTCGGTCGTCTGGGCGGACAGGACCGTGGCGATCACCAACTGGAAGGGGTTCTCGAAGTCGAGCTCCGGGTGGGCGTACGGGTACACCTCGGCGAGCTCGCGGTTGATGCGGCGGGCTCGGCGCACGAGAGCGGCGTGGGACTCGACGATCGCCTTCTTGGGGGCGGCTTGGGCGGGGGCCGCCTTCTTGGCCACGGCCTTGGCAGGCACCGCCTTCTTGGCGACCGTCTTGGCAGGCGCCGCCTTCTTGGCGGCAGCCGCCTTGGCCGGTGCCGCCTTCTTGGAAGCAGTCGCCTTCTTGGAGGCGCTCGCCCCCTTCTCGGACGTGGCTGTCGCCTTGCTGGACGTGGTCGCCGCCTTCTTGATCGTGGCCGTCGCCTTCTTGGCCACGCCTGTCATCTTCCCGGTCGCGGCTGTCGCCTTTTGGGCAGACTTCTTCGCGGCCTTCTTCGCGGCCTTCTTCGCGACCGGCTTCGCGACCGGCTTCACCGGCGTCGAATTTGTCGCTTTTGTCGTTTTCATACTTCCGACGGGACCTTGTTCGCCCACAGCGGAATCGCGACGTACAACCACCCGCCCAGCCCCCTTGGCCTGTGCTCTCACCGGCGATTTGGACACCCGGCCAGCCTAAAGCCCCCCACCGACATCCGCCCCGGACCCAGAAGATCAGCCCCCAATTGGCCCCCTGCCGCACTGCCCGGCACGCCAGTGCGGCAGACTTGTGACTGATCACACTGTTTGGACCGTCCAGCAAGATGGGGAACACGGTCCCCTGGTATCACGGGGGAACAAGATCCCCTGAGCAGGTCGACAAGGAGAGAACTCGTGGACGACGTTCTGCGGCGCGCCCCGCTCTTCGCGGCGCTCGATGACGAGCAGGCCGCGGAGCTCCGCGCCTCCATGAGTGAGGTGACCCTCGCACGCGGCGACGCTCTCTTCCACGAGGGCGACCCCGGGGACCGCCTCTACGTGGTCACCGAGGGCAAGGTGAAGCTTCACCGCACCTCACCCGACGGCCGCGAGAACATGCTGGCCGTCCTGGGCCCCGGTGAGCTCATCGGCGAGCTGTCGCTGTTCGACCCGGGCCCGCGCACGGCGACCGCCACCGCGTTGACCGAGGTCAAACTGCTCGGCCTCGGCCACGGCGACCTCCAGCCCTGGCTGAACGCGCGACCCGAGGTGGCCGCCGCGCTGCTGCGCGCCGTCGCCCGGCGCCTGCGCAAGACCAATGACCAGATGTCCGACCTGGTCTTCTCGGACGTGCCCGGCCGCGTGGCCCGCGCGCTCCTGGACCTCTCCCGCCGCTTCGGCGTGCAGTCGGAGGAGGGCATCCACGTCGTGCACGACCTGACGCAGGAGGAGTTGGCCCAGCTGGTCGGCGCGTCCCGCGAGACGGTCAACAAGGCGCTCGCCGACTTCGCGGGCCGTGGCTGGCTCCGCCTGGAGGCCCGCGCGGTCATCCTGCTGGACGTGGAGCGCCTCGCGAAGCGCTCGCGCTGACCGCACCGCGCGCCGGTTTTCGACGCACCTGAAGGGCCCCGCTGCACAGCGGGGCCCTTCGCGTATCGCCGGTATCGCAGGTTTCCGTGTCGTCGGTTTCCGTGTCGCCGGTTTCCGTGTCGCCGGTTTCCGTGTCGTCGGTTTCCGTGTCGCCGGGGTCGCCAGGGCGCCCACCAGCCGCCCGAACGCTCAAACGCCTAGATGAGGCCGTGTTCCCGGAGGTAGTCCATCTGCGCCCGGACCGACAGCTCCGCCGCAGGCCACAGTGAGCGGTCGACGTCCGCGTACACGTGCGCGACGACCTCGGCCGGCGACCGGTAGCCGTTCTCGACCGCCGTCTCGACCTGGGCCAGGCGGTGAGCGCGGTGGGCGAGGTAGAACTCCACGGCGCCCTGGGCGTCCTCCAGGACGGGCCCGTGCCCCGGCAGCACGGTGTGCACGCCGTCGTCCACGGTGAGGGACCTGAGCCGCCGCAGCGAGTCGAGATAGTCGCCCAGACGGCCGTCGGGGTGGGCCACGACGGTCGTACCGCGGCCGAGGATGGTGTCACCCGTCAGGACGGCCCGATCGGCCGGGAGATGGAAGCACAGCGAGTCGGCGGTGTGGCCCGGAGTCGGTACGACACGCAGTTCGAGGCCGCCCACGGTGATGACGTCCCCGTGCGCCAGGCCCTCGTCGCCGAGCCGCAGCGCCGGATCCAGCGCCCGCACCTTCGTGTCCGTCAGTTCCGCGAACCGCCCGGCGCCCTCGGCGTGATCGGGGTGCCCGTGCGTCAGCAGGGTCAGCGCCACCCGCTTCCCCGCCTTCTCGGCGGTGTCCACGACATTGCGCAGATGTACGTCGTCCAGGGGCCCGGGATCGATCACCACCGCCAGGTCGGAGTCCGGCTCGGAGACGATCCAGGTGTTGGTGCCGTCCAGGGTCATCGCGGACGCGTTGGGCGCGAGCACGTTGACGGCGCGCGAGGTGGCGGAGCCGGAAAGGACCCCGCCTCGCGGCTGGCCGGGGAGGGCTGCGGCGTCGGTCATGCGGGGGCTCCACCGGTCGGGATGTGCTTGGTGAACTCGTCGTGGCCCGGCCAGGCGAGGACCACTTCGCCGTTCTCCAGGCGGGCCTTGGCCAGGACGGGGGTCAGATCACGGGCGGGCGCGGCGGCGAGGACGTCGGCGGCGCTGTCGTACGGGATGAGCTGGCGCAGGGTCGCGACGGTGGGCGGCATCATCAGGAGCTCGCCCTTGTCGTACCCGTCCGCCGCGTCCGCGGGACGGATCCAGACCGTACGGTCGGCCTCCGTGGAGGCGTTGCGGGTGCGCTGGCCCTCCGGGAGGGCGGCCACGAAGAACCAGGTGTCGTAGCGACGGGTTTCGAACTCCGGGGTGATCCAGCGGGTCCAGACGCCCAGGAGGTCGGACCTGAGCACGAGTCCGCGGCGGTCGAGGAACTCGGCGAAGGAGAGGTCGCGGGCGACCAGGGCCGCGCGGTCCGCCTCCCAGTCCTCGCCGGTGGTGTCGCCGACGACGGTGTCCGGGGTGGGTCCGGCCAGCAGGACGCCGGCCTCCTCGTACGTCTCGCGGACCGCCGCGCAGACGACGGCCTGGGCGGACGTCTCGTCGGTGCCGAGCCTTTTCGCCCACCACGCGCGTGTGGGGCCCGCCCAGCGGATCTGGTGCTCGTCGTCGCGTGGGTCCACCCCGCCGCCCGGGTACGCGTACGCGCCTCCGGCGAAGGCCATGGAGGCGCGTCTGCGCAGCATGTGCACCACGGGGGTGGAGGGAGTGTCCTTGAGCAGCATGACGGTGGCCGCGCGCTTGGGGAGTACCGGGGTCAGCGTGCCCTTCGCGAGCGCGCGGATCCGCTCGGGCCACTCCGGTGGATACCACTGCCCATTCGCCATGGCCGGAGGCTATCCCGAGCCGGGCGAATGTTCGAGGGGCCCATGGGGATCTCCGGGCCGGGGGCGGGGGCGGCGGGGGCGAAGAAAACCGCCGCCGGTCCCGACCGCCTACACCGCCGTCAGCTCCACCTGGATCTCGACCTCGACCGGGGCGTCCAGCGGGAGGACGGCCACACCGACCGCGCTGCGGGCGTGGACGCCCTTGTCGCCCAGGGCCGCGCCCAGGAGCTCGCTCGCGCCGTTCAGGACACCCGGCTGGCCGGTGAAGTCCGAGGCCGAGGCCACAAAGCCGACGACCTTCACGACGCGCGCGATGCGGTCGAGGTCGCCCGCGACGGACTTGACCGCGGCCAGCGCGTTCAGCGCGCAGATGCGGGCCAGGTCCTTGGCCTCCTCGGCCGTGACCTCCGCGCCCACCTTGCCGGTGAGCGGAAGCTTGCCGTCCACCATCGGCAGCTGCCCCGCGGTGAAGACGTACACGCCGGACTGCACGGCGGGCTGATAGGCGGCCAGCGGCGGTACGACGCCCGGCAGCGTCAGACCGAGCTCCGCGAGCTTCGCCTCGACGGCGCCGCTCATGCCGACTTCTCGCGCTTCAGGTAGGCCACCAGCTGCTCGGGGTTGTTCGGCCCGGGCACGACCTGGACGAGCTCCCAGCCGTCCTCGCCCCAGGTGTCCAGAATCTGCTTCGTGGCATGGACGAGCAGCGGCACGGTTGCGTATTCCCACTTGGTCATGTCGCCGACTGTAGTCGTTGCCGAGGGGGGCCTCGCGCGCACGTTGTCCACAGCCTCCTGCGTAGTACGGCGGCGGACTGGTTAGGCTCGAAGACGTGAGCAGGCTCCAGGTCGTCAGCGGCAAGGGCGGTACCGGCAAGACCACGGTAGCCGCGGCCCTCGCGCTCGCCCTCGCGACCGAGGGCAAGCGCACCCTCCTCGTCGAGGTCGAGGGCAGGCAGGGCATCGCGCAGCTCTTCGAAACAGAAGCGCTGCCCTACGAGGAGCGGAAGATCGCCGTCGCTCCAGGGGGCGGGGAGGTGTACGCCCTCGCCATCGACCCCGAACTGGCCCTTCTGGACTACCTCCAGATGTTCTACAAACTGGGCGGCGCCGGCCGGGCCCTGAAGAAGCTCGGCGCCATCGACTTCGCGACCACCATCGCGCCCGGTCTCAGGGACGTGCTCCTCACGGGGAAGGCGTGCGAGGCCGTCCGCAGGAAGGACAAGAGCGGGCGGTTCGCGTACGACTACGTCGTCATGGACGCGCCACCCACGGGCCGCATCACCCGCTTCCTGAACGTCAACGACGAGGTCGCGGGGCTCGCCAAGATCGGGCCGATACACAATCAGGCGCAGGCCGTGATGCGCGTCCTGAAGTCGCCGGAGACGGCGGTGCACATGGTGACGCTGCTGGAGGAGATGCCCGTCCAGGAGACCGCGGACGGCATCGCCGAGCTGCGGGCGGCGAAGCTGCCGGTGGGACGGATCATCGTGAACATGGTGCGGCCCGCGCTCCTGGACGATGTCGACCTGGAGCTCACGGCCGCCGTCGCGCGCAGCGCCATCGCCAAGTCGCTCTCGGCGGCCGGGCTCGGCGGCGCCCGCCGCGGCGGGAACGCCGAGCGGCTCGTCGGGCCCCTCCTGGAACAGGCCGAGGAGTACGCCGAGCGGCACACCCTGGAGCGCGAGCAGCGGGCCGTCCTGACCGAGCAGGACCTCCCGCTGCACGAACTCCCCCTGCTCGCCGAGGGAATGGACCTGGCGGGCCTGTACGAGCTCGCCACGGAACTGCGCACTCAAGGGATCTCATGAGTCTGGACCCGGCCCGCGTACTCGACCTCGACCCTCTGCTCGACGACCCCGACACCCGCATCGTGGTGTGCTGCGGTTCGGGCGGCGTCGGCAAGACGACCACGGCGGCGGCCCTGGGGCTGCGCGCCGCGGAGCGGGGCCGCAAGGTGGTCGTCCTGACCATCGACCCGGCTCGCCGGCTCGCCCAGTCGATGGGCATCGACTCCCTCGACAACATCCCACGCCGTGTGAAGGGCATCGACGACTCCGCAGGCGGCGAGCTGCACGCCATGATGCTCGACATGAAGCGCACGTTCGACGAGATCGTCGAGGCGCACGCGGACGGCGAGCGGGCGGCCGTGATCCTGAACAACCCCTTCTACCAGTCGCTTTCGGCGGGCTTCGCGGGCACGCAGGAGTACATGGCGATGGAGAAGCTGGGGCAGCTGCGGGCGCGGGACGAGTGGGACCTGATCGTCGTCGACACGCCGCCGTCCCGCTCGGCGCTCGACTTCCTGGACGCGCCCAAGCGGCTCGGGTCCTTCCTCGACGGACGGCTGATCCGGCTCCTGACAGCCCCGGCGAAGCTGGGCGGGCGTGCGGGGATGAAGTTCCTGAACGTCGGGATGTCGATGATGACCGGCACCCTGGGAAAGCTGCTGGGGGGACAACTCCTGAAGGACGTGCAGACGTTCGTGGCGGCGATGGACACGACGTTCGGGGGCTTCCGTACGCGCGCGGACGCCACGTACAAGCTGCTCCAGGCGCCCGGGACGGCGTTCCTGGTGGTGGCGGCCCCGGAGCGGGACGCGCTGCGCGAGGCCGCGTACTTCGTGGAGCGGCTGGCGGCCGAGGACATGCCGTTCGCCGGTCTCGTACTCAACCGGGTGCACGGCAGCAGTGCCGCCCAGCTGTCCGCGGAGCGGGCGCTCGCGGCGGCGGAGAACCTCGATGCCGAGACCGCCGAGGAACTTGCGGCCGAGGGGGACAGGGATCCCGAGGCCGTCGGCGGCCTGGATCCCGATCCTGCGGAAGATCTTGAATCCACGGCTGTAGAAAATCTTGACGACGCCCGCATTGTGGATCAGGAGGGCGGGAAAGCTGGACTTCGTAACTCTCCCGACACGTACGGCAGTTCAGAATCTCCCGCTTCCGAGACATCAGCTCCCGACGGCTCCGAAGGTCCAGCCGGCTCCGACGGTTCCGATGAAGGCTCCCCCGCCGCCACGGACAGCACAGACGCCACGGACAGGACCGACGCACCGACCGACACGCCGCCGCACGGGCACCGGACCGTCGAACAACTCACCGCAGGCCTGCTGAGGCTGCACGCCGAGCGCATGCAGCTGCTCTCCCGCGAGCAGCGCACGCGTGACCGCTTCGCCGCGCTCCACCCGGAGGTGGCGGTTGCCGAAGTGGCCGCGCTGCCCGGCGACGTACACGATCTCGCAGGACTGCGGGACATCGGAGAACGGCTCGCGGCCAACCGGCCGGAGCTGCCTGAAACCGACGCCTGAGCGGCGCCGTCCACGGGCCCGGGGCCGGCCCTGAGTCATGAACTCGTGGCCGGGCCTGAGATGACCTGAGGTGAGCCTGAGATTGCCTGAGGCGAGTGGGTCCGAGGCGGTAGGTGGGTCCGAGGCGGTAGGTGAGTCCGACGCGGGCCGAGGTGGCCCGCGGGACGCCTTCCGTGGCGCCCTCAGCCCACCGCCGCGTAGCGCTCGTACACCTCTTCCTCGTCGAGGGGCAGCAGGCCCGCGCCGCGCTCGTACTCCGTACGCGCGGTCTCCAGCAGGCGTCGCCACGAGGTGACGGTGGGACGCCTGCGCAGCAATGCGCGACGCTCCCGCTCCGTCATGCCACCCCACACGCCGAATTCGACGCGATTGTCGAGCGCATCGGCGAGGCACTCCGTGCGTACCGGACATCCGGTGCACACTGCCTTCGCCCTGTTCTGCGCTGCTCCTTGAACGAACAGTTCATCCGGATCGGTAGTGCGGCAGGCCGCCTGCGCACTCCAGTCGGTTACCCAGCCCATACCGGCGCCGTCCTCTCCCGAATCGAGGCTCCCCCACGGCGGCAGCGGCATATTCACCGCCGCCAGTTGAGGACGTTACGGAAGGCAGGCACAGCGCAACACCCCCTGCGGGCCCAATCTTGAATGGCCCGAACGGACTATGCGTAAGCGGCAGATCACCCGGGGGAGTGAGCGGCGGACATATGTGAGTACTCCGGCAAACCGGGACAGTTCAGTTGAGTCACAACGGACGCCAGGTGACGCATGAGGCTGATTCGGACACGACCTCCCCAAAAAAGTTGGGGAACCTCCGGAACGATTCGGGGTCGCCGGACGTATTGATACGTGGCCATACTGCTGTGACAGTTGAGAACAGCTTAGGCCAAGGCATATACGCGTGTCCGGCGAATGAGAACGTAGGCTGCCCCTATGCCAAAGAAGCGCTCGGGCGGTGGTCTGTCGCCAACGCAACAGGCCGCCAAGTTCCTCGGTGTCAGCGTGCTCGCTGGAGCAGTCATGGCCGGAATCGCGCTGCCCGCAGCGGGCGCGCTCGGTCTCGCGGCCAAGGGTTCCGTCCAGGGGTTCGACGAGATTCCCGACAACCTGAAGAGTCCCGCGCTGAGTCAGCGCACCACCATCCTGGACAGCAAGGGCGGTCAGATCGCGACGGTCTACTCGCGCGACCGCACGGTGGTCGACCTCAAGGACATCTCGCCGTACATGCAGAAGGCGATCGTCGCGATCGAGGACTCCCGCTTCTACCAGCACGGCGCGATCGACCTGAAGGGCGTCCTGCGCGCCCTGAACCAGAACGCGCAGAACGGCGGGGTCGCCCAGGGCGCCTCCACGCTCACCCAGCAGCTGGTGAAGAACTACTTCGTGGAGGAGGCCGGCGACGACCCGACGAAGGTCGCCCAGGCCACCCAGCAGACCCTCGGCCGCAAGGTCCGCGAGCTCAAGTACGCGATCCAGCTGGAAGAGAAGCTCGGCAAGAAGAAGATCCTCGAGAACTACCTGAACATCACGTTCTTCGGCGAGCAGGCCTACGGCATCGAGGCTGCCGCCCAGCGTTACTTCTCCAAGCCCGCCAAGGACCTGAGCCTCGAGGAGTCGGCGATGCTCGCGGGCATCGTCCAGTCGCCCAGCCGGTACGACCCGGTGAACGACGAGGCGGAGGCCACCAAGCGCCGCAACACCGTGCTGCAGCGCATGGCCGAGGTGCACGACATCTCCCAGCAGGAGGCCGACAAGGCCAAGGAGGCGAAGCTCGGCCTGAAGGTCAGCCAGCCGAAGAACGGCTGCATCACGGCGGTCAAGGGCGCGAGCTTCTTCTGCAAGTACGTGGAGAACGTGTTCCTCAGCGACCCGGTCTTCGGCAAGACCAAGGAGGCCCGGGCGAAGGTCTGGAACCAGGGCGGCCTGACCATCCGTACGACGCTCGACCCGCAGGCGCAGCAGTCGGTGCAGTCCTCGATCAAGTCCCACGTCAACAAGTCGGACTCGGTCGCCACGGCGGCCACCCTGGTCGAGCCGGGCACCGGGAAGATCGTCGGCATGGGCCAGTCGAGGCCGTACGGCTACGGGAAGAACGAGACGGAGTACAACTACTCGGTCGACCGTGACATGGGCGGTTCGAACTACGGCTTCCCGACCGGTTCGACCTTCAAGCCGTTCGTGGCCGCGGCCGCGCTGGAGGAGGGCCGGCCGGCGACCCAGCAGTACCCGTCGCCGTACGAGATGGCCTACCCCAGCCCCGTGCAGACGTGCAGCAGCAAGCCCTGGACCAACCTGACCAACGAGAAGCTGTCGAACGAGAGCACCGAGGAGAAGGGCCCGTACGCGCTGAAGACGGCGATGGCCAAGTCGGTCAACACCTACTTCGTGCAGATGATCTCGGACATCGGCATCTGCCCCGTGGTGAAGATCACCGACAAGCTGCACGTCGTGCAGGGCAATGGCGACAAGCTGCCCGAGGTGCCCGCCATCACCCTCGGCTCCAAGGGCATCTCCCCGCTGACCATGGCGAGCGCGTACGCCACCTTCGCCTCCCGGGGCATGTACTGCACGCCGATCGCCATCGAGTCGATCACCCAGAAGGCCGACGGCAAGGAGAAGTCGCTCGAGGTCCCGAAGTCGACGTGCTCGCGGGCCATGTCCGAGAAGACCGCGGACACCGTCAACACGCTGCTCCAGGGCGTGATCGACTCCGGTACGGGTCAGCAGGCCGGCCTCTCCGACCGCGACAACGCCGGTAAGACGGGTACGACGGACGAGCGCAAGAACGCCTGGTTCGTCGGGTACACGCCGAACCTGTCGGGCGCGGTCTGGGTCGGCAGCCCCAAGCAGAACGTCAAGATGACGAACATCAGCATCGGCGGCGTTTACCACGACCTCGTCTACGGCGGTCAGGTGCCCGGCCCCATCTGGAAGGACGCCATGACCGGCGCCCTCTCGGGCAAGGACTCCCCGTCCTTCAACCTCGTCGACATTCCCGACGAGAAGCCCAAGGACAACGGCCACGGCCCGGGCGACGGGAACAACGGCGACAACAAGGGCAACGCGAACGGTGGGAACACCACCAACGGCAACACCGTCAACGGGAACACGATCAGCGGCAACACCATCAGTGGCACCAACGGTGACACGAACGGTGGCGGGTTCCCGACGCCTACGTTCTCGATCCCCTCGGGCTTCATTCAGGGTCAGAACGGCAACGGGGGGCGTCACGGGTAACCCACCCCGTCACGCCCGCTGACAGAGAGCGGCACCGCACAGTCGTGGGGCGCGGCGCGCCCCCCCGGGGGGGGGGGGGGGGGGCCGCCGGGGGGGGGGGGGGGGGGGGGGGGGGGGGGCGGGCGGGGGGGGGGGGCGGGGCTCG